>NZ_MUNW01000063.1 GCF_002002725.1 Sinorhizobium sp. A49 | reverse complement strand
GGTCTCCATTCGCGCCGGAGAATAGGAGGGGATGTGGGGGAAGGGAAGGGCACCGCCGCGCCAGATGCTGGCCTTTCGCGCACGACAAAGCCAATATGCGTGACAAAGCCGAACAAAACCGCGCATACCGCAAACTTAATCATTGTGACGCGGCACGAGCTTTGATAATCAGGCGCTCGATTTGGCGCGAATGTTTTCCGTCAACTCCGTTGGGGCGTCGCCAAGCGGTAAGGCACCGGTTTTTGGTACCGGCATTCCCAGGTTCGAATCCTGGCGCCCCAGCCATATTTTCCGTCAGACAGTGCTCAACGTTCTTTCGTGCCCCGATTGCCATGTCCGGCATGGCACCCATCGTTGTTCGCGTATTGGTCCGTCCCGGAAGCAAGCATGGTCGGTTCAGTGTAGTCAGCCCGCGCCGCGCGGGTCGTTCGTCTTCATCGGCGCGCTGCGACAGTCACTCGCTCCGTCCGCTCCGCTATCCGCCGCCGAAATACAAAACCCGCCAACGGACGCTGGCGGGTCTGGAATGTCTGCATTGTTATGCGCTCGGCAATCAGCTCGCCGGTGTTGCCGGCTTTTCCTGCTTGGCGCCGCCGAGGAATTCCTCGCACCAGCTTGGGCCGTCGGCGCGCTTGTGGTCGCCGAGGAGGCGGATCGAGCGGATGACGTAGTCCGACGAGACGGTCAGCTGCACCGAGCAGCTCAGGTATTCCGTGCGGGCCGGGGAAATGCGTTTGCCGCGCTTGCCGTCCTTGCCGGTTTCATACTGCGCCGGGACCTTGCGGGTCTTGTAACCGCCCTTCCAGTTGTAGACGGTGGAGCTTCCGCTTTCGACGTCGGAGAGCGGAGGGCCATACTGGGCGAAGAATCCGCCGGCCGGCTGACCGAGCCAGCGGGATTCGACCGCGTTTTTGGAGATCCCCGTCGTCGTGGTGCAGCCTGCGAGCGCAAGCGCGAGGCCTGCCACCGTCATCATGCGGAAGTTCATGTTTTCGTCCCTTTGGCTCTCGTTCGGAAATAGGCTTAGCGCGCAGGCCTCAATCCCCTGAGTTTGCGCGCTTTCCGCTGAGCCTCTAGCGCCAAAAGCCTGCAAAGAAAATCCGCTGTCTGCATTCTATTTCAGGAAAATGCGAAGCGTTGCAGAAAGGCCCTACTTGGCCTCGCAGCCTCACGGCAACGTGAACGGTTGGAGCCGATTCACGCCTCTTCGCCCGCCGCCGTGAACATGCGAACGGTTGCGGCACAGCGATTCGAACAGCTCGTCCTGACAGGTCTGGTCAGCAATGCCTTTTGGGCGTCGTTCACGCTCTTTTCGTGCTGATGCGCGGGCGCGATTTGCTCAGATGCGTCCGGCTAGGGAAGCTCTGCTGCCCGGCCTATTCGCCGATCAGCTTGCAGCCGATCTTGGTAGCGCTCCCGGCGATCGCCTTCAGCGGGCCGTCATAGACGTCGCAGTCGAGCAGGTTGTCCGGGCCGCTGCGACGGGCGGAGTAGACGTTGATGTTGACGAGGGGCTCGCCGTCCTTGACCCAATGCAGCCGTGTTTCGATATCGCCCTTGCCGGCAATTGCCACCGTCGCCGGTTCGCCGTCTCGTTCGGTCCTGTCTTCGCCCAGATCGATCATGCCGATCTGGTCGGCGTGCTCTTCGGCGCCCGGCGCCGGCTCGCCGGAGTAATAGGCCGCAATCACGATCCCTTCCTTGAGCGCCTGAAGTTTGCTCGCGGCGGCTTGTGAGAAGGACAGATCCACTTCGAAGCCCCAGGGGGCTGCAATATCGGCACCTGCCGTGCCGGGCACCAGGCCGGCAACGACGATCGCGGCAAGCGAAACAGAACGGATCGGCGGCATTGACGTACTCCTTGGCGATAGCGGGCAAGCACCTGAAGCCGGTGCATTAGACAAGCAACACAGGCAATCCCCGTCAAGGGGCGTCTCGCTCGGTAGCGATCGTCGTCGGTTCTGGCCGATATTTGGTGTGAAGGCCGTATCAAACAGGAGGTGGATCACCGTTCCCGCCTCGGTTTTCCACTGGCCCTGCTCATTATTGCCGTGACCGAGAATGTTTTTCGCAATAGGCGCTTGTGCAATCCAAATGCCTGTTCTATAGAGGCGCCGCTGGTCACGGAGTGTAGCGCAGTCTGGTAGCGCACCACGTTCGGGACGTGGGGGTCGGAGGTTCGAATCCTCTCACTCCGACCAGCTTGAAACCCCGCATTTGCGGGGTTTTTCATTTTATCTCATGTCTCTGCAAAACGCTGCCGTGATTTTCACCATTGCATTGGCATGAACTGCTATGTTCAATCGGCTGAAGCGCCCCGCCTGACTGCCATAGCATCGCCGACGCTTCACGCCCCAGCGACAAGAAAGCCCAGGACTGCACAAACTACGGACAGGGCTCGTTCTAAGCCTTGTCCGACGCTTTAAACATTGGATGTCGATGGCTTTCAGTCAATCGGCGGTTTGGGCCGTCAACACACCGTACTTCCGAGCGAGCTTTTCGAGGACATCCAAACTCGGATCAATCTGCTGACTCGTTAAGGATGAAACGGAAGCGAACCTCTGATTGCCTTACAACAGGGCAAGCAGGTGAAGTGGTGAATACGCCCTCGTCATACATTTCTTGGCCCATTTGCAGAAGTGTATCGGACACGCGAACAAAGACCGGAATGATCGGACTGGTACCGCCTCCGATATCAAAACCGAGAACGCGTAGCGTGTCGCGCATGTAGTGGACCTTCGACAAGGAGCTCAAAAGCTCTGGCGTCTCCTCGATCATCTCCGTACTCGCGATGATTGCGGCAACGTCCGCGGGCAGTGTCGCGGCTTGAAAGAGATCTGCGTTTGTCTCGACTTGAAGACGTGTCTTGAAAGCGTGCGACGTGGCCACTCCGCCCCCAATTGGTCCCGTACCCTTCGACGGGATCGTCATCACAAAATCGACCTTATCGGTGATCCCGAGCTTCGAATTCAATGTTCTTGTGGGGTGCAGCCCGAATGAGTGCGCTTCATCGCCGAACAACAGGAATTTTTGATGGTCTTTAAGCTCCACGATCGCGTGCAGGGGGCTCTGAAACGACGTGTCTTTAGCACTGCGAGAATAATAGAATCTTCTCATGTACGCAGAAGTAGTGTTATGACTTGAGGTCAGTGGACGATTTTGAGGGGCGTAGCGGTGACTATCGCCAACAGGAGGAATGTAATGTTCCAGTCAAAATTTGCACGTTCTGGTTATGTTTTGGGCTCGGTCATGGCACTTCTTCTGGCTGCTCCTGTCTCCGCCGAGACTGCCAATCCACTCCTCGACCTCAACGCCGCCAAAGGGGAGCATTTCCACCCCCAGGGAAAACCTGCATCTGCCGCGACACTGGAGCTTCGCAAGAGCGTGAAGGCGGGGCTGCCTTTCGAAGATGAGCGCGATTTCGAGGAGCACCGCCGCGGTTTCCTGAAAACACCGCCCTTCACCAAAATCATGGCCGATGCCGGACATATCGCATGGGACATGGAAAGCTACCAATTCCTATTGCAGGGCAAGGATTTTCCAAGCATTCATCCTTCGCTGCAGCGCCAGGCCATCCTCAATATGGGCTACGGTCTGTATGAGGTCCTGCCAGACAAGATTTACCAGGTCCGTGGTTTCGATCTCGCCAACATCACCTTCATCAAGGGAAACACCGGCTGGATCGTCTTCGACCCAGCGACCACCGCGGAACCGGCGCGCGCGGCGCTCAAATTCATCAATGACACTCTGGGCGAGCGACCTGTCACGGGTGTGGTCTATTCACATTCTCACATCGATCACTTTGGCGGCGTGCGTGGCGTGGTCGATGAAGCCGACGTGCGGGGCGGGCGTGTACCGATCATCGCACCTGAACATTTCCTGCATGAGGCCATCTCGGAAAATGTGTTCGCGGGCAACGCCATGAGCCGTCGCAGCCGGATACAGTATGCGACCATCCTTGCCCGGAATCCGCATGGTCATGTCGATCAGTCGATCGGCAAGAATGTTTCGGCTGGAGCGCCGGGCCTTATCGCGCCAACGGTCAGCGTCAGCCAGCCGTTCCAGGAAATTTCGGTCGATGGCGTGAAGATGGTGTTCCAGAATACGCCTGACACGGAAGCACCGGCAGGGATGAACACGTGGTTCCCTGAATGGAAGGCCTTCTGGGCAGGCGAAAATGTCACCGCGACCATCCACAACATCTACACGCTGCGCGGCGCACCGGTCCGCAATTCGTTGAACTGGTCCAAGG
The DNA here is from genome assembly GCF_002002725.1 of Sinorhizobium sp. A49. Taxonomy (GTDB): domain Bacteria; phylum Pseudomonadota; class Alphaproteobacteria; order Rhizobiales; family Rhizobiaceae; genus Ensifer. Next base: position 247,970 of record NZ_MUNW01000063.1, on the reverse strand, counting down.
AGATCAACGCGGCAATCTACAACTTCGCCGATATGGAAGTACTGTTCGCCTCGCACAGCTGGCCGCGATGGGGCAATGCCCGTATCATGGAAGTTCTGCGCGCCCAGCGGGATCTCTATGCCAACATGAACAATCAGGCGCTGCATCTTGCCAACCAGGGTGTAACGATCAACCAGGTGCACAACACCTATGAAGTGCCCGAGAGCCTGCAGCGGCAATGGGCTGCGCGCAGCTATCACGGAGCGGTGAAGAACAACGTCCGCGCTATCATCAACCGCTTCCTGGGCTTCTGGGATGGCAACCCGGCCAATCTGGACCCCTTGTCGCCAGCGGACATCGCGCCGCTTTACGTTGAGATGATGGGAGGCGCACAGCCCATTCTCGCCAAGGGACGCGAACTAAATGCTGCCGGGCGTTACCGGGAATCCGGGGAAATCTTGTCGCGGCTGGTATTCGCGCAACCGACCAATCAGGATGCCCGCAACCTGTTGGCCGATGCCTTCGAACAACTGGGATACCAAAACGAAAGCACCAGCTTCCGGAACACCTACCTCCAATTGGCCGCCGAACTGCGCACCGGTATTGCCGCAGGCATCGCCGCTAACGCCAATGGCCCTGACGTCGTCCGGGCCATGGCGACCGAGCAGTGGCTCGATTTCCTTGGCATCAGCATGGACAGCCGCAAGGCCGAGGGGATGCACTGGACCATCAATCTGGTCACACCCGACAATGATGAAAAGTTTCTCGTCGAAATGTCGAACGCGACACTCACCAATATCAAGGGCTTCATCAAGTCCGACGCAGAATTGACCATCACACTCAACCGATCCGACCTCGATCAGGTGATGGTCGGTGCAAAGACCTTTGAACAGCTTGAAACAGAGGGTCATGCGCGGTTCGAAGGCGACCGCCGACCGTTCAATGAACTGCGCTCTATCCTTACAGTTTTCACGCCCGACTTTGAAATTTTCCCGGCGACGGCCAATGCTCGCTCGGTTCCCACCGGCGTGAAGCCGTTTCAATTCGGTGGCGATCTAATGTCCGTGGTGGAATAGGATCACGCAACGATGCGGATGTGGCCAAGGTGGGCGCATACCGCAAACGGATCAACGCCAATGACCCTGGTCAGGCAGTACCGGCCAGGCACGGTCACCGACCGCAAGACGCACATGCCCATCGGCGAGATGCCATATGCGGCTGCCCATCACAAAGCCAGGTATGCAGGAAAGCGCTGAAAGTCGTTCGTCGTCTGCTTCGGGCCGATGCCGCCGAAGGGCAAGGGGCGAATTGGATTTCCACTGACCTCGCTCGCCTGGTTGCGTGAGGCGAAAGAACAAGCTGACGCTTCGCAAGCATCAACCTTAAATCTTCGAAGGCATAGAGCGACCTCCCAATCGTTTCGGGCGCGCACTTTGCAGCCCGATCGCGCCGCTTGTCGAACAACGGTGCATGACTGGATGTTCGACTTGTTTAACTATAACTAAGGGTTGTAGTCTCGGTGGCTACATTGTTGTGCTTGTCGAAAGGTGGGGGAATGTTGATCAGGCGGGCAATAGCCGCATCGGTGCTGGTTCTGGCGAGCCATGGTGTGGCGCAGGCACAGAGCTGCGAAAAGAACTTCAAGGTATCCGGTGTGCCGTTGGTGACGGCTATCAGCTACAAGACCTGGCAGGAATTCGCCAAGCTGAAGCCTGAAACCGCTTTGCAACGGCTGGCTCAAGGCGTTGCCGCCGAAGGGTTCTCGGGCATCAAGGTCAATAAGTCACTCGGCACTGTCGACGCGTTTCAGGAAACGACCGGTTCCGGCCGTATACAAACGTTGCGGGTCGTCGCCCGCAAGCGCGGCGCCGGCACGCGCGTCGATGCCATCTTCGATATCCAGGCCGGGCAGATGACCTCCAAGGACATCGTGCGCGACGGCCTCTGTAACATCATTCGCTCGGCGACGGAGTAGTCGCCAGCCGCCGTCGCACACCCAGATGCCGCGGGCAGGCGAACAGCTTCGGCTGCTCCATCATGGCCGCATCGACGGGGTGGACGTTTTCAGCGCTGCTTTTCCAAAGCCTTCAGTACCGACTGGCCGATCGCCTGCGCCTGCAGCATCGAGGAGAAGTTGCCCTGGGCCGGGTGGGTGACGCCGCGATACTTTACGACGAAGCACCATTTGCCGTTCGAGCGTTTTTCGACGGTCACGGTCGTCTCCGGTTTTTTGTCCGCGGTCATCTTCGTCTCCTTGAGATCCTGCGCGTCGTCGCGTCAGACCTGCCTGATATCCGCATGTCGCGGCTGATGTCCAGATGCGTCTCGTTTGTGTCTGATGTCACGTCGTGATCGACACAATGTTGCGACCTCTGACGGATTTTTGTTCGAAACGTGTTGAAGCAACCGGGCCCGACGCCTAGACAGCCGTCATCACGTCAAGGAGTAAAATTTTGAAGGCAGTCGCATCGTTTTCCCAGTTTGTCGGACGTACTTTCGCGCTCTGGGTCATTCTTTTCGCCGTTCTCGGCTTCGTTTTTCCGGATATTTTCAAGCAGATCACGCCCTACATCGTCACGCTGCTCGGCATCATCATGTTTGGTATGGGGCTCACGATTTCGCTCGACGATTTCAAGGAGGTCGCCAAGCGCCCGTTCGAGGTCGGTATCGGCGTCATCTCGCAGTTTCTGATCATGCCGTTGCTTGCGGTGCTGCTGACCGCCATCATCCCGATGGCGCCGGAAGTGGCCGCCGGCGTCATCCTCGTCGGCTGCTGCCCGGGCGGCACCTCGAGCAACGTGATGACATACCTTTCGAAGGGGGACGTCGCGCTGTCGGTGGCCTGCACCAGCGTCACGACGCTTCTGGCGCCGGTGGTAACGCCGTTTCTCGTGTGGACATTCGCCAGCCAATATCTGCCTGTTGATGCGATGGCGATGTTCATGAGCATCGTCAAGGTCGTGCTGGTGCCGCTGGCGCTGGGCTTCCTGCTGCAGAAACTGCTGCCGGGCCTGGTCAAGGCTGCCGTGCCGGCATTGCCGCTCGTTAGCGTCGCGGGCATCGTGTTGATCGTCGCCGCCGTCGTCGGTGCCAGCAAGGGCGCGATCGCCAGTTCCGGCTTGCTGATCTTCGCCGTCGTCGTCCTGCACAATGGCCTCGGCTATCTCCTGGGTTTCTTCGCCGCCAAGGCAGCCGGTCTGTCGCTTGCCAAGCGCAAGGCGATCGCGATCGAGGTTGGCATGCAGAACAGCGGCCTCGGCGCCGCTCTGGCGAACGCCTACTTCTCTCCAGTGGCCGCGGTGCCGAGCGCGATCTTCAGCGTCTGGCACAACATTTCCGGCGCGCTGCTCGCCAACTATTTCGCCAGCCGCACGGAAGATGAAGATGCCGAGCCTGCGGTCAGCGCCCGCTGATCAGGGATGATGCATTGGAAGACAGGAGAGGGCTCGCAAGGGCCCTTTTCTTTGCCTGACCAGGGCTCCTGGCATTGTTGGTCAGGCGGACTGTCCCACGACGTTTGGCAACGGTGAAACAGCCCTATCGATCATCATGATCGACGCGCCAACTTACAAATGCATCGACATATTTAAACCCTCAAATTTTATGGCCGCTGCTCAAGGTGAAGCAATCGCAAGCTATGTGCCGTTTCGGCACGGGGCGGCACGAAGATCGTCGCGGCCATTGCTGGGCGTTGGTGTCGCGCGAGCCGGGACCATGGCGGATCAATGTGTGCGTTCGACGCAGCGCCAGCGCGTGCCGCCGAAATACGCGCACGCCGCAAGCAAACCGTCATTGTTCAATTGGAGACGGCATGTTCACCGAATGACGTCTTATCGCAGTGAACAATAAAGGCGATATTGTCCTCAACAATCGTTCTCCCCGTGAGGCTCAGATGTTGAAGGAACCGATAATCTCATTCCGCGAGATCGCCATATGGTCCGCCATCCTCGGCAGCGTCGTCGGCTACCAGCTTTGGCAGCACGCCGATCCCGCCCCGCTGACGATGGTGCTTCCGAGCATCGAGCAGCGGTCGTGATTTGCTGCGCGATTCCCTAGATCGAAATCGATGTAAGCAGGAAAATGGTTAGCATTACAGCGCCTTTGGGCGTCCTGTTTGACGCGCTGCGCTGGAGACGCACTACAGCGCAGGTCGGTGTTACTGCTCCGGCATACCGATGCGCCGAGCGGCCTGCAGCAACTCGATCTCGTCGGCCGTCGGGCCGAACTGGCCCTGAAGCCGTCTTGTTTCCTCCGCGTCGAGCCGGTACTTCCGTGCGAAGGCCTCGATCGTCATGGCCCGCCCAAGAAAGCCACGGCGCGGCACGTCTTCCCGTTCATGGTCCAGCATAATGGCTACTCCTCCTTCCCGGTCCATGGAAAGTAGCGCAGCAGCCAATTTCGGAAAGGTGCGTTGGCGCAATTCAGCGAGGCGTCGCGCAGATCCGTCGAAACGAAAAAGGGCCCACGCAGGCCCTCTTTCTTATCCTGGGTGACCGGCGATCAGCCGTCGATCGTGTCGATGATCTCGCTCGCCCGGCCGGCGCTGACGCGACGTACTTCGGCGTCCTCGCGACGAGCCGCAAACAGCTCGGTTGCCATCAGCTGATCGGCAAGATCGGCCGGTAGCGACAGGATCACACGCGCATCTTCCGTATGAATGCCGCCAAGCGCCGAGCGTTTGGCCGTGATCATGCCGCCGGCCACCGTGTTGTTGGTGTCGGGATCGATCAGGATGAAGGCGCCGGTCGTGCGGTTCTGCTCGTAGGGGTCGAAGATCGCCTGTTCGTCAAAGGCTAGGTGAACCTTGCCGATGGCGTTCATCGCCAGTTGCTCGGCCGGTTCCCACTTGCCGGTCTTCAGGTCCAGCTGGCTTGCGGGTTGCACCTGGACACGTTGGCGGCGGCTGCCGCTTTTCAGCCAGTAGCGCTTGCCCGGCTGGATGCCGTCAGGCTGCAGCGCAACGATCTGGGCGTCGAAGGCAAGGCCCGTCAGGGGCTGGCTGTCGATGGCGACGATCATGTCGCCACGCGAAACGTCGACCTGACGATCGAGCACCAGCGTGATGGCGTCTCCCGCCACCGCCGCATTGCGCACCAGGTCGAAGGTGACGATCTTGGTGACGTTGGCGACCATGCCCGAGGGCAGGATGACGACACTATCGCCGGGCTTCACCGAGCCGCCGGCAACCGTTCCCTGGTAGCCACGGAAGCTTTCGCCCGGACGGGAGACGCGCTGTACCGGCAGGCGGAAGCCAACGGTCTGGGACGAGCGTGTCGTCGCCAGTTCAAGCACTTCGACCAGTGTCGGGCCGTCGTACCAGGGCATGGAGGCGCGACCGTCGTAAACGACGTTCTCGCCCTTCAGCGCTGAAAGCGGAATGGCCGTGACCTGGCGCACGCCGAGTGACAACGCCAGCTCACGAAACTCGTGGCTGATCTGGTCGAACCGGGCGCGGTCATAGTCCGTCAGGTCGATCTTGTTGACCGCCAGGACGAACTGCTTGATGCCCATCAGCGTCGCGATGGTCGCATGCCGGCGTGTCTGCTCGAGCAGGCCGACGCGAGCGTCGACCAGCAATATCGCGAGGTCGGCCGTCGAGGCGCCGGTTGCCATGTTGCGGGTGTACTGCTCGTGGCCGGGCGTGTCGGCGACGATGAAGGAGCGCCGGTCGGTTGAGAAGTAGCGATAGGCGACGTCGATGGTGATGCCCTGTTCGCGCTCGGCCTGGAGACCGTCGAGCAGCAGCGCGAAGTCCGGCAGGCCGAGATCGTTCTGCTTGCCGCTGGAATCACGCCGCAGTGTTGCCGCCTGGTCTTCCTTGACCGCCTTGGTATCCCAGAGCAGCCGGCCGATCAGCGTCGACTTTCCGTCGTCGACCGATCCGCAGGTGATGAGGCGAAGGGGACGGCTGTCGCGCGTGGCGCGTGCCGTTTCGGAGGCCGGAAACGCCAGAACCTGGCCGGCTGCGTCTTCCTGAACGGCATTCGCGGTTGCTGGTGCGGTCATCAGAAATATCCTTCGCGTTTTTTCTTTTCCATCGAGCCGGATTGGTCACGGTCGATGGCGCGGCCCTGACGTTCGGATACGGTCGCGGTTTCAAGTTCGGAGATGATGTCGTCGAGCGAGGTGGCTTCGGAGCGGATGGCGCCGGTCAGCGGGAAGCAGCCGAGCGTGCGGAAGCGGATCACCTCTTCGCGCTTGGTTTCATCAGGCAAAAGCTCAAGGCGGGGATCTTCGGCAAGGATCATCATGCCGTCGCGTTCGACGACCGGGCGTTTCTTGGCGAAATAAAGCGGCACGATCGGGATGTCTTCCGCCTGGATGTAGCGCCAGATGTCGACTTCGGTCCAGTTCGACAGCGGAAAGGCGCGCACGCTCTCGCCCTTGCGCACCATGCCGTTATAGACGTTCCAGAGCTCGGGGCGCTGGTTGCGCGGATCCCAGCGGTGGTCGGGGGTGCGGAAGGAGTAGATGCGCTCCTTGGCGCGTGAGGCTTCTTCGTCGCGGCGCGCGCCGCCGAAGGCTGCGTCATACTGGCCGGCATCAAGCGCCTGGCGCAACGCCTCGGTCTTCATGATGTCGGTATAGAGCGCCGAACCATGGCTGAACGGCGTGACGTTTTCCGCAGCACCGCGCGGATTGACGTGCTCGATCAGGTCGAGGTCGTAGCGCTTCACGATCTCGTTTCGAAACGCGATCATCTCGGCGAACTTCCAGCCGGTGTTGACGTGCAGCAGCGGGAAGGGGACGCGGCCGGGATAGAAGGCCTTGCGTGCCAGGTGCAGCAGCACCGAGGAATCCTTGCCGATCGAGTAGAGCATGACAGGCCGGTCGAACTCGGCGGCCACTTCACGGAAGATGTGGATCGCTTCGTTTTCCAGCGCCTTCAGATGCGGGTCAAGCGGCGGCTTGGTGCTCTGCGGATTATGCAGTTCCGTTTCCGGATGGGTCAGGGGCATTTCAGTCTCCGGGAGGATCTTGTCTTTTGAGGAGTGCGCCTGCCCTCAGGCGGCGCTGCTCGTATTCGGGATGGCAGAGGTGGCTGCCTCGGGGACGTGAAGACCGCATTCGCGCTTCTCGTCGTTTTCCCACCACCACCGGCCGGCCCGTTCGGGCTCGCCCGGCTTGATGGCGCGGGTACAGGGTTCGCAGCCGATCGAAGGATAACCGCGGGCATGCAGCGGGTTCACAGGAACGCCATTCGCGGTAACGTAAGCACGGATGGTCTCGATATCCCAGTCGGCCAGCGGATTGATCTTGATCAGGCCGCGTTCGTTGTCCGCTTCGGCAAAGGGCGTCGCCGCCCGGTTGCCGGACTGGCCGCGGCGAAGTCCCGTCACCCAGTAGCTGGCACCTTCGAGTGCGCGCGCAAGCGGCTTCAGCTTGCGCACGTCACAACAGGCGTGCCTGGCTTCGACGCTGTCGTAAAAGCCATTGGCGCCATACTGCGCGGCATAGGCGTCAACGTCGGCGCTTTCCGGGTGAAACCGCTTGATAAGGATGCCGTAGGTCTCTTCCGTCTTGTCGATCAACGCCACCGTCTCGTTGAAGAGGCGGCCAGTCTGGAGCGTCGCGACGTCGACGGTGAGCTGGTTCTCGCCGATCGCAGCCGTGATCACCTGGTCTTCGATGCCGAGCGACGTGGTAAAGACGGCGCGGCCTTCGAGGCCGGCGACGAGCGCGAGACGTCCTGCGAGGTCCAGGCCTTCAAGCGCTTCGTTCAAAGCTTTTGCGGTGGCGTCGAGGGGTGACGTGGTCATGGCTGCGTCCTGTTCCAACTTAGTCGGAATATCGCAGCCGGGCGGGGCGAGGGACAGAAATAGCGGTTTCTAATGCTGCACGTTTGGAGCAAATCTGCCTCTCAGATCGAAAAGCAGTGAAAAACGCAAGATAAGCTAGTAAATTACTAGACTTTATACTTCCTTTCGCGTCGCTGGCCTGGCCATTACATGAAAAAGCGCGGGCCTTGCGGTCCGCGCTCCAATCGGTGATTGGCATTCGCGCCGGCTAGAATTCCGCCCAGCCCTTTTCCTGTTCGGCCGCAGGACTGCGGTAGGCGGCGGCAAGCCGACGGTTGAGCGTGCGCGCTGGCGAAGAGGCTGCCTGCTCGGCGGATCCGGCTGCGACGAGATGCACCGGATGCGCCTGGCCATTGCCGGTCTTGAAGCGCATCAGCAGCTCGTTGAGCGCACCGGCCTCGCGCGCGAGGCTATGGCTTGCGGCCGTCGACTGCTCCACCATCGCTGCATTCTGTTGCGTGCCCTGGTCGATCGAATTGACCGCCGTGTTGATCTGCTGGATGCCGGCCGATTGCTCGCGGGCGCTTTCGACGATGGCCGTCACATGGGCGCTGATCTCCTGCACTTCGGCGATGATGCCTTCGAGCGCCGTTCCGGTCTCGCGGACAAGGCTGACGCCGGATTTGACCTGGGCGCCGGAGATGGCGATCAGCGCCTTGATCTCCTTGGCGGCCTGGGCCGAGCGTTGGGCAAGCTCTCGGACTTCCTGGGCGACGACGGCAAAGCCCTTGCCGGCCTCGCCGGCTCGCGCCGCCTCGACGCCGGCGTTGAGTGCCAGCAGGTTGGTCTGGAAGGCGATGTCGTCGATGACGCCGATGATGCTGGAGATCTCGCGGGAGGATGCCTCGATGCCGCTCATGGCGGTGATCGCATTGCCGACGATTTCTCCGGATTTCTCGGCCGCGCCGCGGGTTCTGGTCACCAGGCTTCCGGCCTCCTCGGCTCGCCGGCTTGCATCCGCCACGGTGGTTGCGATCTGGTCGAGCGCTGCGGCCGTCTCCTCGCCGGAGGCTGCCTGCTGTTCGGTCCGTTTCGACAAGTCGCCCGCCGCCGAGCGGATTTCGGTGGCGCCGGCATTGATGCTGCGGGCATTGTCGCCGACCGAGCGCAGGGCGTCTTCCAGATTGCCGACCGAACTGTTGAAGTTGGTGCGAAGCGCGTCGAGCCGCTCGGCAAGCGCCGTGCGGATACGATAGGTCAGGTCGCCTTCGGCAAGGCGATCGAGCCCGAAGGCCAGCGCTTCGACGGCCGCCTGCACTTCTGCCGATTCCCTGGCCTTTTGCGCCTCGCGCTGTTCGCGCTCGCGCTCCGAAAGCGAGCGGTTTGCCTCCGCGTCCTGTTCCAGTCTTTGGCGTTCAAGCGCATTGTCGCGGAACACGGCGACGGCGCCTGCCATCTGGCCGATTTCATCCCGGCGCCCTTCGCCATAGATCAACGTCTTGAGGTTGCCGGCGGCAAGCTGCCGCATCGCTTCGCGTAGCTTCGAAAGCGGTTGGAAAAGTCCGGAGATGACGAACCACACCGTTGCTGCGAGTGTTGCCAGTGCGAGGCCGGCTATGACTGTTTGCCAAAGTGTCAGGTTATCCTTCTCGTCGATCGCCGCCCTGAGTTCATTGTTTGCCTCGGAAAGCTGCAGCTTGATCAGTTCGCTGATCGGCACGGCGAGGGGATCGACTGCGGGGTAGAGCCTGTTGTCGACGAAGCGCTCAAGTTCCGCCTTGTCCTGGCGATCGAGGATCTGCATGAGCGCGCGGATCGAAGCGTCGCTGGCGGCCCGCGCACTATCGAAGCTCTGCGCGAGCCTCTTTTCCTCAGGCGTCAATTTGGTCGCCCCATAGGCGCGCCATTGCGTGTCGATCGTGGAAAGGGCTGCGGTGATCGCTTCTTTGCCGGCGCCCCAGCCGAGTGCGGCGCTGCGCACCTTGTGGGTGGTGTCGACGATCTCGACGGCATACATGTCCGACACGGTCTTCAACTGGTCGACCGGTACCAACCGATCGGCGACGATGGATTCCGTGCGCTTGGAAATTGATGTCATCGCATTGAATGCCGTGACGATCATGACCAGCATGGCCACGGCGAGCAGCGACAAACAAATAAGCAGGCGTGCTTTGATTGTCATGGAAACGCTCTTCGGTTGCCCGCAAGGCAAATTCGTCCTCGTCCGATGGCTGCGGACGCGCCGCTTAGACATCAGTTGGCGTTCTTGCCTTGGCAAGGGAGATGACGATGGTCCGATGGAGCACGCAAAATCGTTGCAGCCGATTGCCGTCATGGCACATCCGCCAAGCGTTCACTCCGTCTGATATAGACATAACAACCGGAGATTAAGAATGGCTAAATTTTAAGCTGTTGAGCAACGTTCATGCAACCATCAGTTCGCGATTGGTGACGTGGCCCCCCGTCCGTCCGCAGAATGCCGCTGCCTCGCTCAAGATTTGTTGAACGACAGATGCTTTCGCATCCGGAGCTTCGGGTTCAATCTTCAGATCTCCAAGGCAAATGAAGGAGTGGTCGATGTTCGCGTTCTTTCCTCGCCGCGTTTTTGTCGGAACCATGGTTGCTATGCTCCTGGTCACCGGCGCCTATGCCCATCACGGCTGGTCCTGGGCCGAAGCCGACCAGATCGAACTGTCGGGCACGATCCGGGAAATCTCGATGGCACCGCCACATCCGACGCTTCACGTCGAAACCGAAAAGGATGGTCTCTGGCGCGTCGAGTTGGGTAATCCCAGGCAGACGGAACGGTCCGGCTTTGTCGAAGGTGTCGCCAAGGTCGGTGATCAGATCGTTGTTCTCGGCAATCGCTCGCTCGACCCGAGCGAGAAGCGCCTGAAGGCGGTCCGCGTCAGCGTTGCCGGAGAAACCTTCGATATCTATCCGGAACGCATCCGGACCGGTGGATGAGCGCGGCCGAGCTGCTTGAAGCGATCGCGGCCTGGCCACTTGCATCGGCGATGCGTCGGTCCGCGATCCTCTATCTCTTCATCAATGCGGCGCATATCCTGGCGATCGCGCTTCTGGTCGGCGCTATCGTGCCGCTCGATCTGCGGCTGCTGGGCTTCTTCGGCAACACGTCGCTGGACGTGCTTGGACCGTTTCTTTCGCGCGCTGCCGCGGTCGGTCTGGTCTTTGCGGTTGTGACCGGCTTCTGTCTCTTCAGCGTGCGACCGTTGGCCTATGCCACGAATGCTGCCTTCCTCGCAAAGATCGGTCTGCTCGGGGTTGGCGCCGTCAATGCAGTGAGTGTGCATCTGGGCGGTGCCTGGCGGGCCGCCGTAAATGGCGACCCGGTCTCATGGCGTCTTCGCGTATCCGCAGCCGTCTCGCTGACGGTGTGGCCGGCAGCACTCCTTGCTGGGCGCTGGATCGGTTTTCTCTGACGCCGATCCTATCGCTCGTTTGCCGTTCTCCACGCGGGGACGACCGGCTCCCGCTCGACCGTTCTGCCACGCACGAACTGCAACGTGGCCTCAGCGACGCGTTGGCCGAGATGCCGTGCTGTGGCGAGATCGGATGGCGGCGGCGCGAGATCGGCCCCCTGGTCGACGTTCGACTGGGCGCCGGCGCCCAGCCAAAAGCCCAGCCGGTTGAGATCATCAGCTGATCCGGTGGTCGAGTGGTTGGCCGGCGGCAGATCGAGGTTGATCCAGTGCATGCCGTGCTGGGCAGCAAAGAGTGCGAGCTGCATCAGCGTCGCGAGCTTGTCGCCGGAAGCGGTTCCCGAATTGGTGAAGCCAGCGGCGATCTTGTCTTTCCAGAGATAGCCTTTGGCCATTACAGCGTTGGAACTCGCTTCCTGAAAAGACTTGAACGCGGCCGACGGGCCTCCGACATAGGTTGGCGTGCCGAAGATGATCGCCTCGGCCGAGAGCAGATCGCTCCAGCGCGCCGGTGTGTCTTCAACGGTCAAGAGCAGGCACGACGCGCCGTCGACCCGCTCGATACCGGTTTTGACAGCGTCAGCCTGCCGTGCCGTGTGTCCGTAGCCGCTGTGGTAGATGACGGCGATGCATATGTTGCTCATGGTTCGGTCTCCTTTGGTTTTGGTGGTGGATTTGTCGCGCGAGCGAAGGCGCGCGCCGTCGGCGCGTGCCAGGTTTGCTGAAGCGTTGGTCAGGGTCGGTTGACGGAGCTGTCGGCTCCAACGATTTTTAGGGCGCGGTCACCTGCCGTTCAGTGAACGGCAGGGCCACTGAAATGTCGCAGCGTTTCCGGGAGATGTTTGAGCTTCTCCGGATTGCGGGTGACGTAGATGGCGGTGATCCGATCCTGCTCGATCTCAAGGGCAGTGGTCTGCAGGATCTCTCCATCTTCGATGGTGATGAAACCGGGCAGCCCATTGATGAAATCGTAACGCACCAGCCGCGACATCGTCTGGGCAAAGATCAGCGCCAGCGAGGCGTGCAGCTTCATCACCTTGTCGAGGCCGACGATCGGCCGTCTTGGTGCCACCGTCTTGCCGCCGCCATCGGCATAGACGATCGCCTCGGTCGCAAGCAGCGAACGAAGCTGCTGCATGTCGCCGCCACGCGACGCCGCGAAGAAGGCGGAGGCGATTTCCAGGCCCTGTTCCCGTGGCATCGCAAAGCGGCGGCGGGCATTGCGGATATTGACGCGGGCGCGGCTGGCGAGCTGGCGGCAGGCCGCCGGCTTGCGGCCGATCGTCTCGCCAATTTCATCGAAGCTGACGCCGAAGACATCGTGCAGCAGGAAGGCTGCCCGTTCGAGCGGCGACAGGCGTTCCAGCGCCATCATCAGCGGCAGGGTGATGTCGTCGAGATCGTCGCTCTCCTCGACGATCGGTTCCGGCAGCCAAGGCCCGAGATAGGTTTCGCGCCGGCACCGTGCCGATTTCAACTGATCGAGGCAAAGGCGTGTCACGATCCGGCGCAGAAACGCCGATGGTTCCTTGACGGTCACGCGGTCGGCATCGAGCCAGCGCAGGAATGCCTCCTGCACGATATCCTCGGCCTCGCTGACCGAGCCCAGCATCCGATAGGCAATGCGGATCAGTCGCGGACGCAGCGGGTCGAAGCTCGTTTTGACGTCTTCGTCGGTCATCTCGGTCATCACATCCCCCACTGCCGTGCGGTGCAGGCGGTCAAGCAATGGCCAGCGCGCATGCGGAGCCATGATGGCATTGCCGCAGCGGTTGCGATAAGCGGATCGAGCTTCGCTGTCATGTTCGTCTCCTTCATCTCGGACACTTGAGAAGACAGGACGAGATAGCGTCAATGAATGTGACACGCCGCAGACGTTGCGGCAGTCGAATGCCGGGGAAAACGTGCCTCGTGGCGCAGGCGATCCTACCTGTCGCTCACCGCCCAGCGCGGGTTGATCCAGGGTTCCTGGTTGGACCGGGCGAGCGGCTGCTTGCCGAGGATATGGTCGGCGGCCTTCTCGCCGGTCATGATCGAGGGGCTGTTGAGGTTGCCGTAGGTCACGTGCGGGAAGATCGAGCTATCGGCCACGCGCAATCCGTCGACGCCGATCACGCGCGTCTCCGGATCGACCACCGCCATGGGGTCGTCCTTGGCGCCCATCCGGCAGGTGCCGCTGGGGTGGTAGGCGCTTTCCAGATGTTCGCGCAGGAAGGCGTCGATCTCGTCGTCCGTCTGCACCTTTTCGCCCGGCTGGATTTCCGGCCCGCGATACTGGTCGAAGGCCTGCTGGCCGAAAATCTCGCGGGTGAGGCGCACGCAGTGGCGGAACTTCTCCCAGTCCTCCGGGTGGCTCATGTAGTTGAAGCGGATGACCGGGTCGGCCATCGGATCGGAGGACCGCAGGGTGACGTTGCCGCGTGACTTCGACAGGTTGTAGCCGACATGCACCTGGAAGCCGTGGCTCTTGGCCGCAGCCTTGCCGTCGTAGCTGATGGCGACCGGCAGGAAGTGGTACTGGATATCGGGCTGCCTGACGCCCGGCGCCGAGCGCAGGAAGGCGCAGGCCTCGAACTGGTTGGAAGCGCCGAGCCCGCCCTTCGACAGCAGCCATTGCGCGCCCGCGACACCCTGCCAGAACCACGGCAGCCAGGAATAGAGCGAGACGGGCTTGGTCGACACCTGTTGGAAATAAAACTCCATATGGTCCTGAAGGTTGGCGCCGACGCCGGGGCGGTCGACCTTGACCTCGATGCCCATCTCCTTCAGGTGCTGCGCCGGGCCGATGCCCGACAGCATCAAGAGCTTCGGCGAGTTGAAAGAGGAGGCCGAGACGATCACCTCGCGGTTCGCCTTGACGATCTCGATCTTGCCGCCGCGCTCGATCTCGACGCCGGTCGCCCGGCCGTTCTCGATCACCACCTTGCGGGCAAAGCAGCGCAGCAGCGAAACGTTTGGCCGCTTCATCGCAGGCCGGAGATAGGCGTTGGCGGCCGACCAGCGGCGACCCTGCCAGACGGTCTGCTCCATCAGGCCGAAGCCTTCCTGCTTGGAGCCGTTGTAGTCGTCGGTAAGCTCGAAGCCCGCCTGCTTGCCGGCCTCGATGAAGGCGTGGAACAGCGGGTTCTTCACCGGCCCACGCTTGACGTGCAGCGGCCCATCGGTGCCGCGCCAGCCGGGCTCGCCGCCGTGCGAATGCTCCATGCGCTTGAAGTAGGGAAGCACGTCGGCATAGGCCCAGCCGCGTGCGCCCAGATCTTCCCAGCGGTTGAAATCCTCGGCATGGCCGCGCACGTAGACGAGGCCGTTGATCGAGGACGAGCCGCCGATGACCTTGCCGCGTGGCGCAGTGATGCGCCGGTTATTGAGGTTCGGCTCGGGCTCGGAGTGATAGCCCCAGTTGTAGCGCTCCATGCTCATCGGCCAGGCGAGCGCTGCCGGCATCTGGATGAACGGCCCGATATCGGAGCCGCCATATTCGAGCACGAGCACCGAATGCTTGCCGTCCTCCGACAGGCGGTAGGCGAGCGCCGAACCGGCCGAGCCGGAGCCGATGATGATGTAATCTGCCTGCATGATCGTGCTCTTTCTTGTCCCTGGATGCCCCTCATCTGGCTGCCGCCACCTTCTCCCCGCTTGAGCGGGGCGAAGGCAAATGTGGCGCGCGCTCGATCCCTTCGGCGCCTCCCTGAAGCCTAATCCGTTACGAGGCCTTATGGCGTGCCACATCCCCTCTCCCCGCGAGCGGGGAGAGGGCTAGGGTGAGGGGCAGTTGATTTCTCAGTACGGCGCCTGCACCGGGCTCATACCGACATAGACGGTCTTCAACTCGCTATAATGATTGAGCGCGGCCACGGAGTTCTCGCGCCCGAAGCCGGATTGCTTGGAACCGCCGAAGGGGATCTCGACCGGGCAGAGATTGTAGGTGTTGATCCACAGCGTGCCGGCTTCGAGCTGGTCGACCACCCGGTGGGCGCGGGTGATGTCGGCGGTGAAGATGCCGGCCGACAGGCCGAATTCGGTCGCGTTGGCGCGCGCAACGACCTCGGCTTCGTCGTCGAAATCGAGAACGCACATCACGGGGCCGAAGATTTCTTCGCGCGCGATCGTCATGTCGTCGGTGACGTCGGCAAAGACGGTCGGCTGGATATAGGTGCCTTCAGCGCTGACCGCGTTCGGAATGCCGCCGCCGGTCACGAGACGTGCACCCTCGGCTTTGCCCTTTTCGATGTAGGAAAAGACCTTGTCGCGTTGCGCCCCTGAAACCATCGGTCCAAGCTGGGTCGCCTCATCCATCGGGTCGCCGATGATGATTGCTTCGGTGCGGGCCTTCAGACGATCGAGGAACGCGTCCTTGATACGCCTCTGCACGAAGACGCGGGTGCCGTTGGAGCAGACTTGGCCGGTCGAATAGAAGTTGCCGAGCATGGCGCCGCCGATGGCGCTTTCGAGGTCGGCATCCTCGAAGACGATCAGCGGCGACTTGCCGCCGAGCTCCATCGTCACGTGTTTGAGTTCGGCCGCGGCTGCCCCCGCCACTTTCTTGCCCGTCGGCACCGATCCGGTCAGCGACACCTTGGCGACGTCAGGATGGTTGACCAGCAGTGGCCCGGTTGTGCGATCGCCCTGGATGACGTTGTAAAGGCCCTTCGGCAGGCCGGCCTCGATCAGGATCTCGGCGATCTTGAGAGCGCCGAGCGGGGTGTTTTCCGAAGGCTTGAAGACCATGGCGTTGCCGGCCGCAAGGGCGGGCGCGCCTTTCCAGCAGGCGATCTGCTGCGGGTAGTTCCAGGCACCGATACCGACGCAGACGCCCAAGGGCACGCGCTTGGTATAGGCGAAGTCGCCGCCGAGCGGGATGTAGTCGCCGTTGAGCGCTGTGGCGATGACGCCGCCGAAGAACTCGAAACTATCGGCGCCCGACGTCGGATCGGCGACCATCGTCTCCTGGATCGGCTTGCCGGTGTCGAGCGTCTCGAGCTCGGAAAGCTCGCGGTTGCGCGCGCGCATGATCTCGGCGGCACGCTTCAAGATGCGGCCGCGCGCCGTCGGGCTCATGGCCGCCCATTCCGGCTGGGCGCGCTTGGCAGCGGCTATCGCCTTTTCGACGATGGCGGGTGTGGCCGCGTGCAGCCGGGCGATCACCTCGCCGGTTGCGGGATAGATGCTCTCGATGACGGTGCCGGCGACATCCTCGATATACTCGCCATCGATGAAGTGCGAGGCTTGCGGTTGGGCTCTCATGTCATTCTCCCCGCGGATAGCGTTTGGATTCCTCGAGATTGTCGAGGTTCATGTGGTTGCGCATGTAGCGCTCGGATGCTTTTTGCAACGGCTGGTGATCCCACGGATAGTAGGCGCCGTTCCTCAGCGCCTCGTAGACCACCCAGCGCCGGGCCTGGCTTTCGCGCACGGCGGCATCGAAGGCCTCCATGTCCCAGTGGGCGGCGCGCATGTCCTGGAACGCCTGCAGCGTTGCCGCCTGCACCGGCGTTTCCGGGTTGGCCGCGAGGTTCTTCAGCTCCAGCGGATCGGCTTCGAGATCATAGAGCTGATCCGGGTCGAGCGCGCAGTGGATGTATTTCCATTTGCGCTCGCGAATGGCGACCAGCGGTGCGTAGGAGCCTTCCGCCGCGTACTCCATCAGCACCGGCTCGGTGCGTTCCTCGCCGTTGATGGATGGCACCAGGCTGATACCATCGGTCCAGGGCTTCACTTCATCCATCGAGATGCCGGCAAGATCGCAAAGCGTCGGCGTCACGTCGAGGTTCGACGTCGGAGCGAGGTGCAGCCCGGGCGTCACACCGGGGCCCGCCACCATCAGCGGCACACGGGCCGAGCCCTCGAAGAAATTCATCTTGAACCACAGGCCGCGCTCGCCGAGCATGTCGCCATGGTCCGAGCAGAACAGGATCAGCGTGCTGTCGAGCATCCGGGTGCGCGTCAGCGTATCGACGAGTTCGCCGACCTTCTCGTCAAGATAGGAAATATTGGCGAAATAGGCGCGCCGCGAGCGGCGGATATTGTCCTCGGTCAGGTCGAAATTGCCGTAGTCGCAGGAATGCATGATGCGTTTGGAATGCGGATCCTGTTGATCCTCCGCCAGCATCCCGACCTCGGGCAGAAGATGCGCGCAATCCTCGTAGAGATCCCAGAATTTTTTGCGGGCGACATAGGGGTCGTGAGGATGCGTGAAGGAGACGGTCAGGCACCAGGGGCGGCGCTCCGTGTCGTCGTTTTCGCGCGACAGCTGGTAGAGCTTCTGGTTGGCGAGGAAGGCGACCTCGTCGTCATACTCCATCTGGTTGGTGATCTCGGCGGTGCCGGCGCCGGTGACCGAGCCGAGATTGTGATACCACCAGTCGATGCGTTCGCCCGGCTTGCGATAATCCGGCGTCCATCCGAAATCGGCAGGATAGATGTCGGTCGTCAGCCGCTCCTCGAAACCATGCAACTGATCCGGTCCGACGAAGTGCATTTTTCCTGACAGCGCCGTGTAATAGCCGGCGCGGCGCAGATGGTGCGCATAGGTCGGGATCGACGACTGGTATTCGGCGGCATTGTCATAGACACGGGTCCGGCTCGGCAATTGCCCCGCCATGAATGAGGCGCGGGCCGGGGCGCAAAGCGGCGACGAGGTATAGTTGTTGCGGAAGCGGGCAGAGCGGGCGGCAAGGGCTTTCAGGTGTGGCGCATGCAGGAATTCCGCCGGGCCGTCGGGAAAGAGTTTTCCGTTCAGCTGGTCGACCATGATGATCAGGATATTCGGTCTGGCGGTCATGGGGCCCGTCCTTGGCGGTGGAGCTGGTCGAGATGCGAGGTGACGTAGTCTTCCGTCAGCGCGATCGAGGCTTCGATGCCGATCGGGGCGGAGCGCAGACTCTGGCGGATGTAGAGCCCGTCGATCATCGCAGCTGCGCCTTCGGCGATGCGTTCCGCGTCATCGACAGGGCAAAGGACTTTCAGGTTCGCCATCAGGTTGGAGCGCAGTCGCCGGGCATAGACGACGAGGAAGCGGCGCACGTCCTCCGAGCGCTGCGCTTCGGAATAGAAGGCAAGCCACGCGGCGATGGTGTCGGGCGCAAACTGGCTTGCCTGGAACGAAACGCGGATCAATGCGCTCAGCTTTTCGCGTGGCGCTGTCGCCGCGTTCAGCGCCGTCACCGTATCGTCGCGCAGCTGCCTTAGAAGACTGCGCACGGTTTCGATCAGCAATTGTTCCTTGCTGCCGAAATAGTGGTGAGCAAGGGCAGGGGAGACGCCGGCACGGCGGGCGATGTCGGACATGGTCACGGCAAGCGTACCCTGGTCGCCGATCACACGCAGCGCCGCGTCCACCAGCGCCTTGCGGCGCACCGGTTCCATTCCGACCTTGGGCATCCGTCTCTCCCTTGACGATAGCCAGTTTATTTTTGATTGACTCATCAATCAATAAAAATCTGCGATGTTTTCTCTTTCTTTTTGCAGAGAAATCCGGCTCAATCCCGTGGTAGCGTTCTGGATAGTCGAAGGACTGGAGGTTGAAATGACCTATGCATTCGATCCGGCTGGCAAGGCGGCGGTTGCCGGCAAATGGGGATGGTTCGTCGCGCTCGGCGTGCTGTTGATCATGTGCGGCGGTCTTGCCTTCGGCAACCTGCTGATGGCGACGGTGGCTTCTGTCTATTACGTCGGGCTGATCATGCTCGTCGGCGGCCTGTTCAATCTTGCCCATGCCTTCCAGGTCAAGGGCTGGAACAGCGTACTCTATTGGGTCTTAAGCGGCGCCTGCTACGCCATTGCCGGGCTCTTCGCCTTCCTCAATCCGGTGCTGGCCTCGTCCGTTCTCACCTTTCTGATGGCGATCGCGCTTGTGGTTGCCGGTTGCTTCCGCATCTGGGTCAGCTTCAAGCTGCGTCCGATACAGGGCTGGGGATGGGTCGCACTCGGTGGCCTGGTGACGCTCGCAGCAGGTCTGATCATTGCCGCCGGCTGGCCGGTCAACAGCCTCTGGATCCTCGGCCTGTTCCTGGCGGTCGACCTGGTGATGCAGGGCCTGTCGCTGATCGCCTTCGGGGTTTTGGCGAAGGGTTAGGCTCCCTGACGGCTGCCGCCCTCGAGAAGCGCTGAAAGCAGCGCGAGCATGTCGGCCCGCAAGTCGGCAAGCTCGCCTGAGGCGAGCGCCTCCAGTCCGATCAGTCCAGCATAGAGAATGTTGGCGCCGCTTCGGCTAGAGGCGGCGGAAAAGCCGCATCGCGCAAACAATTCGGCGACATAGGCGAGCCGCCGCTGGTCGACGGCCTTGAGTACAGCCGCAGCGACGCTGTCGTAACGCGCCCATTCACGGATGGCGCCCTCAGCCTGTACACCGCCATAGACGAGATTGCGGTCGCCCGTTGCCGCCTCGACAAGCAGCTTCAATTGATCGCGTCCCGATCCAGCACTGTCTTCCACATCCGCAATGATCGCATCGGTGGCTTGGGCCGCCCAGTGCTCCAGCATCTGCGCCTTGAGATCGGGCACATCCCTGAAGTGCCAATAGAACGAGCCCTTGCTGACCTTCAGGTCGCGCGCGATCGCCTCGGCCCGGATGGCCTGCACGCCGCCGGACGAAAGCGCACGAAAGGCCGCCTTGATCCAGTCGTCGCCCGAAAGAGGTGTTTTCGTCATCATGTCGCACCCATACGCCACCGTATTGACTCGCGCAATGGGCGCATCTACATACGCTGCCGTATGGTGGATTTTTGAAGATGAGATCATGAACCTTTGGCTTCTTTCGGCAGCAGCACTTTCCCTTCTGACCACAGGCATTCATGTGTTGGCGGGCGGGCCTGATGTGCACGATCCGTTGCTTGCGATCGATATGCCGCCGGTGCTCAAGGTCTATGTGTCGTTGCTCTGGCATGCGACATCGGCGGTCCTTGCTGTCAACAGCGCCGCATTGCTCTGGGCATCGATCAGCCGCCGTCATCGGCAGGCGCTCGCCGGTGCCGTCGTCGCGCAATATCTTGCCTATGCCGGCCTCTTCATCGGCTACGGGCTCGCCTATGTCGGTACCCTCTGGCAGACGCCGCAATGGGTCGTGTTCCTGTTGATCTTCGCTCTCGCACTGGCGGGGTTGCGGTCGGCGCCCTTGACGCTGAGCAAGTTGGCTGCCTGAGCGCTGCGACCAAAACCTTAGATGGAGAACCTTATGGTATCTGTGGCACTCGCCTGGGCAATTTTCTTTGTTCTTTCGGTTATTTCAGCTCTTCACGCCTATTGGGCATGGGGCGGCCTCTGGCCCGGTCGCGATGAAACGTCGCTGTCAAAAACCGTTGTCGGCGCGCGCGGACTGGAAACCATGCCGCCAGCCGGATTGACGGCAGTGGTCGCGATCCTGATCTTCAACGCAGGCCTGCTGCCGTTGATCTTTGTTTCCGGTGTGCCATGGAACCTGCCGGCGAAGCTGGTGTGGATGGCAATGGTGGCCCTTGCCACCATCTTCTTTGCCCGCGGCATCCTGCCGTTCACTCCCATCTTCCGCAGCCGCCATCCGCAAGAGCCATTCGCCACCCTCGACCGGCGTTTCTATGGACCGTTGTGCCTGCTCATCGGTGCCGCCTATGTCCTCGTCCTCGCTTTTGCCTGAGCCCGCGGCAGCGCGTTCTCCGCAAGTTTGTAATATCTGATGAAACTACTGATTTTATTAGAAAGTTCGACAATGATCAGCGCTGGCGAAGCTGTCATATAGCTTTCATCAAAGCTTCATATTGGGGAAAGACTTCGTTGACTGTTGGCCGCCATCCTGCGGCCGTCCGATCGTCCGTTCCCAATCTTCTGGAGCCCGGCATGTCCGCCGCCCCCGCCGAAATTCTCTCGCTTCGCCGGTTCGGCGACGACCAGATCGTAACGCTTGCAAAGCTTGTGATCGAAAGCGCCTTCCAGCCGATCGTCGAGGCGGCAACCGGTGCCGTCTTCGGCTACGAGTCGCTGATGCGCGGATTTCAAAAGCTCGGCTTTGCCTCGCCGCTGGAATTGCTCGACAAGGCCGAAGAAGCCGGCCAGTTGCTGGCGCTCGAACATATGGTCAACAGCCGTGCGGTCGCCGCCTTCGCGACGCTGCCCGAGTTTTCCACCCGCACGCTGTTCCTGAATTTCGATTCCCGCCTCGTCGGCGGCGAAAACGCCATAGTCGAGCGCCTCGTCAACCACCTGAAGCGTGCCAATATCGCGCCGTCGTCCCTGTGTTTCGAGCTGTCAGAACGTTTCGACAGCGGCAAGATGCCGGATTTTTCGGCGCTGGTGCGCGAACTCCGGCTTGCCGGTTTCAAGCTCGCCATCGATGATTTCGGCGCCGGTTTCAACGGCTTGAAACTGCTCTGCGATCAACCCGTCGATTACGTCAAGATTGACCGGCATTTCATCTCCGGTATCGACGCCGATGCCCGCAAGCGTCACCTCGTGCGTCATACTGTCAACACCGCCCACGTGCTCGGCACCCGGGTGATTGCCGAGGGCGTCGAGACCGAGGCGGAGTTCCAGACCTGCCGCGATCTCGGTTGCGATCTGGTGCAGGGCTATTTCATCGCCCGGCCGACGACGCATTTGAGTGAATTGCAGCCGGCCTATCCGCACCTGGCCCTGAACGGCGGCGGTCACCGGTCATCGGCGACGCTCGACAGCATCCTCATCCGCAAGCAGATCGAACAATTGCCGGCGGTGCGCGAAAGTGACGAACTCGAATCCGTGTTCGATCTCTTCCGGCTGAACCCACGCCAGGCGTTCTTTCCGGTGCTGAACGCCAACGGCGAGCCCCGCGGCATTTTGCACGAGTACCACGTCAAGGAGATGATCTATCATCCCTTCGGCCGCGACCTCCTGAAGAACCGGCTCTACCAGCGCCGCATCTCGCATTACGCAAGCCCGGCGCCGATCGCCGACCTCGATACGCCTGCCGATGAGATGCTGAAGATCTTCGCCGGTATGGACGGCAGCGATTGCGTCATCCTGACAGAAAACATGCGCTATGCCGGCATCCTGTCGGCATCGTCGCTGTTGAAGATCATCAACGAGAAGCAGCTGAAGACGGCGCAGGAGCAGAATCCGCTGACCGGTTTGCCCGGCAATCGCGCCATCCGCGATTACGTCCAGGACGCCATCCTCGACGGCGACGAGCCGCGCTATTTCTGTTACTGCGACTTCGACAATTTCAAGCCGTTCAACGATACCTATGGCTTCCAGAAGGGCGATCTGGCGATCACGCTTTTCGCAGCCCTGTTGCGGCGACACTTCATCGGAGAGGAAAAATTCCTCGGTCATGTCGGCGGCGACGATTTCTTCGTCGGCATCAGCGGCTGCAGCGTCGATGAGCTGCAGGCCGTGCTTCACCGCCTGCTCGACGATTTCGCCTCCGACGTCCGTCAGCTCTATCTGCCTGAACATCAGGCAGAGGGGCGGATCAGCGGCCATGGCCGCGATGGCACGGCCAGGGATTTTCCGCTGATGCGCTGTTCGATCGCCGTTCTCGGGCCGCCGGAAGGCTTCGTCTTCTCCGACGGTCAGGCCGTCAGCGCCCGCATCGCCGAGATCAAGTCCCGCGCCAAGGCCAGCACCAGCGGTCTGGTGCTGGAGGCGTTGGGCGTCTAACGAGCGGGATCGGCAAACACGTTGCCGTCTGCAGTCAGTGCCGTCGCGTCCATTTACTTTGGGGTTTTCGGCAGGCGGTGGACGAGGTAGTCGCGCATCTGCGCCAGCGCCATGTCGCGCGTCAGTCCTCCCGACTGCAGCCCGAGCCGCAGCCACAACCCGTCGATCAACGACGTAATCGCAAGCGCCACATCTTCGCATTCGCTCGCAGGCAGGATGTGCGTCAGAGCCGACAGCAGGTTCGACCGCATCCTTGCGTGAATGATCGTCTGAATCCGCGCCAATTGCGGTTCGCGCGGCACCTCGGCGCAAAGCGACAGCCAGGCATGGCAGACTGAGGGCTGGAAGAAGCGCTCCTCGAAATTGGCCTCGATGATCGCGTCCAGCCGCTCGATCGGGGTACGTGCGCGATGCAGCCTCTCGACCACCGCTTCCTTCAACGAAGCATTCGCCTCGCGCATGGCATGCTCGAACAGCTCCTGCTTATTGGCAAAATAATGCAGCACTATGCCCTTGGAGGCGCCGGCATGTGTCGCCACCTTTTCCAGGGTCGCGCCGGCCATTCCCTCTTTCTGCAAGACCTCGAAGGCCGCTCGCCGCAACTCGCGGCGCCTGATCTCACTGATCTTCGTCAATCGCATGCGTCTTCCCCCATCGATTCTCACATTGACAAACTTTCCAGGAAGATCAATTGTTGACCCATTGGTCAATTTAAAGTCCGAATGGACAATTTGGGGATCGCGATGCTGTATTTGAAGAGCCTGATATCTGCCGCCGCTCTGTTGACCGCCACGAGTTCCGCCTTTGCGGGCGATCCGCAGGCATGCAAAAGCGTGCGGTTGGCGGAGCCGGGCTGGAACGATCTGGCCTTTACGACCGGAGTCGGGCTGAGCTTGCTGACGGCGCTTGGATATGAGCCGGAAAGCAAGCTTCTCGGCATCGACGTCATCTATACGAGCCTGCGCAGCAAGGACCTCGACGTCTTTCTCGGCTACTGGGACCCGGCGATGGTCGCCTACTACAAGCCTTACCGGGAGGACGGTTCGGTCGAGATGGTCCGAACCAACCTCGAAGGTGCGAAATATACCTTTGCCGTTCCCGACTACGTCTGGGACGCGGGCGTCAAAGATTTCTCCGATCTGAAAACCTTCGCCGACAAATTCGAGAACAAGATGTATGGCATCGAGCCGGGTTCCAATCAGTTGATGCTCGATGCAATCAAGGATCCGGATCTTGGTCTGGCAGACTGGGAAGTGGTCGAGTCCAGCGAGCAGGGCATGCTGTCCGAGGTGACACGCAAGGTTCGCGACAAGGCCTTCATCGTGTTCCAAGGCTGGGCGCCGCATCCGATGAACACCGTGTTCTCGGTGAAGTACCTGACGGGTGGCGACAAGTTCTACGGGCCGAATTTCGGCGCCGCGACGGTGGCCACCCAGGTCCGCAAGGGATATCTGCAGGAGTGCCCGAATGTCGCAAGGCTGCTGAACAACCTCGTTTTCGATGTCGATTTCGAGAACCGCGGCATGGGCTACCTGATGAATGACGGCCTGTCACCCGACGAAGCAGGGGTCAAGTCGATCAGGCAAGAACCGCAACGTCTTGAAACATGGCTCGCTGGCGTGACGACCTATGACGGGCAGCCGGGGCTTGCCGCGGTCAAATCCGCGCTCGGTCTTTGACGGTGATCGATCAGCAGTCGTGGGCGGCGGCCAAGCGGCGGATAGAACTGCCCGGAGGCCGGCAATTCGCCTATGTCGATGGCGGGCAGGGGCCGGCACTCCTGCTGTTGCACGGCTATTCCGATACCAGCCGCAGTTTTTCCCTGATCGCTCCATCCTTGAGCGGATATCGCCTGATCATTCCGGATCTTGCCGGGCATGGCGGTTCGATGCCCGGGGAAGGGCTGTCGGTTGCCGACCTCGCCGACGATGTCGATCGTCTGGTCGATCGCCTGGCCATTCACGAGTTTGTGCTTGTCGGCCATTCCATGGGCGCGATGATCGCGATCGAGATTGCCGCGCGTCGCCGGCAGGCGGTGCGCGCATTGGTCCTGCTCTCGGGAAGCCTCAAGCCAGACTTCGGTCCAAGGACGGATGTTGCCCGGGCAATACGCGGGCTCAAAGATCCGCTTGGTCCCGATGACGCGTTCTTCGACCGCTGGCATGCCTGCAGCCGGCCGGTCGACACGGCGTTCCTGGGACATCTGCGCCGCGAAGCCGCGGTGATGCCGGTGACGACTTGGCGAAAACTCCTTGATGCGCTTGCGGTGACGGACCTCAGATCGCGTTCGGTTCAGGTCAGGGCGCCGGTGCTGTGCATTGCCGGAGCACAGGATCCGCTTTTTGATATCGGGCATCGGCGAGTTCTTGCCGAGACCTTCGCCTCCGTGCGCTCGATCACGCTCGACGGTCATGGCCACAACCCGCATTGGGAGAGCCCCGCCGATGTCGCAGCGCTGATCCTTTCGTTTCTCGGCGACGAGGTCAGCCAGCCCGGATCGACATCGGACCTTTCCGCAACGCATGGGCGGCGCTAGGTATGGCGCGTGAAACTTGAAAGGTTGCGCCATGCCGATTCCGTCTGAAATGACGTTTGTCGATCTTCCGTCCCCCGGTGGTCCGGAGAATATGCAGCTCAAGACGGGACCGCTGCCGACGCTCAAGCCGGGCGACATTCTGGTGCGCGTCGAGGCCGCGGGCATCAATCGGCCCGATGTTCTCCAGCGTAAGGGCGACTACCCGCCGCCGCCCGGTGCAAGCCCCATTCTCGGCCTGGAGGTCGCCGGCGAAGTGGTGGCCCTCGGTGAGGGCGCACAAGGTTTTTCCATCGGCGACAAGGTCTGCGCGCTCGCCAATGGCGGCGGCTACGCCGAATATGCGGCAGTGCCGGCGACGCAGGCGCTTGCCTGGCCGAAAGGTTTTGATGCGGTGAAAGCGGCGGCCTTGCCGGAGACGTTCTTTACCGTTTGGGCCAATGTCTTCGACATGGCCGCGCTGAAAGCCGGGGAGACCATCCTCATCCATGGCGGCTCGAGCGGCATCGGCACCACGGCGATC
The DNA here is from genome assembly GCF_002002725.1 of Sinorhizobium sp. A49. Lineage (GTDB taxonomy): Bacteria > Pseudomonadota > Alphaproteobacteria > Rhizobiales > Rhizobiaceae > Ensifer. Next base: position 222,146 of record NZ_MUNW01000063.1, on the reverse strand, counting down.
CAGCTGGCAAAGGCACTGGGCGCAGAGGTCTTCGTCACCGCCGGCAGCGCTGGCAAGTGCCGGGCCTGCGAGGCGCTCGGCGCGAAGCGCGCGATCAACTATCGCGACGAGGACTTCAAGGCGGTGGTGATCGAGGAAACAGGAGGTCGCGGCGTCGACGTCATTCTCGACATGGTCGGCGGCCGCTATTTTGACCGCAACATCGGGTCGCTGGCCAAGGACGGGCGGCTTTCGATCATCGCCTTTCTTGGCGGCGCCAAGGTCGAGGCTGCCAATATCGCCCCGATCCTGACCAAACGCCTGCATGTCATGGGCTCGGCACTGCGCCCGCGCACGGCGACGGAAAAACAGGCGATCCGCGACGGTCTGCTTTCAACGGCCTGGCCTTTGCTCGAGGCGGGAAAAGTGGCGCCGGTCATCCACGCGGTGCTGCCGTTCGAACGAGTGGCAAACGGACACCGGATGATGGAAGAGGGCGACCACATCGGCAAGATCGTCATGACGATGAGCTGATTTACGACCTTCGTCGATCTTGCAATCCCGGGAAAATCACCTACCTTGGAATTATCGGTAACGAACAGAAAGGAAGGTGATCCAATGTCTAATGAGATTTCGGTCGTCGTGACAGGCATGGGAGAGGTGAATACGTCGAGGCAACCTTCGACCTGATTCCCGCCTTCCTTCGGGTCCCAAACCCGGGCCAGCCACTTGGCCAAAACTCATGGAAAGGGTCGCCTCGCGCGGCCCTTTTCCATTTTTACCTCACTGCATTTCCGATCGTTCGGCGCTCAGTCGTTGACGGCTGCCGCCTCTCGGATCAGCAACCAGGCACTCGGTTCGCTGTCGACGAACTCCTGTTGGATATGTCTCAGAACCTTCCGCTGCCCGGCAAAGGGCACCATGCGAACGGCTTCATCGAAAGACAGCCATTTGAATTCGCTGTGTTCCGCATTGAGCGTCACCGTCGCGGCGGAAGGCACGTTGCCGACGAAGACGGGCAGGAGGCTGATGGCGTCGCGGTCGGCTTCATAGAACTGCTCGCAGATATCGGCGGAATAGAAGCGGCTCGGGCGCAGCCCGGTCTCCTCTTCGACCTCACGCAGTGCCGCCTGCCAGGCGGTTTCGCCGGCCTCGATCGCGCCGGCGATCTGGCACCATTCTCCGGCCAGAGACCCGTTGCGGCGCAGGAGAAGAACCTCGTGCGTGCCACCGGTCTCGCGCAGGATCACAACGGAGACGGCGAAGCTTCGGATCGGAATTTCATGCATGGGGATGTCCTTGTCGCAATGGCGGCGGGACCATGCAGTTTCTGATCCTGCTCATCAATTGCTTTCCGGTCTGGTTTTCCGGGGAATGAATGCCGTCAGATGCCGAAACGTCCGAGTGCCGGGATCTTGATGCCGGGGTTGGCAATGTCAAATCCGGCGACGAGGCCGAAGAAATGCAGTTCCAGGCCGCTGCGCACCCCTGCCGAAATGCCGGCGAGGCCATAGAGCGTCGCATGCAGGTCGCGCCCGTCGGCGTCGATCTGGAACAGTTTTCCCTCCGGCAGATAGTCACGCCCGACGGCGTCCGGCGGCAGCACCGCATCGAGTTCCGGCACCGAGCGCAGCACATGGGCAACGAAGGTGTTGGAGTTCGGCCCTGGCCAGATCCGGTAGCCGCCGGCCGTGGAATAGGGGTAGGCCGCGATCGCCGCTTCGATCTTCGGGATTAGTCTGCTTGCTTCAGCACCGCTTACGGTCGCAACCGGCCGCGGCTCGTTCGAGTACCAGCGGGCATCCGCCGGATAGGCGTTCCTACGGATCGGCTTGCCCCAGCCGACCTTGTCGTAGCGGTTGTAGGCTGCGGCACCCTGTTGCTTGGTGACGATCCAGGCGTGGCTGGCGACAGCCCCCTTCAGGCCGCCCGTGGTGGCGGAGAAGATGTAAACGGCAGCATCCGGGCTTTGCGCCGGTTTCGGCAGGATGCCCGCCGACGACCAATCTGCGTCGCGCCAGCTCTGCGGACGCTCCTTCATGTACCACCATCCGGCCGAGGCGAGCGCCGGCAGGAGGTAGATGACCAGAAAGGCGGCAACGAGCCTGCGGATGAATTTCATGAAAGCCCCGGTTTCCTGTTGTTCGATTCCTGCTAAATGCATGCACCAATCTAGGAAATTTGAGGGCAAGGCATGTCGAATCCCGTTCTCGTCGAAGTCACGCGCGGCAATCTGGTCGAAAGCCGCCACCGAGGCCTGGTTATTGCCGTCGACGGTGACGGCCGCACGATCTTTTCTCTTGGTGATACCGACAGCGGTGTGTTCCCGCGGTCGGCCTGCAAGGCGATGCAGGCGCTGCCGCTGATGGAAAGCGGTGCTGCCGATGCTTACGGCTTCGGCAACAAGGAGTTGGCACTCGCCTGCTCCTCCCATTCGGGCGAGCCGGAGCATGTAGCACTTGCCACGAAAATGCTGGCCGCTGCCGGCCGCGACGTCTCCGCGCTCGAATGCGGCGCCCATTGGTCGTCCGACCAGAAGACGCTGATCGGTCAGGCAAGGTCGATGGAGGCACCGAGCGCACTTCACAACAATTGCTCCGGAAAGCATTCCGGTTTCATCTGCGCCTGCTGCCATTCCGGCACCGAGGTGAAGGGCTATGTCGGCTATGACCATCCGCTGCAGCAGGAAATCCGTGGGGCGATGGAAAGCCTTACCGGCGCCATCCTCGGCCGCGACAATTGCGGCGTCGACGGTTGTTCGATCCCGACCTATGCGGTGCCGCTGAAGGGCCTTGCGCACGGTTTCGCCAAGATGGTGACCGGCGTCGGTCTTGCGCCCGAGCGTGCCCGCGCGTCGAAGCGGCTGATCGAGGCTTGCATGGCCGAGCCCTTCTACGTCGCCGGCACCAAGCGCGGCTGCACGCGGCTGATGGAAACGGCGCCCGGCCGGATCTTTGCCAAGACCGGTGCCGAAGGCGTCTTCTGCGCGGCGATTCCGGAACAGGGCATCGCCATTGCCGTCAAATGCGAGGATGGCGCTACCCGCGCGGCCGAGGCCATGGTCACCGCCACGCTTGCCCGTTTCTTCAAGGATGAGCCCGAAGTGCACGCGGCCCTGATGGCGCAGGCCAGCCACACCATGAAGAACTGGAACGGCATCCCGGTCGGCGACGTCAGGGTGACGGACGCTTTCGCAGCATGATCGATCGGAAGGATGCGCTGACCGGAACCTCGGTCGCGCGTCCTTCGCACAGCTTTCGCGCCGGCCGGATACTCCGCCCTCAGGCGGGCAGCAGCGTCACGCCCTTGTCGCGATAGGGCTTGAAGGCAGCTTCATTCATATCTTCCGGTAAGATCAGCCCGGCAATGTCCTCCACGTTGGCGACGTGATGTGGCGAGGCCGCGCCGAATTTTTCGGTTGTGGCGATAACGAACGTCTCCGCCGCCTGGGCGAGGATCGCGCGCTTGACGGCCGCCTCCTCGTAGTCGCCGGTCGAAAACCCATGAACCGGATGGATCGCGGTGACGCCCAGGAAGAAGGTGTCGATGCGAATGGCAGCAATCGCCGCCACTGTGGCGGCACCGGTCGCCACCATCGAGTGTTTGTAAATTCGTCCGCCGATCAGGATCACATCCGCATCATGCCGTTCGAGCTCGGCTGCGATCGTCGGGCTGTGCGTGACGATCGTCAGCCGCATTTCGCGCGGCAGCGCTCGGGCGATTTCGGCGTTGCTGGTGCCGCCGTCGAGAAAGACCGTTTGCCCCGCAGACACAAGTCCGGCCGCCTTGCGGCCGAGCCGGCGCTTGACGTCGCCGGCAATCTCCTGGCGCGCGGCAAAATCCGGCAGGGTCGGTACCAGCGGCAACGCGCCGCCGTGCACTCGCTGCAGCAGCCCTTCGGCCGCCATCTCCCGGAGGTCGCGGCGGATCGTGTCTTCGGAAAGCTGCAGCTCGTCCGCGAGACGCTTGGCGACAAGCTCGCCGTCGCGGTTCAGCCGCGCCGAAATCAGCGCCCGTCTCTGTGTGGTCAGCATTCACTTCGCTCCTTGATTCTTCACGATATTGCACGAAATATCGTGAGTATTCCAGAATTATCTGGATATATTGTGCAAATGTATGGAGAAAAATCATGCTGATCCTGATTGCGGGGCCCTATCGCTCGGGCACGGGCGACGACCCGGCCAAGATGGCGGAAAATCTGAAGCGGCTGGAGGAGCCGTCCTACGCTCTGTTCAAAGCCGGCCACGTGCCAATGATCGGGGAGTGGGTGGCGCTGCCGGTCTGGCATGCCGCTGGTGGTGCCAGGATCGGCGACGCGCTTTACGAGGAGATCTTCCATCCCGTCGCTGGACGGCTGCTGGCGCTTTGTGATGCCGTGCTGCGCCTGCCGGGCGACAGCAAGGGCGCCGACAACGATGTCCGCATCGCCCGCGAGCGCGGCATTCCCGTCTACTTCAACCTCGAAGATGTGCCCGGTTGCAGTGAAGCGCGGGTCGCTTGAGTGAAGACGGCCCCGGTGGGGTGGATGTTCCACCGGGGCCGCCGATTGCCGCGACGCGAGTCGCGAGCGCGCCTCTGTGCCGCTTGGCAACGCCCGTTCCGCTGTGCGGAAAGGCGTGACTATTCGTGAATATGCGGCTCGGCGACGAAGGTCAGCGTTGCCGTCAGGCCCTTCTTGTCGGCGGCAGTGTCACCGTCGAGCGGAATGGCGTGGCTGACGGCAAGAATGTTGACGCCGGCATTGCGCAGCGTCACTTCGGCTTCACCTTTCGCGTCCGTTTTTTCGGAAACGAGCTCTGGAAGTCCGGCGTAATCGATGGTGATTTCCTTGCCTTCGAGCGGCTTGCCGTCAAGCAGCAGACGGACGCGAAATTTTTCGCCCGGCTTCAGCCCGATCGGATTGTCCAGCGGCACGATCTGCAGCGGCTGGGCCGGGAATGCCGGCATGTCGCCATGCACATGCACAAGCGCGATGCTGTATTTCACCGAGTGGCTCGCCTGCTTGGCGCCGGGAACTTCGCTCTTCGGCTTGTTGACCCATTTGCCGTCGGCACCTTCGCTCCAGTAACCGTTGTCGAATTCAAGCGCGAGCAGGGCCGGTTCGCCGTCGAGCTTTAAGAGCGCGTGGGTTCCGGCTGCCTCAATGGTCACCGGCCGTACCTTGCCGTCTTCACCAAGCGCCGAAACGGATTTCACCTTTGCCGGATCATAGGCTTCGTCGGCGGGGCCGTGACCGTAGATCACGGCAAGGTCGCCCCAGCGCTCGCCGATCCAGGCGCCATGCGCAAATGCCGGCGTGGCTACGGCCGTCAGAAGACCGGCGGCGAGCAGGGAGGAGATGAAGGCTTTCATGAGAAACTCCGAAAATATGTTATAACGTTACGTTCACGTTGTATTGAAGTCGGGTTTGGCTTGTCAACCGAGGCGACTTCATTTCTTCTGCGGCCCGGACGGCGCCAGGGCCGCCTTGGATCAGCAAGGAGAGTAACGTGCTGAAATTGTTCTACACCCCGGGAACCTGCTCACTGGCCTCGCACATCGCGCTGGAAGAGACCGGCATCGATTACACGGCCGTGGCGGTCGATTTTTCCAAGGCGGAACAGACCAAGCCCGATTACCTCGCGGTCAATCCGAAGGGACGTGTCCCCGCACTCGTCACCGATCGCGGCACGATCACCGAGACCCCCGCGATCCTCACCTACATTGCCCAGAGCGTTCCACAGGCGAAGCTCGCGCCGATTGACGATGCCTTCGAATTTGCGCGGATCCAGTCGTTCCTGAGCTACCTCTGCTCGACCGTGCATGTCGCCCATGCCCATGGCCGGCGCGGCTCGCGCTGGGCTGACGACGCGGCCGCACACGAGGCGATGAGAGCCAAGGTTGCCTCGAACATGACGGATTGCTTCCAGCTGATCGAGAGCACCATGCTCGCCGGCCCCTTCGTCACAGGCGAGACCTACTCGATCGCCGACCCCTACCTCTTCACCATCGCCGGCTGGCTCGAGCCGGATGGCGTCGACCCGGCGCGGTTCCCGAAAATCCTCGATCACCGCAACCGCATGACGCAACGGCCGGCCGTCGCCCGGGTTCTCGCGGTTTTGAAGGGATAAGCCCGGAGCCTGCTGCAGCCCTTTTCAAAGGCAGGTCAGCCGCCGGCCGGGATCGCTCCGGCCGCACCGGCAGTCTGGACCGCGTGGCTACATCAGCATGTAATCCTTCGGTTTCGGCAGTTGGGGCAGGTCGGTTTCTCCAAGCGCCTCGCGCAGATTGATCTCGATCGTGTTGGCAAGCGCCACGATCGGCAGGTCGTTCGGCAGCGTGCCGAACGGCTCTTCCAGTTCGTCGCCAAGAGCGTCGAGGCCGAAGAAGGTGTAGGCGACCAGTGCGGTGACGAACGGCGTCGCCCATCCGAGCGCATCGGCAAAACCGAAGGGCAGCAGGAAGCAGAACAGATAGGCGGTGCGGTGGAGAAGCAGCGTGTAGCCGAAGGGGACGGGCGTGTTGCGAATGCGCTCGCAGGCGGCAAGCACCGCCGACATCCGCCCGACCGTGCCATCCAGCATCATCAACTGAATATCGCTGATCCTGTCGGTGGCGCGCAGCTTGGCAAGAATGGCGCCCATTTCGCGCAGCAGCAGATCGGGAGCGTTCCGGCTTGCCTTGTAGGCCGGTAGCAGATCGTCCGGCACTCTTTTCAGCGCCTTGTCGGGCTTGCTGCCCGATCGCAGGTGGCAGACCAGCGTCTGCGCAAAGGCAATCGCCAGATTGAGCAGACGCGCGCGGGCGCTGTCTTCGCCATTTCCTCCACTTGCATCGAGGATTAGCGTCTGGCGGGCAAGATCGCGGGAGACGAAAATCAACTGCCCCCAATCCTTGCGCGCCTCCCACCAGCGGTCGTAGCAGGCATTGTTTCGAAAACCGAGAAACACCGAAAGGGCGATGCCGAGCAGCGCGAACGGTCCGCTGTTGACGCTCGGCACCATCGCCGGAAAGGCCTGGTGCGACCACACGACGCCTGCCGACAGCGCAAAGACGAACAGCACCTGCGGGAAGATCCGCTGGATGACCGAACCGCGCAGGATGAAGAAGAGCTTGAGAAGGCTGGGACGGTCGCGAACGATCATTGACGGGCACCTGTGCGGCAAGGATTGAGCATCGGTATAGCCGGGAGGCGAAAATTGGAAGGGAGCGCGATGCCGTTCTGTCCCCGGGACTGCTTCTTGCCAATGCTTCACGGTGCAAACAAGTGATTGCCCGTCGCGTCCTTCCTCATCGTCCTGTGAGCTGCTGCGCAGGCCCCTGACAAATTTTCAAGCACCATGTCGGCATCCAGCCGCTCCACCCGTCCTTGATGAGAGGACCGAAGAGGAGAGCGAAATGCGCAAGGTTGTTGCCGGCATGCAAATGACCATCGATGGCATGATCGATGGTCCCTCTGGCTATGCAGACTGGGTGGAATCCTGGTCGGATACGTTTGATCTGTTGCCCGAAATTGATGCCTGCGTGCTCGGCAGCGGCATGTATTCGGGCTATGAGCAATATTGGAGCGAGATCAAGGCCGATCCGCACAGCCCGCTCGAACTGACCGGCAACCTCCCGACTTCAGAGGAGATCGAATATGCCGATTTTGCCCTGAACACGCCGCACTATGTGCTGTCCAGTACGCTCGACGGCGTACGCTGGGCGAACACGACGGTGCTGCGCGACGCGGGCGAGATCGATGTCCTGCGGCGCAAGCCCGGCAAGACGATCTATGTCGTCGGAGGCGCGCAGACGGTGTCCGGCCTGCTCGACCGGGGCACGATCGACGAATTGCGCCTGACCATTCATCCGCTTGTGGTGGGTGAGGGCAAGGCACTGTTTGCAACCGTCGCGCAGCGGCATCGTCTGCAGCTCAACGAGGCGAAGTCGCGCCCGGACGGAACGGTCAGTCTCGTGTACAGCATCGGCAAGTGACCGGTCCGCTCTCCTTGGTTGGAAGGCCCGGCGGAGATCCTTGACTGATGCGTGAGCATCGCTCCGCCAATCTCTCCGGACCAGAAAACCCGATCGAACCTGTCCTATAGGCTCCTGGCATCAACGCTTGGTATTATGCCGGAAAGCCGGCTGACAATTTGCGCGGCGCCTTCTCACGCCAGGCGGCGATCAGCCTTTGGGTCAGGCTGGCGTCGTCGATCGCCCCAAGGCGTACCAGCATCGCCGGCCATCCCTTGTAGTGATCGGTTTCGAAGAAGAGGGCCGGATCGAGTTCGAGCAACATTTCCTTTTCCTCGAGCGCACACATCACCACGAGAGTTTCGGGGTCCTTCATGCGCACAAAACTCTTGTCCTTCACCAGCAGCGCGGGCGTGCCATAGGAAGTGCCGAGCGACACCTCCGGCAGGCCGGCGACCTCAGCCAGCTTCACCACGCGGGCAAACGGACCGTCGAGATCGGCGGCCGGGTTGGACTTGTTGGCGGCGGGTGGGTGGCTCATCGACCACCTGTCGGCATGCAATCGCAGTTGCACTCCACAGCCTTCGGCCAGGGCCAGCCGGGAAAAGGCAGATCGCCGAGTTCGCGCCCGTCCATTCGTTCGAGGTCGGGGTGCTGCAACGGGTCGCGCGCCCAGAAGAGCAAGGCGTCCTGTCGGCGGTCGGTCTGAAACCGGGTCGGTTTCAGCAGGGAGAAAATCTTCAGCATGGCGCACCATCCTTTCGATGTTTCCAAGCATCTGCCTGTTTAATCCCGATTTCAATTGAGATTGCCGAGCAGCAGGTTTAGAAAAACTATATGAGAGAACTGAATGCCATTCACCTGAACGGCTTGCGCGCGGTCGAGGCGGCAGGGCGCCTTGGATCGCTGGCGGCCGCATCCGAGGAGTTGGGCGTGACCCCGGGCGCGGTCAGCCAGCAGATCGCCAAGACCGAGGCGCAGCTCGGACGCATCTTGTTCGAGCGCACGTCGCGCGGGCTGGTCGCAACGGATTTCGGCCGGTTGTTCCTGGGGCGACTGAGCAGTGCTTTTGGCGAACTCGCTGAGGCTGTTGCCTCGGCGCGGCGGCGGGATGAGTCGGTGTTGACGATTTCCGTTGCTCCGGTCTTTGCCGCCCGCTGGCTGGTCTACCGGCTGAACCGTTTCGCCGAGCGGCATCCTGATATCCGCTTGCGCATCGATGCGACCACGCGGCTCGTCAACCTCGATACGTCCGATGTCGATGTCGGCATACGCGTCGGTGAGGGGCGCTGGCCCGGGGTCAAATCGGAATTGTTGCTGGAGCAGGAAGTCTTCCCGGTTTGCTCACCGGCGATGGCGGAGAACCTGCGTCAGCCTGCAGATATTCTAAAGATCCCTGCTGTCATTGACGGCCATTCGATGTTCACCTGGGAGGTCTGGTTGCGGGAGGTCGGGCTTGCCGGTGCCGAACTGGGGGTGCGTCACACCTTCAACGAGGCCTCGCTGGTGCTCGATGCGGCCATCGCCGGCCAGGGCGTGATGCTCGCCTGGCAGACGCTTGCCGGCTTTGCGGTAACCGAGGGCAGCCTGGTCGTTCCCTTCGGCATTCGCGCCCGAACCGGCTACGGCCACTATTTCGTCAGCTCGCCTTCGAGGCGGGAGAGCAAGGCAACGGCCGCCTTCAAGCGCTGGGTGCGCGACGAGGTCGAAGAGGGCATGCGATTGCTCGACCTCAAGGCGCCACGCGCCAGTTTCAAGCCCGCGTCGCCGAGAGAGTAGTGCCGTTTCAAGGTTGCGATGTTCGATGTCGGAAGCCTATTCGGCTTCCGTCGACCGAACCTTCATCATCGCCTTGAAAGCCGGGCGCGACTGGCAACGCCCAAGCCACGCCTTGACCTTGGGGTGGCGGTCGAACAGTTCCGTCTGGCTCATGGCATAGCGGAAGACCTCCGCCAGGTTGAGGTCGGCAACGGTGAAGCGCTCTCCGACGATATGGTCGCGGCCTTCAAGATGGTTTTCGAGAAAGGCAAAGGCCTTGCCCAATGCGGTAACAGCCGTCGTGACCTTGGCCTTGCCGTCATCTGTATTTTCGGTGCCGGCGTCGTAGGTGAGAATGATGCGCACGGCGTGCGGCTCGACTTCGGTGGCCGCCCACATCGTCCAGTTGCCCATCAGCCCTTCCTCGCGGATGTCGGCTGGTGCAAGTGGCCCACCATATTTGCGGGCGAGATAGAGGTTGTTGGCAAGGGATTCCGTCAGAACAAGACCATCGTCTTCTATCGCCGGGATCAGGCCCATCGGGTTGATGGCGAGAAAGCTTGCCGATCTGGTGTTAATGGGCGCGTCGTGCGCCAGCGGATCAGCCAGCCGATACGCCTGCTTCACGGGAACGGATTTGAAGGGAATGCCCAGCTCTCCCGCCATCCAGTAATTGCGCGATGCGCGCGAGCGATAGACGCCATAGATCGTCAGCATGTTCAGTTTCCTCCTCCGCGTGTCTGTCCCGTCATAGGCAAACATGGGGCGCACAAGAAGCGGTAGGCGTTGATATCCCGCATGAAATCTTTTGATGAAACGTTCGGTGCGGCGCCTTGGCCGCTTGTCTTTCGAGCCATCGCGCTCTAGCAATCCCAGCAACGATTTGGGGGCTTGAGTGGCGCGATCGCGGCAAGCGTGGATGAGGATGGACCTGCCAGTGCGCATTTTATGCGCGCTGATGTTCGTCGTTTCCGTCCTCGTCCAGCCGCCTGCAGGCGCTGCCATGCCGGTCGCACCGGGGATGGCAGCCTATGTTCTGCCCGATGGCTCGCTTCCTGACCTCTGCCTGACCGGGCACGACGAACCGGACGGCAAGGGCGGTAGCAAAAGTCACGGTTGCCAGTCCTGCTGCCTCGCCGCACCCGTAGCCCTGCCGACACCGCAGGCGTACCAGCGCCGGCTCCCTCCCGAAATCCTTGCGCGCTCCTTGCAGGCAGCCGAGCTTCTGCTTGCCCGACCGGTCCTGCTGGCCGGTCTGGGGCCGCGCGCGCCGCCTCAATCTCCGGCCTGATCTGCGCCTGAAGGGTTGAACGCCAGGCAGCGACACCGACACCAAGAGTATCTCGGTGGGCATGTCGCTTCCGGATTCGGCTCAGCCACCGCATCCACACATCAGCAAAGGGGCAAGTCGCTGGCTCTTCATGCCGGCCCTTGCCTGGGGGACACCCATGACGACTGCATCTTTTCCCGGCACCGCGCGACTGCCTGATGTCGCCGAGCGCGGCATTTCGCTCTATCGCGCCATCTGGCGCTGGCACTTTTTCGCCGGCCTTCTGGTCATTCCATTCATGATCAGTCTTGCCGTGACTGGCGGGCTCTATCTTTTCAACGACGAGATCGATGACACGGTGTTTGCCTATCGCAACATCGTGCCGGTGCGGGAGGTGCCGCTTCAGCCCTCGGCAATCGTTGCCAATGCTATCGAGGCGGTGCCGGGCAGCGCGGCGGTTGCCTATCGCACGCCTGGTGGCGCCGACCGGTCGGCGCGCGTGACGGTGGGCGTCGGTGCCGGACGGATGATGGTCTATGTCGATCCCTATACCGCCGACATTCTCGACATGGTCGCCCCGAGCGAGGAGTTCAACCGGGTGGTCGAGGACCTGCACAGCATGGATTTCTTCGGCAAGAGGGTCGAAATCATCATCGAGATCGTCGCCGGCTTTGCAATCCTGCTCGTCTTTACAGGCATCTATCTCTGGTGGCCGCGACAGCAGACCGGAGGCGTGATCACCGTTCGGGGCACGCCGGCGCGACGGGTGTTCTGGCGCGACTTGCATGCAGTCACGGGCATCGCCTCGGCGCTTTTGATCGTCTTTCTTGCCTTCTCCGGGCTGCTCTGGTCCGGTTACTGGGGCTCGACGGTCAATGGCAAGCTGACGGCGGCCGGCCTCGGTTACCCCGCCCAGCTCTGGGATGACGTTCCGACCTCGACGAAGGTTTCGACCGACGTGCTCTCCAAGGCCGGGTGGCTGGTGGAAAACGCGCCGGTGCCCGTGTCGACCACGGATGGCGGTTCTGTCACCTCCATCGGGATCGACAGGGCCGTGGCGATTGCCGATAAGGCCGGCATGCTGCCGGGTTATGAACTGGCCATTCCCGGCGACGAGACCGGCGTGTACACCGCAGCCATTTTTCCGGCCGACCTTTCGCGCGAACGCACGATCCATATCGATCAATACTCCGGCAAGCCGCTGGTCGATATCGCCTTTGGCCAGTACCCGCCGCTTGGCAAGGCGATCGAGTGGAGCATCAACGTCCACAAGGGGCAGGAATGGGGGCTGTTCAACCAGCTGCTGATGCTCACGACCTGCCTTGCGATCGTATTCGTATCGGTTTCGGCGGTCGTCATGTGGTGGAAACGACGCCCGGCCGGGCGCATTGGCGTGCCGCCGATGCCGCCGCGCCGTAGCATCTACGCGGGATTGTGGCTGATGGCGCTGCTGTTCGGGCTCGCTTTTCCGCTGACCGGTGTCGCGATCGTCGTGATGATCGTTGTGGACCAGGCGCTGATGCTGTTTGCGCCAATGCGCAGGGTCCTGTCCTGATTTGGCATGGGGCGGCTCGCGTCGCCCCATCTTTCCGGCTATGCTGGGTGCCAGATGCAACCTCCGCACGATTTTTCCTGTCTTATTTAGGGAAGGCTAACCTTTGGCCGCCTATCGTGGTTTGGGGAAAGTCTGACGATCTCGACATTGTGCTTCCGGAGGCCTTGCTTGGCGAAGAACACCTCCCGCAATCCGCGTTATGCTGCCCTCAATGCGGGCGGCAACGAGAATACGCGCCGTCTGATGGACGCGAGCACACGTCTGGCCGAAGAGATGGGCCGGATCTTTCCCGCCGACCCCGATATTGCCGACCGGCACTATTGGCTGGAAACGATCATCAACCATGTGCCGGATTACATCTACGCCAAGGATACCGACGGCCGTTTCCTCATTGCCAACCAGGTGACTGTCGCCGACAACGGCTTGGAATCGCTTCGCGACATCATCGGCAAGACCGATTTCGATCTGCATCCGCAGCATTTGGCCATGGCCATCGCCGAGGTGGAACGCCGGGTGATCGAAACGGGCGAGCCGATCTTTGGGATCGAAGAGCGTGCGATGGTCACCAAGGGCCGCGATCGCTGGCTGATGACCTCCAAGGTGCCGTTGCGCAACAAGAGCGGCAAGATCGTCGGCATCGTCGGCGTGTCGCGCGACATCTCCGACCGAAAAGCGGCAGAACGCTTGCTTGAAGGGCAGGCGCATCTGCTGGAGATGATCGCCAATGGTCGGCCGCTCGACGAGTTTTTCCGCGAACTGATCCTGTTGATCGAGGCTCTGGTGCCGCGCATCCGAGGTTCGATCCTCATGCTGTCGAGCGATGGCCACCGCTTGCTGCATGGAGCCGCACCGAACCTGGACGAGGCCTATTGCGGCATGATCCACGGTGTGGAGATCGGGCCGAAAGCCGGTTCCTGCGGCACGGCCGCCTGGCGCGGAGAACAGGTGATCGTTGCCGATATCTTCGACGATCCCCTGTGGGAGGATTACCGCGAGATCGTCCGGCCCTACGAATTCCGGGCCTGCTGGTCGACGCCGATCCATTCCCGCGAGCGAAAGGTGCTCGGCACCTTTGCCCTCTATTCCGAGGCCGTGTGCGTTCCCGACGAGCGGCAGAAGGAGCTGATCGCCATGGCCGCTCATCTGGCGGGCATTGCGATCGAGCGCAAGCAGGCTGAAGACCGCATCAGCTTCATGGCTCACCATGACGCGCTGACCGGATTGCCCAACCGGGCGCTGTTCGAAGAGCAGGTTGCCGAAGCGCTTGAAGCGCTACGCGGGACGGGGCAGTGGGCGGTGCTTGCCTTCCTCGACCTCGACAACTTCAAGCTCGTCAACGACACGCTGGGCCATGCGGCGGGCGACGAACTGCTCAAGGTGACGGCCACGCGTATGCGTGCATCGGTGCGCAAGTCCGACATGGTGGTGCGTGTCGGTGGCGACGAGTTCATTCTTCTTCTGAATGGCCTGCCCTGCGAGCGGGATGTCGTGCTCGCACGCCTTGAGGATATCAGGGCCGCAATCGCTGCTCCCATGCAGATCAATGGCCGCGGATTGCAGGTCTCCTGCAGCATGGGCGTTGCCTGCTTCCCCAACCAGGGAAAGACCGTCGGCGAGTTGCTCGCCAACGCCGATATGGCGATGTATCGAGCCAAGGAGCTCGGCCGCAACAACCTGCAGGTCTTTACCGAGGAGATGGCAGACAAGGCCCATGAGAAACTGCTGAAACAAGCGGAGCTGCGCCAGGCGATCGCGCGGGACGAGTTTCTGCTGCATTTCCAGCCGCAGGTAAATCTCGAGACCGGTCGGGTCTTTGCCGCCGAAGCGCTGCTTCGCTGGCGGCATCCCGAGCGCGGCATGATTTCGCCAGGCGATTTCATTCCGCTGGCGGAGGAGACCGGGCTGATCGTGCCGATCGGCGATTGGGTGCTGCGCGCCGCTTGCCGTCAATGCAAAGCCTGGCATGACGACGGGCTGCCGTTGCTGATCGTCAGCGTCAACGTTTCCGCACGGCAGTTCCGCGAGCGAAACTGGGCGGCACATGTCGCCGCCGTTCTCGCCGAGGTCGGCCTCGATCCGCGGTTCCTGGAATTGGAACTGACGGAGAGCCTGATCATGCAGGATGTTCCGGGTGCATTGGCGACCATGCACGAGCTTGAGGCAATCGGCGTGCATCTGGCGATCGACGATTTCGGCACAGGATATTCAAGCCTCAGTGCGTTGAAGCGGTTTCCCGTGCGTCGTCTGAAGATCGATCGTTCCTTCGTCGAGGACATCCCCGCCGATGTCGATGACAAGGCCATTACTGCGGCGATCATATCGCTGGCGCAAAATCTCGGCCTCAGGGTGATTGCCGAAGGGGTCGAGACCCAGGCGCAGGTAGAGTTCTTGCGCCACAGCGGTTGCGACGAGATCCAGGGCTATTTCTTCAGCCGCCCACTGGCATCGGCGGAGTTTGAGGCATTGCTTCGCCAGCCCGCCATGACGGCCGACGCTCTCTGATCCGCGCCGTTGCACATGCCGTGACGCCATCGGAAACGTGATCCGATGTTTGCTGACACAAGCCTCGTTCCAGCCGTAGATGCCAGCATTCTTAAATTGGGCGGGTCTGCGCGAATCGCTTCGTTAATCAATTTCGTGCAGCACTCCAGTTCGTCGCCGCACTCAAGCCTTTCAGAGTTCGATGTCCTCTTCAGTCATTTTTTCCCGCCGCCAGTTCCTCCGTACATCCGGTATCGCGCTTGCCTCGGCAGGTCTTGCAAGCTGTACGTCCTCGATGAACACCGACCGCTTCCGTCAGGAAACCGCGCCGGTGTTCCGCAATCCTGCTCTCGAGGGGCGTTGGGTCGATCCGCGTGCCGAGGGCATTCTGGAGGGCCCGATCAGCGAAGGCCCGCAGCCGACCGGCCTGCCGCCACAGAGCGCCTATTATGGCGACATCTACGCCGCGGTCGACGATGGCGGCTACCAGATTCCGGCTGTGCCCTACCGCCAGATCGACGCACGTTTCTATCGGCAGGAAGTCAGCGACCCCTTCGGCGAGCGTCCGGGCACCATTGTCGTCGATACCGGCGACCGGTTCCTTTATCTCATCCAGCCGGGTGGCAGCGCGCTGCGCTATGGCGTCGGTCTCGGTCGGGAGGGCTTTGCCTGGAACGGTCGCGGCGTCATCCAGTGGAAGGCCAAGTGGCCGCGCTGGACGCCGCCCGATTCGATGATCGCCCGTCAGCCGCAACTGGCGAAATTCTCCGCCAGCAACGGCGGCATGGCGCCGGGCGTCAACAACCCGCTGGGTGCCCGCGCGCTGTACATCTTCCAGAACGGGCAGGACACGCTTTATCGCGTGCATGGCTCGCCTGAATGGCAGTCGATCGGCAAGGCCGTGTCGTCCGGCTGCGTGCGCATGCTCAACCAGGATGTCATGGATCTCTACGATCGCGTGCGCGGCAAGGCGCCGATCCTCGTCGTCTGATCCACGTTTGCGGCGATGGGCTTCAAGTATTCCGGGTGCCCCACTTGCGGCACCCGGGTTTTGTGCCGCACACGCAGACTGGGCCCCACGATCTGCAAGCTTCTCAAGGCTTGAGTTTAGACGTTGCGCCGATCCGCGACGGCGACGATCAGTTTTCGCTCTCGCCGGATGACAGACGCCGCGTCAACTGATGCAGAGTTTCCCTGATTTCACCGGCTTCCTCCAGGCTACAACCCGATACCTTGCCGATATCCGCCAGGATACCGAAGGCCTCCGTCTTGAGGTCTCGGCCCTTGTCCGTCAGGCTGACGATCACCTGCCGTTCGTCGCCAGGATCCCGTTGGCGACCGACATACCCTGCCGCCTCCAGCCGTTTGAGGAGAGGGGACAGTGTTCCCGAATCCAGCCCGATCTCCTCGCCGATCCGCTTGACCGTCATCCCGTCCTGTTGCCAGAGCGCCAGCAGCACGAGATATTGCGGGTAGGTGAGACCGAAACGATCCAGCAGCGGCTTGTACGCGCGCGTGAAGGCGTGGGCGGCAGAATAGACGGCGAAACAGAGCTGTTTGCCGAGCGTCAGCGCTTCGTCGGGGATCGCTTCGAATTGTGCCGCTTTCGTCGTCATAGCCGTATTGTCGCAAATTTGGTCCGAAAATGCAATTTGCAAAATTAATTTGCGTACAATTTAATTTTGCAATATGTAATTCGCATCGACATCGAAAACGCAAAGGAGACCCTGCCAATGCCCATTCTCTATCGTACCACTGCATCCGCAACCGGTGGCCGCGCCGGCCAGGCCAAGAGCGCCGATGGTGTTCTCGACGTCACGCTGACCGTGCCGAAGGAATTGGGCGGCGACGGAGCCCGCGGCACCAATCCTGAGCAACTCTTTGCTGCCGGCTATTCCGCCTGCTTCCTCGGCGCGCTCAAGTTCGTCGCCGGCAAGGAGAAGGTAAAGCTTCCCGAAGACACCACGGTGACGGGCACGGTCGGCATCGGCCCGCGCGAAGACGGCACCGGCTTCGGCATCGACGCTGCGCTGGAAATTTCTTCGCCGGGCGTCGACAAGGCCGTGCTCGAAGACCTCGTCCAGAAGGCACATATCGTTTGCCCCTACAGCCACGCCACCAAGGGCAATATCGACGTCAAGCTGACGGTCGCCTGAAGCCCTCGTTTCGCTGAGAAAACAACAAAGCCCGGCGGGTTGGTTCCCGCCGGGCTTCGTTGTTTTTGAGTGACGTGCAGGGAGCGCGCGCCGTTTCCCGAACATGCCTGCGACAGTGTCAGGCCTTCTTCAGGAATTCGGTGCGCAGCACCAGGCCCTTGATCTTTTCGACCCGGCACTCGACTTCGTCGGGATTGTCGGTCAGCCGGATGCCCTTGACCACCGTGCCGCGCTTCAGTGTGGTTGACGTGCCCTTGACCTTCAGGTCCTTGATCAGGGTGACGTTGTCGCCGTCGTTGAGGATGGCGCCGTTCGAATCTTTCACGTCCATGGACTGTTCCTTTCAAGATGCGGGCACGCCCTGGTCCGGGCGGATCAGGGCGTGCCAATATAGTAATTCGTGTCGTCTTGGCCGACGATGTTAGCCGTTAGCGCCTGCTGAGGCTGCCGAGGATGCCGCGGACGAGGGCGCGACCGACCTGGGTCGCAACGGTGCGGGCAACCGATTTCATCGCCGCTTCCACCACGGTCTCACGCTGATATCCGGACGAGCGCGGACGTGCCTGCTTTCCGGCAGGTGCCGCAGGCTCGTCGTCGCCGAAGCCCGGAAGCGTCCAGCGGCTGCCGCCGGCATTGGCCTCCACCGGCGGCTGCTCGGCTTGCTGTTGCGCTTCTGCCGCCTTCTTGGCGCGTGCTGTCAGCATTTCGTAGGCCGATTCGCGGTCGAAATCTTCGTCGTACTGGCCGCGAACCGGGCTGACATCCAAGACCTTCTGTCGCTCTTCCGCCGTCAGCGGGCCAACGCGGGATTGCGGCGGGCGCACCAGGGTGCGTTCCACAATCGACGGCGCGCCCTTGCCTTCGAGCGTGGAGACCAGCGCCTCGCCGGTGCCGAGGTTGGTAATGACCGTGGCGCAGTCGAATTCCGGGTTCGGGCGGAAGGTGTCGGCGGCGGTCTTGACCGCTTTCTGATCGCGTGGCGTGTAGGCGCGCAGCGCATGCTGGACGCGGTTGCCGAGCTGGCCGAGGATCGTTTCCGGCACATCGAGTGGGTTCTGCGTGACGAAGTAGACGCCGACGCCCTTGGAGCGGATGAGGCGCACGACCTGTTCGACGCGCTCCGTCAGCACTTTCGGCGCATCGTTGAACAAAAGATGTGCCTCGTCGAAGAAGAAGACGAGCTTCGGCTTCTCCGGGTCGCCGACTTCGGGCAACTCCTCGAACAGCTCGGACAGGAGCCAGAGCAGGAAGGTCGCGTAGAGACGCGGGTTCATCATCAGCTTGTCGGCGGCAAGCACCGAGATCGCGCCGCGTCCGTCATTGGTCGTGCGCATGATGTCGGTGATCTTCAGCGCCGGTTCGCCGAAGAAATGTTCGGCGCCCTGCTGTTCCAGGATCAGAAGTTCGCGCTGGATCGAGCCGACCGAGGCCTTGGAGATGAAGCCGTACTGGTTGGAAAGCTGGGTGGCGTTCTCGCCCATGTAGTTGAGCAGCGCCTGCAGGTCTTTGAGGTCGAGCAGCGGCAGGCCGCCCTGGTCGGCAATCTTGAAGGCGATGTTGAGCACGCCTTCCTGCGCGTCCGTTGCGTTCATCAGCCGCGACAGGAGGAGAGGGCCCATTTCCGACATGGTGGTGCGGACGCGGTGGCCCTTTTCCCCATAGAGATCCCAGAAGATCACGGGGAATTCCTGGAATTCGTAGGGATTGGTCGACAGGCCGATCTGTTCGGCGCGCTTGAGGATGAAGTCCTTGGTCTCGCCGATCGCGCCGATGCCCGAGAGGTCGCCCTTGACGTCGGCGCAGAACACCGGAACGCCGGCGTTAGAAAACCCTTCGGCAAGGACCTGCAGGGTGATGGTCTTGCCGGTGCCGGTGGCGCCGGTGATGAGCCCGTGGCGGTTGCCGAATTTCAGCTCGAGATATTCGCCTTTGTTGATCGTATCGTCCGGCTTGCGGCTGGCGCCGATAAAGAGCTTGCCTTCTTCCACCATGTGGGCTTCATCTCCGTTTCATCAATGAAAGCGGGCGGTTCGCGGCTTGTCTGCCGGGCCCGTCATCGAAATGTGGCTCGCTTCTGTTATAGGCGGTGCTGCTCCACCCGGCAACAAGGCGATTGTAACGCTCAACCCTGAAACGGTGCTGTTCAAGCAGGGGTAGATCGGTCGCATTGCCAAGCGGTCGCGGCCGTGAAACGATCGGCCCGAGCCATGGGATCGCACTGCGAGGCGTGCGCGAGGGAGCGTTTGAAAGCCGGTGAATTGCCCGGTATTCCATCCATCGTCGCTTGTTATTCCCAAAGCGATCATTTACCTTGACGTCAACGTCAAAATTCAACGAGGGAGTTATCCATGAATGAACTGGTCACGCGCGTAGCGGAGAATGTCGGCCTCGAGCCTGCGACGGCTGAAAAGGCTGTCGGCATGATCCTCGGCTTTCTGCAGCGCGAAGCGGCTGACGGCCCGGTTGCCCAGATGATCGAATCGATCCCAGGCGCAACCGACCTGATCGCACAGTACAACGGCGAAGGCACGGGCGGTGGCGGTCTGCTCGGCGGCCTGATGTCGGCGATCGGCGGCGGCGGTGTCATGGCGCTCGGCCAGCAGCTGATGAGCCAGGGCCTCGGCATGGGCGAGATCACCTCGCTTGCCAAGGAAACCATTGCTTTCGCAAAGGAAAAGGCTGGCGCCGACGTCGTCGACGAAGTCGTCGCCTCGGTCCCGGGCCTCAGCCAGTTCGTCTGATCCCTTCCGGGCGCATCTGAAGAAGCCCACCGGTGCTCGCGCCGGTGGGCTTTTTGTTGCCGTGTTCTATTCTCGATCGACGATCAACCGTCTGCGCCGCGTTCAAGTCGCCGCATCATCGCATCGATCTGGCGTTCCGTTTCCCTCTTATCGGTCAGGTGAAACGGCGCGCCCTTTGCCAGGCTCGGCACCAGAACGTCGAAGGAGAGCGTCTTGATCAGCGCCAGCGAGGCGAGATAGGCGACCCTGTCGCTGCTGTTCAAAACAGCGCCGATCCATCGCCCGTCGTTCAGGAAGATCGTATCGCCGGTGAAGAGGTAGCGACGCTGGCCGTCGTCCCAGAGGAAGCAGGCCGAGCCTGCCGTGTGCCCGGGCGTGGGGATCACTTCGAAGTCCGGGAACGACAATTCGCGATCGGCAAAGCTGCCACCCATGCGGCAATGGGCCAGGATCTGTCGGCGTTCCAGCTCTGGGCCGAACAACGGCGCGCCGAGGTGTTCTGAAGCCCAATCGCACGACGGCATCGCCTGGTGATGGTGGTTGATGTATTGCCGTATTGTCGTGCCCGCCGAAACAAGGCTTTCGGCCTCCTCGGCCAATCGCCGCGAGGCGTAGACGGTGAGGTTGCCACTATTGCGACGAAGCACGAAGGCGCGACCGGTAAAATCGGGCGCGAAGCTGAGATGCTCCGCTCCGGCGCCATAGAGGGTATCGAACAGATGCTCCATCATGCTTTCTCCTCGGCCTTGGCGCGCAGGGCGCGATCAAGGGTGTTGGCAAGGAGGATGCAGGCGAGCGCGCCGGTGCCGATGAAGGCAGCGCCCGATGTCCAGCCGTAGACTTCGATTGCGGTTCCGACTGCAACGGGGCCGACAAGCTGCCCGAGATTGCTTCCCTGCATCAACAGGCCCATCGCCATAGGCGCGAGCGACGGGCGTGGCGACAGCATCGGCACCGTCGAGATCAAGGTCGCGGGGATCAGCCCACCGATCGCCGAAAACAGCACGCACAATGCAAAGGTCAGCGTATCGCCCGATTGCGAGAGAAAGATCCAGAGGCCGGAGGTCCCCATCAGCGTGGCGGCAGCGATGACCAGACGGCTGCGGCCGACGCCACGAGACAGCATGGTGCCGGCGACAAGATTGCCGATGACGTTGGCTAGCGTGATGAGGGCGCTGAGCAGGCCTGCAGTTCCGAGCGAAATGTTCATGCGCGCGACGAGCAGGATCGGCAGGAAGCTGAACAGCGTGAAGGTCATCAGGCTGTAGAGGGCGAACAGGGCAAAGAGCAGTAGCGGCCCACGGCTTGTCAGCGTCGTTGCAATATCTGCCCGCAGACCGCCGGCAGTTGCGCGACCCGTAGCCTGCGACGGGGATACAACCGCGATGACGGTCAGCAGGCTGAGGAGCGCGATGAGACCGTTGTTCCACCAGATCGCCTGCCAGCTGGCAAACAGCGGGCCTGAGAGCATGGCGATCGCCATGCCGGCCGGCATAAAGCAACTCCAGAGCGCAAAGACCAGGTCGCGCCGCGTGGGCGCGACAATGCGCATGAGGATCGCTGGACCGGCGACGACGACGAGCAGGAAGCCAAAGCCCTCGAAGATGCGCGACAGGATGAGCAACGTGAAGTTCGGGCTCGCTGCACCGATCAGGATGCCGATGAGGAGGATGCCCATGCCGACGCAGACCATGCGGCGGTCGCCGATGGCCGCGACCATGGCGCCGACCGGCATGCCGCCGACGACGCCGACGATCGCAAAGACGGACGTGATCCAGCCGAGCGCCGCAAGGTCGAGGCCGAGATCAGCCTGGAGCAGGGGGCCGGCGATCAGCCCTTTGCCGACCTGCATCGCGGCAACCATGCCGGCCGTTACGACGGCAGTGACGGCGATCCAGTCGGTTTTTTCCGGGGTATAAGCGACGACCGCAGACATCATGCGAACTCCGCTACGCGTTCCCTGCCGGCGACCAGTGCCTGCGCCAGTTCGGCGACGTGGCGGCCCTGGAAACGTGCCCCATCGAGTTCGTTGGCGCTTGGCTGCCGGTCGCCGCCATTGCCGTCGTCGGCGAGCGTCGAGGCGCCATAGGGCGAGCCGCCGGTGATCTCGTCCATGCGCATCTGGCCCTTGAAGCTGTAAGGCAAGCCGGCGATCACCATGCCGAGATGCAGCAGCACCGTATGCGTCGCAAGAATGGTTGATTCCTGACCGCCATGCTGGCTGCCGGTCGAGGTGAAGACGCTGCCGATTTTCCCGACCAGGCCATCCTTGGCCCAGACGCCGCCCGCCTGATCGAGAAAGTTCTTCATCTGCGCGGCCATGTTGCCGAAACGGGTCGGCGTGCCCAGGATGATCGCGTCGTAATCTGGTAATTCCGCAACGCTTGCGACCGGTGCTGCCTGCTCGCGTTTGTAGCCGGATTTGATCGCGACAGCCTCGGGCACGATCTCGGGCACGCGCTTCAACGAAACGCTCGCGCCTGCGGCCCGTGCGCCCTCGGCGACGGCCGCAGCCATCGTCTCGATGTGGCCGTAGGAAGAGTAGTAAAGCACGAGGATCTTTGTCATTTCGGTTTCCCTTGTTCCGCTTGCGGTCGATTTGCTGCCGCCGATGTCAGGGAGGATGGATGTTTTGGATGATCTGAAAAAGTGATATAAACTTCATCAAACTGATCTATGGAATCGATCATGCTGGATGCGTTGACCCTCGACCAAATGCGGACGTTCGTGGTGGTTGCAGAGAGCGGCAGTTTCCGCTCCGGTGCTATCCGGTTGTCCCGCGTCCAATCTGCCGTCAGCCACGCCATCGCCAATCTCGAGGCCGGGCTCGGGGTTTCCTTGTTCGACCGCTCCGGGCACCGGCCGGTGCTGACTGTGGAAGGTCGGGCGTTGCTTGCCAATGCACGCGACATCCTTCTGCGCGTCGATGCCATGCGGGCCCGGGCGCGTGGCCTCGGCGAGGGCATCGAGCTGGAACTGTCCCTGATCGTCGACACGCTGTTCCCGATCGCAACCGTCGGCACGGCGTTGAAGGAAATGCGGGTCGCCTATCCGTCCGTTGCCATCAGGCTTGCGGTCGCACCGCTCGGTGGCCCGCTCGATGGCCTGATCGATCGGCGCTTCACGCTGGGCATCATGGTCGGCGAGGATTTTCGCGATCCGGCGATCGGCCGGCAGGCGCTGACGGATGTGCACCTGATCGCAGTCGTTGCCGCGCAGCATCCCCTCGGCCTCAGCGCTGTCGACGGCGCGCTCGGCAGCCCCGAACTTGCTGATCATCTGCAGATCGTCCTCTCGGACCCCACGCAGCGCTCCGAGGGGCGCGACTTCGGCGTGCTTTCACCACAGACCTGCCGCGTCAGCAACCAGGACACCAAGCATGCATTGATCCTGGCAGGGCTCGGATGGGGGAGATTGCCGCTCTGGCAGGTGGAGCGGGATCTGGCCGAGGGTCGGCTCGTCCGCTTGCCGACAGCGTCGCTCGGTCGCAACAGCCAGGTCGCGGCCGAGGCCTATCTCGTCCACCGGATCGACGAACCGCTCGGACCGGCCGCGCGTATTTTTGGCGAGGCGCTCGCGCGGCTTTGCGAACGCTGACGGCAGCCCCTATCGCCTGCCGGCGGCGGCGAAGATCAGCGTGGAAACGACCAGCACCAGGCCGACGCCGAGCGGGCCGGCGGCCGGATTGATCAGCGTCATGAGAAAACCGGTCGCGCCCGATCCGGCTGCGCTGCCGGCGGCATAGGCAAGCGCGAAGGCCGCACTTCCAGCCACCAGCATGCTGCCGCGATACTGTTCGCCGAGCATGGTCAATGCGGCCGTATAGAGCGCGAAGCTGGCAGCGCCGATCAGCGCGAACAGCGCCAGCAACAGAGGTGCTGATGTCACCAGCGGAATGGCGAGATAGCCGGTTGCCGCCACCGCCGCTGCGGTAATCGCCACGCGCCGACGGGGCAATTTGTCGAGCAGCACCCCAACGAAGGGCTGCGCCAGTGCTGTCGGCACCGCAAGCACGGTGACGCTCAGCGCCGCAAAGGCCTGGCTGTGGCCCGTCTTGACGAAATAGACCGGCATCGCCGAGATTGCCGCAATATCGGCAAAGCCGAACATCAGCACCATCAGGATCAGGATCGGCGCATGCCGGAAGAACGCGAAGAGATCGCGCGTGGACGATGGTTCCGGCCGCGTCCGCGCGCCCATCGTCAGAAGGCCGGTGAGGAAGGCAACCAGCGCGATGTAGATCGCCAGCAGCGCAAAGCCGAGGCCGCCGCTGGTGCCGAGAAGCGGGATCGCCAGCGGCCCGGCGGCAAAGCCGCCGCACATGCCTGCGCCATAGAGACCAGAAACCCGGCCACGCAACCGGTCCGGACAGGCGGTGTTCAGCCAGGCTTCACCCAGCATGAAGACCATGCTGACGAAGAAGCCGAGCGCGAAGCGGGCGACGAACCAGACAGGAAGCGAGGAGGTGGACGCAAGGGTTGCGAGGCACAAGGAGCAGCCGCAGAGGCTAGCGATAATCAGCTTGTCGGCGGAGGCAAGCCGCGTCAGATGGCCGAGCAACAGGGTCGCCGCCGCAAGCCCGGCGGCAAAGCCCATGGCGTTGAGCCCGATCGTGGCGGCAGACACACCGCGGCCTTCGAGCGACAACGAGATCAGCGGATAGGTCAGGCCTTGAGCGACGGAGAAGGCGGTGACGCCCAGCACGACGGCGATGATGGCCGGCCAGTCCGGAGCGAAGTCGCCCACCTCAACGGTTTTCGACGTCATCGGCCCCTCCCACAGACAGTGCGTCTCCTCGGGAGATCGGCATCGATGTCCCCGGGGATCGGTATCGATCCCGTTGGAGATCTGCATAGATCATCCGCCGCCGGTTGGGAACTTAACCGGCGGCGGATCGGCAAACTATTGTCAGGCGGCCTTGTCCCAGACCGGCGACAGGCCTTCCGGGCTGACAATACGGCCATCCGCACGGGCGAGGCCGTGGATCGCCGCCATTTCGCCATCGCCGAGTGCGAAGTCGAAGATGTCGAAGTTTTCCTTCAGCCGCTTGATCGTTGCCGTTTTCGACAGGGTGATCACGTCCTTCTGCTGCACCAGCCAGCGCAAGGTCACCTGTGCCGCGGTCTTGCCGTGGCGCGCGCCGATCTCCTTCAG
This sequence comes from Sinorhizobium sp. A49, assembly GCF_002002725.1. Taxonomy (GTDB): domain Bacteria; phylum Pseudomonadota; class Alphaproteobacteria; order Rhizobiales; family Rhizobiaceae; genus Ensifer. The sequence goes on along the minus strand of NZ_MUNW01000063.1, from coordinate 197,117 downwards.
CAGCGGATCGTTGGGGATCTTGCCGTTGGCCATGGCGTAATAGGCGGTGATCGACATGCCGTGCTTGCGGGCCGTGTCGAGCACTTTTGTCTGGTCGAGATAGGGGTGGTATTCGACCTGGTTGGTGGCGATAGGCGTGTCGCTCAGCTTCACCGCCTCTTCCATCTGGGCGGTGTTGAAGTTGCTGATGCCGATATGGCGGACCTTGCCGGCCTTCTTCACCTCGTTCAGTGCGCCGATGCGCTCCGCCATCGGCACGTCGCTGCCACCCGGCCAATGCAGGAGAAGCAGATCGACGTGATCGGTCTTGAGCTTGGCCAGGCTTTCGTCAACCGAGGCGAGAAAATCGCGATGGGCGTATTTGTCGACCCAGACCTTGGTGGTGAGGAAGATGTCGGCCCGCGCGACGCCCGATTTGTGTATGGCTTCGCCGACCTCGGCCTCGTTGCCGTAGATCTGGGCGGTATCGACGTGGTGGAAGCCGAGCTTCAGCGCTTCCGGCAGCACGCGCAGCACATCAGCACCGGGCATGCGGAAGGTGCCGAAGCCGAGCGCAGGAATGTTGGCGCCGTTGGAATTGACCGAATGCATGGGGGAACTCCTTGTTTTTTAAAGAACGCCCGGCCATCGGCCGGGCGGGAAAGAGGCGAGGTTATAGGTGGGCCAGATGGCCGCCTGGTCAAGCCGGCTGGGCGACGGTTTCTGCCTTGCGGTCCAGTGCACCGCTCAAAAGCGTCAAGAGCAGAGCGCCAGCCACCAGAACCGAACCGACCATCGGCGTCATGCCGAGACCGAGCGATGAGGCAACGATGACGCCGCCGAGCCAGGCGCCGATGGCAATACCAAGGTTGAAGGCGGCAATGTTGAGCGCCGAGGCGACGTCTACGGCACCGGGCCGATGCTGCTTGGCAAGCTGCACCACATAGAGCTGCAGGCCGGGTACTGTGGCGAACGACAGGAAGCCGAGGCTCGCCAGTGTCACCAGGGTCAGGGCCTGGGATGTGGCCGTGAAGGTGAAGAGCACGAGTACGATCGCTTGCGCCAGGAACAATCCGACCAGAGCTTTGACCGGATCACGGTTGGCGATCTTGCCGCCGGCGATGTTGCCGATCGCGATCGCGACGCCGTAGAGCACCAGGATCAGGCTGACGGCGCCTGCGGAAAAGCCGGTGATTTCCTGCAGGATCGGCGCCAGGAAAGTGAAGGCGACGAAGGTGCCGCCGTAGCCGAGGGCAGTCATGGCAAAGACGATCAGCAACCGGCCGGAGCCGAGAACGCGCACCTGATCGATCAGCCGGGCCGGCGGCGCCTTGGTCAGCGTGTTCGGCAGCAGCGTTGCGATGGCCGCAAGGGCGATGACTCCAAGCCCGGTGACCGCCCAGAAGGTAGCGCGCCAGCCAAAAGTCTGGCCGATCCAGGTGCCGAGCGGCACGCCAGTGACGATTGCGACCGTCAGGCCCATGAACATTATGGCGATGGCCGAGGCGCGACGGTCCTCGGGCACGAGGTCGGCGGCAATGGTCGAACCGACGGAGAAGAAGACACCGTGGGCGAAGGCGGAGACGACGCGGGCAATCAGCAGGGGCTCGTAGCTCGGCGACAACGCGGCTGCGGCATTGCCGACGATGAATAGCGCCATCAGGCCGACGAGCAGCGGCTTGCGCTCTATCCGGCCGGTCAGCGCCGTCAGGACAGGCGCGCCGAAGGTGACGCCGAGCGCGTAGACGCTGACGATGAGGCCGGCAAGCGGCAGGGTAATGTTGAGGTCGTCGGCAACCGTCGGCAACAGGCCGACGATGACGAATTCTGTGGTTCCGATCGCATAGGCCGCGACCGTCAATGCAAAGAGCGCAATGGGCATGACAGGACCTTTTCCCGTCCGGCTGGGAGGGACCGGGCGTTTTGGCGTTGATGTGTTCGAGGGGAATATGAGGGCGGAGAGCTTGCGCGATAATCCGAATAATCGGATAAATGACTGTGAACTGAATTCAAAGGTGACCGATGGACAACCGTGCCGGCGAGATGGAGGTCTTTGTCGCGGTCTGCGAGACGCGCAGCTTTTCTGCTGCCGGTCGCCGGCTGAGGTTATCGCCATCCGCCGTCAGCAAGCTGGTCACTCGGATCGAGGATCGGCTGGGCACCCGCCTGCTCGTGCGCTCGACCCGCACCCTGCAACTGACGCCGGAGGGCGAGGTATACCTGCAACGCGCCCAGCGCATTCTGACGGAGATCGCCGACACCGAACAACTGGTGGCAGCCGGCGGTCGGCTCTCGCCCCGCGGTCTTTTGCGCATCAACGCCTCGGTCGGCTTTGGCGAGCGTTACATCCTGCCGCTCGCGCCTGAATTTCTCGAACGCTATCCGGACGTCAGCCTTGATCTGACCCTCACGGACAGCCTGATCGACGTGGTGGGCGAACGGGCCGACGTGGCGATCCGGACCGGCCCCTTGCGCGATTCCTCGCTGAAGGCCCGCAAACTGATGGAAAGCCGGCCAGTGGTGATCGCCTCTCCGGCCTATCTCGCCAAACGCGGCGTGCCGCAGACGCCGGCAGACCTTGAAAACCACAATTGCATTCGCTTCAATTTTCGCCGCAGCGTCGACGAGTGGACCTTTCGCGCCCCCGGCCAGAGCTCTGCCGAACTTCTGTCCGTCTCCGGAAACCTTTACGTATCGAGCGGCGCGATCGTCCAGCAGCTTTGCCTCGCCGGCGTCGGCATCGGCCGCATCGGCCGTTTTCACGCCGAGCCGGATCTGGAAGCTGGCCGGCTGGTCGCGCTGCTGGAGGATTACAGGCCGGATGAGATCGAGACGGTCTACGCCGTCTACGCCGGTCACGAACATCTCGCCGCCCGCATTCGCGCCTTCATCGACTTCCTGGTCGAACGGATTTGATGCAGGGGCTGCGGTGTGGTCTGGCTTAGTCGCTCTTGACCGCGACGACGAAGAACCGGGGAAAGCGTAGCAGCACCCGGCCGTCACTCAAGGCCGGGTAGGCGTCACGGATCCGGTCGGTATAAGCCGTGGTAAAGGCGTCGCGGCGCTCCGACGGCAGTGCATCGAGATAGGGGCGCAGCCCCGTGCCCTTGACCCATTCGACAATCGCTTCGGCGTTTGTCAGCCGGTGATAGTAGATCGTGTGCCAGACCTCGATATGGGCTGCGTGTTGCGACAGGCGCTCGACATAGACCGACGGCGCCGACAGCGGATTGCGGCGGATCGTCCGGCCATCGAAGGCGTCGGTGAATTCAGCGCTGCGGGCCGTTTCTTCCATCAGCACATGGGTCGGCTGGTCGATATTGTCGGGCATCTGCACCGCGAGCGTGCCGCCGGGCGCAAGGGAAGCGGTCAGCCTCTCGAGAATGTCGAGATGGTTTGGCAGCCACTGGAACACGGCATTGCCATAAAACAGGGAGGCGCCCTTGGGTGGCACCCAGGTGGCCAGGTCGGCCTTCTCGAAGGTCAGGCCCGGCAGCCGCTTGGCAGCGGTGAGCAGCATGTTCTCGTCGCTGTCGAGACCGGAAACGGAGGCGTCGGGAAACCGCTGCTGGATCAGTTCGGTCGAATTCCCGGGACCGCAGCCAAGGTCGAAGGCAGGCCCCGGCGGCAACTCCGGAACCTGAGCCAGCAGGTCGCGCGCCGGCCGCGTGCGCTCGTCTTCGAATTTCAGATATTGCGACGCCGACCAGGCCATGGAGACAAGTCCTCAGATGCCGAATTGCAGACTTTCAAGCGAAGGCAGGATCAGCGCCGGCCCCTGGTCACGGTATTCGTCGGGCATGTCCGCCCGGTTGATCCAGACTGTTCGGAAGCCGAACTTCGTCGCGCCTGCAATGTCCCAGCGGTTCGACGACTGGAAGGAAACCGCATGCGGATAAAGCCGGTAGCGGGTGGTGACGAGATCGTAAACCGCCGGTGCCGCCTTGTAGGTCTTCACCGTATCGACCGAGAAGACGTCGTCGATGACAATCTCGAGGGCGGCATTACGCACGGCTGCGGCCAGCATGTCGGGAGAACCGTTGGAAAGGATGGCAAGCCGCGCTCCGCGCTCCTTCAGGCCCTTTAAGACGGCAGGAACCTCCGGGTAGCAATCGAGCGTCCAGTAGGCATCGAGCAGTGGCTTCCTCAGCTTGCGATCAGCGGACGGAAACCGGGAAAAGGCGTAGTCGAGCGACTGTTCGGTCAACTGCCAGAAGTCCTGATAGGCGCCCATCAACGAACGCACCCAGGAATATTCGAGCTGCTTGGCGCGCCAGAGTTCAGAAAAGGCCTGCCCGTCCGGGCCGATTTCGGCCGCATGGCGCCGAACCGCTGCATGCACGTCGAAAAGCGTGCCATAGGCATCGAAGACATAGGCCGCGTGGGACATTCTTTCCTCCCGTCCATCGTCTCCGGCTGCGCGGCGGACGGGATCATCGGTCCCATCAAAGCGTGTCCGAAAACAAAGGCTTACCGCATCGTGCCGGTGGAGGCACGCTGCGAAATCCGTTCTTTCGCGCGATCATGGCAAAGATTTGTGCATTGCACAACGAGATTGCGCCGTCAGCATCAGCCTTTGCCGGGTTTCCAGACTTTCGCGGGGAAACGCAGGGCCTGTTTTGCAAGCTTGCCCTTGAGCGCGAGCGCCGCGTCGCAAAGCCCGACCACATGCCGGTTCGGCTTCGCCTCCGGACGTAACGCATGCAACGCCGCGGCCGCCTCCTCGGGCGACATGTAACGCGCAAGAATGCCAAGGCTCAGCGCCGTCGCTCGGCCGATGCCACGCAGACAGTGGACCAGCAGATGCGCATCCTCGGGCAGGCCGTCGATGAATTTGAAGGTCGCCTCGACCGCCTCCGGCCGCGCGGCATCGGGCGCATCGGGATCGGTGGCGTCGCCGAAATAAAGCTCGAGATGCCTTTCCGGCGGCAACTCGATCATCGACAAAAGCCGGCTCGCCGGCGCCCGCATTGAGATCAGGTGCGTCGGCGCCCAGAGTCCCCGATTGTGCCGGGCTTCCGTCTGCGAACTGATGATCATCCGGACGGGCCATCCGTTCGGATGGGCCGGATTGGTTTTGAGAACAGGGCTGTAGAGTTCTTCCCCGGTGGCAGCTGCCGCTAGCGCCATGACAGGACCTCGTCTTGATTCTTCCTGCGATGATTTTGCCCTGAAACCGTTTGCGACTTAAGGGCAAAATCATATCCGCCACCGAAAGCGAACAACCTTTACATGAGAAGCTGTCAGAACGTGGTAACTACGCTGATGCCGAGATCGGTGGCGCGGTCCATCGACACGAGGGCGGGGATCGCCTCCTCGAGCGAAATCTCGCGGCCGATCAACTGCTGCGGCTTCAGCTTGCCGTCGGCGATCATCGACAGCATGGCGTCGTAGCGCCATGCCTGCATGCCGTGGCTACCATAGATCTCGAGCTCGTGGCCGATCACCTGTGCCATCGGGATTTCGGGCGTCGCATGATCGCCGAGCATCAGACCGACCTGCACGTGGCGGCCGCGCCGCCGCAGGTTCTTGATCGAGTTGAAGCAGGTGACGGGATGGCCGAGCGCGTCGATCGAGACATGGGCGCCGCCGCCGGTGATTTCCTTCACAGCACCTGCAACATCGTCCGTGTTGCGGCCGTTGACCGTGGCAACCGCCCCGAGCTTCTTGGCGAAGGCGAGCTTCTCTTCGGAAATGTCGATCGCGATCGGATGTGCGCCGAGCGCTGCAGCGATCATGATGGCCGAGAGGCCGACCCCGCCGCAGCCGTGAACCGCCACCCACTCGCCGCCCTTGACGCGTGCCTGGTCGGCGACGGCGCGAAACGACGTGGCAAACCGGCAGCCGAGGCTGGCGGCGGTCTTGAAGTCCATGCTCTCAGGCAGATGGACAAGGTTCTGGTCGGCGAAATCGAGCGCTACATATTCGGCAAAGGAACCCCAATGGGTGAAGCCCGGCTGGAACTGCGCCTCGCAGACCTGCTGGTTGCCCGAGCGGCACTCGCCGCAGCGGCCGCAGCCGGAAACGAACGGCACCGTCACCCGGTCGCCGACCCTGTATCGCATGACGCCGCGTCCGGTGGCGGTCACGATGCCGGCGAGTTCATGGCCCGGCACATGCGGCAGGCGAATGTCGGCGTCGTGCCCCATCCAGCCATGCCAGTCGGAGCGGCAGAGCCCTGTCGCCTCGACCTTGACGACAACGCCGTTTTCGCTCGGAGTCGGATCGGCAAGCGTGCGGATCTCGGGCGTCTTCTCGAAGGCGTCGTAGTACATGGCTTTCATCGGGGCAGGCTCCTTGGCTGTCGGCCGGCATTCTGGCATGCGGCTTCCGGTCGTTCCAGAATGGACGCCATGACATTTTTTGATGTACCCATTCACCCCCATGCTGTTTTTTCGAGCTATGGCGGAAGATACGGAAGACAAAACGTGAAGGAGACGCCGCGATGGCCGTCGATACATCCCCCCGCTCAGTAACCTGGACCTATGTCGACGGCGAATGGCTGTCGGGCAATCCGCCGCTGATCGGCCCGACCTCCCACGCCATGTGGCTGGGTTCGACCGTGTTTGACGGCGCCCGCGTCTTCGATGGCATCGCGCCGGACCTCGACCTGCATTGCCAGCGCGTCAACCGCTCGGCAACGGCGCTCGGGCTGAAACCGACCATGAATTCGGAAGAGATCGAGGCGCTCACCTGGGAAGGTGCCAAGAAATTCGACGGCCAGACGGCACTCTACGTCAAACCGATGTACTGGGCCGAGCACGGCGCTGCCGGGGTGGTTGCCATCGATCCGGAATCGACCCGTTTTGCGCTTTGCCTGTTCGAGGCGCCGATGGGCAATGGTCATGGCGGCTCGTCGCTGACGCTCTCGCCGTTCCGCCGGCCGACGCTCGAATCCATGCCGACCGATGCCAAGGCCGGCTGCCTCTATCCCAACAATGCCCGCATTCTGACAGAGGCCCGCTCGCGCGGCTTCGACAATGCACTGGTGCGCGACATGCTTGGCAACATCGCCGAGACCGGCTCGTCCAACGTCTTCCTGGTCAAGGATGGTGTGGTGTTTACGCCGGCCGCAAACCGCACCTTCCTTGCCGGCATCACCCGCTTCCGCGTCATGAAGCTGTTGCGCGAGGCCGGGTTCGAGGTCGTCGAGACGACCTTGTCGATGGCTGATTTCGAGGCCGCCGACGAGATTTTCACCTCGGGCAACTATTCCAAGGTCTTGCCGGTGACCCGCCTTGACGACCGCGACCTGCAGGCAGGTCCGGTTGCTGCCAAGGCACGCGATCTCTACATGGATTGGGCGCATTCCAGCCAGGACGGCTGAGGACTGGTCGGCCTCCGAAAAAAGGCCGATCAAGAATAGGCGGTCGTCAACGCTCGGCACGGGCGACATTGCCCGTGCCGCGGTCGCGGATTAGAGGCTGTGCAACATCGTCTGCACGCTTCGGCCTCTCGACTGAAACCGGTTCTGCACGCACCGCCGCCCGAAGGTGTCTGAGCTATTTGTCCGCCGGTGGCGCCACCACCGTGACGGTGTCACCTGCCAGTTCGCCACCGATTTCCACCGTCTTCTTCTGCTTGTCGTAGACGCAGATCTGGGTCACGGCATTTTCAGCGCCCTTCGGCTTGCCGGAGACAAGCGCAAGACCGAAACTCTCCGAGCCGAACGGGTCGACGACGACGACCGGCTTGTCGAGCGAGGGGGCGGCCGCGATGCACTTCTCCGACACGTCGGCCCGGAATTCCTCCCAGGCATCGCCGGAGGATGCGTGGGCGAAGGTTGCGACAAGTCCGGTTGCGGCGGCAAGTGCGAGGGCGAGGATCGTGCGATGCGGCATGTTCAGTCCTTAATCTCGAAGGGTTGCAGTGCGCGCACGCTGCCCGCCAAACGTGGCGCCAATGTGCTCGGGCTTTGGCCGCTTTCAAAATGATCTTGAAAGTATATTCCGTGGGTTGAGGAAAATTTGGCATTGCATCGGTTGCCTCCGACAAGGCCGGTGCCTATGTTCCCGCTCACAGATTTCTCTGACGAAATCCCATGCCAAGAGGAGATGCCCACATGGCTTTCGAATTGCCGAACCTTCCCTATGACTACGATGCGCTGGCGCCCTACATGTCGCGCGAGACGCTCGAGTACCACCACGACAAGCATCACCTCGCTTACGTGACCAACGGCAACAAGCTTGCCGAGGAAGCCGGTCTCTCCGACCTGTCGCTCGAGGAAGTCGTCAAGAAGTCCTATGGCACCAACCAGCCGCTGTTCAACAATGCCGGCCAGCACTACAATCACATCCACTTCTGGAAGTGGATGAAGAAGGGCGGCGGCGGCACCAGCCTGCCGGGCAAGCTCGACGCGGCCATCAAGTCGGACCTCGGCGGCTACGACAAGTTCCGTGCCGATTTCATCGCTGCCGGCACCGGCCAGTTCGGTTCGGGTTGGGCATGGCTGTCGGTCAAGAACGGCAAGCTCGAAATCTCCAAGACCCCGAACGGCGAAAACCCGCTCGTTCACGGCGCTTCGCCGATCCTCGGCGTCGACGTCTGGGAACACTCCTATTACATCGACTATCGCAACGCCCGTCCGAAGTACCTCGAAGCCTTCGTCGACAGCCTGATCAACTGGGACTACGTGCTGGAAATGTACGAAGCGGCTTCCAAGTAAGCTCTTCCAGAGTTCGATTTCGGGACCCGGCGCTTGCGCCGGGTCTTTTCGTTTGCGGTCGCCTTGTTGAGGGATGGTTCGGCGTCACCAAAGTGTCATCGCATGGCGCTAGGGAGAGGCGCCATGCACGCAGATACACAGCCTCTCCTCCGCTTCGGCGTCATCGCCGACCCGCAATATGCCGCCGTGGAACCGAACCTCGTCCTCGGCCGCTATTATGCCAACAGCCTGACGAAGCTCGCCGAAGCGATCGAGACCTTCAACGCCGAAGACCTCGCCTTCGTGGTGACGCTCGGCGATATCATCGATCGCGACTGGCAGAGCTTCGATGCCATCCTGCCGCTCTATGAAAGGCTTCGCCATGTCAGGCATTTTCTGCTTGGCAATCATGATTTCCGCGTCGAGCCGGAGCGGCTCGTCGAGGTTTTCGCCCGTGTCGGCATGCCCGGTGCATATCAGACATTTGCAGCGACAGGCTGGCGGTTCATCCTGATTGACGGCAACGAGGTCAGCCTCTTCGCCCCACCACCGGGCGACCCGCGTCTTGCCGTCGCCGAGAGGTGGATCGAGACGCTGAAAGCGCTAGGGGCTGATAACGCCCAGCCTTGGAACGCTGCGCTCGGCGATCGGCAGTTCGCCTGGCTGGAAGCGGCATTGCACAAGGCGGAAACTGCCGGCGAAAGGGTCGTCGTGATGGGCCACTATCCGGTCTATCCGCCCAATGCCCATAACATGTGGGACAGTGAGCGTATCGTCGATCTCTTCGGCCGCTACGAAAACGCCGTCGCCTATTTCTGCGGCCACAATCATGACGGCAATTACGGCCTCGTCGGCGGCACCCATTTCGTCAACATCAAGGGCATGGTCGAAACCCCGGATACGACAGCCTATGCGATCGTCGAGATCCATGCGGACAGAATTGAAATTCGCGGCTACGGGCGCGAAACGGATCGAACCCTGGCATTGACGACTGTCACGCCGCGCCTGGCCGCGTCCGCCAGCCGCTGATCCAGAGATCCCGCAACCCTTCGCCTTCGCCGGGAAAGAAGTCGTCGGTCGCCTCGCAATGCTCGACGCGATCGGCGCGGAAATTGCGGATCGCCTGGCGCAGCTCGCACCAGGCGACGATATTGGCGGTTTCCGAGTAATAGATCAGCGCGATCGGCCGGATCGTCCGTTCGGTGGCGCGGCCGAGTTCGTCGCGATAGTCGACGCCAAGCTTGCGCTCGTCCCGGATCGCCCGGCGCACCAGCGCCAGATCGATGCCGGTGGGCGAGGGGGCCACCGTTCCCCAGGCGTGCAGCGCTTGGTTGCGAAAGGCGAGCCTGAGCGGTTCGGGCACAGCACCTGTGATCTTCTGGTTGACGCGGCCGGCCGCCGCCTTCAGTTCCTCGTCGCCGATGCGCGCTAGCAGCGCCAGCGCCAGTACGATCGCTTCGGTTTCCTCGATCGAGAACATCAGCGGCGGCAGATCAAAACCGGGGCGCAGGATGTAACCGATACCGCGCCCGCCTTCGATCGGCACGCGCATGGCCTGAAGGGCTGCGATATCGCGGTAGATCGAGCGCGGCGTCACCTCCAGCGTCTCGGCCATTTCGGCCGCTGTCACCGGTTTGCGGGCGAGCCTCAGGATCTGGATGATCTCGAACAGGCGCGAGGCCTTGCGCATCGAAAAAACTCCGCCGCTTCAAAACGCTCCTGACAAGACCCTGTCAGTTGACGCCGCTTATAACACCCGGCAACGGATTGAAAAATAAGCAATCCGCTCAGGCAACGATTGAACGGATATCGGACAACTGACATGAGCTACACGGAAAATCTCTGGCTTTTCTTCACCCTTCTTTTCGGCATCATCATCGTGCCGGGCATGGATATGATCTTCGTTTTGGCGAATTCGCTGACGGGCGGTCGAGCCTCCGGCCTGTCGGCGACGGCAGGCATCATGGCGGGCGGCGTGCTGCACACGCTCTATGCAGCGCTCGGGGTCAGCGTCATCCTGCATCTGGTGCCGCAGCTCTTCAATGTTCTGCTCGTCGGCGGCGGCGCATACATCGCCTGGATCGGGTACTCCCTTATTCGCAGTTCCATCACCATCGGCGGTATCGACGGCACCGGGCGGCTGTCGCGCTGGGCGAGCTTCCGTCAGGGGGCGCTCACCAGCCTGATGAATCCCAAGGCCTATCTGTTCATGCTGGCAGTCTACCCGCAGTTTCTCAAACCCCAATTCGGACCGGTATGGTCGCAGGCCGCCGTCATGGCGTTGATGATCGCCATCACTCAGCTCGCCGTCTATGGCGGCCTGGCGCTCGCCGCCGGTCGCGGTCGCGATTTTCTCGTCGGAAGCCCCGGTGCCACCGTCCTGATCGGCCGCGTCGCCGGCATCATCCTGGTGTTGGTGGCAGCCCTTACCGTCTGGCAGGGGTGGGCCGGAGGGCGATAGGGTTAGAAAGTATAAACATGATTATTATATTCATGTTATAGGAACAGAGCGGGCGAGGCGATTATCAATCGCCCGTCCGTTTCAAATTATGCTGATGTGACAAGGACATCAAGAAAATGTTACTTCCGTCGAATAGCTAAAATGCCATCATGCCGGCGCATTCAACACGAAGGCCGCAGAAGCGGATTCGAATGACCGGGAGATCACGATGAAGATACGCGCTCTTTTGCTTGCCGCCGCCCTCGCTGGGCTTGGCGTTACAGCCGTGACTGCGGCTGACGAACCGCAGGCGGTTCGTCAGGCTCTGATGAAGAAGGTTGGTCAGGCTGCTGGTGCGCTCGGTGGCATTGCCAAGGGCGAAAAGCCTTATGACGCCGAGATCGTCAAGGCATCGCTGACGACCATCTCCGAGACGGTCAAGATGTTCCCGGACCATTTCCCCGCCGGCTCCAAAACCGGCATGGAGACGGAAGCAAGCCCGAAGATCTGGGAAAACATGGATGATTTCAAAGCCAAGGCTGCCAAGCTTGGTTCTGATACCGACGCCGTGCTCGCCCAGCTTCCCGCTGACCAGGCCGGCGTCGGCGCTGCGATGGGCATACTCGGCAAGGATTGCGGCAGCTGTCATGAGATCTATCGGCTGAAGAAGAACTGACAATAGGTCTTCAGAGAGAACTGATGATGATGCGCCGGCTTTCGCCGGCGCATTGAGGCTGTTGTCGTGACGTCCGGGACGTCACACCGGTCGCGGTTTGCCGCGCTATATGGAGTGTGAGCGGAGCTCACGGATGAGGGTTTGCAGTTGAAAAGGCAGCTTGATGGGCCGACGAATTAGAAAGCTTGTCTCGGGCATCGTGTTTCTGGGCCTTGTCGGCGGTGCTGCGTTCTGGTGGTTGACGAAACCGGCACCCTGGCCAGCGGATCATTGGGAAGCTTTGGGCGAACCGGATCTGACCAATGGCGAGCAGATCTTCTGGGCTGGCGGCTGCGTCAGCTGTCATGCGAAACCGGGCAGTGAGGGCGATGCGAGGCTCGTTCTTGCCGGTGGCGCGCCGCTGAAGAGCCCGTTTGGCACTTTTCACGCGCCCAATATCTCGCCAGATGAAACGGCCGGCATTGGCTCATGGACGCTTGCCGAATTCGGCAATGCGATGACGCGCGGCGTCGGGAGAAACGGTGAACACCTTTATCCGTCGTTCCCCTACGCCTCCTATGCGCGGATGACGCCGAAGGACATCAATGATCTCTGGGGCTACATGAAGACGCTGCCCAAGGCGAGCGATGTCGCGCCTGGCCACGAGTTGCCGTTCCCCTACAATATGCGGCTGGCGCTCGGCGGCTGGAAGCTGCTGTTCCTCACCGACACGCCGCGCGTCGCCATCAATGGCGCCGATCCGAAGCTGGCGCGAGGCCAGTATCTGGTCGAAGGGCCGGGCCATTGCGGCGAGTGCCATACACCGCGAAACGCGCTTGGTGGCCTGGAGCCGGCACAGTGGCTGGCGGGCGCGCCGAACCCGGAAGGCGAGGGACGCATTCCCAACATTACGCCGGGTTCGAAGAGCATCGGCGGATGGAGCGCTTCCGACATCGCCTCCTATCTTGAAACCGGCTTCACGCCGGAATTCGATTCCGTCGGCGGCACCATGGTCGAAGTCCAGAAGAACATGGCGAAGCTGACCGCCGACGATCGTGAGGCGATCGCCGCCTACCTCAAGGCCGTTCCTGCCCTTTGAAGGGCAGGACGACCCGCTTGATTCCAATCGACCGGCACGCTCTAACTCCTCTTCAAAAGAGGAGGAGACTTGTCATGCGTACCCATGAGACCTTGCCCTACGACCAGTGGATCGAGCGCAGCCCGGAGGAGATGGCAGCGCGGGCGGCGCAGTTTTACGAGGACGTCAACCGTCGTCGCACCACGCGCTATTTCAGTGAGCGGCCGGTGCCGCGCGCCGTGATCGAGACCTGTCTTCTTGCTGCCGGAAGCGCTCCGAGCGGTGCGAACCACCAGCCCTGGCATTTCACGGTCATCGAAAGCCCTGACATCAAGGCGAAGGTGCGCGAGGCGGCCGAAGAGGAGGAGCGCGTCTTCTATCAGCAGAAGGCGCCTCAGGAATGGCTCGATGCGCTGGCGCCGCTTGGCACCGATGAGGAAAAGCCGTTTTTGGAGACGGCACCCTATCTCATTGCCATCTTCTCGCAGAAGCGCGGCGGTCCCAATCCGGGCGACATGAAGAAGAACTATTACGTCAACGAAAGCGTCGGTATTGCCACCGGCATCCTGATCACCGCTTTGCACCATGCGGGGCTTGCGACCTTGACCCACACGCCGGCGCCGATGAATTTCCTCAACGAGATCTGCGGACGGCCCGACAGCGAAAAGCCGTTCCTGATCCTGGTGGTCGGTTACCCCGCGCCCGATGCGACCGTGCCTGTCGCTGGCAAGGCGAAGAAGCCGCTCGAGCAGATTTCGACCTGGCTTTGAGGGCTGGAGCATGTCGCGCGAATGTGCGCAGCGGTTTTGCGATAACGACATGGGTAAAAACTGAGCTTAAAGCGCAAGCGAATCCTAGAGATCGGGACGCGCGTTAATTTACTCAAGCGGCCGTCGTGACGGCCGCATGTTCGCGGCCGTAGAGTGCCGCATAGCCGTCGAGTTCGGGCGAGCCGAGGCCGAGTGCGCGAAAGATCTCGACTGCGAAGGTGACGGGTGCGGTGCCGGCCGCCGTGACGACGCGGTCGCTGCTGCACGCCTGCGGCTGATCGCGATAATGGCCGTGGCCATGATAGCCACGCAGCGATGCAAGGCTGTCCGCACTGTTGCCGGCGTGATCCGTCGCGTCGAGAATTCCGCTCGAAGCCAGCGCATCGACGCCGCCGCAGATTGCCGCAACCACCCGTTTCTCCCGATGAAACGACCGGATCGTCGCAGCGAGATCGGGGGCGTCGGCGGTACCCCAGATCGCGCCGCCGCAGATCACCAGGCCGTCGAAGCCTGCCGGGTCAAGTGCATCGATCGACAGATGCGCCGAGACGTCGAGGCCACCCATTGACGTCACCGGCGCGCCGTCCGGGGTGACGACTTCGATGTCGACACCGAGGTGCGCGCGCGCCGTCGCCATCAACAGCGCGCATTCCCAATCCGCAAAACCTTCGTGAAGCACGATTGCAAGCCGCATCGTCTCGTCCTCAGCCAAGCTTCTGCATATAGCGCATGCCGGTCACCGGACGAGGTACGAAGCGCTCGGACTCGTAGAAATGGTGTGCCTTGAAATTGCCCGTCGCGGCGCTGACCGACAGGTAATCGCAACCGGCCATCTTCGCCTGCTCGCGAGCCTTGGCGACGAGGTGGCGGCCGATGCCGGTACCGCGATTGTCTGAGCGCACGAAGAGATGATGCAGTTCCATGCCGCGCGCGCCTTCCGCTGCCCGGTAGATGGGCACGAGGATGGCGTAGCCGATCAGCCGGTTGCCGGCTTCGGCGACAAGGGCCGTGATCCAGGGGGTGCGGCCGAAGAGGTCACGTTCGAGCTGCTCCGGTGTGATCGGTGCTGCATCGCCGTGATGAGCGGCAAGCTCGGCAATCATTTCGCGCAGTTCGGGAAGGTCGCGCTGCTTGGCGCAACGGATCGTCACCATCGGCGGGCGCGTCGACGGCAGCGGATGGAGAGTGGGGATGGCGGTCTGTAGCATTATCGGCTCCTCATGGTTCTCTTGCCATCAGGTGCCGTGAAAAACAAAAGCCGCCTGATGGCGGCCTTGTTGAATATGATCAGCAGGCCGCTCCTATGGGAACAGCCAAAAATACGCGCGGCAGATGGGTGCGTTCTTGATCATGTGCGTAGATTGTCCGTTTCCACGCTTTTGTCAACGGGGATTTTTGCAGTTGGCTGGGGATAGGGGATGAGGTCTATGTTTGCAGTCGCCCCTCATCAGCTGTCTCGTGCCGACGTTCAATGGTCGGTCCCGCACATCGAATGATCGGCCAGCGCACGGATGACATAGCAGTCGCCAATCGTGTGGTCGCCGTTACAGGCGACGATGCGCTCAAGTTCGCTTTCCAGCTTCTGCAGTTGCGCGATTTTTTCGCGCACGGTGACCAGATGTTCCTTGGCGATGCGGTCGGCTTCGCCGCAGGGGCGCTCCGGGTGCTGGCTCAATGCCAGCAGATCGCGGATCGATTCGATCGAAAGCCCCAGATCGCGCGCATGGCGGATGAAGGCGAGACGTTCGAGTTCTCGCTTCTCGTAGCGCCGCTGGTTGCCTTCCGAGCGTTCCGGCGCAGCAATCAGCCCCATCTGCTCGTAATAGCGGATTGTCGGGATTTTCACGCCCGTGCGGCGGGAGAGATCGCCGATCGAATACATGCCCATGCTCCAAACCTATAGCTTCTGGAGCATTAGATAATCACTTTCCGACGACCGTCAATGCGAGAGGCAGGAGGAAGGGCTCGATCGAGCCTTTCCCTTCATCGGCGCCAGCCGGCGGATGAGGAAGGCAAGGTGGCACAACGACGCCACAATCACCGCCTAGCGATCTGCACAGCAATCGAATCGGCTCAATGGCGATCCGAATGTATATTTTGCAACAGTCAGTTAGGGGGTCGACTTTTATGCGCGGCGCTCGACGGAGGAACACGTGTCGCTGCTCATCAATCGCCGCCAATTGCTTGTCGGTTCCGCGCTCATCTACCCGGCCATCGCCTTCGGCTCACCCGTCATAGCCGCCTCTGCCGCCGGCAACGATGTCGATGCCCGGCTCGCCGAACTCGAAAAGCGCACCGGCGGCCGGCTCGGCGTTTCCGTCCTCGACATGGACACCAACATATCCTTCGGCTGCCGCGAGGATGAGCGTTTCGCCATGTGCTCGAGCTTCAAGACGCTCGCTGCCGGCTTCATTCTCGCCCGTGCGGATCAGGGCGCCGAAAAGCTCGATCGGCGTCTCGTCGTGGCGCAGAAAGACATCATCGCCCATTCGCCGATCACCGAAAAACACGTCGGCGGTGAGGGCATGACCATCGCAGATCTCTGCGCTGCGACGATGACGACGAGCGATAACGCGGCAGCGAACCTGTTGCTTGAAAGCTTCGGGGGGCCGCAGGCACTGACCGCCTGGTTGCGCACGATCGGCGATGACACCACGCGTCTTGATCGCAACGAACCGACGCTGAACGAGGCAAAAATGGGCGACCCGCGCGATACGACCACGCCTGCCGCGATGCTGGAAACGCTGGGCAATCTCGCCTTCGGCCCCGCGCTCACCGAACCGTCTCGCAAGCTTCTGATCGAATGGATGGTTGCCAACACCACCGGCGACCAGCGCATCCGCGCCGGCCTGCCGAAGGGATGGAAGGTGGGTGACAAGACCGGGACGAATTCCACGGGCTCCGCATCCGATATCGCCATCGTCTGGCCAGAGGGCCGGGGGCCGTTGCTGATCGCGGTCTACATCGCTGAGGCGACGGCGCCGCTTGCCGAGTTGAACACCGTCTTTGCCGATGTCGGCCGGATGGCGGCGGAAATGATCTAACCGGCTGTGACAAGCTCACCTTTGCTCGCGGCGTCTTCCGCCGCGCGCCGTTTCTTCAGCCGGATGACCTGATCTTCGGCGCCGATGACGCTCTTGCGGTGGGTGATGGCGATCACCGTCACCTGGCCGCAGACTTCGCGGATATGCGCCATGATATCGCGCTCGGTTGCCTCGTCGAGCGCCGAACTGGCTTCGTCCAGAAACAGGAATTCGGGTTCGTCGTAGAGTGCGCGGGCGATGGCGATGCGCTGGCGCTCGCCGCCCGAAAGCTTGAGTCCGCGTTCGCCGACCGATGTGTCGAAGCCCGCGGGCAAAGCCTCGATGAAATCGAGGATGGCGGCCTTGCGGGCGGCGGCGACAAGGCGGTCATGGTCCAGCGGCCGGCCGAGCGCAATGTTGGTGGCAAGGCTTTCGTTGAGCATCACGATGTCCTGCGGCACCACGCCGACCTTTGCGAACCAGTCGGCGCGCGAAATGTCAGCCAGGTCCTGGCCGTCCACATCGATCCGACCCTTGATGGGATCGATCGATTTCAGAACCAGCTTGAACGCCGTCGACTTGCCCGCACCGGTCGGGCCGACGAGATAGGTGATGCGTCCCCGTTCCGCCTGGAAGCTTAGGCCTTCGACGCCACGGCTCCCGCCATAAGAAAATCCGACGCCGTCGAACGTCAGCCGCCCTTCGCTTGGCGCAAACTTTGCGGATTGGCCCGCGTCAGCCTCATCTTCCGCATGCCACATGGCTGCAAACGGACCGAAACGCGCCTTGGATTCCATCAGCGTGCTGACGGCCCTTCCGATCATCTCGAACGGCGAGTTCAGTTGAAGCAGCAGCATGTTGAAAAGAACGAGGTCTCCAGTCGAAAGCTCCCCCGTTTCGAGGCGTGGAACAAGAAGAAGGAAAGTGACGCCAAGCTGCAGCCCCAACACGGCCGCGGACGCCGCGCCGCCGAGCGCTTCGGTGCCGAAGAATTTGCGCCATCCGTCACGCGAGATTGCTTCCTTTTCGACGAAGCGGGCGTTCATCCAGCGCTCGCTGCGGAAATGCCGCAACGTTTCCATCGCGTTGATGGCGTTGCCGGTAAATTTGGCGTTTTCCTGCGAGGCTTTCATTGCAGTTTCGATGTGGCGAGCGGCGATCTTGGAGGTGTAAAAGCGCAGGCCGATGAAGATGCAGCCATAAAACAGCGCCACCAGGATGAGCTCCTCGCTGATCGTCGCACCGAGCATTGCCAGCGTCACGCCAATTTGCAGCGCTCCAGGAACGAAACCACCCAGTAGCGTCGTCGAGATGTTGTTGAGCGCACGTTCGCCGCCAGTGCCTGCCTGCTGGATCTGCGCGGGATTGTGCTCGACGAAGAAAGCGCCGGTCTTCGTCAGCAACCGATCGAAAAAGGCGGTCCGGACGATGAAGCCGAGCGCTTGGCCCTGGCTTGCAGCAAGATACATGACGCTGTTCTGCATCGCGGTCGAAAGCGCCATGACCAGAGCATAGAGCAGGAAGCCGCCGATGATGGAGACAGAAGGGTCACTCAGCCTGTCGATTTGTCTGGAAAAGAGATACGGACCGGCGACAAAGCTCAGCGAGGCCAGCACCGTGATCGCGACGAGCAGCAGGATTGAGAGCCACTCTGTCCGCCAGTAGCGAGCAAAAATAACCGCCATCGGTTCGCCCGCAAGGCGCCAATCGTCACGCATATCTCTGTTCTCCTGTGAATCGGCAGGGCGACATATGTCGCGTGCCGGGGGAGCCGATTCAAGGAAAAGTTGAAGATTGTAGGAAGGTTTATTTTAGGCTGCAGGGCTTCCGTCGGCGATATCGGATGCGGTATCATTGCGCTGCTGGTCGATGCCCATCGCTCGCTCGATCGCCTTGCGGATTTCCTCCTCGATCGCTTCGCGTTGCTCTGGATCCATGGCCTTGAGCTCGTCTTCGCTGATGCCGTGCGCTTCAAGGATCTGGGCGCGGATCTGCTCTGCGAAGCTCATCTTTGCACGTTTCAAAAACTCGTCGCCGACAGTGTCGCCGGAGGCCGTTTGTTCGCCGGTTCCGATCGAAGGCTTGGCTTCCTCTTCCCGGGTGGCGCTGATCCAGAAGGCGTTGGACAGCGAGGTCGAAGTGGACGCCGGTGCGATAGTCGGCGACAGCCGCGGTCGCACATCACTGCTGCCATTTTCTTCGAGTGGCGCGACCGGTCCCGATTGGGCGCGGCGCTGCGAGAAGTAGTAGTTCGAGATGCTGTTGTCGATTTTCATGGGAATCCTGCGGAATCTTTTGTCCGCAGGACGCTGCGTCCGGTGGCTTGCGCGGGGCTTGTCGATGCAACCCAATAGCGAGAATTAGGGATGCCTGCTCGCGTTTTAGGGCAGGGTATAGGCGATGACGTAATCCCCTGGCTTGGTGCCGACCGAACCATGGCCGCCGGCGACGATCAGCACATATTGCTTGTCGCCGACCGTGTAGCTCATCGGCGTCGACTGACCGCCCGCTGGAAGACGTGCTTCCCAGAGCTGCTTGCCCGTCGTCAGGTCATAGGCGCGCAGATAGTCGTCCACCGCCGCGCCGAGGAAGGCGACGCCGCCCTTGGTGATCATCGGACCGCCGATGCCGGGAACGCCGACCTTGAAGGGCAGCGGCAAGGGCGTCATGTCCTCGACGGTGCCGTTCTTGTGCTTGTAGGCGATCTTGCCGGTCCTGAGATCGGCACCGGCAACGTAACCCCATGGCGGCGCCTGGCAGGGGATGCCGAGCGGGCCGAGGAACGGCCCCATGAACACGCCATAGGGCGCGCCATCGTTGCGGTTGAGGCCCTGCTCCGATCCTTTTTCATCCTGGCCCTTCGGCGGGATCTGGTCGCGCGGAACGAGGCGCGATGTGAAGGCGAGGTAGGTCGGCATGCCAAACATCACCTGCCGTTCCGGATCGACCGCGACGGAGCCCCAGTTGAACGTGCCGAAATTGCCGGGATAGACGAGCGTGCCTTCCAGCGATGGCGGCGTATAGCGACCCTCGTATTTCAGCGAACGGAACGAGATGCGGCAGGCGAGCTGGTCGAACATCGTCACGCCCCACATGTTTCGCTCCTGCAGCGGCGCCGGCATGAAGGTGAGGCCGGAGACCGGCTGGGTCGGCGCGGTGAAATCTTCCGGGATCGCGCCCTTGGGTGCCACGACTTCCTCGATCGGGATGATCGGCTCGCCGCTCCTGCGATCGAGCACGTAGATGTCGCCCTGTTTCGTTGGTCCGACGAGCGCCGGCACGACGGTGCCGTCCTCCTTGGTGATGTCGAGCAGCGCCGGTTGCGCTGGCACGTCCATGTCCCAGAGATCGTGGTGCACGGTCTGGCGCACCCAGCGCACCGCGCCGGAATTGATGTCGAGCGCGACGATCGAGGAGGAGTATTTCTCCACGTGCTCGCTGCGCCCCATGCCGAGCTGGTCCGGCACCTGGTTGCCCATGGGGATGTAAACAAGGCCGAGACCCTCGTCGTAGCTGGACACCGACCAGCTGTTGGGCGAGTTGGTGCTGTAGGTCTGGCCCTCTGGCAGCGGCGTCGTCACATCAGGATTGCCGCTGTCCCAATTCCAGATGAGGTCGCCGGTGTTGATGTCGAAGGCACGGATGACGCCGGATTGCTCCTGGGTGGAATAGTTGTCGTTGACGGCGCCGCCGATGATCAGTTTGCCGGCGACGGCGACCGGCGGCGAGGTCGAGTAGTAGTAGCCGGCTGGATTGTACTTCATGCCCTTTTCGAGATGCAGCACGCCGTTGTCGGCAAAGCTGGTGCAGACGGCGCCGGTTGCCGCATCGAGCGCGATCAGCCGCGCATCGGAGGTCGGGAGATAGACCCGCTCGGGGCAGACGCTGCCGGCGGTCGCCGCCGGATCCGCCCAATAGGTGACGCCGCGGCAGGTCTGGTGCTGCCGATCCGGGTTCATGCCGGAATTGCTGTCATACTTCCATTTCTCCTCGCCGGTCGCAGCGTTGAGCGCGATCGCCCAGTTGTGCGGCGTGCAGGCATAAAGCGTGTCCTTCACCTTGATCGGCGTCACCTGATAAGTGGTCTCGCCCACGTCCTCCGGACGTTTGATGTCTCCCGTCTGATATTGCCAGGCGACCTTGAGGCTTCCCACATTCTCGGGCGTGATCTGGTCGAGCGGCGCATAGCGCTGGCCGAAGGGCGTGCGCCCGTATTGATGCCATTCGCCTGATGGCACATTGCCGCCAAGCGGCGGGTCGGCGGCGACAACGTCGCTCGGCAGATCGCCGCGAATGTCGTGCGGGTCCTGGGTCATCGAATAGCCGGCAATGCCGATCGAAACGAGAACGGCCAAGGCCAGGGGCCAAACGCCGGCGGCATACCGTTCGCCCGTCGGGCTCTCGAAGCCGAGCGGGCGTCGGATCGCCGGCAGCATCAGCCACAGGCCGAGCAGCACGATAAGGCCGCCCCGGGGCCCGAGCTGCCACCAGTCGAACCCGACCTCCCACACGGCCCAGGCGAGCGAACCGAGGATCACCAGGGCATAAAGCCAGATAGCGGCGGCCTTGCGCTTGAAGAGAAGAATGGCCGTCAGCAGGAAGCCGATCCCGGCGATGAGATAATAGGGACTGCCGCCAAGCATCAGGAGTTCGATTCCGCCGCCGCCGAGCGCAAGACCGATGAGGGCGAAGACGATGGTCGTCAGAATGAGCATGGTGGGAACTCCCGAATTGAAGAACGGCGCCGTTGCACGGCTTTTTCATTGAGGCGGCCCGGATGAATGGCCACGCGGGAAAAATCGGTTTCGGGGTCGGCGGTCGCGAGGGAGGCCGCGGCCGTCAGATCGGGCTTGGGCCAGTCTCGCGATGGCCCGCCCTCTAGCACCTAACGCGCCGGACTTGCCTTTCAATAGCCGCAATTTCGCAGCGCAAAAATTTAAGGTGGCCACAATGAAGTTGCGCGCCGGAGAGCGTCGCGGCCTGCGGGGACGGGTCGCCCCGGCAGGTACGCGACATGCCAAGGCCAGGCGCGCAAGCACGACGACTGTCAAGGAAGGTGAGTGTGAACCGCCTAGGCGAGCCGAAGGCGCAGCGGTTTGGTGTTTTCCCGGCGCAATATGCCCTTCGCCTCGAGATCGAGCTGGACGGCCTTCAGCCACCAGCCGGCTTTCTCGCCGCCTGGAAAGAGATCGTCGGGCAGCAACGGCAGCAGCTTCTGTTTTGCTTCGGCAACCGTGAGCGGCGTCTGCTCGCGGGACAGAGCGGTCAGCAGCGCGTCCTTCATTGCATCATACTTGATCTTGTCGACACGGGTGACGTGTCCGGGCGAAACGATGTTCTGGATCTCGATCTTTTCACGTTCCGTGGCCATCAAGCGCTCCCTTCACATAGTCGATCTCAGGGGTCCGGAACGCCATTGCCGCCCAGGCACCCATCAGTTTCAGCATGAATTTTCCGGAATGTCCGGCGTAACTCGGCAGGCCGTCCGCGATGGTGACGCCGGCCTGGCGATACCGTGTCATCACCCGCATCTGCACCGGTGGCCGGTTCCGCGGGTCGAGGCGCTGCCGGTAGAGCGTCAGCCAATGACCACCGGTAAACTCGAGAAACATCGGCGTATTGCAGCAGGTGGCGACAACGCGACGGGTTTTCGATGTTGGCGTCAGGCGATGCTCGCGAAGCTGATCGGCGCCAAGCGTGCAGTCTATCCGATCCTTGCGGAAGAGAACGAAATCCGTGGACCCATCGCTATTGAGCGCCGGTCCAGCACCGGGCAACGCCTCGAACAATTCGCCCGCTTTCCGGCAGCTTTCACAGTAACAGGCCGTTGTCACGATCGGCCTGCCGACGGCGCGCATCTCCACCTGCCCGCAATTGCATCGCGCATTCAAGGTCCGGCTTTCGCTCCTGCCCACCCGCAATCTCCGTCTTCAAACAGAAATCAAACTGTACCGTCCAGTTTGATTTGTCAATGCGGCCGTGCTAATCGGCAGCTTGTGCTATCGCGTGCTTCTGTGAAAGGTCGTGGTTGAGAATGACGAACCCCGTCGAGACGCGAACGACAAGGAAGCGACAGGCCATCCTTGCTGCCGCCACCGAGCTTTTCCTGCAGCGCGGTTTTCTTGCGACGAACATGGACGAGGTGGCAGCGATGGCCGGCGTGTCGAAGCAGACCGTCTATGCCCATTTCGGAACCAAGGAAGCGCTGTTCCTCGATATCGTCACCGGCATGACAGGCGTGGCCGGCGATGAACTGGAGGAGCAGGTCGCTGATCCCGTCGGTGGACGCCCGATCGGGGATTTTCTGAACGATTTCGCCGAGCAGCAGCTGGCGATCGTCATGACGCCGCGGCTGATGCAACTGCGACGCCTGGTGATCGGCGAAGCCGAACGCTTTCCTGAGCTGGGCAAAAGACTGCACGCGAAAGGGCCGCGTCGTTCGATCGACAGACTGACCAAAGCCTTTGCCCACTACCGCGAGAGCGGCGATGTCGAGGCGGAGGACCTGCGTGCCGCCGCGTCCTGCTTCAACTGGTTGGTGATGGGCGAGCCCGTCAACGATGCCATGCTGCTCGGCGACCAGGCAATTCCTGATGCCGCTGCGCTTCGATCGCACGCAAGGGAAAGCGTGCGGATTTTCCTTGCGGCCTATGGCCGGAAGCCATAGCCAACGACCATGATCAGCAAGCGCTACGCGCTTGTCGAGTTGTCCTCATGTGCCACAAAAGGTCTGCTGCACTTCCTCTCCCGGCTGCGGCGGATCGGCATAGGCTGCAAAACGCGGCTGGTCTTTGTAGGGTTCTGACGTCACGTCGACGAGCGCTTCGAACAGGGAGAAGTCGGCATCCTCCGTCGCTGCAACAATCGCCTGTTCGATCCGGTGATTGCGCGGGATGTAGGCCGGGTTGACCGCCCTCATTGCAGCGGTGCGCTCGTCCGCGGTTCCCGGCCCCCGTTCAAGACGCTTTCGCCAGTCGGCGAGCCAGGACGTCACGCCGATGGGTTCGGCAAACAGGGAGATCAGGGCCGTGTCCGCACCTGGGCTGACCGCACACTCGCAAAGTCTGCGGAAGGTAAGGGTGAAATCGGCTTCGCCCTGATGCATGGCGGTCAGCAGGCGCTGCACTAGGTCAAGATCGCCTTCCTCTTCGCCGGCAAGCCCGATCTTGCGGCGCATTCCTTCGAGCCAATGCCGCTGGAAAATCGCGCCATATTCGCCAAGAGCGTCGTTGGCGAGGTCGACCGCTGTCGCGGCCACCGGATCGAAGAGTGGCACCAGCGTCTCGGCAAGCCTCGTCAGGTTCCACTGGCCGATCGCCGGCTGGCTGGCATAGGCGTAGCGCCCGAACTGATCGATCGAGGAAAACACCTTTTTCGGATCATAGACATCCATGAAGGCGCAAGGGCCGAAGTCGATCGTCTCTCCCGAGATCGTCATGTTGTCGGTGTTCATCACGCCGTGGATGAAGCCGACATGCAACCATCGGGCAATCAGGGCCGCCTGCCGTGCCGCCACTGCCTTGAAGAAGGCGAGATAGGGGCGCTCGTCGTTCTTGATCTCCGGGTAGTGGCGCTCGATCGCATAGTCGGCCAGCGCCTGGACTGAAGCCATATCGCCGCGCGCCGCAAAAAACTGGAAGGTACCGACCCGGATATGGCTGGCAGCCACACGGGTAAAGACCGCACCGGGCAGGATCCGCTCGCGATAAACAGGTTGGCCGGTCACGACAGCGGCAAGCGCCCGGGTCGCCGGGATGCCGAGCGCGAACATCGCTTCACTGACGATGTATTCGCGCAGCACCGGGCCGAGCGCCGCCCGGCCGTCGCCGCGGCGCGAGAAAGGGGTCTGTCCCGGTCCCTTCAACTGGATATCGCGTCTTTGCCCGCTCCGGTCGATGACTTCGCCGAGAAGGATCGCGCGGCCGTCGCCCAGCTGCGGCACGAAGGTGCCGAACTGATGGCCCGCATAGGCCATCGCAAGCGGCGCAGCGCCGGCAGGCACGCTGTTGCCGGAAAAGATCTGGGCACCGTCGCGCTCAAGGCTGGCGACGTCGAGGCCGAGGTCTTCGGCAAGTGATCGGTTGAGCTTGATCAGCCAGGGCTCGGCAACCGGCGTCGGGTCGACGCGGGCGAAGAACTGCGGCGGCAGCAGTGCAAAGCTGTTGTCGAAACGGAAACCGTCGGTTCCTGCAGTCGTCGAAGGCGGCACGTAGTTCATGGTTCTGCGGTCAGCGGCTCCCGCCGGGACGTTCCGGCCACCGCCCTTTCGCGCCAAGTCTACACGAGCTGTCCTCGTTTCGCGAGGGTTGGCCAGCAAGGCGGCGCCCTCCCGCGAGAGGTCATTCGCGGGAGGGCCGGGAGGGCGAGTGCCGTCTTCGTCTCAGGCGCTCAGCGCCGTCGGCGAAAGGCAGGCCTCGCAAATTGCCGCGATATGGCGGTGGTCGGTGCCGCAGCAGCCGCCGAGAACGCGCAGTCGGGGCAAACGGTCGGCCAGCATCCGATAGCGCTGCCCGAGTTCAACAGGATCGCCGGCATCGAGCGTCTCGCTTTCGTCGAGTTCGCTGTGGCTTTTCGTCGAGGCATTGGCACGGATGCCGCCGATCCTGTGGACCCAGGCGCTACCGGTATCGAGGCTCGCCTCGAAATGATCAGGATGGGCGCAGTTGATCATGTAGTATTGCGGAAACCGGCCGGTCGCCGCGTCGACGATCTCGATCGCATCTTTGAGAGCGCGGCCGTTCGGCAACCGCCCGTCTGTCTCAACCGTGAACGAGATGGCGCAGGGCATGCCGTGGCTCTGCGCCGAGCGGGCGATGCCGATCGCCTCGTCTATATTGGTAATCGTGTAGGCTGAGATCATGTCGGCATCGCTGACGGCAAAGGCAGCGACCTGCGCGGCATGATAGTCCTCGGCCTCGTCAGGGCTCATCCGGCCCGCTCTGTAGCCGTCACCGCGCGGCCCGATTGCGCCGCTGAGCACGATCGGTGCCTGCGGTCGTTCGTATTCTGCGCGCAGCTCCGTCAGCAGATAGACGGCATTCTGGTTGAGTTCGGCAAGCGCCCTGGCATCGTAGCCAAGCTTGGAGCCCCAGTCGGCACTCGCCCGCCACGTTGCGGTGTCGAGCACGAAGCCGGTGCCGTGGTGCTGCGCGATGTCGAGATAGCGCGTGTAGTAGTTCAGCAGTCGTCGTCGTCCCTCGGACGTCGACAAGAGGACGAAGGAAGCAAAGTGCGGAAGCTCGACGCCTTCGTGAAAGATGAGCGTCGTTTCCATGCCGCCGTCGCTGAGAAAGGTTCCACCCTTCATGAGCGGCAGGCTGCGTCGGTATTTGGCCATGTCGGTCTCCACCCGTTTTGGTCTCGTTGGATCCCGGCGGAGCGCTCCCATTCCCGCAAGGATGGTTAAATTTCTGCCTTTTTATCATCTTCTAAACTAGGCGACTTGCGGTATACTATTGCTAATATACATAAATATCTCAGTAAAATCATTGGGTTGCTGGTAGAGTTTTGCCGCGGCATTGCTCGCTGGTCGTGGGTTCGTTGACGAAAACTGTACCGACGGTAGGGAAACGGCTAATGCGAAAGGGTGAGGAAACCCGTGCCAAGATCCTCGACGCAGCCGAAATCTCGGTGTTGGCGAAGGGCTTTGGCGCGACCTCGATCGATGAACTGATCGCTGAAACCGGCATCACCAAGAGTGGCTTCTTCTACCATTTTCGCGACAAGAACGAGCTGGCGAAAGCGCTGCTCGAACGCTACGTCGAGAACGACGAGCGGATCTACGACGAGATTTTCAGCCGGGCGCGCGAGCTTGCGGACGATCCGCTTCAGGCGTTTCTGCTCGGCCTCAAGCTGCTGTCGGAGCTTCTCTCCGATCTTCCAAACGGTCACCCAGGCTGCCTGGTCGCGGTGATCTGCAGCCACGAACGGGCCTTCGATCGCGATATCCAGGAGATCAACCGGCAGGCGGCCCTGATGTGGCGTCGGCGTTTCGGCGCGATGTTTCGCGACATCATGCAGGTTTACCGGCCACGCGAGCCGCTGGATGTCGACCAGCTCGCCGACATGGTCTCGACGGTGATCGAGGGTGGCATCATCCTGTCAAAGGCGTTGAAGGAGCCGAAGAACCTGCCGGCTCAGCTGCTGGTCTTCCGCACCTTCATCCGGCTGCTGTTCCAGCCGGCAGCCTCCTGAGCTTCAGGCCTTATCGACTTCCATCGCCTGCGCCAGTTCGGCGAGCTTGCGAACGGTGTTGAGGTTGCGCGCCGTCCCCGGCTTCAGCGCCGGCAGCTTCATCTTCGACCGCCCGGAACCGTTGGGATAGTGCACGTAGATCTCGAGTCCGGCGATCCGCACCTCCTCGCCGTCGGGCGCGACGAGCTTGTCGAGAGCATCCGCTGCCGCTGCATTCGGCAGAAAGACCACATGCAGGAGGTTGGTCTTGGCATCGGGGAAGGGGGCGTTCTCGGCAATTGCGTGCAACTGCCCGGCATTGCGCACCATCACGCCCGGCGCCTTGCCGAGCTTCTCGCCAAGGGCCGCGTCGAGCTTTGCCGCCACCTCCGGCGCCGACAAGTCCGAGCGGAACAGCACGTTTCCGCTCTGGATGTAGGTTTTCACGTCACTGAAGCCGAGCGCTTCGCAGATTGCTCTGAGATCGGCCATCGCCAGCATGCCGGTCCCGCCGACATTGATGGCGCGAAGAAGGGCGACGTGAATGGGCATGGTGCTTACCCCTGGTCCACCATCTTGCCGGCGACCTTGATCGCAAAGGCATATTCGAAGGCGATCTCTTCCAGCCGCTGGAAGCGGCCGGAGGCACCGCCGTGGCCGGCGTCCATGTTGGTCTTCATCAGGATCGGTGCGGTGCCTGTGGTCTTTTCGCGCAGGCGTGCCACCCACTTCGCCGGTTCCCAATAGGTCACGCGTGGGTCGGTGAGCCCGCCGAGTGCCAGGATCGCCGGGTAGGATTTTGCCTCGACATTATCGTAGGGCGAGTAGCCGGCGATGATGTCGTAGAACTCGCGGCTGTCGATCGGGTTGCCCCATTCCGGCCATTCCGGCGGGGTCAGCGGCAGCGTGTCGTCGAGCATGGTGTTGAGTACGTCGACGAAGGGAACGGCCGCGATGACGCCGGTGAACTTTTCCGGCGCCATGTTGGCGATCGCGCCCATCAGCATGCCGCCGGCCGATCCGCCTTCAGCGACGATGTTCGCGTAGGACGTGAACTTCTCCTGATTCAGATAGTCAGCGGCGGCGATGAAGTCCTTGAACGTGTTGGTCTTCTTGGCCATCTTGCCGTCTTCGTACCAGGAAAAGCCCCGGTCCTTGCCGCCGCGGATATGGGCGATGGCATAGACGAAGCCACGATCCGCGAGTGAAAGGCAGTTGGTGTTGAATCCGGCTGGGATGGTGATGCCATAGGCGCCGTAGCCATAGAGCAGGCACGGTGCCGTGCCGTCGAGCGGCGTATCCTTGCGATAAAGCAGCGTGACCGGAACGTTGGTTCCATCCGAGGAGGGGGCAAAGACGCGGCGGGTGACGTAGTCGTCGGGATTGTGCCCCGATGGCACTTCCTGGGTCTTGAGCAGCGTGCGCTCGCGCGTCGCCATGTCGTAGTCGAAGAGCTGCGACGGCGTCGTCATCGAGGAATAGGAAAAGCGGATGACGTCGGTGTCGTATTCGGCAGCACCGGAAAGACCGAGCGAATAGGCCTCCTCGGCAAAGGCGATTGCATGCTCCTCGCCGGTCTTGCGGTCGCGGACGACGATTTCCGGCAGGCCTTCGCGGCGCTGCAGCCAGACGAGATGGCGGGCATAGGCCATGTGGCTGAGGATCAACGTGCCCGGCTTGTGGGCCACGAGCTCGCGCCAGTTCTCCTTGCCAGGAGCATTGACCGGCGCCTCCATGATCTTGAAATCCTTGGCGCCGTCGGCATTGGTCAGGATGTAGAAGACGTCACCGCCTTCGGTCATCTCGTATTCCAGGCCGATGACGCGCTCGGCGACCAGTTTCGGCTCGGCTGTCAGGTCCTTGGTCGAAAGCAACCGGTACTCGCTGGTCTCGTGATCGTGGATATCGATGTAGATGACGTCGTCCAGGAGCGAGCCGCCGACCGACATGAAGAAGCCCGGATCCTTCTCCTCGTAGACCAGCCGGTCGTCTGCCTGCGGCGTGCCGACCACGTGGTGGAAGATCTTCGACGGGCGGTGGTTGTCGTCGAGCACGGTGTAGAAGAAGCTCTTGCCGTCAGGTGCCCAGGCGCCACCGCCGCCGGTGTTCTCGATCACGTCGGCAAGATCCTCGCCGGTCGTGAGGTCGCGCACCTTCAGCGTGAAATACTCCGATCCCTTGTCGTCATAACCCCAAAGGCCGCGGCTGTGATCGCTCGAATGGTCGAGGCCGGCAAGACGGAAATAGGACTTGCCTTCCGCTTCCTTGTCGCCGTCGAGCAGCACCTGCCGGATGGTCTCGTCCTTGCTGTCGGCGTCGCGCGGAATGCGGAAGTAGCGCGGCTGCTCGCCGCCGGTCACATAGAGGCTGCCATAGGCAAACGGGCCGTCCTTGACCGGTATCGAGCTGTCGTCTTCCTTGATGCGGCCGCGCATCTCGGCAAACAGCGTCTTCTGCAGCGCCTTGGTGTCGTCCATCGCCGCGTTCATGTAGGCGTTCTCGGCCTCCAGATGCTTGCGGATTTCAGGGGCGAGGATCGAGGGATCCTTGAACATTGCCTGCCAGTTGTCGTCCCGCAGCCAGGCGTAGTCGTCGGTGCGGGTGATGCCGTGGCGCGTATCGGTCACCGGCTTCTTCGCGGCGACGGGAGCTTCGGGCAGGTTCTTGAAAACGGACAAGGCATGTCTCCGGGATTTATGCGGCGGGAGACAATGAGATAGAGAGCCCGGCTGCGACGATCAAGCGGAAAGGTTTTTGCCGTCAGGCGGTTCCTTCTCCCCATCGCTGGGGAGAAGACAGAGCAGGGCGCCCGGACAGTGGTCGATCCTTCGTCGGGCAGATGCAGACCGGCCGGAAAGGACTAGCCCTTGGCCTTCACTTGCTTGCGGTACTCCTCCACCGGCAGGCCGCCGACGCCCCAGTCTTCGAAGGCGACCTCGTCGATGACGACGAAGGTGGTGGCCGGGTTCTTGTCGAGCACGGTCACGAGCAGGTCGGTGACGCCCTTGATGAGCGCTGCCTTCTGTTCGCTGGTCGCGCCTTCGCGGGTGATCTTGATGTTCACATAGGGCATTGCTGGCTCCTTAGCCTTGTTGTCGAATGTCGTAGTGGAAGACCTTGGCAATGATCTGCCAACGCCCGTCGACGAAGATCAGCGACAGGAAATCGGTGAACGCCTTCTCGCCGATGGCGCATTGTACCTTGGCGAAAGCCGTCACCGGCCCGGCGAACTCGATCGAGACGATCCTGTCGGCACGCGCTTCGCCGCGGCTAGCGGGGGAGGGACGCTTGTCGACGATCGGGAAGTACTCGGTCATGTCGAGTTCGAGCAGTTCTCCCTCGGTCGCGGTGGCGTAGTGCGCCTTCGGGTGAAAGACCTCGCGCAGGATCGCCGTGTCGCTCAGGTAAAGTCCATCGAAGTAGCGCCCGAGAACATCGATGACGGCGGCAAAGCCCGGGTCGGTGGGGGTGCCGTTCATGCAGCAATCAGCCCTTCCGCCTTCATGGCTGCCAGCACCGCCGGGCGCTGGGCGACCCGCTGCATATAGGCCGCCAGGTGTGGCCATGGGTCAAGCGAGATTCCCGTGACGCTGGTCCAGTTGACGACGGTGAAGAGATAGGCGTCGGCGACGGAGAAGGTTTCACCGAGCACATGGGCGCGGCCATCAGACAACAGCGTTTCGACGTTGCCGAGCCGGTTGCCGACCTGTGCTGCTGCCGCCTGCTTGGCATCGGCGCTCGCCGTTTTGCTGAACAGCGGCGAGAATGCCTTGTGCAGCTCCGTGGCGATGAAATTCAGTTGTTCCTGCAGGCGGGTACGCTCCAGCGTGCCATTGGCGGGCGCAAGCCCGGCCTTCGGAAAACGGTCGGCGATGTATTGCACGACGGCCGTACCTTCGGTGACGACATCCCCGGTTTCCAGCACCAGCGCCGGCACATAGCCCTTGGGGTTGATCGCCTTGAAATCGGCGCCGCCTTCGGTGAGATGGGTGGCTGTGTCGACCTTGACGATCTCGAAGTCGACGCCGGCTTCGCGCAGGCTGATATGGGGCGAGAGCGAGCAGGCGCCGGGAGCATAGTAAAGCTTCATGACCAAATTCCTTTCTGCAATGGTGGTCTCTGTCGAAGTCGGGGGAACCTAGACCGAAGCGATAACTTTTGTATATGAGATAACTTTATGTTACCGACGTTTCCGGTTTCCCCGCGGTAACTGGAGAATTTTGCCCATG
The DNA here is from genome assembly GCF_002002725.1 of Sinorhizobium sp. A49. GTDB lineage: Bacteria > Pseudomonadota > Alphaproteobacteria > Rhizobiales > Rhizobiaceae > Ensifer. The sequence goes on along the minus strand of NZ_MUNW01000063.1, from coordinate 166,126 downwards.
AGCTTGAAAATTCGGAAGAATAGGGCTGCGGCGTTGCCGCCGGCCTGCCCGGTCGGGGAGTGCATGGTGATGCTCGGCGGCGCCTGGGCGCCCAACATCATCTGGTACTTGAGCGGCGGTCCGCGGCGCTTCAGCGAACTCAAGATCGACATCCCCGGCATTTCGGCCAAGGTGCTGAGCACCCGGCTGAAAGACATGGAGGAGAAGGGGGCGATCGAACGGCGGATCATGCCGACATCGCCGCCCTCGGTCGAGTACAGGCTGAGCGAGCTCGGCCAGGAATTCGTGCCGGCAATCCACGCGATCGTCGAGGTCGGCTACAAGCTCAAGCTTCGCCGTGAAGCAAAGCTCGCAGAGGAAGCCGCCGCGCAGCAAACGGGTCATGCTGTGCCCGCGTGATGGCCGGATGCGCCGATCGTAGCGGTTACCACCGGCCCTTGAGCGACTGCACCGCATGCTCGATGAAGGCGCGAACCTTGGGTGTCTCCGCCTGTCGGTCGACGAAGCAGGCGTAGAAGTCGAAGGGCTCATGGTCGGTGTTGGCAACGCCTTCTGACGGTGCGCCGCCGAACAGCGGTACAAGCAAGCCGCGCGCGATCAAGTCCGTTGCGATGAAGGCACCGAGCCGGGTGATGCCGGCACCGGCGATTGCCATTTCGGCCAGCGTGTCGATGTCGTTGCTAACGATTGTCGCCTTCAACTCCGGTTCGAAGCGCAGACCGTCCCTCACGAACCCCCAGCGAAAGATCCGTCCGTGCCCCGCGTAACGATAGACGAGACAATGATGATGGATCAGGTCTTCCGGCCTCTCCGGCCGACCGTGGCGCTCGATGTAGGACGGGGACGCACAGATGACCATCGGCACCGAGGCAAGCTTGCGCGCTATCAGCCCAGGCTCCAGCTGCAGGCCGAAGCGCACGCTGATATCGATGCCTTCGCCGATGTGATCGATCTCCCGATCGGTGACGACGAGTTCGATCGAGACCTCCGGATGCCGCTCGGCGAAGGATGGCACGAGCGGCGCCACCACATGACGGCCGAAGGCGACGGAGGACGCGATCTTCAGTGATCCCCGCGGCTCCGCGTTCAGCGACGCGACCGCAACAGCTGCGAGTTCGAGATCGTGAACGACGCTGCGCACCCGGTCGAAATAGACCCGGCCACTCTCCGTCAGGCCCAATTGCCGTGTCGTGCGGCTCAGCAATCGCGTGCCGAGCGCCCGCTCGAGCCGGGCGATATTCTGGCTCGCCGAGGCCGGCGTGATGCCGAGCTTGCGCGCCGCCGCCGCGATGCTGCCCTCCTCGACGCTCCTGACGAAACTCTCGACGCCGCGCAACGTATCCATAATGACATCCATCGAATGCGTGTTTCCATTCGATAGTTTTGCCTAATTCTGAACAAGGCTGCAATGGTCTACCTGCGCGCGATACCATCCGTATAGTGCCGGCCATACCGCAGGGATGATCCTTGCGGACAAGCTATGGAGATCTTCACCATGGAAGATACGATACCCCCGCTGCGGGTCGCGCGCAGCCGCAAGTTGCCGCCCCGCGCGGTGCCGATCGCCTTTGCCTTCTTCATGTCGGCGATCATGGCGTTTCTGATGTGCTGCGTCATCGTCGGCGCCAACACCGGCATAGACGTGGGCTACCCCGCCCGTGTTCTGAGCGCCTATCTGTTGGCGATGCCGGTGGCATTCCTTTGCGTGCTGACCGTCCGACCCTTTGTCCTGAAACTCGTCGGTGCCGTCTGCCGCATGCCCGGTTGAGTTTTCGGGCCCGTCCCGGGGAACCGGGACGGCCGTTGCATTCAAGTCCACATCTCAAGTGAACCGCCTGTTCAGCCACAATTCAGCCTTGTGCCAATATGCTGCGATCTTGGTTTTGGGAGGGGTTCGTGATGATCGGCTTTCGCAGCGTCCTGATTTCACTGGCGGTGGTGGCCACCGGACTTGCCTCCAAGGTGGAGGTCGCCTCAGCCGGCACTTTCGTTGCCTGGGAGGTTTCCGGTGTCGCCTGGAACGACGTGCTTAATGCGCGCGCCTGGCCGTCCTCGTCGTCGGCCGTGCGCGCTGGCTATCCGAATGGAACCAGACTGCAGATGACCGGTCGTTGCATGAACGGCGTCGACCTGCAGCGGATCATCAGCTGGTCGGTACAACGGCAGAGCAATGCGGTGCGCGCCACCTGGTGCCAGATCTGGCACGATCCGCAGCAGAACGGCCGGTGGCAGGAGGGCTGGGTCTACGGCAAATTTATCCGCCCTGCGCGTTTCTGACCGTTCTCTCCCAAATGCCTGCCTCGATCAGGCGATGTGCGAGGGCCGTCGCACCACAAAAGCATTGGGCGTGGCAATTGCACGACACCGCATTTGAGCATGCTGCTGTATAGGACATATGTTTCGCTTTATTCAGCAGTTTGGACGATCGCATGTTGAACAATACCTACGGCAAGCTTGCCTCTCATGTTTATAATTTAGACAAATATATTGGAAAGTCCTTCGGCGACGTCGAGTATTATCTTGAGCGCCTGAAGGCGTGTGCCGGCCCGATACTGGAGCCGGCCGTGGGCAACGGCCGCGCACTGATCCCGCTGCTGGAAGCCGGCCTTGACGTCAGGGGTTTCGATGCCTCGCAAGACATGCTCGACTATTGCCGGGCCCATTGTGCGGAACGGTCGCTGGCTCCGGCTCTATCGAAGCAGACCTTCGAGGCCTTTGCCTATGACGAGCGCTTCGAGGCGATCGTCATCCCCGCCGGATCCCTGCAATTGATCACCGACCATGCCGCGGCGACCGCGACCTTCAAACGGTTCCTAGACAATCTCCGGCCGGGCGGCCGCCTGGTCTTCGACCTGTATCCGAACGATCTTTTCGCCGACACCCAACCGACGATCCGCAGCTGGCAGACCGAGGCGGGCGATCTGCTGACCTTGACCAGCCAGCGGGTCAAGGCCGACCTCATCGCCCAGACGACGGTCTCGCATCTGCGCTACGAACTCTGGTGCCAAGGCAAGCTGGCGTCGAGCGAACTCGAATTCTTCACGATGCGCTGGTGGGGGATCGAGGAAATGGCGTTGACCTTGCGCGCTGCCGGATTTGTCGATCTCGTCATCTCGGGCAATTACGACTTCGGTCGTGTGCCGAAGGATGGTGACGAGGTTGTCACCTTCGAGTGCCGACGGCCGCAGTAGTCCGCGGTCTGGATAGGAAGAAAAGCCACGCCCTCGGTATGGCGAGGGCGTGGCAACCGCCATCAGCGGCAACGCGTGGTGAAATTCGACTGGTCGAGCTGCTTGCCATTGAGGCTCAGCACCGAGCCTGGCGATTGCGTCAGCGAGCCAGCGGTCCAGCCGGTATCGGCGATGCAATCCTTCGGCGTGTTGGTTGTTGCAACATCGCCTTTCACATCGATCGACGGCCCCATGAAATAGAGCCCGGCCTTCGCGGCCTTGTCGACCTTCATTCCGTTGAACTTGATATCGCTGACAGGACCGCCCAGGAACTCGTAGTCGCTACCGTAGATGAACGCGCCATAGCTGCCGGCATTGGTGATGTTCACGCCGTTGAAGGTGATATCGGATACGGGATTGAGGAAGATGCCTGCGTTCCGCGTGCCATCGATGTTCAGACCATTGACGACGATGTCCGTGGTTTTGGTCGGCAACGTGGAAGCCGAGACCATCATCAGGCCGTTGATGCCCCCCTTCAGCGTCATGTTGTTGATCTCGACATCCGATGTGCCCTGAAACACGACAAGGTCCATGTCGCGGTCCTGCTTGGAGTTGTCGATGGTGAAGTTTTCGATCAGCACATTGTTGGCGGCAACCATCAGCAGTCCTTCGCGCCTCGAATTGCTGATCGTGACGTTGTCGAGATAGATTCGGCTCGCCTCGTTGGCGATGACCGGCGGCCAGTCGCTTTCATCGATCTCGCTGCCGGTGAATATTCCGTAGGTTACCTTGTCGATATCGGTGTTGCGGATCGTCAGGCTGCTTGTTCCCAATGCGCTGATGGCGGCGTAAGGCGCTTCATTCGGCTTGTAGACGGTAAATTCGCACTGCGTGTTGTTCTCGCAGATGTAGAGGTCGTGAATACGGGTGTCTTCAATCTCTGCGCCGACCACCCGTCTTAGCCGAATGCCGTCGTGGCTGGTCTTTGCGATGTCAACATTGTCGATCCAGAGGCCTTCCGTCTCGTTGCTGCCGATCCCCGCACGACCGCCGCGAATGGCCACGGAAGAGACCGTGCTCAAGGACGCCATCGTGACAACGTCCTGAGCTGGGTCGAAACCGGTCAAAGTCGTGGCTGTGCCCCTGTTGACGAAGTCAGCGGTCGCGCCGCTGCTTGCGCCACGCACCGTAAGCGCGCCGCCACCCCCCAGCAGTGTCTGTCCAAGGCCAAGGCTTAGCGACTGCTCAAGGCCGAGGTTGCCGTCTACGAGAATGAGCGCACCTGCACCCGCATCTGTCAGCAGTTGGTTGATGCTCGCAGCATTGCCGCTTGCAGCGGATACGTTGATCACTTTCCCGGGCGTGGAACCATCGTAAACGAACTGTGCTGCTTCGACATCGCCGGTGGCACCGGCATGGGTGCGGATTTTGCTCGAACGCTCGACGCGCTGGACCATCGGGTCGTAGGCATCGCCTGCCTTGGTCGTGGCGCCGAACGGGATGCGCAGGCGCGCCATGACAGCGCCCTTGAGCTTGTCCTCATTGTCATAGGTGCCGGTGACGCCGAGCGAGACGGTCGAACCCTCGGAAAGACCGGGCAGGTCGGCGAAGGTCAGCTCCGCGCGGAGCTTGGCGCCGAACATGTCGCCGAGGTTCTTGCCGCCGTACCAATAAGTGCCGCCGAAAACCTTCAGCTGCACGTCGGATCCTTCATCGAAGACCGGAAGACGTCCGCCTATTTCGGCGTCGAGCCCGCGTCGAGCGCGCTCCTTGCCTTCCTGGAAGACGAGCACATGGTCACGAACATAGGCGGCATTGAAGGCGCTCAGCGTCTTGGCGCCGGACAGCGGCAAATAGAGATTGCTACGCATCTCGAGGTCGCCGCTGAGCGCTTCGAGACCGAAGGAGACCTGGTTGAACGAATTGCCGTGCTCGCTCTTCAGATAGTCGTAATAGCCATAGGCGCCGATGACCCACTGGTCGTTGGCGCGGAAGCGGTAACCCGCGCCGATGGAGCCCTGCCGAACCTTGTCGTTTCCTATCGTTCCGCGTGTATCGATGAAGATGGCATTGCCGGAGTCGAGCACGAAAGGCAGGAAGAATCCGCCGCTGGCAGCCGAGCCGCCGCTGAAGAAACCGCCTTCAATTTCGGCCTGGGGCCTGAAATCCACAGCCAGTGCCGGGGACGAAAGTATCGTGCCGCTTGCGAGAGCAAGTGCTAAAATAGTGTTGTTTTTCATATTATTAACTCCGCATACACCGGGCGTTGGTGCGCCCTTGGCGATGCGGTTAAATTATACGACTGTTTTACTCAAGTTTATTGATCGGTTATCCCATGTCTTTCCAGCGGCGTGATGACGCAGGGTGCGACGGAACCGCGAATGCACAATCCTGGCGCTAGTTGGAGGCTTCACCATGACTGCCTGTCCGATCATTTGGCAGGGGCGGCGCCAGCGCCCATCTTTTCGTTGACCAGTGCCTCGAAGGCGTTCTTTCGTGCCCTGTTTCTGGCGTGCGGCCGTGAATTCGACAAGCCCCGCCCGTCGGTCGAACGGACGGGGCTTGGCTTCATCTCGGATGTGTGGCGATCACGAGGCAAGCGCTGCGGCATTGTCCCGTGCGTAGGTTTCGAGGCTGCGCGGCTCGTGGCCAGTCAGCGTCTTGACGTCGCCGGTCGGTGCTGCCGTCCAGCCCTCGCGCACCGGATGGAAGATTGCGGCAAGGAAGCGCGCATAGTTTTCGGGCGCGCCGGCACCGGTCAGGATACCGACAAAGGTCTCGTCGTCGACAGGTGTGTACGTGACGGACTTGCCGATGGCATTGGATAGGATTGCCGCCGCTTCGCCGTAGCTCAGGGCCTCGGGCCCGGTCAGGTTGAAGGCACGGCCGTTGAATGCGTCGCTGGTCAGTGCGGCAGCAGCGCTTTCGGCGATGTCACGGGCATCGATAAAGCTCGTCTTGCCCTCGGCCGCCGGGACCGCGATCGTGCCGTGGCGGATGCCCTCGATCCAGTAGCTCTGGAAATTGTCCGAGAACCAGTTGGGCCTGAGGATCACGAACGGTGCGCCGGTCTTTTCGATCAGCAGTTCGACCTGCCGGTAGGGAATGCTGTCGTCGGCATCGACGCCGATAACGGTCATCAGCACGATCTTGATGCCGCGCGCTGTCGCGGCGGAAATGATCGGCGTCAGCAGGCCGACCGGATCAAGGTGGCCGCCCGGGGTCAATACGAACATACGGTCGACCCCGTCGAGCGCGCCGCCATAACTCGTGCTGTCGTGATATTCGAAGGCGACCGCATCAGTGCCCGCGATCGGCGTTGCCTTGCGCGTCGCGGCCTTGACGCTCTCACCCTTTGCGACCAATGCGTCGATCACCTTGCGGCCGACCGTGCCATTTGCTGCGAGCACCAGAATCTTGCCTGTCATATCCGTCTCCTTGGTATCATCAAGAAACCATGTTAATAACGGAAACTAGATATAAGTGCCGGAAAATGCTGTAAAGGAGGCACTTTCCGGTGACATGGTTTCCTCCTGGAAACCGCCAGTTGGAGCCTGCGCCCGATGGAATACGACGCCTATATCCAGACTTGCCCGACCCGCATGGTGCTGGATCGCCTTGCCGACAAATGGGCGGTGCTGGTGCTCGGCAGGCTTGACGACAAGCCCGTGCGGTTCAATCAGTTGAAACGCGAGATCGACGGCATTTCGCAAAAAGTGCTGTCGCAGGTGCTGAAGAAGCTTGAACGTGATGGGCTGGTCAGCCGCAAGGTCTTCGCGACGGTGCCGGTGACGGTCGAATACGCGATCACCCCGCTCGGGCGAACGCTGAGCGCCACCGTCGACGCGCTGCGCCGATGGGCGGAGGACAACATCGAGACGGTGCTGGCAGCCCAACAGAAATACGACCGCGCCGCCGAATGAGCGACGCAGCGCCTGATGTTGGCGGCGGCTGTGGACGAGCCGCTCGAAGTGGCCTCAGGCTGCGAGCCTGAGACCGATCCCCCAGGGGTCGATAAGGCTGTGGGTGGTGCCGTTTCGGTTGACCGGAATGCCCATCTCGTCGAGTTTGCCAAGGGCTGCGGCGAGCTCTGCCGGATCCTTGTACTGGATCGTGTAGTCGGAGAGGCCGGTCATGTTGGCCTGGCGTTTCGGCGCACCGCGAGAGTTCCAGATGTTGGCGGCGACATGGTGGTGATACTTGCCCGAGCCGAAGAAGCTTGCGCCCGGATAGCGCGCCATCAGCCCAAGGCCCAGCACGTCCCGGAAAAATGCATCGGCCTCGGGAATATCCGATACCTGCAGATGGATGTGGCCGATGCCGGTGCCATCGGCAAGGCCGTTCCAGTCGTCCTTCCGCGCCTCGTCATAAAGCGCCTGCAGGTTGAGCGGCAGCGTATCCATGCCGACCGTACCGTCGGGCTTGAAGGCCCACTCGGCCCGCGGCCGGTCACGATAGACCTCGATGCCGTTGCCTTCCGGATCGGCGAGATAGATTGCTTCACTGACGAGGTGGTCGGAAGCGCCTTGCAGGCGGACATTGTTGTGGGCGGCATGGGCGAGCCAACGTCCAAGCTCCTGACGGTTCGGCACGAGGAAGGCGGTGTGAAAGAGGCCCGGTGCGTTGCGCGGCGCCTTTGCGGCATTGCCGGCGGTGGTGAGCGTCAATAGCGGCCGGCTTCCGACCCCCAACGTCGCGCCGCTGGCACCAGTTTCAAGCGGCGTCAGCCCCATGATGCGTTGATACCACTGCGACACCATCGGCAGGTCCGCGACCACCAGATGCGATTGGTCGACATGTGCCGGCATCGCCAATGCGTGATCGGCAGCAATGTCGGTAAGCTGTGCGTTCTGGCTGGACGTCATATCTTGCCTCCTTGGGCGCCGAAACTGGAGGTCCTGCCGGTTCCTCAGCTTCGCTGAAACTGCTGGCTGAATATGGGTCGAACTTGGCGTTCACGAAAGACTGTCAGTCAGTTGATGTTGTGTTCGATGAGCGTTGACAGTGGCGGTTGTCGCCCTAGCTCAAGTGTATTGGGCAATGCGATCGCGGCGCTTTCGATTTGATTTCAATCAATGCCGGAAGAACCGTCTGGGCTCAGTCTCGAAGGCGAGGGATTTGCCCTCGCGTTTCGGCGCCGGCGATCCGGGTAGGCAACGCAAAGGAGTGCAGCATGTACAAGAAGATCATTGTCCCTATTGCCATGGATCAGCTGGAGCATGGTGAGTCCGTGCTCGGCGTCGCCGAAAAGCTGATCGATGAAGGGGGCGAGATTATTCTGCTCAATGTCGTCGAGGATCTGAACGCCTATGCCCAGGGCTACATGATCGTCGATTTCCCGCTGGAGATGGTCGAGGAATCGCGCAAGCACGCGACGAAGACACTGGAAGCGTTGAAAGCCAAGCACGGGATCAAGGGACGCATAGAAATCCGCACCGGCGGCGCTGCCGGCACGATCAACGCGCTCGCCAAGGAAGAAAACGCCGATCTCGTGATCATCGCCTCGCACCGGCCGGGCCTCATCGATTATTTCATCGGGTCGACGGCCAGCCGGGTCGTAAGCCATTGCCCATGCGCCGTTCTCGTCGACCGGTGAGCCGCCAACAAACAAGAACAGGAGCGTGGCGCGCCTGAAGCGCTACGACTTCAAGGAGCCTTCCAATGGACAAGCTTGCGCTTGACGACTTTCGTGAACGGTTGACCAGCCGCAAACGGGAACTCTATGGCCGGTTGGTGAAGATCGAGCATGATCTCGATGAGCCGATGAACGCCGACGTCCCGGATCGGGTGACCGAACGGGAGAATGACGAGGTGCTGGAGGGCATTGGTCTTGCCGGCCAGGAAGAGATCCGCGGGATCGATGCTGCGCTCGACCGCATCGCGTCCGGCACCTTCGGGACCTGCGTGCGTTGCGGCCTGCCGATATCTTCTGAACGGCTGGATGCGGTGCCGCACACGCCGCTCTGTCAGGAATGCGCGGCCGAGGTTGCGGCCGGTGCAAAATAAGTTGCCGCCCGGTTGATCGATGGGCTGTTGAACGATTGCCCAGCTTTGCGCCCTGGAACGCAGCATGTTGCTCTGGGCCCCGTGTTGTCTTGTCGTCAGCGCGCCGGGACCTTCGTCAGGTCCAGCTTCAATCTCGGCAGGAACCGCCCGGGTATGACCGTCGAGGCGACCATGCCGTCATCGACCGCACCCAGGCGTCGATAGAAATCGGCGGCGCCGGGATCGGCATCGATCGTCATGACCTTCGCTCCTCTGTTCAGGGCGGTTTCCACGCTCCAGCCAAAGAGCCTCCGGCCGATGCCGCCACCCAACGCGTCCGGATCGACAAACAGCTTGTCGAGTTCGGCAATGTCGCCGTGGTACATCACCTGGGCGACGCCCACGATCTTGCCATCGTCAACGGCGACCTGGATATCCGATTGCTGCCAGTCGGCCACCGCTACCGTCAAGGCGGGCCGGCACACCGCCATGAACGCCTCGTCGTAGCCCCAGACCGCCTTGGAGCGAAGGCAAAGCTGCGTCAGGATTTCGGCCTGGTCCGGCTCCGGCGTGCGCAGCACCGTCATCACTATTCCTCCCCTTGGACGTGCGGTTTTCCGCCTCCCTCGCCAATGTGGTTGCGGCCGGTGCTGCGGACAAGGGATCACCGTCTTCGCAAACACATCATGTCGCTGTTGTAATGCGTTGCAAAAGTTGATGCTTTCGTCATCCTCGAGCCCTTTGCCGCAGCGTTTGGCTATGGCAGGATAAGGCATATCAGCAACGCGACCGCCGCCTGACGGCGAAAGAAGGTCGAAAGGTGGGGTACGTGGAGTTCGCCGGCGTCAAGTGGAACTATGATCGATCGGAACTGATCGCCGATGGTATCGTGCATGGCGTTGGCCTTGCCGCGGCCCTCGTCGGTGTCACCGCTCTGATCTTTTATGCGATGCTCTGGAGTTCGACCGGCCAGCTTGCTGCCGCCGCGATCTATGGCGCCGGGCTGCTGGCGACGTTGTCGATCTCGTTCCTCTACAATCTCTATCCGGTTTCGCGCACGAAATGGTTTCTGCGCCGCTTCGACCACTCATCCATCTTCGTGCTGATCGCCGCGACCTATACGCCCTTCCTGCAGCGCGGCTGGGACGATCCGTTTCTGTTTGCCATGCTGATCGGCATATGGGCGATTGCCGCGCTCGGCGTGGGGATCAAGTGCCTCTTTCCCGGTCGTTTCGACCGGTTGGCGATCCTGCTTTATCTCGCCATGGGCTGGAGCGGTGTCCTTGCGGTGGGGCCGCTGTTGTCGGCGCTATCGTCGACGACGCTGGTGCTGATCCTCATCGGCGGTATCATCTATTCGGCCGGCGTGATCTTCCATGTCTGGGAGAAGCTGCGTTTCCAGAACGCCATCTGGCATGCCTTCGTCGTAACCGGCGCCGCGGTGCACTATTCAGCCGTCATCAACTGTCTGACAGGCACGGCGATATCCTGATCCAGCTAAGCGAGAGCGTTTTCAGGAAAAGTGAGGCGCGGTTTTCCGGTCAGGAAATGCGTAAAAACGAAGAGATAGAGCGTCTCCGTTTTGGTCGCAAACGGTCGTGAATGGCGTGGCTCAGTTCGGCGCGGCCACGGGTGCTGCCGCCACCGGCGTCTGCTGACAGCCTTCCGAGGGGCGCAAAGCCTCGGCCATCCGCGAGATGACACCATCGAAGCTGGTCAGCCGGCTCTTGCGGTACTGCAGGCGGAAATAGGCGGCACTGCCGTCGCAGAGCGCAATGGCGCGGGTGTAAAATACCTCTTCGCCGCGCACGCCGGAAAAACTTGCCCAGGCAGAGGTCACGCGCGAGTAGGAAATCCGCCACTGATCTTCCCGTTCGCTGGCCATCCGGTCGTTGACGTCGATCTCGAAATCACCGTCGGCAAGCTCGCTGCCGAAAACGGTGAGCGTGGCGCCGTTGTCGTTGGCATGGAAGCTGACGCCGTCGCCATTGTCCGCTTCACCTTGCGGTTCGAAGCCGGGCGGAATGTCGAGGATATAGCCGAAGCGCGGATTGGCATAGGCATGCCAGTCATTGTCCGCAGCAGCCGGGAAAGCAGCCGAGAACAGAAGAGCGAATGCAGCCAGAATGCGACGCATGCGGACCTCCTCCCGACTTGCTTCGACGGTCTTACTATGAATAGCACATCCGTGCATGGAGCGCTGTTTCTATCGGAACAGCTGCAAAGCTAAAACCGCAACCTTCCGTTTGCGTCAATCCTCGGTAAACGTCATCGCGTGGCCGTTCAGGCAGTAGCGCAAGCCGGTGGGCGGCGGGCCGTCGGGAAAGACGTGTCCGAGATGGGCGTCGCAGTCCGCACAGCGAATTTCGGTGCGCACCATGAAATGCGAACGGTCCTCGATCTCGCGGATCGCCTCATCGTCGATGGCCGCGAAGTAGCTCGGCCAGCCGCAGCCGGAATCGAACTTGCTGTCTGAACGAAACAGCGCACGGCCGCAGCAGACACATTCATAGGTGCCTGCTTTCTTGTTGGCGAGGAAGGGACCGGTGAAGGCGCGCTCGGTGCCGTGTTCGCGGGTGATGCGGTATTGTTCGGGCGACAGCTGTGCGCGCCACTCGGCATCGGTCTTGATCACTTTCGGCACCCTTGCATCTCTCATCGAAGATCTCCCTGTGATTTTCGACGAATATATAGGATCGCTGACGGCGCGCCGCAAATCACGCTCGCGTGCCGGGAGGCGGCTATCGGACTGGGATGTGTCCGACAGTGGAACTGCAGCTCGATCAGGTGGGATGCAGGTGCGTCTCAATGACGGCCGACGGCCGGTGGCATTGCGTCAAAGTCTCGCCGGATCACTGCCGGGCCAGTACCGTGAACGCGTTTGCTCTCGTTGTAGAATGCGATGAACTCCTGCGCGGGCAAGGCTTTGGAGTAAAGCCAGCCCTGGCCGTAGTGCACGCCGCGTTCGAGCAGATAATCCGCCTGCTCCTGTCGTTCGATGCCCTCGGCGACGATGTAGAGGTTCAGCGATTTGGCGATGTCGATGATATGAGGGGTAACGGCGCTTGTGGCCGAGGCGAGCCCGACGGTATCGATAAACGACTTGTCGATCTTCAATGCGTCGAGCGGCAGGTCCTGGAGATATTGCAGGCTGGAATAGCCGGTGCCGAAATCGTCGATCGCGACGGAATGGCCAAGCCGGCGGGCGTCCTCGATCGTTGCCCGGGCGGATTTCACGTCCATGAAGCCGCGTTCGGTGGCCTCGAGCCAGATCTGCTCGGTGAGGATGCCGGAGCTTGCAAGCGCTGCCTGGATGACAGGCAAGACGCGCCCGGATCTGATGTCGTCGGCCGAAAGATTGATGGCGATGTGCAGCGAACGGTCGGCGACGAGAACCGCGCCAAGATCGCCAATGACCCCGTCGACGACCTGATCGGTAATAGCCTGGATCAGGCCGCTTTCCTCCGCGAGCGGAATGAAGGTGTCGGGCCTGACCAGCGAGCCGTCGGGCCTGCGCCAGCGTACAAGCGCTTCCGCGCCGACGCAGATGCCGGTCTTCATTTCGATCAGTGGCTGGTAATGCACGATGAATTCACGGCGTTGCACGGCGATCGAGAGTTCGCCGAGCGGCGAGAGCCGTCGCCGCGACAGCCAGAGGACGAGGCCGACCATCAATGCGGCAACAATTGCGCCGAGTGGCAGCAGCAGCAGCCGTTCGCGGCCGAGATCGTTCAGCAGCGACGCTCGTGACGATGTTGCCACGGCAATCCACCCGGATCCGTTCGCGGTGGCAAAGAGATTGTCCGCATCGCTGCCGGTCTGCGGATGCTCGACCAGCCGCTTGATCAGCGACTCGTCCGGAGCGTTCAATACGCTGACGAGGGTGCCCGTGTCACTGGCGATTGCCAGACGCGTATCCGGGGAGGCGAGCACATCGACAAGTCGTGCCGGATCGGTCAGCACGCTGTAGGATCGATACCGGAATCCCAACATCGCCCGGCCGTTGCTGACGGTCGGATGAACCCGAGCCGTCACGCCGATGCCGCTGGCCGTAGTGAAGTCGACTTGCCTGCGGCCGATGGTCGTTTTCAGTTTGCCCCAGGAGGAACATTTGAGCGCTTCGCCTTCGAAGTAACCGATGTCCTCGACGGATCGCGTGTTGACGACAAGCGTGCGCATCGCCGCGATATGTGCCTGGGAACAGGGTGCAAAGCTGAACTGGTCGGCAGACTTGAGCGCCGAGGTTGCTTCGCCGAGCGCCATATCGGCACGCATGATCGCATACTCGGCGAGGCGGGTGAGGCGTGTCTCCTCCCTGCTGGTGGCGACCGACCAGGAGAGATAGAACGCCGCGGCGATCGGCAGAATGGCGCCCAGCGCCGCCAATACGCTGGTCACCGCCACAATGTAAGACCGTTCCAAGCCAGACCTCGTGGGTTCGAGAGTAGCGCTGCGCAATTCCTTGCATCAGTCAATCCGCGACAGCGAACGATCCGGAGCATGATGTGCTCGCCAGGGGCGCGTGGTAGGATCGAAGCGCCCTTGGTGTCGTTGCATCACGACGAAATACCAGATGCAGCGCATGTCTTGCGACCGATACCGCTGGACGTTGCCAACAACACGTTAATCGTGTTGGGCGGCGATGGACCGTACTGTACGGATGTTCATGCACAATATCGGATGGTTTCGCCCCGGCTTGCGATCATGACTACAAATCTCACGAGAGAACCGGAGATTTTCCGGGCCCTCGCCGGACTTAACAGCGCATAACGTCGATTTTACCCGAATTAGGCTTGAGGCGCGTGTACCCATCTTTTATGTCGGGTATTCGTTTGATCCGACAATCAAATCGCAAAGGAGCGCGCCCGGACGATGGATGTTGCCGCCCTGACATTGCTGGCCTTATCGCTTCCGTTCGTGGGTGCGCTTGTTGCGCCGCTGTTGACCCGCCTGCTCGGACAAAATGCTGCCTGGATTCTTGCGCTTTTTCCTGCAGCGATCGTCCTGCACTTCATGCGCTTTTGGCCTGAAGTCTCTCGTGGCGAGGTCGTGACCGGCGGCTATGAATGGATCCCCTCCTTCAATGTCAGCTTCTCCTGGCTGATCGATGGTCTGTCCCTGACCTTCGTCCTGCTGATCGCCGGGATCGGCACGCTGATCGTGCTCTATTCCGGCGGCTACCTGAAGGGACATCCGCAGCAGGGTCGGTTCTTCTCCTTCATCCTGATGTTCATGGGATCGATGCTCGGACTGGTCGTCTCCGACAGCTTCCTGATGCTCTTCGTTTTCTGGGAACTGACCTCTATTACGTCCTTCCTGCTGATCGGTTTCGACCATTCGCGCGAGGCCGCCCGGCGTGCCGCTCTGCAGGCGCTTGTGGTTACCGGGGGAGGCGGGCTGTTGCTGCTCGCGGGCCTGCTGGTCATCTGGAACGTCACCGGCGTCACCCAGCTTTCGCTGCTGATGTCCTTCGGTCCGGAGATGCGCGCGAGCCCCTTCTATCTCGCGGCACTGCTGCTGGTGCTCGGCGGCGCGTTCACCAAGTCCGCCCAGTTTCCCTTCCATTTCTGGCTGCCCAACGCAATGGAGGCGCCGACGCCCGTCTCGGCCTACCTACATTCCGCGACAATGGTGAAGGCAGGCGTCTACCTGCTGATGCGCCTCAACCCGGTGCTTGGCGGAACCCCCGAGTGGCAGATGTTGCTGCCACTCTTCGGCGGTGCCACACTCATCATCGGCGCGGTGCTCGCCTGCCGCCAGACCGATCTGAAGTTGATGCTCGCCTATACCACCATGGCATCTCTTGGCCTGCTCGTGATGCTGACCGGGCTCGGATTCCCGCATGCGATAGAGGCTGCGGCACTCTATCTGGTGGCGCATTCCCTGTTCAAGGGCGCGCTGTTCATGGTTGCCGGCATTATCGACCATGAAACCGGCACCCGCGACGTCACGAAGCTCGGCGGCTTGCGCTCCGCCATGCCGCTGACATTCGTGATCGCACTTGCAGCGGCCTTTTCGATGGGCGGTCTGCCGCCGTTTTTCGGATTTCTCGCCAAGGAAGAGATCTACTACGCGCTTCCCAGCCTTGATCGGCGTGCCATGGTTTTTGCCGCACTTGCCATCCTCGGCAATGCGCTGATGTTTGCCGTTGCTTTCGCCGTCGCGCTCAAGCCCTTCATCGGCGCAAAGGTCGAAACGCCGAAGTCCGCGCATGAGGCGCCGCTGCTGTTGTGGCTCGGGCCTGCGCTCCTGGCCGCCAAGGGACTGTCGGCTGCCCTGTTGTCCAACCTTACCCACGAGCTGGTGTCGACGCCAATGGCGACGGCAATCGCCGGCGAGCCCAGGAAGATCACGATCTCGGCGATCCCCGATATCGGCATGCCGCTGGTATTGTCCTTTGCGACCATCGCTCTGGGCATTGTCTGCTATCTCAACCTAACCCGTTTGCGGGCCTTTATCGCGACCGTCCTTGCTGACATCGGCTGGGGACCTGATCGCGGTTTCGATCAGTTCATGCGCGGCCTCGTGCGCTTTTCCGCCGCGCTGACCCGCCGTCTGCAATCCGGTCGCCTCGATGTCTACATGACGGTGACGTTCGTGCTGGTCGCGGCGGTGCTGTTGGGCGCGCCGCTCTATTATGGCGAACTGCCGCGTGCGCCGTTCTTTGCCGGCGATGTGCCGCTGCACGAGCTCGCGATCATGGCGATTGCCGTGATCGGGCTCTTCGCCGTGGTGCTCGCTGCCGACCGGCTGACGGCAATCGTTTCGCTGGGTATTCAGGGCTTTGCAGTCGCCGTCATCTTTTTGCTCTACGGTGCGCCGGATCTCGCCTTCACCCAGTTCATGATCGAGACCCTGTCGGTTGTGGTGCTGGCGCTGGTGATGACGCGGCTGAGGCTTTCGCCCTCCGACCACCGGCCGCTCGCCCAGACGGTGCCGGATCTTACGATCGCGCTCGCCTGCGGTATCGGTTTCGGGCTGATGCTGCTGAAAGTCACCGGCGTGCCCTTCGACGCCTCGTTGACCGACTTCTTCAATCACTATTCGAAGACGATCGCGCATGGCGCCAATGTCGTCAACGTCATCATCGTCGACTTCCGCGGCACGGACACGCTCGGCGAGATAGCCGTCGTCATGGTGACCGGTTTGGCCATCCTGTCCTTGGTTCGCCTCAGGGCCGGCTCGCTGCGGCGCATCGCCGATAATGACCCGGATGCGGAGGGCCGCGCATGAGATCGGTGATCTTCCGGGCCGTCGCACCGTTCCTGACCAGCCTGATGGTGTTGTTTTCGATCTTCGTGCTGCTGCGCGGCCACAACGAGCCGGGCGGCGGCTTCATAGGCGGACTGATCGCCGTGTCGGCATTGGCGATCTACGGCATCGCCTGCGGTGTCGAGACCGTGCGTCGCGCGATCTATTTCCACCCGATGGCCATTGCCGGTGCTGGCCTCTTTGCCGCCACCATCGCGGGCCTGATCTCGATTGCTGCGCGCGTGCCCTTCATGACCGGGCTTTGGATCTATCCCTCCTTGCTCGGCGTGGAAGTGCCGCTATCGACGGTGACGCTGTTTGATTGCGGCGTCTATCTCGTCGTTGTTGGCGCCATCAGCTCGATCGCGCTGTCGCTCGAAGAGCGGGGAGGTGAATGATGGAAGCTTGGTTTGCTCTGCTGGTCGGCACCTTCTTCACCGTTGCCATCTATCTGCTTCTGTCGAAGTCCATCATTCGGGTTCTGCTCGGCGTGGCGATCCTCGGCAATGGCGTCAACCTTTTGATCTTTACCGGTGGCCGGCTGACGCGCGGCGTGCCGCCCGTCATTCAGGAGGGCGCCGATACGCTCGCCGGACCGGCGGCGAATGCACTGCCACAGGCTCTCATCCTGACGGCAATCGTCATTTCGTTCTCCTTCTTCGCTTTCCTGCTGGTTTTGGCCTGGCGCGCCTACGAGGATCTTTCGACCGACAACACCGACGAAATGCGCGTCGCCGAGCCGGAAGAAGAGCCGGCTCCCCCGCTTGGATACTGACTGACCCATGGCCGTTTCGACTTCACCTCCCGCCGATCTTTCCGCTGCCCTCGTTCTCGAGCCGGTTGCGGCTGCCGACTGGCTGGTGATCCTTCCGGTCGCCTGGTGCCTGGCGATCG
Source organism: Sinorhizobium sp. A49 (assembly GCF_002002725.1). Classification (GTDB taxonomy): domain Bacteria; phylum Pseudomonadota; class Alphaproteobacteria; order Rhizobiales; family Rhizobiaceae; genus Ensifer. The sequence continues at coordinate 148,826 of NZ_MUNW01000063.1, read as the reverse complement.
GCGCGTTGCTGGTCATGCTGCGCCGCCCGATCGGCCTGCATCCATTCATCTCCGTCGCCGGTCTCGCCGGTCTGGTGGTGATCGACGCACTGCTTCTGCAGCATGTGATCGTGAGCGGCCCGGTGACGATGGTGATGGGGCGCTGGCTGCCGCCTTTCGGTATCGCCTTCACCGTCGATCTCACCGGCGCGCTGTTTGCGCTTGCCGCGTCCGTCGTCGCGCTTGCTGGCGGCGTCTACTCGCTCTCCGACATCAATGACAGCGGCCGTCGATACGGTTTCTATCCTTTCCTGATGCTGCTCATGGCCGGCGTCTCCGGTGCGTTTCTGACCGGCGACATCTTCAATCTCTACGTCTGGTTCGAGGTGCTGCTGATTTCGTCCTTCGGCCTGATTGTGCTCGGCTCCGAGCGCGAGCAGATCGATGGCGCGGTCAAGTATGGTTTCCTCAACCTCGTCGCGACGACGCTGTTCCTGGTGACCACCGGCTATCTCTATGCAAGCTTCGGAACGCTCAACATGGCCGATATCGCCCGCAAGGCGGAAGGCCTGCGCGGTACCGCGCCGTTGATGACGCTGACAGCATTGTTCCTGCTGGCCTTTGGGATGAAGGCGGCCGCGTTTCCCGTCAACTTCTGGCTGCCGGCGTCCTATCACACGCCGCGCGTCGTCGTGTCGGCGCTCTTCGCAGGTTTGTTGACCAAGGTTGGCATCTACGCGCTGATCCGCGTGACCGTGATGCTTTTGCCGGTGGAGCGGGAGGAACTCAGCTTCGTCATCGCTTTGGTCGGGGCGTTGACGATGCTCGTCGGCGTGTTCGGCGCGTTGGCGCAGTCGGATTTCCGTCGCATGCTCGGCTATCTCGTGATCTCCGGCATCGGTTCGATCCTTGCGGGCATCGCCGTTGGCGGGCCGGGGGGCATCGGCGGCGCGATCTTTTACGCGCTGCATTCGATGCTTGTCATGACCGCGCTCTACTTCGCCTCGGGCGTCGCAGCGAAGCTTGGCGGCAGCTTCTCGCTGTCGTCGCTTTCAGGTCTTTACCGTCGCCATGCGGGCTTTGCCGCGATCAGCCTGATGCTCGCCTTTGCCGTGTCCGGCCTGCCGCCGTTCTCCGGCTTCTGGCCGAAGGTCATGCTGGTCAAGGCAGCCCTCGACATTGGCGCCTGGTGGCTCGCAGCCGCACTGCTCGTCACCGGCTTCCTGACGACGATCGCGACTGGCCGCTTCTTCCTGTTGGCCTATTGGCGGGATACGGCAGAAGGGCAGGGCGTAGCGACTAAGGCGCAGATCCCGGCCGCCATTCTTCTGCCGCTTGTGGCGTTGACGGTCATGACCTTGGCGATCGGCCTCTATCCCGAGCCGCTGCTTGCAACCATTCAGAATGCCGCCGCCGGCCTTTCCGAGCCGTCAAGCTATCTGAACTCGGTCTTCCCGGGAGCCGCCCGATGATCAAGTTTCTCTGGCTCAATCTGGTCTTCACCGCGATCTGGGCCGCGATCAGCGGCAGCCTCAGCGTACCGAACCTGTTGCTTGGTTTTGCCGTCGGTGCACTGTCCCTGTGGCTGATCCGGCGTGAATTGCAGCCTGTCGCCTATCCGGTCCGGCCGCTGAAGATCCTGCTGTTGACCGCGTTGTTTTTCAAGGAGCTTGCAGTCTCGGCGACCAAGGTCGCGTTCATGGTCGTCCAGCCGAAAATGCGGCTGAAGCCGGGCATCTTCTCCTACCCGCTGACCGTCAAGAGCGACTTCGAGATAGCGCTTCTGGCCAACCTCATCACGCTGACGCCGGGTACACTTTCCGTCGACGTCTCCGAGGATCGCAAGACCCTCTATGTTCACGCCCTTGATTGTGCGGATCCCGGCGGCCTCAGGCGCGATATTGCCAATGGCTTCGAACGCCGGATCAAGGAGGCCTTCGAATGACGCTGCCGGACCAGATACTTTCGACCGCCACCGGCTTCGCACTTGTGCTTTTGTCCGTGGCGCTTTTGGTGACCGTCTGGCGCATCATCCGCGGCCCGACGCTCCCAGATCGCGTTCTGGGCCTCGATATGCTCGTGGCCATCGCCATCGGTCTGATTGCAATTGTTGCCATCCGCACCGGGTTCAATCTTTACATCGATATCGCCATTGCCCTCGGACTGGTCGGCTTCCTTGCAACCATCGCCTTTGCCCGCTTTGTTCTGGCACGCGGCCTTTCGCCGGAGAAGGGCAGCCTGGAGCAGGCTGCGCCACATACAGGCAAAGGGGGCCGGTCGCTGAAGGCGAATGGCGCCAGGCGCAAACGCAAGGGGGCACGCTGATGGAGGCGACCTTCGAGACGATCATCACGCTTTCGGTTGCCGTCCTGCTTGTCGGCGGCGCCATCTTTTCCTTGCTGGCAGCGATTGGCATTGTGCGCTTCCCGGACCTTTACACCCGCATGCACGCAGCCTCCAAGGCTGGGACGGTCGGGTCGGGCCTGCTGCTTTTGGCCGCGGGATTGCACTCGCTTGATGTGGCAATACTGTTTCGGGCGTTGGCGGGGTTCTTCTTCTTCGTTCTGACGGCCCCTATTTCCGCCCATCTCTTGGCAAAGGCCGCACATCAGTCGGGTTACAGGCTGACGAAGCAGTCGGTCATAGATCAGCTTCCGCAAAAGGAAGAGCCGCGCCGGCATTGAACGGCAACGTTTCTGGTTTTGTATTTCAGAACATTCCGATAGACCGCCGCCGCGTTAGCAATTTCGAAATAAAGTTGCTAGCGGTGGCCAAATTTATGTTTGGAATTTTCACTGATCAGTGTTAATCGAGTAAATGTAAAGTGTCGTTGTGGAAAATACTTAGAGCTGAAATTCCAGCTTGAGTTGTGAATATTGGCTGTTGCTTTGAGAGGTTGGTTGTTCCAACGACTCGGCAATAGGTTTCGTGATCAAAATTCCAACTCTTGATAATGCGGCAAGAATTTGTCCTTGCTGTGCGATTGATGGTCTATCCCAAGGCAGCGAAGGCTTCCCGGCGGCATTTGCATGCATTCCTCCCCCTGAAATATTTCGGGCTTGTGCTGAATTCCGATAGGAGAAAGAAATGACTGAAACAACGCTTGGCGCGAGCCATGAACTTCTGGTTGAACTGACGGCTGAGATCGTTTCCGCTTATGTCAGCAACCATGTCGTTCCGGCCGCCGAGCTCTCGACGCTGATCGCCGACGTCCATTCGGCTCTCAACAACACGGCGGCACCGGCGCCGGTCGTGGTCCCCGTCGAAAAGCCGAAGCCGGCCGTATCGGTCCGCAAATCCGTTCAGGACGACCAGATCACCTGCCTCGAATGTGGCGGTACGTTCAAGTCTCTGAAGCGCCACCTGATGACGCATCACAGCCTGTCGCCGGAAGAGTATCGCGAGAAGTGGGATCTGCCGACCGACTACCCGATGGTTGCTCCCGCCTATGCCGAAGCACGTTCGCGCCTCGCCAAGGAAATGGGCCTCGGTCAGCGCCGCAAGCGTCGCGGTAAATAAGTCGACCGTCGCCCATTACCGTGACCGCGCTCTGCGCCGGTCTGGTTTGAGGGGCCGATTGTAAATTCACACAAAGGCCGGGTTCGCCCGGCCTTTGTGCTTTTTGGTTTGGGAAAATCTGCCTATTCACAATGTTCGGCTCTCAGAGCGATGCGGCGAGAGCTGCGAAACCAATACGCAGAAGATTTCCTTTTCCCCTTCCTCGTAAATGGGTGTAGGAATTAATTCCTATTGAAGGGGTTGTTTCTATGTCCTTTGTCAAAGCCGATGTCCCAAGTGAACTTTGGCCCGGCGTGGTCCATCATCTGAAGACGGCCACGTACCCGGCTGGGCCTGTTGCGGCGATGCCGGTCGGGCAGGGCGGTGCACGTGAGATGTCCACGCGGTTGACCTGCCGCCTCGTGCAAAATCTGACGGCTGAGGCCGTGCTGCTAGCAGCAGACAGACTGCCGCTCCTTCGCGATGCAAGGCGCTCGAGGTGCCACGCGCGCCAGATCGCCATGTATGTATGCCACGTGGTCCTGCAGATACCACAAAGCGATATCGCCAAAGCCTTCGAGCGCGACCGCACCACCGTCCGCCACGCCTGCTCCGTAGTCGAGGATCGGCGGGATCTCGCCGATTTCGATGCATTCCTCGAGACGATCGAGTGCATGGTGGCATCTGCGTTTGCTGTGCAAGCAGAACGAGGTGAATAGCTGACGCCGGGCACCCGCCGGTCGTGACCACAGGGCGTGGTGCACTCTGCAGGCCGGTCATGGCACTGCGCTTCAGGTCCGGTGCGCAGGGAGCATTGTCAGTGAATGTTCGCCAAAATGGCCGCTTTGCCGACGCCTGTGGTCGGCGGCGGCTCCGCGATTGTGCAAGGCTTGGCACATGCCGGAATGGATGGGAACGACCGTGATCTCAAGCGGCGAGGCGCGTCTCGGCTTCATTCTTGATCCGCTGGATCATCGAGCGCAGGCCGTTCGCGCGCTGCGTCGACAGATGCTCGATCAGGCCAATCTTGCTGAAAGTATCGATCGCATCCAGCCTCGCGATCTCCGAGGCATGCTTGCCGGAATAGATCGTTAGCACGATGGCGACCAATCCGCGCACGATGTGAGCATCGGATTCGCCTTCGAAGATCAATACCGGATCTTCCAGATCGCCGGTCGCCTGGGTGGCGAGCCAGACCTGGCTGGCGCAGCCTTGCACCTTGTTCTCGCTGGTGCGCTTGGCTTCCGGCATCTCGGGCAGAGCTTTGCCAAGTTCGATCACATAGCGGTAGCGATCCTCCCATTCGTCGAGGAAGGCGAAGTCATCGATAATCTGGTCAAGCGTGGTCATGGTCCGGTCCGATTGTCGGCACCATCAGGCGGCGCCCGTCGCCGCTCGAGAGCGATGCCTCTACCGCGCGATCCTCGCCAGCCCTGAAGGCATCGCGATCGGCGTGACGTTCATATAGGCGATGGTAGCACAGATGAGAACCGCGAATCGCCACTCGGATGCATCAATGCGCAATTCGCTCGAAGCTGCTGCGCTAGATCGAAACGCTTGTGGGAATTGTGACGGCACCGGCAGTCGCACCGGCTGTGCCTGCCGCGTCGAGAGATGCCATCGAGGTGGCGAGGGCGTTGCTCGCCTTTCTCGCGTCATCCGCATCGTCGCCGGCGCCCTTGGCGCGCAGATCCTGCTCCGCCTTCCTCAGCACTTGCTTGAGCTGCTCGGCGAGCGCCTTGAACTCCGCCATCGTGCTTGCGTCGGAACGGTCCTGCGAGCCGTCGGAGCTGAATTCGCGGTAGGCGCGCTCGGCAAAGGATGAAGGCTCTGACTTGTCGTGGTCGTTGCCTTCTTCGCCGCCGGCATTTGCCGCCTCGGCCGTACTTGCCTGCAGCGCCGCTGTGGCGGCCGTTGTTGCTGCGGATGCAGCACCTGACGCTGCGTCGCCGCCTCCGCCCATCATGCCGGTAGAGCCGCCACCGGCGAATTGCTGCGCGGCCGCACCAAGCTGCTGCGCCAGCTGTTTTGCAAGCCTTGCGAGCGTCTCCGGGTCCGAAGCCCAAAACCGCAGCATTCGCAGCTGCTCTTTCAGCTCGTCCAGCTTCTTCTTGGCCACGGCCTTGCGGCTGGCAGCGGTTTCCTCATCCGCGCGCAAGAGATTGAGAAGAGGAGATCCGTTTTTTTGCTCCAGCGGCGCCGCATCAATGCCGGCAGGCGATCCGGTTGTGGCCGCACGCATCGTGCCCGCATTTGAAAAGAACCCGTATATCTGCATCGGGGCAGTCTCCGCTGAATGTGCGGGGACCTAAACAGCCATGTCTTGTGCGAGCCTGTCTCTGGACCGCCCTTCGGTTGCATCCAGAAAAAGAAAACGCCGCGAGGGGATGGGTTCCTCGCGGCGGCCGCAAGAAGGCGGCAAGTCAGGCAGTGTCAAAGGATGTCTCGGCGGCGGTCGGGTCGACCCGCTGTCACCGGAAGAAATGTTTACTGGGCGTGTGATGCCTTGGGGTCGAGGCGTTTTTCCGGAACCGGGGTGCGCTTGAAAACTGGAGCTGCATCCGCAGCGGTCTGCTCGATGGGAGCCGCGAGTTGGTCGACGACCTCGGCCGCCTGGCCCACGGTTCCGGTCGTCACCTTGGCGTCGGGCTTGATCGCATCGGTTTCGGCGAACTGCGTATCGAGGAACTCATAGGCGATGCGGGCGCCTTCCCGAGCCCGATGGCCGAGAGCGACGAAGGTTTCGGCACCCTTTTCGCAAACCTCGGGCTTCTGGATGCAGATGGCACTGATGTATTGGAAAGCCTCATTGGCGGCAGAGAAAGTATCGCCGAGCTCGACCTTCGGTCCGTGCTCCAGCTTCTCAGCGCTCGACGGATCGAGGAACGGCAGCAGCACCAGTACCATCGAAAACCAGAATGTCGCCTTGATGAGAAACCACATGTTCTGCCCATCCTGTATTCGGCTGCCGTGCCCGCCGGTCTTCTAGCCGGTTTTTCCGCTTTCGGCATCCTGGAGCGCCGCAGTATCCCCTGATACCCGTTCACGCCCGCCGTTGTTTCCATGAGGACCGCCGTCTTTCGTCGTTCGGCCCTTTGTTGGGACGGACATTAGGCAGGGAATCACAAGACCGCTTTTCAAAAACCCGCAGCATTTGTTTCGAATTTTAATGAAATTCGCGATTTCGAGGATTTGCCCGGCATTTGTGTCGCATTTTAGCGTTTGCCGTTAAGGATCGTGGCGACGGTCCGCCGGCAAAGCCTGCAAGCGTGGGCAACGGCACCGGGGCGCCTTGCCCAAATCCTTAACGAGAGGCGGAAAATGCACGGAAATCCGTTGCTTACGCCCCGTTAACCACAAGAAATGAACGTCACTCGAATTGCCTCAAAACGGGATTTTTCGAGGGTTTGGCGCCGTTCCGGGACAGTCCCGTTTATTCTTTCATTAAGCCGGGGATGCGAGATTCCGACATGTCACGAGGCAGTTCGAATGGCGGCCCGCATGAAGCGGAAAACGGTCACGCTCAGTCTCGCAAGAACAACAAATGTGGCAGGGTAAGGCGTGAGCGTATTGCGTGACATGGTTGGCAGATGGACGTCCCGCGTGGACGAGGCCGCTGCCCTATGGCTGCCCCGCCGCGAGGCCGGCTCCGCCGTCGGCCGCCGGGACCTCAAGCGTCTGCGCACGGTGGCTGCAGTGTCCCTGACCACGCTTCCGGCAGTCCCGCTTGCACTCGCGCTCGCCATGCCCGTTTCCTCCGCATTGCCGCTCGGCACTGCACTGTGGGCGTCCGCCTCGCTGCTGGCGGCTGCGGCTGCCATTGCGCGTGGGCGTGGCAAGCAAGGGGCGGAGACGCTTGATCTCGATGCGGCGACATACGAGCTCCCTGATCTTTCGGCCGCCTACGACCTTTTCGCCGGTCTCGTCACCGTGCACGACCTGCGTGGCAATGTTCTCTCCGTGCATGGCCGCGACGCCGCTGAGCATTTGACGCTGATGCGCGACCCGGCTGGCCGCGGCTTCATCGAGCAGATCCATGTCTCCGACCGAATCACGTTCCTGAGCGCGATCGACATTCTGCGTCAGGGCGGCGAGCGGGCGACCGTCAACATTCGCATCGAGCGTCGTTCGCAGCCGACGGAAGGCGAACAATTCGTTCATATGTGCTGCGAGCTCGCACCGCTTCTCGATCGCAACGGCGATCTGAAGGCGATCCTTGCACAGTCGCGCGATGTCTCGCAGGAAGCGCGGCTGCGCGCCGAAGCGGCGGCGAGAACGGCGGAAGCGGAATCGGCCAACGATGCCAAGACGCGTTTCCTTGCCGCCGTCAGCCATGAACTGCGCACGCCGCTCAACGCCATCCTCGGCTTCTCCGACGTCTTGACCGGCGAATACTTCGGTCGTCTGGAGAACGACCGCCAGCGCGAATATGTCAGCCTGATCCACCAGTCGGGCGAACACCTTCTGTCCGTCGTCAACACCATGCTCGACATGAGCAAGATCGAGGCGGGCCGCTACGAACTGGTTCCTGAACCCTTCCGCGTGGTCGAAGCGGTCTCCGCCTGCGAAGCAATGCTGTCGCATCAGGCGCAGGAGAAGGGCGTCAAGTTGGCAAGCCGCGTGACCCGCAGCGTCGGCGAGATCAATGCCGACCAGCGTGCCTTCCAGCAGGTTCTGATCAATCTCGTCGGAAACGCCATCAAGTTCACCGATCAGGGCGGCATGGTGACGATCGACGCCGAGCTTGACGGTCCGTCCCTGAAGCTGACCGTCAGCGACACGGGTATCGGTATCGCCGCCGACAAATTGCAGATGTTGGGGCAACCCTTCGTCCAGATCCAGAACGACTACACCCGCCGCTATGAGGGCACCGGCCTCGGTCTGTCGCTGGTCAAGGGGCTTGTGGCGCTTCACGGCGGCGAGATTGCGATCCGTAGCCGTGAACGCGAAGGCACGGTGATTACCGTTACGCTGCCTTGTGACGGCTCCGGCATCGTCGAGGCCAACCGCGAAGAACAGCGCTCGGCCGTGACTGTCGAATTTCCGCCGCGGCTGAGAGATAACGACACGCAGGCGGTTGCCGATGGCGACCGATTCGAAAGGACGGGTTCGAACGAGGAACGGGGATATGGCGCCGCGCAAGCGAAAACAGCCTGAACGCAAGAAGGCGGCGCGTCCCGCGCCAGGCCTTGCCATGCGTGGGTTGGCTCTCGCCGGCCGAGGTGCTGCGCTTGCCGGCCGGCTGGTCGCCCGCCACCCCTTGAGCGCCGGCGGTACAGCTGCCTTTGCCGTTGTGTTTTCGTTCGTTGCCGCCAACGCCATGTGGTATCAGCACGGCTCACATCCATCACCTCTGCTTCGCACTCGCGTGCCGCTTGTCAGCCCAGAGACGGCAGAGCGCATCGCCGTCGCCAAGGGCGCCGAGATCGAGCCGCGCAATGTCACCACCTTCGTCATCAAGCGCGAGGGCGACAAAGAAGCGGAGAGCGTCGAAGACGTGATTGCAGGCGCCTCATCCGAAGCGCCGCTCGAAAAGCCGACGCCCGAGCGGGTCGCCTCCGTGCCGGACACATCCGCTTCGCCGCTGGTCGCCGACGTCCAGAAGGAACTGAACCGCATCGGCCTTTACGATGGTGTGCCGGATGGGCGCCCGGGCCCGCGCACGTCGGCCGCGATCCTGCGGTTTGAAAAGCAGGTCGGGCGCACCGAGACGGGGACTGCGAGCGCCGAGCTGCTGCGCGCGCTGCGCGCCACGTCCGGTCAGAAGGTGGCCGCGGCGATGCCCGCAAGCCGGCCCTATGCCGATCCGAAGCGCGCCGTGGCCGATGTCGATCCGGTGGCGGCCGCCATCCGTTCGGCCGAGACCGACAAGATGCTCATCCCTCGCGCGGAGATCCCGGTGTCGAGCGAACTGGTTTTGAATATCCAGAAGGGCTTGAGCAATCTCGCCTATGCCGACATCGTCGTTGATGGCGTCGCGGGCGATCAGACGCGCGCAGCGATCCGCCATTTCGAGAAGCATTATCGCCTGCCGCAGACGGGCGAGCCCAATCCAAAAGTGCTGAAGAAGCTCAAGGAGATCGGCGCGCTTTGAGGCGTCTTCTCACGGTTTCGTCTCCGATCCATCATGTTTGACGCGTGACGGCGTAGTCTTGGTATCGACCATCGCGAAGGCCACAATGCTTTCTTGTCGCCGCCACCGATTTGCATGGCTGGCTCGCCCCGTGTACAGGCATCTCGATGCGCCTCAAGTCCCACATCTTCGTCTCCGCCTTGCTGCGCCGCGCCTTCGCGCTGGGGGGCTATGCCGCAGTCTTGCGCAAAGGGGCGGAGGACGCCGGCGCGATCTTCATCCGTCAGCGTACGCGCATGGGCACCGAGACGCTGTTTGCGCCGGCGCCGCAGAATTTCTTCGAAGACGAGGCCGATATCGGTCGCAAGTTCGAGATCCGGCTGAAGGATCGCGATGGCGATGAAGTGGACGGCGCACTCTCTCGCGAAATCCGGTTCGACCCGGATTGCTGGATCATCGAGATCGAACTGGATGATCGCGCCGATCTGTTCGACGTCGTGCCGGAAGAGGGCGCGCGCCGCTCTTGAAACATCCGTGAGAGCTGCTCAGATCGCCGAGGATTGGCTGGAACGATCAGCACGCGCAATGAAGAAGGAACCGGACAGGACCTTCCTCGATTGGCAACTCACGCAATATCGGAAATACCACGCGCGCTCGGTGCGCTATCAGGAGCTGATGGCGATCCTGCAAGGCGAGGCGGCTTCCAATCAGGCTGGGCGCCAATGGAGCTGGATCGCGGAGGCGATGAAACAAAAGCTCTGAGGTTTACTACGCTGGGGGCTACTGGCGGGGCTATTCGCAAACGGTCGTGGCCACGGCTTACCGGCGGCCGAAGACCCGCTGCGGCTTGGCGCTGCCGACAGCGCCAGCGACCTTTCGAATAGCCGGTTGCCGCGCATCATTGGCATGGTCGTCGGCAAGATAGGCCTGGTGCCGTGCTGTGGGCGCCTCGTCCCGCGCGTCCGACTGGAGCCAGGCGTCAAGCCGCTCTCTGCTTGACTTCGGGTCCATGGTGCCGGTCAAGGCTTCCGCGCGGCTGACCCCGCCGATGCGCTCGGCGAGATGCGGATAGAGCGATTGCAGGACGAAGATGAGGTCGTCGGTCGGCAGCGAAAGGGCAATCAGGCTCGTTGCCAGCTGCTGCCCGGAAACGTCGAGAAGAATGCGCTCGACCAGCGGGCCGCCGGCATCGAGCGCCGTCGCCAGCGCGCGCGAGAACAGGATGATCTCACCGCTCCGTGCAAAACGCACCAAGAGAGCGCTGTGCAGCCCGCTGATCGGTACGATGGTCGACGCGACTTCGCGCGCGCCGGCACGCGCAAGCGCCTTGATCTCGGCGCGCAAGCTCTCCTCGCGCGCGGTCCGATCCGCCTGGGCGTCGGCATCCGGCTCGGCCGAAGCTGAGGGCGCCGTGACCGGTCGCTGCTGCACGTCGGGACGGGCGGAAAGGCCGGCGGGGTTGTGGTGTTCGACCAGGGCATCGATGACGGACGGGGACAGGGCGGCGCGCCGGGCGATGGCGCTGGCATGCGCCGGGCTCTGCTGGCGGATGACGCCGATGAGCGTTCGATCCGAAAGCGCTTGCGAGCGGGTTAGGAAAATGGCGGCGATCGAGATCGGCATGCTGCCGATCAAAGCTGCGACCGGCTCTGGAACATGGGGGCATTGCGACAGCGCGGCGGCGGCCTGACGGCGCGCTTCGCTGCTGGAGCCGAGGAACAGGGGTTCGAACAATTCGGAAAACTGCTTCATGTCGGACTTGCGCGGGATCCGCAGGCTTTCGAAACCGCTGACGGTTGCCATCAGGACGACGTCCTTCAAGCGGCCCGTCTGTGGCCTTTCCAACTCACGAAAGCGATCCGTCACGGTAAATCCTTGCACGCAAAACATGATTGCCCTCGCCGGCGACCCGGAACGGCACACGTCACTAAAAATAAAAGAAAAGCGTTAGCGCACTGTTAACTATGGACGTTGGGGCTTTATTCAGGCTTGCGGCGCGCAAGCCCTCGACGGTTTTGTACGGTTTCTGCCGTAAAGCCCTGCTTGCTGTGGGTTCGATCGCCTCCAGCCTTAAAAAATCCACAAGCGGCTTTAAGTGATCGCGGTGACGGTGAAGGGTTCCGGACGCCCGCCGACGCAAGAAGGCTTAGTGAAGAGGGGCCTTCCGATGGGAGACAGCTTACTGTGAAGAAAATAGTGTTGCGCGCGGCGGCCATATGCGCGCTTTTGTTGGCGCCGGCGATCGCCGAGGCGGCAGAGGGATTTGCAACCGCCAACGTCAATATGCGATCCGGACCAAGCACGCGCTACCCTGCCGTGTCGATGATCCCCGCCGGCGAGTCCGTTGAAATCCACGGCTGCCTCGCCGATCTGCCCTGGTGCGACGTTTCCTTTTATGGCGGCCGCGGCTGGGTAGCAGGGCGCTATGTGCAGGCGAACTATCGCCGCAACAGGGTCTATGTCGAACCGCAATATTACCGCCCGCTCGGTATCCCGACGGTGGTCTTCCAATTCGATCGCTACTGGGACCGCAACTATCGCGGCCGTGACTTCTATCGTGACCGTGACCGCTGGCGCCGTGGGCCGGATTGGGTCGACGACAACCGTCGCCCGCGGGACTGGGAGCGTCAACGCGACCGTGATCGCCGCGACTGGGAACGCGACCGCGCCCGGCAGGAGCGCGAGTGGACGCGCGACCAAGCGCGCGAACAGCGCGAACGGGATCGAGATCGCCAGAACTGGGAGCGCAACCGCAGGGACGGCGAGCGCTGGGACGACCAGGCAGGCGGCGACAGCCGCCGCGAATGGGAGCGTCGCCGCGATCGCGACGGCACCCGTGTTCGCGAGGATTTCGAGGATGGTTATGGCGGCGCGCGCCCAGAACCGCTCATTCGATGCCAGGCGATGGACCCATCCTGCGTAGAATGATGCGCGAGATGAAGAGCGGCGGGCGATTTTGCCCCAGCTTTCGGACGGGCGGCCCTTGGGGCGCCCGTTTTCGTTTCCGTTCGGGTTTTCACGGCTTGTCGTCGGAACCATTGTTGTCGCGATGCGTTGAAAGCGGGCAAGAGAAGGAGCGTTGCAATGGTAGAAAAGAAACTGCAGGCGGTGGCTGACACGGTCGAAAGTGAAGTGGAAACATCGGCTGCCCGGGTCGAACTGGAGGCGCAGATTGCGGAGTTGCGCGCTGAGATTAGCCGACTGACCGAAACCGTTTCGGCGATCGGCACTGGTGCCAAGGCAGTGGTGCAAGGTGAAGCGGAATTGATGACGGAGCGGGTGCGCGAGCGCGTCCGCGAAGAGCCGATTTCGACGCTTCTGACCGTTGCCGGTGTTTCGTTCCTCTTCGGCCTGTTGTCCAGGCGCTAGCCGTTCCCCGTCCGCCCAAAGCTGTTACCCCGGATACAGTGTTTTGTTTTTCCGGGGGACATACTGCCCTTAGGTTCGGGGTGCAGATGCGGCGTTAACCATCTGTTAACCAGCCTATGGCTCAATCGAAGCGGACCGTCTATGATTGGTCTGTACCACTCGAGCAAGCCGCAACCTCCGGGTGACCGGAAGAAGGAGAAGATGAGAAAAGCGCGCCTGTCCGGGCTAAGCCCGGGAAAATGCGCTGGCCCCGAAAGGGCAGGGTGAAATCTGTACGGTAGTTCATCCGTCTCAAGCCTTTATGGAGACGAGCATGGCAGACGTGATCAGAATTGAGGACCGCAAGGTCCAAATGCCACCACGCAGGCCTCCGGCCATATCGGGCGGAGCAAAAGTGCTTTTGTTTACCGGCATCCGCTACGAGCGCCTCGACGGCCGCGACCCGCAGCCAACCGCGCCTGACGGACGTCGGATCAAAAAGCAGTAGGCTTCTAGCGACCGCCCAGGTGTCGGTCCCATCGGCCGGCCTAAGCACGGCTTTGTTCGTGCCGACAACGCTCCGTCTTTGCGGACGCGATCATCTTCTTCACGACCTCCTCACGAAAAACGGCGGGGCTGAAGGTTGGATCTTCTGACCATCAGGTTACACGGCTCGATGCGTGATCGCCCCGGTTTGCTTGTGGCGATTTAAGCTCTTTGTTTTTGCGCGACATGCGTCAGCGCCGGAAGGGCTCGCACCTTGATTCCGCCAGGAAATTCCGCACTTGGTCTTCAAAGCTGTCGAGCGGCGCCATGGCGCGCAGCACCGCATAGCCATCCTCTTCCTTCATCTCCACCATGATCGATTGCGCCAGGGCTTGCGGCGGTGCCTTGCGCAGTTCCACCAACTGGATCGGCGTCGCGACCACAAGATCCAGCCTGCCGTTGACGGCGGTATGGTCGTTCATGCTGAAGACTTCGTTGGAGCTGCTATCGAAAACGGCGAGCGACCAGAAGGGAACGGAGCCGCTGGCGAGGAAACGCGCCGGTCCATCGGCGATGGAAAAGCTGCAGACCGCCGTGCGCAGGTAAGGGTCGTCATTGCTGAGGCCCGTCGGCCCGGGTGTACTCGTCAAGGAAAAGAAGCTGTCCATCTCGAGCAGGCCGAGCACACGCGTATAGGCGTCGCGACCGGTAAACTGCGGGAGCACCAGCACGATGACGATATGCAGCAGTGCCGCGCCGACGAGGCCGAGGATGGAAGCGAACAGAACACTACGCATCGCCGCATCCCGTTTTCACGATCTTTGGCATCGCGAGATCGATGAGGCCGGAGGAGCCGGCGGTCGGGGTGTCGAGCAGCGTCAGGACGAGCCGGAAGGTCCCCGCATGCCGCAATGCCACCCAGTTGTCCGGCTTGGCGTTCGGCGAGACATGAATGCTGAAAGAACTGTCTTCGGCGCGCAGCACCGTCCATGAATTGATGGCCCAGGGCAGATCCGAGCCGGGGCGCAACGGGACACCGTCGGCATTCGCAGCATAGAGCGTCCAGAACCGTGCTTGCGGCGTCATCCCCGAGACATCGTAGGAGCAGGCCGACGAAAGCTTGTCTCCCTTGTCATCGACCTGTGCCATGAACATCAGGCCTTCGGCGCCACCGTAGAGCAGTTCGCCGGCCCGGGCGCGGTGCGCCTTGGCATAGGGGTCGGCCTTCTCGGTCTGTGCCTCGGGAAAGGCAACCCACGGACCGATCGATATGGCACCGAAACCGACCGTCGCCTTCAGCGCCCAGACGGCCGACGCGATGCCGCCGCCGAAGGCGATGGCAAGGGCAAGGGCGACGAGGAGGGGAATTCGGAACAATGGCGGCTCTATCGAATATGGTTATGCGTCGCCGCACGGCGCAGCGCTGCCCATGTCTCGCCCATACGAGCGCGCGACGCAACGGCGATCATTGTGCCGAGCTGGCAGCCAGCATCGATCCGGTCTCTCACATCAAGGTTTCGAGCGCGTTCAGTTGCTGGCGGCATTCGGGAGACCCTCTTGGGGAGATCCACCGTCGGTGGCGCCGAGGACGGCCACCTTGCCGCCATTCTTCTCTGGCGCCTTCAAGGCGGGAGCTTTCTCGAAGGTTTCGCCCACAGAACGCAGCAAGCGCGTGACATCCGCCGAAAGAGAGCGCGGCCGCACAAGTGGAGGCAGGGCATTTTCATCCGGCTTGGCGTTGGCGACCTGTGGTTGCTTGCTCGGGGCAGGCGCGGGATTGGTTATTCCCGGAATCTGGCGGTGGTCGATCCCCTGTTCGGCGTAGTCCATCAGCCTCTTGAAGGTCATGGCCGGCAATGACCCGCCGGTCATGTTGTTGGTGGAGGTATAGTCGTCGTTCCCGAACCAGACCGCGGTCGTATAATCGCCGGTGAAGCCGACGAACCAGGCATCGCGGTAGGCCTGGGTCGTGCCGGTCTTTCCGCCCGTGACGATGCCGTTGTCGAGTGCTGCCTTGCGGGCCGTGCCGATCACCGGGATCTGCGTCAGCATCGAGTTCATCGATGCGTTGGCTTGCTCGGACAGGATGCGTTTGGCCGGCGGTTCGTCGCGGGAAAAATCGTAGAGGATGTCGCCGTCGTAGTTCAGGATCTGGCTGATGCCGTGCCGGCGCGATTGCAGGCCGCCTGCCGGGAACACGGCATAGGCGGTCGCCTGGTCGAGCACGGTTACTTCCGAGGTGCCGAGCGGCATCGTCTTGTCGGCGCGAAGCGGCGTTTCGATGCCCATGGCCTTGGCTGTCTGCACGATCAGGTCGGTGCCGAGCTTGTCTTTCGCGAGACGCACAGGGATCGTGTTGATCGACTTGGCAATCGCCGTCAGGATGGTGATGCGACCGGCATAGCTGCGGCCATAGTTCTGCGGCGACCAGCCGCGCCAGGTGATCGGCGCATCGACAACGATGGTCTCCGGCGTCATGCCTTTTTCCATCGCGGCCGCGTAGGTGTAGACCTTGAAGGACGAGCCTGGCTGGCGCAGCGCCCGTGTGGCACGGTTGAACTGGCTCTCGCCATAGTCGCGGCCGCCGACCATCGCCCGGACTGGGCCGCCGTTTTCGACCATCACAAGCGCGCCCTGCTTCACATGGAAGCTCTCGCCGTATTGGCGGAGGCTGGACTCGACCGAATCCTCGGCCGCGTTCTGCAGCCCCATGTCGATGGTGGTGCGCACGATCAGCGAATGCTGGGCAAACGGCCGGGCGATGCGCTGCACCTCGTCGAAGGCCCAGTCGAGGAAGAAGTCGGGCGCCTTGACCTGGGCGCGATCGATGACCGTTGCCGGGTTGAGACGTGCGGCAATCACCTGTCCCTCGGTCATCAGTCCGCCCTGGACGAGGTTCGTCAGAACTTCGTTGGCGCGGCCGCGGGCGGCCGGCAGGTTGACGTGCGGCGCGTAACGCGCCGGCGCCTTGAACAGGCCGGCGAGCATGGCGGATTCCGCCAGGTTGACGTCGGTGATCGCCTTGCCGAAATAGAACTGTGCCGCGGCGGCCGCGCCGAACGTACCGCCGCCCATATAGGCGCGGTCGAGATAGAGCCGCAGGATCTCTTTCTTCGACAGGTTGGATTCGAGCCAGATTGCCAGGAACGCTTCCTTGATCTTGCGCTCGATGGTGCGCTCGTTCGACAGGAACAGGTTCTTGGCGAGCTGCTGGGTCAGGGTCGATCCACCCTGAACGACGCCACCGGCACGCGCGTTCTCGGTCATGGCGCGGGCGAGCCCGAGAAAATCGATGCCGTAATGGTCGAAGAAGCGTCGGTCTTCCGTCGCAAGCACCGCCTTGATCAGATGATCCGGCAGCTCGTCGATCGGGACGGAGTCTTCGTGGATGATGCCGCGATGGCCGATTTCGTTGCCGTAGCGATCGAGGAATGTGACGGCGAAATCGCTTTGCGCGCGCCAGTTGCCCTTGGTTTCTTCGAAAGCCGGAAGCGCCAGAGCCAGCATCAGCACCGAGCCGGCCGTGCCCCAGGTCATGCCTTCGCCGAGCACCTCGAAGACCACTTTCTTCCAGCCGGTGACGCGGAAGCGGCGGAAGAAAATCGTGGTATCTTCCCACCATTGCGAGAGTTTGAACCCGGCATTCCAGACTGTCGAATCGATCCAGGAATCGATCCTCAGAAAGATGTGCCGTTTCTTCGGCCGGTTATCGTCTTTCCTCGGTTCCCGCACGGTCGCAACGTCCTGAAGGCTTTTGGCATCATGCCGGCGCCCCGCGATATTTGCACGGCGCCAAATTTCACTCTACTTGCATATCGCGCCGGTGGCCTTAAAAAACCGGCAATTTTCTGCGAAATTTCTCTCCTGCGCGTTTCCCTTGGCCGTTCAGCGATCCAAGGAAACATGCAGCAACTCAAATCGCTACTGCGCCCCTGGTACGTCTGATAAGACGTGCGGCTCAGTAGCGCGACCGATTTGACGAAAGTGTGATGATGATGGGCGAAATGCCTTTCTGGAAGGCGAAGAGCCTCGACGAGATGAATGACGCGGAGTGGGAAAGCCTCTGCGACGGCTGTGGACTCTGTTGTCTCAACAAGCTCGAAGACTGGGAGACGGCGGAGATCGCCTGGACCTCGATCCGCTGCACGTTGCTCGACGGCGAGAGCTGTCGGTGTAAGGACTATCCCAACCGTCAGGCAACGGTGCCGGATTGCATCCAGCTGACACCGGATGCGGTGCGCGAGATTACCTGGTTGCCGCCGACCTGCGGCTATCGGCTGGTGGCGGAAGGTCGCGACCTCTATTGGTGGCATCCGCTGCTCTCGGGCGATGCCGAGACGGTGCACGCCGCTGGCATTTCCGTGCGCGGCCGCACCGTCGCCGAAGACGGCATCGACATTGAGGATTACGAGGATTATCTCGTGACCTGGCCGCTGGAAGTCGGAGAGAAAAGCTCAGGTTAACAGACGGTTAGTCGTTCTGGCAGAATCGGTTTCGCAAAGCGGCGCCATTGCAGGCACCGTTGAGAGCGGCTAGAGATTGATGGAATTCCATCGTTCTCAGGCATCCCAATGATCAGCACCGACCGCCTCATTCTCCGCAGACCGCGGCTGGAGGATTTCGAACCCTATCAGCAGATGTGGTTGGACCCCGAGATCCTTCGGCACGTCGCGCCGGGTCCCTTTTCCGGCGAGCAGATGTGGACGCGGTTCTTGCGTCAGGAGGGCGGCTGGCAGTTCTTTGGCTTCGGCTATTTGGTGATCGAAGAGAAAAGCTCCGGTCGTTTCGTCGGGCAGATGGGCTTCCAGGAATTGCGCCGCGAGATTTCGCCTGCCCTGACCGGCACGATGGAAACGGGCTGGACGATCGCGCCCGCGGCGCAGGGACGCGGCTATGCCAGCGAGGCGGCGCAGGCGGCATTCGGCTGGGCCCGGGAACATCACGCCGGGCGTCGCGTCACCGCTATCGTCAGTCCGGCCAATGTGGCGTCCATCCGGATCGTCGAGAAGTTGGGAATGCAGCTGTTCGCGCAGACGGAGTATCACGACAAGCCCGTCAAGCTTTTCGACCATATTCTCTAAGGCGGTATCCGCCCGCTGCTCTGGAAGCCTCTACGCCCGTTGCGTCAATGGCGGCCGTTCTTCTTCACCAGGCTTTTGGGCGCAACGTTGCGCCATGCGGTTTCCATCGACTGGCGAATGAGATCCTCGTCGGCCTCGACAAAGTAGAGCGAGGTCCAGCCCTTGTCGCCCCAGCCGCCGGGTACCGCGGCGCAGACGCCTGGCTCCATCTCCAGCAGCATGCGCTGTTGGTCTGGCGTGAACTTGAAGACCGCTCGACCTGCCTCTGGCAGGGACATGAAAATACGCTTGCCCACACGGAAGTCCCGCGTGCCGAAATGGGCATTTTCTTCCGTTCCCGGCAGGCTTAGCGCCAGTTTTTCAATCTCGTCGGTCAGCATGGAAAAAAGAGTAACACGGTTTTTCCGATTGGCCAAAGGGCGGGAAATCGCCACACGGGCAGACGGAACGGAGCAGTTTTGCAGGGTGCCGTGGCGGCGACATGGCGACGCGATCGAGCCTCTGTGGGGCTGCCTGCAACTGCTTCGGTGCGCATGTTGCATGCGGCCGATCACGGACTGAGCGCGAGAGCGCCTCAAGGTGCGGGCTGCACTTGGTGCCCACGACGCTCGACAAAAAAAGCCGCTCGCGGCGTTGACCGAGGGCGGCTTCAAGCTTGATCGTCTTGGAATATCGACGAGCGGGTTCGCCCACCAGCGCGCTTATTCAGCCGGCTGAACTGGCTTCGGTGTCGTCTGGCTGGCAGTGCGCATTTCGCGCCATTCGCTTTCGAAACGGTCCAGCAGCGACTGCGGTACCTTGGACTGCTGCGATGCCTGCTGGTTGTTTACGAGCGTCTGCATCCGATCCTCCCGGGCCTGTTGCAATTTCATGACAAGTTGATGGGTGGACAATTTCACATCGTAAACGCTTTGTAAATCAGTGGCTTAAGTCATTTAAACGATTTAAAAATCTTTAAATCGATTAATTTTCGGCTGATCCACAGTTGCGTTCAGGCGGTTGGCAGCGGCGGGCCATTTCGGCGCCGTGTGAGTCGGCGGGGTGATCCTTCGGCCAACCGATCTTGTCGCGCCACCGCTGTTTTGCGGTCACGACGGTGGCGATCGAGCACACCGCAATGGGAGCGAGTACCTCAGAGCGCATTCCGAAAATCGCGATAGCAATGTGAGATGAGACAAGGTTGTCGGGCCAGAGCGCCTGCAGCCTGCGCTACGGCGTCCGGCAATGCAGAGGCTTAGAGGAGGGAACGGACTCTTCTCCTGACCGCGCTCACTCAACCCCGCAGGGTCCGGACTCAACTTTGGAAGAGGTGCGGCCAAGGGATTCAAAGGACTCGGATATTCGAGCTCACTTCAAGTTTTGTCGCAAGGCGAGCGAAGGAGCCTCCGCCCATCTGGTCCTTGGCCGATTGTCGGATGATAGCAGAAAGGGCTTAACAAATGACTGATCACCAGAGGCTGCGCCTCGGCAATTCTCTTGGTGGGTGTTGCGCCCGCTATGGGTAGGCAAGATCTAATATTGCCGCCGAAGCTGGACCTTTTCCAGTATCGCCCGAGATACTTGTGCAATGCCATCGCGCAGGCGCGCTTTGCTGCCGCCGCGCGACGGGCGGACGCGGTATCCCTCCCACCGCGTCCGCCTGCCTTTTTGCGTGCCGGCGGAATGGCGCGTCGAACGGAGGCCGGATCGGCCGCCTTTTGACGATCGGCAGTGAAAACCATCGATATGGTGAGCCGCAAACATCGACAAGCGCTCTGGTTGTCGCTTCCTTACGGCGCGGATCAACGTTCGACGCGGCTGTTATCAGGCCGTGGATTGATCGCGCCCGGGTTTCGCCTTTCAGGGAATCGTTGCAATCTGCGGTCGGTTCATCGTGGATGCCGGCATTCATGGATGGCTGTTCGCCCCGCTGGGTGGCCGACATTCATTTGCCATTCAGCCTCTATCCGTTATTGCTTTTGCCATGATGCTTCCCAAGTCGAAAGTGCGTTCATGTCTTCACCAGTGATCATAGCCGCGCTTGCCGCAGGCCTTGCGGGCTTTGCTCCGCCGGAGGTCGGCATGCCCACGGACCTTGTCGTCCGTGTGGCCGGCGATTGCAGCGCCGCTGCTCAGCAAGTCGTTTCGGAAACCGGCGGGGAGCTGCTTTCGGCGCAACCGACCTCCGATGGCCAATGCGTGATTACGGTGCTTGTGCCGGGCAATGGCGGGCGACCGAAGAAGGTGACCGTAAGGGTGCCGATGTAATTCGCGCGTGGCGACGCTGCGAAAGAGGGGAAGTGGGTACGAATGCGCATTCTGATAGTCGAGGACGACGTCAACTTGAACCGGCAACTCGCCGAAGTGCTGAAGGAGGCTGGCTACGTCGTCGATCAGGCCTATGACGGCGAAGAGGGACACTATCTCGGCGAAGCCGAGCCGTATGACGCCGTCATCCTCGATATCGGTCTGCCCGAGATGGACGGCATCACCGTTCTCGAAAAATGGCGCGGCGGCGGCAAGACCATGCCGGTGCTTATCCTGACGGCGCGCGATCGCTGGAGCGACAAGGTGGCCGGCATCGACGCCGGTGCCGATGACTATGTCGCAAAGCCGTTCCACGTCGAGGAAGTGCTTGCCCGCATTCGCGCGCTGATCCGCCGGGCGGCAGGCCACGCAAGCTCGGAAATCGTCTGCGGTCCGGTGCGGCTCGACACCAAGGGGTCGAAGGCAACCGTCGACGGGACGGCGCTGAAGCTGACGTCGCACGAGTTCCGGTTGCTCTCCTATCTCATGCACCACATGGGCCAGGTCGTATCGCGGACTGAGTTGGTTGAACACATGTACGATCAGGACTTCGATCGCGATTCCAACACCATCGAAGTCTTCGTCGGCCGCCTGCGCAAGAAGATCGGCAACGACCTGATCGAGACGGTGCGGGGCCTGGGGTACCGCATGCAAGCGCCCGGCAATGGCAATTAGATCTCTTACGGCCCGCGTATTGGCGGTTTCGACCGTCTGGGCCGTCGTCGCCCTTGTGGTGATCGGGGTCGTCATCTCGGCCCTTTACCGTCAAGGCTCGGAGCGCGGCTTCAAGGACCTGCTGCGCGCCCAGCTTTTCAACGTCGTCAACTCGATTTCGGTCAATGAGAAGACGGTGCTTGCCGGCAGCCCCCAGCTCGGCGATCTGCGCTTTTCGCAGCCGCAGACCGGATGGTACTGGATCGTCGATCCGATCGGCGAGTTCGACACGCCACCTTTGATCTCGACCTCGCTCGGTAACGCCAAGCTGCCGATCGCAAGCGTCGATGAAGTGCCCTTCGATACCGGTTATGTGCGTTTTTACACCACCAAGGATCCCTTCGCGAACGAGGTCGAAGTCGCCGAGACCGAGGTCGTTCTCGACATTCAGGGCCACACCGCCCGTTTCCGCGTTGCCGGCAACCGCGACGTGCTGGAAGCGGACATCAACCGCTTCACCCGCAATCTGACGATCGCGCTCTCGATCTTCGGTCTGGGCGGGCTCGGCATGAACGCGTTGACCATTCTCTTCGGCCTCCGGCCGCTCGACCAGGTTCGCCGCTCGCTGGAGAAGATCCGGGCCGGCGAAAGCGAAAGGCTCGATGGCGCCTTTCCACGCGAGATCCAGCCGCTTGCAAACGAGGTGAATGCGCTGATCGACAGCAACCGGCGCATCGTCGAGCGCGCCCGTATGCAGGTCGGCAACCTCGCGCATTCGCTGAAAACGCCGATCGCCGTTCTCCTCAACGAGGCGCGCGTGCTTGAGGCATCCCACGGCGAACTCGTCCGGACCCAGGTCGATGCGATGCAGATGCAGGTGCAATCCTATCTGAGCCGAGCGCGGATCGCCGCGCAACGCGAATCGGTTCTTGCCCGCACCGAAGCGCAGCCGGCGCTGGAGCGGTTGGTGCGCGTGATGCGCAAGCTCAATCCGGAAAAAGAGGTTCATCTGTCGATCAATCCACCGGGCCTGGTGCTTGCCATGGAACTGCAGGATGTCGAGGAAACCGTCGGCAATCTGCTCGAAAACGCTGCCCGCCACGCCAGGGGCGAGGTGTGGCTCAATGTTCGTCCGGCTCAGAACGAACAGCATGCGAAGGAGACCGGGCGGCAATGGATCGTCCTCGATGTTGACGACGACGGAGCTGGCCTTGATCCCGATCAGATCGCGTTGGCGTTGAAACGCGGCAAGCGGCTGGACGAAAGCAAGCCGGGAACAGGCCTCGGACTGTCGATCGTCAGCGAGATCGTGCGGGAATATCAGGGCACGCTGACGCTGTCGCGTCGGGATGAGGGCGGACTGCGTGCAGAGCTGGTGCTGCCGGCTGCGGTTTAGGTGTCACACTGGCGCGCGAAAGTATCGCGTCGACGGCCCTGGCCGTTGCCTCTGTCAACAGGGAATGCCAAAAGAAAATCAAAGGGAAGTCTTCGCTCGACCTTGATGGTCGGTACAGTTGGAGCCCCGCAGTAGAGAGTACATGTCGCGGATCATGAGGAACCAGGCAGAAATGACACGAACGATTGTCGTCAGCGGCAGGATCGCGGTGATCGCGTCGGCGATGGCTCTTGCCGGTTGCAGCACCACGTCTGGCGGGCAGACCGCGGCTGCGGGGCTCGGCGCGACCGCAACCCGCAGCGTGTCTTCGACGACCTACATCGCCGCCCTGCAGGGGGGGATTATCGGCCGGCTCAGCAATCTCGACATCAGTGCCTCTGATCGCCAGCGTGCGCTTGAGGCCGAGTACCGCGCGCTGGAAGCCGCTCCGGGCGGTCAGCCGGTCAATTGGCAGGGGCGCAGCGTCACCGGCTCGGTCGTTGCTGCCGCACCTTATCAGGTCGGTTCGCAGAACTGCCGCCAGTACAGCCATACCGTAACCGTCAAGGGACAGCCGACAACCGCGCGCGGTGCCGCCTGCCGGAATTCCGACGGGAGCTGGACGCCGCTCAGCTGACCGGATTTCCGGTTGCGGCGAAACGCCTCAAATCTCTGTCATCGCAGGTTTTCGAGTTGGAATGGCATGGGTGCCATAGTATTGAGCATCCATGTTGTTCTGGATCCTCGTCGCCACGCTGACGGCGGCAGTCGCCGTCGTGCTCATCCTCCCGCTGTTGCGGGCGGCCGCGCCCGCATCATCTCCCCATAGCCACGATATCGAAGTCTATCGTGACCAACTCGATGAGCTGACGCGCGATCAGGAGAGCGGTTTGATCAGCGGCGACGATGCTGAGCTCGCCCGCGCCGAGGTCGCCCGTCGACTGCTTGCGGCCGGCGAGATCGACCGCGCCGCCGCGCCGGTCGTAGCGACGCGCCGCGGACTCAATTTCCTGGCGCAAGCCTTCGTGCTGCTCTGTCTTCCCGCGATCGGGCTCTGTCTTTACTTGTTCACCGGCAGCCCGGGTGTTCCGGCGCAGCCTTTGGCCGCGCGCCTTGCCGATCCCGGCGCCGATATCAACATTCTGATTGCTCGTGCCGAAAACCATCTGGCGCAGAACCCGAATGACGGTGCCGGCTGGGAGGTGCTTGCGCCGATCTATATGCGCAACGGTCGCGTCGAAGAGGCGGTCGCCGCCTATGACAACGCCGTCCGCCTGCTCGGGCCGACGCCGGCGCGGTTGGGTGGCTACGCCGAGGCGCTGATCGCGCTTTCGGACGGACTGGTGACCACCGAAGCGCAGTCGGCACTGCGAAAATCCCTCGACATCGACCCGAACGATCCCCGTTCCGAATTCTATCTTGCCCTCGGCCTGAAACAGGAAGGCAAGAAGGACGAGGCGCTTGCGGCTTTCAACCGGCTTATTGCCGGCTCTCCCGCGGATGCGCCTTGGGTGCCGCTGGTCCAGCAGCACGTGGCAGAGCTTTCCGGCGGCGCTGCCGGAAATGTTGCGGGCGCCGCCCCGGGAAATCCGAGCGCGGACGATATCGCGGCCGCACAGGACATGAACGCCGGCGACCGCCAGGAGATGATCCGCGGCATGGTCGAAAGCCTGGCAAGCCGCCTGAAGGAGGATCCTGCCAACCCCGAAGGCTGGGCGCGGTTGATCCGTTCGCATGTTGTGCTTGATCAAAGAGATCAGGCGGCCGCCGCCCTAAAGGAAAGCCAGAAAACCTTCCCGGCGGACGGCGAACAGGGAAAGCAGCTGCTTGCGCTGGCCCGCGAACTCGGGATCAAGACCGACGGAGAGACGCAATGACGCGCAAACAGAAGCGACTGGCGATCATCGGCGGTGGTGTGGGCTTTCTGACGCTTGCTGTCCTCCTGGTGATGTTCGCCTTCAGCCAGGCGATCGCCTATTTCTACGTGCCGAGCGACCTCGCCAAGGCCGATGTGCCCCCGGGAACCCGCATTCGCTTGGGCGGCCTGGTCGAGGCCGGATCGGTCAAGCGCGGCGATGGCAAGACGGTGACGTTTACTGTCACCGATACGCTCGGCCAGGTGCCCGTGACCTATACCGGCATCCTTCCGGACCTGTTCCGCGAGGGGCAGGGTGTGGTGACCGAAGGCACGTTCGTTGCCGACAGCTCCGTCTTCGTTGCGGATTCCGTGCTTGCCAAGCATGATGAGACCTATATGCCGAAGGATGTCGCCGACCGCTTGAAGGCGCAGGGTGTCGAACTCAGCGGGAAGGAAACCGTTCGATGATCATCGAACTTGGACATTATGCGCTGGTTCTGGCGCTCGCGACCGCCTTCGTACAGGCTGCCTTGCCGATACTCGGCGCCAGGCTCAACGATCGCGCCCTGATGGAACTCGCCTCGAGCGCGGCGGTTGCCTGTTTCCTGCTCGTCGCCTTCTCCTTCGCGGTACTGACCTTCGCTTATGTCACATCGGATTTCTCCGTCCGTAACGTTTGGGAAAATTCGCACTCGCTGAAGCCGCTGATCTACAAGATCTCCGGCGTGTGGGGAAACCATGAAGGTTCGATGCTGCTCTGGCTGTTGATCCTGGTGTTCTTTTCGGCACTGGTTGCCACCTTCGGCCGCAATCTTCCGGAAACACTCAAGGCGAACGTGCTTGCCGTCCAGGCCTGGATTGCGGTGGCCTTCACGCTGTTCATCCTGCTCACATCCAACCCCTTTGCCCGCCTGATCCCGGCACCGGGTGAGGGCAAGGACCTGAACCCGATCCTGCAGGATGTCGGCCTCGCCATCCACCCGCCCTTGCTCTATCTAGGCTATGTCGGCTTTTCCGTCTGCTTCTCCTTTGCCATCGCTGCCCTGATCGAGGGGCGCATCGACGCCGCCTGGGCACGGTGGGTGCGCCCCTGGACGCTTGCTGCCTGGACATTCCTCACGGCGGGCATCTCGATGGGCTCCTATTGGGCCTATTACGAGCTCGGCTGGGGCGGCTGGTGGTTCTGGGATCCGGTTGAAAACGCTTCCTTCATGCCGTGGCTTGCCGGCACCGCGCTGCTGCACTCCGCCCTCGTCATGGAGAAACGCGAGGCGCTGAAGATCTGGACCGTGCTGCTCGCGATCATGACCTTCTCGCTGTCGCTGCTCGGCACCTTCCTCGTTCGCTCCGGCGTGCTGACCTCGGTTCACGCCTTTGCCACTGACCCGACGCGCGGCATCTTCATCCTTGCCATCCTGGTCTTCTTCATCGGCGGCGCCTTTTCGCTGTTTGCCTTCCGCGCATCGCGGCTGAAGGCCGGCGGCATCTTTGCCCCGATCTCGAAGGAAGGCGCGCTCGTCTTCAACAATCTCATCCTGACGACGGCGACTGCGACCGTACTCACCGGCACGCTCTGCCCGCTGGTGCTCGAAGCGCTGACCGGCGACAAGATTTCGGTCGGACCGCCGTTCTTCAACATGACCTTTGGGCTGTTGATGCTGCCGCTTCTGTTTGCCGTGCCTTTCGGTCCGCTGCTGGCCTGGAAGCGCGGTGACCTCATGGGCGTCGCCCAGCGGCTGTTTGCGGCCGTTGCCGTTGGTCTTGTCGTCGGCTGCATCTATTACTACGCCATGAACGGCGGGCCTATCCTCGCCCTGTTTGGCATTGCTCTCGGTGTTTACCTGATCGTCGGCTCGCTGACGGATCTGGCCTTGCGATCAGGGCTCGGCAAGGTGACGGGCAACGTCGCCTGGCGACGGTTCTCCGGCCTTCCGCGCTCGGCTTTCGGCACGGCACTTGCGCATATCGGTCTTGGCGTCACGCTGATCGGCATCGTCGCGGTCACCGCGTTCGAGACCGAAACTGTCGTCGAGATGAAGCCGGGCATGACGGTGGACGCCGGAGGCTACACCCTGCGCTTCGACGGCATGCGCAATGGCAGCGGTCCGAACTACTCCGAGGAATCCGGCCATTTCACCATCACGAGCGGTGGCGTCGTGGTCGCCGACATCTGGTCGTCGAAGCGGCTCTATCAGGCGAGGCGCATGCCGACCACAGAAGCCGGTATCCGCACCTTTGGCCTCAGCCAGCTCTATGTTTCGCTCGGAGATCAGATCGGTGAAGGCGGCATCGTCGTGCGCATCTGGTGGAAGCCGATGATCCTCTGCATCTGGGGAGGGACGCTGTTCATGATGGCGGGCGGTTTCGTCTCGCTCAGCGATCGCCGCCTGCGCGTCGGTGCACCGACACGCGCCAAGCGGCCGAAGACGATCCCGGTGGGGGCGGCCGAATGAACCGATTGCTGCTCGCATTCTTTCTGTTTCTGGCGTCGCTCGGTCCGGCTTTTGCGGTCAATCCGGATGAGGTCCTGCCCGATCCTGCGCTCGAAGCGCGCGCGCGGGCGATCTCGGCGGAACTTCGCTGCATGGTCTGCCAGAACCAGTCGATCGACGATTCCAACGCCGAGCTTGCCAAGGATCTGCGGGTTCTGGTGCGCGAGCGGTTGGCAAATGGCGATAGCGACGACGCCGTGATCGATTACGTCGTTTCGCGCTACGGCGAGTTCGTGCTCCTCAAACCCCGGCTCGAAACCAAGACGATGATCCTGTGGGGCATGCCGATCCTGCTTCTGTTCATCGGCGCGATGACGCTGCTGGTGGCCGCGCTCAAGCGTAGCCGCCAATCGCGCGGCACGCCGCTTTCCGACGACGAGAAGGAAAAGCTGAAGAAGCTGCTTCAGCCCTAGAACTGGCGGGCAAAGTGCCGCTTTCGGCGGCCTTTGCCAACATTACCAAAAATTCATCCTCCGGACAGAACTCAGTAAGGTCCCATCCGTTACATCTTTCGTCATCGGCTGTTTCTCCAGTCAGCCAGTAGCGAGATCGCCACCCCCGCGGCGATCTTCGAAATCACGATGTCGAAGCTGCTTCCAGTGGCTTCAAGGAAGAGAAAAGGCAAAACGGATGTTTACGACCAAATTCCTGCGTCCCTCCCTCAAGACTGTCCTGAAGACCTCGACGGTTGCGGGTCTTGCGGCCGTCATGCTGACCTCCGGCCTGCCGGCGACGATCAGCCAATCCTTCGCTGAAGCCGTCAAGGTCGATGCGCCCCAGGTTCCGAGCTTTGCCAATGTCGTCGACGCCGTTTCCCCGGCCGTCGTCTCGGTCCGCGTCCAATCGCGCGCCAACCCCGTTTCCGACGAGGGTAACGGTTTCACCTTCGATTTTGGCGGTCGCGGTCTGGATGAGCTGCCCGACGATCACCCGCTGAAGCGCTTCTTCAAGGAATTCGGTGGCCCGCGCGGCGATGACCGTGCCGAACGCGGCCCCGGCCGTCGTGGCCCGCACGGCGAAGGTCGCCTGCGCCCGACGTCTCAGGGCTCCGGCTTCTTCATCTCTGAAGACGGCTACCTCGTTACCAACAATCATGTCGTTTCCGACGGTTCGGCGTTTACGGTCATCCTCAACGACGGCACCGAGCTTGACGCCAAGCTGATCGGCAAGGACAGCCGCACCGACCTCGCGGTGCTCAAGGTCGATGACAAGCGCAAGTTCACCTATGTCAGCTGGGCAGACGACAACAAGGTTCGCGTCGGCGATTGGGTCGTTGCCGTCGGCAACCCCTTCGGTCTCGGCGGTACTGTGACCTCCGGCATCATTTCGGCCCGTGGCCGCGATATCGGCTCCGGCCCGTATGACGACTACCTGCAGGTGGACGCTGCCGTGAACCGCGGCAACTCCGGGGGCCCGACCTTCAACCTTTCGGGTGAAGTCGTCGGCATCAACACCGCAATCTTCTCGCCGTCGGGCGGCAATGTCGGCATCGCCTTCGCCATCCCGGCATCGGTCGCCAAGGACGTCGTTGCCGACCTGATGAAGGACGGTTCGGTATCGCGTGGTTGGCTCGGCGTTCAGATCCAGCCGGTGAGCAAGGATATTGCCGAATCGCTCGGCCTTTCCGAAGCAAACGGCGCCCTCGTCGTCGAACCGCAGGCCGGATCGCCCGGCGAAAAGGCCGGCATCAAGAAGGGTGACGTCGTCACCGCGCTCAACGGCGACACCATCAAGGATCCGCGTGATCTTGCCCGCAAGGTCGCCGGCATTCGCCCGGGTACCACGGTCGATGTCGTGCTGTGGCGCAACGGCAAGTCCGAAACCGTAAAGCTCGAGATCGGAACGCTGCCGAAGGACGACAAGGAAGCGGCCAAGGATTCCGGTACGCAGTCCGAGGAAGCCCAGCCGTCGAGCGAGCAGGCCTTGGCCGACCTCGGCATGACCGTGGTTCCGTCGGATGACGGTCAGGGCGTGACAATCGCCTCGGTAGACGAGGACTCGGATGCTAGCGATCGTGGCCTGAAGCAGGGCGAGAAGATCGTTTCCGTCAACAATCAGGAAGTGAAGTCGGCGGACGATATCCTCAAGGTGATCACCACCGCCAAGAAGGACGGCCGCAGCAAGGCGCTCTTCCAGATCGAGGCCGACAACGGCAGCCGCTTCGTGGCGCTTCCCATCGATCAGGGCTGATCGCGGCAGCGAATGAACGACCGGGGCGCCGCGATATCCGAGCGATTTCGCGGCGTTCGCCGTTTGGGGCGAAGCGATCGCCATTCCGGTTGTCGGAAAACTCGAAACCGGTTGAGACAGACAGAGGTCCGGGACTATGGTCACGCGTATGAAGATTCTTATCATTGAAGACGATATCGAGGCTGCGGCCTATCTCGCAAAGGCATTCCGGGAAGCCGGCATTGTCTGCGACCATGCGAGCGACGGCGAAAGCGGTCTCTTCATGGCCAGCGAAAACAGCTACGATGTTCTCGTGGTCGACCGTATGTTGCCGCGCCGCGATGGTCTGTCGGTGATCTCGGAGTTGCGTCGCAAGGACGTCCACACCCCGGTGCTCATCCTGTCGGCGCTCGGTCAGGTCGACGATCGGGTGACGGGCCTGCGCGCCGGCGGCGACGACTACCTGCCGAAACCCTACGCCTTCAGCGAGCTACTCGCCCGTGTCGAAGTGCTTGGACGCCGCAAGGGCACGCCCGAGCAGGACATGGTCTACCGGGTCGGCGATCTCGAACTCGACCGCCTGTCGCACTCGGTTCGCCGCCAGGGAAAGGAAATCCCGCTACAGCCGCGCGAGTTCCGGCTGCTTGAATATCTGATGAAGAATGCCGGCCAGGTCGTGACCCGAACGATGCTGCTCGAAAACGTCTGGGACTATCACTTCGATCCACAGACCAATGTCATCGACGTGCATGTTTCGCGGCTGCGCTCGAAGATCGAGAAGGATTTCGACCTGCCGCTGCTGCGAACCGTGCGCGGCGCCGGCTACATGATCAAGGATGACCGGACCGCCAGCGCATGAGCAAACTTGGCGTCCTGCTCCGGACAACGGCCGTTCGGTTGTCCGCGCTCTATCTGATCCTTTTCTCGCTCTGCGCCGCCTTTCTCGTCTTTTACGTCACCGGCATGTCCGAGCGTCTGCTGCAGCAGCAGACGCGCGATGCGGTGACCGCCGAGGTGACGCAGATCGAGCAGGTCTATACCCGGGCCGGGGTCAATGGACTGTTGCGTTCGCTCGAAAGGCGCGCAAGGCAACCGGGCGCCAATCTCTATGTGATCGCCGGTCCGAGCGGCGAAATCCTGGCCGGCAATGTGGCAAGCCTGGAGCCGGGCCTTCTCGATAGGGAAGGCTGGACGGAGAAGCCTTTCGCCTATCAGCGCTATACCGACGAGACCCGCAAGGACAGCCACGTGGCGCTCGCCCACGTGCTGATGCTCGATAACGGCCTTCGCATCCTCGTCGGCCGTGACCTCCAGGAGCCGCAGAAGTTCCGTGCCCTGGTGCGCCAGGCGTTGATGGTGGCGCTCGGCATCATGGGCCTTGGTGCGCTCATTATCTGGTTTGCCATCGGCCGCAATGCGCTGAAGCGCATCGACCGCATGTCGGAGGCGAGCACCAAGATCATGGCGGGCGACCTGTCGCAGCGTCTGCCGAGGAACGGCTCCGGTGACGAATTCGACCGGCTTTCCGAATCCCTGAACGCGATGCTCGGACGCATCGAGAAGCTGAACGAGGGCTTGCGGCAGGTGTCCGACAACATCGCCCACGACCTGAAGACGCCGCTGACACGGCTGCGCAACAAGGCGGAAGCCGCACTGGCGCGCAAGGGTACAAGCCAGCGCGGCGCGCTGGAGGAAATCATCGGCGAATCGGACCAGCTGATCCGTACCTTCAATGCGCTCCTGATGATTTCGCGCGTCGAAGCGGGCTCCGCTGCCGCCGAGATGAGCGAGGTCGACCTGTCGCGGATCGTGTCGGATTGCGTCGAACTCTACGAACCGGTGGCCGAAGACGTGGGCCTGCGGCTTGAGGCTGAGGTGGCGCCGGGCATGGTGATTTCGGGCAATCGCGAGCTCGTCGGCCAAGCGCTCGGCAACTTGCTGGACAACGCGCTCAAATACGCGGAAGGCGCAACCGATCCGTTGATCAAGGTCTCGCTCGGCAGGCGCGACGGCAAGGTTGTGCTTTCCGTTGCCGATCACGGCCCTGGCGTTCCCGAGGACAAGCGCGAGGATGTGGTCAAGCGCTTCGTCCGACTAGACGAGAGCCGCTCCAAGCCCGGCACGGGCCTCGGATTGTCTCTCGTCGACGCGGTGATGGAGATGCACCATGGCGCATTGAATCTTGCCGCGACCGATCCTGACGGTGCCGATAACGGCAAGGGACTGACGGTACACATGGTTTTCCCGGCGTCCGCGACCTGATAGACCGGTTTGCGGAGAACAGGGGGAAACGGCATGCAGGACACGATGGCAGGGCACTGGTGGGGCATGGAGACGGCGCCGATCAAACCGGCAAGCCAGGCCGACGCCAAATCCGCGCTGTCGGTGCTGAAGGACATGGCCAAGGGGCATGATCAGATCAGCCGCCTGCTGGCGTCCGAAACACCGTTCAAGGCCTTTGTCGTCTCTGCCTTTGCCCTGTCGCCGTTCCTGCGCGACACCGGTGGCAGCCAGCCCGGCATACTCGAACAGATCTTGACCGAACCGCTGCTGCAGTTTCTCGCCGAAAGGGTTCGGCGGGCGCGGGAGGCCTGGGTTCCGGCGGAGCCCGGTGTAGCGCTGCCTGATACCGAGATCATGACGCGCCTTCGCAAGGCCAAGCGGGAGCTTGCCTTCGCCGTCGCCCTCGCGGACCTTTCCCGGCACTTCAACGGTCGCGAGACGACGCGCTGGCTGAGCGAGTTTGCCGGTGCGGCGGTTTCGGCGACGATCGATCATCTGTTGCTGAGTGGGCATCAGGTCGGCAAGCTTGCGCTCAAGGATGTGGCTGCCCCGAGCGAGGGCTCCGGCGTCGTCGTTCTCGGCATGGGCAAGCTCGGCGCCTTCGAGCTCAACTATTCCTCCGATATCGATCTCGTCGTCTTTTACGATCCGCAGTCCGGCATCATCGTCGATCGCGATGACGCCTCAGAGACCTTCGGCCGGTTGCTGCGCCGCCTCATCCGTATCCTGCAAGAGCGCACCGGCGACGGTTATGTCTTTCGCACCGACCTTCGATTGCGCCCGGACCCGGGCTCGACGCCGCTTGCAATCCCTGTCGAGGCGGCGATGCTCTATTACGAGGGCAGGGGGCAGAACTGGGAACGCGCCGCCTTCATCAAGGCGCGTCCCGTTGCCGGTGACATCTCTGCTGGCGATGCATTTTTGAAGGAACTGACGCCGTTCGTCTTCCGCAAGTATCTCGACTATGCGGCAATCTCCGACATCCATTCGATCAAGCGGCAGATTCACGCCCACAAGGGCCATGGCGAGATTGCGGTCAAGGGACACAACATCAAGCTCGGTCGCGGCGGCATCCGCGAGATTGAGTTCTTCGTCCAGACGCAACAGCTGATCGCCGGCGGGCGCATGCCCGAGCTGCGGCTGAAGGCGACGGAGCCGATGCTGCATGCACTGGTCAAGGCCGGCTGGATCGACGAGACGACCGCGGACGAACTCGTGGAGGCCTACTGGTTCCTGCGCGACGTCGAACATCGCATCCAGATGGTGCGCGACGAGCAGACCCATGTGCTGCCGGAGACTGAGGCGGAGCTGAAGCGCATCGCCTTCATGCTCGGCTTCGAGGACACGGCCAGCTTTTCCAAGGCGCTGTCGAAGGTTCTGCGCACCGTCGAGCGGCGCTACGCCCAGCTCTTCGAGCAGGAGGCGAAGCTGTCGAGCGAGACGGGCAATCTCGTCTTCACCGGCCAGCGCGACGATCCCGATACGCTCGAGACACTAAGGAAACTCGGTTTCCAGCGGCCGTCCGACATCTCCCACACGATCCGCACCTGGCATTACGGTCGCTACCGCGCGACGCAATCGGTAGAGGCCCGCGAGCGGCTGACGGAACTGACGCCGCAGCTTCTGCGCGTCTTCGGCGAAAGCCGGCGCGCCGACGAAGCGCTCCTGCGTTTCGATCACTTCATTTCCGGCCTGCCAGCCGGCATCCAGCTGTTTTCGCTGCTCGGCAACAATCCGCGGCTCCTGTCGCTGATCGTCAACATCATGTCGTCGGCGCCGCGGCTTGCCGAGATCATCGCGGCGCGGCCGCATGTGTTCGACGGCATGCTCGATCCGGGCCTCCTGGCGGAGCTACCGACACGGGATTATCTGGCGCCGCGCATCGCCAATTTCGTGGCTGGCGGCCGCCACTATGAAGAGGTGCTCGACCGGCTGCGTATCATCGCCGCCGAGCAGCGGTTCCTCATCGGTATCCGCCTGTTGACCGGTTCTATCTCTGGCGCGCAGGCGGGCCGCGCCTTTACCGATCTGGCCGACCTGATCATCGCTGCGGCGGTGGACGCGGTGCTGGCAGAGGTGCGTTCGGTGCACGGCGACTTCCCGGGTGGGCGCATTGTCGTCGTCGGCATGGGCAAGCTCGGCAGTCATGAGCTGACCGCAGGCTCCGACGTCGACCTGATCCTGCTCTACGACTATGACGACGCCGCCGCGGAATCGGACGGCGGCAAGCCGCTCGATCCGACGCGCTATTTCACCCGGTTGACCCAGCGCCTGATCGCCGCGCTCTCGGCGCCGACGGCCGAAGGCGTGCTCTATGAGGTCGACATGCGGCTGCGCCCCTCCGGCAACAAGGGGCCGGTTGCCACCCGCATCAACGCCTTTGCCAAGTATCAGCGCGAAGAAGCCTGGACCTGGGAGCATCTGGCGTTGACGCGGGCGCGCTGCATCTGCGGCGACGACAGCCTGAGGGCGCACGCCGATGCCATCTTTGCCGAAGTGCTTGGCCAGAAGCGTGACGTCGCCAAGGTCAGCGCCGACGTGATCTCGATGCGCGAGATGATCGACAGCGAGAAGCCGCCAAGCGACATCTGGGATTTCAAGCTGATCCCCGGCGGTCTCGTCGATATCGAGTTCATCGCGCAATATCTGGCGCTGATCGCACCCGCCAAGGGCGTGCCACCGCTTGAAGCCGGTGCCCATACGGCCGATGCCTTGAAGTTGCTTGGCGGCGCAATGATGAACCCCAATGATCTCGACGCGACCATGGAGGCACTCAGCCTCTTTACCGAGCTGTCGCAAATCGTGCGGCTGTGCATCGAGGGAGAGTTCGACCCGAAGGAGGCGCCGGCCGGCCTTGTCGATCTCGTTTGCCGGGCAGGGGATTACCCCGACCTGAAAACGCTGGAGGCCGATATCAGGCGGCTGTCGAAGTCTGTCAGGCGAATTTTTCAGTCGGTGGTTTCGGGATAGGGCTGCGGATCGCTGTCGCGATCGGGCATGCGCAGAGAAATGATGGTGCCGACGTTCTCGGCGGAATGGATCTTCATCGTTCCGCCGTGAAGGCGCGTCAACGAGCGGGAGATGGCAAGCCCGAGGCCGGAGCCGCCCTTGCTCTTGGCATACTGGCTTTGCACCTGCTCGAAGGGTTGGCCAATCTTCTGTAGCGCGTCGCGCGGGATGCCGATGCCGGAGTCTGCAATCGTCAGCGTCACCGCACCGGTGACCTTGCGGGCGCGCAACGAAATGCGCCCGCCTTCGTTGGTGAACTTGACCGCGTTCGACAGCAGATTGAGCAGCACCTGTTTCATCGCCCGTCGGTCCGCGACCACAGTCAGGCCCGAAGCAATATGCTGCACCACATGGATGTTCTTCTGCTGCGCCGGGATCGTGGTGAAGCGGATCGTCTCCTCGATCAGCGGCGCGAGGTCGATCGTCTCGCGGCTGATGCGCATATGGCCCGCTTCGATCTTCGACATGTCAAGGATGTCGTTGATCACGTTCAACAGGTGCTTGCCGCTCTCGTGGATGTCGCGCGAGTATTCGTCGTATTTCTCCGAGCCGAGCGGCCCGAACATCTGGGTCTGCAGGATCTCCGAAAAGCCGAGAATGGCGTTGAGCGGTGTCCTCAGCTCATGGGACATGTTGGCGAGAAATTCCGACTTGGCGCGGTTTGCCGCCTCGGCCCGCTCTTTTTCCGCCTGGTAGTTGGCGTTGGCGATCGACAGTTCGGTCTTCTGCCGTTCCAGCGTCATGCGCGAAGCCGAGAGATCGCCGATGGTCGCCATCAACCGACGCTCGGATTCGCGCAACCGCACCTGGTGGCGCTTCAGAAGCGTGATGTCGGTGCCGACCGAAACGAGACCACCGTCGCGGGTGCGCCGTTCGTTGATCTGCAGCCAGCGTTCGTCGGCAAGCTGCACTTCGGTCGTCTGCGAGTGGTTGCTGCGGTCCGGATCCGCGATGCGGCGCTCCACCACGGGCCGTGCGGCCGCTGCGTGAACGGCTATGCGTTCGGTGCCCGGCACCAGCACGTGATCCGGCAGCTTGTAGGCTTCCTGGTAGTGCGTGTTGCACATGACCAGCCGGTCCTGCTTGTCCCAGAGAACGAAGGCCTCGGACGTGCATTCGATGGCATCGGCCAGGCGCTGGTCGGCTTCCGCATAGCGCTGCGCCAGCCGATGCTGTTCGGTGACATCCATGGCAATGCCGATGAGATGGGCGCGGCCGGACACGGTTCGAATGATCTCGGCGCGGGCGCGCAGCCACACATAGTGGCCGTCCGCGTGGCGCATGCGGAACACCTGGTCGATCTGGCGCGCATCGCCGCGGGCGATCGTGCGGGCAACGCCGTAGATGCCGCGGTCGTCGGGATGCATCAGCCGTGCGGCATCGCCGAAGGAAAGCACGCTGCTTTCGCCGGGCATGCCCAGCATTTCATACATCGATCGCGACCAGAACAGCCGTCGGTTGGCAAGGTCGAAGTCCCAGAGCCCGCAGCGGCCGCGCGACAGCGCAGTCTCCACCCGCAGGTTCGATTCGACAAACACCGAGTCGGCGTCGCGGGCCCGTTTGGCCTGGATGTAATAGGCGTAAAGCACGACGAGCAGGATCGCCGAGATGCCGGCAAACAGTGTTACATTGAGCGATACCTCGTCGCGCCACGCCGTTTCCAGTTGCGTCACCGGCGTTGCCGCCAGGATGACGCCGGCCGCTTCCGGCAACTGCGCCAAGGCGACGATATGGTCGATGCCGTCGATCGTCGTCTTCATGACGCTGGAATGTTCGCCGTAATATTGCAGCGTGGCGATATCAGGTGCCACCGAGGCAAGCGTCCGGCCGATCAGCGGCACGCCATCCGGCGTGCTGGCGAAGATCCGGCCATCCTTGCGCACGGTCAAAAGGAACATGCCCGGATCGAGCATTGCGGTGGGCAAGTATTGGGTCAGTCGCTGTTCAGCGTCCCAACGGCGGCCCTCGTCGAACAGCGTCATGCCGTCCGCCTGAAACGCCGCGACAGCCGTTGCAGCGGCAAGCCCGACGGTCTGGCGCGAGCTGTCCTCCATCCGGCTGTGCTCGTCCATGATGCCGGACATGCGCGAAACGGCGACGATAATCAGGAATGCGATGATGAGGATGGGGATGGAACGCTTGAGAATAGGCTCAGCACTCGCCAGACGCTGCGACGTCGGCTCGGCGAAAATTTTCGCCTGCGAGATGAACTCGCTTTCCAGGCCGGCAAAGCCTGGAAACCTGAGTCGCAACCGCCCGTCGGCTGCGCTCGCTGGTCGCGCGTCCGCCATCTTACCCAATGTGTAACCCTCTGATGATTCGCCGCGCCGCTCGCCCGAATCTGACTCAATGAATCATAGGGCGATTCGCCTTGTCCAGAGGAAAGGGTAAAGATTTCTTAACCATTTCTTATCGTTGGAAAATAATAGGCCGGGTCGCGCAAGCGACCCGGCCCCTTGATAACGCCTGATTTTCCCAGGCTTCTCAGGCCTTGAGCATGCGCTCGACGATGTCGCTGACATCGGCTGAAAGCTTGGTCGCGCCTGCAACTTCCTTCAACGCATTGCGGGCGTGACCGGCGCGCACATCTTCGAGCGAGCGCCAGGAGCGCATCGACGTCAGAATGCGGGCCGCGAGCTGCGGATTGCGCGGATCGATGTCGAGGATCTGCTTGGCAAGGAAACGGTAGCCTTCCCCGTCGGCGCGGTTGAAGCCCGTCGGGTTGGCGAAGGCGTAGCTGCCGATCAGCGACCGCACGCGGTTCGGATTGTTGCCGTTGAAAAGCGGCTCCGTCATCAGGGTCTTGATGCGATCGAGCGTGCCGGCGCCGGGGATCGTCGCCTGAACCGCAAACCACTTGTCGATAACAAGCGCGTTGTCGGCAAACCGCTTGCGGAACGTCGCCAGCGCTTGCGCCGTCTCGGCTGAGCCCGGGAACCGGTGCGCGAGCAGCGCCAGCGCGTGGCTGAGGTCGGTCATATTGTCGGCAGCTGCGAAGGCTTCGGCCGCCCGCGCCGGATTGTCCTCGCCATGGACGAGATAGGTGAGGGCGGCGTTGCGCAGGGCCCGACGTCCCGCACTTTCCGCTTCGGGGCTGAAGGCAGCCTTCGACGCCATTTCGTCCGCAAGCCGGTGGAAGGTCTCGCGTCCGGCAACGGCGATCGCCTTGAGGACCTGCTGGCGGGCGGCATGGATGGCGTCTGGATCGTTGTCGGCGCCGATCTCGCGGGCGATGTCGGCTTCGCTCGGCAGCGACAGGGCCTGCGACCGGAATGCCGGCTCCAGCCTGTCGTCGGCGGCCGCGGCGATAAGGCCATCGATGAGGGCTCTTTCGACCGTGACCGATTTGCCAGCACGTACGTCGGCCGTCGCTGATACCAGATTGGCGAGCGCAATAGCGTTGAGGGCCTGCCAGCGGGCGAAGAGATCGCTCTCGTGCCGGGCGATCAGCGCCAGATCGTCGTCGGACTGCTCGATATGCAGGTTGATCGGAGCAGAAAAGCTGCGGTTGAACGATGGAACCGGGCGCGAGGTGACGCCGGAGAACACCACAGTCTGCTTGCGCTCGGTGAGATGGAGCACGTCGCCGGTGATATCGGCGCCCGACACGCTTGAAAGATCGGCTTCCGCGCCGTTGTCGAGCAGCAGGCCCATGCGCAACGGAATGTGCATCGGCTCCTTGGCGCTTTGCCCCGGCGTCGCCGGAATGGTCTGCTCCAGCGATAGCGTGAAGGTCTGTTTTGCCGCGTCGTATACGCCGGAGGCTGTCACCAGCGGTGTTCCGGCCTGATGGTACCAGAGCGAAAACTGGCCGAGATCGCGGCCACTGACTTCAGCGAAGCACGCGACAAAATCCTCGATCGTCACAGCCTGGCCGTCGTGGCGCTCGAAGTAGAGATCCATGCCCTTCTTGAACAGGTCGCGGCCCAGAAGGGTGGCGATCATCCGGGTGACCTCGGAGCCCTTCTCATAGACCGTGGTCGTGTAGAAGTTGTTGATTTCGCGGTACTTCGTCGGCCGGACCGGATGGGCGAGGGGGCCGGCATCCTCCGGGAACTGTTCCGATTTCAGGTGCCTGACCTCGGCGATGCGCTTGACAGCGCGCGAGCGCATGTCGGCGGAAAACTCGTGGTCGCGGTAAACCGTCAGGCCTTCCTTGAGGCAGAGCTGGAACCAGTCACGGCAGGTGATGCGGTTGCCGGTCCAGTTGTGGAAGTACTCGTGCGCGATGATCGCTTCGATATTGGCGTAGTCTGCGTCCGTCGCCGTTTCCGGGTCGGCCAGCACATATTTGTCGTTGAAGACGTTGAGCCCCTTGTTCTCCATGGCGCCCATGTTGAAGTCGGAGACGGCGACGATCATGAAAATATCCAGATCGTATTCGCGGCCAAAGACTTCTTCGTCCCACTTCATCGAGCGCTTCAGCGCGTCCATGGCGTAGGATGCGCGCGGCTCCTTGCCGTGCTCGACGTAGATCTTCAAAGCGACCTCACGGCCGGACAGGGTGGTGAAGGTGTCTTCCACCACACCCAGATCGCCTGCGACCAGCGCGAAGAGATAGCTCGGCTTCGGATGCGGATCGAACCAGGCGGCGAAATGCCGGCCGTCGCCCATGTCGGCGCCGCCGAGATAGTTGCCGTTGGAGAGCAGCAGCGGAGCGGATTTCTTGTCGGCGATGATGTTGACCGTATAGACGGCAAGAACATCGGGACGATCGGGGAAATAGGTGATGCGGCGGAAGCCTTCCGCCTCGCACTGCGTGCAATAGACGCTGTTGGTGCGGTAAAGACCCATCAGCTTGGTGTTGGTCTCGGGCGAGAGCATCGTGGTGATGGTGACTTCGAACGGGGCGGCCTCGGGCAGTCCGCGGATCGTCAGCGTGTCGTCGGTCACGTCGTAGAGCGAGGCTGCAAGCTCTTCCTGGTCGAGCAGCAGGCCGGTCATGACCAGTTCGTCGCCGTCGAGAACCAGGGGAGCCGATGCGTCCACGCCTTCCCGCCTGTGCAGGATCAACCGCGCTTCGACCTTGGTTTCCTTCGGGTCGAGCTCGAAGGTCAGATCCACTCTTTCAAGAACGAAGTCGGTCGGCCGGTAGTCTTCCAGATGAATGATCTGGCCAGTATTTGTCCGCATGGTCAGTCCCGCTCGCGCCTTGCTACTGGTGGATTTGTAGAGGGCGCTTGTGATGGTGAAAAGGCCAAAGGGCGAAAAGCCGGATATGCCACACGATTGTGATGCCGGCGACCGCACTTCCGGCAGAAAAGACATGGTGTCCGGTATTCTTCCCGCTCCCTTATCGCTTTGACGTGTATCGAAGTGGCACTAACAAGAAATAAACCGGAAAGGTTTTTTTCGGCCTCGCTAAAGAAATCTTTGCGGCTGACGCCACGGCTGCGAATTCATCAAGAAAAAACACAAGTCATCAAGAAGTTTGATCCGACTTTCGCGGCCGGCGCGGCTAGAGTGACATGGTTCTCCGGTGAGTTTCTCACCCAAATCTCCCAAACTGTCGCCGCTGCGGTCCTTGTCCGCTCAGGCTCGAAAAGCGTTTTCCATGGATGCCGAAGTCGAAAACCCGATGAAGGGGATCCTGCTCAAGGTCCTTTCAGTCGTCATTTTCGTTTGCATGTCGACCTTGATCAAGGCGGCGGGAACCGAGATTGCCACCGGTCAGATCACTTTCTACCGGTCCGCCTTCGCCATGGTGCCGATCCTCGGCTATCTCGCTTTTCGCGGAAAATTGCGCGATGCTTTCAAGACAAGGGACCTCGGTGGCCATATCGCGCGTGGCTTCGTGGGCATCCTGGCGATGAGCTTCGGCTTCTATGGTCTGGTGCATTTGCCGCTGCCGGAAGCCATCGCCATCGGTTACGCGATGCCGCTGATCGCGGTCGCCTTTGCCGCGATCTTTCTCGGCGAGACCGTTCGGCTCTATCGCTGGTCCGCTGTCGTGATCGGCCTGGTCGGCGTCATGATCATCACCTGGCCGCGGCTGACGCTGTTTCGCGAAGGTGGTCTCGGTTCGTCCGAGGCGCTCGGGGCGGCGGCGGTCTTGGTTTCGGCGGCCCTCGGCGCCATCGCGATGGTGCTGGTGCGAAAATTGGTGAAGGCCGAACGCACGCATACGATCGTGCTCTACTTCTCGCTGTCGGCCTCGGTCTTTTCGCTGGCCACCCTGCCGTTCGGCTGGCCGAGTATTTCGCAAGAGGCTTTTCTGCTGCTGATGGTCGCCGGCTTTTGCGGTGGCGTCGCGCAGATTCTTTTGACCGAAAGCTACCGCCACGCGGACATGTCGACCATCGCGCCGTTCGAATATACTTCGATCGTACTCGGCCTGATCATTGGCTATTTTCTGTTCGAAGACATCCCGACACGCACAATGCTGATCGGCACTGCCATCGTTGTCGGCGCCGGTATCTTCATCATCTTTCGCGAACACCGGCTTGGGTTGGAACGCAGGGGCGCGCGCAAGCACGTCACGCCGCAGGGCTGACACTCGTTCCTGATGAGGCTGACATTGCTATTCCGGCTGGCGTTCCCAGGCGGGAACCGTGTCGTCCTCGATCAGGTCGTCCTGCAACGCCTGCTGCGCGGTCGGGCTGGTAACGTCGGGCCCGGGCGTCGGCAAGACAGTCGTTGCCTGGAAGTCCGTCTTGGAAACGAGACCTTCGTGCTGGCTCCGCTGCAGGATACGCCAGGCGGCATAACCGCCATAAAGCGCGAAGTAGACGGCAAGCACGACGAACAGCGCGGCCGGCCCGAACCGGTCCATGACGGGGCCGACCATCAGCGGCCCGGAAATGGTGCCGAGACCGTAGGTGATCATCAGGCCCGAAGAGATCTCGACATATTCGTCGGGCTTGGCGAGGTCGTTGGCATGGGCAACGTTCAGGGCATAGATCGGAAACAGCACCGAGCCGACGAAGGCGGCAATCACATAGAGCACCGTCGGGCTGCTGCCGATGGACGCGGACATCACCAGGCAGGAGATCACGCCGACAATGCCGCAACCGACCATGACGATGCGCCGGTCAATGCGGTCCGAAGCGCGGCCGATCGGGATCTGCGAAATTGCACTGCCGGTCAGGAGCGAGGCG
Organism: Sinorhizobium sp. A49; assembly: GCF_002002725.1. Lineage (GTDB taxonomy): Bacteria > Pseudomonadota > Alphaproteobacteria > Rhizobiales > Rhizobiaceae > Ensifer. The sequence continues at coordinate 107,138 of NZ_MUNW01000063.1, read as the reverse complement.
AGCAACGTCGCGCCTTCGCCCGTCGACAGACCGATCTTCTGCGTGAACACGCCGCCGAGGTTGAGCCAGGCGCCCGAAAGCGCGCCGGCGAGAAAACCGCCGACCACGGCCACGGGCGAGCGTCGAAACAGTCCGGGAATGTCGAACCGCGCCTGCGCCGGCGGTGCCGGCATCGGCGAGGAGGAGAGCGCCGTCGGCAGCAGCGCCAATGAGAACAGCACGCCGCAGAGGATGAAGAGCGACGTGTTGGTTGGGTCTCCGAGCGGCACCATGTATTGCCCGCCGATCGTGCCGACCATCGTGGTGATCAGGTAGAGCGAAAACAGCATGCCGCGGTTCTCGTTGGTCACCCTTTCGTTGAGCCAGCTTTCGATGACGAGGTAGCTTCCGGAAATGGCGAAGCCGGATATGGCGCGAAAGGCGATCCACAAGCGCCAGTCGACGATGAGCCCGCAGAGCAGGATGGCGATCGAAAGCAGGGTGATCAGCGCGGTAAAGACGCGGACATGGCCGACGCGCAACACGAATTTCGGCGTGATGATGCAGGAGAGCGTGAAGCCGACGGTGTAGCCCGTGGCAATGACGGAGACTGTGAGCGTCGACCAGTTTTCGGCGACGGAGCGAACCGGGATCACGTAGCTCTGGAGGCCGAAGGCCACCATCATCAACAGGGTGGACAGCATCAGGCTGAGGACGGAAGCGAGACTGGCCAGCATCGGCGCTCCTGAAAAACAAATACGCGCCGAGTTGACCAACCGAGTGGCTGGCAACGAAGGCGCGATGCGGAGCGAGGGCAGTCTGGCGGAAATGCCGGATAGACCGATCGCTTCGAACTCGAAACGAGTGTGGCTCTATCCAGTTTTCAAGGCGCTGTCGATTGCGACAGCCGATAGCAAAAAGACGGTAACGGTCCGTCCCCGGGCGCTATCAGTTCGGCAGCAGCGGGCTGATTGCCGAGCGATGGGCGCGGCGGGCGTCCTTGGTCGTGCTCAGCGCGGTAAATTCGCGCGAGGCACGAACGGCAGTGCCGATATCGGCGATCGAATCGAACAGGACCTTGAGGCTTGCAATGGGCTTCGTCATGATCGTGTTCCTTGTCTTTAGCGTCGTCTCACTCGCGCGGCACGCCTCGGCGCACCGCGTAGGGATCAACGCTGGATGAAGTCGGCGAAGAGCTGCGACGGACGGGTGGTCCGGGCAAGGCCGATTGCAGTCATCTGCTCGTTGGCTGCCGTGCCGAAACGGTTGAACGGCGTCCGCAGAGCTGCGCCCGTGTGACGGAGCGTCTCAAAGCTGCTGTGGATCGGGCGAAAGCGGGCAGTCATGGTTCTTGTTCCTTATTCCATTCCTCCCGTTTCGATATATTGCGCTGCAACATGGATTTTGCAATGCATTAGAACGCTGCGCAGATATGCGCAAACCGCATGGCTTTCTTCACGCTTTGTTCATGAAAAGGGCAGGCGGCCGTCAGCCGTTGATGCGGGCCTTGAAGGCAAGCATATCCTGCCAGGCGAAGCGCTTGTTGATCGGCGCTGACACCAGATCCTGCGGGTGCAGGGTCGCAAGGGTCTGGACGGTGTGTCCGCCCATTTGCAGGTCGCGCCATTCGCCGCGCAACTGGTGGATGGTGTCGGTGCCGCCGAAGAAGAAACGCGCCGTGAAATTGCCGAGCAGCAACAGGTGCTTGGGTTCGGCAAGCGCAATCTGGCGCTCGATGAAGGGGCGGCAGATATCGGCCTCGCGCGCGGTCGGCACGCGGTTGCCCGGCGGGCGCCAAGGCACGACATTGCTGAGCAGAACGCTTTCGCGCGACAATCCAATGCCGGCGAGCATGCGGTTGAGCATGTCGCCGAGCCGACCCGAGAAAGGCTGGCCGTCGCGATCGTCATCCGCATAGGGCATGGGGCCGACGATCATGACGCCGTTTGAAGGGTCGCCTTCGGCGAAGACGAGATTGCGGGCGCTGTTTCTTAGATTGCAGCCGACGAAGCCTTCCATGGCGACGCGCAGTTCGGCAAGCGAGCGCGCCGATTCGGCTGCAAACTGTGCTTCCTTGACGGCCTGGGCGTCTGGGATGGCGACAGCCGGGGCGTTGACGGCAGGCGCCGGCGCGCGGGTCTGGGGGCTTGCCTGCTGTCGTGGCGTTGTCGACGCCTCGGTGCGGGCTGCCGGCTGGCTTGCGCTCGCCTGCTGGCGCAAGTCGGCCTGCTGGCGCGAATCGGATCGCGCCGCCTTCATCGCTTCGAACTCGGCGAAGCGATCGACAGGCTCTTCCTCCATCAACCACTCGACGCCCGCATCCGCATGGAAGGCGAGCAGGGCGGCGAGTTGGCCTGGGGAGAGGGTGTCGGCAGAGATCATGGGCGCCAACCTAGCACGTCAGAATTGGTGGTCCAATGGCTTCATGCCGCATTCGCGGTCCAATGGCCGATGTCCTCATGGTCGCCGATCAGCGCCAGGCCGTGGGCGATCGACAGCAGCTCGCCGCCGCTTTCGATTCGGTCCTTTTCGAAGCGGCGCTCGAACAGGTTGCGCACGGCGGGCACGAAGGAGGTGCCGCCGGTGAGAAACACCTTGTCGATGTTTGCGGCCGGCGTTTCCGTCGTCGTCAGGACCTCGTCGAGCGCTTCTTCGATGCGGGCAAGTTCAGGCGCGATCCAGCCTTCGAAGTCGGAGCGGCGCACGGTTCGGCGCGACATCTCGCCGAGCGGTGAGAAGTAGAACTCGGTCTCTTCCTCCTGCGACAGGCGCATCTTGGTGGCAGAGATCGCCTGATAGAGCGGATAACCTTCGTCATGCTCGATCAGGTCTACGAAGGCCTCGAGCTTTTCCGGCTCCATGCTCTGGCGCACCAGCTTCTTCAGATCCGTGAAATCTTTCAATGTCTTGAAGATGGAAAGCTGATTCCAGCGGCCGAAATTCGCATAGTAGTTCGACGGCACTTCAAGCAGCTTGTCGAAGCTCTTGAACAGACTCCCCTTTCCGATGAGGGGCGAGATCACGTTGTCGATGATGCGGAAGTCGAAATGATCGCCGGCAATGCCGACACCCGAGTGACCGATCGGCGTCGCCGTCAGGCGTCCCGCCTTGGTCTCGAAGCGGATCAGCGAATAGTCGGTGGTGCCGCCGCCGAAGTCGGCCACCAGCACCGTGGCATCGCGCTTGAGGTTTTGGGCGAAGTAGAATGCCGCCGCCACCGGCTCGTAGACATAGTGGATCTCGGGAAAGCCGAACTCCGAAAGGGCTGAACTGTAGCGCTCGAGCGCCAATGCCGGATCGGGGCTGGAGCCCGCGAAGCGAACCGGCCTGCCAACGACGATGCGGCTGTATTGGCTCGCCCAGTCGTCGCCGGCATAATCCTTCAGCTTGGTCAGGAATACCCGCATCAGGTCTTCGAAACTATGGCGCTTGGCATAGATCTGCGTGCCCTGGAACAGCGGGCTTGCGGCGAAGGTCTTGATCGACTGCAGGAAGCGACAGTCGCCGGGATTGTCGATGAACGAGCGGATCGCCGCTTGTCCCGCTTCTACCTTCAGGGCGGATGCGCCGAGGTTCGGATCCTTCATGAAGGAAAGCGCCGTACGCATGGCGTCGGTGCTGCCCGCCAGGCTATCGAAGTTCATCGAATGGGTGGTGTCGCCTGCCGAAACCGCGAGGACCGAGTTGGTGGTGCCGAAATCGAAGCCCAGTGCTCTGGCCATGGGAAGTCTCCTGACGTCTGTGTTTCTGGTGTCGTTGCGCCATGCCCTTGTCCAGGGCTCCGCAAGGCGACACGGCTCTGTTCCGCGCGCTGCTTTCAAGGTTCGTGCCGGGGAGGTCGGCGACACCTGGAATGCAGCGAAAGGCATGCCGTTCCGGCGCCGTGGGCGCCTTGCCGAAATGCCGGTTGCGGATGGGATTGCCGGCGTCTTCCGCCGGAAAGTCGAATGCCGGCCTCGTGACACGGCTATTCGGCAAAAGCAAGGCTGGACGGCGGGTGCCCACAAGGACATGGATAAAATTTCATATTTACGTTTACGTGCACGTAATATAGACATTTGTGCTAAACTCATGACCTCATGCGCAAAAGCGGGCATCGTCTGTCGCATCCCGGCTCGACAACCCAAACAGCATTTGCCATGACGGGATGATATGGCCTGGGAACTGAGCTGGCAGAAGACTGGCGAGACTGGAGAGACGGTATGAGCGAGGCGATGGACCTACCCGAGCGCGAGAGCATGGAGTTCGACGTGGTGATCGTCGGCGCGGGGCCGGCTGGCCTTTCGGCTGCGATCCGGTTGAAGCAGATCAATCCGGAGCTTTCGGTCGTGGTACTCGAGAAGGGCGCCGAAGTCGGTGCGCACATCCTGTCGGGCGCCGTCGTCGATCCCATCGGCATCGACCGGCTGCTGCCGGGCTGGCGCGATGAGGCCGATCATCCGTTCAAGACCGAAGTCAAGGACGACCATTTCCTGCTTCTCGGCCCCGCCGGCTCGATCCGCCTGCCGAACTTCGCCATGCCGCCTTTGATGAACAATCACGGCAACTACATCGTGTCACTCGGCAATGTCTGTCGGTGGCTTGCCGGCCACGCCGAAGCGCTCGGCGTCGAGATCTATCCGGGCTTTGCCGCAACCGAAGTGCTCTACAACGACGAAGGCGCCGTCATCGGTGTCGCCACCGGCGACATGGGTATCGAGCGCAATGGCGAGCCGGGCCCGAACTTTGCCCGCGGCATGGCGCTCTTGGGCAAGTACACGCTGATCGGCGAGGGCGTGCGTGGCTCGCTCGCCAAGCAGCTGATCTCGAAGTTCGATCTGTCGAAAGACCGTGATGTCCCGAAATTCGGCATCGGCCTCAAGGAGCTCTGGCAGGTCAAGCCCGAGAACCACAGGCCCGGCCTGGTGCAGCACTCGTTCGGCTGGCCGCTTGGCATGAAGACGGGCGGCGGCTCGTTCCTCTACCATCTCGAAGACAACATGGTCGCCGTCGGTTTCGTCGTGCACCTCAATTACAAGAACCCCTATCTCTTCCCGTTCGAGGAGTTCCAGCGCTTCAAGACCCACCCGGCGATCCGCGGCACGTTCGAAGGCGGCAAGCGGCTGTCCTATGGCGCCCGCGCCATCACCGAGGGCGGCTACCAGTCGGTGCCGAAGCTGTCGTTCCCCGGCGGCGCGCTGATCGGCTGTTCGGCCGGTCTCGTCAACGTGCCGCGCATCAAGGGCAGCCACAATGCGGTGCTGTCGGGCATGCTGGCCGCCGACAAGCTGGCGGAAGCGATCGCGTCGGGTCGGGCCAATGACGAGCCGGTCGAGATCGAGAACGAATGGCGCCAGACCGACATCGGCAAGGACCTGAAGCGGGTCAGGAACGTCAAGCCACTGTGGTCGAAGTTCGGCACGGCGCTCGGCGTGGCGCTCGGCGGTCTCGACATGTGGACCAACCAGTTGTTCGGTCTGTCGCTGTTCGGCACGCTGAAGCACGGCAAGAACGACGCGCAGTCGTTGGAACCGGCGGCTCAGCACAAAAAGATCGACTATCCGAAGCCCGACGGCGTCCTGACCTTCGATCGCCTGTCCTCGGTGTTCCTGTCGAACACCAACCATGAGGAAGACCAGCCGATCCATCTGCAGGTGAAGAACCCGGAGCTGCAGCGCACGTCGGAACTCGACGTCTTTGCCGGTCCTTCGACGCGCTACTGTCCCGCCGGGGTCTATGAATGGGTGGAGAAGGACGGCAAGCCGGTCTTCGTCATCAACGCGCAGAACTGCGTGCACTGCAAGACCTGCGACATCAAGGACCCGAACCAGAACATCAACTGGGTGCCGCCGCAGGGTGGCGAGGGACCGGTCTATCCCAATATGTAAGGGGGCTGGCCGGACTGCGCGCAACGCGATGGTTCGAGCAACTGTGAATTCGAGGCGCCGCGCACTTGCCCGGCGCCTTTTTCATGTCATGTGCGCGCCGATATCCGGTCGACGAAGTCGGCAATCAGCGGCGCGATCTCGGAGAGGCGCTCCTCAAGGGCGAAATGACCCGTCTCGAACAGATGCAACTCGGCATCAGGCACATCGGCCAGAAAGGCGCGGGCGCCGGCTTCGGTGAAGAACGGATCATTGCGCCCCCAGGTGATGAGGGTTGGCGGGCGTGCGTCGCGCAACCATTGCTGCCATTCCGGATAGTGTGCGAGATTGCTCTTGTAGTCGAAAGCGAGATCGATCTGCGGCTGGCGACGATCCGGCCGGTCGAGAAAATGCTGGTCCATCGTCCAGCCGTCAGGGGCGACCAGCTCCGGATCGGATGTGCCGCCTTCATATTGCGCGCGCGTCATCTCCAGCGTCAGCAATTGCCGGACCTGGTCCGTCGCGCCGTCATCCTCAGGCCTGAGCGCGATGAAATCGCGCGCTGTGTCCGACAGGCCTTCGCGGTACGCATTGCCATTCTGGACGATCAGCCCGGCGATCAATTCAGGGCGCCGGCTTGCCAGCCTGAAGCCGACCGGGGCGCCGAAGTCGAAAGCGTAGAGAAAGAAGTGCTGGAGCGACAGGGCCGCGGCAAAACCCTCGATGATGTCGGCCAGGCGATCGAAGCTGTAGACGAACCCGCCGCCATCGTTCGTCGATGTGGGCGCGTCGCTGTGGCCGAAACCCGGATAATCCGGCGCAATCAGGCGATAACGGTTGCCAAGCACATCCATCAATCGACGATATTGATGCGAGGATGATGGAAACCCGTGCAGCAGGAGCAGTGTCGGAGCGTCCGCATTTCCCGGAACGCTTTCCCGGTAAAAGACCTTGATGCCGTCAACGACCGCAAAGCGGTGACGAATGATGGGGACGCTGATCGCACTCATGTCACACTCCTATATGGAAGATTTATGCATTAGGATTGTCCCGGAAAAACTAATGTGTCAACATAAAAAGTATACATTAGCCAAATGGACGTGACATGGAATTGACCGCTTTTGTTGGAGAGCCCCTGGCGCTGGACCTGATCAACACGCGTCCGTTGATCGGGGAAGGGCACGTTGACCTGATCGGCGATGCGGAAGGGCTTGCCGTGTGGGTAGCGCAGGAGGCGGGACGGTTGCCGGATGCCTCGCTCTTCGGTGCTGCCACGCTTGCCGTCGAAGACCTTGTGGCCGTCCACGCGGTCCGCGACCATTTGGCCTCGGCGGTAAGGAGCCTGATAGAGGGCCGGGATGTGCCGACGGGCGATGTCGCCGGCCTCAACGCGGCGATGCGCGCTGCGCCCGTGACGCGGCACCTGGATTGGGGCGATGCGCCGGCGGTTAACAGCGAAAGGGCGGGAACGCCCGGCGTTCAACTGGCGGGCTTCCTGGCGGAGGATGCCGCCCTGTTGCTGGCAGGCCCGGATGCCAGGCTCATCCGCAAATGCGAGGCCGACGACTGCGTCATGCTCTTCGTCGGCAACAATGCGCGGCGGCGCTGGTGCTCGGCCGCCCGCTGCGGCAATCGCGTTCGCGTGTCGCGCTACTACCAGCGCAACAGGTCGCCCTGATCAAAGGTGCGTTTTCTTCCCGATGTGCCGACCTTTTGCACTGCCCCTATACGCCCGCAAGTGCGGGAACATTAGGAAAGGCAATCCTTGACGCAAATGGGAAAGTCCTTGCCGGAAAGACCCTATAGCCTTCAGGGTGTTGTTGTCGCGCCAAGCGCGTCGGCGCACACCTGCAGGCCGTTCGGTCCCTGTTGTTTTTGAGTTGGACCGAACCCTGTTGACACGCGACCGATCGCTGCGGTGAGATCGGTCGTCCGACGGGACGTACCGCCAGAACAAAGGGAACAAAAATGCACAAGCTTCTTGCAACGACTTGCCTGGCCGCCGGCCTTCTTGGCCTTGCCGGCACGGCCTCGGCAGCCGAATGCGGCGACGTGACGATCGCCAACATGAACTGGCAGAGCGCCGAGGTCCTGGCGAGTGTCGACAAGATCATTCTGACGGAAGGCTATGGCTGTAATGCCGAGCTCGTCGTCGGCGACACCGTGCCGACGATCACTTCGATGATCGAGAAGGGCCAGCCCGATATCGCGCCGGAAGGCTGGGTGGATCTGCTGCCGGATGTCGTCAATCGCGGCCTCGAGGAAGGCAAGCTCGTCGGTGCGGCCGTCGCCCTTTCCGATGGTGCGGTCCAGGGCTGGTGGGTGCCGAAATACATCGTCGATGCCAACCCCGACATCAAGACGATCGACGACGTGCTGAAGCACAAGGACCTGTTCCCGGATCCGGAAGACGCCAGCAAGGGCGCCGTCTTCAACGGTCCGCAAGGGTGGGGCGGCACGGTTGTCACGACCCAGCTCTACAAGGCCTATGGCGGCGAGGCGGCCGGCTTCACGCTGGTCGATACCGGCTCGGCTGCAGGCCTCGATGGCTCGATTGCCAAGGCCTACGAGCGCAAGCAGGGGTGGGTCGGCTACTACTGGGCACCGACGGCACTTCTCGGCAAATACGAGATGGTGAAGCTCGGCCATGGCGTCGAGGCGGATGCAGCGGAATGGAAGCGCTGCAACACGGTTGCCGATTGCCCGGACCCGAAGAAGAACGACTGGCCGAAGGACAAGGTCCAGACGCTGGTGACCAAGACCTTTGCCGATCGCGCCGGCCCTGCCATGGACTACTTGAACAAGCGCGCCTGGACCAACGACACCGTCAACAAGCTGATGGCCTGGATGACCGACAACCAGGCAAGCGGCGAGGAAGGTGCAAAACACTTCCTCCAGGAAAACCCAGACATCTGGACCACCTGGGTCTCCCCGGACATTGCCGAGAAGGTCAAGGCAGCGCTTTGATTGCCATCGCCTGATGAAATTGGGCGGCGCACCGTTCCGTGCGCCGCCCTTTGGTTGATGGTTGGTGGACGCAAAACAAAAACAAGGTCGCCGCCGGGGAAGAGCGAAGGGGAATGAAATGGAATGGTTGACCCAGTTTCCGCATATGGATGATGACCGCCTGCGGGCTTTGAAAAAGGCGATCGACGAAGGGTTCCGGACCTTCACGCGCGCCTATGGCGACGGCATCGAAGCGTTCTTCGAGCCGTTGCAGTTCTTTTTGATCCAGTCGGAGCGCTTTATGACGCGCACGCCCTGGCCGATCATCATCCTCTTGATTGCGGTTCTCGCCTGGTTCGCAAGCCGGAACTGGAAGATCGTCGCCGGCTGTATCGGCACGCTGCTGCTCATCGGCTATTTCGACATGTGGGACGATACGATGAAGACGATTTCGATGATCTTCGTCTGTACCGTGCTGTCGATCGCCATCGGCATACCGCTCGGCATCGTCATGTCGCGCTCTGACCGGGTCCAGAATGTCGTCAATCCTATACTCGACGTGATGCAGACCATGCCGAGCTTCGTCTATCTGATCCCGGTGGTGATGCTGCTCGGGATCGGCAAGGTGCCCGGGCTGATCGCCGTGGTGATCTACGCCATCCCGCCGATGATCCGCCTGACCAACCTCGGCATCCGTCTCGTCGACAAGGATGTACTGGAGGCGGCGGATGCCTTCGGCTCGTCTGGCTGGCAGAAGCTGAAGAACGTACAGATGCCGCTGGCATTGCCGACGATCATGGCCGGCATCAACCAGACGATCATGATGGCGCTCGCCATGGTGGTCATCGCCTCGATGATCGGGGTTCAAGGGCTCGGGCAGCCGGTGCTGAAGGCGATTGCCAATCAGTATTTTACGCTCGGCATCTTCAACGGCCTGGCCATCGTCGGCATCGCCATCATCTTCGACCGCGTCAGCCAGGCCTATGGCCACCGGCTGCAGAAGCATCGCGAGATCGTTCACGGCTGAAAATGACGGTAGCAACCAACAGAGTGGCCCGGAGGCTTTCGCTTCCGGGCCACTTTGCGTTTTGATCCTTCACGCCTTGCGCGGTGAAAGGATGCCGGTCGAGAGCGCCACGCCGACCGCCGTGACAATGGCGGCGACGATTTCGAACGGGCCGATCTCCTCGCCGAGCAGCATTGCCCCGCCGATCATCGCCAGCACCGGGGTCAGCGCGGTGAAGGCGGCGGCCTGGGTTCCGCCGAGGCTGCGAACGGCCACGCCATAGGCAACCATGGCGACGAGGCCCGAGAGCAGGCCTTGGCTGGTGATTTGCAGCGCGATCTCCTTGAGGGGGACGCTCGCAAGCGTGCTACCGAAGATGCCGGCAAGCAGCAGGTGGATCAGGAACGACCAGACGGCGATCAGTGCACTGCCCTCGAACGGGCTGAGGCCGGAGCGCCGGAAGGCGTGGGTGTAGATTGCCCAGAGTGTGGCTGCAGCCGGAAGCAGCGCATAACCGGCCCAGCCGGTGCCGGTGGTGCCGGCGAGGCTGCGGGCAAGCAGGAGGGCAACGCCGGCGACGATCGCGGCAAAACCGGCGATACGCATGCGGTCGGGCCGCTCGCCGAAGACGGTAATGCCGATCAGCGCCGTTGCCAGCGGCATCGAGCCGCCGAGCAGCACGCCGACTGAAGAGGCAGGTGTGGCATGAATGGCAAAGGCTGCGACCTGAAAGAACAGCGCGCCGGAACCGGCAACCATCAGGAGAAGCAAGAGAACCGGCAGCCTGCGCGGCAGAAGCCCGATCTTTAGCCAAACAGGGGCAAGAACCAGCGCTGGAACGCCGTAGCGGATAAGGCCAAGGTCTATCGTGCCGAGCGCGGTGCCGGCGGTGTGTCGTGTCGCAAGAATCCACCCGGCCCAGATCAGCACGGTGATGAAGGCGCCGGCGTAGCCCGTGGCCACGGGCGCGGTGGTGCCGCGATCGAGTGTGAGCGCAACCATCTGATTTTCCTTCCCGAATTGGATGCCCGTAGTGATCGGGGCTGGGAAGAAGATTACTGCCAATGGGCAAGGCATGTCCTTGCGATTTATGCCCGGAATGGCCTATGGTGCGCAATCATGTGCCAAAATGTCCTCATTGGAATGTCAGTTATGCCAAATCTGGATAAATTCGACCTCGCGATTCTCAAGATCCTACAGGAGGATGCGCGGGCAACGAACGTGGAGATTGCCGAACGTGTCAATCTGTCGCCGTCTCCCTGCCTGCGGCGCATCCGCAATCTGGAGAAATCTGGGATCCTGCGTGGCTATCGGGCTGATATCGACCGCAAGGAGGTCGGGCTTGGGCTGACCGTTTTCGTGGAGATCAAGGTCGGCCAGCACAGCCGCGAGAATGCCCAGCGTCAGCAGGAGGCACTGCTTGCCATTCCAGAGGTCGTGTCCTGCTTTCTGATTTCAGGAAATGCCGATTTCCTTGCCGAGGTCGTTGTCGAGGACCTGTCGGCCTATGAGACTTTGCTGACGGAGACATTGCTGGCGATGCCCGGCGTGACGGACATTCGCTCCAATTTCGCCATCCGCTCGATCAAGACGGGCGGCCCGCTGAAGCTGCCGGAGTAGGGCTGAAAGCAGGTCGGCGATAGCGAAACCGGGCTCCAGCCTCCCGCAGACGGCAGGTTAAGTTTTTGTAAGGCACTGGAAACGGCGCCGATAGCGCTTATCTCATCGCGGTGGCCGCCCTCGTGTCACGGCAATGGAGCCAGTAAGCCTTTCATGAAAATCAAAGCGATCTTCAATCGGGACGGTGGAACCTTCCGAACGACGGACATGACGGCCTATGGCAGCAAGGTTGAGGCGATCTTTCGCGACGCCGGCCACCAGATCGAGATTGCGACCGTCTCGGGTGCCGAGATGCAGGAGGCGCTCGAAAAGACCTGCAGGCGCGACGATCTCGACGCGATCGTCGCTGGCGGCGGCGATGGCACGATTTCGGCAGCCGCAGGCGTTGCCTGGAAAACCGGCATGCCGCTTGGCGTCGTCCCGGCCGGGACGATGAACCTTTTTGCCCGCACACTGAAATTGCCGCTCGATATCTGGAAGGCGCCGGAGGTTCTGGCGCAGGGCACGATCATCGATGGCGACATCGGCAGCGCCGACGGCCGCGCCTTCGTGCACCAGTTCTCGATGGGCCTGCATGCTCGCATGGTGCGCTACCGAGAATCGTTCAGTTTCCGGTCGCGGCTAGGCAAGATCACGGCGAGCACACGAGCTGCCCTCGGGGTCATCCTCAATCCGCCGGATTTCGAGATCGAGTTCGACGTGGATGGTCACCACGAAAGTCGTCATGTCTCGGCCGTGTCCGTGTCGAACAACCCGTTCGGGCGCGATACGCTGATGTATGCCGACGACGTGACAGCCGGTCATCTCGGTTTCTACACCGCGCCGCCTCTAAGCCCGCCCGGGGTTGCCAAGCTGGCGCTCGACGTGATGCGCGGCAAGTTCCGCGACAACCCGGTGATTACAGAAATGAGCGGCCATGCGCTGGATCTGCATTTCCCCAAGGTCGACCGGAAGATCAACTGCGTGATCGATGGCGAACTTTTGCCGATGGGCCGCGACGTCGCGTTGAGAATCCACCCGGGCGAACTGAAGTTGCTCGTTGGTGCCGACAGGCCAGGTTCGGGACCCCAGGTCAGTCCGTGACCCCGGGTCAATCCGTGACCCCCGGGTCAGTCTGTACCCCGAGACAGCCGAAGCTGTCGTGATTCTCGTCCTTGCCGCACGACGCAGAAGCAATTGATCTGCGCCAACGCCCGTCTGCCGCGCATCGCGACCGCTGCCGCGCTGCTCTCGATGGTTCTGTAGGCAAAGCCGGAGAAGCGTTGCCGTTTACTGGAACGACGTCTCGTAGAAGCTTCTGAGCTTGCGGGAATGCAGCTTCTCGGGCGGCATCGAAGCCAGCTTCTGCAGAGCCAGAATACCGATCTTCAGATGCTGGCTGACCTGCGTCCGATAGAAGGCCGTGGCCATTCCCGGAAGCTTGAGTTCGCCGTGCAGCGGTTTGTCGGAAACGCAAAGCAGCGTGCCGTAGGGCACCCGGAAGCGGAAGCCGTTGGCAGCGATTGTCGCCGATTCCATGTCGAGCGCGATGGCGCGCGCCTGCGACAGGCGCTTGACCGGTCCGCGCTGGTCGCGCAGTTCCCAGTTGCGGTTGTCGATGGTGGCGACGGTGCCGGTGCGCATGATCTGTTTGAGATCGTAGTCGCGATAGCCGGTGACTTCGGCAACGGCGTCCTGCAGCGCCACCTGAACCTCGGCAAGGGCCGGCAGTGGGATCCAGACCGGTAGGTCGTCGTCCAGCACATGGTCTTCGCGCATATAGGCATGGGCGAGCACGTAGTCGCCGAGGCGCTGGCTGTTCCTGAGGCCGGCGCAATGGCCGAGCATCAACCAGACATGCGGGCGCAGCACGGCGATATGGTCGGTGATCGTCTTTGCGTTGGACGGGCCGACGCCGATATTGACCATGGTGATACCGCCATGGCCCTTTTTCTTCAGGTGGTAGGCGGGCATCTGCGGCAGACGGGCGAGCGTATAATCCGTTTCGGGCTTGTCGGCGCCGGCAGGCGTGATGATGTTGCCGGGCTCGACGAAGGCCGTGTAGCCGTTGCCGCCTTCCGCCATCTGTTGGCGTGCCCAGGCGCAGAACTCGTCGATATAGAACTGGTAGTTGGTGAACAGCACGAAGTTCTGAAAATGCGTAGCACTCGTGGCCGTGTAGTGGCTGAGGCGGGCCAGCGAATAGTCGATGCGCTGGGCTGTAAACGGTGCCAGCGGCGATGGCTCGCCCGGGCCTGGTTCATAGGAGCCGTTGGCGATCTCATCGTCAGTCGTCGTCAGGTCCGGCGCGTCGAACAGGTCGCGCAGCGGAATATCGATGGATTCGCCCGCGGACGCTTCGACATGCGCACCTTCACCGAACGCAAAATGCAGCGGGATAGGCGTCGAAGATTCGGAAACGGTGACGCCGAGGCCGTGATTGCGCATCAGGTGCCCCAGCTGTTCCTTCAGATAGTGCCGGAACAGTTTCGGTCGCGTGATCGTTGTGGTGTAAACGCCCGGCGCGCTGACATATCCGTATGACAGGCGGGAATCGACATGGCCGAAGCTGCTGGTTTCGATGCTGACCTGTGGGTAGCAGGCGCGATAGCGCGTCATCGGAACGCCGTTCTTGCCCAGCCCCTCGAAAGCCTCTGTGAGGAACCGGGTATTGCGATCGTAAAGCGCCTCCAGGCAATCGACCGCGTCCGCAGGATCTTCGAAGAACTGCGGCTCGAACGGGTCGGGTGTGGAGACGGAAAGGACGGAGTGTGAAGAGATTCGCTTGTTCATGTCGCATTATAGGCTGAGGCTTCTGACAAGCAAACGACAAGATGCGGCATGCACAACCGCGCCGATCAGAACAACTTTAGCGCGGTCCGGCGAGAATGATGGCGCTGCCGACGAGGGCGACGGTCATTCCGGTCAGATCCCAGCGATCGGGCCTGATGCCTTCGGCAAGCCACAGCCAGACGAGTGACGCGGCGATATAGACCCCGCCATAGGCGGCATAGGCGCGGCCGGCCGCTTCGCTGTCGATCAGCGTCAGCAGCCAGGCAAACAGTGCCAATGATGCGACGCCCGGGATCAGCCACCAGATCGGCTTGTCGAGTTTCAACCAGGCCCAGAACGCGAAGCATCCGGCGATCTCGGCAAGGGCGGCAAGGGAGTAAACGGCATAGGCTGGCATCGGCGGTGGGTCCTTTCAACCGTGAAAGGATAGGAAGGAGCGCAGCGATGCAAGAGAGGCAGGCAAAGGAAAAGGCGCCGGTGGCGCCTTGGGTCAGCTCATGGATTGACGCTGCAGCGTCACGAAGAGAACGAGACCGGCGCCCTGCTTGCCGATGCCGAGGCCGTTGGCCTTGCTATAGGCGAGCGCCCCTACCGGCGCCATCAGCAGGCTGGCAAGTGCAAGAACACGCAGCGAGAGAAAGGCGGAGGTGGAAAGGGCGGCCAGCATGGCGTTTACTCCGTTAGAGCTTGGCTTGGCAGTATTGCGCCGTGTGCGCGGTGCAATCAGTCAGCGAGCCGAGATAGGTGTTGGTGCGGCGACGTTCGGTGTCTGCACTGACCGCGGCGGCAAGGGTCATCGCGAAAACAACCATCAGAAGGCTGATAATGGTGAGGCGCCGAGCAAGAATGTCCATGGTTCTGTCCGTTGGTCTGGAGGCGGTTCAAATCGATTGAGTGGGTTTTCGCACAACCAAACTGAACTCTTGCTGATATCGCCGTTCATCTGGCGTTCATCTTGCGATTGATGTCGCCGTCATTCTCGCGGGAAGGGCGCACAAAACTCCGCGATCAGGCATGGGCGGTGTTGGGCTGACGGCTGGATGGGCCTGCCATTGCAAAAAAACAAAACCCGCCGAAAATCTCGGCGGGCTTGTAAATGAACTGAAGGTCACCCGAGGGGCGCCCATTTTGAAAGGGTCTCTCCGAGAGCATCCCGCCTTCAGATGGAATCGCTGAAGGCGCGGCGCTTTCTAGAGGCGCGACCAGGTCTGCGTTTTGCAGAGAACCTTGAGCACGCATCCCTTCATTTTTAGCGAGTTGCCGTCGACCGCACCGGAACCGCTATAGGTCTTGTCGGTTTCCGGATCGGTGATTTCCCCGGAATAGTTGCCGCCTGTGCCGGTCAGGTTGCCTATCCGCTTGCCGACGTATTTGCCGGTCTTCAGCGTGACGCAGTAGGCGCCGCCGCAAGGGGCGATTTCGGCCGTCGCGCCGGTTGCGGTCTTCCAGTTGCCGACGATCGGTTCGGCGGCAACGGCCGTTCCGGCAACGCCAACAGCGAGAGCCGCTGTCATGAGCAGGGTACGTATCATTCATTCCTCCAGATAGAAGTCGCCGGCGCGGTCCGCTTCGCCGGCATCTCTGCAAATATCCTCGTTTGAAAGGCAGTCTCCTCACCGCCGCCGGCAAGATAGCTTACGCGCACGTAAAGGTAAACTGGCTTGAACGCGGCCGTTTATGCTTTTTCTTTGCCGGTTTCCGATGGAGAAAAATCGAGGAAACACAGCATTGGCGTAGTTGGGTCCTTTTTTCGTGGTTACCGTTTGGTTGAAATCGGCGGTTGAATATTTCGTAAATTTTTATGCAAATGCGCCGGATTTCCGGCCTTTCGATGTTTAACAAAAACTCAAGTTTACCAAGTGTTTGAACTTTGTTTGTCTCAAATTAATCATGCATTTTAAGCGCGTATTGAAGGCCGTGCTGCATAGTAAGACCCATAAGACGAGCGGAGAAATTCACCCCGCCGAATGACCGAAGATGGCGCTGCAAAAGACGGCGCGGTTCGGAAAGGCCCACAAAGAGGCACGGTCGAACAGGGACCAAAAACAAATGCTGATCTGGAGCATGGTCCGCCTCAAAAGGGTGGGCCGCTTCGGAAAATCAACCAGGCAAAACAGGGACAAAAAAATGGCACGCTTTGATATGCAGGTTGCTTCGAATACCGCGATGGGTGGTGAAAACCAGGCGGACGTCTTTTGCGAAATGGGTCTGGCCTATGCGACCGGCCGCGGTCGTCCGGTCGATCTGGTGGCCGCTCACAAATGGCTGAACATCGCCGCTATCAAGGGCTGCGACCGCGCCGTCGATCTGCGCGCCGACCTGTCGATGACCATGAGCAAGGCCGACCTCGCCGCAGCGCTTCGTGCCGCCCGCGAGTGGATGACGGTTCACTGAACAACAGACGGGGCTCGCGCTCCCGTCCGGCGGCGCCCGCCAGTAAGCAGGCGCCGGGATATGAAGGCCTATTTGCCGCCTGCCAGCTTTGCGAGAACCTGTGGCAGGGCGGCTTCAAACAGATCCATCTCCGCGTCCGGGCCCGTACTGACGCGAATGCAGCGATTGAGCGGCGCGACGCCGGGCATGCGAATGAAGATGCCGTGGTCGCTCATCAGCGTATCGACAATCGCGCGCGCATAGACCGCGTCGCGCCCACAATCGATCGCAACGAAATTCGTTGCCGACACGAGCGGGGACAAGCCGTTGCGTCTAGCGATTTCGGCGATGCGTTCGCGCGAATGCGCAATTCTTGCTGTGACAGTTGCCAGATAATCCCGATCCGCGAGCGCTGCCACTGCCGCCGCAACGCCGATCCTGTTCATCCCGAAATGATTGCGGATCTTGTCGAACGCCTGGGCGGTGCCGGGCGTGGTGATGACGTAACCGACTCGCGAGCCGGCAAGGCCGTAGGCTTTCGAGAAAGTCCGGGTTCTCACGACATTGGGCATGTCGATGAACGCGTCGATCACCGGCAGAGCTTCTGTCGGCGCCGTCTCGCAATAGGCCTCATCCAGAATGAACAGCGTGGTTTCGGGCAGCGCCTTGGCGAATTCGACGATTCGCTCGGCCTCCCACCAGCTTCCCATCGGATTATCGGGATTGGCGAAGTAGACGAGCGGAGCGTTTTCTTTTTTGACGGCGGCAAGCAATCCGTCGAGATCTTCGCGATCGCCGACATAGGGCACTGTCACCAGCCGCCCCCCGTGACCGACGACGTGGTAGTTGAACGTCGGATACGCGCCGAACGAGGTGACGACGGGCATACCCGGCTCGATCACCATCCGCACGATCTGGCCGAGCAATCCGTCGATGCCTTCGCCGATCGCAATGTTGTCGGCAGAGACACCAAGTCGAGTGGCCAGCGCCTGCTTCAGATCATGATTTTCCGGGTCCGCATATTTCCACGTGCCCGTCGCCGCCTCGCGCATCGCTTGGACGACGCTTTCGGCTGGCCCGAAGCCGCTTTCATTGGCACCGATACGGGCCGCGATCGCGCGCCCGCGTTGGCGTTCAATGGCTTCAGGCCCGACGAAGGGGATGGTGGAGGGCAGGGATTGGATGAGCGGCGTGAAGCGAGAGAATGCGGACATGCTTTATATAAGGCCCCGTTCGAACAAAGTTCTCGGAACTTAGCGCATGCATTGGCAATGCGGAATCGCCTTGGTGAGAAAAAGCCGACGCGATCTGTGCGGTTTTGACGACCGGTTGCACCGGCTCCAGGGGGCTTAACGGCGCTTGGGTGTTTTCGCGTTCTGGCCGGTAAAGAATTCCTGCCGGATGATCTCGCGCAGCAGGGTCTGTTCGATCGGCTTGATGAACTGCACCCCGATGCGCTCGCCATTGCGATAGACCTCGGCGCAGCCGATGCGAAGCGAAGTGCCGATGATGTGGAGATAATAGTGCTGTGGCAGGCCGATCGTGGTCTGCACGGCAAAGCTGGCGCCGCCGCGGGAGATGTCGATCATCCGACAGGTGCGAACCGACACGCTGCCAAGCCCCGGCTGTACCGTTGTCAGGGTGGCGGCATGGCCGATGGAAAAGCGTTCGTAGCGACGCTCGTAGAACGGCGAGGGCACGCAGGAATACATCGTCTGCTGCATCTGTCATTCTCCGCCTGCGCCGGATCGCGAAATGCGATCATTCGGCCTTCGATCGTGGGCAATTCATTTGCCCACGCTTAATCCTCGCGTGAATGCCGAGGTAAGTCGAGTGCAGTCTCGGCGCAGAAGTTTGCAATCCCCTGAAGGAGATCGATAAAAATCTAACTTCGGTCATTTTCTCTGAAGGGGAAGGTGGTTGCGCTCAAAAACCACCGCTTGAAAATTGCATGCGGATCAGCCGGCTGACGAAGTCGGGAGCGAGGAGCATGTTGAAGCGCACGCCGAGCTCCGCACCGTTGCGATGAACCTGAGAGCAGCCGATCTCTTCCTTGAATCCGTCAATCTCGAGGAAGAAGTGTTTTGGCACCATCAGCGCGGCATTGAAATCGAGCATGGCGCCAGCGATCGAAATGTGACGCAGCAGGCATTGATATTTGGTCTTTGCCTTGAGGTGCTGGCCGATGATCAGAATTCGGCAGGGACGCTCAATGAAGTAATGTTGATACGTGGCTGCCAGCTGCCCTGGCTTCGCTTCCGCGACGTGCATTTTCATCGACATGGCAAGCTCCGAGAACGCATAGCCTTTCCTTGGCTCAGGAGACGCATCGCGCCCGCCCGGAATCACCCGGCGCAAGAGATGCGGCGTCTGAGTTAAGGTTGCCGACTTGCTTCGACCTTGCGGCGCAGGCCGAAAGACGAGGCTCAAAAAATATGGCGATCGGAGACATTGAAAGCCCCTGGCTCATACGTAATAGTTTCATCAGGGCATGACTGTGGGGCGGTGGCATCGTCCCGAAGTGCCGGCAATGGGGTTGTGCGCCTCCCGTCTCTTGCTGCCGAAGAGCCAGGAGATAAGGGAGCGCCGGAGGGAAGAGCATGATTACGGGGCATCTCCGGCAGTGGCGGTCATTCGTCATTCTTTTCGTGGCCGTGCTGGCCTTTTCCCCGGCGGATGCCCTGGCCGCAAAACGCGTCGCCCTGTTGATTGGCAATGAGAAGTATGAGGCGACCTCGCAACTCAACAATCCCGCCAATGACGTCGAACTGATGAAGGTTTCATTCGAGGAGGCCGGTTTCGATTCCGTCACCACGGTCCACGATGTCGGGCGCAAGGATATGGTCAAGGCGCTGCGGGATTTCGAAGACCTGGCAACGGGCGCCGATGTGGCGATTGTCTACTATTCCGGCCACGGCATGGAAATGAACGGCCAGAATTTTCTGCTGCCGACCGACGTAAAATTGCAGACGGACAAGGATATCGAGGACGAGGCGGTCGGTCTCGATCGGGTTCAGCGCTCGCTCGAGGGCGCGACCAAGCTCAAGCTGGTGATCCTAGACGCCTGTCGCAACAACCCGTTCGAGCAGAGCATGACGCGCTCGATCTCGACGCGCGCCGTTTCGCGAGGTCTCGCGCGGGTCGAGCCGGAATCGGCCGACCTGTTGGTCGCCTTTGCTTCCAAGGCCGGCACAGTGGCCCTTGATGGCGAGGGCAAGAATAGCCCCTTTGCCACAGCGCTTGCCAAATACCTCACAGAGCCGGGCGTCGATGTGCGCATCGCGTTGGGCAAGGTGCGCGACGAGGTGGTTTCGGTCACCAACCGGGGCCAGGAGCCCTTTGTCTATGGATCGCTCGGTGGCGCGCAAATCTTCCTGAACATCAAGGAAGTCAACATCAGCATCACCAACAACGGCGAGCAGCTCTCGCCCAACAGCCAATCGGCCGCTGCCGCCGACTGGCAGAATATCCGCGATCTCGCCGACAAGGATCTGATCGCCGCCTTCCTCGCCAAGCATGGATCCGATCCGGTCTACAAGATGTTGGCTGAGAAGAAGCTGAAGCTTCTGACCGAGGCCGAGCAGACGTCGAGCGTAACGCCTGACGAGATTGCCTGGGACGCCCTGAAGCAATCGACCGATGCCGCAGCGCTCACGCGGTTCCTCGAACGTTACCCCGACAGCAAGCACAAGGCGGAGGCGGAGCAGCAGATCGCGGCGCTCGAACCACAAAAAGGGCTCAACATCTCGCAGACCGGCAAGGACACGCAAGCCTCGCGCGACTGCTATCTGCTGGCAGGCGAACCGCAGTCCATGCCCGGTTTCGTAGGTGTGAATTTCCTGAAGCTCGATTCGGCCCGTGCTCTGACCGCCTGTGCCCAGGCGGTCAACGAGAACCCCGACGACATGATGCTCGTCAATATGTTGGGACGGGCACAGGACGCCGGACGCGATTATGTCGAGGCACGCCACAACTACCAAAAGGCCGCCGACGGCGGGAATATGTATGCGTTGACCAACCTGGCCTGGTTCTCCGTCTACGGCACCGACGGCGCCGTCGATGTCGATCAGGGCAAGCGGATGTTCGAGCAGGCGGCAAAGGCCGGCAATGCCTATGGTCAGGCATCGCTCGGCTGGCTTTATCGTGAGGGTTACGGCGGTATTGCCCAGGACTACGAGGAAGCGGCGAGATGGTATCAGCTGGCTGCCGACCAGGGGTACGCCAACGCCATGGCGACCGTCGCGTGGTTCTATAGAGAAGGACTTGGCCTGTCGAAGGACCTGGCGCAATCGCTCAACTGGTACAAGAAGGCAGCCGAAGGCGGCGACGTCAACGCGATGTCGTCACTCGGGTGGGCCTATCAGAACGGACTTGGCACCGAGCAGAACTATGTGGAAGCCAAGACCTGGTATGAAAAAGCGGCGAATGTCGGTGATTCCTATTCGATGGCGTTGCTCGGCTGGTTCTATGATGTCGGCACCGGCGTCGCCCAGGACTATGCCCAGGCGCGCACATGGTACGAAATGGCGGCGAATGCCGGCAGTGCCTACGCGATGGGAAATCTGAGCCGTCTTTATGACTATGGGCTCGGCACCAAGGCGGATGCGAAGGAGGCGGTGCGTTGGGCGGCGGCCAGCGTCGAGGGTGGTGACCCGGCCAAGCTTCAGGAATTGAAGTCGCAGCCGAGCAATTTCACACCTGCCTTCCGCAAGGAAATGCAGGCGCTGTTGAAAGACCGCGGCCTTTATAGTGGCCCCGTCGATGGGGACTTTGGAGCGGCGACGCTCGATGCGATCGACAGGCTCTCTCGGAAGTCATGAATTGATCCCCGGCAGCAAGTCCCTGATCCTGATCAGGGCAGCGCTCGCGTTGCCCGCGCTGGTGGGGCGTTGCAGGCGAAGAGGTGTCTCTTCACGGCCGTGACGGGGTCCGTTCTTCGGGTGCCCACATGAAAATTCGCTCATTTCCCAGAAACCGACAAAAAAATCTTGCATTGCCCGCGGTCTGACACTAGTCAGGCGCTAACGGAGAGGTGGCCGAGTGGTCGAAGGCGCTCCCCTGCTAAGGGAGTATACCCGGAAGGGTATCGAGGGTTCGAATCCCTTCTTCTCCGCCATTATTCTTTTGGGTCACAGGCGGTCCCAATTTCCTCCGACTTTTCAGAGCTTTGAAGCAATCCCTCAAGAAGGGGTTTGTTGTTGCTGTGACTCAGTCGTGTGACCCGGAAATGTTTTGGGACACATTCGGCTAAGATTCCAGAAGACGATAACGGCTGTCGGCCAGATGTCTGCCCTTCCGGGTCAGCCCGTCGGGACTGCATGCATTGAAGCGCATCAGCCAGTCACGCACGACCTGCAGGGTCACACTGCCCAATCGGGCGGCATCCGAGCGCGAACCGCGGTCATGGATAGAGGCAAGCGCCAAGAGCCGACGAGCTTGGGCATCCTTTGTCTGCCGGGCCAAAAGACGCAGCCTCTCCCCATCAGAGCCCGCCCGGAACGAAACCGCAGAACCCTTCGCAAACCTCCTGTTTGCACCATCGATTGAGATTCGTCGGCTTTTGGGTATCCCGTCAGCCGACATCAGCGAGGATTGGTATTACGCGCTAATTCCTTCAGTATCTGCAGTCCGTTAGCTCTGTGGTTCAGCCAATAGATTTGAACTCAGAGCGTAGTTTTGGGATTCTATGCCGATCACAGGCGGTGTTGAGCGACATAATGCTTTAGTGATGGCGTGTATGGCTTCTGCCGCGATCTTCAGATCTGTGGGCGTTACATAGGGGAGTGTGATGAAGAAGTTGCTGCTGTGTATTTTGGCAGGTTTGGCGCTTGGTGGTTGTTCATCGACTCAACAGGGTGCAGGCATCGGGGCAGCAACTGGTGCAGTCGTTGGTGGTGCTGTGAGAAACGACGTCCGTGGTGCGGCCGTCGGCGCTGCAATCGGCGGCGTGTCAGGGGCGATCATCGGAAATGTGGCTGGCCAGCCGGGCCAATGCCGGTTCCAGGATCGTAGTACCGGCCGTGTATATGTTGCGCCCTGCCCACGTTGAACCGGCGTGTCGCGATGACGATCATTCGTGCTCCGCGACAGCGGAGTACACCTCGATGATCGTTCAGACCGGTTCTGTGACGCGGATTCTTTCTGCACGACTTCTTTCGTCCGCTTCCCTGAAAAGTGATTGGTGCTGAAGGATGGCCTTCGGGCCGGGAAGCCTATCCGGGCTTTCCGGATAAGACATTAGGTCGGCAGCCACGGCTGTCGCGCTGGGGTGCATGCCAAATCGGTGTTGAACCACCGTCAACAAAGCGCGCGACCCGAATTTCTAAATTCCAGCGTTCTCTCGGGACGCGTCTTTTGGCTCAACGGAGGCACGATATGGCCACTGCCAATGCCGCATCAAAGACCACGATGCAGAGATTTCTCGACGCTGTCGAGAAGGTGGGCAACATGGTTCCCCACCCTGTGGTCATCTTCCTCATTCTCATAGGCATTGTCATCGTCCTTTCGGCTGTGCTCGGCGCTTTTGGAGCGGCGGTCACCTACGAGCGCATCAACCCGGATACGCACGAGATCGAACAGGCATCGACGGCAATCCGCAGCTTGCTGAATGTGGAAGGCATCCGCTTTCTCTACTCGTCGCTCATTCCCAATTTCATGAGCTTCACCGCCGTGGGGCTGATGATTGCGGCCATGATCGGCGCGGGCGTGGCCGAGGAATCCGGTCTGGTCACCGCGCTGATCCGCAAGCTCGTCATTGTCTCGCCGCGGTGGGCGCTGACCTATATTCTGGCCTTCGTCGGCATCCTTGCAAGCATTGCGGCTGACGCCGGTTATCTGGTGCTGATACCGCTTGCCGGCGTTGCCTATCTGGCTGTCGGGCGACATCCGCTTGCCGGCCTCGCGCTCGGCTTCGCCGCCGTGGCCGGCGCCTTCACGGTCAACATGCTGATCAAGCCTCTCGATGCCGTCCTCGTCGAATTCACCAACGATGCGGCCCATCTCGTCGATCCCAATCGGTCGATCGGCCTGGCATCCAACCTTTGGTTCTCAATCGCCTCGGTGGTCTTCCTGACGGTCGTGATCGCTTTCATCACCGATCGCATCATCGCGCCGCGGCTGGGGGAGTATAATCCTGAAGCCGCCGAAGGCGGTGTTCAAAATCAGGGGGCGACGCTCTCCGAGCAGGAATCGCGCGGTCTGCGGTTTGCTCTTTACGGGCTCATCGCCCTCCTTGCGGTGTTCCTCCTTCTGACCATCCCAAGCGGCGCGCCGCTGCGCAATCCCACCACCGACGAACTCATCGGCAATTCACCGTTCATGAACGGCCTGATTGCCCTGATCATGCTGATCTTTCTGGTGACAGGATGGACTTACGGCATCGGTGCCGGAACGATGCGAACCTTGGCGGAGGTGATTGCGGCGATCGAGAAATCGATCAAGAACATGGGCGGAACCATCTTCCTGTTCTTCGTTCTCAGCCAGTTCGTTGCCTATTTCACCTACACCAACATTGGCACGGTCATGGCCTTGAGCCTATCGGGTGCCCTGCAGGCTGCCAATATCGGGCCGCTGCCGCTCCTGATCGGCTTCATCGTTGTCGTCGCGATCATCGACCTGCTGCTGACAGGGGCGATTGCAAAATGGGCAATCTTCGCTCCTGTCTTTGTGCCGCTGTTGATGAAGCTCGGCGTTGAGCCGGAAGCCGTCCTGGCCGCCTATCGCGTCGGCGACTCTCCGATGAACGCCATCACCCCGCTCAACGCCTATTTCGCGCTCGTTGTCGGTTTCGCCCAGAAGTATGACAAATCTGCCGGCGTGGGCACGATCGTCTCGATGATGCTCCCCTATGTCGTGCTGATGTTCGTGCTGTGGACGGCCCTCTTTGCGGTCTGGAAGGCACTTGGCCTGCCGTGGGGCCTGTGAGGGTCCATTCGGCAACTCTGATCGAAACACTATGCAAACAATCGGATGGATATCATGAGCAACCTCTCAATTCCTCTCGACGTCGCCGCAGCGGAAGAACATCTGATGCGATTCCTCTCGGTAGAGGGTGTTACCGGACAGGAAAAGAACATCGGTCTGGCTGTGTGTGACGCCCTGAAGAAAATCGGGGTGCCGGAGTCTGCCATTCGCTTCGATGACGTCAACAAGCGCATTCCGTTGCCGACCGAAACGGGCAATCTGATCGTGGATATTCCGGGAACGCGGCCCGGACCACGGCTGCTCTTTTCCACGCACCTCGACACGGTGCCGCTTTGCGCCGGTGCCAAGCCACGGCGCGAGGGTGACCGCATTGTGTCTGACGGCACCACCGCGCTCGGCGGCGATGCCCGCACCGGCGTTGCCCTTCTTGTGGTTGTTGCGGAGACATTGATCAAGCACAAGCTGCCGCATCCACCGATCACCCTGTTGTTCACCGTGCGTGAAGAGAGCGGGCTCCATGGTGCAAGGGAACTCAACCCCGCTGATCTCAATGGCGCGGTCATGTGCATCAACGTCGATGGCCAATCGGCTTCGGATCTGATCGTGGGTGCGGTCGGGCAGGAGAATTGGGAAGTCGAGATCACGGGCAGGGCGTCGCATGCGGGCGTTGCGCCGGAGAAGGGTATCTCGGCGACGCTGGTCGGAGCAATGGCGCTCGCCGAGGCGAAGCGCAGCGGTTGGTTCGGCAAGGTGGTCAAGCCGGACGGCCGAGGCACGAGCAATATCGGCATCTTCGGCGGCAAGAACGACAAGCCTGCCGGCGACGCCACCAACGTCGTGACCGACTATGCTTTCCTCAAGGGTGAGGCGCGCAGCCCCGAAGCTGCTTTCGCGACGAAAATCGCCAACGGCTATAAGGAAGCCTTCACGAAGGCGCAGAGCGAGGTGACGGACGACAAGGGCGATACGGCCGAGGTGAAATTCAGCCACAAGCCGTCTTACCCGCCGTTCGAACTGGGTAAGGACACGCCGATCGTAAAGCGCGCGACCAAGGCGCTTGGGATCCTCGGCATCGAGCCGGTTTATGTCTTTTCCAATGGCGGCTTGGACGCCAATTGGCTCGACAAGCACGGCGTGCCCACCATCACCATCGGTGCCGGCCAGGCCGAGATTCATACCATCAAGGAGTATGTCAATCTCAAGGAGTACGAGAAAGGCTGCCGGCTGGGCATCCTTATGGCGACCTTGGATGACTAGCTGTTTCGCTGGGCTGTTCGCCTGTGGACGAGGGCGCCCCTGCGGGCGATCCCTGACCTGACAGCCATCAAGGCCACATCAGGTGCGGAGGCGGGTGACTGCTCGAGGCGAACGCATCGGACGCATTGTGCATGTCGACGTTGCGTGGTCAGCGCGGCTGTGTGGTTTGGAAGGCCCGGAGGGCCAAATGAGGAGCGGAGCGATTGAGCCCGATAGCATACACCGCCACCATCATCGCCGTTGCCGTCGTTCTGTTCGTCTGGAACAAGCTGCCGGTTGTCTTCGTGGCGATGCTGACCGCATTGGCGCTGTGGGCTACCGGTGTTCTCACACTGGGTCAGGCGCTTGGCGGATTTGGTGATCCGGCCGTCATCTTTATCGCATCGCTCTTTGTCGTCAGTTCAGGGCTCGAGGTCACCGGTGTGACGGCCTGGGCCGGGCAACTGCTGATCCGCGGCGCCGGCGAAGAAAGCCGCACGCGTCTCCTGCTCCTGACCATGGTGCTCGTCTCGCTTCTCACTGCGCTTATCAGCGTCAACGGTGCCGTCGCAGCGCTTCTGCCTGTGGTGGTCGTCATCGCTGTCCGCCTTCGGCGGAATTCCTCGCAGCTGCTCATGCCGCTCGTCTTTGCGGCGCACGCCGGCTCCATGCTCGCGCTGACGGGAACGCCGGTAAACGTGCTTGTGTCTGAAGCAGCCATCGATGCGGAAGGGCGTGGTTTCAGCTTCTTCGAGTTTGCCCTTGTGGGCGTTCCGCTTCTGGCCGGGACGATGGCGATCATCGTGCTTTTCGGAAAGCAGCTTCTGCCGGAGCGCAACGGCGCAACCATGCCTGCCGACTTCAGTCAGCATGCGAAGACGCTCGTCGAGCAATATGGCCTGGCGAGCGGAATCTATCAGATGCGGGTGCGCGCTAGCTCGCCCTTCGTGGGTGCATCATCGTCCGGGATTGATCTTTCTGCCTATCCAGGACTGCAGCTCGTTGCCATTCAGGAGGGTGAAACGGCCGGGCCGATCAGGCGGCAGCAGCTGGCAGAGGGGGATCATCTCCTTGTGCGCGGCGAGGCTGAAAGCGCCGCCGTATTCGCCGCCGAGATGCATCTCGCCTTTCGCGACGAGAAGGCGGCGGGTCAAGGTGAGGAAACGCTTTTCAATCGCAGTTCAGGCCTGGCTGAAGTCGTCATCCCGCCACGCTCGGGGCTCATTGGCGAAACCGTCTTTCCGGGCATGGTTACCGACAGCGGCGACTTGATCGTTCTGGCGGTGCAGCGCGCCGGGGCGCAGATCGCAGCCGGAAGCGCGACCAAGGATGCAGGCGGCATGGTGCTGCAGGCCGGTGACACGATGCTTCTGCAGGGAACCTGGAAGGCGCTCGACGTTCACCTGGATGATCCGGACGTGCTGGTGGTCAATTCGCCGGAGCTCGTCCGCCGTCAAGCTGTTCCGATGGGACCGGGCGCACGCCAGGCGGTCATCATCCTGTTCGCTATGGTTCTGCTTCTCGCCACGGGCCTTGTGCCGCCCGCAGTGGCCGGCCTGCTCGCTGCAGGTGCGATCATCTTGTCGGGGATCATGAGCGTCGAGCAATCCTATCGCGCTGTCGGCTGGACGACTGTGATCCTCGTTGGCGCGATGATGCCGCTGTCCACTGCCATGGTGCAAACAGGAGCAGCAAAACTGATGGCAGAGCATTTGGTCAACCTCGTCGGGGATGCCGGCCCTATCGCACTGCTCGCCGGTTTGTTCGTCCTGACGGCGATCATGGGACAGCTGATCAGCAACACCGCAACCGCACTGATCGTCATCCCGATCGGCGTGGCGGCAGCGACGGCCATGGGCATTTCCCCGCGTCCGGTGCTCATGAGCACCGCTGTGGCGGCGGCTGGCGCGTTTCTCACTCCCATTGCAACACCGACCAACCTGATGGTGATGGGGCCCGGTGGTTATGCCTTCACCGATTATTGGAAGCTCGGATTGCCTCTGCTGATCTGGTTCTTCGTCGTCTCCGTGTTCATCGTGCCGTTGATCTGGCGCTTCTGATCTTCGGGGGCGCAACCTCAGCTGACTGATCTGCCGCCTCGCACGCTTCAGCCCGTTTGAGTTACCGTAGCTGTTTCAGGGACAAAACATGCCGCAATTGAAGCGCTGCCGCGACCTTTGCGCGTACAGAATGGCGCGCGGCGCTGCGGCACGACGGGGGTGTTCGCCGCTCGTATTGTTCGGCTGGATATCGGCGAGCGGCGTCGGCCTGAAGCGAGCCGCATCGATCCGCTTGCTCGCGATCAGCCTATTTCGATTTGACCAGCCCTGAGAACCCGGCCACGGCCAGAAGGCTCAAGGCCCAGCCTATGACCGATTGGAAAAAGTAATATCTCAGGGTGAATGTGCCTGTCGGCTTCAACGAGTTCGCTCGCCAGAATTCCTTTTGTCCGATCGACAGCACCGGCAGGAGAACGTCCAGCGAATACATTATCGGATTGAATTCCGGGTAGCTGGCAGCTTCCGGCTGTTTGCGAAAACAGGAGAGCTGGTTCTCTCCGGCGTCAGCACGTCCGGCCAGGACTTGTGCACTTGACGGCATATAGCGGCTTTCGCCCCGCTCGATATCGCACATGGTCCATTCAAGCGACCGCAGGATAACCGGACTGTTCGGTTTCATCGCGCCATTTTCGTAGGCGAAAGCAAACACGCCCGAGCCTATCGCCCAGAAAAGCGTAAGCCAGACCAACGCCAGCAGCGGCTGGCGCCCATAGCTGAGCGTTCCTGCCAGTATGGCGTCTATGGTGGCCAACATGGCGCGCAACACCGGATTTCGGGTGCGTGCCCGGCGCGCGCGCCGTTGCAGGCGTTCCTTGGTGATTAGAACGGCGCGGGCTTCCTCGTCATGGCCCATCTCTCGCAGCACCATCGAAAGCTGCTCGTAAGGCTGCGGCCAGAAATCCGCCTTCCATCGCTCCGGGGTTTGCCGTGACAGCCAGTCGAGCCGACTTGCCGCATCGACAGGGCCGCCGATGAAGGCGCCGTATTGGCAACGGTTCAGCAACAGATCGCCGCGCTGTGGCCAGCTTGCCTGTTCGTCGTCGATCGCTCCCATCGTCGTGGCCGTCAGGTCGAGCGTACCGACGACGGACGCGTTCTGCCGCAGGAAGAACGCGCCAGCGATCGTGGTGCGGTTGAGGCTCAGTGCATAGCCGCCGGGCTGCGAGAGCGACGTCGAAGTGCAATCGACGTCTCCACCGAAGCGGGCGCCCAGCACGCGAACTTCGCCGATGATGGTCGCGCCCCGCAAGGCAAGGTCGCCCCCTGCCACGATCGCGTCGCCGTTCAAGGCAATTTCGCCCGGGCGCTCGATACGAGCCCCCATCGCGTTGACGTCGCCGTCGAGGCGAACCGCCGAAAGGTTGACCCCGCCGCGCACATTCGCGCCGCGCAGGAGAATGCCGCCTCGGGTTTCCAGGCCACCAGCGTCAAGCGCGATTCCGGAAGATGCAGAAATCGACGCGCCGTCCGCCTCGATGTTGCCGCCGATGCGCGCGCCCGGGATCCGGATCTCGCCGGTTATCGTTGCGCTGCGCAGAGAGACGCAGCCGCGTGCTTCGAGCCGTTCGGCCTGCAATCCGGGGAGGGCCGAGCCATCCAGGAACAGGTTGTCGATGATGGCGGAGCGCAGCACCGGGGATGCTTCGAAGTGGCAATCCTTAAGACCGATATCGCGGGGAATTCGGCATCCCTCGAGGTCGAGAATGCCGGTGATCCAGGCTCCGCTCAGCCGCAGCCCCTTCTCGTGCAAACGCAGGCCGTCCTTGCCAAGAATGAGCAGGCGTAGAAGATCCGCGCGCACGATCCGCTCAGGGTCTTCCCGCTCCGGCCGCAAGCCGTCGCCCAGCCTGTCGAAGTCGCCGAGCTGCAGGTGCGCAATGACCTTGGCTTCGGCGGCGCTAAGTGGATGGAAACTGGCAGCGGTCGGGGCGATGGGAACGGCAGATCCATTCTCCGGGGCTTTCTCGTTCATGAGCCTGGCATCCGTGTTGCGCAACCTGTGGAGGCTTGCCGCTCGGTCGGCTGCCGCGAGCCCGCCTGTGGCATTCGCTGCGGCCGGCAGACAGGCATGACGCGTTTGTTCATGCGATCGTTTCCTCCGCCATGGCGCTCGCCCCTATCCCCTATCCCTATCGGATCCCGGGCATGGTTTTGCAGTAACGCAGACCGCATCCATGCAGGCGATGCGAGCCGCGGTTGTCCCGAACATGCCCTCCAACGCAGCGGGCTTCGACGAACGAACCATTTGATCGCGCGGCGCGTTGCCGGTTCGCTGCTGGTATTGTGAGTGATTGATTTCCCCGTTTTGAGGGCGGGTC
Source organism: Sinorhizobium sp. A49 (assembly GCF_002002725.1). Lineage (GTDB taxonomy): Bacteria > Pseudomonadota > Alphaproteobacteria > Rhizobiales > Rhizobiaceae > Ensifer. The sequence continues at coordinate 77,062 of NZ_MUNW01000063.1, read as the reverse complement.
AAGAGGTGTTGGCTGCCGCAGGCGACCTTGGGTGTCGAAAAGCGCAACGATGCTGCGGCGTATCGGACCAGAAGCAAAGTTTCTGGATTCAGTGCCGATCACAGTTCGACCCAGGCGATGCTAAGCTACCGAAATAATGCATCAATGCCCATCCGGACCGCCTCATGCGCGGCATTCGGATTGAGGCCAGCCGGTGGGGGAGCGTGAGTTGAGTTGCCTGCCTTGAGTGCGCGCTACCAATCCTTCATCACCTGCCGAAAGCCTGCGCGATGCAAGAAGACCACGGAACAACGCAGCGACGACCAGTGGGATTTCCGGAGAGCCTGATCGTTCTCTGGGGCTTTCTGTTCGTTGTCTGGCTGGTGATCAATTCCTCGGTGGAGCCGCCGATCGTCGTAACCGGCGCGCTGGCCTCGCTGGCCTTGGCCGCGATATTCGTGCGCCGCGGCGATGTCTGGAGGATTGGGCTGACGCCGCGCAAGGTCTTCCATTTCATCGCTTATACTGGGGTCTTCCTCGTCGAGTTGGTCAAAGCCAACATCGACATGTTGCGCTACGTCTACTCGCCGCGAATTGATATTCGCCCCGGCATCGTCAAGGTCAAGATGCCGCTCAGGTCGCCGATAGGCCGCCTGGCTTTGGCCAATTCGATCGCGCTGACGCCCGGCTCGCTTGTCATGAACCTGCAGGGCGATGCGCTGTTCATTCACTGGCTTGACGTGAAGACCACCGACCCGGATGAGGCGACCCGGATGATCATCGGACCTTTCGAGAAGCACCTGGGAGCGGTTTTTGGCTGAGATCATCCTCCAGATCGCCGTCGTTCTGATTTTCTTCAGCATTGTCTTTGGGGTGGTGCGGCTGGTTGTCGGGCGGACCACGATCGACCGGGTCGTTGCCATCGATATGCTGTCGGTGGTGACGATCTCGCTGATTGCGCTCTACGCCCATATTTCGGGGCGCTTCGTCTACATCGACGTCGCCCTTGTCTATGGGTTGCTGAGCTTCCTCGCGGTCCTCGCTATTGCTCGCTATCTGGAAAAGGGGCCTTGATCATGCTCGAAATGCTGATCCTTTTGGTCTGTGGCAGCATTCTGGTGAGCGGCGTTCTTGCAGTCATGCTCAACAACCTCATGGCTGCGATGGTCAGCGCCGGGCTCGCAAGCCTGTTTGCTGCCGCCTCCTATGTTCTCCTTGCCGCGCCCGATGTCGCCATGGCCGAGGCTGCAATCGGTTCGGGCCTTGCGACCTTGATTTTCCTCTATGCGATCCGCAAGACCAGCGGGGACGTGACGGATGAGTGAACTGATCGGCAGCATCGTGATCCTTGCCGGCGCATTCTTCCTGTTCTCCGCGGGTGTCGGCCTGTTGCGCATGCCCGATGTCTTCACACGCATCCAGGCGGGAACCAAGGCTTCGACCCTGGGCAATATCCTGGTTCTTGCCGGTCTCGGCATTTACCACCCCGGCTGGTCTCTGAAACTGCTGATCATCGCCTATTTCGTTTTGATGACCAATCCGTTGTCGTCGCATGCGCTGTCGCGCGCTGCCCATTCGATCCGCACCCCGATGGCTCGCACAACAGTCGTTGACGCCCTGCGGGACGAGAATGACGCCTCCGCGGCAAAGGGTTCCTCATGAGACGCGTGTTCATCCTGCTCGTTGTCGCGGGTTTTGGCGTCATCTTTGCCGGGCTGGTTGCCGGTTATGGCGAGCGCCAGACATTGTCGGCTCTGGCGACGTTTTACCTGACCGAGGTTCCGGCAGATCTCGGTGCCGCCAATGTCGTGACCGGCATTCTGATCTCGTTTCGGGGCTTCGATACGCTGGGCGAGGTCGCGGTGCTTTTCATGGTGGCGGCGAGCGTCGGCGTCATTCTGGCAAGCGAACCGGGCGACAAGCCGCTCTTGCTGCCCGCAATAGGCGGCAAAGGGCAGGGCCCGAGCGAACTGGTGCGCAACGGTGCCGAGGTGGTGCTTCCGCTCATCTTCCTTTTCGGTACCTACGTGATCATGAATGGTCACCTTTCGGCCGGCGGTGGCTTCCAGGGGGGCGCGGTCGTTGCCTCCGGTGTGATGCTCATGATGCTTGCCTATCCCACTGGGCCGCTCCACCATGGTTTTCTCAGCATCACGGAAGCGCTCGCCGGCGTTTTCTATGTCTCCATCGGCATCCTGGGCATGGTCTTGGGCGGTGGCTTTCTCGATAGCCATATTCTGCCGCGCGGCGACTTCGGAACACTGATCAGCGCCGGGGCTATCCCGCTGATATCAATCCTTCTCGGTATCAAGGTCGGCGCGGAATTGAGTGTCATTATCGATCGGTTCCGCAGCTGAAGCTGAGCCGGGGGAGACAAGGGGCCAGCATGGGTGTGCCGATATCACAGATACTTCTCACGACAGGATTTCTCCTCGTGCTGATCGGCTTTTGGGGCATACTGAAGCATCGCAACATCCTGCGCATCATCATCGGCTTTTCGCTGATCGATACCGGCATGCATATTGTTCTGGTGGCGACAGGCTACATCACCGGCGGCACTGCACCGATCATCGATGAGGCGCTCGGCATCAAGGAAGCGGCCACGCGCACCGTCGATCCTATTCCCTCCGCCCTGGTCGTGACCGCCATCGTCATCGGCTTTTCGGTGACGGCGATCATGCTGTCTTTCGCGATCCGGCTTCACGCTACCCGAAAAACCCTGTCGATCGACGCGCTGACGGAGTCGAGATGGTAGACAGCCTGTTCCAGCCGCTGAACATTTTTCTGCTTGGCCTCGGTGGCGGCTTTCTCATTCCCCTCCTGTACAAAATCGCCAAGCCGCTGCCGGCGGTCGGGTTTATCATCGCCCTTTTGGGAATGACGGTCATATCAAGCGTCTGTCTGTGGAGCGTCCATCATGGCGGATCGACCATCGAGGTGCTGACCGCCGGCAGCGTGCCGCCGTTCTCGATCAACTTGCGTTTCGGTCCGTGGGAGGGATTTTTCTCTGTCTGCGTCAACGTCGTCGCAGTGCTTGGCGCCTGGCATCTTTGGGGACGTCTGCGCGCGAGCTATCCGGCCCTGCTGCTGTACCTGATCCTGACCATGGGCATCAACGGCATGGTCATGACCCGCGATCTGTTCAACCAGTTCGTCTTTCTGGAGATCGTATCGATCGGCACCTATGGGCTTCTCGGATTCGAGCGGACGCCGGCAGCGCTTGCGGCGAGCTTCAAATACATCATGGCGACGGTGCTCGCCTCGTCTTTCTTCCTGCTCGGTGCGGGTCTGCTCTACCATGTGACAGGTACGCTCAACATCGACGACATGATTACGAACCGGGCATTGATCACCGGCCCCATCGGGGTAACGGCGCTGCTGTTTGTTCTTTCCTGCCTTGTGCTCGAGCTGAAGCCATTCCCGGCAAACGGTTGGGGGCTCGATGTCTATGAGACCGCGAACAGCGGGATTGCGGCGCTTGTCTCCGTTGGGGTATCGGCCGGAGTGTTCTTCGCGCTTTTCAAGCTGTTGCCGCTTTTTGAAGACCATCTCGGAGTGCTCGCTCTCTCTGGCGGGATAACCTTCCTCTTCTCCAATCTTGTCGGATTGAGGCAGACCAGCGTCCAACGGATGCTCGGTTATTCCTCGATCGCGCAAATGGGCCTTCTCACGCTCGCACTTGCGTTGCTGCACCAGCTTGACGCTGAACAGGCGTTGCCGCTGGTCGTCGGTGGGCTTTTCATCAACCATCTCTTTGCCAAGGCCGGCCTTTTCTGGCTCGCCGGGATTGTCGAGCGGCGCGAGGTCGACGGCTGGTCCGATGTGGCAGGCAATCCCGTCCTGCTTTCCATTCTTGCGGTGTTCGTCGTCGCGATTGCCGGCTTGCCGCCATTTCCCGGCTTCTGGGCAAAATGGGAACTCGTGATGCAGGCAGCGGCGGGTGAGCGATACATCTGGATTGCCGTCATCCTGGTCGGGTCGCTGCTCGAGGCAGCCTATATGTTCCGCTGGTTCAAGCATGCAACGCGCCCGCTGCCGGGCGAAACTCAGATCAGTCCGACGCCGGGTCGGCTGGTGCCCGTGCTGGTCTGTGCGGTTTTGCTATTTGCGAGCGGCTATGCTGCGGCGAGCCTGGCCGGTGCGGCGTCGCTGCTGTTGGTCGCACCGCTTGTCGTCGGTGCGGGTCTCTACATGCTCGATTGGCTTCCCGGGCGGGCCAAGTGCGTGCTGATGTTGGCGGCCGTGCTGGTTGTGGGCTTGTGGATCGTTCGTGATATCGACGGTTTGCGCCAGCTGTTTGCCGTACTCCTTCTTGCCGGCGGGCTGGTGATCGCCTTCGCAAGCCTCTATCGCTCCGATCCTCGTGGCGGGTTCTATCCGATGATGGCCATCCTGCTGCTGTCGATCGCCAGTCTGCTGCGCGCCGCCACCAGCCTGGAATTCTTCTTCCACTGGGAATTGATTACGCTTTCCTCCTATTTCCTGATCGCGCAGAGGCGCGATGCCCATCCCTATGTGTTGCAGTTCCTGCTGTTCTCGCTGGTGTCGGCCTTCTGCCTGCTCGCCGGCTTTGGCATTGCCGCCAGCGCCAACGGCACCACCGCGCTTGCGGCATTTGCCACGGCCGGCCCGGATGCGGCTCCGGCCTTCATGCTCCTGGCAATAGGCTTCCTGATCAAGGCCGGTGCCGTCGGCGTTCATGTCTGGCTGCCGGGGGCCTATGCCGAGGCCGATGATGATCTGTCGGCAATGCTTTCTGCCGTCATCAGCAAGGTGGCGGTCTTCGGACTGTTCATGGTCACCTATCTTGCCATTCGCTCGCAAGTCGGGCTCGAGATGGCGCATGTGATGGGCTGGATCGGGCTTCTGACGACCATTGCGGGTGCCGTCATGGCGCTTCAGCAGAGCGACATCAAACGTATGCTCGGTTATTCCAGCATGAGTCAGATCGGCTATATCATCACGGCGATCGCGCTGATGAGCCACCTCGGCTGGGTAACGGCATTCTACCTCGTCGCTAACCATCTGATGGTGAAGGGCATCCTGTTTCTCGCCGCCGCCGGCGTCATCCTGGCAACCGGAACCAGGCTGCTTGATCAGACTGGCGGCCTTGCTGGAAAGATGCCGCTCACTTTTGCAGCCGTTGTCATTGCCCTGATCTCGATGTCCGGCCTGCCGCCGCTCGCCGGCTTCGGCGGCAAATGGTTGTTGTTGAGCGCGATGACGGACAGGGGCTGGTATGGCCTGGCAATCGTTGGCGTTCTGGCGACGTTTATCGGTTTCCTCTACATGTTTCGGTTGGCCTATTCGATCTTCCTCGGACCGCGAAAACCGGCTTATGAGGAGGTGCGGGAGGCGCCGTGGCCGTTGCTCGTCCCGCAGTTCGTCCTGATTTTGTCGATTTTCGTGCTGTCCTTCTTCCCGAAGCTGCTGATGGATCCCGTGTCCGCGGCCATTGACCCCTATTTTGCTTCAACACTGGTTTGGCAGGGCATGTCGCTCGAGACGATCTATGGCTACTGGAACCCTGTTCCCGTCATGGCGTTCAGCGTGGCGGCCGCTGCGGTCCTGCTCGCGCTGTTCCTGTTGATCTACAGAGCCGGTTGGGGGCGCTCCATTCCGGTGAGCACCTCGCATTTCTACGGCTTCTATCGGCTCGTCTTTGCGCCGCTCGTGACACCGGTTGCCAACTTCGTGTGGGACGGGGTCTGCAGTCTAACCATCGGTTTGGCCGGACTGGTCCGCAGGATCTACACCGGCAATGGCCAGACCTATGCGCTTCAGGTGCTCTGCTACGTGATTGTTTTGTATCTGCTCGGCACCCTGCGACTGACGGCGGGCTGATAGGCAACGGGTCGTCATAAGGGCGGAGCCGCAGCGAGCCAATGGCACAAAGTTCGGTTACTGCCCCGCAGCGGCTTGCGCCATCCCGCCGAGAAGGCGGCTGGGAAGAAAGATCACCAGCCTTGCTGCGCCCTCTATGACGGATGCGCCGTCGGCGAGCATGGTCTGTCCCGCCGGAGCCCCTTCCTCCCTGAGCACGTTGCGCATCAAGGCATCGTTGTTTACGACATCCATCAGCGTCTGCGACGTGGCAAAGACGCTGTGCGTGCCGCCGTCGACGTCCGAAACATCGATAACCGCGATCTCCTTGTCCTGCAGCATTTCAATATCGGCGCCGCTGCCGACCCGTGGATGACCGCCTGCCAAGCGCCGCGAAATTCCAAGCGCGCGATCACGCCGTGACACGACGATCGTGAACGGCCGGGGGATGTCGACGATGTCTTCAAGCTGGCTCTGAAACACATCGACGTCGATATCCGGCCCAGCGAGGACCACGCCGCCCAGGCGTTTCAGAGTGCTGGTGCGGCCTCTGAGGGCCAGATCGCGCAAGGCTTCGGTGACGACATAGGCACCCATCGAATGACCGACCAGGATGATCCTCTTGGCATTGGTCTGTGCAGCGATCTCGATTGTTTCGGCAAGTCCGCGCCGACCGACCAGGGCGCTGTCGCGGTCGAACACGTAAAGAGGGATCGCCGCTCCCGATGGCCAGGCGTAGTGGAGCGAAACCGACTTGATGTTGTAGTCGTAGGTGATCTGGGCATTGCGGAAGACGCTGTCGGCGAAGTTGTTGTTGTAACCGTGGACGAAGATGAAGATCTCGCGATTCTCGGGCGCGCGCCGTGCCAGCGCCGCGTTCAACTGTCTGACGAATTCCTGTCGCTGGTCGATCGGCTGGAACGTCCTTGCCGAGAAATGCTGTTTCGGATCCGGGACGCGGCCACTTTTCTCGACGTTTCCGGCAACATGGTTTTGTGGAATTCCGATGTCGAGCTTCGCAAAATTCAGCGTCTTCGACCGCTCGGCGGAAAAGGGCAGCGAAAGATTGCCGGATGGCGCGCGTGTGGTTGCGACGAAGATCGGCACGATTGCCTGAGGCTCTGCACCGGATGAAGCTGCCACCGGAAGACCGAGCACTGCGCGTGGTCCGCCACAGCCGGCGAGGGCCAACAGCATGATCAAGATGACGGACAATCGCATTGATGACACGGCTCGTCTCAACTCCACCGGCAAGCTCTCCAGATCTGTGAACGGCAAGGCGCCTCGCAGACAATTGGTTCGGATCGCTCTCGCGCGGGCTATGCGCATCGGGCGAAGCAGTTCGTAGTTCTAAGCTATCCGCGACGGGTGCGGAAGATGAGTTCCGTGTGCATTCTCCGTGTCCGGTGTTTTGTGTCGTTCGGATGAAAAAATTACAATGTTTCAATCCTGTGCGAGACGAACTCTTCTCCGCAGTCGACCGCGAATATCTGGACGGCATGCCTGTTTGCGGGATTCTATGCTGATCACTTCGCTTCTTGATGCGCACTATAGTTCTGGACGGAGCACTGCGCCTTCGGCCTCTAGGGAGAGGGGTGAGCGGGTCCGGGCGTTTAAGGGAGCATCATGACTTGGGTTCCTACTCACGACTTCCACCTTTCGCATTGATCACCACGACAGACGCATTGATGAATGACGGGCGCGGTTTCTCGCAGCCTCGTTCCTTTGCAAATACGGCCCTGCGGGCCAGATCGTACTTGGCGCCGGTGATCGCCGGCTCCGGCCCTCCGCTGCGATCTCAGTCGTCGATCGGTTTCAACGCTCACCTCGTAAGACATGACGCATCCAGTTCTATAAAACGCCATTATCCAATTGGTTTTATTTTATTTCTTCAATCACCCACGCGTGGCGGCGAACCGTCGCGCCAGTAAAGCATTCGGGGAAATAGCGCATGAAAATACGTCCTGCTGCATCGAGATCTCGCGCTGCGTTCGGAGTGTCTGCCGCGGTGCTGGCTGCCTTTTTCGTGGTCGGCTGCCAAGGCGAGGACGACGTCGGGGAGCGGCCGCCACGACCCGTCAGAACCGTGGCCGTTTCGTTCAATCCCGAAGATACGTACGGATCGCTTGTCGGCGAGATTCGGCCACGCACCGAAACCAGCTTCAGCTTCCGGCAGGGCGGCGAGATCCGGGAGCGCGACGTTGAGGTCGGCGACCTTGTCGATGTCGGGGCCGTTCTCGCGCGCCTTGACGCCGAGGATGCGCAGGACGCGGTGCGCAAGGCCGAAGCGAACCTGTTCTCCGCCGAGGCTCAGTTCCAGAATGCCGAGGCCGACCGGGCACGGCAGCAGCAACTTTACCCGCGCACCACGACCCGGCAGGTCCTGGAGGCCGCCACTGCTCGGGCGAGCATGGCGCAGGCTGGTGTCGACGCCGCGAAAGCTGGCGTGCGGATCGCCCAGACCAATCTCGACAACCGCATACTGAAGGCAAACGCTGCCGGCGTCGTCACCGCGGTCGGAGGCGAAGTGGGACAGGTTGTCGGCGGTGGGCAGATGGTGGTGCGCGTTGCGCAGCTTGGAACACGCGATGCCGTCTTCCAGGTGCCCGAGGCCACGATCCAGTCCACCGGAGGCGACGCACGCGTCAACGTGCAACTGCTGAGCAACCCCAACATCAAGGCAACGGGAACGGTTCGGGAGATCTCGCCGACAGCTGATCCAATTACGCGCAACTTCACGGTGCGCGTTGGGCTTGACACTGCGCCGGATGAATTCCGTTTCGGTAGCGCCGTACGCGGTTCGATGCGGCTTTCCGGCGAGCCGGCGGCCCGGCTGCCGATCTCGGCGCTGTTCAGCGAGGGCAACCAGAGCGCCGTCTGGATCGTCGACGACGCAAGCAACACGACCAAGCTTGTGCCGGTCGAGGTGCATCGTTTCGACACGAAGGATTTCCTCGTGACCAAGGGTCTTTCAAGCGGAGACAACGTCGTCGTTGCCGGGGTGCAGCAGCTTCGTCCCGGCATGCCTGTCCGCTTGCTTGAAGGAAGCGCAGAATGAATGAGGGCTTCAACCTATCGGGCTGGGCGATCCAGCGGCAGAGCCTGATCATCTTTCTCGTGCTTTTGAGCGCTCTTGCGGGCATTCTTGCCTATATCAACCTGGGGCGCGACGAAGACCCGGAGTTCACATTCAAGACGATGATCGTTTCTGCGGCATGGCCGGGCGGGACGATTGAGCAGACCATCGATCAGATTACCGACCGCCTCGAGCGGACGCTTGAAGAAGTACCGAACCTCGACAATCTGCGCAGCATGACGACGGCGGGCCAGTCGGTCATCTACGTCACGCTCGACGATGCGACACCGCCCGATCAGGTTGGCGAATCCTGGTATCAGGCCCGAAAGAAGGTCGGCGACATGGTGTCGACGCTGCCGGCTGGTGTGCGTGGGCCATTCTTCAACGATGACTTCGGCGATACGTTCGGTATCATCTACGGCCTCACCTCGGAGGGCTTTAGTGATCGCGAAGTGCGCGATTGGGCCTATGAGGCACGCAATCGCCTGCTCAAGCTCGAAAATATCGGCAAGGTCCAACTGATCGGCACGCAGGACGAGACGATTTACATCGAGTTCTCGACCGAACGGTTGGCAAGCCTCGGCCTCAGCGCCGCGACGGTGATCGGCACGATCCAAGCGCAGAACGCGGTCCTGCCTGCAGGTCTCATAACTTCCCCGCAGGATCGGACCATCCTTCAGGTGTCCGGCAGCCTCGCCGACGAGACCACCATCCGCCAGTTGAACATCCCGACGACATCCGGTTTCGTCCGGCTGGGCGATATAGCAAGCGTGGTGCGGGGAACGGTGAACCCGCCTCAGCCACGCTTTCGCGTCAAGGGCAAGCCGGCAATCGGCATCGCCATTTCCATGGCGTCGGGTGGAGACATCCTGCAACTCGGCCAAAACATCGATGCAACGATGCGAGGGCTGGAGAACGATCTGCCGATCGGTATCAACCTGACGCATGTGGCGAGCCAGCCAACCGTGGTCAAGACGGCTATACGCGGCTTCACCACGTCGCTGGGCCAGGCGGTCGTCATCGTTCTCGGCGTCAGCTTCCTCGCGCTTGGCGTGCGCGCCGGCATCGCGGTGGCCGTCTCAATTCCGCTTGTCCTCGCATTGACCTTCCTGTTCATGGATATTGCCGGCATCGCCCTGCAGCGCGTCTCGCTCGGCGCGCTGATCATCGCTCTGACGCTGATGATCGATGACACCATGGTGACCGTCGAGACGATGATGGCGAAGCTCGAGCAGGGCTATGAGCGCATTCAGGCAGCCTCTCATGCCTATACGTCGACCGCATTTCCGATGCTTGCGGGCACGCTGGTGACGATCGCCGGCTTTATTCCGGTCGGCTTTGCGAGCAGCTCTTCGGGCGAATATGCACGATCGCTGTTCCTGGTGATCGGCTTCGCGCTCGTCGTCTCCTGGCTGGTGGCCGTGCTTTTGACGCCGATCATCGGCCTTGCCGTACTTAAATCGGGAACCGCAACCGGCCCCAAGCCTGATGGCGCGCTGCTCCGTGGCTTCAAGAACCTCTTGCATACCTGCATGAAGATGCGGCTCGTGGTGGTCCTTGCCACTGTCGCAATGTTTGTGGCGGCGCTGATCGGATCGTCTGCCATGAAGCGGCAGTTCTTCCCGGCGTCCGACAGGCCAGAGCTTATCCTGCAACTGACCCTGCCGCAGAGCGCGTCGCAGGAGGCCACAGCCGACTACGTGTCGAAGGCCGAGGAGATTCTCGCCGCCGACGAGGATGTGGCAGACTGGAGCTTTTACATTGGTTCCGATCCGGTGCGCTTCTTTCTGTCGATGGCGCTGCAGCCTCCCGCGCCATCCCGCGCCCAGGCCGTTGTCATCGCCAAAAGCGTCGGCGCACGCGAGGCGCTGCAGGCGCGCCTGCAGAAGACGCTCGAAGAAAGGATGCCGGACATCCTGGTGCGCCTCTCACCGCTCGAAATGGGTCCTCCGGTCGGTTGGCCCGTTCAGTATCGCGTGATCGGGCCGGACATTCCCGGTGTCCGCCATGTCGCCTGGCAGCTTGCCGATGCGCTCAGCAAAGTGCCTGGTGTGGTCCAGCCCAATCTCGACTGGAATGAACCGATCCGCAAGATTGTCATCAATGTCGACCAGGACCGCGCTCGACTGGTGGGGCTCAATTCCTCTGTGATTGCCCAGACCCTGTTTGCGACGGCATCCGGCCTTCCGATCACACAGGTGCGGGACTCGATCTACCTCATCAACGTCGTCGCCAGGGCGACGGAGGAGGAGCGCGTTGATATCGGCACAATCCGGTCGTTGCAGATCCCGGTCGGCCCCAATCATACGGTGCCGCTTTCCAGTATCGCCACGATCGACTACCAGACGACACAGCCCATCATCTGGCGTCACGACAGCTCAACCAACATCACCGTCCAGGCAGACACGGCCGCGGGCGTGACGGCTGCCAGTGTCGTTGAGGCCGCGGCAAGCAAGATCGAGGAGTTGCGCCAGGCCAACCCGCGCTACCTGATCGAGGTCGGCGGTGCGGTCGAAGGCGCAGACGATGGGCTCGCCTCGGTCGTCGAGATGCTTCCGGTGATGGGTGTCATCATCCTGATCGTGCTTATGTTCCAGCTGCAGAGCGTTCAGCGGCTGCTTCTCGTCGTCAGCGTCGTACCTCTGGGCCTGATCGGCGTGGTGTTGATCATGCTGGTGACGAATACCCCGGTGGGCTTCATCGCCGTTCTCGGGATGATCGCACTCATCGGCATGATCACCAGAAACTCCGTGGTGCTGATCGACCAGATCGACCTTGCGATCGAAGAACGGGGCCGGACGTGGCAGAGCGTCATCGACGTCACTGGGCAGCGTCTGCGGCCGGTCTTCCTGACTGCAGGCTCGACCGTCCTCGGCATGCTGCCGATCATCCGCGATCCGTTCTGGTCACCCCTCGCTTTTACCGTCATCGGCGGTCTGGTGGTGGCTGCGGCGCTGACACTGATCTTCCTGCCGGTGCTCTACGTCTTGTGGTTTCGCATTCCTGCCGGAGCTGAGCCCGAAAAGGCAGAGCCTGCCACGGCCGAGCCGGTTGCGGCCGGGGCGTGACGGTAAGTGGGATGTTGCCCGGCCTTGGCGCGAGTATGGACACTCCGTCGGCTTTTCCGTTTGTGCCCGGTGCGATGAGCGCCGAGGCGCAGCCGCGAGGGTAGGAGAAAGAGACGCAATGCTAAGCCGCGGGACTTTATGCTAATTCCGTCGATACATCCCCGGTTATGATTTGATTTCAGTGTTTATTTTAAGAGTGTTGTTCAAGGGGAGTAACCATGTCGGACTTGATTGCAGTTGTTTACCCAACCGAAGCGAAAGCCGAGGAAGTGCGCCAGCGCTTGTTCGAATTGCAGAAGGAATACTTGATCAAGGTCGGGGATGCTGTCATCGCCACGAAGACTGAAGGCGGTAAGATCAAGTTGAATCAGATGGTCAACATGACCGCCGCCGGCGCAGCGTCGGGGAGTTTCTGGGGGCTGCTGATCGGTGTTCTGTTTCTCAATCCTCTGGTGGGCGTCGCGGTCGGTGCTGCATCCGGTGCCATCGGCGGCGCCTTGACTGACGTTGGTATCAACGATGCCTTCATGAAGGATCTCGCCGCCAATCTTCAGCCCGGCAATGGGGCGTTGTTCGTGCTGATCAAGGAGATGACAGCGGACAAGGTGCTCAAGGAATTGGCGCCCTATGGCGGCGTCGTGCTCAAGACCTCGCTCGACGAAACGAAGGAACAGGTCCTGCGCGACGCGCTGGAGAAGACAGCCGCGGCCGGCTAGTTTTCATTGTTGAAATATATCGAGCATTCCGCGCGGGATCGGGTCAGGAAACTGGCGCGGTCCCCGGGATGGTGAGATTTCTGTCGCGCCGCGCCTGCCCTCCGGGGAGGCTCGTGCGACGCCAAGCTCCTGGTTCCTGGAAGCTGAACTCGGGAAATTGGGGTAATTTCTAGGGGCGGGTATGGTGGAAGCAGGTGGCAGTCGCACGATCGGTTCGGTAACGACCGGTATCCTGGTGCTTGCTTTGCTTTACTTCGCGCAATCCATCTTTGCGCCGCTCATCTTTTCCTTGCTGACCATTGCGCTGGTCTGGCCGATTCAGGCCGCTTTACAGCGCTGGTTGCCAAAGCTTCTCGCCCTTCTGATTACACTTGTCGCAACCATGATCGTGATCGTCGCCATCGGGTCTTCGGTGGCGTGGGGCTTCGGCAAGCTTGCCCAGTGGCTCTTCGTCAACGCTGACCGCTTCCAGGCGATCTATGTCGACTGGACAACATGGCTGGAAGGGCACGGCGTCGCCGTCGCTGGCCCCCTGGCGGACCGCTTCGATGTCACCTGGCTCGTTCGCTTTGTGCAGGGAATGGCCGGGCGAGTAAACAGCTTCGCCGGTTTTGCCTTGTTGGTCTTCATTTTCATCATGCTCGGCCTGCTCGAGGTCGAAGATTTCAATGCGCGAATACTCCTGCCCGCCGCCCAGCCTTACGGAATGCGCATCCTGACGGCCAACCGGGTGATTGGCGCAAAGCTGCGCCGCTTCATGATCGTCCGGACGTTTGCCAGCATTCTTACCGGATTGGTGGTCTGGCTCTTTGCGCTCGGCGCGGGACTTGAACTCGCCGCCGCGTGGGGCGCGATCGCATTCGCTCTCAACTACATCCCATTTCTCGGGCCTTTTGTCGCGACGGCGCTTCCGACACTGTTCGCCATCGCGCAGTTCGACTCGTGGCAGACTGCGGCTGTCATCTTTGCGAGCCTCAACGTCATCCAATTCATCATCGGCAGCTACCTGGAGCCGAGGCTGACGGGAGCTTCGTTGGCAATATCCCCGTTTGCCGTTATTTTCGCGGTGTTTTTCTGGAGTTTCATGTGGGGCATCGCGGGTGCCTTCATCGGCGTGCCGATGCTGATAGCGTTCATTGTCTATTGCGCGGGCACGCCGTCCGGAAAGTGGATCGCGACATTGCTGTCGAGCAATTCAAAGGTCGCGACGAACAGTGAGCCGTGAAGGCACGCGGATGATCGATTTGGTGCGGATAAAGCCACGCCGTGGCGTGCTAATAAAGCGTCCCTGCATCTGAAGGTTGAGAAGCGCGGTCGAAGAGGCTAGATTACAGGTAGGAGGCGAAACGACTGCCGGAGAGGGCACGGGGAAGATAAGGAGACATCAGTTGAAAGCCGGGCGGTGATATCTGACGCGGGCAAATGAAAATTCGACTTGGAGACACGTGGAAACAAGCAGTCAGCCCGACAATCCCAGAGCGACAGGCGGCAATAGCTGCTGTGGTATGCTAGGCTGGCAGGCTGCGCTTGACAGTTCGAGTTCCGCTTATGGTGCGGGTGAAAGTTGGCGGCAGCACGTGATGGGTCGCCGGACGGGGAGGCAAAGACCACTTATTTTTCAGTAATCGACAGCTTTTCGACACTCCGCAGCCGATCGCGCTTTGCCATCGGCCAACTGGAAGGTGACGCGATGACAACTGAAGATGCCATGACGTATGCCCCGTTGCTTGAGAGACGACTTGACGATGAGCGGCACGAGACCTCCGCTCGCGAAACGGTTAGCGCGAAACCGGTGAAGAAGAGGGCGCAGTTTTTACCGTCCTTTGAATTTTCGACTGCTGGCCTACCACGATCGGATCAGTTCGCCGCGTGGCGCAACAGCTTCTCGCCCATGCTTGAATTAGCCGAGATCGACCAAACGACAAGCGACTTCCAGGGGCGACAGAAGCTTTGGGACCTTGGCAGTCTTGTCTTTGCAGAAATCAGCACTGACCGCCTCGCATTTTCCAGTCTGCCCGGACATGTTCGGCGGGATCCCGTCGACCACTGGACAATGACCGTCCTTTTGTCCGGGTCGATCCGGACCGACGCGGCAAGGGGTGCGTTTACGGCGGGGCCGGGCGAAATGCAGATTCATTCGCTTGGTCGCTCCTTTGCCGGTGTGGTGGACAAAAGCGAGATGCTCATGCTTTTTGTGCCGCGTGATCATTCCCTTGAGACGGCGGCCATCCTTGGCTCGGCAGAATTTTCCGCGGTTGGGACCGGCATGGGGCGGTTGCTCTCGGACTATCTTGTCGATGTGGCCAAGCGTCTGCCGATGCTCACCGAGGCCGATCTTCCTGGACTTGTCGCGGCCACGC
This sequence comes from Sinorhizobium sp. A49, assembly GCF_002002725.1. GTDB lineage: Bacteria > Pseudomonadota > Alphaproteobacteria > Rhizobiales > Rhizobiaceae > Ensifer. The sequence continues at coordinate 62,040 of NZ_MUNW01000063.1, read as the reverse complement.
GCGCGATGATCCTTGCCTGTGTGTCGCCATCCGCTGAGCATATCGAAGCGGCGGAGGGGCCGATCGCCAATGTCCTTCTCGAAAGGGCGCGGCAACTGATACAAGGCCGGTTGCTCGACCCGAAACTCAGTTGCGAGATGGTGCGCAGGGAGCTCGGCATTTCGCGCACGCGGCTCTACAACCTTTTCGAGCCCTTCGGCGGGGTGATGCATTTTATTCAGCACCGTCGGCTGCTCAGCGCCTGTGCGGCGCTGACCGATCCCAACGATCGGCGCCTCATATTCCAGATCGCTGAAGAGCGTGGTTTCAGCGACGGGGCGGAGTTCAGCCGCGCATTCAAGCGTGCCTTCGGCTCCAGCCCGAGCGAGGTGAGAAACCGGGGCGGAGGTGGCATCCCCATTCGGCGGTTCCGCGAGGAATGCTCGCCAGCAGAGCGACTGGGTGTGCTTCTGCGCCGGTTGCAGGGATAACCTGAAGCGAAGGTCGCCTACCTCGGTCTTGCCCGAGGCATTGAATTAGGCGCGTGCGGCTGGAATCTCGTGGCAGAAACTGTGGAAGAACTTGGCGATCGGGCCACGGATCGACACGAAACGTTGAAGCTGCCATGGCGACGTCAATCATTTCCTGATCCGCTCACGCCATCGGCTCAGTGACCGGACTTCTCAGCCCGATTATTCAGCCTCTTGTGGAGGCGGTGTTCGACGCCGACGCGATATCCCGCTTGGCGGCATCTTCTCGTATCGAAGCTTTAGCGGAAGCGGCGGTACGATCTGCAGTGACCCCGGATAATACCAATCCTCGCTGATGTTGGCTGACGGGATACCCAAAAGCCGACGAATCTCAATCGCTGGTGCAAACAGGAGGTTTGCGAAGGGTTCAGCGGTCTCGTTCCGGGCGGACTTTGATGGGGAGAGGCTCCGTCCTTTGCCCGACAGACAAGGGACGCCAGCCACGCTCGTCGGCTCTTGGCGCTTGCCTCGATCCATGACTGCGGTTCGCGCTCAGATGCCGCCCGATTGGGCAATGTGACCCTGCAGGTCGTGCGTGGCTGGCTGATGCGCTGCAATGCACGCGGTCTCGACGGGTTGATCAACGGCAAAGCTCCCGGCAAGTCGTCGCTGTTGAACGACGATCAGCATGCGGCATTGGCTCAAGCCATCGAACGCGGCCCCACACCCTATCTCGACGGCGTCGTCCACTGGTGATCATGTCATCTGGCGCAGTGGCTATCGGAGGAGTTCCGCGTCTCGGTGGGCGAGCAGACGTTGGGTCGCGAGGTGCGCTCTATGGGCTACCGCAAACTCTCAGCCCGCCCGAGACATCATGCGCAGGGCGCCGAGGCGGTCGACAGATTTAAAGAACGTCCCCGCCGGTGGGCGAGGCGCAGTTCCGGGCCGTCTGTCCCACGCGACCAGCGCACGCGTTCCGTCTCTATCTTCGGCGCGATCTGCCCGAGACCCGGCAAGGCGGCAGCCCGGGTCATGCCTTGGTGTGATACCCACGCCATGAACCAGCGTCTGATTGGGATATCCGCGATCTTGCCGACAATGCCCATGCTGACCTCATCATGGACCAGGCGGGCTTGGCTATGTCGGCAAAGCTCATCGTGGTCGAGCGCTGCTGCCGCGCATGGCAAAAGCTCCAGAACCAGCCATGGAAAATCATGTCCATCGGCATGCCAGCCTGGGCGCATGAGTTCTGATCAATGAGGATTGGTATCAGTTATCGGTTTTTCGCTTCGACGCATCCCGGACTTCTCGTGTGGCATCTGCCCGATCATCAGCCGGCATGAATTCATGGTGCCCTATGCGTTCGTCTACGCGAATCTTTTTCTTTCGGTGAGCCCGTCTCTTCCGATCGAGAATCGGACCTCGCGAATGGCTGCCAGCGAATCTCGCATTTGATTCTTGTAAATTCGGTCGCGGCGGGAGCCGTCACCAACCTCGATTCCGAAAAATGGTCGACGCGGTACAGGGTCTATTCCGGCCAAATTGACGCCCGGATCGGCCTTTCCCCTCAATTTCGACCGCATTCTGCCTCTTTCTGAAACAGGCAGTGTTCCTTTCGCACAGGCTAAACCTAAGGGAATAAAGAGCTTTCTTAATCCTTTGTTAATTTCCTCGGGCCGCCTGCGGCGATTTTGTGTCGTTTCAGCAACAGGGTTCTGCGAAGGGCGATGCAAAGCACGTGATCTCACCAGTTGGACGTTGCGCCGATGAGCGCGTCTTGTATTTTCAACTCCGGAAGCAAGGGCGGTTGATCGTCCGACTTCTTGAACGTTGGGGATGGGGCAGGGAACGCTGTCCTTCAGCAAAATACCCAGACCCGTTTGAAACTTTTGACTGGAGGTCAGAAATGAACATCAAGAGCCTTCTTCTCGGCTCCGCTGCAGCTCTCGCAGCAGTATCCGGCGCACAGGCAGCCGACGCAATCGTCGCAGCCGAGCCGGAGCCCATGGAATACGTTCGCGTTTGCGACGCTTTCGGCACTGGCTACTTCTACATCCCGGGCACCGAAACCTGCCTGAAGATCAGCGGCTTCATCCGCGTTCAGGGTGACTTCGGTCGTGACGCAGCTGACAACAAGTGGGAAAACCCGCTTCAGTCGACGTCTGACTGGGATGTGTTCTCGCGCGCTTACCTCGCGTTCGACGCCAAGAGCGACACCGAGTACGGCACGCTCACCGGTTTCTTCGCTGCTGAATTCAATGCTGATGCCGACAGCGACGACGGCGATAGCCTGATCGACGTCGATGAAGCCTACATCCAGCTCGGCGGCCTGAAGGCCGGCTTCTTCTACAGCTGGTGGGATAAGGGCCTGAACGGCGAAACCGACACGCTCGGCAACAACACCGAGTTCAACTCGATCGCCTACCTCTATGACGGTGGCTCGTTCCAGGCTGGTATCTCTGTCGACGAACTCGAAGCTGCTACCACCAAGGCTAACGGTGTTGGCGTTGCAGGTATCGTTTCGGCTTCGGTCGGCGGCGTATCCTTCGACCTGCTCGGCGGCTTCGACACCGAACTTGAAGAAGGCGCAATCCGCGGCTTGCTCTCGGCTGACCTCGGTCCGGGCACCTTCCAGATCGCTGGTATCTGGGCTTCCAACCCGAACGCTTACTGGGATGACTCCGAGTGGACCGTTGCTGCGTCGTACGCCTTCAAGGCAACCGACAAGTTCAAGATCACTCCCGGTGCTCAGTACTATGGCGATCTGCAGAATGGCAACGACTTCGACAGCGGCCTCGACAAGTGGACCGCTGGCGTGACGCTCGATTACGCGATCACCGAAGGCCTCGCTTCGCGTCTTTCGGTTCAGTACGAAGACCGGGACACCGTTGGCGGCGGTTCGGAAGACCAGGTTAAGGGCTTCCTGCGCCTGCAGCGCGACTTCTAATCTGATCTGACCTCGGTCAGTTTAGAGAAGCCCGGCTTTCGAGCCGGGCTTTTTCGTTTTTGTGCAAAGGCCGGGTGGAGCCGTTTCGTTGCGATGAATGTCGCAGGCCCTCTTTAAGAGCCGCGCACATTACAGCGCCGCGCGTCAAGTATGACGCGCAAAGGACGCTGTAACACTTTACATTTGCTGCATAATTTTCTCCCTAAATCGATCCCGATTTAGGGAATTATGCAGTCGTCTCCAGAAATTCAGCGATATCTTGCTTGAGGTCACCGACATGCAGCAATGGTGCGTGTCCCTGGCCAAATGCGGTAACCGAAATCATTCTCTGATGCCGAAAGTGCATTTCGGCGACTGTTTTGTCGGCCAGCAACCGCGTGTTTTCTCCACGGATGAGCAACAAAGGGTATTGGCCGAGCGCCTGAAAGGGCTCCCAGAGATCGGGCAGGGGAGTGCTGGCGTCGAGCGGCAGCAACTGCTTTGCAATTGCCTGATCGCAGTCGGGGGCCGGATATCCGTTTTCATCGCGGTAAATGGCGTTTGCCATGTCGCGCCAATCGATTTCGCCAAGTGCCGGAAACTCGGTGCCGTGCAAGGCCCGAAGATGAGCCGGCGCATCTTCCCAGGTCTGCGGTCTGCCACCGTTATTGAGGTAATCGCGGATTGCCAGCAATCCGCCACGTTCGATCACGGGGCCGATATCGTTTAGTATCACGGCGGCAACGAGCGATGGCATCTGTTGTGCAAGCAGATGCAGGATCAATCCGCCGCGTGAGGTGCCGATGAAAACCGCTCTCTCAATTCCGAGAGTATGGCAGGCTGTGATCACGTCGTTCGTTTCTACGGGGATGCTGTAGTGGCTCTTGTCCGGATCGCGCTCCGATTGTCCACGGCCGCGGTAGTCGAGGCAGACGACAGTGTGTGAGCCGCCGACCGGGGATGAGAGATGCCGTGCGAGGAAATGGAAGTCTCGACTGTTGCGCGTGAGGCCGGCAAGGCACACGACGGGTAAAGAACCGCCAACATCGAGCGATCTGTGGCCATAGATACGTGCGTAGAGCCGCAAGCCGTCGTTCGATGGAAAATAGCGCTCGCTAAAACCGTCCTGCCGCATGGCTCTGACCTTCCTCTGATCGTCAAAGAAAGAATAGAGCGCTTTCAGGGAAAGTGCGAAGCGCTTTTTCGTTAGAAAATTTGTAAAAAACAAAGAGATAGAGCTGTTCGGTGATCCGTTCGAGCTTGAGCAACTTTAGTGTCCGGGCTTGGGTCGCCATGCCATGATGTCACGACCTTTGTCAGTGCGACGGGTGTAAGCACGGTGGCGAAAAATGGCGCGTCCACAGTTCGCCGAGCATGGACTTGACCGTGCAGATATCTTGCTGCAGTGGCTTGAGTGCACGCCGGTCTCGGTCGTTTACAAGCGGGGCTTCACTGCCGTCTCCTGTCGTTAAGACGGTGAACGCCCCATCCTGAGATCTTCAACGATATCAGCACTTTGGCCGAGCCGCACTTTGTAGACCTGGTAGTTTTCCATGACACGCTGGACGTAATTGCGCGTCTCCTGGAATGGGATGCGCTCGATCCAGTCGACGACCTCGTCGATTGGCTTGCCGCGAGGATCGCCATAGCGCCTGAGCCAGTCCGGGACCCGGCGTGGGCCGGCATTGTAGGCGATGAAGGTGAGAATGTAGGATCCGCCGAAGCTGTTGATCTGTTCGCCGAGGTAATGCGCGCCAAGCGTGGCGTTGTATCCGGCATCGCTCGTCAACCGGTCCTTGGAATAGGCAAGACCGTAGCGGCTCGCCACGCCTTTGGCGGTTCCCGGCAGCAGCTGCAGCAGGCCCCGCGCGTTGGCCGTCGAGACAGCCGCGGGATTGAAGGCGCTTTCCTGGCGCGCGATCGCATAGGCGAGCGCCTTGCCCGAGCCGTCGATGTTGGCGGTCGGCGGGATGACGCCGACGGGAAAGGCAAGCGCGGCGACATCTATGCCGCGGCCGAAGGCCGTCTTGCCGATCTGAAGGGAAAGCTGATGGTTGCGGGTTTTCTCGGCGCGGGCCGAAAGGATGGCCAACTCTCCGGGGCTCGTCAGTTCTTCCGCTAGTGCCCGATAAATGCTGTCGGCGCGCCAGCTGTGGCCCGCGGCTTCGAGCCGCGAGATGGCACGAACCGCCTCGCGGCCTTCGAAACGGGCGCGGTCTTCAGCTGAAGGGGCGGGATAGGTTACGTTGAGTACCTTGCGGCCGAGCCGTGCGGCTGCCAGCTGGCCGTAGAACGTGCCTGGAAACCGGGCGGCATTGGCGAAATAGTCCTTGGCGTTGCCCGGTCCACCGGCTTCCGCCGATCGTCCAAGCCAGTACCAGGCGCGCGATGCGGAAAGCGGTCTGGTGGAAACGTCGAGAATGCGTCGGAAATGCCGCGCGGCGGCAGCCGCGTCCTCCTTGCCACGCAGTGCGTACCAGCCGGCATGAAACTCCGCATCGACGATATCGGTCGCTTCGGTTGCCCTGTGGTTGGCGGCAACCTGATAGGCGCCGCGGAAATCCCCCTTGTCCAGCAGCCCGCGGCTGATAATCCTCTGCTCGGTCCACCACTCTCCGGGATTGATCAGCGCGTCCTGCTCGCTCGGCATCGTCGCCAGCAGCTTGGCGGCCTCCGCATACTTCTCCTGCTTGCGGAGGTTTTCGATGCGAATGAACAGATAGGCCGGGTCCTTGTGCCATGAGGCATCGACCGCTGATATCAGCGCAGGGGCGTTCGCGCTGCCGCGGCTGACGGCGGCCCAGGCGCGATAGAGTGACTGCGCCTTGCCGAGATCGCTGAAGCGTTCGGCCTGCTCGACGCGATTGCGATAGAGCAGCATCGCCATTCGCCGTCTGTGGTCGGCGACCGTCAGCAGGCCGGAAAATTCCGAAAGGATCTGCGTCTCCACATCCTTGTCGAGCCCCTGCTTGAACCAGAGCGCGCGCAAGCGCGTGGCAGCCACTGCACTTTGCCCCTCGGCCACAAGCGCGCGGGCAAGAATGATCGTGCCTTCCGTGGTTTCAGGCTGTGTGTGGCCGAAGGCAGCAAGAACGTCGGCTGGCCGCGGGTTCTCGCGATAGAGCGCGCGTTCGGAGTTGGCACGCAGCGATTTGAGGCCGGGCCACCCCTGCAGTTCACGCTGGGCACTGGCGATTTCGAAGGAGGGGATGCCGCGTTGACCCGAGACGGCGATCGCCCAGGTCAGAATGTGACGGTCGAGCGTGCCGTCGGCAATACGGTTTCGCACGGCGATTGCTGTGGCCGGGTCCTTGTTGGAAAGCGCATCCAGCCCGAGTTTCAGCTCAGCTTGGATCGGCGATGCCGTCGCGGGGATCGCGCCGGTGATGTCCTTGCCGGAAACGCGGGCAGCCTTGTCGGAGATCGCGGGTTTGGCGCCTGGTACCGGCACTTTGTTCGCGGGCTCGGAAGAATGGGCCGACGAGGCCAAAAGCGCCGCGCCGATCATGGCGGCGACAGGCAGAAGAATCGATCCGCGCATCAAGAGCCCCGTGTTTCCCCGTGTCTCGCATTCATTTGCCGCCGGATTGCCTAACGAAAGGTTACCGGGATTTAACGATCATCGTAATCGCATCTCGGGCGCCTTCGCTCCGGATGGCAAGCGACGAGGATCATGCGGCTTGAGCGTCAAGCCTTTACGCGAAAACCGGCATGAAATGCCGTGTCACGGCGCTTGCCGCAGCCCCCTCACATGATTATGGTGCGGCAGTTTTTTAACCGTCGATTACGGCCAAAGCGTGAGTGTGCTTGCGTCTTTGAGCCGTCAGGAGTTGTGCATGTTCAAGGGTTCCATTCCCGCTCTCGTAACACCGTTCACCGCCGCCGGCGCGGTGGATGCGGAAGGTTTCGTCGCGCATGTGGAATGGCAGATAAAAGAGGGCAGCTCCGGCCTCGTTCCCGTCGGCACCACGGGTGAATCACCGACACTTTCGCATGCGGAGCACAAGCAGGTTGTCGAGCTGTGCATCAAGGCAGCGGCCGGCCGCGTGCCGGTGATCGCGGGCGCCGGCTCCAACAACACGACGGAAGCCATCGAGCTTGCGCAACATGCCGAAAAGGCGGGCGCGGATGCGGTGCTTGTCGTCACGCCTTACTACAACAAGCCGACGCAGAAGGGCCTCTTCGCCCACTTTTCGGCGATCGCTGAAAGCGTGAAGCTGCCGATCGTCATCTACAATATCCCCGGCCGCTCCGTCGTCGACATGAGCGTCGAAACGATGGCAGCCCTTGCCAAGGCCTACCCTACGATCGTTGGCGTCAAGGATGCGACCGGCAAGATCGAACGCGTATCCGAGCAGCGTATGGCCTGCGGCAAGGATTTCGTGCAGCTTTCCGGCGAGGACGCCACCGCACTCGGCTTCAACGCCCATGGTGGCGTCGGCTGCATCTCGGTGACGGCAAACGTCGCGCCGCGGCTTTGTGCTGAATTCCAGCAGGCCACGCTTGCCGGCGATTATGCCAAGGCGCTGGAGTATCAGGACAAGTTGATGCCGCTACACAAGGCCATCTTCATGGAGCCTGGCCTCTGCGGCGCAAAGTACGCGCTGAGCCGCCTCGGCCGCATGAGCCGCGCGGTTCGTTCGCCGTTGCTATCGACACTCGAACCGTCAACGGAAGCCGCAATCGATGCGGCGCTCAGGCATGCAGGATTGATGAACTGATGGCACCCAAGGGAAGCCAGCGCACGGTCAGGAAAATTGTCGCGGAAAACCGAAAGGCCCGCTTCAACTACGAGATCGTCGATACCTACGAGGCCGGCATGGTTCTGACCGGAACCGAGGTCAAGTCGCTGCGCGAAGGCAAGGCAAACATTGCGGAATCCTACGCCACCGACGAGGGCGGGGAGATCTGGCTGATCAATTCCTATCTGCCGGAATACCTCCAGGCAAACCGCTTCAACCACGAGCCCCGCCGTCGGCGCAAACTGCTGTTGTCCAAGCGCGAGGTCAACCGGCTTCAGGGCGCCGTCAACCGCGAAGGCATGTCGCTCATTCCGCTCAAGATCTATTTCAACGATCAGGGCAGGGCCAAGCTCGAGCTGGCGCTCGGCAAGGGCAAGAAGCTGCATGACAAGCGCGAAAGCGCCAAGGAACGCGACTGGAACAGGCAGAAGAGCCGGTTGCTTAAGGATCGTGGCTGAACGCAGCCGCGCTCTCGCCACGGCGCGGACATTTCTTCACTGATTGGCGAGTGGCGCTCAGATCTCTACGGGATCTGCCACTGGCTCGATATGCTGGCGGGGGGTGCGCTCGGACGGGTCGCGGCCGATTTCCGCGCGCAGCGTGACGAGATCGATGAAGTGATCGGCCTGGCGCCGCAGGTCGTCGGCGATCATTGGCGGCTGGGTCGACATCGTCGACACGACCGAGACCTTTCGACCCTTGCGCTGCAGCGCCTCGACGAGCGTGGTGAAATCGCCATCGCCCGAGAAGATCACTAGATGATCAACGGTTTCCGATTGTTCCATGGCGTCGATCGCGAGTTCGATGTCCATGTTGCCCTTGATCTTGCGGCGGCCGAGCGAGTCGGTGAATTCCTTGGCCGGCTTGGTCACGACCTTGTAGCCGTTGTAGTCCAGCCAGTCGATCAACGGACGGATTGAAGAATATTCCTGGTCCTCGATGAGAGCCGTGTAGTAGTAGGCGCGCAGCAGGTAGCCGCGCTTCTGAAATGCCTTGAGCAGTTTGCGATAGTCGATGTCGAAACCGAGGCTCTTCGAAGCGGCGTAGAGATTGGCGCCGTCGATAAAAAGAGCGATCTTCTCGCGTGGATCAAACATCGTTATTCCTTTTTAGTGCGCATCTCGCTCGGCTAAGCGACCCTTCGGCGAATGCGCGAAAATACGTCGATTACATTAATAATTGCTGATATTGCAAATAATGTAGTTAACCACTTGCATTATTCCAAGCGGCTTCCCGCGAATATAGCTAGTTTTAGCAGTTGCTGCAGTTCGTCCACATCGCAAGTCTGCAGTTTCTACCAGACGTTTCCAGTCTGCATTTGGAAGTGCAACCAGGATGTGTATTCGCGAAGTCTAGCCCGTCCGTGTGGCATTTTACCATGCGACACGGGGTGATGTGAGCGCTCTGTGCAGGAAAAACTTGAACTCCTGTTGTTTTGATTGTATCCGAGCGGCTAATTCCAGAAATCGGAGCCGATGAGGCCGTCATCCGGCGGCCGTTCCGGTCTCGTGTCGTTAATCCGTGCTGCGGCGATGATCGCCGCGCTTTGAGCCCAAAAGGACAGGCAATGGCCCGCGTCACCGTCGAAGATTGCATTGACAAGGTCGACAACCGTTTCGAACTCGTGCTGCTCGCCAGCCACCGCGCCCGCCTGATCTCGCAGGGCGCAGCGATCACCATCGATCGCGACAATGACAAGAACCCCGTGGTCGCACTGCGCGAAATCGCCGACGAGACCCTCTCGCCCGGCGACCTCAAGGAAGACCTGATCCATTCGCTGCAGAAGCATGTCGAAGTGGACGAGCCCGAGCCCGATCCGGCTTCGCTGGTTCAGGCCGATGCCGACACGACGTTTGCCGCGACGGCGGAAGATGACGATCAGCCGGAAGCAATCACCTTCGACCGCATGTCGGAAGAAGAGTTGCTGGCCGGCATCGAGGGCCTCGTGCCCCCGGAAAAGAGCGACGACTACTGAGATCCGTAACGGAACAAACGTTCCCGCATGTTATCAAAGCAGTGCGCCACTCGTATGATTGGCGCACTTTTTTTATTGTCTTTTCCCACGGAGCCGCCAGCGAATGATGCGCCAATACGAGCTCGTTGAGCGCGTTCAGAAGTACAAGCCCGACGTCAATGAAGCCCTGTTGAACAAGGCTTATGTCTACGCCATGCAGAAGCACGGGCAGCAGAAGCGGGCAAGCGGCGACCCCTACATTTCCCACCCGCTGGAAGTCGCGGCGATCCTCACGGAAATGCATCTCGACGAATCGACGATCGCGGTCGCACTCCTGCACGACACGATCGAGGACACGAGCGCGACCCGGCAGGAGATCGACGATCTCTTCGGCGAGGATATCGGCGCCTTGGTCGAGGGCCTGACCAAGATCAAGAAACTCGATCTCGTCACCAAGAAAGCCAAGCAGGCCGAAAACCTGCGCAAGCTGTTGCTGGCGATCTCCGACGACGTGCGCGTCCTCCTGGTCAAGCTTGCCGATCGTCTGCACAATATGCGCACGCTCGACCATATGACGGCCGAGAAGCGCGCGCGCATCTCCGAGGAGACGATGGACATCTATGCGCCGCTCGCCGGGCGTATGGGCATGCAGGATATGCGCGAGGAACTGGAAAACCTCTCGTTCCGCCACATCAATCCGGAGGCCTTCGAGACCGTCACCCGGCGCCTGGAAGAATTGTCCGAGCGCAACGAGGGCCTGATCAAGAAGATCGAAGACGAACTGACCGAGCTGCTCCAGGCCGAAGGCTTGAAGGGCGCGCAGGTCAAAGGGCGGCAGAAGAAGCCCTATTCGGTCTTCCGCAAGATGCAGTCGAAGTCGCTGTCCTTCGAGCAGCTATCCGACGTCTGGGGCTTTCGTATTGTCGTCGACGATATCCCATCATGCTATCGCGCGCTCGGCATCGTGCACACGCGCTGGCGCGTGGTGCCCGGGCGCTTCAAGGACTACATCTCCACCCCGAAGCAGAACGACTATCAGTCGATCCACACCACCATTGTCGGTCCGTCCCGTCAGCGCATCGAGCTGCAGATCCGCACACGACGGATGAACGACATCGCCGAGTACGGTATTGCGGCGCATTCGCTCTACAAGGACGGCGAGGGCGCGTCGACCGAGACTGCCCTGTCGCCGACATCGAATGCCTATTCCTGGCTCAGGCGCACGATTGAGTCGCTGGCCGAAGGCGATAATCCGGAGGAGTTTCTCGAGCACACCAAGCTCGAGCTTTTCCAGGATCAGGTGTTCTGCTTCACGCCGAAGGGGCAGCTCATTGCGCTGCCGCGCGGCGCGACACCGATCGACTTCGCATACGCGGTCCATACCAACATTGGTGACACCTGCGTCGGCGCCAAGATCAACGGCCGCATCATGCCGCTGGTGACGCGCCTCAACAACGGCGACGAAGTCGAGATCATCCGCTCGGGCATCCAGGTGCCGCCGCCCGCATGGGAAGAGATCGTCGTCACCGGCAAGGCGCGCTCCGCCATCCGTCGCGCGACGCGGGCCGCCATCCGCAAGCAATATGCGGGCCTTGGCTACCGCATCCTCGAGCGAACGTTCGAACGTGCCAGCAAGACGTTCTCGCGTGAAGCGCTGAAGCCGGCGCTGCATCGGCTCGGCCATAAAGAGGTCGAGGATGCGATCGCATCCGTCGGTCGCGGCGAACTCTCGTCGCTCGACGTGCTGCGTGCTGTGTTCCCCGACCACCAGGACGAGCGCGTCACGGTCAAGCCCAACGCCGACGACGGCTGGTTCAACATGCGAAGCGCCGCCGGCATGGTCTTCAAGTTGCCTGGCCGATCCAAGGAGGCTGGTGAGCCGGCGCAGGCGGAAGGTCCGGAAGCATTGCCGATCCGCGGGCTTTCGGGCAATGCCGGCGTGCATTTCAGCGCGGCGGGCGCCGTCCCCGGCGACCGGATCGTCGGCATTATGGAGAAGGACAAGGGGATCACCATCTATCCGATCCAGTCGCCGATCCTGCAGAAGTTCGATGACGAGCCGGAGCGCTGGATCGACGTGCGCTGGGATCTGGACGAGGCCAACAGCAGCCGTTTCATGGCGCGCATCGCCATCAGCGCCTTGAACGAGCCGGGCACGCTGGCCGAGGTCGCCCAATCGATCGCGACGAGCGATGTCAATATCCGCTCGCTCTCCATGGGGCGCGTGGCAGCGGACTTCAGCGAGTTGCAGTTCGATCTCGAGGTCTGGGATCTCCGGCAGCTGAACCATCTGATCACCCAGCTGAAAGAACTGCCGAGCATTTCGACGGTCAAGCGCCTCTTCGAATGAGGGGGCGCTGGTCGTCGTCATCGCTGTCCCATCGGCTCGGCATGCGCGTCCGTTTTACGCAGTTGCCTTGAAATCAGGCAGGCAAAGGCTTGAAAAGCGGCAAGGCATGCTTTTTGTGCATGGCTGCCGTCTTTTCATGGCTCTGGTGGAACAGTGACCTCTAAACTATCTTCTGCATCGGGAGGTAAACGAAGAGGTTTACCATGTTTAATCAGTTGAAGAAGATCACCCGCGCTTTGCGCGTCGCCACTCAGGAAGAGCGCGAGCTTGCCTATCTCAACGGTTCGGTCGATCGCATCGATCTCGAATACCGTCAGCGTCAGATCGATCGCGGCCTGTTCCGCAACGGCTACTAAGCTGTTGCCTGTTCCCGCATGAGGGCGGGAATGGCGAGTCATGCGTCAGGCGAATGGCTCATTCGTGATCGCTGCACCACACGCCACCGGGTTGCAAGCAGCAGGCATGACGCCTATCTTGCGGCCTTTCAACAGGCGGACACGCCGTCTTGTGCCGACTGACGGTGTCAAGATGCGGTCATGACGGCATAATGTTATTCAGACGTAGAAAACCGGTGACGATTTCCGAAAGGCTTCGCGCGCTTTTATGGCCGCGCAAGGGCTTTCGGCGCGGCCCGCGATACATGGCGCTGCGTATTCTGCGCCTGTCGTCGTCACCGCATTCGATCGCGGTCGGAGTTGCCGCAGGTGCGGCGTCGTCATTCACGCCCTTCTTCGGGCTGCATATCATCATTGCGGTCGCGCTTGCTTCCGTGTTCTCCGGCAATCTGCTTGCCGCAGCGATCACGACGGCGCTTGCCAACCCGGTGACGATCCCGATGATCCTGACGGCGTCCTACGAGCTTGGTAGCGTCATCATCGGCCAGCAGGCAGCTGAGGTGGCGACCGGCGCGGATGTCGCGCATATGGTCGAGCACCTCGAGTTCTCGGCCCTTTGGGGCCCTGTGTTCAAGCCGATGCTCATCGGATCCGTTCCGCTTGCAGCCGCCGGCGCCCTGATTTTCTATCCCCTGGCCTATCAGGCCGCCCGTCTTTTCCAGTCCCGCCGTCGACGCGCACGCTCGCCTGGCGAAGGGTCCGCACCATGATTATCGGTATCGGCAGCGACCTCATCGACATCAGGCGCATCGAAAGCTCGCTCTCGCGTTTCGGCGAGCGTTTCGTCAATCGCTGCTTCACCGAAGTGGAGATCGCCAAGTCCGAGGGCCGCAAGAACCGCGCCGCCTCCTATGCCAAACGCTTCGCGGCCAAGGAGGCCTGCTCAAAGGCACTCGGTACGGGGATAGCGCACGGCGTCTTCTGGAAAGACATGGGCGTCATCAATTTGCCCGGTGGCAAGCCGACCATGCATTTGAGCGGTGGTGCTGCCGAACGGCTTCAGGCGATGGTACCCAAGGGGCATCGCGCGGCAATCCATCTGACGATTACCGACGATTTCCCGCTGGCGCAGGCCTTCGTGATTATCGAAGCACTCCCCGTTGCCCCGCCAGAAGGAACGGTTTAGAGCATTCCGTTGACAAATCCTGAAGTGCCCGATTGCTGGGGCGGGGTGCCCTTGCGGCATGGACACGAAATCGCGCATCCGCCTTTGAGGCTGGAACAGAAAGCGTAAACGACAGTTGATTGAGCGGTGCGCCGAGCGTGCCGATGACAAAGGAAGACAGCAGCGTGGCAGAAAAGACAGAAGCGAAGCAGAGCGGTCTCTGGGAGAATGTGAAGGTCATCATCCAGGCACTGCTCCTGGCCGTGGTCATTCGCACCGTCTTCTTTCAGCCCTTCACCATTCCGTCCGGCTCAATGATGCCCACCTTGCTTGTCGGCGACTACATCTTCGTCAACAAGTTTGCCTACGGTTACTCTAAGTACTCCCTGCCGTTCTCGCCGGATCTGTTTTCCGGCCGCATCTTCGCAAGCGAGCCCGAGCGCGGCGACATTGTCGTCTTCCGCTTCCCGCCGAACCCGGATATCGACTACATCAAGCGTCTGGTCGGCCTTCCCGGTGATCGCATCCAGGTGCGCAACAGCATTCTCTATGTCAACGACAAGCCCATCGAACGGGTGCCTGACGGCGTCTTCCGCGCCGACGACCAGTACGACACCGGCGGCGACGTACCTGTCTACCGCGAGACCATGGACAACGGCGTTTCCTATGACACGCTCGATCAGTTCCCGGATTCGCGCGGCGACAACACCCGCGAGTTCATCGTGCCCGAAGGTCATTACTTCATGATGGGCGACAACCGCGACAACTCCGCCGACAGCCGCTTCGACGTCGGCTTCGTGCCTGCCGAAAACCTTGTCGGCCGGGCCAGCCTGATCTTCTTCTCGCTTGGCAACGACACCTCGTTCCGCGAGATCTGGAAGTGGCCGGCAAACCTGCGCTACGATCGTCTGTTCAAGGCGGTCGAATGATGAAGGCGCGGTCGCTAAGCGCGGAGGATCGGGCCAAGCTCGAGGCCGTGATTGGCTATCAGTTTAGCGAGAAGGAACGGCTTGACCGGGCGCTGACCCATTCCAGCGCCCGCAATGCCAGGGGCTCGAACTATCAGCGGCTCGAATTCCTGGGAGATCGGGTGCTGGGGCTTTGCATTTCGGAGCTTCTCTTCCAGACATTTCGCGACGCTAACGAGGGCGAGCTTTCGGTACGGCTGAACCAGCTCGTCAGCGCCGAGAGCTGCGCCCTGGTCGCCGACGACCTGGAGCTGCACCAGTTTATCCGCACCGGTTCTGACGTGAAGAAAATCACCGGCAAGGCGATGATGAATGTGCGCGCCGATGTGGTAGAGTCGCTCATCGCCGCGATCTATCTCGACGGCGGATTGGAGGCGGCGCGCAAATTCGTGCTGCTTCACTGGAAGGAGCGGGCGACCCGCGCCGACGGCGCCCGTCGCGATGCCAAGACCGAATTGCAGGAATGGGCGCATGCCAAGTTTGGTATCGCGCCGACATACCGGACGGATGACCGTTCCGGCCCCGACCACGATCCGCGTTTCACCGTGACTGTTGAGGTCGCCGGCGTTGCGCCTGAGACGGGGACGGATCGATCCAAACGCGGCGCCGAGCAGGTGGCCGCGACGAAATTGTTGGAACGCGAAGGCGTGTGGCGGAAAAACTCCGCCGGAAAATGACGGAAAACATGACGGATATGGAAAAAGATACGGGCGCCGAAAGCGCGCCGACCCACTCGGGTTTCGTGGCGCTGATCGGCGCCACCAATGCCGGCAAGTCGACCCTGGTCAACCGCCTCGTCGGCGCCAAGGTCTCGATCGTCAGCCACAAGGTGCAGACGACCCGGGCGATCGTGCGCGGCATTGCCATCCACGACAACGCGCAGATCGTGTTCATGGACACACCCGGCATCTTCAAGCCGCGGCGCCGGCTCGACCGCGCCATGGTGACGACGGCCTGGGGCGGCGCCAAGGATGCTGACGTGATCATGTTGTTGATCGACAGCGAACGCGGCCTGAAGGGCGATGCCGAAACGATCCTGCAAGGCCTGAAGGAAGTCCACCAGCCGAAGATCCTGGTCCTGAACAAGATCGACCAGGTGCGGCCCGAGGATCTCCTGAAGCTCGCGGCAGCGGCCAACGAGACGATCCAGTTCGAGCGTACCTTCATGATCTCGGCGCTCACCGGTTCGGGTTGCAAGGATCTGATGGATTATCTGGCGGAAAAGCTGCCGGAAGGTCCGTGGTATTACCCGGAAGATCAGATTTCCGACCTGCCGATGCGCCAGCTCGCAGCGGAAATTACCCGCGAAAAGCTGTTCCTGCGCCTGCACCAGGAGCTTCCCTACGCCTCGCATGTCGAAACCGAGAAGTGGGAAGAGCGCAAGGATGGCTCCGTTCGTATCGAACAGGTGATCTACGTCGAACGCGAAAGCCAGAAGAAGATTGCACTCGGCAAGAACGGCGATGCGATCAAGGCGATCTCCACCGCGTCGCGCAAGGAAATCTCCGAGATCCTCGAGCAGCCGGTACACCTCTTCCTGTTCGTCAAGGTCCGGGAAAACTGGGGCGATGATCCCGAGCGCTTCCGCGAAATGGGTCTTGAATTCCCGCGCTGATCGGCGCGTTTTACAAGCTGCCTTGACGCCGCCCGCCAGCCCTGCTGGCGGGCGGTTTCATTTGAAACGCCAACCGCGGCTTCGCAGGCATTCAACGGGATATCAGAACGTCCGCTGTCTTTTTGCGAGCAACGGCCCGATCGTCTCTGCGCGGTTGGTCCAGACATAGCCCGAGAAACGCTCCGGCACCAATTCAAGATCTTCCGCGCTGTCGATGCCCGTGGTGAAGTCGCCGCCCTGGTAGCGGCCGAACAGGATCACCTCGCTCCGGGCTGATTTCATGCGCTGCGCGAAACGATCCGGCCAGCCCCAGAGCCAGGGAGCATAGTTGCCCGGAACGATGACCAGGGTATTCCGGCAGAGGGGCGGAACGATGCCGGTCCAGCCATAGGCAACATACCGGGCGAGGCAGCCGACCGCCGAGCCTTTGTCGTAGCCACGCATGCTGGCGACCCGCTTCAAGGTCTCCTGCGTCGGCCTGTCGCCGCCATAGACGCCGAAAACGGCGTCCCGCCATTGCGGGTGTGTTTCGAGCAGGGCGGCGAGTGCTGCACTTTCCTCGGCTCTGCGGCTCTTGAAGTTGACGAGAAACTGGCGATCGGGCAGGGCGGCGAAGACCTCCTCCAGGGTCGGCATCTGGCCGACGGCCTTGCCGCGGAACGGAAAAGTCTTGCCGCCGTCGGCGGTATAGCCGTAGCCGATATCGAGCCTTTTCAGCACCGTTATCGGTGTTTCCTCGGTAACGCCCTTACCCTCCGTCCGGCAGTCGAGCGTCCAGTCGTGGAAGACGGCAAATTGCCGATCGGGGGTCAGATGGATGTCAAGCTCGACGACCGCCGCGCCGGCGCAGAAGGCGGCCTGCATCGAGGCGATGGTGTTTTCGAGGTGGTCGTGCCGCGGTTGTTCGATGATCTCTGCCGTGCAGGTATCGTTCCCCACGCCCGCCTTCGGATAGGTCTGATGGATGCCGCGATGCGCGAGAATTTTGGGAACGCCCTCGGGAGGCGTTGCGAGAAAGGACGTGTTGAGAAGCCAGACGGCTGCAGAAAACAACGCGGCGACGATGACGAGCCTGTTCATCCTGATTCTCCCTCTCACCATCGGAATTGCTCGACAATGTGGCGTCAGCGTGGTGTTGCGCTCTTTGCGTGTGGTCGCGAATTTGCGAACGATCTGTCACCCCACAGTCGAATTGACCGGCTCGCGTACGCGTGAGAGGGAAATGGCATGCCCGCAGGTTCAGGAGAGAAGTCATGCCGCAGCTCGTCGATGGGAAATGGGTCAAGGGCGACGTTGCCGCGAGCGAGATGAAGGGTGGGGCCTTTCACCGCGAGCCGACCCGTTTCCGTAGCTGGATCACGGCCGATGGCGGCCCCGGGCCGAACGGGCAGCCAAGCCTTCCGGCGGAAGCCGGTCGCTACCGCCTGTTCGTTTCCTATCTCTGCCCATGGGCGTCGCGCACGATTGCCTTTCGCAATCTCAAGGGGTTGACGGACGTTATCGGTCTGACCGTGTCCAGCCCCATGCTTGGCGACGACGGCTGGGTCTATGATGAGCCTGTCGATGCCGGCGCGCGCGTCGGTCTGATCCGCTACCATCACGAACTCTATACGGCGAGCGACGCCGGTTACACCGGCAAGGTATCGGTTCCCGTCCTGTGGGATATGAAGGAAGGGCGCATCGTCAACAACGAATCCGCCGACATCATCCGCATTCTGAATTCGGCCTTCGACGAACTCACCGGCAACCGCCTCGATTTCTATCCGGATGTGTTGCGCGCGGAGATCGATCGCTGGAACGGCCCGATTTACGAGCGCGTCAACAACGGCGTCTATCGCGCCGGTTTTGCCAAAACACAAAGTGCGTATGACGAGGCGGTCGCGAGCCTGTTCGAGACGCTGGATGAACTCGAGCGCCACCTGACGACCAATCGCTACATTGCGGGCGAATATCTGACGGAAGCCGATATCCGTCTGTTCGTGACACTTATCCGTTTCGACGCGGCCTATCACGGCGTCTTCAAGTGCAACATCCGCCGGATCGAAGACTATCCGGTGCTGTCCAATTATCTCAGGGAAATCTACCAATGGCCGGGGATCGCCGAGACGGTGCGCATCGACCATATCAAGCAAGGCTACTACGGCATCACGCATGTCAATCCGACCCGCATCGTGCCCGCCGGCCCCTTGCTTGATTTCACCCGCCCCCATGATCGCCAATCGCTACCGGGTCGCGGGGTCGTCCGTGCTGATACGATGTCGGCCGATTTGCTAAGCAAACAAATCTTTGAGGGCGCATAAAGGGCCCATTGCCAATCGATTGAAGCTTACTACGTTAGTTGGAAGTTCTGGTGGATTGGAGCCCGATGGCGGCTGGCCTGACGCGTTTCCGGCAACGCGCGCACGAGGAGCGCGGGATGTTTGCCGGATGCCCTGAGGCCACGACCGAGCCGGCTTTCGCCGCTTCCGGACGTACGTCGCGTCATACCTCATGTTCCGCGTCATGCCGCACCGGCACTCGGAAGCCCCGATAGAACCCGGCCCCGCCGCCGTGTCTTTGCGCCAGGACAGATGTCTCGGTCTGGCAGGGGATGGGTATGAATGCGGCATTGTTGAATATGCTTCGCCGTCTGGTGCGCAAGGGCAATCTGACGGTGTTCTTTTCTTCAGGTGAAGAGGTCATCCTGGGCGACGGCTCGGGAAAGCCGGCAACGGTCCGTATTGTCGATGCAGAAGCTGAAAAGGCGATCGCCGTCGATCCAAGCGTTCGTTTTGGTGAACTCTACATGGATGGACGGGCTGTCATCGAGCATGGCGATATCTTCGACGTGCTTTCGATCGCCAAGGTCAACGGGCTTGAGCATGGAGCGACCGTTTCCAACATGCTGGTCGCTGCTCAGCATGTGTTGCGCCAGCAGGTGAAGAGCCGAATGCCGGTCAATCGCAACCGGCACAATGTTGCCCATCACTATGATCTAGACCGCAAGCTCTTCAATCTGTTTCTGGATCAGGACTGGCAGTATTCCTGTGCCTATTTCGACCCGCCGGGCATCTCGCTCGACGAAGCCCAGCTCGCCAAGAAGCGCCATATCACCGCCAAATTGTTGCTGGAGCCCGACCAAAAGGTGCTTGAGATCGGCTCCGGCTGGGGCGGGATGGCTATGTATCTGGCCGAATCCTCCGGCGTCGAGGTAACGGGCATCACGCTCAGCGAAGAGCAGCTGAAAATCTCGCGTGAGCGGGCAGCCAAGCGCGGCCTGTCCGATCGCGTCCGCTTCGAGCTCCAGGATTACAGGACGATGCAGGGGCGGCAGTTCGATCGTATTGTCTCGGTCGGCATGTTCGAACATGTCGGCATCGGCAACTATGGCCGGTTTTTTCGCAAGGTCAGGGAGCTGCTGAAGCCGGACGGTGTCATGCTTCTGCACTCTATCGGGCAGATCTACAAACCCTGGGCAACCAATCCCTGGATCGAGAAATACATTTTTCCCGGCGGCTACATTCCCGCACTTTCTGAAGTGTTTCCGTCAGTGGAAAGCGCACGACTTTTGGTCAAGGACGTCGAGATCCTGCCGATGCACTATGCCTGGACATTGAGGGCGTGGCGGCAGCGCTTCCTGGCGCGGCGGGAAGAGGCGGTAAAACTGTTCGACGAACGCTTCTTCCGGATGTGGGAGTTCTATCTTGCCGCGTCCGAAGCGGCGTTCCTCTATGACAAGCACTTCATCTTCCAGCTGCAGCTGTCGCCGTCGCTCGAAGCTGTGCCTTTCGCACGCGGTTACATCGAGGCGAAGGAACGCGAACTGATGGAATTCGAGAAGACCCGTCCGCCGCTGGAGCCGGTGGATATCTAGGGCATGTCGCCCGAAATGCTCCGCCCTTTCGGGAAACCACGGGCGTAACGCCAAAACCTATAGCGCGTCGCATGAACCCGCTCTTACCAGACGTGATCTGATCGCCCATCTCCTGTGGAGTTCCGGTTTTGCCGCGCAGGCCTTCACTTGGCCTTGAAGGCCTGCGCCTTTATGGTCGGCGACTGAAAACAGGAAAGACGGATCCCACCATGGCCAGCCCAGCTAAACCCATCGCCGCCATCATTGCCAGCGAGATCAAGGCGACGATCCCTCAGGTCGTCGCCGCCGTGGAGCTGCTCGACGAGGGCGCGACGGTGCCGTTTATCGCCCGTTACCGCAAGGAAGTGACCGGCGGCCTCGACGACACGCAGCTGCGGACGCTGGCCGAGCGTCTGACCTATCTGCGCGAGCTGGAGGCAAGGCGGGGTTCGATCATCGAATCCATCCGCGGACAGGGCAAGCTGACCGACGAACTCGAAGCCAAGATCGCCGCTGTCGAAACCAAGGCTGAGCTCGAGGACATCTATCTGCCGTATAAGCCGAAGCGGCGCACCAAGGCCGAGATTGCCAGGGAGCGTGGCCTCGGTCCGCTTGCGGAAGTCATTCTCGCCGACCGGACGATTGCACCGGCTGATCGCGCCGGCGCGTATCTGACGGCGGATGTGCCCGATGTGAAGGCGGCCCTCGACGGTGCTCGCGACATCATTGCCGAAGCTATGACCGAGAACGCCGACCTGCTCGGCCGCCTGCGCAACCATATGAAGGGGGTCGCGTTCCTGCGAGCCAAGGTCGTCGATGGCAAGCAGGCCGCAGGCGCCAAGTTCTCGGACTATTTCGACCATTCCGAACGCTGGGCGACGACGCCGGGTCACCGGGCGCTCGCCATGCTGCGCGGCTGGAACGAAGAAGTGCTGTCAGTCGATATCGTCGTCGATCAGGACGATACGTCTCCGGTCAAGCCTGTCGAGCGCATGATTTCGGCCGCCTACACTGTCGGCGCGCAGCTGCCGGGTGACAAGTGGCTGTCGGAAGTGATCGGCTGGACCTGGCGTGTGAAGCTGTCCATGTCGCTCTCGCTCGACCTGATGCGCGAGCTGCGCGAGCGGGCAGAAGAGGAGGCGATCCACGTTTTTGCGCGCAATTTGAAGGACTTGCTGCTGGCGGCTCCTGCGGGCTCGCGCGCCACGATGGGATTGGACCCCGGTATTCGCACCGGCGTCAAGGTCGCCATTGTCGATGGCACCGGCAAGCTTCTGGAGACGACGACCGTTTATCCATTCCCGCCGAAGAACGACGTCCGCGGCACACAGGCGGAACTCGCATCGCTCATCCGCAAGCACAAGATCGAATTGATCGCGATCGGCAACGGCACCGGCAGCCGTGAAACGGAGAAGCTCGTCGCCGACATGCTCGACCAACTGCCAGCACCGAAGCCGACCAAGGTCATCGTGTCCGAAGCCGGTGCTTCGGTCTATTCTGCCTCGGAGACGGCCGCGCTTGAATTCCCGGGCCTCGACGTTTCGCTGCGCGGCGCCGTGTCCATCGCTCGGCGCCTGCAGGATCCGCTGGCCGAACTGGTCAAGATCGAGCCAAAGTCGATCGGCGTCGGTCAGTACCAACACGACGTCGACCAGTCGAAGCTGAGCCGCTCGCTGGATGCGGTGGTGGAAGACGCGGTGAACGCGGTGGGCGTCGATGTGAACACGGCCTCGGCACCGTTGCTCGCGCGTGTGTCCGGCCTCGGCAAGTCGTCGGCGGAAGCGATCGTCGCCCACCGCGATGCCTCCGGACCGTTTGCCAGCCGCAAGGAATTGCTGAACGTGGCGCGTCTCGGCGCCCGCACCTTTGAGCAATGCGCCGGCTTCCTGCGCATTCCTGATGGCAAGGAGCCGCTCGATGCGTCCTCCGTTCACCCGGAAGCCTATGGCATCGCCAAGAAGATTGTCGCTGCCTGCGGGCGGGACGTGCGTTCGCTGATGGGCGACAGTGCGGCGTTGCAGAAGCTCGACCCGCGCGTGTTCGTCGACGACCGTTTTGGTCTACCGACGGTGAAGGACATTCTGGCCGAACTGGAAAAGCCGGGCCGTGACCCGCGCCCGAGCTTCAAGACCGCAACATTTGCCGAGGGTATCGACGACATCAAAGACCTGAAGGTGGGCATGCAGCTCGAAGGTACGGTGACCAATGTTGCCGCCTTCGGCGCCTTCGTCGATATCGGTGTCCACCAGGATGGCCTCGTCCATGTCTCGCAATTGGCCGACCGGTTCGTGAAGGACCCCCATGAAGTCGTCAAGGCCGGCGACGTGGTTCGGGTGCGGGTGACCGAGGTGGATGTGCCGCGCAAGCGCATCGGACTGACGATGCGCAAGGACGGCGGTGCCGATGCGGGTCGGGAGGCGAAGGCGCCTGCGCCCAACAATGGCAATCGCAATGCCCCGTCGCGGCCGCAGAAGCAGCCGCAGCCGTCGCAAGGTGCCTTTGGTGCCGCCCTCATGGAGGCGATGAAGCGCAAGTAGCCCAGCTAGCCCGGAAGTCGTATCGGCTCCGGGCTATCCTCTATAAATTAGGTAATTGTAATATAGTGAGCGCGCCGCCATACTGATCTCGTGGCGGCACTTGTATCGTGTCGCGAGCAAGTGCCGATCATAACCATGCCGGTCCACGGCGGACGAGGTCAGCGGAAACTCCTTTTCCGCCGGGTTTCCCGGCGAAAGGAGGTGCGTCATGGGACGCAATGTGATCCGTGGCCTCGCTCGAGCCGTCATATTGGCGGCCGCAGTGACGGCACATCCAAATCCGGCAAGTTCGCAAGCTGTCGCGAACTGCGCCCAGCGATCGGAAGTGATCGAATTTCTCCTACGTCAGTATCAGGAAAAGCCTGCGGGGATCGGATTGATCAACCCGCACGCGGTGATGGAGATTTATGCTGCCGACAGCGGCACCTGGACCCTTGTTGTCACTGACGTCACCGGTCGAAGCTGTGTCATTCTTGCCGGCAAAAGCTGGGAGGCGCTGCCGCCTCAGCCCGTACCGAAGGCGTGAACCTGTTGCCGTCGGTCAGAGGTGGCGGCCGGGCACGGAGCCTGCCGCCATGTCATGCAACGCTTACTGCGGCCGGCCGACGCTGGCATAGGCAAAACCGTGCTTTGCCACTTCGTCCGGCCGATAGATATTCCTGAGATCGACCAGAACCGGTTCCTTCATCACGGCCTTCAGCCGGCGGAAATCGAGCGCGCGGAACTCGTTCCATTCGGTCACGATCACCAGCACGTCGGCGTCAGTGGCGGCCTCGTAGGGGTCTTTGGCGAAATCGAGCCCGTCCATCAGCTTCTTGGCATTTTCCATGCCTTCCGGATCGTAGCCGACGACATGGGCACCGGCATCCTGCAGGGTCTGGACCACTGTGATGGCCGGGCTGTCACGCATGTCGTCGGTGTTCGGCTTGAAGGTGAGGCCGAGAACGGCAACCTTGCGCCCGCGCACGTCGCCGCCGGCAGCCGCGATGACCTTGCGACCCATGGCACGCTTGCGGTTGTCGTTGATGGCGACGGTGGTCTCGACCAGGCGCACCGGGCTGTCGAAGTCCTGGGCGGTCTTGACCAGCGCCAGTGTGTCCTTCGGGAAGCAAGAACCGCCATAGCCGGGACCTGCGTGCAGGAACTTGCCGCCGATGCGGCCGTCGAGGCCGATGCCGCGGGCCACATCCTGGACGTTGGCATCGACCTTCTCGCAAAGGTCGGCCATCTCGTTGATGAAGGTGATCTTCATCGCCAGGAACGCATTGCCGGCATACTTGATCAGTTCGGAGGTGCGGCGCGAGGTGAATACCAGCGGCGCCTGATTGAGGTAGAGCGGACGATAGACTTCGGTCATGACCTCGCGGGCACGCGCGTCATCGTCGGCAAGGCCGATGACGATGCGGTCGGGGCGCTTGAAGTCCTCGATCGCCGCCCCTTCGCGCAGAAATTCCGGATTGGAGACCACGGCGAAATCGGCATCCGGATTGGTTTCGCGGATGATGCGCTCGACCTCGTCGCCGGTGCCGACCGGAACCGTCGACTTGGTCACGATGACGGTGAACCCCTTGAGGTTGACGGCGATTTCGCGCGCTGCGGCGTAGACATAGGAGAGGTCCGCATGGCCGTCACCGCGGCGCGACGGCGTGCCGACGGCGATGAAGATCACGTCGCTGTCGGCAACCGCCGAAACGAGATCGGTCGTGAATGACAGGCGGCCAGACTGGACATTGCTGGCGACAAGATGGTCGAGGCCCGGTTCGAAGATTGGGATCCGCCCCTGCATCAGGGCGTCGATCTTGCTTTCATCCTTGTCGAGACAGACCACGTCATGGCCGAAATCGGCAAAACACACACCCGATACAAGGCCGACATAGCCGGCGCCGATCATCGTGACTTTCATCTGCTCTTCCTTTTGTTGCGAGAGCTTCGCTTATAGGGATAGGGGCTGCGATGGCCGTTGCCGTATGCAGCCTGCAGTCTCAGGCCTGCCTGGCTGTTTCGTCAGCCTTTGGCGCGCGATCGTAATAGTCGTCGTACCAGGCCGCAAAGCGCGCGACGCCCTCTTCCACCGAAATCGACGGCTTGAAGTCGGTGAGCGCTTCGAGGAGATCGGGAGACGCATAGGTGCGCGGCACGTCGCCCTGTTGCATCGGCAGCAGGTTGCGAAGCGCCGGGCGGCCGACCGCCTTCTCGATGGTTTCGATAAAGGTCATCAGCTCGACCGGCTGGCCACCGCCGATGTTGACGACACGGAACGGTGCCTGCAGCGACAGCGTGTCCGCAGCCTTTTCGGCTGGCACCCGGTTGTCCTCGGATGGAACGACATGGGAGAGCCGGAGGATGCCTTCGACCAGATCGTCGATATAGGTGAAGTCGCGGCTCATGCGGCCTTCGCCGTAAATGTCGATCGGCCGGTCGTTGTGAATGGCATCGATGAACTTGAACAGCGCCATGTCGGGCCGGCCCCAGGGGCCATAGACCGTGAAGAAACGGAAGGCCGTCGTCGGCACCTTGTAGAGATGGGCATAGCTGTGCGCCATCAACTCCATCGACTTCTTCGTCGCTGCATAGATCGTCATCGGCTCGTCGGCCCGGTCGGTTTCGGCAAACGGGATCTTTTCATTGGCGCCGTAGATCGACGAGGTCGAAGCCAGCATCAGGTGCTTGGGACTGATTTCGCGCGCCAGTTCAAGCATGTTCCAGGAGCCGATGAGATTGGAATCCACATAGGCCTTGGGGTTTTCCAGGCTGTAGCGGACGCCCGCCTGGGCCGCCAGATGGATGATGACCTCCGGCTCGGCAAGCTCTGCGGCGTGGTTCAGCGCATCCCGGTCTTCCAGCATGCCGACAACTGCCTTGAAGCCGTTGGAGCGGGCGAGGATCGCATGCCGCTGCTCCTTGAGCGTCACGTCGTAATAGGGCGTCATGCCGTCGAAGCCGACGACGAAATGTCCCTCGTCGATCAGTCGCTTGGCAAGATGGAAGCCGATGAATCCGGCCGTGCCGGTGATGAGGTAGCGCAAGACGATATCCCCAGATTGCGTTGTCGCGCGTTCATACGAAGAAAGCAGGGCGATGGAAAGCCGAAACCGTCATTGCGAGGGGCGGTCGAGCCCGTGCTGCAGGGCCGAGAGGACTGACATCGCGTGGCCGGCATACTGGCTGATCCAGCGATCATGGATGGCCTGGATCGGCATGGCGTTGAGATGGTTCCAGCGCTCGCGACCCTCGCGCTGGACGATCACCAGGTCTGCCTCTTCGAGAACTTTCAGATGCTGCATCACAGTGCAGCGATCCAGGTTTGAAAACTTCAGGCAGAGCATGCCGGTCGTCTGCGGCTCGTCCTTGAGGGCGTCGAGGATCTGCCGCCGAAGGCCGTTGCCGAGCGCCTTGAAAACCAGGTCGTCTTTCGATTCGGTTGACATGTTATGTTTTTATAACATATGCTGCGACAGCACAATGGGAGAAGAGGTCATGTCTTTCGAATTTCGTGTGAATGGACGCATCGATCGGCCTGTGGCCGAGGTCTTCGACGCCGTGGTCAATCCGGATCAGATCAGCAGATATTTCGTCACCCTTGGTGGGGTCAGCGGGCCCTTGGTGGCCGGCACGACGGTCACCTGGTGGGGCAATGTGCCGATCGAGGTCGAAGCGGTGGAACCCCACGAGCGCATCGTCTTTCGCTGGGATGCGATGGTGGAGAAGGGGGAGGAGCCATATCGCACCAGTGTCGAGATGCGCTTCAAACCGCTCGACGACGGCGCCACCATGGTGACGATTGCTGAGACCGGCTGGCGCGAAAATGCCCGCGGTCAGAAGAGCTCCTACATGAACTGTGAGGGTTGGTCGCAGATGCTGGCCTGCATGAAGGCCTGGCTGGAATACGGCATCAACCTGCGCCAGGGCTACTACGTCAGCGAATTGTCCGGGCAGCCGGCGACGGAATCAGGGCTTTAAGGGAGGTCAGACGATGACGATTACGGGTGGTATCAATATCGCGATGAAGGTGCCGTCGCATCAGTATGAGGCGGTCGTGGCCTTCTATCGCGACACGGTCGGTCTCGAGCCATTCGACGACAAGGCGCCGGCCAAGGGCTTTATCCTCGGTCCCAACCGGCTGTGGATCGACGAGGCGCCGAATTACAGCCAGGCGGAGGTGTGGCTTGAGCTCTTCACCGACGACCATGAGGCAGCCCTCGGCGGGTTTGCCGAAAAGGGTGTGGTGCGTTGCGATGCGGTCGAGGATCTCGGCGAAGGCTTTCGCGGCGGCTGGATCATGAACCCGGCCAATATCGTGCACATGGTGCGTACGCCGGACGCCTGGTAGGCGCCCGGCTCCGGGTTCAGTAGGCGAAGGGTTCGCCGGCGTTTGCCGGCGTCGACATTGGCGCGAGCATTTCGCTGATCGGCGCTTCCGCCTGCAGAACGACGACCCGCGAATCTCTTGGCACACGGTTGTAGAGGTCGATGATATCTGGGTTGAACAGCCGGATGCAGCCGCTCGATACCGCCTTGCCGACCGACCAGGCCTCGGTGGTGCCGTGGATGCGGAACAGGGTGTCGCGGTCGCCTTGGAACAGATAGAGCGCGCGCGGCCCGAGGGGGTTGCGCACGCCCGGTTCCATGCCGCCGGCAAGCGGGCCGTAACGTTCCGGTTCGCGTGCGACCATGCTGGAGGTCGGCGTCCAGCGCGGCCATTCGGCCTTGCGGCCGATGCGGGCTTCGCCTTCGAATTCGAGGCCGGCCTTGCCGACGCCGATGCCGTAGCGCATCGCCATGCCGCCATCCTGAACCAGGTAGAGGAAGCGGTTCTGCGTGTCGATGACGATCGTGCCGGGTGGCTCATGGGTGGCGTAGGCGACCTGCTGGCGCAGATAGCGTGTGTCGACCTTGCTGATGTCGATGGCGTCGAGCGGAAACTTTTCGTCCGGCATCGGCCCATACATGGCGACGTAGTAGGGATCGGGTCCCTTCGGCTTCGCCGGTCCGCCGCTGGTCACGCAGCCTGCGAGCGTGGATGTGGCAAGAAGAAGGGCGAAGAGCTGCGCCAAGCGGCCGGCGCTGTTCCGGGACACACACATAATCGGGTCAATATTCCTGCTGATTGCATTTCGGGAAGGAGCGGACGTTGCCGCCGTGCAGTGCCGTTCTAACGTCGAACATGGCCTCGGGTGGGCGCGAGTATGGCGAAATCGAGGCAATCGGTGAGTGTAGCCGAAAGGCGACAGTTCGCGTACGGCCCGAAAGCGCCTCGACCCCGTGCCCTCGCAACCATCATTGCTTGATCCGCTTTCCATCACGGGTGTATGCCTTTTCCATGCAATGGAGCGATCAGGCCATCATTCTCGGGATCCGGCGGCACGGCGAAAGCTCTGCCATCGCCGAAGTCATGACGGCGTCCCGAGGCCGGCATCTCGGCATGGTCCGGTCCGGCCGCTCGCGCGCCATGCAGCCTGTTCTGCAGCCGGGAAACACCGTCGAATTGACCTGGCGGGCGCGGCTCGACGAGCATATGGGCGAGTTCCGCATCGAGCCGCTCGAACTGCGTGCCGCGCGGCTGATGGAGGCGGCGACATCCGTCTATGGCATCCAGGCGCTAGGTGCGCTTCTGCGCCTGCTGCCGGAGCGCGATCCGCATCCGCATCTCTACGAGGCTCTGGCCGTCATCGTCGATCACCTCGAGGATCCCGCTGACGCCGGTGAACTCTTCGTGCGCTTCGAGCTTGCCGTCCTGAACGACCTCGGCTTCGGGCTTGATCTGACCGAGTGCGTGGCGACCGGCACGCGCGAAGACCTGGCCTATGTGTCGCCGAAGTCGGGCAGGGCGGTCTGTCGCGCGTCGGGTGCGCCTTATGCCGACCGCATGCTGGTGCTGCCGGAATTTCTCGCTGTCGAGGCACGAAGTGCTGC
Source organism: Sinorhizobium sp. A49 (assembly GCF_002002725.1). Taxonomy (GTDB): domain Bacteria; phylum Pseudomonadota; class Alphaproteobacteria; order Rhizobiales; family Rhizobiaceae; genus Ensifer. The sequence continues at coordinate 33,254 of NZ_MUNW01000063.1, read as the reverse complement.
TGACTATGACAGCCTTGCCTCTGCCTTCCGGCTGACGGCTTTCTTTCTCAATCGCCATGTCTATGAACCGCGCGGCCTCAAGGTTTCGTCCGCGCGCGACGGTTTCGTCAACGCGGCGCTGAAGGCGTTGAAGCCTTCTTCATCTGCCGCGTGAGTGAGGAGTATTCCATGTTTCAAGAACTTTTCCCCGGCATGCCCGTTTCCGGGATCGGCGTGCTGTCGCTGGACCGCGTCGCGCGCGACGGCGGCCTCAAGGTCATGCAGGACATGTTGAGGGGCGACCTGCCGGCGCCGCCCATGTCGGCCACGCTGAAATTCGGCCTGACCGAAGTCGAAGAGGGGCGGGTGGTTTTCAAGGGGCTGCCGACCGAGGAACATCTGAACCCGCTCGGTACCGTCCACGGAGGCTGGACGGCGACGGTGATGGATTCGGCGCTCGGATGCGCGGTCTTCACGATGATGAAGCCCGGCGAAGCCTACACCACCATAGAGTTCAAGGTGAATCTGGTTCGCCCCCTGCTGCCCGGCATGGGCGAGGTCTTCTGCGAGGGAAAGATCGTCCACCGTGGCCGGACCATCGCCACCTCGGAGGCCTGGCTGCGCGACGCCGGCGGCAAGCTCCTGGCGCACGGCACGGAAACCTGCGCAATCTTCCCGATCGACAATCTGCGCCGATAGCGGCGGATCGCTCCCGTCCTGGCCATGATGTTGCACTGATCGTCGTCGGCGTGCCCGCCTATGAAGGCGCGCGCAGAATTTATACAATTGCGCGAAGAGATCTAAGCTCTCAACCGTCTATGCCTTTGGCGGCCGCGCAAAAATCTGTATGGTCGCGGTCGGCTTGCGAACATTGCCGCCAGGGGAAAACATGATTGAACTGATTGCCTTAGTCGCTTTTGCTCTGGCGCTCTCCGCCTTCTTGAACGGTCGTAAGACAAGGGAACGGTTGGACAGCGAAGTCGCAGCGCTCAAGAAGGAAATTGCGCGATTGACCGAGACGGGCGGTGTTGCGGCTCCGATCGGCGATGTCGCGCAGGAGCAGGCGGCGGCTGTCTCGCAACGCGATGGTGAGGCGGCGATCGACGATGACGAAGGCGTCGATGGGCTCTCGGCAAGTGCCCGCGAAGGGGCGAGGATCTTCGGCAATGCCGAAGCCCTGGACCCTGAAAGCGCATCCGGTGAAGCCGTGGCCGCGAGCGTCGAGGCAACCCCCGTCGACATGGCAACAGCTCGCCAGGTGGAAAGCCTGGAAAGCCGTCTCGGCGCACGTTGGGCCGTCTGGGTCGGCGGCATCGCGCTGGCGCTCGGCGGCGTGTTCATGGTCAAGTATTCGATCGATGCAGGTCTCTTAAGTCCGGCCGTCCGGCTGACGCTGGCAGCCCTCTTCGGCCTGCTTCTGGCCGGTGCCGGCGAGGTCATTCGCCGCCGCGCCGTACCCGTAATCGCCAACGAATTCCAGAACGCCATGATCCCCGGCATCCTGACCGCTGCCGGTGCTGTCACGCTTTTCGGCGTCGCCTACGCGGCCTATGAGATCTATGGCTATATCGGCACGACGACGGCCTTCGTGCTGCTGGCGATGATTTCGCTTGGCACCGTCGGCCTGTCGCTGTTGCATGGGCAGGCACTGGCCGGTCTCGGTCTGCTTGCCTCGCTGATCACGCCGTTGCTGGTATCCAGCGACGAACCGCGCCCCTGGGTTCTCTTCGGCTTCCTGTCGGTCGTCTGGCTGGCGACGCTGCTCGCGTCGCGGCTGCGCCGCTGGATGGTCGTTCCAACGCTCGCCAATGTCGGCATCGGGCTTTGGGGGCTTGCCTATGTCACCGCCGTCTCGCCGTTCGAGGCGATGCCTGTCGCCTTTGCGTTGCTGGTGATGCTCCTCGGTGTGGGCTTCGTTTGGCCGGGTGCAGCGGAAACGGCTGCGTCCGGTGCGCCGTTGCCTGAAGTGACGAACCGTCCGATTGCGGTTGCAGGTCCCTGGGAGAAGCTGTTCACGCCGGCCTATGCCGCTATCAGCGTATCCGCGGCTATCGCCGCCACCGTGCTGGCGCTCATCTTCATCAGCCCGGCGGTCAGCGCTGTCAGCTATCCCGTGACGGAGTTCTTCGTCGTCATCGCAGCCCTGGCAGCGCTTGGGGCGTGGCGCACAAATGCCGTCTATTCCGCACTTCTGTCTGCCTTCGGCGCAATCGCCGGCATCGGCAGCCTGACGGCGTTGAGCGGCGTGCTCGCCTATCTCGACCCATCGCTCGCGGGCGTTGCGCCTGAGATCGTCCTGCCAAGCCGCACCGCGACGCTGACCGCTCTGCTGCTGGCGACGGTGTTCGTGCTGTTCGGTGCCTTCGTGCTTGCCCGCCGCCTGCGCGAGCATACGCAATTCTCCATTCTCTGGGCCGGTATTACTGCCGCCGTGCCTGTTGCCCTGACGACGATGTCGTTCCTGATGACCGGCAACTACGCCTTCGATCTGCCGCACGGCCTTTTCGCACTTGTCGTCGGTGGCGGCCTGCTGGCGTTTGCCGACTGGCTCTATCGCCGTGACAGCGAAACGGAAGGTCTGGATATCGCGGCGAGCCTTCTGGTTGGAGGCTCCTTCGCGCTCTTCGTCATCGCCCTGCACGCCTGGACAGACGGTCTCGTCACCACCCTGGCGCTCGCGCTGCTCGGAACCGCCTATGCCGGCGCGACCCGTGTTCGCACTTGGCCGATCCTGCCCTGGATGACAGGGGCGGCGGCAATCGTCGTTCTCGGCCGCATCGCCTGGGAGCCGACGATCGTCGGAGCCGAAAACCTTGGCTCCACGCCGGTGTTCAACGCGCTGTTGCCTGGCTACGGCATCCCCGCGCTCCTGCTTGTCGCCTCCGCCTATTTCGTCCGGTCCTGGCCGGATGCGCGGGTGCGCAACCTGCTGCAGGCGCTTGCGAGCCTCTTCGTGCTGCTGACCCTGGCGATCCTCGTTCGCCATGCCATGAATGGTGGCGTGCTCGATAGCGCCGTGCCGACGCTGGGTGAACAGTCGATCTACACATTACTCGCGATCGGCGCCTCCGGCGTGTTCATGACGCTCGACATGAAGTCGCCCAGCCCCGTCTTCCGCTATGGTGCCATGGCGCTCGGCGTCTTCTCGATGCTCTCGGTTCTCTCGGCCCATCTCTTCGGGCTCAACCCCTATTTCAGCGGCGAGCTTCTCGGGCGCATTCCATTCTTTGATCTGCTGCTGATCGGCTATCTCTTGCCCGGCAGCGGCTATGCCGGCCTTGCCTGGTATGCCCGCGGCAAGCGACCGCTGCCCTATGTCATGGCGCTCGCCGTCAGCGGCGCGATCCTCGCCTTCGCCTGGGCCACGCTTTCGGTCCGCCGCCTCTGGCAGGGCGAAAACGTCGTCGACTGGAAAGGCTTCCTGCAGGGCGAAACCTACACCTATTCGGTCGTCTGGCTGGTGCTCGGCGTGCTGCTTCTGGTGCTCGGCTCGCGCTTCAATGCCAAGAGCATTCGCATCGCCTCGGCCGCGCTTGTCTTCATCGCCGTCTTGAAGGTCTTCCTGATCGACATGTCCAATCTCGAAGGTTTCCTGCGCGCGCTTTCCTTCATCGGGCTCGGCGGCGTCCTGATTGGCATCGGGTTGTTCTACCAGAAGATCCTCTCCGGCGTTGGCGTGACGCGGCAGCCGTCTGCTACACCGCCGCAGCCACAATAGGTTGATACCATGACCCGCAATTCTGCATTGGCGGCGGCATTCGCACCGCACGCCGAACTCGCCGCCGTTCTTCTGCCGCATGCTTTCGCGGCCGACGACGGTTCGCATGACGCATCCCACCTGATCCGGGTCTGGAAGAACGCGGCGCGGATCCATGTGGATGAGGGCGGCGACGAACGCGTGCTTGCTGCTGCCGTGTTGCTGCATGATTGCGTGTCGGTCGAAAAGAACTCACCGCATCGCACGCAGGCCTCGAGGCTTGCCGCGGAAAAAGCCACAGACATTCTGCGCGCTCTCGACTGGTCGGCAGAAGACATCGCGTCGGCCGCCCATGCCATTCTCACCCACAGCTTTTCCGCCAACATCGCGCCCGAGACGATCGAGGCGAAGATCCTGCAGGATGCGGATCGGCTGGACGCGATCGGCATGGTCGGGGCTGCCCGCTGCTTCTACATCGCCGGGCGCATGGGCAGCGGCCTCTACGACCCGCTCGATCCGTTGGCCGAGGATCGCGAACTCGACGACAAGGCCTTTGCCATCGACCATTTCGAGGTCAAGCTGTTCAAGCTCGCCGATGGTTTCCAGACTGCTGCCGGCCGCAGGCTGGCGCTCGAACGCCAGCAGCGGCTGCGCGATGTGCTTGCCATGATGCTGGATGAAATCTAAGTCTTTCAATCCATTGCCGCCGTCCGATGAATCAGATCGCGAACGGCCTGAATCAATTTCTTAAACGGAGCGTTTTCGATGAAGGTGACCGGACTGAACATTCACCCGCTGAAGAGCGGCCGGGCGATCCCGCTTGAGACGGTCACCGTCAATCTCGATGGCTTTGCGGGCGATCGTCGGTTCATGCTGGTGGAGCCGGATGGGCGGTTCATCACCCAGCGCGAACTGCAGGCGCTGGCCCAGGTCGAGGCGAACCACATCGACGGGGGCGTGCATTTGAAGATGGGTGACAAGGCGCTCTCCGTGCGCTTCGACCCGGACCAGAGGCTCGATGTTCGCGTCTGGGCCAGCGATGTCGATGCGGCGGTGGCGGACGATGCAGCAAACGAGACGCTCTCGGGCTGGTTCGGCCGACCCGTCAGGCTTGCCCATATGGATGCTTCGGCAGAGCGCTTCGTCGGCGCCGAATGGGCCGGTACCGCCGCACCCGTCGGTTTTGCCGATGGCTTTCCTATCCTGATCACCACCACCGGTTCGCTTGCGGATCTCAACAGGACGCTGGCGGAGAAGGGGCAGGAACCTGTCGGCATGGACCGCTTCCGCACCAACATCCTGCTCGATTGCGACGCGGCCTGGGACGAGGATTTCTGGGAGAGCCTGGAGATCGGCGGCATCCGCTTCGATTTCGTCAAACCCTGCGCCCGGTGCATCATGACCACCCAGGACCAGATCACCGGCGAGCGCATCGGTGGCAATCCGATCCAGGGGCTCGCCGAAAAGCGCATGTCGGCCGACCGTCGCGTCGCGGGCGTGCTGTTCGGCTGGAACGTCGTGCCGCGCGGCGAGGGCGTCTTGAAGCTCGGCGACGAGGCTCGGATTGTCGGTCGTCGTCAGGAACGCTGGCCGATGAAGGTGCGCGCTTCCGCCTGAACAGGCGGAAGCCGTTTGCGCTCTTCGCCTCAGAACCAGGGCGTGACGCCGAGCAGCTTGGCGCCGAGGTCCGAGAGGTTCGCGGGCGCCGCATGGTGCTTTTCCCATTCGCGCGGATCGCCGGGAAACGCGTCGCGTTTCGGATGGTCGAGCTCGCGCCAGAGCCGCACGCGTTCTTCGCGCTCGGCCCTATTGTCCCATTCGGCCGGATGCATGGAAATGTACTGCGCCATGCGCACCCTTCCATCGGAATGGTTGGGCCGCACGCCATGGGCAAGCAGGCTGTTGAAGATCATCAGGTCGCCGGCCTCCATTTCGATGTTGACGGTCGAGAGGCCCGCCATGTCGGGGTGCATGGGATCTCTGTCCGCGGCCTGAGTCGTCTCCCAGGCCTCGAAATTCTCAAATAGTTCCGGAACGCACTGAAACCCGCCGACGTCGCCGTCCTGCTTCTTCAGGCTGAGCACGCCCTGGACGCCGATGGGCAGCGGCCGGATCGAGGTGTCGACGTCCCAATGGATGAATCCGTTGGGATTGCCTTTGACCTTCTTCGGCGGGTTGAGGTTGGCGCGGTCGATCGTCACCCAAAGGTCCTCCCGGTCCCAGATATCGACGAAGGCGCCGTAGATGCGCGGCTCCTGGCGATTGTCCCAGAGATACTGGTGATTGTAGATCTCCAGCATGCCGGTGTTGTTGAGCTCCTTCATCTTGTGCTCGCGGCGCTGCGGCGCGTACCAGGTCGAAGGGTCGGCGGGGGCTTTCTCGTCGAAGCGCCAGAGCAGATCGACAAGCCGCTCGACATTGGCGGCGGGCACGGCCTGCCGGACGATGACGTAACCCTTGGTGATCCAGTGCTGCCAGTCCACCTCCGAAAGCACGCGCAGCGGCAAGCGCTTCTTGATGTCCTTGAGTTGAGTTTCCGCGGCGGTGGTGGGGTGGCTGTCTCTGAGCATGAGCTTGGGCTCCTCTGGATCTGCGTCTGTCTGTCGATGCACGAAGATTAGCCGTTTGGTGGCTGGCATGTTGCCTTCCTAAAGCAGGAAATGATATTAATCTGGCGTAGTCAGCGAGCGGGGTGCAATATGAAGGCCGTTCTTCAGAAGATTCTCCGGCCGACAGATGCATCGTCGATCCTGCTCGACCGACGGCTCGACGATCGCATTCCGTTTCAGTGGCATCATCATCCGGAATTCGAATTGACCCTGACGCTGAACTCGCGTGGGCAGCGTTTCGTCGGCGATCACATCGGCACCTATGACGATGGCGATCTCGTGCTTGTGGGGTCGAACCTGCCGCACACCTGGCATTCCGCCTCCAAGGTCGTTGAAGAGGCGCCCCATGTCGCGCTGGTGCTCTGGTTTCATCCCGAATGGGTCGAGCGGATGCAGGACGGCTTCGTCGAGCTCGGCGCCGTGAGGGCAATGTTCGATCGCTCCGCACCCGGCCTGCATTTCTCGGATGGGGCCGCGCGGCGGGTTCGACCGTTGTTCGAGCGGCTGCGAACCCTTGCGCCCGAGGAGCGTTTGCCGGACGTCCTTGCCCTGTTGACGATCCTTGCGCGCGACGAACGAGCAGCCCCCTTGTCGAACCGGGTCGTCGCACCTTCGGGTCGAGCCGTCGATCGTGGTCGTCTCGATCGCGTGCTCGACCATATCCATCTGAACTATGCCGAAAACCCTTCCATGGACGAGCTTGCGGATATTGCCGCCCTCAGCCTCTCTGGCCTGCACCGCCTGTTCCTGCGCCATCTCGATATGCCGATCTCGGAGTATCTGATGCGGCTCAGGATCGGCGAGGCCTGTGCGCTGCTTTCAGGCACCGAAAAATCCATCGCCCATGCGGCAGAGATGGTCGGCTATCGCTCGATCGCCAATTTCAACCGCCAGTTCAAGACGCAGAAGGGCATGACACCTCGGCAGTTCCGCCAGCGGTTCCAGGGAAACAGATGAGCGGTTTCCGTCGCCATCAATTCCGGTGATCGCGTCGTCAATTTAATTGGCTTTTATCTATTTTAGCGCCCGCGTAGGATCTTGGCTCGTCATCAGGAGAAGATCCATGTCCGCCATATCGGGAGCATCTGCGCCGTCGAGCGTTCGCCAGGAAATGCCCTGGCTGATCATCGTCGCCGGGTCGATCGTTGCGATGCTCACCTTCGGTCCGCGCTCGGCGATGGGCTTCTTCCAGCTGCCGATGCTCGCCGAGACCGGGTGGGACCGCACAACCTTCGGCCTGGCGATGGCATTGCAGAACCTCTGCTGGGGCGTGAGCCAGCCTTTCTTCGGCGCCATCGCCGACAAGTTCGGCACCTGGAGGGTGCTGACCATGTCCGGGCTTCTCTATGCCTCCGGCCTCTTCATCATGGCCCATGCCGATGCGCCGATCTGGCTGCACATCGGCGGCGGCGTGCTGATCGGCATGGCCGTCGGCTCCGGCTCGTTCGGCATCCTGCTCTCCGCCTTTGCCCGCAACGTGACGCCTGAGCAACGCTCGATGGCTTTCGGCATCTGCACGGCGGCCGGGTCTGCCGGCATGTTCCTGTTTGCGCCACTGAGCCAGGGGTTGATCTCGGCCTACGGCTGGTCCGACAGCCTTGTCTATCTCGGCATCCTGATGCTGATCGTGCCCTTCGTCGCCATTCCCCTGCGCGGCAACTCGTCTTCCGGCCGTCAGTCAGAAGCGCAGTACAAGCAGTCGATCGGCGAGGCGCTCAAGGAAGCACTCGGACACAAGAGCTACCTGCTGCTGGTGTCGGGCTTTTTCGTCTGCGGTTACCAGGTGGCGTTCATCACCGCGCATTTCCCCGCCTATATCGGCGACATCGGCATCGACGCCCGCTACGCCGTCATCGCGCTGGCGCTGATCGGCTTCTTCAACATCATCGGCTCGCTGTCTGCCGGCTTCATCGGCCAACGCTATTCCAAGCCTTACTTCCTGGCCTGGATCTACATTGCCCGCTCGGTCGCCGTCACCGCATTCCTGCTGCTGCCGCAGTCGCCCACCTCGGTCATCATCTTTGCGATCGTCATGGGCTTGCTCTGGCTTTCGACCGTGCCGCCGACGAATGCGCTGGTCGCCATCATGTTCGGCACGCGCCATCTCGGGCTGCTCGGCGGCATCGTCTTCCTCTCGCACCAGGTCGGTTCGTTCCTGGGCGTGTGGATGGGCGGCTACCTCTACGATCACTTCGGTTCCTACGATCCGGTGTGGTGGCTGGGTGTGGCGCTCGGCCTGTTTGCAGCCGTGGTTCATTGGCCGATCGAGGAGAAAGCGGTTCCCCGTCCGGCCATGGCCTGAAAGAAATCCAAGAACGCAACGTTGCGAAATGCGGCGTTGCGTTCTTGAAATCTGTCACAAAACTTTCTAAATCAACCCATGCGGCTTTGCCGCTTTTGTTTTGGTTCAATTATGCTCAGTTTGAGCATAATTGAAGAGCCGCCCGAGAGAGGGGCGGAGAGGAGACTTCGATGACGCAGCTTGATACCCGCACGCAAGGCGTGGCGAGCCCGGTTTTTGTCAGCGCCGCCCAGCGCTTCGGCATCATCGAAAGACCCGAGCTTGCCTTCACGCCAGCGGTCGCGCGCGAGACGGAGCGCCTCTACGAGAAGGTGAAGGACTTCATTCCGGCGATCGAGTGGCCGGTCTATGCGCCATACGTTCATGCCATCAACCGGCTGAAGAAGGAGCGCAACGCCGTCATTCTCGCGCACAATTACCAGACCCCGGATATTTTCCACTGCGTCGCCGATATCGTCGGCGATTCGCTGCAGCTTGCCCGGGACGCCAGCAAGGTCGATGCCGAAATCATCATCCAGTGCGGCGTTCACTTCATGGCTGAGACCTCCAAGCTGTTGAGCCCGGAAAAGACGGTGCTGATCCCGGACGCCAAGGCCGGCTGCTCGCTGTCGGAATCGATCACCGGGGCGGATGTGCGCTTGTTGAAGCAGCGTTACCCCGGCGTTCCCGTCGTCACCTATGTCAACACCTCCGCCGACGTGAAGGCCGAAACCGACATCTGCTGCACCTCGTCGAACGTGCTTGCGGTCGTCGAAAGCTTCGCCTCGGACACGGTGCTGTGCATCCCCGACGAATATCTCGCCATGAACGTCGCGCGCCAGACCAACAAGAAGATCCTCACCTGGAAGGGCCATTGCGAGGTGCACGAGCGCTTCACCGCCGCCGAACTGCTCGCCTACAAGGAAGCCAATCCGGGCCTCGAGATCATCGGTCATCCCGAATGCCACCCGGATGTCATCGCCGTCTGCGATTTCGCTGGTTCGACATCGGGCATGATCAACTACGTCAAGGATAACAGGCCGTCTAAGGTGCTGCTCGTCACCGAATGCTCGATGGCGTCGAACATTCAGGCCGAGATCGAGGGCGTGGAGTTCATCAAGCCATGCAATCTCTGTCCGCATATGAAGCGCATCACGCTGCCGAAGATCCTCGACAGCCTGCTGACCATGACGGAAGAGGTTCTGGTCGATCCGGCGATCGCCGATCGGGCGCGCCTGGCAGTCGAGCGCATGGTCAACCTCAAGCAATAACACCTGTCGGGCGAAAGGCCCGGCATACAAGCATGCGCTGGAGGAGAGCCGTATCATGCTGAGAGATCATTTCCGCCCGCAGTCCTTCAACGGGATTGACGACATCGTTATCGTCGGCGGCGGCCTTGCGGGCCTCTTCTGCGCGCTGAAGCTCAGCCCGAGGCCTGTCACCATTCTTGCCGCAGCCCCGATCGGCCACGGCGCCTCGTCGGCCTGGGCGCAAGGGGGCATTGCAGCGGCAATGAGCCCCGGCGATACCTTCGAAAAACACGTCGCCGACACGCTGACGGCGGGGGCCGGCATCGTCGACGAGAAGATGACGCGCATGATGGTGGCCGAAGGCCCGGCGCGGATTCACGATCTGCTTGATTATGGCGTTCCCTTCGACCGCGATCTCGAGGGCAAGCTGATCCTGTCGCGCGAGGCCGCTCATTCGGAGCGCCGTATCGTTCGCGTCAAGGGCGACATGGCCGGTAAGGCGATCATGGAAGCGCTGATCACGGCGGTGCGCAATACGCCATCGATCCGAGTCATCGAAGGCTACGTGGTCGAAGAGCTGGTGCGCGAGGGTCGCTTCATCTCCGGCGTCATTGCCCGGCCGGATGCCGGCCAGTCGAAGAAGCGCGTTTCCTTCCCGGCGCGCGCCGTGGTCCTGTGCTCCGGCGGCATCGGCCACCTCTATGCGGTGACGACCAACCCATGGGAAGCCTGCGGCCAGGGTCTCGGTATGGCGGCCAGGGCAGGGGCGATCATCGCCGATCCGGAATTCGTCCAGTTCCACCCGACGGCCATCAACATTGGCAAGGATCCGGCGCCGCTGGCGACCGAAGCCTTGCGCGGCGACGGCGCACAGCTCATCAATTCGGCCGGGCATCGCTTCATGCTCGACATTCACCCGGATGGCGAACTTGCTCCACGCGACATCGTCTCGCGCGGCGTCTTTGCCGAGGTTCAGGCCGGGCGCGGTGCGTTTCTCGATTGTACCAAGGCGGTCGGCAAGCATTTCCCGGATATGTTCCCGACGGTCTATGCCTCCTGCATCGGCGCCGGCATCGATCCGGTGACGCAGCCGATCCCGGTCGTGCCGGCGGTGCATTACCACATGGGCGGCGTGCTGACGGATGCCGAAGGCCGTACCTCGATCGACGGTCTTTGGGCAGCCGGCGAAGTGACGTCGACCGGCGTGCACGGCGCCAACCGGCTCGCCTCCAATTCACTGCTGGAAGCCGTGGTCTTCGCCGCGCGCATCGCCGAAAACATCAAGGGCACCCTGCCGACGCCGCAGCTGACCCAATGGGGCGACAATGCCGGTGAAAACGACGATCCCGTCACGGTGGAAGACAGCCCGCAGCTCACGGTTCTGCGTAGCCTGATGAGCGAGTGCGTCGGCGTCGTCAGGACGCGCGAAAGCCTGCTGCGGGCAATCCGCCAGATCTCGGCGCTCGAGCGCGACAATGCACGCATGCGCTTCACCAACATCCTGACCACCGCCAAGCTGATCGCGGTCGGAGCGCTTCGCCGAACCGAGAGCCGCGGCGGTCACTACCGCGCCGACTGTCCTTCGGAGCAGCCGGAATGGCGCCGCCGGACCTACCTGACGCTCGCGGAAGCGAACCGTCTGGCGGCCGAAGTCGCGGAAACTGAATCGGCCTGAGCATGACGGCGTCATGCCCTGCGCCTTGAGAATACAGACAGGAAAAACGACCAGATGATCGCAGCCCTTCGCCCCGAATTGCCCGCCCTGATGGTCGAAGATCAGGTGCGAGCCGCCTTGCTCGAAGATCTCGGCCGTGCCGGCGACATCACCACCCTGTCGACCATCGGGCCGGAGCTGACGGCAACGGCCGGCATGAACGCGCGCGATCCCGGCGTGGTTGCCGGGCTCGAGCTGGCACGCACGGCGTTCCGGCTCGTCGACCCTTCCATCGTCTTCGAGGCTCTGGTTGCAGACGGCGATCGGGTGACGCCGGGAACCGATATTGCCCGGATCTCCGGCCGCGCCCGCGGGCTTCTGTCAGCTGAACGCGTCGGCTTGAACTTCCTCATGCATCTCTCCGGCATTGCCACCTACACGGCGAAATTTGCCGACGAGATTGCCCATACGCGCGCAAAGGTCTGCTGCACGCGCAAGACAATTCCCGGCTTGCGTGCTTTGGAGAAATACGCAGTGCGTCTCGGCGGTGGTTCCAACCACCGCTACGGCCTCGACGACGCCGTGCTGATCAAGGACAACCACATTGCCGTCTCCGGCGGCGTCGCCGGCGCCGTACATGCGGCCCGCGCCTATTGCGGTCATCTGGTCAAGATCGAGATCGAGGTCGATGGCCTCGACCAGATGCGCGAGGCGCTGACGGCGACGCCCGACGTCATCCTGCTCGACAATATGGGCCCGGAGCGCCTGCGCGAGGCGGTCGCCATCAATGCCGCCCATTGGCAGCTTGGCGCCGAGACCTATGCGGTCGATCCCAGGCGCACGCGCCTGGAAGCTTCGGGCAATGTCAGGATCGACACAGTCCGCGCCATCGCCGAGACCGGCGTCGACTATATCTCGACCTCCAAGATCACCATGGCGGCACCGACGCTCGACATCGGTCTCGACATCGCGATCAAGCGCTGAATCACGTGATGCGTAGCGGCCGCGACGACGCTTGAAGCGTGCCAGACAACGCCTTCAATCGATTCCGGTTTGGAGAATTGTCCAGTGACCGCCGGCGCAACTGAGGCCGGCGTTATCGCTGCTGGATGAACGGACAGACGACACGTTGGTCGATCGTGATCTCCGTGCCGCAGTCATAGCGGCAGATCTTGAACTGCCCGCGCATGTCCTGGCCGTTGAGATTGCAGATCGTCACCCCGGGTTGGCCGCCGCGAAACCCGGACTGGCCGCCGCCCATCGGGTTGTTCTTGAAATAGTCGGGGATCGCCTTGTTCCCCTGCGGGTTCGGCACGACGGGCTGGTCCGAACGGTTGTTGAAATAATCGGGGACCGCGTTGCTCCCCTGCGGGTTTGGCAGGATGGGCTGATCCGTCAGCAGGCTGGTGAGCAGCGCAAGCGCAAGCAACATTTATTCTTCCTCGGCGGCAGAGCCGGCACTCTATCTAAGTGAAGGAATATAGCGCGCACTGGCCGAAGTGTTAGATGCAGCCCGCATTTAACCCTGTGACAGCGATTTTATCGTCAGCAAAACTGCCCGACCACTTCCGGTTCCGAATGTCATGCGGAGGATGAGCGACCGCCCACCTTGAGGCCGGGCGCGGGGCGCTCGTCGAGGATCTGACGGCGGAAGCGGAAGAGGGCGGCCGGTCGTCCGCCGGTCGATGCCAGTGTCATGCCTGTCGGTTCGACCAGTTCCGCACCTTCGACCAGGCGGCGGAAATTCTGCTTGTGCAGGTGCCGGCCGGAAATCGCCTCGACGGTTGCCTGCAGGTCGGTGAGGGTGAACTCCGGCGGCATCAGTTCGAAAATAACCGGCCGATATTTGATCTTGCCGCGCAGGCGGGCAATGGCAGTGGCGACGATGCGGCGGTGGTCGTGGCGCATGGCCTTCCCGGCCGCAGCGCCGTCCTGATCCCGGCTCCGGCCGTCGATCACTGCCTCGCGCACGAGACCCGCCTCGTAGAGCAACTCGTAACGCTCAAGCACCCGTTCCTCGTCCCAAGGGAAATCGTCGAGGCCGAAGGCAAGCCGGACGCGCGCGCGCCGCTGCGCGCCTGGCGCCGTGCGCTCGTCGTCGGAGGTGCCAAGCTCCCACCGCGACAGCGCCGGCAAGATCATCTGGTCGAGGATTGGCGGTCGGCCCTGTCGCCAGTCTTCCCACGGCAGGTATCCGTACCAGTCGCGCCAATGCGCCCCGGCCTCGGCCAGCCGCTCGGTGTTTTCGGTATCGGTTCGCGTCAGCGCGAGATAGCCGACCGAGACCATGTGCTTGCCTTCTTCGCCAGGCAATCGCTGCCGCCCGCGGTCGCCGAAGGTGTAGAGTTGTTCGATGTAACCGAGCTTGAGCGCCGTGCGCTTTTCCACCCGGTCGCGCAGACTGGTCTCGAAGGTGCGGTGACGGGCGGGATCGAAGGGGCCGAACGGCAGGCTGTCGAGCGCGTCGCCGTCCGCCTCGTTGATGGCCAGGATGCGCGGGCTGCGATTGACGACGGCGACGATGGCCGCGTTGAGGCCGATTTCGACCGTGACTGCCTGCATCTCAGTCGCCAACATGGGCTCCCTCGGCAACAAGTGGCAGCACGAAGGGAACATTGCCGTCCGTGTCCGCACCGCGGCCGATCGAGCGCACGGCAGCGACAAGCCGTCCGCCGCGTGACAGGACGGCGTCGCCGATTTCGACCAACCGCGTATTCGGCGTGGCATAGGGCGAGACAAGCCGCAGCCGCTCGACCAGCGCCCGGTCATCCTGTTCGGGCTCGACGGCCAGTGCGGCTATGAGGGCGGCGGCCGGCGATCTTGAAACACCCATCCAGCAATGGACGAGTATCGGGCGCGTGCGGTCCCAGTCTTTGGCGAAAGCGACGATCTGCTGGACGTGCTCTTCCTGAGGGGCGATGAGCCCGCCGGTGCCGGCAAAGCTGATATCGTTCATCCCCAGCGTCAGATGCCGCGCCTTGGAGATGACCGCCGGACGGTGGAAATCCTGGCCCTTGGCAACGAGGCTCAGCATTTCGGTGCAACCGTGGCGGACAGCCATCTCGGCGATGCGGGCAAGCGGCGATACGACGATCCGGGGCATTTCAGGCATCCACTTTCGAAGAGGCGCGCTGTGCCTCGAGTGCGGCAAAACGCTCGGTAAACAGCCGCTGTGCCTCGATGGCGGGCAAGGGGTCGATCAGTAGGCCGTCGCGGGTGATGCCGCGCGGCTGCCCGAAGAACTTGCGTGCTTCTTCCGTCGAAAAGCCGGCAAGCAGGGTGGCCTCGAAATAGGCCGCGATATGGTCTGCCTTCTTGATCCGATCCTTGAGCTCCTTCGAGCAATGGGCAGGCAGCCCGAAGCGCAAATGGATGGCGCTCTCCAGCCGGTTCTCGACCAGTTTGTAACCGCCGCCGACCACGGCCTTGAAGGGAGAGATCATGTCGCCGATGACATATTCCGGCGCGTCATGCAGCAAGGCGAACAGGCAGTCGTCGGCATTGCACTTGTAGCTGCGGCGAAAGATGTCCTCGACCATCAGGCTATGCTGGGCGACCGAAAAGGCGTGATCGCCAGCCGTCTGGCCGTTCCAGCGGGCAACGCGGGCAAGACCGTGGGCAATATCACTGATTTCGACGTCGAGGGGCGACGGGTCGAGCAGGTCAAGCCGCCGACCGGAAAGCATGCGCTGCCAGGCGCGCGCCGAAGTCATGCGCTTGCCTCATCGGCTGAGGTTGGGAAGGCAAGTCCGCTCCATTCCGGCAGTGTCAACGTGACAGGGACGTCGTCGGCCAGAAGCTCGACGCCGTTCGCCATCGCTTCGCCTGCTTTGTCGATGCGCACGATCGCCAAGGCCGACCTTCCGCGCACGGTACCGAGCGTGCCGATCGACTTGCCGTCGGCCGTGATCGCCGTGCCGCTTTCCGGCAGTGCCGATGCGCCGGCAACGATCACCACGCGGCGGCGGGGTGTGCCGCGGTGCTGCATGCGGGAAACCACTTCCTGGCCGACATAGCAGCCCTTGCGGAAGGAAAGGGCGCCGTTCTTGTCCATCAGCACATCGTGCGGGAATGCGTCCTGCAGCGCGTAGTCTGGGCCGGAAACGGCAATGCCGGAGGTGATCCGGAGCTTATCGAGGTCGGCAGCGGACGCCGCGTCCGTCTCGGCTTCGCCATAGGAACGGAACACTGTGGCCCCGGCTTTCTCGAAACGGTAGTCGCGATAGCCTGAGGCCTCCGGCTCGTCGAAGGCAATGATGGTGGGCGTCGCAGTGTCGAGCGCCAGGGTCACGACCGAACGCAGCTTGTACATGGTCAGCCGCTTCAAAAGCGCCTCGGCCTGGTCGGCAGCGGTTTCGAGCCTGAAGCCGTCGCCATCGCGGGAAACCATGAAGTCGAACAGGATCTTGCCCTGCGGCGTCAAAAGCGCGCCGGGTCTTGCCTCATCGGGGGTGAGGGCGTCGAGATCGGTGGTGATCAACCCCTGAAGAAGATCTTCCGCATCCTTGCCGGAAACGGAGACGATCGCGCGGTCTTCGAGGCGAACTTTGGGCATGGCTCTAATCCTGTTCACTTTGCCGAACAGGTAGGATGTTCAGGGATGAACGGCAAGCGTGTCGCCGGCGCTCTAGTCGCCGGCGATGAAAAATTTCCACTTCCCGTCGGGCATGATGCCGACACGGTAGAAGTTGTAGCTGCCGAATTCTTCCATGTCGGCAAAATCGCCCGCCGTCACCAGCCGGAAGAGATCAACTTTTTCAGGGGCGGTCAGCGATGCCAGTGGTTTTTCGGCGAAATAGGGCCAGACATAGGCTTCCTGCGGCGTCCCCTTGTCGACCTGGACGAAGCCGGTCGAAAGCACGTCGAGCAGGATCGCCAGGATCTCGACGCCGTCCTGGTCGCCCGACAGGCTTTTCAGGATAGCGATCGGGTCTTCGTCGGCGCTAACGCCGGTGACCTGGGTCTGTGTCGGGCCTTTGCCGAGCAGGGGACGCAGCCGCTCGATATCACCGGAGGCCGCGGCTTCGACAATCAGTTCGCGCATGCGTGCCACCGGCGCCGGTATCTTGGAAACGTCGCTCAGCACTTCGATCGGCTCGACAATCTTCGGCTCTTCGACGGCCTGATCTTCCTTGGTGATCGTCACCGTCTTTTTGATCAGCGGGTCCGGCATCGGGATTTCGAGCGGGAGCTTTTCTTCCTGGTCCGGTTCTTCGTCCACAGGCTCGGGTGGCGGAGGGGTGGTGTTCTGGTCGCTTGCGACGGCTTTGGGTTCGTCCTGCAATTCGCTGAGCGCGAATGCGGGCGACATCATAACCGGAACGCTGAGCGCGACACCGGCTAGAAGCAGCGTAACAAGGCGAACCGGAGAGGTCCGGTTGGCATGGTTCCGGCTCATAAGGGCAGTCCTGATGTTTACTGAAGCGAGCGCTGGGGCGAAAACTCACCGGCGAGCATGCGCTCGCGAAGCGAATTGAGCATCGCTTCCGCACCGTCTTCACCATGAAGCCGCACGGTTTCCCGCATGGCTAGAGCGATGGCCGCATCGGCGATGATCTCTGGCTCGATGCCATCAGCCATGCCGTCCGCCCAGGCTTCGTTCTGGTGTTCCAGCGCTGCCTGCATTTTCTCGTGGACGATCATGTCATCGATGTCGGTCAGGCTTGGTTCCATCATTCGTTCCATGCGACTTCCATTGCTGCAAGTGGCTCACTTTAACGTCGTTCGGCTGAACCTCAACTGAACGACTGTGATCCGGTTGTCACTTCTTACCACTCTCTTAACGAAATTAGCAGCCTTTTCCCGAAACGACACGGGGTCGTGAGAAAAGAGGTTAATTTATTGCTAATTTCCAAAGCGGGCGACGATTTCTGACGCAAGTGTTGCTCCTTCGGCACGATATCGCTGTTCGGCGACGATCGCTGGCTGCGTACAGGTGGTGTAGACAGAGGCGAAGGTGCGATATCCCCGGTTGAAGGCGGCAGTCATGCGCTCGCGCCTATTCTCTTCGTTAACCGTTTCCTTGTCGATCAGCTCCTGCATCGAGCGCCGCCAGACATCCTCGGGCTCTTTTACGCAGAGATTGCGCAGATAGTGAACCGATCCGAGCACCTCCGCGAGGCGAATCAGCCGCTGGTCGTAAGGTGTCGGCTTTTCCTCTGCGACGACAGGTGCGGGCGTTGGCGTCTGCGCCTTGTCCTGCGGTGGTGCTGCCGTTTTCTGCGCGGCAGCGGTAGTGGCCGTGGCGATCAAAAGGGTCATCACGGTCAGGCGGATGATGGTCAGGCCGAATGTCATCATCCCATCAAGTCCGAATCGGCGGCTGTTTCAAGGCGCTTGCGCGTCTTTGCATTTGCCGCGGCCTCAGCCGCCAGTTTTTCCACGCATTCGCGAACGCTGTCGGGAATGGGAAGCGCAAAGATCTCATCCGGCGTGAACCATCCGAGGTCGGCTGCGTCGTCGCTGGCTACGGCGACAGCGGCTGCATCTGCTTGCGCTCTGAAGACGGAGAGGAAGAAATGCCGCCCTTCCGATTCCTTGCCCGGCAGGTCGTAGGTTTCAAACAGCACGGGGTTGCGGGCGTGAATGCCGGTCTCTTCCTGCAATTCGCGCAAGGCCGTCTCTTGCGGCGTTTCGCCCTGCTCGGCTCGGCCACCCGGAAAAGCATACATGTCGGCCGAAGGCGGATTGGCGCGGCGCACCAGCAGGTAGCGGCCATCGCGTTCGAGAATGACGGAGGAGGCGAGTTCGGGTTGTTTCGGCATGATGGAATCAATTTCGATCGGTATCGTTGACCCATCCTACGTGAAGTGCCACATCCATGTCATGTGCGGACGTTTTGCGCTGACGGCGACGCCGGAAGAATTGATGGAGCTGTTCGGCCTGCTGGAAAGCGACGACTTTCCGGCGCGTTTCAATATTGCGCCGACGCAGCCGATCATCGTCGTGGTTGCGGCCGATGGCGGCGGGCCGGGCAGCAATCTGCCTGAGCGTAGGGCGCTTTTGGTGCGCTGGGGCTTTACACCCGGATGGGTCAAGGACCCCAGGGACTTTCCGTTTTTGATCAATGCTCGCGCCGAGACGGCGATCGAAAAGGCATCGTTCCGCGCCGCGATGCGCCACCGCCGCGTGCTTGTCCCTGCTTCGGGCTTCTACGAATGGCATCGCCCTGCAAAGGGCAGCGGCGAGGCCTCGCAGGCCTATTGGATCCGCCCGCGCAAGGGCGGCATCGTCGCCTTTGCCGGCCTGATGGAGACATGGTCTTCTGCCGACGGTTCCGAAGTCGACACGGCCGCGGTGCTGACGACGAGCGCCAATCCTGCCATCGCGCCCATTCACGACCGCATGCCTGTGGTCATTCAGCCGGAAGATTTCGCCCGCTGGCTGGACTGCAAGACGCAGGAGCCGCGCGACGTCCTCGACTTGATGACGCCTGCGCCGGAAGATTATTTCGAGGCGATCCCCGTTTCCGACAAGGTCAACAAGGTCGCGAATGCCGGGCCGGATATTCAGGAAGCGGTCGTCCCACAGTTGGTGCCGAAGGTGCCGGCAAAGAGCGACAAGAACGGGGACAAGCCCGACGACGGGCAAATGTCCCTGTTCTGATGCCCGTCAGTCCTTAAGCCGGCTGCTTCTTCAGCTTGGCCGCGGGCTTTGCCTTAACCTGCAGGGCAGCGGCAAGCACGGCTTTCAGCCCGAGCGGGCGATACTGTTGAACCAGATCGGCGGATGTCTTGGCGATATCGGTGGTCTTGGCGGCCTTCACGTGCATGCACTCCTTGATGTTTTCCCTGGACCGGAAACTCGTCGTTCTCGCTTGCGTAAACGACAACGATGCTCCTCCTCGGCTTCTCCGGAGACTGGAATCGTGGCGCAGGGCCAAGCTGCACCGCGAATCTCCTTCCCGCGTGGCGATCCCAGATAAGCCAAATCATGACAAATCCATGACCATGTCAGTGCCTTGATAGTCGGCTGTGCTTCGCAGGCCGCTGACCACTTGACCGACGCCATGCGAAGCGCGATAAGTGAGCCCATGAAAACGGTTACCTGCATTATCTGCCGGAAGATTATTCGCTAGCGCTCCGCTGGCCTGGCCGTTTTCGTCTCCCGAAATCCAAGATGACAAACGCGCGGGCCTCCCGGGCGCCGTATTTCTGACGGTTGCATGCGTATTGGAGATTTGGAATGGGCGGAGCGCCGACACTTAAGCTGTACAACACGCTGACGCGGGAGAAGGTCGATTTCAAACCGATCGACGCCGACAATGTCCGCATGTATGTCTGCGGCCCGACCGTGTACGACTATGCCCATATCGGCAATGCGCGTCCGGTCATCGTCTTCGATATCCTGTTCCGGCTGCTGCGCCATGTCTACAGCGAGCGGAAGGTCACCTATGTTCGCAACATCACCGACGTCGATGACAAGATCAACGCGCGGGCCCTGCGCGACTATCCCGGTCTGCCCTTAAACGAGGCGATCCGGCATGTGACCGAGAAGACGGAGACGCAGTTCCTTGAAGATGCCAAGTCGCTCGGTTGCCTTGACCCTGACGTGCAGCCGCGCGCGACGGACAATATTCCACAGATGATCGATATCATCGACAAGCTGATCGCCAAGGGCCATGCCTACAAGGCCGGCGGCGAAGTGTTGTTCGATACCAGGTCGATGCCGGACTACGGCCAGCTTTCCAAGCGCAATCTCGATGAGCAGCAGGCCGGCGCCCGCGTCGCCGTCGAGGCGCACAAGAAGCACCCGGGCGATTTCGTGCTGTGGAAGCTTTCGGCCGATCACGAACCCGGCTGGGACAGCCCGTGGGGCAGGGGCCGTCCGGGTTGGCACATCGAGTGCTCGGCCATGAGCGGGCGCTATCTCGGCGAGGTCTTCGACATCCATGGCGGCGGGCTCGATCTCATCTTCCCGCACCATGAAAACGAGATCGCCCAGTCGCGTTGCGCCCACGGCACCAGCGTGATGGCGAATGTCTGGATGCATAACGGCTTCCTGCAGGTCGAAGGCCGCAAGATGTCGAAGTCCGAAGGCAACTTCGTCACCATCTACGAGCTGCTGCACACCGAAAAGTTCGGCGGCCGGAAATGGCCGGGCGACGTGCTGCGCCTTGCCATGCTGATGACCCACTACCGCGAGCCGATCGATTTTTCGATCAAGCGGCTGGAGGAGGCCGAGCACCTGCTGTCGAAATGGCCGGTGCCGGGCGACGCCAAGGGCGAGGTCGATCCGACGATCGTCACAGCGCTGTCGGATGACTTGAACACGGTGGCGGCGGTTCAAGCGCTGCATGCGCTGGCGCAGAAGGCGGCTGGTGATCCGGCGTTCAGGGGTAGCTTTGCCGCAAGTGCGTCGCTGCTCGGCATCGTGCCGCAGGCCGTCGAACTCGACGAGGCCGTCGTTCACGAGGTTGATGGCCGTGTGCGTGCACGCCTGGAATTGTTGAAAGCCAAGGATTTCGCCGCTGCCGACAGGATCCGCGACGATCTGCTGGCTCAGGGCATCCAGCTCAAGGATGGCAAGGACCCCGCGACCGGCGAACGCGTGACGACGTGGGATGTGAAGCGATGAAATTCATTTGCCAATCCTTGCTGTCGTCGGCGGCCGATCGATGTCAAGCAAGGAACGGCGCTCGCAGTTTGGTGGCTTGAGGCAAGGGGCATGAAGGGGGAGTTCGGGCAATGATCGATCATACGGGCATTCCGGTTGCGGATTTCGACAAGGCGAAGTCGTTCTATGACAGGGCGTTCGCTCCCCTTGGTGCATCGTTTCTGATGATGGTTCCGGCCGAACATACGGGCGGCGTCAAGGTCGGCGGCTACGGCCGCGAACGTCCGGTCTTCTGGCTGCATGAGGCGGCTGCCGGTCCAGGCCGGCACTATGCCTTCACTGCAAGCAACCGCAGCGAAGTCGATGCCTTTTACGAAGCCGCGCTTTCCGCCGGCGGCCGCGACAACGGCAAGCCGGGACTGCGCCCGCATTATCACCCTGACTATTATGCCGCTTTCGTCTTCGATCCCGACGGAAACAATATCGAGGCGGTCTGTCATGCGCCGGCCTGAGGAGACGTCGCGATGAGTCTCGACAACCGACCACACTACACCGGCGGCTGCCAGTGCGGTGCCGTGCGCTTCCGCGTCGAGGGCGTTCTTGGCGACGCGTCCGTCTGTCATTGCCGCATGTGCCAGAAGGCGAGCGGGAATTTCTATCTGCCGCTGGTGTCGGTGCGCGGCGCCACCGTCACCTGGACACGCGGCGAGCGCAAACGCTTCCAGTCCTCGAACGCCGCATACCGCGGCTTCTGTGCTGGCTGCGGTACGCCCCTGACCTACGAGGCGCCCGACGGCATGGCGCTGGCGATTGCTGCCTTCGACGAGCCTCAGGGGATCATGCCGACGATCCAGTGGGGCATCGAGGGCAAATTGCCCTATGTCGACCGGGTGCCCGAGCTTCCGGGCGAAGAAACGATGGCTGATGCTGAGGCGGTCTCATTCCTTGCCGACCTCGTCTCCTACCAGCATCCTGATCATGACACCGAAACCTGGCCCCCGGAGGACAAAAGATGACCGAGACTGTTCGAACAGGCGGGTGCCAATGCGGTGCGGTGCGTTTCCGCATCCGCGGCGAGCTCGGCCGTCCGTCGATCTGCCATTGCCGTATGTGCCAGAAGCAGTTCGGCTCCTTTTTCTCCGCGCTGGTGACGGCGCCGAAGGATGGCGTCGAATGGACGCGCGACGCGCCGAGCTATTTCCAGTCCTCGGTCAATATCGATCGCGGCTTCTGCGCGAAATGCGGCACGCCGATGATCTACCGCCATCCCGGCGGCATGGAGATCGCCATCGGCACCTTCGACGATCGCAGTGATCTGGCGCCGCAGATCCAGGTCAACTACGCCTCGCGGCTTCCCTGGGTCGAGACCATCTTCGACCAGCCGGCGCTGACGGATCCGGATTTCTATAGCCGGCAGGAGAGCATCATCTCCTTCCAGCATCCCGATCACGAGACCGAGCAATGGCACGAGCCGGGAGTGTTCAAATGACGATTTCGCGCATCTTTACCGGCGGCTGCCAGTGCGGAGCGGTCCGCTACCGCGCCGAAGGCGTGCTGGCGGATGCGCATATCTGTCACTGTCGCATGTGCCAGAAGGCGGCCGGCAACTATTTCATGCCGCTCGCCAACATCGCCCGCGACAATTTCGACATCACCCGCGGGCAGCCCTCATGGTTCCGCTCCTCGCATCTGGTGCGCCGCGGCTTCTGCCACGATTGTGGAACGCCGCTCTTCTACGACATGCCGGACGAGGATTTCCTCAACATCGTGCTCGGTTCGCTCGACGATCCGGACGACTTGCCGCCGGTTTATCAGTCGGGCGTGGAATCGCGCACGGTGTGGTTCTCGCGGCTGGCGAAGCTTCCCGAACGGCAGAGCGACGACGGCAGCGAACTGTCGGCCACCCGGCATCTGCTCGTGCTCGAAACCAACCGCCAGCATCCCGATTACGATACGGTGCACTGGCCACCGATGAAAGACTGATGATGTCTGCTGAATTGCGTACGCTTTACCCTGAGATCGAACCCTATGCGTCCGGCCACCTCGACGTCGGCGACGGTCATACGGTCTATTGGGAACGGGTGGGCACCCCAGGTGCCAAACCGGCCGTGTTCCTGCATGGCGGTCCGGGTGGCACGATCTCGCCGAATCATCGGCGTCTGTTCGACCCGGCGCTCTATGACGTGACGCTGTTCGACCAGCGCGGTTGCGGCCAGTCGACCCCGCATGCGGAGATCGAAGCCAATACCACCTGGCACCTCGTCGCCGATATCGAGCGTCTGCGTGAAATGGCTGGCGCGGAAAAATGGCTGGTGTTCGGCGGCTCCTGGGGATCGACGCTGGCGCTCGCCTATGCGGAGAAACACCCCGAGCGAGTCACCGAACTGGTGCTCCGCGGGATCTATACACTCACCAAGGCGGAACTCGACTGGTACTATCAGTTCGGCGTCTCGGAAATGTTTCCGGACAAATGGGAGCGCTTCACTGCGCCCATTCCCGAAAACGAGCGCCATGAGATGATGCACGCCTATCACCGGCGGCTGACCAGCGACGACAGGGCGACGCGGCTTGCGGCGGCCAAGAGCTGGAGCATCTGGGAAGGCGAGACGATCACGCTGCTGCCCGAACTGTCGACCAGCGGCCGCTTCGAAGAGGACGAATTTGCCGATGCCTTCGCGCGCATCGAAAACCACTTCTTCGTCAATGCCGGCTGGATGGAAGATGGCCAGTTGCTGCGCGACGCCCATCGTCTGCACGGCATCCCCGGTGTGATCGTCCAGGGCCGCTACGACATGCCGTGCCCGGCCAAATATGCCTGGCAATTGCACAAGGCCTGGCCGGAGGCGGAGTTCCACCTGATCGAGGGGGCAGGGCACGCCTATTCCGAGCCGGGTATCCTCGACCGGCTGATCCGCGCGACGGACACATATGCAGGCAAGACCGAGTAACGACTGAGCATTATTGGAAACGAGCCATGACCAGGGAACGCATCTATCTCTTCGACACGACGCTACGGGACGGGCAGCAGACGCCCGGCATCGACTTTTCCGTCGAGGACAAGACCGCGATTACCACGCTGCTCGACGATTTCGGCATGGACTATGTCGAAGGCGGTTATCCCGGGGCGAACCCGACCGACACCGAATTCTTCAAGCGCCGTCGGACGAAGAAGGCGTCCTTCGTCGCCTTCGGCATGACCAAGCGCGCCGGCGTTTCCGCCTCGAACGATCCGGGCCTTGCCGCCCTGCTCGAGGCAAAGAGCGACGCGATCTGTCTCGTGGCCAAGAGCTGGGATTACCACGTGGCCGTGGCGCTCGGCTGTTCCAACGCGGAAAATCTCGACAATATCAGCCTGTCGGTCGTAGCCGTCGTCGGTGCTGGCCGCGAGGCGATGGTCGACTGCGAGCATTTCTTCGACGGATACAAGGCGAACCCCGCCTATGCGCTTGCCTGCGCCAAGGCAGCCTTTGAAGCGGGTGCGCGCTGGATCGTGCTGTGCGATACCAATGGCGGCACGCAGCCGCATGAGGTGCGCGAGATCGTCTCGGCTGTCATCGCCGCAGGCGTGCCCGGCGCCAATCTCGGCATCCACGCCCACAACGACACAGGCCAGGCGATTGCCAACTCGCTTGCAGCCGTCGAGGCTGGCGTTCGCCAGATACAGGGAACGCTGAATGGTATCGGCGAACGCTGCGGCAACGCCAATCTGGTGACGCTGATCCCGACCTTGGCACTGAAGGAAATCTATTCGAGCCGGTTCGAAACGGCGATCGATGCCGACCGGCTGCAGGAGCTGACGAAGCTCTCGCATGCTTTCGACGAACTCTTGAACCGTTCGCCGGACATGCAGGCCCCCTATGTCGGCGCCTCGGCCTTTGCCACCAAAGCCGGCATTCACGCCTCGGCACTGCTGAAGGATCCGCGCACTTATGAGCATATTGCTCCCGAAAGCGTCGGCAATCTGCGCAAGGTCATGGTGTCGGACCAGGGCGGCAAGGCGAACTTCATCAACGCGCTCAAGCGCCGCGGCATCGTCGTCGGCAAGGACGATCCCAAGCTCGACAAGCTGATTTCGATCGTCAAGGAGCGCGAAGCGACCGGCTATGCCTATGAGGGCGCCGACGCGAGTTTTGCGCTGTTGGCGAGCCGCATTCTCGGAACGGTGCCGGACTTCTTCCATGTCGAAAGCTTCCGGGTGATGGTCGAGCGTCGCTTCGACGCCAACGGCCAGCTGAAGACTGTGTCTGAAGCGGTCGTCCGGGTCGTCGTCGATGGCGAGACCATGATGTCGGTCGCCGAAGGCCACGGCCCGGTCAACGCACTTGACCTGGCGCTGCGCAAGGATCTCGGCAAATACCAGTCGGAGATCGAGGACCTGGAGCTTGCGGACTACAAGGTCCGTATCCTCAACGGCGGGACCGAGGCGATCACCCGCGTTCTGATCGAATCGACCGATGGCACGGGCGCGCGCTGGTGGACGGTGGGGGTCTCCGACAACATCATCGACGCTTCGTTCCAGGCGCTGATGGACAGTATCATCTTCAAGCTGCTGAAGAACCGCGACCACGTCGGGCTGATTGCGGCCGAGTAAGATGGCGATCAAGGTGGCATAGAGCGGCGGCGCCCGTTTGGCGCTGCCCGCTCCTGCCCAAAGTATGAGCAAAATTCACCATCCATTCACGGAAATGAATTGGTGCATTGAGGGGCATTGGAGTACGACGCCCTACGGAAGGGTTCGTTAGTCGCTGAGGCTACCCCTTCGATTGCGACCGGAGCGGGCGTCATCGCCACGATAGCCTCCGGCGAATACATCAGGAAAAACATCATGGCCGAGCCGAACGCGAAAGTACCCGCAGAAAACACCGATTCCGCTCAAGGCTTCGCCTTTGCGCTCACGGCCTATCTGCTTTGGGGGTTCCTGCCTTTCTTCATGAAGGCGATCGCCCATATCCCGGCACCGGAAGTGGTGGCCCACCGTATCGTCTGGTCGGTTCCGCTCGCAGGTCTCGTGCTCGTCTGGCTCGGGCGCACGGAAGACGTCAAGGTTGCGCTTCGCTCGCCGAAGATGCTGCGCATGGCCGCTTTGACGGCTGTGCTCATCACCATCAACTGGGGCATTTACGTCTGGGCGATCGGCGCGGGCCGGGCGATCGAGACCGCGCTCGGCTACTACATCAATCCGCTGTTTTCGATTTTCCTCGGTGCTCTGCTTCTGAAGGAAAAGCCGAGCCCGGCACAGATGGTGGCGATCGCGCTGGCTGCGGCTGCCGTTGGCGTATTGGCCTTCGATGCCGGTGGTCTGCCCTGGGTGTCGATCGGGCTCTGCCTGTCCTGGGGCTTCTACGCGTTCTTCCGCAAGACCCTGCCGATCGGGCCGAACCAGGGTTTCTTCCTCGAAGTGCTGCTGCTCAGCATTCCCGCGATCGGCTACATCATCTGGCTCGAAACGACCGGCCAGGGGCATTTCGGCGACACCGGCATGACGGACGTGCTGTGGCTGCTGTCCTGCGGCATCGTCACTGCCATTCCGCTGATGATCTATGCCAACGGCGCCAAGCTGCTGCGGCTATCGACCATCGGCATCATGCAGTACATCGCGCCGACGATGATCTTCCTGATCGCCGTCTTCGTCTTCCACGAACCTTTCGGCACGGCAAAGCTGATCGCCTTCGGCCTGATCTGGGCGGCACTGGTGATTTATTCCGGTGCCATGCTGGCACAGAGCCGCGCGCGTCGTGCCGAACAGGTCAGCCCGGCGGAGTAACAAATCCGGCGCAATGAAAAAGGCGCGCCCGGCCGGCGCGCCTTTTTTGATTCTGCGACGAAATGAGCCCGCGCCTAGAGCCGCGAAATGATCTCGGCTTCGCCTTCGCGACCGTTTGCACCGCCAGCGGCCGCGAGAATTGCCGGTACGATGTCCTCGGCCTTGTCGACGACCAGCGGCTGGACGAGGTGGGCGGTGTGCACGAAGCCTTCGTCGCGCATGTGCTGTAAGAGGTCCAGCATCGGCTTCCAGAAATCGTTCATGTTGCCGAAGACCATCGGCTTGCGGTGACGCCCGAGCTGCGCCCAGGTCATGATCTCGACGATCTCCTCAAGCGTGCCGATCCCGCCCGGAAGTGCTACGAAGGCATCGGCCCGCTCGAACATGGTGTGCTTGCGCTCATGCATGTCGGCCGTGACGATCAGCTCGTTGAGCTGGCCGAGCGAATGGCGCGTCGCTTCCTTGTCCATCAGGAATTCGGGGATGATGCCCGTGACCTCGCCGCCATTGGAAAGCACGCCGCTTGCGACCGCTCCCATGATGCCGCGGGTGCCGCCGCCATAGACCAGCCTGAGGCCGTGGTCGGCGATCGAGCGGCCGAGCGCGCGGCCGGCTTCCATGTAAATCGGGTCGCGTCCGGGCTGTGAGCCGCAGTAGACGCAGATGGATCGAATCGTGCCGGTTTCAGTGTTCATCCGGTCAAAAAACATTGCAGCGCAGCAAGGGTCAAGAAAAATGAGGGGAAAGCTGGGTTCACGGCACTTGCAGAAGGGGCGGCTTCTTGTCTGCTACACTAGGAAACGCTAGCAATTTCAGGGATCGATTGAAGAAATTGGGCGGGTAGCTCGCAGTTGCGCTATAATGATTGCGCAAGCCCCGCGCCTTAGGCCGATGAGAGGGCATGCGCGGAGCTTTGCTCCGCTCCTGTGGAGAGTGGCATGATCAAGAACAAGGCCGGCTGGGTGGCCCTTACTGTCCTTGCGGCAGCAACAGCGTTGATGGTTTTTGTAGTTCAACCGAATTTGCGTGGCGGCAAGGAAGCGTCAGCCGATGGCACGGCAAGTGCTCCGGCCCAAACCGGTGACGCGGCATCGTCGACCGGAGGACCTCAGACCACTCCGGCCGCAAGCACTCAGACTGCCGCGAAGTCCGATGACGCCGCAAAGGTGGCGGAGCCGCAACCGGTCGAAAGCGTTGCTGACGCGAAGCCCCCGACCGAAGACGCGTCCATTCCCGGTTTTGACGTTCTGCGCGTCGAGCCCGATGGATCGACCGTTGTTGCCGGCCATGCCGCGCCAGGCTCCAAGCTCGAGATTCTCAACGGCACCACCGTCGTCGGAACCGCTGACGTCGGCGTGACCGGCGATTTTGCCGCGGTCTTCGACACGCCGCTTCCGGCCGGCGACTACCAGCTGACCTTGCGCGCCGTCGGAGAAGACGGCGTTGCCAAGAATTCGCAGGAGGTCGCAACGGTTTCCGTACCGAAGGATGCGACCGGCCAACTGCTTGCCATGGTCTCCAAGCCAGGCGAGGCCAGCCGCCTGCTCACGACGCCCGACGCTCTTGGGCCCGACGCTCTTGGGAGTGCCACGCAGACGACCGACACGCCCGCCTCGCAGCCGGCTGCCGCAACATCTGCCGACGTGGCGTCGGCAACGCCGCAGACGACGAACGACACTACGGCCAACACGGCAAAGCCGAGTGGGGCCACGGGGCTGCAGGTGACCGCCGTCGAGATCGAGGGCGCGAAAATGTTCGTCGCCGGTAGTGCGAAGCCCGGCGCTCTGGTTCGCATCTATGCTGACGATAAGCTGCTCGGTGAAATGAAGGCCGACGACAAGGGCCACTTTGTCGTCGACGGCCAGATCGAGCTTTCGGTCGGCAGCCACATCATCCGCGCCGACATGCTGAGCGAGGACGCAAGCAAGGTTGTCATGCGCGCATCCGTACCGTTCGACCGGCCGGCAGGTGCCCAAGTCGCAGCCGTTGCCGGTCCGGTTTCGGCCGCCGCAACGGCCGGCCTCGATGGCTTGCGTGCGGAGGCCGGCAAGGCGCTCGCGCTCTTGAAGGGGCTGTTCGCAAGCGGCAAGGTGCCGACGGGCGAGCAACTGGCCGCAGCACGTTCTGCAAGCGAATTTGCCCTGAAGTCGCTGGCCGATTTCAGGCTCACTGACAGTTCCGATCCGGCGCTGAGTGATGAGGTTGCTCGGACGGCGAAGGCTGCAGCCGACGCGCTGGCCGTGCTGAAGGATGCTTCGCAGGATGCCTCGAGCGTGGCAGCGGCGCTTGGCAAGGTCGAGGCATCCGTCGGCGCCATCCTCGCCGAGCGTGGCAGCGTCACGCCGGCGGTGACTGCCGTGGCTGAGTCGGCCGTGTCGGGCGAGGTCGCCGAGCCTTCCGGTGCGTCGAAGGTCAAGGGTGCCGGTAGCTCGATCGCCAATGACGTCGCCGCTGCGCAGCCTTCGATGGCTTCCACGGAAAGCCTGGCCCAGCCGGAAACGGTGGAGCAGGCGCCGCTGAAGGAAAGCAAGAGTTCGGTCATCATCCGTCGCGGCGATACACTCTGGCAGATCTCACGGCGGGTTTATGGCGCGGGCGTTCGCTACACCACGATCTACCTCGCCAACCAGGCA
Source organism: Sinorhizobium sp. A49 (assembly GCF_002002725.1). Lineage (GTDB taxonomy): Bacteria > Pseudomonadota > Alphaproteobacteria > Rhizobiales > Rhizobiaceae > Ensifer. The sequence continues at coordinate 3,832 of NZ_MUNW01000063.1, read as the reverse complement.
CAGATCGAAAACCCCGATCGGATCCGTCCGGGTCAGGTCTTCGGCGTTCCTGACCAGGCACTTTCCGACGAAGAGTCGCGGGAAATTCACAAGAAGCATATGAAACACGAACAATAGGCGGATCATCGATACCCATTGCATTGCCGTGGTGTCGATGCAGACCTATCTGTCAACCAAGGCGGCGCCTTCAACGAGGCGCCGCTTTTCATTGGATGGCGACGATGTCGCCCGATGACCTTTTCCAAGGTTAGGGCGCCAAGCCATAATTGCGCGGCGATGATGGCCCGACAATCCGTCAGCGTGAGCGAATAAGTGAAAGCGGATCAAGACGTGGCACCTGCGAACCAGACGAAGACGATTTCCGCCGATACGAGCAACCCGTTTCGGACAATCGTCAACCTGTGGCCCTATATGTGGCCTTCGGATAGAGCCGATCTGAAGCTGCGGGTCGTCTGGGCGACGATCATTCTGGTGATTGCCAAGGTCGTGCTGATCCTCGTTCCCTATTTCTTCAAATGGGCGACGGATGCGCTGAACAACAAGCCGGATGCGCTGGGCTTTCTGCCGCAGTTCCTCGGCGGCGCGGTTATGCTCGTGCTTGCCTATAACCTCGCGCGCCTGCTGCAGGCGGGGCTCAACCAGCTGCGTGACGCGCTGTTTGCCAGCGTCGGCCAGCATGCGGTTCGGCAACTCGCCTACAAGACCTTCGTGCACATGCACCAGCTGTCGTTGCGCTTCCATCTGGAGCGGCGCACCGGCGGCCTGTCGCGGGTGATCGAGCGCGGCACCAAGGGCATCGAAACGATCGTTCGCTTTACCATCCTGAACAGCGTTCCGACACTGATCGAATTCCTGCTGACCGCGGTGATCTTCTGGTGGGGCTACGGTTTCAGCTACCTGCTGGTCACGGGCATCACTGTCTGTCTCTACATCTGGTTCACCGTCAAGGCGAGCGACTGGCGGATCGCCATTCGCCGGTCGATGAACGACAGCGACACCGACGCCAATACCAAGGCGATCGACTCGCTGTTGAACTTCGAGACCGTCAAATATTTCGGCAACGAGGAGATGGAAGCCAAGCGCTTCGACAGATCAATGGAGCGCTATGAGAAGGCGGCGACCCAGGTCTGGACCTCGCTCGGCTGGCTCAACTTCGGCCAGGCGATGATCTTTGGTGCGGGCACCGCCGTCATGATGATCATGTCCGCGCTTGCCGTGCAGCGCGGCGAACAGACCCTCGGCGACTTCGTCTTCATCAACGCCATGCTGATCCAGCTGGCCATTCCGCTCAATTTCATCGGTTTCGTCTATCGCGAGATCCGTCAGGGTTTGACCGACATCGAACACATGTTCGATCTGCTCGACGTGGAAGCCGAAGTGGTCGACCGCCCGGATGCGCGCAAGCTTGCCATTGCCAACGGCGCAATCGCCTTCAACGACGTTCACTTCGCCTATGATCCGAAGCGGCCGATCCTCAAGGGCATCAGCTTCGAGGTTCCGGCCGGCAAGACCGTTGCCGTCGTCGGCCCTTCGGGCGCCGGCAAATCGACGCTGTCGCGACTTCTCTATCGCTTCTACGACGTGCAGCAGGGCACGATCACCGTCGACGGGCAGGATGTGCGCGATGTGACGCAGAAGAGCCTGCGTGCGGTCATCGGCATGGTGCCGCAGGATACGGTGCTGTTCAACGACACCATCGCCTACAATATTCGCTACGGGCGCGTGTCGGCGAGCGAGGAGGAGGTCGTCGCCGCGGCCGAGGCGGCACAGATCGCCACCTTCATCCAGTCCCTTCCCGAAGGCTTCCAGGCGATGGTCGGCGAGCGCGGATTGAAGCTTTCCGGTGGTGAAAAGCAGCGTGTCGCCATCGCCCGTACGATCCTGAAGGCGCCGCCGATCCTCATTCTCGATGAGGCAACCTCGGCGCTCGACACCCGCACCGAACAGGAAATCCAGTCGGCGCTCGATGTCGTATCTCGCAACCGCACGACGCTGGTCATCGCGCACCGGCTTTCGACGGTGATCAATGCCGACGAGATCATCGTCCTGAAGGATGGCGTTATCGCCGAACGCGGCACCCATGGGGAACTGATCGATCGCAGCGGACTTTATGCTTCCATGTGGAGCCGCCAGCGTGAGGCGACCCAGGCGGAAGAGCAATTGAAGCGTGTGCGCGAGAGTGATGATTTGGGCATCGTCACGCGTGGCGAGCCGGCCTTATGACGACATGCCTATTGGCTGATCACGACGCGTATTGTCGCTGTCGGGCGGGCGGCGTTGCCGTGGGCGGCATTTCGCGCTAGGTCACGTTCCACAGCAAATCTGGAGTAGAGTTCATGAGCTTGGTCAATACGGTGCGCAATACGCTGGTCCCGGTGCACAAGGAAGGTTATCGTTTCATCGCGATCTTCTTCGTCGTGTCGCTGGTACTGGGCTTGCTGTGGGAGCCGCTGATGTGGATCGGCTTCCTGCTCACCGCCTGGTGCGCCTATTTCTTCCGTGATCCCGAGCGCATGACTCCGATCGACGACGATCTGGTGATCAGCCCGGCCGACGGCCGCGTCTCGTCGATCGCCATGGTGACGCCGCCGGACGAACTGGGTCTCGGTTCGGAGCCGATGCTGCGCATTTCCGTGTTCATGAACGTCTTCAATTGCCACGTGAACCGCGCGCCGATGACCGGCACCATCCGCCGTATCGCCTACCGCGCCGGCAAGTTCGTCAACGCCGAACTCGACAAGGCCAGCCACGAGAACGAACGCAACGGCCTCGTCATCCAGACGAAGCATGGCGATATCGGCGTCGTGCAGATCGCAGGCCTCGTCGCCCGCCGTATCATCTGCTGGAAGTATGAAAACGCCTCGCTCGACGCCGGCGAGCGCTTCGGCCTCATCCGCTTCGGCTCGCGCCTCGACGTCTTCCTGCCTGAGGGTGTAGAACCGCGCGTCAGCCTCGGACAGACGGCGATTGCCGGTGAAACCGTGCTTGCCGAATTCGGCTCGGCCAAGGGCCCGGTCATCAGCCGTCGCGCATAAGGAGCCCCTATGGAAGGTCCTCAACAGGAAAACCCAGCCGAACCGCCGAAAGTGGCAGGCGAGGCCAACGGTTCCACCGACACTGGTCGCGGCCCGCGGCTGCGTGAGATACCGCTGCGGCTGATGATCCCGAACATGATCACGGTCCTGGCGATTTGCGCGGGTCTCTCCGGCATCCGGCTCGCCTTTGAAAACCGCATCGAGCTCGCCGTTGCCATGGTGCTGCTTGCAGCCTTTCTCGACGGCATCGACGGCCGCGTCGCCCGCCTGTTGAAGGCGACGTCGAACTTCGGCGGGCAGATGGATTCGCTCGCCGATATCATCAACTTCGGCGTTGCGCCGGCGTTGGTTCTCTACGTCTTCATCCTCGATCAGGCCCGCTCGATCGGCTGGATTGCGGCGTTGGTCTACGCGATCGCCTGCGGCCTGCGGTTGGCGCGTTTCAATGTCATGGCCGAGCGCCAGTCCAAGGCAGCGTGGCAGTCGGAGTATTTCGTCGGCGTGCCTGCGCCGGCCGGCGCCATGCTGGTGCTCTTGCCGGTCTATCTCGGCCTGCTGGGCCTGGCGCCTGAGCGCACCATGGCGCTGATCGCATCGGGCTACACCGTGCTGATTGCCTTCCTGCTGGTCAGCCGTCTGCCGGTCTGGTCGGGCAAGTCGGAAAGCCGCGTGCGCCGCGATCTCGTGCTGCCGGTCATTCTCGTCGTCGTCTTCTATGTCGCGACGCTGATGACCTACACATGGGAGACGATGGCGGTGACGGCGCTTGGCTACCTGATCACGTTGCCGTTCGGCGC
>NZ_MUNW01000001.1 GCF_002002725.1 Sinorhizobium sp. A49 | reverse complement strand
GATCAAAGCTTATTCGCAGCTCCCCACGGCTTATCGCAGCGTATCACGTCCTTCATCGCCTGTGCATGCCAAGGCATCCACCAAATGCCCTTCTTTCACTTGATCGTTCTCATTGCCAATGCTCATCCTTAAGCCGGCGTCCCCTTGGGGACGCGGCAGACCGGGTTACCTTTTACAACCCAATCCAATCCAGATGCCATCGACGTGTTCGA
>NZ_MUNW01000002.1 GCF_002002725.1 Sinorhizobium sp. A49 | reverse complement strand
GTTGGATTGGTGTTGCCTGACCGCGCATCACCGGACAGATCTCGAGAAGCTGGTCTTAAGACAGGCTGCAAGTGAACCGCTCGGCGTGGTTCCAATAAAGCAGGCCTGTCGAACACGTCGATGGCATCTGGATTGGATTGGGTTGTAAAAGGTAACCCGGTCTGCCGCGTCCCTTCGGGACGACGGCTTAAGGATGAGCATTGGCAATGAGAACGATCAAGTGAAAGAAGGGCA
>NZ_MUNW01000003.1 GCF_002002725.1 Sinorhizobium sp. A49 | reverse complement strand
GACGGCGTGCTTGACAGTCTGCAGGCCGGTCAGTCGCTGACGCAGAAGTATGACGTGACCGTCGATGACGGCCATGGCGGCACGGCAACCCAGACGGTGACGATCACCATCACCGGCACCAACGACGTTCCGGTGATCACCTCTGCGGTGCAGAGCGGTGCGGTGACGGAGATCGCCGACAGTGTTGCAGGCGAGAATGCCACGACGCACGCCAAGAGCGGCGCGGTGACCTTTG
>NZ_MUNW01000040.1 GCF_002002725.1 Sinorhizobium sp. A49 | reverse complement strand
CTTCTTGGCCGGGCTGCCGTCGTGGATGAACGCCCATGTGCCACCGGCAAAGGAACAGGCAAGGCCGAGCGCCGAGTCGATGCGCTGCGCGTCAAAGCCGAGCAAGGTTCCGGCGGCGGCCGCCGCCGGAACCTTGCTCGGCTTTGACGCGCAGCGCATCGACTCGGCGCTCGGCCTTGCCTGTTCCTTTGCCGGTGGCACATGGGCGTTCATCCACGACGGCAGCCCGGCCAAGAAG
>NZ_MUNW01000070.1 GCF_002002725.1 Sinorhizobium sp. A49 | reverse complement strand
ACTACCACGTTGATAGGCTGGGTGTGGAAGTGCGGCAACGCATGAAGCTTACCAGTACTAATCGTTCGATTGGCTTGATCGTTCCCATTGCTCATGCTCATCAAACCAAAGGTTTGATGATGCTATATAAGACGTGTTCAAATCAAAGAGGTGGCATCACCACCTCACCAGCTTCTCAATTCGGTTTGCGTCCGCTAGACGCAAATCTTGCGCTTTGCCGACCTGGTGGTTCTGGCGGGGTGGCTGCACCCGTT
>NZ_MUNW01000004.1 GCF_002002725.1 Sinorhizobium sp. A49 | reverse complement strand
GAACGGGTGCAGCCAACCCGCCAGAACCACCAGGTCGGCAAAGCGCAAGATTTGCGTCTAGCGGACGCAAACCGAATTGAGAAGCTGGTGAGGTGGTGATGCCACCTCTTTGATTTGAACACGTCTTATATAGCATCATCAAACCTTTGGTTTGATGAGCATGAGCAATGGGAACGATCAAGCCAATCGAACGATTAGTACTGGTAAGCTTCATGCGTTGCCGCACTTCCACACCCAGCCTATCAACGTGGTAGT
>NZ_MUNW01000050.1 GCF_002002725.1 Sinorhizobium sp. A49 | reverse complement strand
TCTACGACCTGCAGATCCACACCATCGGCGGCATCATCGCGCCGGGCGCCACCGCCATGTCGATCGTGCCCGAGGGCGAGGACCTGACGGTCGAGATCCGCATCCCGCCTGTCGACATCGACCGCATAGCGCCCGGCCAGAAGAGCCGCATGCGCTTTACCGTCTTCAACCAGCGCACCACCCCCGAACTCGACGGCCGCATCGACGTCATCGCCGCCGCCACCACCCTCGACCGCAACACCGGACAGCCCTTCTATCTCGCAACCGTCGAGATCACCGAACCGCTCGACAAGCTCGGCGGCCGCAAGCTCATGCCCGGAATGCCCGTCGAAGTGTTCGTCCAGACCGACGAGAGAACCGCAATCTCATACCTCACAAAACCCTTCACCGACCAGATGCTCAGAGCATTCCGCGAGGAGTGAGGGAAATGATGCGCCGGTGACGCCACCGATTTGCCACCGGCTCAAGGATTGGCGGCATGAAGCTCGGACAGCCGACCATTTCAGGACCCACGGCAATATGGCGCCCGATGTCAGGTCCGGGAGCCGCGAGGCACCTCGCCTCGCGCCACACACATCCACCCAAGCATCCGCCTAGAGATTTGCCCTGAAGAAGGCGACCGCGGCAGCGTTCAGCCGCGGATGAAATGCGACGCGATCGAAGCCCGGCAGATCGGTGCAGATCTCGTACAACTCCGCGCGTTGGGTCCGGGTGTATGGCGCGAGGAAGGAGTAGAGCCCCGCATCGGGCTCGATATGGGAAACGGGCCTGACCGGCAATCCGTCCCGGAGGATGGCGAAGTCCGGCACCACCGGCACGATGTCGTCCAAGGCGGCTACCCAGAGCGCCACGGGTTTGTGCACGTCGCGCAGGCCATCGGCAAGAAAAAGTGCCGGGATGGCCAAGAACGCCACTTTCAGCCGGCCATCGTCAATGACTTCCAGAGGTGAAGCGCCGAAGCCTCTAGCGATATTGTCCACGGCAAGAACCTGTCGCAATATGTCAACGATTTCCGGATCGCCGAGGCCTGCCGGCTTTTGGAAAGCGCCGACATCGCCACTACGACGATTGTCTACGACGTCGCCTTTCTGGCGAAATCCAACTTCAACCGCGAGTTCAGGCGCGTGACCGGCATGAACCCGACCGAATGGAGGGCGAAGCGCACGCCTGGCCCCGCTCAAGCAGTCGTGGTCGAGAAAATGGTCAGCGATCGACGTCCGACCTTATGAGGACGGCGGGTACGAAGTCTCCCAAAGCATTAGCGATGGTCGCGTTTGCGACGGCCGCGCGCCACATGCTTCCGGATTGAGCCGGCGGAAGCCGGACATCACTCTTCCGCCCCCTCGAAGGCAACCATTTTGCCACTGTCCCGACGCGGCAGGCGGCCGTTAAGCACGATGGAAGCGACAACACCGATCACGAGCCCCCAAAACGCACCACCGATCCCGAGCAGGCTGATGTTCGCGGCCGAAGCGAGGAAGGTAATCAACGCTGCCTCGCGCGATTTCGGATCGGCCATTGCGCCGGCGAGACTGCCGCCGATCGTGCCCAGCAGCGCAAGCCCGGCCAAGGTGGTGATGAACGTTGCCGGCAATGCCATGAAGACGGCGGCAAGTGTCACGCCGAACACGCCGACAAGAACGTAAGAGGCGCCCGCCGCGATCCCCGCCACCCAACGCTTCGTCGGGTCTTCGTGCGCCTCCTTGCCGGTAGCGATTGCGGCGGTGATGGCCGCGATGTTGAAGGCGTGAGAGCCGAACGGCGCCATGACAAGCGAACCCAAACCCGTCACCGTCAAGATCGGGCTGGCGCTGGTCTTGAAGCCATCGTTGCGCAGAACCAGCACGCCCGGCATGTATTGCCCGGTCAGGGTGATTAGAAACAGCGGCAGCGCCACGCTCAGAAGCGCATTCAGCGAGAATTGCGGCATGGTGAACACAGGCGCGGCCAGCTTCAACTGCAGCCCGGAAAGATCGATCCGGCCCTGCATAGCCAGGAACACGAGACCGAGCACCAGTATGCCGACCACGGCATAGCGTGCGGTAAAGCGCTTGAGCAGCACATAGGCAAGGATCAGAAGCCCGACCAGCAGCGGATCGACCGTCGCGCCTCCAAAAGCCCCGATGCCGAATTGCAGCAATATACCCGCGAGCAGCCCTGAGGCGATGCCGGGCGGGATCAGCTTGATGACCCTATCGAAACAGCCCAACAGCCCCAATGCGACGAAGGCAGCTGCCGAGATCAGATAGGCACCCACCGCTTCTGCATAGGACGTGGTCGCAAGCGCCGTCACGAGGAATGCCGCAGCCGGGGTCGACCAGGCCGTGATGATCGGCTCGCGATAGCGCCAGCTCAGAAACAGTCCGGTCAGACCGACCCCGATGGAAACGGACCAGACCCACGATGCGGTCAGTTCCGGGCTCAGACCCGCGACCTTTGCGGCCTGGAAGACCAGAATGAAGGTTCCGCCGTAGTTGACGATGACGGAGATCAAACCGGCGACAATGGGATGCGTGAGATCACTTAAACGGAAGGGCGATGGTGACGAGATATGCGACATGATCCGATTGAATCTCCTGAAAGTCTCTGGCGCCGGGTGAGGATGCGGCTTGACTTCTAATCGACAAATGGACTGATAGTCCCATCCACTTTTCAGTCGACGGCCAGACCATTTGTTCAAACACTCTCAATTGGAAACCGTGAAGGCTTGGCTTGCCCATCCCACGCACGCAGAGCTGCCGCTCCACGCACGGATTCAGCGGGCAGTCAGGCAACTCATCGTCGATGGTGCGCTTGGTCCCGGCAGACCGCTGCCGGCATCGCGTGCGCTCGCCAGATCACTCAGTGTATCCCGCGACACCGTCGAGGCCGCCTATTCCCAGCTCCATGCCGAGGGCTTTATCGACCGACGGGTGGGCAGCGGCAGTTTCGTCGCCGAGGTGAAGGCATTCTCCACGGGCCAAAGGGTTCCGCGGCGAGAGGCGCTTCAGCGTCACAAGGAGCCAAGCCTCAGCAGACGCGGCGCCGCCATGTCGCGCAGCGGCGGCGTCCGCGAGCAACTTGTACCCCGGCCATTCGCACCGGGTGTGCCGGAGACGCGCAGCTTTCCGCTTTCGCTGTGGGAACGTCTGGAGCGCCAGGTCCTGAAGGAAACGGGCACACAGGCCCTCCTTCACGGAGATCCACAAGGCGCAGAACCGCTTCGACGCGCGATTGCCGACTATGTCAACCTGGAACGGGGTGCTCGTGCCAGCGCCGACCGTGTGCTGGTTCTCACGAGTTCACAACAGGCAATGGCGCTGTGCGCCAACATGCTGCTCGATCCCGGTGACCGCATCTTCATCGAAGATCCGGCATACTACGGCGCGCGCAAGGCATTCGACGCTGCAGGCCTCGAATGTGTTCCAATTCCCGTGGACGATCAGGGCATCACGGTCGAACGGATCTTGAGCCAGCCTCCCAAGGCCAAGGCCGTTTTCCTGACGCCTTCGCATCAATTTCCGACCGGTGCGACGCTTGCACTCGATCGACGACTTGCCCTCATCGAATGGGCAGGTAAGCACCAGGCCTGGATCATCGAGGACGACTACGACAGCGAATTCCACTATGCCGGAAAACCAACGGCCTGCATGCAGGGCCTCGACCCTCATGACCGGACCATTTACATCGGCACCTTCACCAAATCGCTCTTTCCCGGGTTGCGGATCGGCTATGTCGTGCTGCCTCCACAATTGGTCAACCCGATGACCGTCGCACGGACATTGCTTGACGGCCACACCGCTTCGATGGCGCAACTGACACTCGCTCGGTTCATGGAAGGCGGGCATTTCGGCGCTTATGTTCGCGCCATGCGCGGCATCTATTCCGAGCGGCTCGATACGCTTGCTGGCCTTGTGCGGACACATCTTTCGGCCTTCGTAGAGCCGCGGATTCCGATCGGCGGCCTGCAGATGCCGTGCGTGCTGACCTGCGGCTTGCCAGAGTGCACGGCGATCGACGCGGCGCGACGCGTCGGCGTCGAGCTGCTCGGCCTGTCGGGGCTTCATGCCTCCGGCGATGGCAAGGCCGGGTTCCTGATGGGATTCGCCGCCTATACGCCGATCGAGCTTGACGTCGCGGTCAGAAAGCTTGCAGGCGCTCTTCAGGCCGCAAAGAGCCCATAGAACTTTCCGGGAAAAGTGCGGAGCGGTTTTCCGTCAAAAGCAGTACGGCAATCCGGCAAACAGAGCTGAAGTGCGCCGCAACGGCATACGGCCGCAGTCTACCTTTATCCGCTTGAAGCTTGCCACGGCGAGATTTTTATATTCACCTTGCGGCTGAAATGATCTCGCAAGAACATCCAGCTATCTCTGGAGAGCCGTGTGTTCAGAAGAATGCGTAAAGACGCTCTAGCTCCTTGATTCCAGAGCATCTTATCCGCCTTAGGTAGTTCCACATGAAGGCGGGATGCTCTAGTGTTTAGCTTCCAGCCAGCGAGAGTCGCGACGTGAGCGGATGTATTCAGGAGTTGTGGTAGACATGCTCGGATAAGCCAATTGCCAGTTGTCAATTTATGACCATCAGTGCAGCGCAAAGAACGAAGTTTTCCGACCATGTCATTTGATGCAACGTCAAGCTTGGGCTCCTCGCCTATCGATCACTTCGGATTGCCGCGCTCTCGATTCGACACCACAGCGATGCGGCAGCAAGACGCCCATTTGATGTGGCGCGAGTCGATCGGCGTTCTTTTTGACACGCGCCTTCGCGGTCCATCCGACGAACCTTTCTTTGCCAGCGTCGATGCGGCCCTGATCGGAGGTGTCGGGGTCGCGCGCACTCGATCGAGCGGTCAGGACTTCGACCGGTCCCGCTACAAGATCGCCCGGGACGGCATGGACGGGTATCTCGTGCAGTTCTATCTCAATGGTCAAAGCGGCACCCGCGGCAGCTCCGACAGCATTGCCCGCCCCGGTGACCTCTACGTGATCGATATGGCGCAGCCGCTCGCCACATCCACCATCGATCATGAGCATCTCAGCCTCGTCATTCCGCGCCAGATGCTGGCCCCCCGCCTGAAGCGCCCGGACGACAATCATGAACTGGTCCTACCGGCAAGCATGCCGCTCGTTTCGCTGTTGAGGGACACGCTCGGCAGCCTTCACAAACAGCTGGATCATATCTCCGTCGGCGACGCGGAAGCGGTCCTGTCTCCGCTGCTTGATCTTGCCGGCGCTGCGATCAACAGCCAGACGAGCGAGGGCAATGCAGCAAGCGTCGGCCATGCGCTGTCGATCGCGGTCAGGCGCTATATAACCGACCACTTGCTCGAACCCGATCTGACCGTGGAGCGTGTCATGGGCGCATTCGGTCTGTCGCGCCGAACGGTCTACCGGCTTCTGGAGCTGGTTGGGGGATTTTCGGTTTTCCTGGCGCAGCAGCGCCTGCGGCGCGCCTTCATAAATCTGCGAGCGCCGGAATACAGGCACGTTGCAATCGCAGACCTCGCCTTAGCGCATGGGTTTACCAACGCGGCCAATTTCAGCCGTGCGTTTCGTCGGGAATTCGGCATGTCGCCGCGGGAGCTACGGCATCTTTCGGCGCATCATCCGGCCCTGCTAAAATCCGCACCTGGGCTGTCGGCGACCGACTGGTCGCAATGGATCAGCCTGATCGGGCGATAAGGACCTGCGCGGCAAGACAGCCGATTTGGCAGTAAACGCAGGGTCATTGGCACGGGGTGCGCATTTCCACGCCTGACCGTCTGCGCCAATTGAAGACGGCACTTTCTCCGAGCTAACACGAAGCGCGCCTGCCATGGCGCGGTTTTTGTTGAGAGAAATCCGTCATGACAAGCTATCGATCGGCCACGGCCGCACGCTCCTGCAACCGGGCCGTTCGTGTGGCAAGCGGCGGCGACACCGCTGCGATGCAGTCTGACGGCATCGTCGAACGAAAGTGCATCGCCACACCGGTGGTGGCGGGGCCGAAAGATGGAAAGATACGCCGGTTTTGGCACTATCAGATCCGTCTGCTGACGGCCTTGGTCTTTCTTCTTTTCGGCCTCCTGGCTGCGGCGGGAGAGGCGTTCGCATCGAAAGGATGCGAGGATATCGTTGCCGATCTGAACGGGAAGGAGGTCGGATTTTTCACGGGGACCTATCCAAAAACTGACTTTGAAACCACGGACCAGCTTCATATCGATCTGATCCGCAATCCGACCTACCTGGATTACGGATACTTTTCCGCGGTCGCCCAAATAGGCGCCCAATACATGTCGGTCGAGAATCAGGCAGGCACGGTAACCGGCGACGAATCCGCATCGATATCAGGGAAAGACCTCGTTCAAGGTGGTCTCTTCGTCGAAACCATAAACTATAGCCCGACGACATACCCCTGGCGTATGGACGTCGTCTGCGTCACGAAGAGCAACCCGTTGGACGCGGCTCTTTCCGGTCTCGACCTCTCGAGCGGCAACCTCGAGCCGGCCTTCAATACCAACACCATGATCTATACGGCGACCGTGGCCAACGGCGTCTCCACTCTTGGCGTGACACCGTCCACCGCCGCAACCACAACGGCGGTGAAGATCAACGGCGTAAGCGCTGTCTCGGGCGCGTCGAACGCTGTGCCGCTCGATGTCGGCGAGAACACGCTCACCATCACGGTCATGACCGAGGACCGCACGGTCAAGCGGACCTATTGGGTGGTCGTCACGCGCGCCGCACCTGCCACGATCACCGGTGTCGCGCCGTCCATCGGAAGCACCGCCGGCGGACAGTCCGTGACCATCACCGGCACCAACTTCATCGGTGTGAGTGCCGTTGCATTCGGCGGCACGCCTGCTACCACATTCACCGTTGACAGCGCCACCCGGATTACGGCCATTGCGCCGGCACGAACGTCCGGGCCAGTCGATGTGACCGTTACGACTGTCGGCAACAGCTCCGTGACGCGCGCGAACGGCTACACCTACGTCGCCGCGCCGGTCGTCACCGCCGTCAAGCCGCTCGACACGCCGGCACGAACCTACGCGATCGGCGCCACGCTGCTGTTCGACGTGGAGTTCGATCAGCACATCGCCAGCAACGGGGGGCCGTACCTGAAGGCTGTCTTTGGGGCTGTCGAGCGGCGGATCAACCTGATCGGCGCCGTCTTTAACACCATGACGTTTTCCTACACTGTTGCCGAAAGCGACCTCGACGAAGACGGAATCGCAATCTCGTCAATGGCGCGCGGGGGGGCAACGATCACGGACTACAACCGCCTAGTGGATGCAGATATCACACTGCGCAACATTGCCGATACATCAGGCATCAGGATCGACGGCGTCCGGCCCACGGTAACGTCAATCAACCCCGCCGCGACAGCCGCCACCTTCGACGTCACGTTTTCCGAACCGGTCACGGCCGTGGACATCGGCAAGTTCACCCTGGCGAAAACAGGAACCGCGCAAGGCACGATCGACAGTGTGTCGGGATCGGGATCGACCTATCAGGTGCAGATCGCGAATGTTTCGGGAGAAGGTACCTTGGCGCTCGGCCTGTCCGCCAGCACCGGGATCAAGGACTTCGCCGGCAACGAGATGACCAAGGCGTACACCGGCGGCACGCCGATGATCGTCGCGCCGCCTTCCAGCGATGCCAGCCTCTCGGGCATTGGCTTATCGTATGGCACGCTCGCTCCAGCCTTCGACGCTGCCACGACAAGCTACACGGTCTCGGTGGGCAACAGTGTTTCCACCATAGCCGTCACTCCGGCGAGCACACATTCGGGCGCCGTCGTCTCGGTCAACGGAACTGTCGTCACGGCGCCGGGCAGCCTTCCCGTCAACCTCCAGGTCGGCGACAACGCCGTAAGCATCGTGGTTACGGCGCAGGACGCCGTCACGAAGACGACCTACGACATCGTCGTCACTCGCGCGGGCGCAGCTCCGGACGCACCGACAGCCGTCAGCGCTGTGCCGGGTGACGGCGAGGCAACAGTCAGCTTCACCGCCCCTATGAACGCGGGCACCACGCCGATCAGCAGCTACACCGTGACGTCTGATCCAGGTGGTGCCGTGGCAACCGGCGGATCGAGTCCCATAACCGTGAAGGGCCTTGCCAACGGCACGGTCTACACCTTCACAGTCACGGCCACCAACAGCATCGGCCCCGGTCCGGCCTCCGATGCGTCCAGTTCGGTCACACCAAAGCCTGCTCCGATCGCCAACGCTGTGAGTGTAACGGTTGCGGCGAACTCCACGGCCAATCCGGTGACACTCAGTCTCAGTGGCGGCGCGGCGGACACGCTTGCCATCGGCACCCAGCCGATGCACGGCACCGCTTCGGTTTCAGGACTTGCGATCACCTACACCCCGACGCCTGGATACTCCGGTTCCGACAGCTTCGCCTACACCGCCACCAACGCGACCGGCACGTCCGCGGCCGCGACCGTGACGATCACCGTCACGGCACCCACACTCAGCTTCTCGCCGGTCGCCGGCGCCTTGCCCGGCGGGACCGCCAAAACCGCCTACAGCGGCGTCACAGTCGCTGCATCCGCAGGCACCTCACCCTACATCTATGCCGTGACCGGCACGCTGCCGGACGGGTTGACGCTCGATCCAGCGTCCGGTCTCATCTCGGGAACCCCAACGACCGCCGGAGACTACACCTTCACGGTCACGGCCACCGACGCCAACAACGCCACGGGGACAGCGGCCTACTCGATCGCGATTGCGGTCCAGGCCCCGACTACCGGCGATGTGAGCGCAACGGTTGGCGCAAACTCCACGGCGAACCCGCTCACGCTCGATCTCGGCGGCGGGATCGCCGATGCGCTCGCTATCGGTACGCAACCGACGCACGGCACCGCTTCGGTTTCTGGACTTGCGATCACCTATACACCGACGCCTGGGTACTCCGGTTCCGACAGTTTTACCTACACCGCCACCAACGCGACCGGCACGTCGACAGCCGCGACCGTGACGATCACCGTTACAGCGCCCACCCTCAGCTTCTCGCCGGTCGACGGCGCCTTGCCCGGCGGGACCGCCAAAACCGCCTACAGCGGCGTCACGGTCGCTGCATCGGCCGGCACTGCACCCTACATCTATGCCGTGACCGGCACGCTGCCGGACGGGTTGACGCTCGATCCAGCGTCCGGTCTCATCTCGGGAACGCCGACGACCGCCGGAGACTACACCTTCACGGTCACGGCCACCGACGCCAACAACGCCACGGGGACAGCGGCCTACTCAATCGCGATTGCGGTCGAGGCCCCGACCGCCGGCAATGTGAGCGCAACGGTCGCAGCAAACTCCACGGCGAACCCGGTCACGCTCGATCTCGGCGGCGGGATCGCCGATACGCTCGCCATCGGCACGCAGCCGACACACGGTACGGCTGCGGTTTCGGGACTTGCGATCACCTACACCCCGACGCCAGGCTATTCCGGCTCCGACAGTTTCACCTACACCGCCACCAACGCCACCGGCACTTCGACAGCCGCGACCGTGACGATCACCGTCACGGCGCCCACCCTCAGCTTCTCGCCCGCAGCCGGCACGTTGACCGGGGGTATCGTCGGGACAGCCTATGACGTCACCGTCGCCGCATCGGCCGGGACCGCGCCCTATCGCTATGCCGTGGCTTCAGGCGCACTGCCTGCAGGCCTCGCGCTCGATGGCACCACCGGTCGCATCTCGGGAACGCCGACGACGACCGGAAGTCACAATTTCACCGTGACGGCAACCGACGCCAACACTGCAACGGGAACCGCAAGCTACTCGATCGCCATCGTCATCCAGGCACCGACTGCCAACAATGTGCGTGCGACCGTCGCCGCGAACTCCGCGGCCAACCCGATCACGCTCGATCTCAGCGGCGGCGCTGCGGATTCCGTGGCCATCGGCACCCAGCCGGCGCACGGCACGGCCGCAGTGTCCGGACTGGCGATCACCTATACCCCGACACCGGGCTATTCCGGCACCGACAGCTTTACCTATGTGGCCACGAACACCACCGGCACCTCGCCTGCCGCGACGGTGGCGATCACGGTGACAGCACCGACGCTCACCTTCTCGCCACCGGCTGGCGCGCTGGCGAGCGGAACCGCCGGAGCCGCCTATAGCGGCGCCACCGTCACCGCCTCGGCCGGAACCGCGCCCTATCGTTATGCGGTCACATCGGGCCAGCTTCCTGCGGGCCTCGCGCTCGACAGCGCCACCGGCGCGATCGCCGGCATCCCGACCCGAGCCGGAAACCATGATTTCACCGTGACGGCAACCGATGCCAACAACGCTGCCGGAACCGCGCGCTATTCGATCACGATTGAACCGGCGCCGGTCAACTTCACCTTCGAGCCACCCGCTGGAACGCTCAAGGACACCATGGCCGGCGAGGACTACAGCCAGCCGATTGCCGCCAAGGGCGGAACCGGTCCAATGCTCTATCGCCTTGCATCCGGCGCTTTACCCAAAGGCATGGTCATCAACGTCTCAACGGGTGAACTGACCGGCGCGCTGGCCGCGGATGCCGCAGGCAGTTACACGTTCGCGATCGAGGTTCGCGACAGCAACGGCGCAACGGGAACGGCGAGCTATACGCTCAATGTTCAGGCCCGCACGATCACCGTCAGCGACAAGGTGGTCGATGTCCCGGCCGGATCGGCACCGCCGGACGTCTATCTCAATCGCGGCGCCACCGGCGGTCCGTTCACCGCGGCCGAGGCGACCTTTGTCGAGCCGGCCCAAGCTGGAACGGCGTCCATCATCCAGGGCGAGCTGGCACAGGTTGGCCCGGTCGCCCCTCCGGTTGGCTGGTATCTGAAGTTCACGCCCAACAAGGCCTATTCCGGCCAGGTGCGCATCGGCTTCCGTTTGGTCAGCGCGCTTGGCGCTTCCAACACCGGGACCGTGACCTACAATCTCGCCTTCGATGCCTCCAGCCACGCCGCGGAGATCGACGCGCTCGTGCGTGACTTCGTGCGGACGCGGCAAAACCTGATCGCCTCGACCATCAAGGTGCCGGGTCTGCTGGACCGGCGGCAGATGGCCGCGGGAACGGACACCGTCACCACCCGTATGACACCTTCAACCGATGGCGTGACACTTGGCTTTTCCACCAGCCTTGCCCAGATGGAAGCAGCGCGCGACAGGGCCGATGGCGTTGACCAGGCCGAAACCTCGCCATTCAACATCTGGCTCGACAGCACATTCCTGATACACCGCCGCAAGGACGACGACGACAAGTGGGGCAACTTCGGTATGGTCTCGCTTGGCACAGACTATCTGCTGTCGGAGAAAGCACTGCTCGGCCTGTCCTTCCACTATGACCGCATGACCGACCCAACCGACGAGGATGCAGAGCTTTCCGGCAATGGCTGGCTGGCCGGTCCCTATGCCTCCTTCGAGCTTGGCAAGGGCATCTTCTGGGATACGAGCCTGCTTTATGGCGGCTCGTCCAACACCATAGACACGACTGCCTTTGACGGCACATTCGACACGCGCCGCCTGCTGCTGGACACCGCGGTCAAGGGGCAATGGCAGCTGGACGATGCAACCGTGTTTACGCCGGCGCTGCGGGCGGTCTATTTCTCCGAGACGGTCGACGACTATGGGGTGAAGAATGGCGCCGGCGACATCGTCGACCTCAAGGGCTTTACCGAAGAGCAGTTGCGGGTCAGCCTGAGGGCGGAGATTGCGCGGCAGTTCAGCCTTGAGAACGACATGACGCTGACGCCCAAGCTCGCCGGCACGGTCGGCTACTCCGGGCTTGATGGCGCGGGTCTGTTCGGTTCGCTCTCGGCCGCGCTATCGCTGCAAACCGCGCAGAGCTGGTCGATCGACACGGGACTGTTGTTCAACATCGAAGGCGACGGCGAGACATCTGCCGGTGCAAAGGTCGGCATCAGCGGGCGATTCTGACCTCGGGGGGCGTCCGGGGCCAGAGGCCTCGGTTTCTCTCAAGAAGCCAGCTGCTCCTTGGGGAGCCCCTTGCTTCGATAGTGGCTTGGCGGTGCACCGATGATCTTGCGGAAGGCGCGGCTGAACGAGGCCTCGGAATCATAACCGAGGCGGCCGGCGACAAGGGCCACCCGCTGGCCTTCCTGCAGCCATTGATGCGCCTGATGCATTCGCATGCGCGCGACATAGCGCGCCGGTGTCTCGCCCATGGTGTCGACGAAACGCTGGGCAAAGCCCGATCGCGACGCCCCCATCAGCTTTGCCAGTTCGGGCACGCTCCAATCCCTTGCAGGCTCAAGGTGGATGGCGGCAAGCACACGACCGAGTTCCGGGTTACGGACGGCCGCCAGCCAGCCAGTCGCGGTGCCGCAGCCATGCTCCACCCAGGTTCGAATGAGCGTTGCGGTCAGCACATCGGCAAGACGCGAGAGAATGCCGCCCGAGCCGACCCTTTGCATTTGCGCTTCACGCAGCATGGCATCGAGAAGCGGCGGGATCGACGGCTCGCTTGCAGCAAGATCGCTGGTGCGCATGACGGCCGGCATCAGTTGCAGGAGAGGATGCAGACGATCGACATTGAACTGCATCACCGCATAGAAGATGAGGTTCTTGCTGTCCGTCGACGGGCATTGCACGTCGACGATGCCGTCACACAGCTGCCGTCTCGGCAGGTCGGCAATCGAGACCGGCGGAATGCCCGGCTTGCTGGCAAGCACATGCGCATCGCCTCTGGGCAGAAGGATCGCATCGCCTTGGGCAAGTTCGATCCATTCGCCATCCGGCGCGCGAAGGTGGGCGGAGCCTGATGCGAGAAAGTGGAACCGCGCGGGTTCCTGCGCCGGATAGGCCGTCGCCCAGGGCGCGCAGGGTTGACAACGTCCGTATTCAACACCGTCGAGCCGCAGCCCGCGCAGGATTTCGGTCAATGCATCGCTCATGAAACCACCGGCAAGTTTGGAGAAACAGCACAGTCTTTTGGATTTTCTAGCATAGAAACTCCTGAAGATCCCACCTATTTTCGCCATCAACAATCGCGGAGATCAAGAATATGGATGGCGTGGTGACAAAATCAGCGGCCCCGACGGACGACCAGAGCCGAGCGCGATGGGGCGCCGTCGTATCCCTTTCGCTTGGGGTCTTCGGCCTCGTGACGGCAGAGTTTCTGCCGGCAAGCCTGCTGACGCCGATGTCGGCCGACCTCGGGGTCAGCGTCGGCGCAGCCGGCCAATCGGTAACGACGACCGCCGTCGTTGCGGCGGTCGCCGGCCCGGCGATCGTTGTCTACACGGGACGGTTCGACCGCCGCACGGTGCTCCTGGCATTGACCGGCCTGCTCGTCGTCTCCAGCCTGATGGCGGGCTTTTCGCCCAACCTTCCCTTCCTGCTTGCGGCTCGGGTCCTACTCGGCGTCGCGCTCGGCGGCTTCTGGGCCATGTCGCTGGCGCTGGCCATGCGGCTGGTTCCCGGCAGGCTGATGCCCCGCGCCATGGCGATCGTCATGTCAGGCGTATCGATCGCGACAGTGTGCGCCGCGCCCGTCGGTGCCTGGATCGGCGCCACGCTCGGCTGGCGCTACGCATTCCTGCTGGCAGCCGCTGTCGGAGTGATCACCTTTATCGTCCAGGCACTGACCGTTCCATCCCTGCCGCCGCTCGGCACCACCAGTCTCGCGACGATCGCCAGAGTTCTCAGGCGCCCGGCGATCCGGCTCGGCCTTGCCACGATCCTGCTGGTTGTCACCGGCCACTTTGCCGGCTTCACCTATATCCGCCCCTATCTCGAACAGGTGCCGCGTTTTGACGTCGAGATGATCACCGCGATCCTGCTCGCCTTTGGCATCGGCGGTTTCTTCGGCAATATCGCCGGCGGTTTCCTGGCGGAGCGCAACACCCGCCTGTCGATGATGCTTGCGGCTGTTGGTATCGCCGCCACGGCTCTTCTTCTCGCCGTCGCCGGCGTGCTGCCGGGCATTGCCGCCGCAGCCACGGCCGCCTGGGGGTTCGCCTTCGGCGCCCTGCCCGTCAGCGTCCAGTCCTTCATCAGCCGGGCTGCCGGCGACGAGGCGGAAGGTGCCGGCGCTGCGACCCTGACGACATTCCAGGTCGCCATCTCGACGGGGGCAATCCTCGGCGGCGTGCTCGTCGAACTGCAGGGACCTGCCGGCGTGTTCCTGTTCGCCGCGCTGGCTGCGCTGCTGGGCGCCTCGCTCGTGGCGGTCTCTCGCAAAGTGGCCCTCCAGCCGAGCTGAGTTGAAAGCCCAACCGGTTGGCGGCCAAGACCCTGCGTTTCCTCGGGATCAAGGCCGCCAACTGCCCGTCGGTTAGCAGTCGCCACCGTCTGCTTGATCACCACACGGCGGCGCTTCCTGCAAAAGTGACCGACCGTTAACGCCTCATTTGGCCGTCAGCGGCAGAGCCAGGAGGCGATCGGTCGTGACGATGTCGCCGAAGGTGTCGTCGATCGAGGCCAGAGCTGCGCGGTGCAGAGCGATATGGCCGACGGTGTTGCCATCCGCCATATCGAGGTCGCGCGTGGCGCAGGCGTCTTCGGCGACGATCACATTATAACCGAGCGGCACGGCATCGCGGGCGGCACCCGCAACGCAGGCATGGGTCATCAGCCCTGCGATGATCAGCGTATCGATGCCGGCCTCTTTCAGGCGCCGGTCGATGTCGGTGGTCGGGAAGACGCTCACCGACGTTTTGCGCACCACCGAATGATGGGCGGACGGCGTGATCGCGTCGTGAAACGCCGAGGTCTCGCTGTCTTCGGCAAAGACCGGGCTTCCGGCCGGCGTCACATGCTGCACGTGATAGACCTGCATTCCGTCCTGATCGGCGCGGTCGATGAGGCGCTTGGCGTTGCCCAGCGCCTTTTCGCCATCCGGGATCGGCATCCTGCCGCTGAAATACTCGTTCTGAAAATCGATCACCAAGAGGGCGGTTCTGGCTGGATCGATGCTTTGTGGCGCAGTCGCTCCGGCGATGGCGCGGATGGTTGGGTGCTGCATGACGAGAAGTCCTTTTCACGTAGTTGATGGCGCAAAAATCCCGCATGCGACGCTCTCGCGAAAGTGGCCAAAATGACAATATATGCTAGGTTCTGGCCAACTCCTCAGAACGGGATCCCAGTACCGATGCAGACCATCGCCGTCATCGCCTTTGAAGGCATCAGCGCCTTCCACCTGTCGGTGCCCTGCATCGTGTTCGGCGACGAATTGCTGAAGCTCGGAGTGCCGCGCTACCGGCTGCTGATCTGCGGCGAAAACACCGGATCAATTCCCACCGGCTCGGGTTTCCGCATAGAAGTGACGCATGATCTGAGCCATCTCGGCGAGGCCGACACCGTCATCGTGCCGGCCTGGCGGGATCCGGACGAGCGGCCACCCGAAGCCTTGCTGCAAAGCCTGAAGGTCGCCCATGCGCGCGGCGCCCGGCTGGTAGGCCTGTGTCTTGGCACCTTCGTCCTGGCTGAAGCCGGAGTGCTTGACGGGCGACCGGCTTCCACCCATTGGGCCTGGGCCGAGGAGTTCCAACGTAGCTACCAGCAGGTCGCCCTCGATCAGGATGCGCTCTACGTCGATGATGGCGACATCATCACATCGGCTGGAACGGCGGCGGCGATGGACTGCTGCCTGCATATCGTTCGGCGGGATCATGGAGCGGAAATTGCCAACCGCATCGCCCGTCGACTGGTGGTGGCGCCGCATCGCCATGGCGGCCAGACCCAATATATCGAGAAGCCGATGCCCGCGGCCGTCAGCGAAGTGCAGCTCGGCGCGACGATCAACTGGGCGATCGAGCATCTCAGCGAGCCACTGTCGCTCGAGAAGCTGGCGGCACGGGCCGGAATGAGCCTGCGCAGCTTCACTCGGCATTTCCGCAAGGCGACCGGCACCACATTCACCCAATGGCTGCTCAATCAGCGGCTGGCGACCGCGCAACGCCTGCTCGAAACCGGCTCATGCCCGATCGACCGGATCGCGGAGATGGCCGGTTTCGGCTCCACGGTATCGCTGCGCCAGCATTTCACCCGCGCCTTCTCGATCTCGCCGGCAAGCTACCGACGGCAGTTCAGGAATAAGCCTGACTCAGGTGAGCATGACCACCACGGCTTCCTAATCCGGCAGGGCCTTGAAGCGGTGGATGTGGATCACGAGCGCTGAATGTTTCGCGCTTGGCCGGGACGAAATGCCGGAGATCTCAGGGCGATCGGAAGCCCTGCATCATTCGCCCCCGTCTTAGCAAAGGCAGATCCCGCGCCTGCGGCCAAGCTGGCGGATCTGGATGGTGTCATCGAGAACACGGCTACCCTGGTCGGGGACGCCAAAGCCAATATGTTCGGACATCAGCGATGCGGATACGCGCATTTCAACTGGCTTTAGGGGAACCTCCCAGCCCTTGCGTATCGGCAATATGCGCAAGGGCTGCATCCTCAGGCAAAAGGTAGACCTTGTCGATTGTCTGGTCGAGCAGATCGCGCTCAATGCTCAATGCACCCCTCCGGCTTTCCGGCAGCACCGCTTCAAGATCATCGATCATTGCGTGCAGCCTCCTTGCAATCTGAAGATTTTCAGCTCCATAGATCCGGATTTCTCGACACGTAAGCTGCACGAAATCCTCCCAATTCGGCGTCGGGAACACCACGCGAAGACGTCCCTGGGCATCGTGGACATACTCATTGCGCAGTTCGCGCCCACCAACGCTGCGCAGCAGTCGCTGCAACTGATCAATGGCAAGCACCGCTGTCGTCGGGTCGTTTATCGCCTTTGAAAGCGCCTTGGTGGCGATGTCGACAATAACCCTGAAGGCGAACGTCGGATCCTGCTCGATGGTCCGCTCGCGCCCGAAGACGACGCCGTCGCGAAGGTCCTTGGCCGGTATTGCCTTGGCGCCGCCATACAGGCGGAACAGCGGCTGTCCGTATGAGACGAAATCGCCGACCCGCGCGGCAAGTTCAATCACGCCGTCCGTTCGATGCGCTTGGATCGTCAGAGCCTTCACGTCGACTGCAAGAACGATGTCCGACGAACCGACATGCAAGACGACGCTTCCCGGCTTTTCGCGCGGCTCGTCCGGTTGTGGTTGCTCGTCGGCATCCGACAGCGGGCCAGGATAGACCGCCTCGATAACGGCAAAGCCCTGCTCGGCGACGCGATGGATGATGCTGACGGGACGCAACAGCCGGGCGGAGTAATCGATGAAATAGAGGAAGGCTGCCAGCGACAGAACGCCAAAGATCCCCGAGATCCACAAGATGGGCGACGGAGTCGACGTACTGATGCGGCTGATCGCCCCAATGGCAAAGAGCAAAGTGAAGATGAACAGGCCCACGGTGAAACGGATCACGTTGTCGCGCAGCAGCGTGGTCGCAATGATCCGGGGCGTAAGCTGCCCGCTCGCGATCTGTATGGCCACGAGCAGGGAGCCGAACGTGAAGACGATGAACGAAAGCGCCAGGCTAATGATCGCCTGCATCGCTGCAACCGTCCCCTCTTTCTCCAAGGGCCACAACGGCACCCAGTCCGTCCACTGTTCGAATACAAGCACTGCGCGCAGGAAGGCTTGCTGCAGAAGGAGTGCAAAAAATGGAACGACCCACAGCGAGGACCGCATGTAGCTCTTTAACGCGTACAACTTGTTCCAGCGCATTCGGCCTCATTCCTCTCGCTTGGCCCTTCGAGCCGGGGACGGTCAGGTCTGCCACCAGGAGCACCGTAAGCGAACATCTCCCGCCAAGAGAAGATCGGCGTCGGCAACCTGGAACCTAATATATACCATGCTGTTTCGTCGGGAACCGCATCCATGTTCCCGCCAGGGTTACGCCTGCAGGTCACGGCTTTCGGCTCCGCCATGGCCTTGGGGCGCTGGATATGAATGACAAGCATTGCGTGTTTGGAGGTTGGTGCAACATGATGATTCATGAGCAGATCGGAAACACAGCGTTCGACCCTCCACGGCTGTCGTGCGAGCGCGACTTATGCCATCTAGGACGGTATCACTGACACAGTCCCAGGCGGCGCTATCATGAAGACAATCGGATTTCTTTCCTTCGGCCATTGGACAGCCTCCTCCCAGTCGCAGACCCGCTCGGCGGGCGACGCACTGCTGCAGTCGATTGACCTTGCGGTCGCCGCCGAAGAGCTGGGCGCTGACGGTGCCTATTTCCGCGTGCATCATTTTGCCCGGCAGCTGGCTTCGCCCTTCCCACTGCTGGCCGCCGTCGGCGCTCGGACGAAGCGCATCGAGATCGGCACCGCCGTCATCGACATGCGCTACGAAAACCCGCTCTATATGGCCGAAGACGCCGGTGCCGCCGACCTGATCTCGGGCTCCCGCCTGCAGCTCGGTCTCAGCCGCGGCTCGCCCGAACAGGTGATCGATGGCTGGCGCTATTTCGGTTACGTCCCGCAGGACGGCGCATCGGATGCCGACATGGGCCGCAGTCACGCGGAAGTGTTTCTCGAAGCGTTGAAAGGCAACGGCTTCGGCCAGCCGAACCCGCGGCCGATGTTCCCGAACCCGCCGGGCTTGCTGCGGCTCGAGCCCCATTCCGAAGGGCTGCTCGACCGCATCTGGTGGGGCTCAAGCTCGAATGCCACCGCCGTCTGGGCGGCCAAGCTCGGCATGAACCTGCAGAGTTCGACGCTGAAGGACGACGAGACCGGCGAGGCGTTCCACGTGCAGCAAGCCGCGCAGATCCGCGCCTATCGGCAGGCGTGGAAGGAAGCGGGCCACACCCGCACGCCCCGGGTCTCCGTCAGCCGCAGCATCTTTGCGATCGTCGATGATCGCGACCGTGCCTATTTCGGCCAAAGCGGCAAGGAACAGGATACGATCGGCTTCATCGACGAAAACACAAGGGCGATCTTCGGCAGATCCTACGCCGCCGAGCCGGACGCGCTGATCAAACAGCTTGCCGGTGATGAAGCGGTGGCGGAAGCCGATACGCTGCTGTTGACCGTCCCCAACCAGCTCGGCGTCGACTACAACGCCCACGTCATTGAAGCGATACTCAAGCACGTCGCTCCCGCGCTCGGCTGGCGTTGAGCAACCGGACACTGCCGTCGCGGCGCGCCTATCGCGATAGGCGCCCGCCTCATGTCCGGGTTCACGCTCATGCCAGGCTGACATCGCTCATGCCAGGCTGACGTCGCTCATGCCAGGCTGACGTCGCTCATGCCAGGCTGACGTCAAGTGTGATGGGAACCGCACCAAGCGCCTTTGAAACCGGGCATCCCGCTTTCGCCTTGTTGGCGAGTTCGGTGAACTTTGCGAGATCCGCCCCCGGCACACGTCCCTTCAGGGACAGATGGATGGCAGTGATGGCAAAGCCGTCGGCGACGGATTCGAGCGTGACCTTGGCGGTGGTCTCCATGCTGTCAGCCGTAAGGCCGGCCTCTCCCAAAATCAACGACAAGGCCATGGTAAAGCAGCCGGCGTGCGCTGCACCGATGAGTTCCTCCGGGTTGGTACCGGGCACACCTTCGAAGCGCGCCGCAAAGCCGTAGGGATACTCTTTGAGCGCGCCGCTCTGCGTCGAGATCTGGCCTTTGCCATCCTTGAGACCGCCGGCCCATTTGGCCTGTCCCGTGCGATTGATCTGCATGCTCCGTCTCCTCCAGGTGAAATCCACGGGCTTCAGATAGGGCAGTGACGTCGGATTGCCATGAGGGGGGAATACGCGCCACAGCCGCGGATTTCGCCGGTCAGGAAAATTATTCCACCCATGATTGGTCCCGAGCCAAACGGTTGCTTAAACTCCTTTGCAACCTTGACTAATTTGCCCTCGTTGCGGACGCTACCTCCCAGACGCTCCGCTCCATCAATCAATCGAGTGTAAATCGTGTCCCAAGCTTCTATCAAATCCCCGCCGAAGCCGTTTTTCCTGTCGTTCGGCTTCCAGGTTCTCGCGGCCATGGTCATCGGCCTGTTGCTCGGCCTCATCGCCCGAAACATGGGCGCCGACGCGGCCGGCAACCCCAACTGGCTGACCGTGACGCTGCAGACGATCGGCACTATCTTCGTGCAGCTTCTGCGCGCCCTGGTCCCGCCGCTCGTCTTCACGGCGATCGTTGCCTCCATCGCCAATCTGGCGACGCTGCAGAATGCGGCAAAGCTGGTCTGGCAAACGCTTCTCTGGTTCGCGATCACCTCGCTCATCGCCGTTGTCATCGCGATTGCGCTCGGCCTCGTCATCCAGCCCGGCATCGGCTCGGCCGTTTCGCAGGAAGCTGCCAAAGCACCGTCCTATGCCGGCTCGTGGCTCGATTTCCTCAAGGGCCTGGTCCCCGCCAATATTCTGGGCCTGGAGGCAAGCACCAAGCTGACGGAGGGAAGCGCCAGCACGTCGCTGAACTTCAACGTGCTGCAGATCCTTGTCGTCTCGATCGTCTTCGGCGCTGCCGCGCTGAAGGCAGGTGACGCAGCCAAACCGTTCCTCGCCTTCAACCAGTCGCTGCTCGTCATTGTCCGCAAGATCCTCTGGTGGGTCATTCGGCTGACGCCGATCGGCACCATCGGCCTGCTCGGCCGCGCCGTGGCGCAATATGGCTGGGGAACGCTGGCCCAGCTCGGCTGGTATGCAGCCGCGGTCTATATCGGCCTCGCCATCGTGTTGTTCGTCGTCTATCCGGCACTGCTGGTCGCCCATGGCCTGAAGCCCGCGCGCTTCTTCGCCGGCGCCTGGCCGGCCATCCAGTTGGCTTTCGTGTCGCGGTCTTCGGTCGGCACCCTGCCCGTCACCGAAACCGTGACCGAAAAGAGCCTCGGCGTGCCCCGCGAATACGCCGCCTTTGCCGTGCCGCTCGGCGCGACGACCAAGATGGACGGTTGCGCTGCCATTTATCCGGCGATCTCGGCGATCTTCATCGCCCAGTTCTTTGGCGTGCCGCTCGGGATCCAGGAATACGTGCTGATCGTCTTCGTCTCCGTGCTCGGCTCGGCAGCGACCGCCGGCCTCACCGGCGCCACCGTCATGCTGACGCTCACTCTTTCGACGCTTGGCCTTCCGCTCGAGGGTGTGGGCCTGCTGCTCGCCATCGACCCAATCCTCGACATGGGGCGCACCGCCGTCAACGTTGCCGGACAGGCCCTGGTGCCGACGATCGTTGCCAAGCGCGAAGGCATTCTCGACGAGACCGTTTACAATGCCGGAAAGTCGATTGAAGATCCGGAACCGGACGCCGCTCTTCAGGCCGCCTGATTTCTTCGGGCTGCAAGATTGGAACAACAGACGACGGAGGCCGGCATTCTTGCCGGCCTCTTTGCGTCCGACGGCGGGCAACCCGGCATGCCGGGTGGGGCCCTACGATCGGCAGCTGAAACCAGCCGACCGACGTCTCTGCCGTCCTGCGTTCGCATCCAGCCTTCCGAAGTCGTTCGGTGACCTCACGCGATCGGTAAGCCCCCCTCCCGCATAGTCTCCGCGTTGCACCACCGTCCGCAGACAGAGCTTCGCCGTCTCGCTGGTAGGCATTGACGCCAGAGACACAGCATGAGACAAACCGACCGTTCGGTTTTTTGAGGGAGATGCCTGTTGAAGCCCATCGCCATGCATCGCCATCTCCACGATGTCTTCGGGTTGCAGCAAACGCTGCCGGAACTGGCCGCGACAGTGGCATTCGGCATCGCTCTGCCTGTCGCCCTCGCCACCAGATTTCCGGATTTGCTGACGTCAGTGCCATCGTGGAGAAGCGCGTTGGCGCTGATCCTTGTGCTCGATATCGCTGCCGGTTGCGTCGCAAACTTCACGCGATCCACGAACGACTTTTACGCCGCTCGGCCGCGCAACCGCTGGATCTTCATCGCAATCCATATCCACGCGATCATCGTTGCCCTTCTGCTCAGCACCGACTTCGCGGCTTCTTTGGCCGTGTGGAGCTACACGATCGCCGGTGCCGTTGTCGTCAACGTGTTGAAATCAAACCCGCTACAGACGTTTGCCGGTGGGTTTCTGCTGGCAGCAGGCCTGAGCTGGCTCGCGCTATCCCCCGGCTTGTCCCCCTTCATGTCGATCGTTTTCGCCCTGTTCATGCTGAAGGTCCTCTTCAGCTTTGCAGTGGATCACTATCCCTGTGCCCAATCGGGCTGCGCGCCAGAAGGACGGGCTTGATCGATGGCGTTCTCATTCGAGATCTCGACAAACCGGCATCAGGGCGCGGTCGAGCGATCCCGATACCAACCGCGTTCGCCCGGCACTGCGCTCGATAAAGGCAACAGGGACACTGTTCTTCTGGGTTTGCAGGGCGGTTTCAACAGGTTGGCCCGGGTCGATGTCGGCGGACTTACGCCGAGGCCATGGTCCGACCCACTTAGGAGACATCGTGAAAGACACCAAGACCTCCATCATCGAGTGCGCATTCCGGCTGTTTCTGGAACGTGGATACGAGAATGCCAGCATGTCGGATCTGGTGACAGCATCCGGCCTGTCGAAAGGCGCTGTCTATCACCACTTCAAGGACAAGGACGCGCTGCACGACGCCGCGATCGAGTATTTCTTTGTTCGCTTTTTTGAACCCGAAGAGACTGCCGCCCGGCCAGGAAGCGACGCGAACCTTGAGCAAATAATCTATGAACTGTGCGCCGGCTATGAGCGCCTCATTGCAGAGATCGCCACCTTCACGACCGACGTGAACGCTTATTATCGCTTTATCTTCTCAATCTTGCCGAAGGTGAAGTCCGTGATAACGCTTAAGATCGCGACAGCACGCGCTGAGATTGCCGCGGCCGTGCGGCAAGATCAGGAGGCGGGGCGACTGCGCTCTTGCCTGTTGCCGGACGTCGTTGCCGACCAATGCCTGGCCTTGATCGAGGGGGGCGGACTTCTCTGCATGCTCGAAGGAAAAGAGACCGTAAGCGCTGTCTTTCAGCGAACGATCCCACGCTATCTTCGATCGCTGCAAGACGGCCGATGACGTCACGAGACATTCGGATCAGACAACCGGTTGCGTTCGCACCTGGCTTAAGACCGACCGTCGCCTGCAATACCCCGATTTCAATCAGTGCGTTTTAAGTGCAACAGACAATACCGTAGAGTTGTTATTCTTCGAGGATTGGAATACTCAATAAGCGACACTTCTGTCGCAGTAGCGCGTTACAATTTCCTCCTTGGATCAATGCCGATTTGAGGAATACAGTCAAAGCGGAGCCTGGATGCCGGTCATCTTTCAACGGATAAATGAGGACCAGGCGTCACAGGCAGCGACGATCATCGTGCAGGCTTACGTAGAGCCGCCTTGGAATGAAAAGTGGTCGCGGGAGGGGGCGACGGCGCGCATGGGCGAATTGACGACCACGCCGGGCTGGATGGGGGTCGGAGCCCTTGAGGCCGGACAATTGCTCGGTTTTGCCATCGGCCTCCCGCACACATCCGCTTCCGGCAGGGGCCTCTACATACCCGAGATCGCTGTCCTTCCATCTCATCAAGGCAGAGGCATTGGTAAGCGGCTGCTTAAGCTGCTCGAAGCAGAAGCGCACGACGCCGGCTTTTCAAGCGCTTGGCTCTTGTCGCAAAGCCAGGGAGCCGCCGCGGAATACTACAAGGCCAGCGACTACAAACAGGTTGCGAAGCTGAGGGTCTACTCGAAGTCCATGGGGTAGATCGAGAGGGTCGCGCCGGCACGGATGGCCGTCTGACATCGACGGGCCGCGCAACAACGGTCCTGCGCCTTGTGACGCGCGGCGCAGGAACACCCTAGACCCGGTCGGCAAGTTCCCCGCCACCCCGATCGCCATTCAAAGGTCAGGCAGCAGACCTCGAGAGGCGACGCCACCACAAAACCGAGGCAGCCGTCGCCACCGTCCGCATCGCGCAGTCGGCAGCGATCGAGCCTTGCATTCACGCGCCAGCGCTTACCCCTCGTAGTGGCCCGACGACGCTGCGGCAGCCGATTTGACGACCAGCGCCACATCCGCACCCTTGATCACGCTCGCCCCTGTTGCGCGCAGATCCGCGACCGTCTTCAGTCCGCCTGACTTCGGCGTTTCGAGAGGCTCGACACTGCGAGCGTCCAAATCGACCACCCAAAGCCCCTTTTCACCCTCGATGCCGATCACAACAACCTTGGTCATTCATCTTCCCCTCTCACGATGGATTGCTCCGGTTAAAATCCCGCCCTCTTCAAGCCGTCTCGATAGAGGTCTCTGTGCCATTGTTCCTTGCTCGGAACTGCCGCAAGCCACGTCTCCAGATCGAAGTTGGGGTTGGCTTCGCGCACCCGGCGAACAAAGACACGCGCCTTGTCCTTCTGGTCCAGCATCGCCCAGTTCGCGGCCGAGAGCCTGTCCGCCAGGCTCGGATCGGCCATACGGCCGATATAGTCCAGCGAGGTCTCGAATTGGCTCAGCGCGTAGTTTGCGCCGGCCGCGGTCCAGAGATAGGAGTCCGGGCTCAACGGATTGAGCTCGATCGCCCGTTCGATCTTCAGCAACGCCTTGCTGGGAAGCGAACAATGGACGAGCGTATCCGCATGATCGGCAATGATATCCGCGTAGTGCGGACCCAGCGTCTCGGCCAGTTCCATCGCCTCGGCGCTTTCATCGAATGCGCCCTGCAAAAGCTTGGCGACGCCAAGCTCGCGGTAGCCATCGGCCATGTTCCGGCGCGCATCTATTGCGCGCACTGCAAACCCCTCGGCGGATTTCAGCAGCTCGATGTCGCCCCGTGCGGTCAGCAGCCATTCCTTGGAATAGGTTCTGGCAATCGAGCTCAGCGCCGGGGCAAAATTCGTACTCGCGTGGAGAGCCGTCTTCATCTCCTTGCGCGCACGCCGAAGGTCGGGCAACGTGAGCCGGTTCAGGTGCCGTCTTCCCACGAGATAACTGTGGTACGCTGCCGGGTTCAGCTCCCTGTAAAGCCGCGTCGCCTCGTGCCGTTCGATCTCGCTTGAAACCGAAAGCGCGATGTTTCGTGCGATCACGCGGCGTGCAGCGACGAGGTCAGGCTGGCTCAGGCTGAACCGTTCCGCCCACACGACCTCATTATCGGGGAAAAAGACAAGCTGAACGAACAACGTTCCTTCGCTTGTCTGATTGCTGATCCGGCTGTCGAGGATGTAATTGAGGGCGTGGCGTTGAAAGAAATCGGCCTGGTCTTCGAGCTGATGTCCAATCTGGACGGCGGAATGGTGCGCGATGACCTGAAGACTGTTGAACGCGCAAAACCCGATCGTGATGTCCTCGATCAAGGCGTTCGCGATGAAGCGGCTGTCCGGGCGCCCGATATGATCGCTTGGAGGCAACAGCACCAGACGCGGTACCGCGTGCCGGCGCATGTCGTCAGGTTCAGCATGAGGGCGTTGCTCTGATATGCTGGTGAGAGAAGGGTAAGCCGGTGCACTCGTTGCTGTTTGCCTGGCATCCCGGTTCACCGTGGCGTTGACCAGATCAGCACCTCGCGCCAGCGCGTTGCTCCGCTTCTCGAGAATTTTGCGGAGCTGGTCGACCTCTTCTTCGGCGTTGAAGACTTCGACAAGCAGTTGCAGAGTGTCCGGATCGGCGCGTTCCGCCCCAATCAACAGGATCCCCGCATCCTTGAGAATTTCGGCGTCTTCCTCCGAACGCGCCGCCCGCGACACCCTCTTCAGCAGCGCTTTGAGAAGGGTATTTTGACGGTCTTTCTGCTCGGAAAACCATCCGTAGAAGTCGCGGCTCTGGCAACCGACGGGTCCCAGGAAGGAGCGATGCATCATCGTCGCGAGATTGCGCAACTGGCGCAAGGGGTCCGCCTCATCCTCATCGGCAACCCAAACCATATCCGACGACACCGCCAGCCGTTCGACGTGGATCATGTTGCTGGAAAAGGAGAGGAGCTGTGCACCGAGTTCGTCTTGGCGAAGCTTTATCCTTGATATCATCTTGCGCATGTTGACGAGGGAAACGGCGTTGTCCTCGTCTCCCCACAGGAATGTGGCCATCGCGGCGCGATGCTCGGCCCCTTCCTTGATCGTCAGCAGATAGGCCAGAAGCAACAAACCTTTTTCGGGGTAGGCAACTTGCCGCCCCTCTGAATCAACGAGCTTCAAGCCACCAAAGGTTTGCAGAAAGAAGGTCATTTGTACCTTTGGGCCGTTCCGCCAATATTGATCAGCACCCCTGCGCCAAAAGAAGACCCAAAGGCAGTGTGTAGGCCTCTCGGCCTGTTATCTAGGGAGCGTGTGGACAAACGATTGCGAAAGGGAGTTTGTCGCAATCGCGCGCAGAATTCAACCGGGAACTCACGCGAGGCAAATCAGAGGTTGCCATAGCGTCCCGCCACCGCTCGGTCGTCTGACGGCAGCTATTCCATGCACCATTTGAAGCTTTGTTCCAATTTGCGGCGCAATGACCAAAAACGGCTTCTGCCAAGGACCCAATGACCGTAGCATCCCTATCATTTCGCCTTGTTTTCGAGGATCGCCGGTAGCCGCCAATCGTCTTGCGCTCTCGACCAAGAGCAAAAAGCGCCATTGCCGCCAAGCACGAAGCTTTGCTGCAATAGCACTGAGATCACCGCGAGAAAGCACCAGACCAACGCTGGTCCGGCCGATGCTTCGGCCGCGAAGCGGAGCACGCTTACCGATCCATCCTGCCAAGTGCCATATGGCATGCTTCACGATAGCTTCGTCTTGCATGACGACAGGCACACCACCGCAGGTCGGTCTCAATTTTATTCCGGAATGTTTCGCGCACGCTTATGACGACAAAAGCCATTTTTTCACAAGCTGCAAACGTGCAGGATCAGCGCGCGACGGCTATCCGCGTCATCCTGGTCGAGGATGACCACGATCTGCGGCACGGCATTGCCGACTACTTGAGGCTGCAAGCGATAGATGTCACCGATGTCGCATCGGGCATCGGTTTCTACACCGCTCTGATCCGCAACGATTTCGACGTGGCGATCCTTGATGTCAACCTGTCCGACGTCAGCGGTTTCGAACTCGCGCGCGCAGCCTCCTCAGGCAAACGCATGGCGGTGATTATGTTGACCGCGCGCGCCAATCGCGAGGATCGCATAAACGGGTATGAGCAGGGTGCCGACCTCTATCTGACCAAGCCGGTGGATGGCGAGGAACTGGCGCTCGCCATCGGTAACCTTGCACGGCGCATCCGGGCCATTGCAACACCGTCAGCCAATGCCGCAAGCAGCAATGGCCCCTCGGCGACGACGCATCAGCCCTGGCTTCTGGAGCTGCAGCAACGCCGGCTGATCGCGCCGGCTGGCGTGTCGATCCAGCTTTCTGGGCGGGAAGCCATGTTGATGGAACACCTTGCCAGCGCCGCGGGCGCGACCGTTTCGCGCGGTGCCATCGACACCCTCCTCGGCCACACCCATTCCGACCGGGAGAGCCGCCGCCTCGACGCCGCACTTCGGCGATTGCGGATGAAAGCCCGCGCAGCTGGCGTTGATCTGCCTCTGCACATCGTCCATGCCGCCGGGGTGCGCTTCGTTGGGACAGTGACTGTCGTGTGAGCCGGATCGGCTGCCCGGCTCGGCACGCCGTGGCTATGCGGGGGAGGACCCGGGGGGATTGCCGGCTGGCGGCAACGCGGTTTCCGGCTCTTCCGGCGCATGACCTTTCTCCAGCTCGGCAACCTCTAGGCGCCCCCAGGCTGCTGCCCGATCCATCAGCAAGCGCATCTCGGCGTTGAGGGCATGCGATCGCCGGATCTGATCGGCGTGGGCGACATTAGTGCGTGGATCATAGAAGCGGCCGATGTCTTCACCTGTGGCACGCCGAGCCTGTTCGAGTGCCGCCCGCAGCGCGGACAGCTCGGCCTTTGCCACGAAGTATCGTCTCATCGCGTCGATGAGTTCGCGGTCGCGCGCCTTCGTCTTCATGGATGCCTCCCTTGCAATAGGCAGTCGGCGTGATCCCACAAGATGGCGAAATCTGGGTCCTGCCCCAAGGACAGGCATCTTGCCTGTGGACGCAACGCCGTCGCATCATCTCGGCGGCGGATCAGGAGGCGTCATCGTGATTGGACTTCAGGTGCGACAAGAGTCACGCTCACGGCAGGGAAAAGGGCTGGCGCAGCGCATCTATCGTCCAAATGGAGGCGACAATGAAGCACCATACACGCGAGCAATTGCAGGTCTTCGCGCAGATCGAACCGGACGTCCGTCCGCTGAACATGTCCCACAGCGAGCGCCTGGAACGCTGGGCGGAGCTTCTCGAGCAGAGCCCGACCCGCCATCTGGCGACGCTCTATGAAACCGAGCATCAGTCGGCCGCCGTGCGCGATACCTTGCGCAGCGACGGCTCGCCAATTTCCGTGGCGTTCAACGACCCGATGCTACGAGCCGCCGGCCTGGAAGACGATACCTACGGGGAGGCGCTCCGGTTCTTCGGACTGCGCGACTGGCAGCTTCACGGCGTGATCTGCTATTGCCACTTCGGTGCAACGGTGCACGCTGCAACGGCAGCCGGGCTCGTCCGATCGATTCTGAGCGGCGAACGCAGCGGCCTGCTGGCCCGCATGCGCGCGTTGTTCTTCGGCTGACATCGGCCGGAAGGTCGCGACAGTGTACGCGCCGTCGCTAAGCGCCGGTGGCAGCGCGCCGAGGCTTGCGATGACGGCCAAGCGTCTGAGGGTGGCGCCAGACCCATACCCCTCCAGCGGCGCAGGCAAGGCCCCGCGCCGCAGCGCTCAGCCATGCGAACGAATCGGACTGAAAACCGGCGGCTTGCCATGACGACAGCGGATTTACCGACCAGCTTCGGTGATCGCAGCAACTGTCGCTGCGGAAAGACCCGCCTCAGCCAGGACCTCCGCCGTATGTTCGCCCAGCGCCGGCGCCGGACGCCGGAAGCGTCCCGGCGTTTCGGACAGACGCGGCACGATATTGTGCATGGGCAACGCCCCGTGCTCCGCATCGTCGAGCGATACGATGACCTCGCGCTCGGAAAAATGCGCGTCGTCGGTCGCGTCGGCAATGTTGTAGATCGGCCCGACCGTGGCGCCACTGTCACGCATGATCGCAAGGGCTTCATCGTGAGAGCGGACGGCAAACCAGGCGCCGATCGCCTCATCGACCAGATCGCGGTGCTTGAGGCGCTCGCTGTTGGAACGGAAGCGCGGATCCTCGTTCATGTCGGCGCGTCCGATGATCTCGAAGATCCGCCTTGCGACCGCCGGCGTCGAACCAGAAAGTGCCACGTATTTGCCGTCGGCGCAGCGGTAGACGTTGCGTGGGCATGCGGTGTTCGAGGCGCTGCCGATGCGCTCCTTGACCGTGCCGTTGAGCGCGTAGATCGCGGCCTCGGGACCGAGCACCGAAAAGATCGGCTCCAGCAGCGACAGGTCGATGACCTGTCCGCGCGCCCTGCCCTTTTCCCGGGCAAAAAGCGCCGTCATCGTCGCCGACATGCCGTAGACACCGGCGATCATGTCGGCAAGCGCGAGCGGCGGCAGCACCGGCTCGCGGTCCGGAAAGCCGGTGCGGTAGGCATAGCCGCTCATGCCTTCGACGATGGTGCCAAAGCCCGGAAATGCCGCATAGGGGCCGGTCTGGCCGAAGCCGGACACGCGCACGACGACGAGATCGGGATTGCGTGCGAGAAGCGCTTCCGGACCGAAGCCCATCTGCTCCAGCGTTCCCGGGCGGAAATTCTCGATGAACACATCGGCCGTCGCAATCAGCGACCAGAGCGCCTCGCGGTCCGCCGTTTCGCGCAGGTTGAGGACGACGGAGCGCTTGTTGCGCCCATAGGTCTTCCAGAACAGCGATAGGCCCTCATCCTTCCACTCGCGCAAGGGATCGCCGGCCGGTGGCTCGATCTTGATCACGTCGGCGCCGAAATCGGCCAGTTGCAGCGACAGCATGTTGCCGGCGACCAGACGCGAAAGGTCGAGCACCTTGATCCCCTCGAGCGGCCCTTCGGCTTCCGGGTCCCAGTGCTTTCTTGCGAAACCGCTCATTGGATGCGTCCGCCGGTCTTGTCGTCGAACAGCAGCACGTTGGCCGTGTCAAAGCCGATCGTCACCTTCGCGCCCGATTGCAGAAGGGCACTTTCTCCGAGAACCATGGTGATGTCGGTGGTTTCGATGCGAACCATCACCTCCTGCGCGTCCCCGGTCGGCTCGACCAGCATGACCTCGGCGGCAATGCCATTGTCGGCAAGGTGGATGTGCTGGGGGCGGATGCCGTAGACGATCTTGCGCCCCGAAGCGAGCCCGTGGCCCGTGGGCAAAGGCAGATGGGCGCCATCGGCAAGCCGCAGCGCCTGACCGTCCACTTCGCCGCGCAACAGGTTGATCTCGGGCGAGCCGATGAAGCTGGCGACGAAGAGGTTCTGCGGATTTTTGTAGAGGTCGAGCGGCGGTCCCATCTGCTCGATCTTGCCACCGTTCAGCACCACGATCTTGTCGGCCATGGTCATGGCTTCCGTTTGGTCGTGGGTGACATAGATGGTCGTCTTGCCCAGGCGCTGGTGCAGCTTCTTGATCTCGCCACGCATCTTCACCCGAAGCTTGGCGTCGAGGTTGGAAAGCGGCTCGTCAAAGAGGAAGGCACGCGGATCGCGCACGATGGCGCGGCCCATGGCCACGCGCTGGCGCTGGCCGCCCGACAGTTCGCGCGGGAGCCGTTCGAGCAGATGCCCAAGGCCAAGAATGTCGGCTGCTTCGTCGACGCGACGCTTGATCTCGCTCTTCGACACCCCGGCAAGCTTCAAGGCGAAGCTCATATTGTCGGAGACCTTCATGTGC
This sequence comes from Sinorhizobium sp. A49, assembly GCF_002002725.1. GTDB lineage: Bacteria > Pseudomonadota > Alphaproteobacteria > Rhizobiales > Rhizobiaceae > Ensifer. Next base: position 236,657 of record NZ_MUNW01000050.1, on the reverse strand, counting down.
GGATAGAGCGCATAGCTCTGGAACACCATGGCAAGGTCGCGCTCCTTGGCCGGCATGTCGTTGACGATGCGACCGCCGATGGTGATCTCGCCGGCGCTGATGTCCTCGAGCCCGGCGATCATCCGCAAAAGCGTCGACTTCCCGCAACCGGACGGGCCAACCAGGACCACGAACTCGCCGCTGCCCATGTCCAGCGAAATATCATCGAGCACCGGCAGGCTACCGTAGCTCTTGCCCACATTCCTGAGTTCAATCTCGGACATGGTCTCTCCTCCCATTTGGTGCGCCAGCGCAGTTCTTGCCCCGTCGGCCGGTATGACGAACCGGCCGACGGGATCGAAGTCGATTAGGCGGTCTCGACAATCTCGATCGTTCCGACGCTCATGCGACCGAGCGCACCGAGGCGAAGGCCGGCCATGCCATAGACGAACTGATCGTCGCTCGCCTCGATCAGCGTCTTTCCGTCGATGGCGAAGGACAACGCCTCGCCCTTGAGGGTGAACGCGAAGCCGTAGCTCTTGCCAAGCTCGCGCTTGAACGGGGCACGGGCAAGAACGGTGGTACCGAAATCCTCCTTGAGGATGACGACATCGTCGCCGTCGAAGCCGGCAGCATAAAACCGGCTTGTGCCCTGAACACGCGCCGTCACCAGCTGCGACGGACCGGCCAGCGGCTTGATATCGGCCAGAACCTCGACGTCGCGGGCGTAGTAATGACCCGTCCAAATGTCGGCATCGCTGGCCGTATGGGCGTGAATGCGACCATCCTGCAGGGTCCAGTGACCACGGTTCCAGGTAAAGCGCGAGATCGCCCCCCACTCCTGCACTTCGCCCTTCGGATCGATGACGGTGTGGCCACCGCCCTCGACCTTGAAATCGGCGAGGAACAGGCGACCAAGGAATTTCAGACGGCCGAAATATTCGACCTGGATGCCGATCTCGTCGATCGCTTCGGCACCTTCCGGCACGGTGAATGCGTAGTCCTGCCAGCCTTCATGGTTGGGCACGTGCCACGCGCCGGTTTCCTCGATCGCGCCGGACATGGCCCGGCGGATATAGGGTGCAACGCGCAGGTTGCCGTCGCCGTTCCACGGATCGAGCCACAGCTTGAACGACACCTTCTGGCCGGCATCGACCAGCGGCGAGAACATCGGACGATAGCGCTCGTCGTCGAAATCGGAGCGGCGATAGAAGGGCTTCCAGAAGATGCGCCCGCCCTGGCCGCGCTCGAGCCGGTCGAGCTGGATTTCGAGCGAGCCGCGCGAGCCTTCGGCCTGCTTTTCGGTCGAGCCCTTGAGGCTGATCTGGTTGAAGCCTTCGGTGCGGAAGCCGTGGGTCGAACCGGGCAGGTCGAAATCGAAGCGGACGCCACGGCGGGTGAAATCTTCGAGCCAGAGAACCGGCACCTCGTCGCCGCGCAATTGCAGCGCCAGCACCGTCAGTTCGCGAGCGAAGGACGGGATATCGACGATATTGATCGAACCGACGACGCCGGAGGCGACGATGAAGTCGTTGATCGGCTTGCGGTATTTGTCCCAGCCGGGCTGAAGCCCTTGGAACGTACCGACGATGGCGCCGGCATTGCCGGCGTTGCAGTCGGTGTCCCAGCCGGCCATGGTGGCAATCTCGGCGGTGCGCGGCAGGTCGCCTTCACCATAGAGGATCGCCATCACGGTGACGCCGGCATTCGGGATGATGTGGCAGACGCCCGGATAACGGTCATAGCCCCAGTCGGCTGTCAGCATGTCACGGCAGGCGCGCCAGTTGCCCGGGTTGGCCTTGTGGAAATCGATGACGGCCTGCGCCACGCGGGCATAGGTCGATTTCGCATCGATGGTCGCCATGGCAGCGGCGATCACCTCGGCGATCGAGGTTGCCTCGAAGGCTTTGGCAATTGCGGCCGCGCAGAAGCGGGCACCGTTCAGGCCGTCACCGTCATGGGCGACGCTTGCGGCGCAGGCGGAAGCTTCGGCCGCCTTCTGCGGCTCGCCCGGATGCACCCAACCCCAGCTGTCGATGAAGATCTGCCCGCCGATCTGCTCGGCGACCGTCGCGCCGTTCTGGGCGATCGATCCGGATTGCGGCGCCGGAATGCCGGCGCGCAGGTTGCGGTAGGCGGTGTGCTCGGTCGAAACGCCAAAGCCACCCCACCAATACATGCCGTGCTCTTCGGCAGCATAGTTCACCCAGGTCTTGCCGACATCGGCAGCACTCGCCTTGAGGCCGTAGTCGCGCAGCGCACGAATGAAATAGACCGGGCCGTTGGTGTCGTCGTCGGCAGCGAAGTTCTTGAAATCGCGCAGATACTGGGTGACTTCGCCATAGGTCTTCTGGACGCGCTCATAGCTCCAGATCGTCGGTTCGACCGGCGCGCCCAGGCGAACGCCAATGGCCTTGCCGATGAAACCGGCATAGATCTTCTCGTAAATCGTCTCTTTGCTGAGCTTGGGCATCATGCGTCTTTCGTTATCAATCAGAAGGTAAGGGCGGCGCGGAAGCTGGTCCGCCTGTCGGCGGCCGCCTGATCGCCGGCATGCATGGTCGTTGCCACCTCGGTGAAGCGATCGGCGGCAGCGGTGAGGTCGAGCCGGTTTGCCCGGTCGAGCAACGCGTGGTCGGCAGCGTCGATGACGCCTTCGCCATGCATCGCACCGAGGATCGCACCGGCCATGACGCCGATGGAGTCAGTGTCGCGGCCGGAATTGATGCCGTCCTCGATCGAGCGGCGGAAGTCGCCGTCGTTGAACAAGCAGAAGCCGAGCGCCAAAGGCAGCTCCTCGATCGAGCCGAGGCGGCTTGGCTGATAGGCGGCAGTCAGCCGCCCCGCCTTGGCGGGCGTGTGGTTGACGTCGTCGCCCATGGGAGAATAGGGCGCGATGGCCGCATGAAACGCGGCGACAACCGTCTGGTAATCTGCACCTTGTGCCTTGAGCCTGCGGGCGACGTCGGCGATATCGGCGATAGCGTTGCGTGTGCCGTCCTTGGCCAGCGCCAGAACCGCTTCGACCACGCCTTCGATATCCGTTCCGGGAATGAAGGCGGCAGCAACTGCGGCGGCAAACACGCCGGCTGCCTCAAGCCCGAAGCTTTCCTGGTGGCCGGAGGCGAATGCAATCGCCTCGTCATAGGCAGCCTTCGGATCGCAGGCGTTGACGACGCCGATCGGCGCCACGTACATCGCGGCACCACAATTGACCATGTTGCCGATGCCGCCCTGGCGCGGGTCGCACGAAGTCAGCTGATGGCGCTGGAAGATCCACTTTTCCGGATAGAACAACCGCTCGATCAGCATGGCTTCGCGCTGCAGTTCCGGCACGTAGCGCGGCACCCAGGCGATCTGCCTGACCATGCCGTCAGCCATGTCCCAGGCATCGAGATGCCGGCCGACGTCACCATAGATATCCATCAGGCAGAGCGTCATCAGCGTGTCGTCGGTGACGATGCCGTTGCCGCGCACCCGTCCGTTGCGGGCCGTGGCATCGAGCGACATCTTGTGCCACTCGGTGTCCAGCGACGTCACCCGGCCATATCGCTGCGCGATTTCGGCGGCCGGCAGCTTTTCGACCGGCGCCCCCATGGCGTCGCCGAGTGCGACGCCATGGATGAGCGCGCGGACTCTCCCTTTGAGAGAGAGCCCTTGAACGCTACTTTTCTGCATCGAGAACAGTCCTTGCATACTCGTTGAGACGTTTTCCGCCAGCCGCTTCCCACTCCGCGACATACTGGTCCCACTGATCCATCTTGGCGGCGCCGGAGATGAACTTGTAGACCCAGGACCGGTAGACGTTTTCGGTGGCGTCGAGATCGGCGGCGTAATCGGCAGGCCAGACGAAGGTGTTGTCCGGCTTGAAATCCTTCTGGATCGTCGCCAGCGACTGCTGGGCCGCTTCCGACTGCCAGACGACAGGCGGGGTCCAGTTGGCCGCCACCATGAAGCGGGCGTACCAGGTGGCGATCTTGTCGGTGACCTTATAGGCGTCGCCGTCCTTGGTGTATTCCTGGCCCTCGAACCCGAGGCGGTCGAACATCTGGCCTTCAGGGCTGGCCATGAAGTCGAGCAGCTTCATCACTTCGGCCTTGTGCTCGGAGATGCTCGAGATTGCAAAGCCACGGGATTCCTTGGAAACGTCGACGGCTGAGAGACCCTGGCCGCCCGGCCCCTTCGGCGGCGCCAGGAGCACAAGCTCGGTGCCCGGATGAACCTGGCGCATCTTACCGCCATAGATGTCGATAACCTCGCCGGAGGAGCCGAAGATCACACCGGCACGGCCGGTGTAGAACTTGTCTTCCTTCACGTCGAACTTGGTGGTGATGTATTCAGGATCGTAGAGGCCCTGCTCGCGCAGCGAGGCGTAAAAGGCGATCTTGTCCTTCTCTTGGCTGGTGATGCGCGCATGGACCCACTCGCCGCCTGCGTTCTTCATCCAGGTGCCGGTGATGCCGAAGGCCTGGTTGAAGATGGAATCGAGCTCGTTGGTGTTGTCTGCCGTGGTCACGCCGTAGCTGTCGGCAACGCCGTTGCCGTCGAGGTCGCCGTCCTTGATCGCCTTGAACAGCGTCACATAGTCTTCAACGGTTTCGGGCGCCTTGAGGCCGGTCTTTTCCAGCCAGTCCTTGCGGATCACCGGCTGAGGCCCACGCACCGGATAGACGTAGAGCAGATACGGATAGTTCTTGAGGCGCTCGGCATTGTGCGGCCACAGCGCGTCCTTCAGGTACTTGGTGTCGGCCAGCATCGGGCCGAGGTCTTCAAGCACGCCCTGCTCGACCATCTTGGCGTCGCCGCCCTGGAAATAGATCAGGTCCGGGATATCGCCCGAAAGCAGCATCACCGACAGCTTGTCGGCATAGCCGGAAGACGGCAGGTCGACGAGTTCGATGTCGAGATCGGTGCCCTGCGCCCGGAGCGCTTCCTCAATGCGCTGCAGGTGCTTGACGTCGTCGGGGTTGGACGGGGTGAAGTCCTTGGACACCACCCGGATCTTGACCGGTTCAGCCATTGTCGGGGCGGCCGCACCAAGGCTAAGCGCCAGGGCTGTCGATGCCAGCAGGACCATTTTTCTAAGCATTTCGTCTCCTCCGTTTAGATAGGCTTCTTTGTTGGAACTGGTGTCTTCGTCACCCTTTGAGCGCGCCGCTCATGGTTCCCTTGGTGAAAAATTTCAGGATCAGCGGATAGATCGCCAGGATCGGCACGATCGTCAGAAGGATCATGCCGGCTTTCAGCGACCTCAGATCGATCTGGCTGGCGCCGGTGTTGTTGCTGGCGCTGTTGGCGCCGACGATCGCGACCTTGTCGCCGTCGATGACGAACTGGCGCAGCACTACCTGCAACGGCCATTTGCCCTGGTCGTTCAGATAGATCATCGCGCGGAAGAACTCGTTCCAGTGAAAGACGAGGTAGAACAGCGAGATGGTCGCAAGCGCCGGCTTGGCGAGTGGCAGGACGAGGTGCCAGAACACCTGGAAAGGGTTGGCGCCATCGAGTTCTGCGGCTTCCAGCAGTTCCTTCGGGATCTCCTCGAAGAAGCGGATGAGGATGATCAGGTACCAGGCATTGACCGCCTTGAAGAGGATCACCGACCAGTAGCTGTCGAGAAGGCCCAGGCGCTTGTTGACGAAATAATCGGGAATGATGCCGGGCTCGAAAACGATGGTGACGAGAACAAGGATGAACAGCGCCTTGCGACCGGGCAAGCCGGGCCTCGAAAGCCCCCAGGCCATCAATGCCGTTCCGACGACACCGATCACGGTGCTGACAGCGGTGATGAAGATCGAGTTGAAGATACCGCGCTGCACGTTGGGGTGCTGCAGCAGAACGCTCCAGACCTCGAAGGAGAACCCCCTGGGTATGATGGTCAGCCCGCTCATGCCTGGCACCTTGGCCGGCTCCGACAACGAGACGGCGAGCAGATTGAGGATCGGCTGGACCGTGACGACGACGAGCAACAGCAGCGTCGAAACGATAATCGCATATTCGATGCGTTCGATCGGGGTCTTGCGCGACAGGGCCATTACCAGACTCCCTTCCCGGTCAGGCGTTTGGAAACGAAGTGGGCGATCACGATCATCATCGTGCCGAGCACCGCCTTGAACAGGCCGGCAGCCGTTGCCAGCGAGTACTCGCCGGTCTGCAGCCCGATGCGGTAGACATAGGTATCGACGATATCGATCTTGCTGCGCACCACGTCGTTGGACAGGTTGATCACCTGGTTGAGGTCGGCATTGAGGAACATGCCGGCATTGAGGATGAACAGCGTCGCGATCGTCGGCACGATGCCCGGCAGCGTGACGTGGCGGATCTTCTGCCAGCGGTTGGCACCGTCGATCTCGGCGGCATCATAGAGCTGCTGGTCGATGGCGATGATGGCGGCGAGATAGAGCAGGCTGTCCCAGCCGGCCGAGCGCCAGATTTCGGTGAAGACAAGCACCCAGCGGATGGCGCCTGTATCGGTCATGAACGACCGGGGCGCCATGCCGGCCATGCCCATGAGATTGTTGACGGCACCGTCGGTCGGCGACAGCGCCGCGATGAAGATGCCGGCGATCACCACCCAGGACAGGAAATGCGGCAGATAGATCGCCGACTGGATGAACTTGCGCAGCGAGCCGCCGCGAACCTCGTTCAACAGCAGCGCGACGATGATCGGCACCGGCAGGAAGAACACCATCTTCATCGCCGAGATGATCAGCGTGTTGGCGAGCACCTGCCAGAACACCGGCGAGGAGAACAGCACCTGGAAATGCTTGATACCGACCCAGATGTTGGGCGGCACGATCCGGACCTGTTCGAAGGCGATGCGCGCCTCCCAGATCGGCAGATAATGGAAGACGAGAAAGAACAGGATGCCCGGCGCCATCATGACGTAATAGGGCCACCACCGCCGCCAGCCGTCGGCGGCGAGCGCAACGCGTCCCGTCCTGCTGCGTGCGCTCGATTTGGGAACGTTCCCAAATTTAGGCGAGATCACCGCCTCGTCACGATTGGTCATTCCTACCCCCTCCCGGAGCTTGCTGCGCGTCTGGGCTGGTTGAGCGACAGATCGGCCAGCGAACCGCGCTCGACCAGCCGGCATGGCATGAACACCCGGCCATGCTCGGGGCGGCCGGCGATTTCATCGAACAGGCAGTCGACGGCGCGCACGCCGATTTCGCGCCCGGGCTTGGCGACCGTCGTCAGTCCCGGCCAGGAAAATGCGCCTGCGGGAATGCCGTCGAAGCCGAGGATGGAGACATCTTCCGGGCAGCGAAGCCCGGCTTCGCGCACGGCCACCATGGCGCCGAGCGCCATCAGATCGTTGGCGGCGAAAACCGCGAGATGGCCGACCCGGTCGCGCTCAAGCAGCCGCATCATCGCGGTGCGCCCGCCTTCGACGGTGTATTCGCCATCTTCCATCGGCAGTGCTGCCGGGTCGATGTCGCGCTCGACGCAATGCTCATGAAAGGTCCGTAGAAACCGAGCCCGCGCGATACGCGACTTTGGCCCGAGGATCAGAGCCGGCGCGTGATGCCCCTTGGAAACCAGATGGTCCATGCCGAGCCTCACCGCCTGAGCGATATCCGAACCGACGGAAGAATTGGCCGGAAAACGCTCGGCACTCGAGCCGATCAAGACGAAGGGCAGCCCGAACCGGTCGAGGTCGTCGAAGCTGTCGGCAACCGGATTGATGATGGCACCATCGACCCGCGCCTGCCGCAAAGCCCGCAGATGGCTGGCCTCGCGGCCATGATCCCAATCGGAGGAAAACACCAGAAGCGAGGTGCCGTTTTCGGCTGCACGGTCCTGCGCGCCGCGCGCAACCTCGGCCCAGAACGGGTTGGTGATATCAGGAATGACGAGGCCAAGCAGGCCGGTGCGCCCGGACCGCATGCCGACGGCGAGATCATTGCGCTCATAGCCGACGGCACGGGCAGCCTCAAGCACACGCTCGCGCGCCTCGTCGGTAACATTGGACGCGCCGGAGAGTGCCCGGCCGGCGGTGCTCTTGGACACCCCCGCCTTTCGCGCGACGTCAATGATCGTCGGCCGCCTCCGCTGCATCAAACACGCCCTCCCATGGCATGAACTCGTGGGAACGTTACCACGGAGATTTCGAGTCCGCAAGTCCGTGCGATTTTGGATGTGGTTTTGCCGGTCCTGTTGAGGTGCCAAAAAGAAAAAGGCCACCGTTCAGACGGCGGCCTCAAATTGAGAGGTGTATGACCTCCAGAGGGAACATCGCTCTCGCAGCCGGGAGGATGGCTGCGCGTCGAGCGACCCCGATAATGTGACAGCTCGGTGCCCGGTTCTCAATCAATGCAAAACCAGAACTCATGCCGGAGCGGGATCGCTCTTCCAATATTCCCGTAGCCACCGGGATTTTTTTCTGCCCATGACGCCCTGCCCGTTTTTGGTTCCGCGGAAGGCGCGCCTGCATGGGACCACCTCTGGTTCCGGGCGACGGCCAATGCAGAGTTCGCGGGGGCAGACTTCGCCGGGTTTCCGTTCAACTCGGCGACGGCACGACGGTCGCTGGCCGTTCGCGGCCGAGATCGGACAAAGGCCGCTACCCCACCAACGGCCAAAGGGCCGACGAAGGTGCGGCGGTTGCGCACATCGGGCGCATCGCCTTGACATACGCGCCGTCGCATTTACGATAGTGGCATGTTGATCGTGACTTCATATGCCCTTCGAGAACCCGTGCGCCTCAAAGCGGGATCGTAACCCGGCCGCGGCTTTTATCGTGCGCGACCGGGGCATGTCACGCCATCCCAGCCATCTCCCTACTGGCTGAGACGATGAAATCGATCGCCGCCTCGCGCCGCTTTGAGCGGACTTCCTGATAGCGAGCAGGCTCTAAGTTCTCGACAGCATGCAATGAAAAATCTCCCGCAAACTGACAGCTGGCACTCGGGCGTGTTTACCGAGCTGGACATCGCATCCGCATTCGGCGAGAGCCCGGCGGCGCTTGCCGACCTCTTCGATTGCGACACGCTGGAAGGCGCACGACGGGCGGCCGGCGCATGCAGCCCTGAGCATTTCGAATTCAACTCAACAGCGCGCGTCAGCCTTGCCGTCATCCATTCGCTCTGGTCGCACGCCGGGCTCATGCCGCGCTTGGCCGATCAGGCGCTTTCGAACTGGCCGCAAATCGCCGTTTCGGTCGCCCGCATTGTCGACTTCGAGCCAGAAGCGTCAGAGGGCAGCGGCGCAAGCCGCGAGCCGGCCTGCTCCGCGGATCCCTTCCAGTTCTTCGGCCAGTTTGCCGAAGAACTGCTGCCCGTCGCCATGCTCGACGAGTATATCGACCTGATCGACGGGCGATATCTGCTGTGGCGCAGGCCCAAATCGGATCTGCATGGGATTGCGACAGCGATCCACGCCAGCCAGGAACGCCTTCGTCTCGACCCGCAGGATGCCGTCGCTCAAGCGGATTTTCTTGAGGCTGCGGCCGTTGTCAGGCGGTCGCCCGAGCACGAAATGATCTGGCTCGGCTCGGTGAGAGGAGAGCTGTTCTGTCCGGCGTCGGCGGCAAACAGCGCTTGCCTGCCCGAGCGTTTGCCCACGGCGCCAATGATCGACGAGGCGGGCGATGTCGCAACGTTGGCTACGAATTACCGCTCGAAGCGCTCGGTCAATATCTCGCTTGCCGCCCGTACGATGAAACGGCGAGCGCTCGGGCTGACCGTCAGATAGCCCCCTCGTTCCACCGACACCACAAGCTTCTGAAGACACAAGGCACATCATGATCCAGACCCCGTACTATTTGATCGACAAGGCGAAGCTGCTTCGCAACATGGAGAAGATCGCCTATGTGCGCGAAAAGTCGGGCGCCAAGGCGCTGCTTGCGCTCAAGTGTTTCGCCACCTGGTCGGTCTTCGATCTGATGCGGGAATACATGGATGGCACGACGTCTTCGTCGCTCTACGAAGTGCGCCTCGGGCGCGAAAAATTCGGCGGCGAAACCCATGCCTACAGCGTCGCCTATGGCGACACCGAAATCGACGAGGTGATCGGCCATGCGGACAAGATCATCTTCAACTCGATCGGCCAGCTCGACCGTTTCGCCGACAAAGCCTCCGGCATTGCCCGCGGTCTGCGCCTCAATCCCGGAATGAGCTCGTCCAGTTTTGACCTTGCCGACCCCGCCCGCCCCTTCAGCCGGCTCGGCGAATGGGATGCGAACAGGATCGAGGCCGCGATGGACCGCATCAGCGGCTTCATGATTCACAACAACTGCGAGAACAAGAATTTCGATCTGTTCGACCGGATGCTGTCTGAGATCGAGGAAAAGTTCGGCGCCCTGCTTTCCCGCGCCGACTGGGTCAGCCTCGGCGGCGGCATTCACTTCACCGGCGACGATTATCCGGTCGATGCCTTCTGCGAGCGCCTGAGGACTTTTTCCGGCCGCCATGGCATCCAGGTCTATCTCGAGCCCGGCGAAGCCGCGATCACGAAGAGCACGACGCTCGAGACCACCGTCCTCGACACGCTCAACAACGGCAAGGATCTGGCCATCGTCGACAGTTCGATCGAGGCGCACATGCTCGACCTCCTGATCTACCGCGAAAGCGCCAAGGTCGAGCCGAATGCAGGTCCGCACAGCATCATGATCTGCGGCAAGTCATGCCTTGCCGGCGATATCTTCGGCGAGTTTCGCTTTCCCGATCCGTTGAAGGTCGGCGACCGCGTCTCGTTCCAGGATGCGGCCGGCTACACCATGGTCAAGAAGAACTGGTTCAACGGCGTCGGCATGCCGTCGATCGCCATCAGAGATCTTGACGGCAGCGTCAGGCTTGTCCGCGAATTTTCCTTCGCCGACTACGAACAGAGCCTCTCATAAAGCATCCCGCCTTCCGCGAAATCTCGGAAGGCGGACAGGATGCATTGGAATCAAAGGGCTGGAGCGTCCTTGGTGCGTTCTTCCGAACGCACGACGCTCCAAGCTCCTCTCATCCCCGAAGAAAAAGGAAAAAACACCCGAAATGAAAAAGAACGTTCTCATCATCGGCGCCGGTGGCGTGGCTCAGGTCGTGGCGCACAAGTGCGCACAGAACTGCGATGTACTGGGAGACATCCATATCGCATCCAGAACGGTCGAAAAGTGCCGCGCGATCGTCGCCTCGGTCCGCGAAAAGAAGAGCCTGAAGACCGACGTAACACTCGAAGCGCATGCGCTCGACGCCATGGATGTCGAGGCGACGAAGGCACTGATCGAAAAGACCGGGGCCGGCATCGTCATCAATGTCGGCTCCGCTTTCGTAAACATGTCGGTGCTGCGTGCCTGCATGGATACGGGTGCTGCCTATATGGACACCGCGATCCACGAAGACCCGAAGAAGATCTGCGAAACGCCGCCGTGGTACGGAAACTACGAATGGAAGCGTGCGCAGGAATGCAAGGAAAAGGGCGTCACCGCCATCCTCGGCGTCGGCTTCGACCCGGGCGTGGTCAACGCCTATGCGCGTCTCGCCAAGGATGAGTATTTCGACAAGGTCACCGCCGTCGATATCGTCGACATCAATGCCGGCAGCCACGGCAAATATTTCGCCACCAACTTCGACCCCGAGATCAACTTCCGCGAATTCACCGGCGTCGTCTATTCCTGGCAGAACGGCCAGTGGCAGACCAATTCGATGTTCGAAGTCGGCAAGGAATACGACCTGCCGGTGGTCGGCAAGTACAAGGCCTACATGACCGGCCACGACGAGGTTCATTCGCTGGCGAAACACATGGACGGCGCCGACGTGCGCTTCTGGATGGGTTTCGGCGATCACTACATCAACGTCTTCACCGTCTTGAAGAACCTGGGTCTCCTGTCGGAGCAGCCGGTAAAGACCGCCGAAGGCCTCGAGGTCGTGCCGTTGAAGGTGGTCAAGGCAGTCCTGCCCGATCCGTCGTCGCTGGCACCGAACTATCAGGGTAAGACCTGCATCGGCGATTTCGTGAAGGGATTGAAGGACGGCGAGGAACGCGAAGTCTTCATCTACAACGTGGCCGACCACAGGCAAGCCTTCGAAGAAGTCGGATCGCAGGGCATCTCCTACACCGCCGGCGTCCCGCCGGTCGCCGCCGCCATGCTGATCGCATCGGGCGAATGGGACGTGAAGCAGATGGTCAATGTCGAAGAACTGCCGCCGCGCCCGTTCCTCGATATCCTCAACCGGATCGGGCTTCCGACCCGCATCAAGGATGCGGACGGCGACCGCGCCTTGACGTTCTCCTGAGACCGTAGACCTTCATATCCGACAGGCTGTTCCGCTCGACCTGCCGGCGCATAAACGAGGCCCAATCACCGCAACGTGGTTGGGCCTCGTCGTATTTCGGGGTTCGCGGGACCTCATGGGCCAAACGGATGCACGCTTCAGACGCTTCAACCGTCTTTCAACACGGCCGCGGTGTCCGACCGTGTGTGCACCGCAGCAACGATTGCCGCTTGCGTTGTTTACAAAAATGCTATTCACTAAACATATTGCTAAACATGACACGTGAGGAGTTCATGTGAGCATTCATTGAAGTCGATACCGTTTCGACGCTGGCGGGGAGCCGGCTTTTCAGTTCTGGGAGGAACTCATGCAGATGAAATTGAAAGCCCTTCTCGGGCTCGCCTCGGCGCTTGCCCTGTCGTCAGCCTTGCCGAATGCGGCCAAGGCCGAAGAACTGACGCTGTGCTGGGCCGCCTGGGACCCGGCAAACGCCCTGGTCGAGCTGTCCAAGGATTTCACCGCCAAGACCAAGATCGACATGAAGTTCGAATTCGTGCCGTGGACCAGCTATGCCGACCGCTTTCTCAACGAACTCAACTCCCAAGGCAAACTCTGCGACCTGATCATCGGCGACAGCCAGTGGATCGGCGGCGCGGCGGAGAACGGACACTACGTCAAGCTCAACGAGTTCTTCGACAAGGAAGGCATCAAGATGGATGACTTCGTGCCGGCGACCGTTGTCGGTTACTCGGAATGGCCGAAAAACACGCCGAACTACTGGGCGCTGCCGGCAATGGGTGACGTCGTCGGCTGGACCTATCGCAAGGACTGGTTCGAAAAGCCGGAACTGCAGAAGGAATTCAAGGAGAAATACGGCTGGGAGCTCGGCCCGCCGAAAACCTACGATCAGCTGAAGCAGATCGCCGAGTTCTTCCAGAAGCGCGAAGTCGACGGCAAGACCGTCTATGGTGCCTCGATCTATACCGAGCGCGGCTCGGAAGGCATCACCATGGGTGTCACCAACGTGCTTTACGACTGGGGCTTCCAGTATGAAAACCCTAAGAAGCCCTATGAGATGGAAGGCTTCGTCAATTCGCCCGACGCGGTGAAGGGCCTCGAATTCTACAAGGCGCTCTACGATTGCTGCACACCGCCCGGCAGCTCCAACGTCTACATGGTCGAATCCGCCGATGCCTTCAAATCGGGGCAGGTGGCGATGCAGATGAACTTCGCCTTCACCTGGCCCGGCCTCTACAAGGACGAGAAGGTCGGCGGCGATCGCATCGGTTTCTTCCCCAATCCGGCCGAGAAGGCGCACTTCGCCCAGCTCGGCGGACAGGGCATATCGGTCGTGTCCTATTCTGAAAAGCGGGATGCAGCGCTTCAGTACATCAAGTGGTTCGCCCAGCCTGACGTGCAGTCGAAGTGGTGGGAACTCGGCGGCTACTCCTGCCTGAAGGCCGTCGTCAACGCACCGGGCTTTGCCTCCAGCCAGCCCTATGCCCAGGCGTTCCTCGACTCCATGGCGATCGTCAAGGATTTCTGGGCCGAGCCGAGCTACGCCTCCCTGCTCCAGGACATGCAGAAGCGCGTCCACAACTATGTGATCGCCGGCAACGGCACCGCAAAGGAAGCACTCGACGGCCTGGTGAAGGATTGGACCGAGGTGTTCGAGGAAGACGGCAAGATCTGATCCCGGTCCCACACGCCGGCATTCTTGCCCCTAAGTGCGGCCCGATCGTTTTTCGGCCGGGCCGCCGCGCAATCTCGACCCAAAAGACCAGGTGACACCTTGACCCTTTCCCATTCCTCCATCGCCGAGACGGCCGCGATGGCGACGCCGGCGCCGATCGCCCGGCGGGTACGCGGCCTCTCCGACAGGGCGATCGCCTGGGCTTTCATCGCGCCCGCCATCACCCTGCTGCTGGCGATCAATATCTTTCCGCTGCTCTGGGCAATCTATCTGTCCTTCACCAACTATCGCGCCAACCGGCCGAACGCAGCCGTCGAAGGCGTCGGCCTTAGAAACTACGAACGCGTTCTGACCGATCCTGAGATCTGGCAGGCGATGCAGACCACGGCGCATTTCGTCTTCTGGACGATCGTGCTGCAGACCGTCATCGGCTTTGCGCTCGCTTATCTCATCGATCGCAAGTTTCGCGGCCACGCCTTCTGGACGACGATCATCCTCATCCCGATGATGCTTTCGCCGGCCGTCGTCGGCAATTTCTGGCGCTTCCTCTATGAGCCGCAGATCGGCCTCTTCGCCTATGCCGCCTCGATGGTCACCGGCATTCCGACCTCGGAGATCCGGATGCTCGGCGACGTCTCGCTGGCGCCCTGGGCGATCATCATCGTCGATACCTGGATGTGGACGCCCTACGTGATGCTGATCTGCCTCGCCGGGCTGCGCTCGATCCCCGATTACATCTACGAGGCTGCCGAAGTCGACCGCGCCTCTGCCTGGCGGCAGTTCTGGTCGATCACCGTACCGATGGCCCTTCCCTTCATCATGCTCGCGGTTCTTTTCCGCGGCATCGAGAACTTCAAGATGTTCGACATGGTGACGCTGCTGACCGGCGGCGGGCCCGGGTCCGTCACCGAAGTCGCCTCGATCACGCTCAAGCGTGCGGCCTTCGAAAGCTGGGCAACCGGTCGGGCTTCCGCCTTCGCGATCATTCTCTTCGTCGCGGTGTTCGGCCTTGCCAACATCTACGTCAAAGCCCTCAACAAGGTGAAACAACGATGAGCTCCGCCAACACCGCCCATTCGGTCGTCGCGCCGAGCGACACCAGCAAACGCGTGGCCGGCACGATCGTCATCGTCTACGCCCTGATCACGCTGATCCCACTCGTCTGGATCTTCCTGACCAGCATCAAGTCACCACCGGACTCCATCAGCTATCCGCCCAAGATCGTCTTTACGCCGACGCTGGAGGGCTATTGCAACCTCTTCACGACGAGGACGCGGCAGACGCCTGATTACATCGCCGCCCTGCCGGAACCGACCAGCACCTGCGACGAGGTCACCCGCAAGCGCAACATGGTGATCGCCGGTCCGTCGAACTTCCTGCCGCGCTTTGTCAATTCGCTGGTGATCGCGTTCGGCTCGACCTTCCTTGCCGTCTTCCTCGGAACGCTGGCGGCCTACGGCTTCTCGCGCTTCAAGGTGCCGCTTGCCGACGACCTGCTGTTCTTCATCCTGTCGACGCGCATGATGCCGCCGATCGCCGTCGCGATCCCGATCTACCTTATG
This sequence comes from Sinorhizobium sp. A49, assembly GCF_002002725.1. Lineage (GTDB taxonomy): Bacteria > Pseudomonadota > Alphaproteobacteria > Rhizobiales > Rhizobiaceae > Ensifer. The sequence goes on along the minus strand of NZ_MUNW01000050.1, from coordinate 221,217 downwards.
TACCGTGAGCTTGGCCTGTCTGACACCGCGCTCGGCATGATCCTGCTCTACACCGCCGTCAACGTCTCGCTCGCCGTCTGGCTGCTCAAGGGCTTCATCGACGAAATCCCGCGGGAATACGAGGAAGCCGCGATGATCGACGGCTACACCCGGCTGCAGGCGTTTCGAAAGGTTGTGCTGCCACAGGCAACCACGGGCATCGCCGCGACCGCCATCTTCTGCCTGATCTTTGCCTGGAACGAATATGCTTTCGCGGCACTCCTGACCTCGGGCCAGGCGCAGACAGCGCCGCCGTTCATCCCGACCATCATCGGCGAAGGCGGCCAGGATTGGCCGGCAGTCGCGGCGGGCACGACCATCTTCCTGGTCCCGATCCTGGTTTTCACCATTCTGCTACGCAAACAATTGCTGCGCGGCATCACCTTCGGAGCGGTGCGCAAATGACAGACCTGACGCGGACACCCACCAAGACCTCTCCAAAGCGGCCGTTCTTTTTCCGGCGCGGCCCGATGGAGACCATCGCGACTGTGCTGATCGCCACCGGCTTCCTGATGCTGTTCCAGCCGTTTGCGCTGGTGCTCTACACCTATTCGCTGGTGACGCTGCTCGCAGGCACGGTGATGTTCATCATCGTCTCGAAATTTCCGGAGTGACCGATGGCCGAGATCAGAATTGAGAACCTTCGCAAGGAATTCGCCGATTTCGTCGCGGTCCAGGATTCAAGCTTCGTCGTCAACGATGGCGAGTTCCTGGCGCTCCTTGGGCCATCGGGCTGCGGCAAGACGACGACGCTGCGCATGATCGCCGGGCTTGAGCTGCCGACGAGCGGCAAGATCTACCTCGATGGCGAGGATGTCACCTTCAACCGGGCCAGCGCCCGCGACATCGCCTTCGTTTTCCAGCTCTTTGCGCTCTACCCACACATGAACGTGCGCAAGAACATCGGTTTCCCGCTTTTATCCCAGGGCATGCCCAGGGCGGAAATCCGTGAGCGCGTCGAAGAGACTGCGCGGCTCTTGCAGATCAGCCATATCCTCGACCGTTCCGTCTCGGGGCTTGCCGGCGGCGACCGGCAGCGTGTCGCCCTTGGCCGGGCGATCGTCCGGCGGCCGAAATGCTTTCTGATGGACGAGCCACTCGGCACCCTCGATGCGGAGTTCCGCGAGGTCATGGTTCATGAATTGCGAGAACTGCACAACCGCGTGCACGCAACGACGGTCTATGTCACCCACGACCAGCACGAAGCCATGGCCATGGCCGACAAGATCGCCGTAATGAACCATGGGGTCATCGAGCAGTTCGGCACGCCGCAAGAAATCTACCGCAAGCCGGCGAGCATGTATGTCGCCGACTTCATCGGCTCGCCGCCGATGAACTTCATGCGTTTCACATCGAGCCTGCGAAAGGGAGCTTCCTCCATCTCGCTCAACGGCGTCGACGTCATCGTGCCGGAGATCCACCAGGATACCGAGGAGCGCGAACTTGCGCTCGGCGTGCGACCGGAGCATATCCGCTTCAGCGATGCCTCACCGCTGCGCGGGGCCGTCTACGGCAGCGAATATCTCGGCACCAACCAGGTCGTGGCCATTGAAACCGGTAACGGGTTGATCAAGGCGCGCGTGCCGGCAAACCGCAATTTCCAGATCGGCGAAACCGTCGGGCTGGAGTTCACCCCCGCCAACCTCGCGCTCTTCGATTGCAAGTCAGGTCGCGCGGTCGCCTCATCGCTTTATTCGGGAGGCCAGCATGGCTGATATTGTTCTCAAAGGTCTCAACAAGCGCTTCGGCGACAACCAGGCCATCAGCAATCTCGACCTTTCGATCCGTGATGGCGAGTTCGTCGTGCTCTTGGGACCGACCGGAGCCGGCAAGACGACGACACTTCGCCTCATCGCCGGCCTGGAAAAGCCGGATACCGGCCGCATCGACATTGCCGGCCGGGATGTCGCCGGTCAGGCGCCGGCCGAACGGGATGTCGCGTTCGTCTTCCAGCAATACTCGCTCTACCCACACATGACGGTCTATGAAAATCTCGCCTTCCCCCTGAAAGCGCCGGTCCGGAAACTGTCCAATGACGAGATCGAGCGGCGGGTGCGCGAGATTGCCCGCATGGTGCGGATCGACCACAAGCTGGAAAACCGCTCGACGCGGCTGTCCGGCGGCGAGATGCAGCGCGTTGCCATCGGTCGCGCTCTTGTGCGCAGGCCGTCGATCTATCTCATGGACGAGCCCCTCTCCTCGCTCGACGCCAAGCTGCGCTCGGAACTGCGGCTGGAGCTCAAACGCATCCAGAAGGAACTGGGCTCGACACTGCTCTACGTCACCCATGACCAGGTGGAGGCGATGACCATGGCTGACCGTATCGGCATTCTGGCGGAGGGAAAGCTGATGCAGGTCGGCACACCGCGGGAGATCTACTCCAATCCCGCCAATCTTCATGTCGCCGCACGGCTCGGCCAGCCCCACATCAACCTCTTGCCGGCCGACCTGCTCGAAGGCGCCACACCGCCGGCGGGCACGAAGACGATCGGAGCCCGGACTGAACATCTCGAGATCGCCGTCAACCGGAATGCCAACGCGCAAGTCGACTGGATCGAGCATCTGGGCGACCAGAACCATCTGCACATCCGCGTCCGCGATCACAAGCTCGTCACACTCGCCGATCCCTATATCGAAATCCGGCCGGGCGACCGGATCAATCTGACGCTGCGCGATCCGCTCTATTTCGATGCGGGTGGACAACGGCTCGCCTGAGCCGCAAAGGTCAAACGAAGACGGCATGCAACGACAAACAGACGGGTACCATTCCATGAAACATTTCTTCAATCGTCGGGAAAACATCGTCACCGAAGCGGTCGATGGTCTGCTTTTGACCAGTGGTGCGGGACGCCTTGCCCGTCTGGATACCTTCCCCGAGATCAAGGTGATCCTGCGTGCCGACTGGGACAAGTCGAAGGTCGCGATCATTTCCGGCGGCGGCGCCGGCCACGAACCGTCGCATGCGGGTTTCGTCGGCAAGGGCATGCTGACGGCGGCGGTGTCGGGCGAAATCTTCGCCTCGCCGAGCGTTGATGCGGTGCTGACGGCGATCCGGGCCGTCACAGGCCCGAAAGGCGCCTTGCTGGTCGTCAAGAACTATACCGGCGACCGGCTGAACTTCGGCCTTGCCGCCGAGAAGGCGCGGGCCGAAGGCTTCGATGTCGAAATGGTCATCGTCGCCGACGATATCGCCATACCGGACATCATCCAGCCGCGCGGCGTCGCCGGCACGCTGTTCGTCCACAAGATAGCCGGCTTTCATGCCGAAGCCGGCGAGGACTTGAAATCGGTTGCGGCCCACGCGACCAAGGCGGCCGGAGATATCATTTCGCTCGGCATGTCGCTTAGCACCTGCAGCGTCCCCGGTCAGGCGCACGAAGATCGCCTCGGCGAGGCCGAGGGCGAGCTCGGGCTCGGCATCCACGGCGAGCCGGGTGTCGAGCGGATCGCGCTTCAGCCGGTCGCCGATATCGTCGCCACCATGACTGCGCGGCTTGCTGCAGCGCAGCACAAGACCGGGCCGCATGCGCTGTTGATCAACAACCTCGGCGCCGTGCCGCCGCTCGAAATGAGCGTCATTGCCAATGCCGTGCTGTCGTCCCCGCTTGCCGCCAGCGTCAAGCTGATCGTTGGGCCGGCGCCGATGATGACGGCGCTCAACATGAACGGTTTCTCGCTCTCGCTGATTGCGCTCGACGACAGCCGCGAGGCGGCGCTGACGGCAGCGGTCGGACCGCACGCATGGCTTCCCGCTGTCGAACGCCACGCCATCGTCGTTTTTCCCGCACCGAAGGTCGCCGCCAAATCCAATGGCGCGGTTGCAGCCAGCGACGACGAGCGCACCAAGCGGCTGATTGCGGCGCTCTGCGAACATCTGGTTTCGCTCGAGGGTGAGCTCAACAGGCTCGATGGCCGCGTTGGTGACGGCGACACGGGCTCCACGGTTGCCACCGGCGCGCGCAGCGTGTTGGCCAGGCTCTCGGGGCTGCCGCTGAAGCAGCCGGCCGCGACGCTGGCCTCGATCGGCGACATCCTCAGCACCAGCATGGGCGGATCGAGCGGCGTGCTCCTGTCGATCTTCTTCACCGCTGCTGCCAAGGCGATGACGGAAAAGCCGGATATCGCCGCCGCACTTCTTGCCGGGCTTGACCGGATGACGTTCTATGGTGGCGCCGAGGTCGGTGATCGCACGATGGTCGACGCGCTTGCCCCGGCGCTCAAGGCCCTGACCTCGGGCAGCGTTGCGGCGGCGGCTGAAGCTGCGGCGGCCGGCGCCGAATCGACCAGGACCATGAAAAAGGCCAAGGCCGGACGTGCCTCCTATGTCGGCGAAAAGGATCTCGACGGCGTGCCGGATCCGGGCGCGGTTGCGGTCGCCGGCGTATTCGAGGTCGCGGCCGCCATGGCATAAGGCGGCGAAGCGGTTGGGAGGGCGCTGGTGCAGATGGAACCGATGCTGATTGCCGGGTTGATCGAAGTTTGCCGTGCGACCATCGCGGCAAACAGCGACCATCTGTGCGCGCTCGATCGCGCCATCGGCGATGGAGATCATGGCACCAACATGCAGCGCGGTTGCGAAGCCGTCAGCGCCGAGGAAGCCAATCTTTCCAGCCTGCCTCTGCCCGATGCCGTCGAGAAGATCGGCCTGACCCTGGTGATGAACATCGGCGGCGCCGCCGGGCCGCTCTACGGCACATTGCTGATGGAAATGGGCCGCGAACTTCGGGCTGAGGACGCCGATGACGCGTTTCCAATCATCCTGAAGCGCGCCATCGATGCGGTAGCCCGGCGCGGCCGTGCGGCCGCCGGCGACAAGACGCTGCTCGACGTGCTCTATCCGGTGCAGGATGCGCTTGCGCACCGGTCCCGGCTGTCGGATATAGCCCGCCGGGCAGAACGATCCGCCGGCGATACCGCCCCGATGAAGGCAATGCGCGGACGCGCGGCCTATCTCGGCGACCGTTCGATCGGACATGTGGATCCCGGCGCATCCAGTTGCGCGCTGTTGACGATGGCGATTTGCCGATACCTTGAGGAGAACCGTCCGGAATGACCGCAACGACCGTGAACGTGGGCATCGTCATCGTCTCGCACTCGCCGCTGGTGGCGCGAGGCATCGCCGACATGGTCAGGCAGATGGTTGGCGACAGCGTGCCGCTCGCCTGGTCGGGCGGCAATGTTCACGGAGAACTCGGTACCGATGCCGCGGGCATCCTGCGCGCGATCGAAGACGCCTGGTCGGAGGCGGGCGTCGCCGTCTTCGTCGATCTCGGCGGCGCAGAGACCAACAGCGAGATGGCCATCGAAATGCTGGGCATGCCCCGAGCCGCCAAAGTGACAATCTGCAACGCACCGCTGGTCGAGGGTGCGGTCATGGCCGCAGCGGAAGCGTCTGGCGGGGCGTCCCTTTCGAAGGTGGTCGCGACCGCCGAGGAGCTGTCGCCCTGATGAGCGGATCGAGACTAACCATGGGAGAGGTCGAGCCATTGGCCGCCACATGCCAGACGGAAATCGAGGTCAAGCATGGCGTGGGGCTGCATGCGCGGCCGTCCGTGACCTTTACCCGGCTTGCGAAGTCGTTTCCGTGCTCGATCGAAGTCGCCGTCAACGGCAGCGACATCTGGCTGAACGGCAAGAGCATCATCAAGATCATGGGCGCGAGGATCAGGAAGGGCTCGATCCTCAGGATCCGGGCGGACGGCATTCTTGCCGAGGAAGCGATCCGCGCGCTCAAGGAACTCATCGAGCGAAACTTCGATGAAGACAAGAAGCATGGCCGAACCACGTAAGCTCCGGGCGACGGGCGCCTCCCCAGGTATCGCAACCGGCCCGGTCTATCTTGCGGACAGACCGGCATTGGTCTCCGTGCCTGTTGCACCAGGGACATCGGGCCCAGGAACGCTGGCGGAGGCCGTCGAAACAGCGATCTCCGCACTTCAGGATCTCGCCGATCGGGTGGACGGCGACAGCAGGGATATCATCGACTTCCAGATCGAGGTCTTGCGCGATCCGACGATCGCCGAAATGACCGAAGAGCGCGTCAGTGCCGGAGAGCACACCGTCTTCGCCTGGGTGGCCGCCATCGATACCCATGTTGCCGAACTCGAGGGCGCCGATGAGGAAGAGGTGCGCGCCCGGGCCGTCGATATCCTCGACATGAAGAACCGCGTGCTCGGCATCTTGTCCGGCACACCGGTCGAAGACTTTCCGGCCGGCTCGATTTTCGTCGGCAAGGACATCGAGCCGAGCCGGTTCCTGGGCCATGATTGGTCCGCCGGGGGCGGCATCGTACTTTTTGGCGGCAGCGCCGCCGGCCATGTCGCGCTGCTTGCTCGCGCGAAGTCCATCCCGATGGTAATCGGCTGCGGGCGATTTGACGTGGCCACAGACAGCCAGGTGCGGATCGACGGCGATGCCGGCATGGTCTTTCTCGATGCGCAAGCAGAGGGTCTATCGCCTGTGCCGGCTCGCGTGCCGCCACACACCGATGCGGCTGCCATCGACCATGGCAGTCTGCAAACATCGGATGGCGTCTCCATCCAGTTGTCAATCAATGTCAACGACCCCTTGGAGATCGACGGCATCGATGCGGCAACGGCTGCGGGGATCGGATTGATGCGCTCGGAATTCGCCGTGCGCTCACTTGCGGACGCCGCCAACGAAGACAAGCAGTTCCATATCTATCGTCGCGCGCTGGAATGGGCGGGTGGCAAGCCCGTGACGATCCGCATGCTCGACATCGGTGGGGACAAGCCACTCGCGGGCCTTGATGACGATTCCGGCGCCATGGGCATGCGTGGTATCCGGCTGCTTCTCGCCCGACCGGAAATCGCCCGGCTTCAGGCCCGCGCCCTCTTGCGTGCAGCCCTGTTCGGCAAACTGCGTGTGCTGCTGCCGATGGTGACTTTTCCTTCCGAGATCGACAACATGCGGCAGATCTTTGCCGAGGAAGCCGCGCTGCTGCTTCGCCGCAAGATAGCCCATCGCCTTCCACAAATCGGCATGATGGTCGAAGTGCCGGCCGCAGCGCTGATGCTCGATACCTTCGAGAACGCCGAGTTCTTTTCCTTCGGCACGAATGATCTCGCGCAGTACCTGGCGGCATCTGCCCGCGACGGATCCGACATCAGGGCTTATCGCGACAAGGCGGCTCCGGCCGTCCTGCGCCTCATAACCCAGGCGATGACACTCACCGCCGGCAAGCCCGTCAGCATATGCGGGGATATGGCTGGCAATCCGTCCTTCCTGCCGGCGTTGCTTGCGGCAGGGCTCAGACATTTTTCCGTGGCGCCGGCACAACGTCCCGCGATAGGATCGGCGCTTGTCGGTTTGAATGCCGACGGGACCAGGGCAGCCGGAGACTAGAATGGCGCGCGAAGACAACGAAGACGCCATCATCGCCTACAAAACCGTTCTGGCGCAGATCATCGACAACCGGCCATCCGGGACGCGCCAACGGCTCGCGACCGAGCTTGGAAAACACCGCAGCTTCGTCACGCAGATCACCAGCCCCACCTATGCGACGCCGCTGCCGGCCCGTCATCTCGCAACGATCTTCCGCGTCTGTCATTTCAGCGCTGCCGAGCAGGAGCGGTTCCTTTCCGCCTATCAGGCTGCGCATCCTGGAAAACTGCCGGAGCTCGGATCGTCGGAAAAGCTGCGTCACCTGTCCCTGATGGTCCCCGATTTTGGCGACGAGCGGCGGAACCGGTTGCTGGAGGAAGCGATCTCCGAACTCGTGCAGAAGATCGCCGCGATCTCGGGTGGGTCGGAATGAGGTCCATATGCAGGCCACGCCGCTGAACGGTAGCACAGTCGCCGCCTTGGGAGGGGCTCGATGAAGAAGTTTATGAACACTGCGGAAACCATGGCGGCCGAAAGCGTCGAAGGCTTCGTGCGCGCCCATGAGTCGTTCGTCGTGTTCGGAGCGGACCGAAAATGCGTTCGGCGGCGGCACCTTCGGGCCGGCAAGGTTGCCGTCATATCCGGCGGCGGCGCCGGCCACGAGCCGATGCATATCGGCTTCGTCGGCCAGGGCATGCTGGACGCAGCCTGCATCGGTCACGTCTTCACCTCGCCAACGCCGAGCCAGATCATCAGCGCCATCGAAGAGACGGATACCGGCAATGGCTGCCTGCTGATCGTCAAGAATTACGACGGCGACATCATGAACTTCGAGATGGCGATGGAGATGGCGGCCAGCCGCCACGACTTCGAAATGGTTGTTGTCAGCGACGATATCGAAACGCCACGGGTGGGGGAAGGTCGCGGACGCCGCGGGGTTGCCGGAACGCTCATCGTCGAGAAACTGCTAGGTGCTGGTGCCGAGCAAGGCATGCCGCTTCAGGCGCTGAAGCGGCTCGGAGACGGATTGAGCGCGCGGATCCGGTCGATGGGCGTCGCACTCAACGGCGTGACGGTTCCGCACACGCAACGCACCACCTTCGTCCTGGGTGCTGCCGAGATGGAAATCGGGATCGGCATCCATGGCGAGCCCGGGCATTCGCGGCAGCCCTTCACCGCCTCGGACGCAATCGTCCACCAGCTCTGCGAAACGATCGTCGGCGACATCGCGATGCAGCCCGGCGCCAAGGCGCTGCTCTTCGTCAACGGCCTTGGCGGAACCCCACCTGCCGAGCTTTACCTGGCGTACAACGCCGCCCGCCGCTTCATGGAGGAGCGGGGTATTGCCATTGAGCGCTCGCTCGTCGGGACCTATGTCACCTCGCTCGACATGCAGGGCCTGTCGATCACGCTCGCCCTTCTGACCGAGGAAGAGTTGCGATTGTGGGATTCCCCTGTAACGACCGCGGCGCTGCGGTGGTCGTAAACCAGAACCTCAAGGCCTTCTTTCACGGATGGGGATTGGCCGCCCTTACCGATTGGTCCGCACGGGCTCGATGCAATCACTGACAGGCTAAACGCTTCATTAACGCGATTCACTTAGCTGCCCGTACCCCGGCGTCTCGCCGGCTAACCACGTATGAGTTGCAAGTGACATGCCCCCATTGACTGCCCCGGTTCACAATTTTCATCAAAAGATTGCATCGTTTTGCGAGCTGCGGCTCGCCCGCGCCCTTCCCAAACACGACTACGACAACCTCCGCCACTACATGCTGGACTTCGTGGTGAGGCGGGCAATGCCACCGCAGACCGGCAACAAGCTCGACTGGAGGGAAATCGGCGTTGCCTGCGATCTCGACGACGACAGTCTGCGGATCACCAAGCGCCTCGCCAAACACGGCTTCGAGGCCATCATTCGCTGGCTTAAGGGGCCGAGCGCCAACAAGCCCGACAGAAAGCCACCGACCGGCCAGGGCTGGGTCAAGGCGCCATCGGCGCCGGCGCGCCGGATCGGCCTGGAGCAACGGCGCTTAGGCACCACGCGGTAATTTTCCGCCCATGGCGCCCCCGAAATCGCTTTTGATTCAGGCCGGGACGCCGCAGACTTCAGCGCTGTAGCTTTTTTTTAATCGTTACATAGCGCCGGCGGGCAAGGCTTCCACGATCGGTCTCGCCCGCGGCACTCAGGATGCCGAAAGCTCGATCTTCGGCCAGACCTTTCGAGCCGACGAGTCGTCGGCCTCCATCGTCGTGGCGTGTCGCTCCCGGAAGGCGGCGGCAAGGGTTTGCAGGGCCTTGCGGGATCGCGCGTCGGTCAGGGTCGAATGCAGGACGATCTCCGAAGATGGAAGCGGCGGCAGGCCGAACTGCTTGCTGACTTCGATCGTGTCTGATGGCGCAAGGCGACAGGAGAAGGGGCCGACGGCGAGCCCCGCCGAGACGGCGGCGTTGACAGCCGTCGATACGCCGACGAACACTTCCACCCAGGGAACGCCGGCCGCGTCGAGCGCGCGTGTCGCAATATCGCGCACGCCACAAAGCGGCGCCAGCGCTGCCAGGCGCAGCGGCTCACCGGGTGCGCGCTTGAAGCCAGGAGACGCGAACCAGCCGAAATGCTCCGGCCCAAGCGTCTCGCCGTCGCGCCGATCCTCGTCGCGCCGGATGATCACGGCATCGAGTTCTCCACGGTCGAAGGCGCCAAGCAGGTTTCGCGACGTTTCCAGTCGGACTTCGATGCACAGTCCCGGGTCGTGGGCATAAAGCCGCGCCAGCAATGTCGGCACTTCGGGTCCGGCGACGTGCGCCGCAATGCCGAGGCCAAAGCGGCGGCGTGTCGACGACAGCCCGGCCAGCGCCCGCTCATGGGCGGCGAGGAACTCGCGTGCACCTGCGATGAAGACGGCGCCCTGCGCCGAGAGGCGAACCTGCCTGGGCGTCCGCTCCAATAGCCTGACGCCAAGCCGATCTTCGAGCCGCTTCAGCTTGACGCTGATCGCCCCTTGGGTGCTGCCGAGAAACTCCGCCGCGCGGGTAAAGCTTTGAAAATCGGCAATCGCGACAAAGGCCTGCACCGCATCCACATCCAGCGTCGTCATCGCAATCATCCGATTTTGTTATCTCTGAAATAGCTAGCCATACAATTCAGTTGTGATCAAGACCCGCCTATGGTGCCCCTGCCCAAGCGATATCAATTCGGGCGGAGCGCGTGGAAGGGCCGGGACCGGCTTTCCGCGAAGCCCGCCGCAGCAGCGAAAGACCGCAAGCATGAACGAACCCATAACCCGCCGCAGTGCGCTGGCACTGGCAGCCGTCTGCCTCTCCTCGCTGATGTTCGGCCTGGAGATTTCGAGCATTCCGGCGATCCTGCCAACGCTGGAGCAGGTGCTCGGCGCAGATTTCAAACAGCTTCAATGGATCATGAACGCCTACACCATCGCCGTCACCGCGGTTCTGATGGGGGCAGGCACATTGGCCGATCGCTACGGCCGTAAGCGCATCTTTGTCGCCGGCATCGTCGCCTTCGGCATCGCCTCGCTGATCTGCGGGCTGACCGAAAACACCTCGGTGTTGATCGTCGCCCGCTTCCTCCAGGGCATGGCCGGCGGCGTGATGCTCATCTGCCAGATCGCCGTGCTGTCGCAGCAGTTCCCGTCCGGTCGCCAGCGCGGGATCGCTTTCAGCTGGTGGGGCATCGTCTTCGGCATCGGTCTCGGCTTTGGACCGATCGTCGGTGGCGCGACGGTCGCGCTCCTGAGTTGGGAATGGGTGTTTCTCGTCCATGTCGTGCTTTCGGGCATCACAATGGCGCTTGCGCTCGCGGGCGTACAGGAGTCGCGTGACCCTGACGCCGAGAGCCTCGACGTCGCCGGGATCGTGACGTTGTCGGCCGCGGTCTTCTGCATCGCCTACTTCATCACGCAAGGCCCCGAACTCGGCTTTGCCAGCCCGACCGCGCTGGCAATCCTCGGTGTCGCCATCGTCAGCCTGATCGGCTTCGTCGTTGCCGAGAAAGTCAGTGCCCGGCCGATGTTCGATTTTTCGGTGTTCCGCATCCGCAGCTTCTCCGGCGCGCTGTTCGGCTCGATGGGCATGAACATCAGCTTCTGGCCGTTCATGATCTATCTGCCGATCTGGTTTCAGGCGGGCCTCGGCTATGACGGCGTGACCGCAAGCGTAGCACTTCTCGCCTATACCCTTCCCCCACTCGTCGTTCCGCCCTTTGCCGAACGCTTGATGCTTCGCCTTCGTCCAGGAATCGTCATCCCCGCAGGTCTGTTCACGATCGGTCTTGGCTTTCTCATGATGAAAATCGGCGCCAGCGTCGAGAACGCTAGCTGGGCGACAATGCTGCCGGGATGCGTGTTGGCGGGCATCGGTCTCGGATTCACCAATACCACGGTCACCAACGCCGCAACCGGCGCGGTCACCCCCGAACGGGTCGGCATGGCCTCGGGCATCGACACCAGCGCGCGGATGATCTCTCTGGCGATCAACATCGCGCTGATGGGCCTCATCCTGGTCGAGGGTGTGCTGTTCTCGCTGCAAAGCTCGCTTTTCGGGCAGACAGCCTTCGCCGACCTCCGCACGCTTGCCGAAAAGATTTCCGCCGGCGGCATGCTGTCTTCGGACTATGGCCTGTCGCAGAGCGTTACTCATGCGGCACTGCGGGATGGTTTCGGCTGGGTCATGCTCTACGGCACCATTGGCGTCTGGCTCTCTGCCGCCGCAAGCCTGCTCGTCTTCGGTCTCCGCCCCAAGGCGGAATCGGCCCTTGAGTGTACAACGGTAAAATCGTTGTAACGCACGTCGCAGATCAAGCGCCGCCTCCACCGCGTCGACAAAACCCGTCGACGCGGTGGAAAGCCCATTCACTGCGGCACCGGCGATGCGCTATAGCGGGACTATCGTTGACGCAGATATATTGGACACATTGCCCATGACCGACACTGTTATCGATCGCTTCCTCCGTTACGTCGTTATCGACACCCAATCGGATGCCAAGTCGAAGACCACGCCCACCACCGAAAAGCAGAAGACGCTCGGCCGGCTTCTGGTCGAAGAGTTGCTGGCGATGGGCGTATCGGACGCGCACCTCGACGAACACGGCTACGTCTATGCCACCATTCCGTCGAACGTCGACAAGCCGGTTCCAGTCATCTGCTACTGTTCTCATATGGATACGGCGCCGGACTTCACCGGCACCAACGTCAAGCCGCAGATCGTCAGGAACTACCAGGGCGGTGACATCCGGCTGACAGGCGATCCGCAACAGGTCATCCGCGTCAGCGAGCATCCTGTATTGCTCGACCAGATCGGCAACGACATCATCACCACCGACGGCACCACTCTTCTGGGCGCGGACGACAAGGCCGGCGTTGCCGAGATCATGTCGGCAGCGCAGGTCCTGATGGACAACCCGGATATCAAGCACGGCACCATCCGCATCCTCTTCACGCCGGACGAGGAAGTCGGCCGCGGCGCCGACAAGGTTGACCTTAAGAAGCTCGGTGCCCAGTTCGGCTACACCATCGATGGCGAAACCGCCGGCCACATCGAGGACGAGACCTTCTCGGCCGACGGTGTCGAGATCACGATCGCAGGCGTTGCCATCCATCCGGGCTTTGCCAAGGGCAAGATGGAAAACGCCATCAAGATCGCCGGTGCCATCATCGATCGCCTGCCGAAGGACATCGCGCCCGAGAGCACGGAAGGCCGTGAAGGGTTCATCCATCCGACCGGCGTCACCGGCACGATGGAAAAGGCGAGCCTCAGCCTGATCGTCCGTGATTTCGAGGACGAGGGCCTGGCGACCAAGGAAGCCATGCTCGAAGGTATCGTAAAGGATGTGATCGCCGCCTATCCGGGCTCGTCCTACTCCTTCGAGGTCAAGCAGCAGTACCGCAACATGAAGGCGATCCTTGCCCGCAATCCTGAGATCGCCGACAATGCGCTGGAGGCCGTGCGCCGCGCCGGCATGACGCCGGTGCGCGGCAGCATCCGCGGCGGCACCGACGGCTCGCGCCTGTCGTTCATGGGCCTGCCCTGCCCCAACATCTTCGCCGGCGGCCACGCCTTCCATTCGCCACTCGAATGGGTGAGCCGACAGGACATGGAACGGGCCGTCAAGACATTGGTGGAACTCGCCAAGGTCTGGGAAGAGCGCGCCTGACGCCAAGCATCGAAGCCGGCGCAACGGCTTCGATATAAGGACTTCAATAAAGAAAGGGCCGAAGCACATTGCGCGCATCGGCCCTTATCGTTTCGGACAATTATCGCGGCAAGGCCGCGATCGATCGAAATCAGCTGCGCAGGCCCGGCGCTTCCTGGCCGGTGCGGGCGACATATTCCGTATAGCCGCCGCCATACTGATGCACGCCCTCGGGCGTCAGCTCCAGCACGCGGTTGGACAGGGCCGCCAGGAAGTGGCGGTCGTGCGACACGAACAGCATCGTGCCCTCGTACTGCTCCAGCGCCTTGATCAGCATTTCCTTGGTGTCGAGATCGAGGTGGTTGGTAGGCTCGTCGAGCACCAGGAGGTTCGGCGGATCGAACAGCATCATCGCCATGACCAGCCGCGCCTTCTCGCCGCCCGACAGCACCCGGCAGCGCTTCTCGACGTCGTCGCCGGAAAAGCCAAAACAGCCGGCAAGCGCGCGGAGCGGCCCCTGGCCGGCCTGCGGGAATGCGTCCTCCAGCGACTGAAACACCGTGCGCTCGCCATCGAGCAGGTCCATGGCATGCTGGGCGAAGTAACCCATCTTCACGCTGGCGCCGAGCGCGACGCTGCCCTCATCCGGATCGGTCGAGCCCGTCACCAGCTTCAGAAGCGTGGACTTGCCGGCGCCGTTGATGCCCATGATGCACCAGCGCTCGCGGCGGCGAACCATGAAGTCGAGGCCCTCATAGATGCTGCGCTCGCCGTACTTCTTGTGCACGTTCTTGATGTTGATGACGTCTTCGCCCGAGCGCGGCGCCGGGCGAAACTCGAACGACACGGCCTGCCGGCGCTTGGGCGGCTCGACCCGATCGATTTTGTCGAGCTTCTTGACCCGGCTCTGCACCTGGGCTGCGTGCGAGGCGCGCGCCTTGAAGCGCTCGATGAACTTGATTTCCTTGGCGAGCATCGCCTGCTGGCGTTCGAACTGCGCCAGCTGGTGCTTTTCGTTCTGCGCCCGCTGCTGTTCGTAAAAGCCGTAATCGCCCGAATAGCTGTTGAGCTGGCCGCCGTCGATTTCGACCACCTTGGTGATGATCCGGTTCATGAACTCGCGATCGTGCGAGGTCATCAGGAGCGCGCCTTCGTAGCCCTTGAGGAAGGCTTCAAGCCAGATCAGGCTTTCGAGATCCAGATGGTTGCTCGGCTCATCGAGCAGCATGACATCAGGGCGCATCAACAGGATGCGGGCCAGCGCGACGCGCATCTTCCAACCACCGGAAAGCGCGCCGACGTCGCCGTCCATCATCTCCTGGGAGAAGCTCAGGCCCGCAAGCACTTCGCGCGCGCGGCCTTCGAGCGCATAACCGTCGAGTTCTTCGTAGCGCGCCTGCACCTCGCCGTAGCGCTCGATGATCGCGTCCATCTCGTCCAAACGATCCGGATCGACCATGGCGGCTTCAAGCTCGTGCAGTTCGGCGGCAACGGTGCTGACCGGCCCGGCACCGTTCATCACCTCGGCAACAGCGCTACCGCCCGACATCTCGCCGACATCCTGGTTGAAGTAACCGATCGTCACGCCCTTATCGACGGCGACCTGGCCTTCGTCCGGCATCTCTTCGCCCGTTATCATCCGGAAGAGGGACGTCTTGCCCGCGCCATTGGGGCCGACGAGGCCGACCTTCTCGCCCTTGTTGAGGGCGGCGGATGCCTCGATGAAGAGGATCCGGTGGCTGAGCTGCTTGCTGATATTCTCGATACGAATCATATTTTAGGGGCCCGAAACGTTGCGGCGCCCTTATGTCACGGGTGACGGCCACGCCGCAAACGTTGATTCGCGACCTCTGCCCACCCAAAAATGCAAGGGGAGCGAGGCATCAAATTGCTCCGACGCCCCGTTCAGCCGGACGATTACTGCTCGGAATAGAAGCCGTAGAGAACCGGCATCAACCCGACCAGTGCCTCGAAGCGTTTGAAATTCTTGCGCTCCGGGCGGGTCCAGCCGGTTTCGGCGAGAGCCGACAGCCGTGGGAACACCAGGCGGTCGAACACGCCGCGATCGGTCATCGGCTCGGACCAGATGCAGCATTGCAGCCCGCGCAAATGCTTCTTCTGCGCTTCCGTCCAGCCTTCGATCGGGTCGAACAGATACAGTTTTTCCGGATCAGACCAGCCGGCCCAGCTGCCGCCGGGCTCGGACCAGGCCGGGCTGTTGGCCATGTCGAGATAGTAGACCTGCCCCGGGCAGACGACGATATCGTAGCCTTCGCCGGCTAACTCGGCGTTGGCCTCGACCGTCCGCCAGCCGAATAGCAGAGATTTTTCCTTGTCGATGACGTTGCCATGAGCCGCCTCCTGCCAGCCGCCGGTGACGCAGCCGCGACTTGCAAGGAAGCCCTGGACACGGGCGAGGAACTCCGCCTGCAGCACGGCGGCACCCGACCCGTCGATCTCGTCGGCGCCATGCGTGTTGGTGACGACATTCAGCCGCTTGGCGTGAGCCGCCGCCATTTCGTCGCCGGCGACCGTCCGCAGACGTTCAAGCGCCTCGGGCGAACCTGACCAGGCCCCGAGCGGCACCTCGTCGGCACCAACATGGATGATCTTCGACGGGAAGAGCTCGATCAGTTCGTCGAAGACGACTTCGAGCACACGATAGGTTTCCTCACGCACCGGGTTCAGGCAATTGTCCGGGAAGCCTTGCACGGAATAATAGCTGCCGGTCTCATCGGGATCGCGCAGCTCGGGAATGGCCTGCAGCATCGCGAAGGAATGGCCGGGCACGTCGATCTCCGGCATCACTTCGATACCCAAAGTCGCCGCCAGAGCGACGATCTCGCGGACGGAGGCCTTGGTGTAATAGCCGCCGGTCACCTGCGGGCCGGAGCCGAGCAGCGGCGGGATCTTGCGGCCATGGCCGCGCCAGGCGCCGATCTCGGTCAGCGCCGGATAGGCGTCGATCTCGATGCGCCAAGCCTCGTCGTCGGAGAGATGCCAGTGGAAGCGATTGAGCTTGTTCCAGGCCATCAACCTGAGGAACCGCGAAACCTCGGCGGTGCTGTAGAACTGACGGGCGACGTCGAGATGCGTGCCGCGCCAGCCGAGCGCCGGCTCGTCCCGGATTTCGCCGCCGGCCGGAAACAGGAACGTGCCGGAATGAAGCTTGGCACCGCGCAGGATTTGTCCGAGCGTGATCAGGCCATAGAGGATACCGATGCGCGTCCCGCCGGTCACTGCGACGCCGGCCGGTGAGAAGCGGATGAGATAGCCTTCCTCCGCAAGGTCGCCGGAGAGCGACAGCGTTGCCGGAAGGCCACCTTCCGCCACCGGCCGGACAAGCCCTTCGACCGGGAACAGGCTGCCCGTCAGCTCGGCAAACGCCTGCGCTGCAGCTTCGGCTTCCGCCCCCTCCGGCGCAAGGTCGATCCCTGATGGCGGCGTCAGTCGTCCGGAGACGGACACCTCCTGCGGCCAGGGCACGACGGAGACCGCGACCGGGGCGACCTTCGGCACGGGATAGATGACAGCGCCGCGTTTCAGCTCGGCATTGTCGCCGTGGGCGCGCGACGGCACGACGGAGATCGGCGCGGTGCTGCCGTCGGCAAGGACAAGGTAGGCGGAGTTGGCGCCGTCGGTCCAATGCTGCGGCGCAAAGCTCATGCCATGCGCCTTCACGGTCCACACGCTTCCAGGCTCAAGCACCAGATCGGCCGGCGGCGCGAACTCGGAATGGTTGGAAAGCCGGCTCAGCAGCTCCCCTCCTTCGACAACGGCAGCGGGGTCGATGCGGGCCGGTCCCGAAACGCAAAGGCGAAAATCCTTCAGCGGACGATCGGAGGCGTTCGTCAATGTCAGCGAATAAACCGCTTGCGTATCCGTCTTTGCCGGCGTCCAGAGTGTTTCCAGCCGAAATTCCGGTTTTGTGGCGATCGTCATCATCATCTCCAGCAGGGCTAGTCGTCGATCTTGAGCATGCCGGCATAAATGCCAGGCGCGGAATTGGGGATTGGCATGGCGTCGACAGTCTTCTCGTAGAAACCCGACGGCCCAACATCGCCGATGATGGCGTATGCGTAGCCCATCGTCTTCAGATCGAGCAGAGAGGCAAGGAGTAACGCGTGCCCGACGCCTTCGCCACGTGCCGCCTCGTCGACGCCGGTCGGACCGAAGAACCCACGCGCGATCGATTCATGACAGGCAAAGCCGACGAGGCTTCCGTTTCGCGTGGCGAGAAAGCAGGTCGGAGGCTGACGCGCAAACGCGACGGCGGTCTCGCCCGCCCAGCCCGCACCGAATTTTTCCCGCACCCATCCGGTCACAAGTTCGAATTCGGGCGCCAAAGCGCGCCTGATCGTCACCCCGGCAGCGTCGATCCGTTGGTCGAGCTCTGGCTTTGATCGAAGCGGCGACAGATTGACAAGATAATCCATTGAGAACCCTGTGACGTTGGAAGGAGGCGGCGCCGAATGACGGCCAGCAGCTTGGGATGTGCAAGCACCGCAGCCGAACCTCCTCGACTGCCGACATGACGAACTCTCCTCAAGTTCCGACGGCACACCATTAAGTCAATAACTTTGACTTAATGCTATTACCAGGATCGGAGGCCTGTCAATCGGCGTCGTCTGGCAACGATCAGGGATAAGGGCGCAACCATGCAGAAGGCGCGCCGGCGAACGTCAACCGGTCCGCTGCGACGATCTTCTTTCGATGTCCGTCTGACCGAGTTCGCCAAGGCTCGCCTCGACGATATCGAACATCTCGTCGATCTCGGCAGCCGTGATGATCATCGGCGGGCAAAAGGCGATGGAATCGCCGATATTGCGGCAGATGAGGCCGTTCTTCTGCAGGATCGCTCCCGCCCGCGCGCCGGTAGCACCTGCGGCCGCCCCATCCGCCGCCTCAAGCTCAAGCGCACCGATGAGACCGACGCCCCGCGCCTCGACCGCAAGCGGATGGCGTTCCAGAGCATTGAGCCGGCCAAGGAATTGCGGCGCAAGCCGGCGGACGTTGCCGACCAGATCCTTTTCCTCGATGATCGCCAGATTTTCGAGCGATACCGCGGCGGCGACCGGATGGCCGCTTGCGGTAAATCCGTGCCCGAGCGCGCCGATCCGGTCGGCCTCATCGGCGATCGGCTCGTAGACGTTGTCATTGATCACAAGCGCCGCGATCGGCTGGTAGGACGACGACAGCTGTTTGGAGAGCGTCATGACATCCGGGCGCATGCCGAAGGTCTGCGACCCGAACATGTTGCCGGTCCGCCCGAAGCCGCAAATCACCTCGTCGGCAATCAGCAGGATGTCGTATTTGCGCAGCACGTCCTGGATGGCCGCCCAATAGCCCTCCGGCGGAACGATGACGCCGCCGGCGCCCATGACCGGCTCGCCGATGAAGGCGGCGATCGTCTCGGGCCCCTCATCGAGGATGAGCGCCTCCAACTCCTCGGCGCAGCAGCGCGAGAAGGCGAGCTCGTCCTGCCCCGGCTCCGCACCGGTGCGGTAATGCGGGCAGGTCGTGTGCAGGATGTTGGCAAACGGCAGGTCGAAGGAGCGGTGGTTGTTAGGCAGGCCCGTCAGGCTGGCGCTCAGCGCGGTTACGCCGTGATAGCCCTTGATGCGCGAAATGATCTTCTTTTTCTCCGGCTTGCCCAGCGCGTTGGAGCGATACCAGACCAGCTTGATCGCGGTATCGTTCGCCTCAGATCCGGAGTTGGCGAAATAGACCTTGGACATCGGCACCGGCGCCATGCCGATCAGCTTCTCTGCCAGATCCACCACCGGCCCATGCGATTTCTGCGAGAAGGTATGGTAATAGGGAAGCTTCGCCATCTGGCTGCGCGCGGCTTCGACCAGCCGCGTCTCGCCGAACCCGACGGCCACGCTCCAGAGCCCCGCCATGCCTTCGATGTAGCGTTTGCCGCTGTTGTCGAAGACGTGGATGCCCTCGCCGCGGTCGATGATCAGCGGCCCTTCCCGCTCCAGCTTGCGCGGGTTGGTATAGGAATGGAGGTGGTAGGCCATGTCCCGCGCTTCGGTGGAATTGGGCTGTGCGGTCATCGGCGTCTCCAGTTTTGAGGCGTGATCATCGTGATGCGTGATCACAGGGCAATATCATAGGTCAGCCAGTCCGTTCGGGTGGCCAGTTGATCGTAGAGGCCGCGAGCCCTGTAATTGTTGTCGCGCGTGATCCAGCGGATGACGGACCAGCCGCGTTCGCGCCCGATGTCGGCAACGGCCCGGATCAGAGCAGGCGCCGCGCCGCTGCCACGGGCCTCAGGCGCAACGAAGAGATCGTCGAGAAAACCGCCGCGCGCCGCCATCAGCGGCCGAATATATTCGCGAAAATGCGTCAAACCGATCGGCCGGCCGGAGCCATCGATCGCCAGCCTGCATTCGAGCGCACCGTCGCGGATCCAGCCCCAGACCCGGTCCCGCATCTCGTCGGTCTGGTCAACGCCATAGAAGGCGGCGAACCCTGCGTGAAGCTCGTTCCATGCGGATCTGTCGGCCTCAGCGGCCGCGACGATCGTAACACCTGCCATGCCGTCCCCCTGTTTTCCGGGTGTGCGCGCCGCCCACCGACCAAGCATTTCCGTTGCTACTGCCAGGCGGCAGCCGACCGTTTGCGATACATGTCGCGGAACTGTTCGGTGGAGACGGGTAGCAGATCGCCCGTATCCCAGTCGAGGATCACCGCGTAGCGGCGCACTGCGTCGAGCGCATTGATCTCGCCCGCCTTGAATTTTTCCGAGACCTCGGCGGGATCAGCATCCAGCCAACCCGACCGGTCTGCCCGGACCTGTCGCCGCAATTCGGCTGTCGCCGCCGCATCGATCTCGTAGGCGCAGATCTCCGGATCGACGGGGTCGATGACGACGCCGTAATCCTTCGCCGCCCGCTCCACCGAAACATAATCGTCGATCACATCGGCAAGAACCCGTTGCGGATCGCGCTCCAGAGGATCGCCGAAGCCGCCGCCGCCGGCCGTCGGCCGCGAAAAGATATCGCCTGCCTCGATTGCCACATCGGAGAAGGTGGCCCCGAGCCATTCCTTCTTGCCGGTCTTTTCGCGGGTCAACGTCAGCCCGTGCGGCATGGAGGGCAGCCCGCCTTCGATGCCCCAGACGATCGCGCGCTCGCGGTCGCAGATATAGGAAATGACGGTGTTTTCCGCTTCCAGCATGCGGGAGGTCTTCAAAACGCCCGCACCGCCGCGCCACTTTCCAGGCCCGGCCGAATCCGTCAGCACCTCGAATTCCGTCGTCAGGATCGGGTTCGCCCGTTCCTGACCTTCGACCGGCTGGGCCATCAGGCCGGTTCCGAAGCAGGCGGTGGTCACGTTGCAGCCGTCCTTGCCGTTGCGCCCGCCCCAGCCGCCGGGCAGCCAGTCGTAGAACATGAAGATCGGCTTTTCCGCCGCCCGCGCGTCGCGTCCGCCGGTTAGGAGATATTCGAGGTTGAAGGCGCAGGCGATGGCCCGCTCCGGGATGATCTTCGACCAGATCTCGTAGATCGCGTTCATGATCTTCTCGAAAGGCATGAGGAAGCCGGTGACAGCCACCGGCCATTTCGCATCGACGATCGAGCCTTCCGGCGCGATAATTTCGAACACCCGGTAGAAGCCGCTGTTGAGCGGCAGGTCGGGGAAGAAGGTCTTCATGCCGGCCGCAACCGCCGAGAAGGTGGCGCCGAAGGCCGAGTTGTAGATCGAGCCGATGGTCGGGTGGCTGCCGGTGAAGTCGTAGATCGCCCGGTCGCCCTTGATCGTCAGCTTGACCTTGATCGGGATCATGCCCTCGTTGCCGGCCGGGTCGCGATCGATGAAGTCCTGCGTTTCCCATTCGCCATCCGGCAGCGCGGCTATGCGCTGGCGCATGGCCCGCTCGACATAATCCTGCACGGCACCGAGCCCCTGCTTGACCGTGCCCTCGCCGTACTTGCCGACGAGCCGGAGGATCTCGCGCTCGCAGACCTGGGTCGCCTGCGCCTGGGCATGAATGTCGCCTATGATCGAGGCGGGATCGCGGGTGTTGGAGGCGATGAGATGGGCGACATCCTTGCAGAACCGCCCCTTGTCGAACAGCCGGATCGGCGTGATGCGCATGCCCTCCCTGAACATTTCCTTGGCGGCGACATCGAAGGAGCCGGGCACGCTGCCGCCGAGATCCGACCAGTGGCCGTTCGACTGGCTGAAGGCGATGATCCTGCCATCGACGAAGATCGGCCGGATCAGCCGGACGTCATTGAAGTGGGTGCCGCCGGCATAGGGATCGTTGATGGCGTAGACGTCACCCGGATGCATGTCACCGTCGAAGGCGCGGATCACGTCCTTGCAGGTGAAGTGCAGCGTGCCGACATGGACCGCGATGTCCTGGTTACCCTGGGCTGCCGAATTGCCTTCGGCATCGTGAAGGGCGCTGGAAAAGTCGCGGTTGTAGATGACGAAGGAGTAGCAGGTTCTCAGGATCTGCTCGGCCATCTGGTCGACGCTGGTGATGAAGGAGTTTTTCAGGACCTCGAAGGTCACCGGGTCAAGGTTTTGCTGTTCAGACATTCGCTTCACCTTCGATACGGATGATGATGTTGAGATAGGTGTCCACTTCCGCGGTCGTTCCCGGCGGGACGACGACGGTGGAATCGAGCTGTTCGACGATGGCGGGCCCCTTGAACACGAAGCCTGCGGGCAGCGTTTCGCGGTCGTAGACGGGCGTGTCGAGCGCGGCATCGGCCGCGAACCAGACGCTGCGCCGCGTCTTCGGTGTAGGGATCAGTCCGGTCGGCTCGTGCTTTGCAAGCGACGCCTTCGGCACCATGCCGACGGCCTTCAGGTTGATGCGGAACAGGCTGACCGGCGTCTCATCGCGGCGGAAATTGTATTCACGCTGATGCTCACGATGGAAGGCTTCGACCAGCGGCGCGATGTCGGTGACAGGCGACGGCGCGGCGACCGCGAGCGACCGCCACTGCCCGAGATACATCATGTCGATGCTGCGCTGGAGCACCACGTCCTTGGCCGCGACACCCTCGTGCGCGAGCCGTTCCAGCGCTTCCTGTTCGAGGCGGACGAAGGCCTCTTCGATGGCCGTTGCGTCAGCATCGTTAGCCGGCTTCAGATAGCTCTCGGAAAAATCGTGCTGCATGTCGACGAGCAGGCAGCCGAGCGCCGAGGTGACGCCGGGATTCGGCGGAACGATGACGGCCGGGATCGACAGTTCGCGGGCAATCGCCGCGCCATGCAAGGCGCCTGCACCGCCGAAGGCGACGAGCGCGAAATCGCGCGGATCGTAGCCGCGGCTGATCGAGATCAGCCGCACCGCATCCGACATGTTGGCGTTGGCCACACGAATGATGGCATCGGCGGCTGCGTGCGGCTCGAGCCCGAACGGCGCGGCCACCCCTTCGCGCACGGCTTCAAGCGCCAGATCCGCATCAAGCGTGATTTTGCCACCGGCAAGGCTGGTGCCGAGCCGGCCAAGCACGACATTGGCATCGGTGTTGGTCGGCTGCCGATTGCCCTTGGCGTAGCAGGCCGGGCCGGGATTGGCGCCGGCCGATTGCGGACCGTTGCGCAGCGATCCGGCCTCGTCGGTCCAGGCAAGCGATCCGCCACCGGCACCGATGGTCAGAACCTCGATTGAGGAGAAGCGGATCGGATAGCCGAATTCGATGAACCAGTCCTTGGTGATGCGCGATTGGCCGTCATAAGCAAGCGAAACGTCGGTCGAGGTGCCTCCCATGTCGAGGCCGATGGAATTGCGGAAGCCGCAGAGTTCGGCGATGTATTTGCTGGCAATCGCGCCGGCGGCAATGCCGGAGCCGGCAAGGCGTGCGGCGAAATCCTCGACGCTCTTCGGCGTCATCACCCCGCCGCCGGTATGCAAAAGCAGAAGATCGCGCTCGTAGCCGTCCTGCTGCAGGCGCTTGCCGAGCCGCGTGGTGTAGTCGACGACGACGGGGCTCAAGGCAGCATTGGCGACAGTGGTCGAGAACCGCTCATGCTCGAAGATCTCGGGCAGGACTTCCGACGAGGTCGACACCGGCACACCGGGCATCACCTCCATCAGGATCTGCTTCATCCGCCGCTCGTTGGCGCCGTTCATGAAGGCGTTCATAAAGCAGACGGCGACGGCCGCGACATTGCGGCGCTTGAGAATGCGCGCCACCTCGCGGGCCTCGTCCTCGTCGAGCGTGGCGACGATGCCCCCTTGCGCATCGATGCGCTCGGTCACAACCAGCCGGTCGCGCCTTGGCACATAGGGTGGCACCACGTCCTTGTAGGTATCCCAGAGGTCTTCCTTGTTGGCACGGCGGATCTCGATCACGTCGCGGAAACCGCGCGTGCAGACCATTGCCGTTCGCGGCAGTCGCCTTGTGATCAGGGCATTGGTGGCAACGGTGGTGCCGTGCGAAAACAGCGCCACCTTCGACAGGTCGATGCCGGCCTTTTCGACGCCGGACATGATGCCGTCGATCGGATCGGCTGACGATGACGTCTTCTCGACCCGGATCCGGCCCGTGGTCTCGTCCATGATGCAGATGTCGGTGAAAGTGCCACCGACATCGACCGCAACGCGAAGTTTCTGCAAGATCCGTCTCCTGTCTTAGATTCGTTGAAAAGCGGACAAGGCTTCGCCCCTCGCCCAGTCGGGCGTGCGTTCACCTCGTGTCTGTCTGGAATTTTCCGGCCGCCGGCTCAGCCGGGGCCGTTCGATGGCGTTATGCTGTAGCGCTCTCGGGCTTCGCTTGGGCTGTAGCCGAAATGCGCCTTGTAGTGACGGCTCAGTTGCGCGTGGTCGCTGAACCCAAGCGCATAGGCGATTTCCGAAACCAGCCTGCGGCAGGAGGGGTCGCGCAGCATCTCGTCGCAGCGCAGAAGTCGTTGAAGCCGGATCCAGTGGCAAACGGACGTGCCTTGCCGCTTCATCAGCTGGTGCAGGTAGCGCACCGAGATGCCGCAGGCATCGGCGATCACCTGAGGCCCAAGATCGGTACGGGCGAGATTGGCGCGGACATAGGTTTCGACGCGGTGCAGGTGGCCGACCTGGACCGAGCCGGCATCCGACGTCAGCATGCGCTCATCCGAGATCAGCGACATCGCCAGGATATCGACCAGGTGCTTGCCGGTCATGTCGCGGGCGGGCGCATCCATTTCGACAAGCCGCGGCGCGATCAGCCGGATCATATCGACGAACAATGCGCCTGTGCCCCGGGTGGAATCGAAACTCAGCGACGCGATGCGTTCGGGCAGGCCGACACGGGGGCGCAACGTCGCGATCGGCACCTTCAGCACCCAGAGCGTGTTCTTGGCGGTGTAGCTGAACTCATAGGGCAGATGGCTGCGCTCGACGAGGAAGGCGCCCGGCTTGCAGCGCACCGCCTTGCCGCTCTGCTCGAAACTGATCTCCGCCGTCTCGGGCACGGTGATCAGGTAACTCTCTTCGCGCTCATGCAGGAGGTGCCGCTTCTGGCGGCGGTAGAGAAGGCCGTCGGATTCCAGCCGCGACAGCGAGACCGCGCCGAGGTCCCAGACGTTCAAGTCGCCGGAAAAATCCGCGGAATTCTGGAAGCGCAGGTCGAGCGGAAAATAGGTGCTCGACACCGCCTCGTCCCAATACCGCTTGCGCTCGCGCGCAGCCGTGCCTGCCGTGGAATAACTCACGTCCATGCGAAGCTCCCATCCCGTCCGCCGTCCGTTCGCCTTGGCTGTTCCCGTCTTGCCGAGGCGACGGCCGATCGCGGCCCATTGTTCCCGTCGGTCGCCTTCGATGTCGCAGCCTCTTCAGGGCTTTTGCGACCGGCATTTCCGGAGGTCTTCAAGCAGTAGACTATGCCTTTCGCGCTCCGGCTAGTCGCAAAGTGCGCTTGCTCTTGTCGCTTAGCGTAATGCCAGCTCAATCGGCGCGCACCACCGCTTCCGCCGCAAGCGCCATCGACAGCAGATGAGCATCATGATGCGGCTGGGCGGAAAGGAGCAGACCGACCGGCATGCCGGCGTCCCCATTGCCGCAGGGCAATGAGACCCCGCACCAGTCGAGAAAATTGCCGATCGACGTGTTGCGCAAGGTTCTGGCGTTGGTATCGGCGAACAAAGCATCGTCAGTGAGAAGCGGCGCTGTCGGAGGTGCGACATGCGCGACCGTCGGATAGGCGATCAGCTCGTTCGGCCCGATCTCGGCGGCGATCTCGGCGATCAGCGCCTCGCGCAATTCAAGCGTAGCGATGTACTCGGAAAGGCTGATCTTTTGCCCGAGCCTTGCTCGCGCCACGACGCGCTGGTCCATCGATGCCGCCTCGAGGCCTTCTAGCCGCTCGCGATGGAGCGCGTAGGCTTCGGCCGTGACCAGCGGCCCGTTCCGCGCCATGGTTTCGAATATGCGCGCGAACGCAGGAAATGGCTGGCGCCGCACGCGGGCACCCGCCCGTTGCAGCCGGCCGAGCGCTGCCTCGAAAGCGGAGACGACGCCGTCTTCGGCGCCGTCGAACACCACCGTTGTCGGCACCACGATCGACAGGCCCGCGAGGCTGCCGCGCCGGATCTCCGGTGCGGGCAGACCGCGCATCGCTGCATCCACCCAGACGGCGTCCTGGACCGTGCGGCAGAGGGGGCCGAGCGAATCCAGGCTCTTGGCGAGCGGAAAGACGCCGCGCATGGAATAGCGGCCGCGCGTCGCCTTGTAGCCGACGATGCCGTTGAAGGCGGCGGGAATGCGGATCGACCCGCCCGTGTCCGTGCCGATCGAGACCGGCACGATATCGGCGGCCACCACGACGCCGGAACCGGAGGACGAGCCGCCCGGCAGCCGGTCGACGTCCGTGGCGCGCGGATTGCGCGGCGTGCCGTAATGCGGATTGATGCCGAGCCCGGAGAAGGCGAACTCGCTCATGTTGACCCGACCGACACTGATCATGCCGGCGTGGCTAAGCGCCGTCACCACCGCAGCATCCTCTTGTGCCGCCGGCGCGTCCTTCAGCACGACGGATCCCGCCGTCGTCGCGGCCCCCTTGACGGCAAACAGGTCCTTCCAGGCGACAGGAATTCCATCCAGAAGCCCGAGCGGACGGCCGGCGGCAATGCGCCTTGCGGAAGCCTCCGCCTCGCGCGTCGCCCGCTCCGGCAGGACCGTGGTGAAGATCGCCTGGTCATGGTGGTTGCGGATCCGCTCAAGCGTCCAGCCTGTCAGGTCTCGCGGATCGAGCGCACCGGATTGCAGCAGCGCAGACAACTGCGCGATCGACCGTCCGCCAAGATCCTGCGTCATGCAGTCGTCCTTCTATCGCTCGACCAGCTGCATCCAGCGGCGGACGAGATAATTGTGTTCGTCCATGGTGGTGTTCCAAACCGCGATGCAGTTGGCGCGCTGCCAGTAGGAACCGCCACTCCTGACCGATCCGGCGCGGATGCGCATGCCGCCATCTGGACCCGGCAGGTCGCTGGCCGCCGGCAGGCCGCCATACCAGTAGTCCCACTCGGCCACCGACATGAACTGCCGCGAGCGCTCCGGTGTCGAGATGTAATAGCCCTGACGCGCGACGACCGAGCCCGGCCAGCCCGAGATCCACCAGTTGAGGTACTCGTAGGCGACATCGCGCATGCGGCCCGACAGATGACGGGCGAGGCACAGGCCCCCGTGCCAGGCGCGATAGCCTTCCGCCGGCACCGCTTGTTCCACCGGCACGCCCTGGCCGTTGAGAATACTGATGCCCGTCGACCACATGCTCTGGATATCGGTCTCGCCCCGCACCATCAGCCGCGCCGCATCTTCGGCCGTGCGCCAGAAGGCGCGGAAATAGCCGTTCTTCTTGCGCTCTTCGAGCAGGCCGATCAGCCGGTCGATCTCGTCGACCGTCATAGCGCCGATATTGTCGAACGACATCAGGCCCGACGCCTGTGCGGCAAGCGCCGCATCGAAGATACCGATCGCCGGCTCGTCGACGAGGGCGGCGCGTCCGGCCCAGCGCTCGTCGAGAAGCGCTGCCCAGCTGTTCATCGACACCGTGTTGGGCGCGACGTCTGTCCTGTAGGCGAAACTGTCGAAATTGTGCGTCGTCGGCAGCATCGAGATCGTGCTCGACGGTGTGTCCCCGAGTTCGAGATTGGGCTGCACGAACAGTTTCTTGACCGGTGCATCCCCCTGCCCCAAGCGAGCGTTCGGGCCGATATGGCCGGTTTTCGTCAGATCGTTGATCTCGTTCCAAAGCGCAATACGGCCGATCTCGATCGGCTGGATCGCCCGCCAGTACCAGACGATATCGAGATTGTGGAAACACTGGTCGTAGATGTCGTAACTGTCAGGCTCCTGCGCCGCCTTGTGCTGCGTCGTCAGGAAGTCGTTGTTGTCGAACACGACCTCGATGCCGAGATCGGCCTCGGCGCGAACCCGCAACTCCTCCAGCAGCGAGATCGCCGTGCCGAGCACGCGCAAACGTGGGCGCCCTGAGAGGTGGAGGGATGGTGTCGCTGTTGTCGCTTGGTCAGGCTGGTGCTTGTTCATGAAGACGACTGACGTTCCTGAAGGCTGCGTTTCGGGCCGGCCGCATCCTCGACGGGGGACCGGTCGAGGGCAAAAGCCTCGAACGACCGTTTCAGCAGCTCGACATCCAGACCGTCAACAATAAACACGATGCGCGAGCGGCGATCCTCATCCGGCCAGCGCTCCATATGAACAGGTGTGTGTACCAGATGCTGGACACCATGAATGGCGACCGGACGCTCCTCGCCGGCAATATTGAGAATGCCTTTGACCCGCAGCACCCTGTCGCCGTGGCGGTTCAGCAGCATCGTTAGCCAGATACCGAATGCCGTCCAGTCGATGGCGCGCTCCACCGACATCACGAAGGAGGTCACCGCCGACTGGTGCACCCCGCCTTGCGCAGTTGCCAGCTGGATCGGCGCCTCGCAATAGAAGCCGCTGGTCGATTGCAGCACAGCGGCCCGCAGGCCGAGGTTTTCGTCGACGAGCGCGGCAACGTCGAAGGACGGATCGCTTGCCGTCAGAAGCGGCGCGTCCGGATTGATGCCACGCAACTTCTCGACAAGGCCCGACACATCGGCCGCTGGCGCCAGATCTGCCTTGGTGATGACGAGCCGATCGGCAACGGCGACCTGCCGGTTGGACTCCACATAGGCTCCAAGCTGGCGGAGACCGTTGACCGCATCGACCGTGGTGATCACGTTGCCGGGGCGAAAATGATGGCGCAACACCGGGTCGGATTTGATCGTCGACAGCACCGGAAACGGATCGGCAAGTCCCGTGCTTTCGACGACGATGCGACGGAAAGGCGGAACCAGCCCGCGTTCCCGCTTCGAATGCAGATCCTTGATCGCATCGGCCAGTTCGCCGCGCACAGTGCAGCAGAGACAGCCAGATTGTAAGAGCACCATCGTGTCGTCAATGCGCTCGACCAGGTGATGGTCGAGACCGACCTCCCCGAACTCGTTGATGAGAACGGCTGCGTCGGAAAGGGCCGGATCGGCGAGCAGGCGCGCGAGCAGTGTCGTCTTGCCGGAGCCGAGAAAGCCCGTGAGCAGATTGATCGGGGTCAGCCTCGGGATCTGCGGTTCAGTCATCGATCGCGGCCTCCGCAGCGGCAATCAGGCCGGGATCGAGCGGGTCGCAGGGACGGCCGCAAAGCCGTTCGGCCGCCGGCCAGAGATGGCCGAGGTCCTCGATGATCTCGCTCTTGCCGGTGCGGGTGGCGAGCACGAAGGAGGCGCCCTGCCAATCCGAGATGGTCAGACCGAAACGCGCGAGCATCGCATTGGCGATCCGCACGCGGTTGGCGCGCTCGCGCCGGCGGTCGATGCGCTCGACATTGCGGGTATAGACGCCCGGCCGCGCCACGGCATCGGCCCAGTGTTCATTGCCTCCAAGGACGCCACAGAGAGAGCACATCGTTTCATCCAATCGGTGTAAAAAGCGGGGACGGCACTCGGTCCGCCCCCGTCAGTCGCTCACTTCTTGCGCGGGAAGCGCTTGGCGAAATCGTCGGCGATCTCGTTCATGGTCACGAACTTCACGCCCGGATGCTTGATCATGTGGGCATAGAGCCGCTCCAGCATCATCAATACCTGCGGCCGCCCGGCAACGTCAGGGTGGATGGTAATCGGAAACACCGCATAGTCCATCTCGCGATAGACCCAGTCGAACTGATCACGCCACATCTGCTCGATATCGTGCGGATTGACGAAGCCGTGGCTGTTTGGGGCCTTCTTGATGAACATCATCGGCGGCAGGTCGTCGAGATACCAGGAGGCCGGGATTTCGATGAGATCGGTCTCCTTGCCGCGCTGCAGCGGCACCATCCAGTCGGACGGCTTCTTGGAATAGTCGATCTTCGTCCACTTGTCGCCGACGCGGACGTAGTAGGGCGTGAAGTCGTTGTGCATCAGCGAATGGTCGTACTTGATCCCGCGCTCCAGCAGTAGCTCGTTAGTGACGTTGGAAAACTCCCACCACGGCGCGACATAGCCGGTAGGACGCTTGCCCGAGAGCTTGGTGACGAGATCGATGCACTTATCGAGAACTTCGGTCTCCTGCTCGCGCGTCATGGCGATCGGGTTTTCATGGGTATAGCCGTGAATGCCGATTTCGTGGCCGGCGTCCGCCACGGCCTGCATCTGTTCCGGGAAGGTCTCGATCGAGTGGCCGGGAATGAACCAGGTGGTCTTGATGCCGAAGCGTTCGAACAACTTCAGCAGTCGCGGACTGCCGACTTCGCCTGCAAAAAGGCCGCGCGAGATATCGTCCGGTGAGTCCTCGCCCCCGTAGGACCCGAGCCAGCCGGCTACCGCGTCGACGTCGACGCCGAAGCTGCAGAGGATTTCCTTGGCCATGGTATGTCTCCTTCGTGTTTTCTCTTCTCGTAAGTCGGAGCGGGATGCGGGCGGAAACCGCACACACTTTTCCTCATCCCGCTCTAGTGATCAGGCTGGAATGACGGTGGCTTCGCCCGATTGCCAGCTCAAAAGAATGTCCGCGCCGACGGGGAAGGCGTCGGGCTGGTACTTGTCGACATGGGCTTCGAGCGAAACGGTGCGCCCGTCTGCCAGTGCCGCCGTCAGATGGGATACGTGGCCAACGACATCGAAGCGGCTGACGCTGGCGCTGACGACGTTACCGCCGACCGTATGAGCAATCTGGTCACGAGAAACCCGAGCTGCCGGGTGCACCTCGATCGCTTCGGCCGGGATGACGACGTTGACCCGCGACCGCTTGGAAAGGGTCCCGTTCGACCGGCCGGACAGCTGCCCGAGCGGCGTCGAAACCAGCGTCCGGTCGTCCGATGCGCCTTCGACTTCGCCCTGGAAGATCGTGTTGTTGCCGATGAACTGGGCGACGAAGGCGGTGTTTGGCCGGGTGTACAGCTGATGCGGCGGGCTGATCTGCTCGACCTTGCCCTGGTTCATCACCACGATCCGGTCGGAGAGCGCCAGCGCCTCCGACTGGGCATGGGTGACGAAGACGAAGGTGACGCCGAGCGTCTTCTGCAGCAGCTTCAGTTCGTTCTGGATTGCCTTGCGCAGATTGGCATCGAGCGCGCCGAGCGGCTCGTCGAGCAGTAGAATGTCCGGCTCGACCACCAGCCCGCGGGCAAGCGCGATGCGTTGGCGTTGGCCACCCGACAACCGGTCGGGCTTCTTCTCGGCAATGTCTTCGAGGCCCAGCGTCGCCAGGATCCGGTCGACCTTGGCGTCGCGCTCGGCTTTCGCCATGCCCTTGACGTCGAGGCCGTAGCCGACATTGCGGCGCACGGTCATGTGGGGAAAGAGCGCGTAGCTCTGGAAGATCATCGAAGTCGGCCGGTGTTCCGGCCGAATGTCGTTCATGCGCTTGCCCTTGATCAGCATCTCGCCGGAGGAGATCGATTCGAAGCCGGCGATCATGCGCAGCGTCGTCGTCTTGCCGCAGCCTGATGGCCCGAGAAACGCGATGAACTCGCCCTTGGAAACCGACAGGTTGAAATCGATCACGGCGGGCGTGCCGTTGTCATAGACCTTGCCGACATTGTTGAGTTCGAGGTCGAAGATCACAGTCGTTCTCCGGTTCTAATAGCGGATGCGTTGGTGGAAAGGCCGGGGCGGGCTTGCGCCCCGGCCGTCCTTCATCAGGCGTTGAGGAATTCGTCCCACTTCTGGATCAGGTGGTCGTATTCATCCGGCCACTGGTGCCAGTAGGCGACGTTCTTGGCGCGCTCATCGAGCGAGCCGCCGTCGCGCAGGTCGCCTTCCTTGATGCCGCGCTCCTCGGCGCCAACCCAGGGCTTGCCCTCGTACCAGAAGGCATATTTCTCCGGCGCCATGACGTTCTTGATGTTGGTCGATGGCGAGTAATAGCCCTGCTCGGAAACGGTGATACCCGGCTCGCCCGATAGCCAGTAGTCCGCATAGGCGATGACCGCCTCCTTGTTGGCGGTTCCGGCAATCATCGCAGGCCCGATCGCCCAGCCGCGATAGCCTTCCTTCGGCACGGCGTAGCGGCAGGGCTTGCCCTGCGCCTTGACCGCCATAACCGCCGGTTGCCAGGCGTCGCAGACGACCATCTCGCCCGAGGCCATCAGGTTGACGAGTTCGCCGAAATCACCCCAGAGGGCACGGAACTGACCTTCCTTCTTCTTGGAGATCAGGAACTTTGCAGCTTCGTCGATTTCGGCGGCCGTCGCATTGCCGGGGTTCTTGACGTCGGAAAGGCCGAGCGAGTTCATCGCCATCATCGCCTGGCCGATGGCGATCAAGGGGTCGGTGTTGATGCCGGACTTGCCCTTCCACTTCGGATCGAAGATCGCCGTCCAGCTGTTGGCTTCTTCTGCCGACAGCACATCGGGATTGTAGCCGATGGAATCGTAGTTATAGACGGCTGGCACCATGTTCAGCGCCGTCTGGCTTTCGTCGGTCCAGATCTGGCCGACGATCTGGGCAGAACGATCCCACTTGTCGCTCGCGGTCGTGAAGGTATCGCGTATGTTGGCCCAGTTCTTCAAAGACGAGGCCAAGACTGGCTCGACATTGTTGGTCATGACGATCGACGGCAGGCGCTCGGCGATGATTTCCCAGCAATCATAATCCTTGGAGCCGGAGAGGATCTTCGTCTGGGCGTCCGGGAAGGTCGCGGCCGTTCCGGAGGTGCCGCCGACGCCTGCAGCGGCCTTGAACTGCTCGAGGATGCGCTCCTGAACGGTAACCGAGAGGCCGATGGTGCGCAGCTGCTGGCCGGCCAGGTCGGCGGCCTGCGCGAAGGCGGCGCGCGACGTCAGGAACGGCGTACCGCCGCCCATCGCCAGTGCCATCATGCCTGCGGACCGTTTGAGGAGGGAGCGGCGATTGATTTCCAGATTTGGCATTGTCTCTTCTCCAGTTGTTGTTGTTCCCCGGAGCCCGCTTGATGCGAGCCCCTTGTTCTTTCGCCGCGCAACGCGGCGCTAGTAGCGCCCCACCAGGAGGCCTCCATCCACGACCAGCACCTGGCCGGTCATGTATCTCGCGCTGTCGGATGCCAGGAACGCGATGACGTCGGCGATATCGTCAGGCGTCCCGAGCCTTTTCATCGGGATGAAGGCCGCAGCGGCTTCCGCGCCATCAGGCCCGAGCGAGTTTTCCTCCGACAGCAGCTGGGCCGTGCGGATGTAGCCGGGTGCCACGCCGTTGACGCGAACCCCGTCGCCGGCAAGTTCGACCGCAAGCCCCCGCACCAGACCAACAACGCCGGACTTGGCGGCGGAGTAATGCACATGCTCATCCCAGCCATAGGCCACGCCCATGATCGAGGAGAGCGCAACGATGTTGCCCTCGCCGCGCTGCCGCATGCCCGGCGCAACCGCCCGCGCGAGACGGAAGATGCCCTTCAAGTCGATGTCGAAGGTCAGGTCCCACTTGTCGTCGGTGAGCGCAGCAAGCGGGGTGCGATGGGCAATACCGGCATTGGCGACGACGACGTCGATGCGGCCGTGGCGTTTTTCCAGATCGGCGACAAGCGCGTCGGTGGCCGACGTCGAGCGGACGTCGTAATAGGCGAATTCGGCGGACCCGCCGGCCTCTCGGATGGCTTCGACGGTGGCTGAGCCTTCGCGCTCGAGAATGTCCGTGACGACGACGTGGTCGCCCTTGGCGGCAAAAGCCCTGGCGGTCGCCTGACCGATGCCAATGCCGGCACCGGTCACGATGACAATGCGGGACGTCTTGGGAGGATTTGGCATTTTCATCTTTCCTGTCAGAGCATCACGTCGCCGGAGTTCGGTCCGAGCGTCTGCCCGACGAACAGGCTCGCCGCCGGCGAGGCCAGGAACGCGACAGTCGCGGCGATTTCGTCCGGCTCGCCGAACCGCCCAAGCGGCAGCTGCGCCTTCTTTGCCGCCCGCCAATCCTCGGACAGCCCCATGACGAGCGGCGTATTGATGGGGCCGGGCGCGACCGCGTTGACGCGCACGCCGCGGCTCGACACCTCGCGGGCAAGCGCCTTGGTCATGCCGATGATCGCCGCCTTGGCGGACGAGTAGTGCACGAGCTCGACACCGCCGATCTGGCCGAGCTGCGAGGCCATGTTGACGATTACACCCTCGCCACGGGCAAGCATTCCCGGCAGCACGGCCTTGGTCATGAGGAAGGTGCCGCGCACATGCACCGCAAACATCCGGTCGAAATCGGCGACCTCGAGATTTTCGAACAGCGCCTGATGGGCGATGCCGGCATTGTTGACGAGCAGCGCCACGGGGCCGTGAAATTGCGCCGCCTTCTCGGCCGTCGCCTTGACGTCGGCCTCGCTTGAAACGTCGCCTGATACCGCGAGCGCTACGCCGCCCGCAGCAGCGATTTCATCAGCAACCGCCTCTGAGCGTTCCGACGAGAGATCGTTGACGACGACGGCATAGCCGTCGGCCGCCAGCCGCAAGGCGATGGCCCTGCCGATGCCGGATCCGGCACCGGTGACGATCGCAGAGCCGAGTGCGGAGGAGCCGGCCATCATGCCTCCTCCTGGATCGCGATGCGCTTGGCGCGGCGCACCGAAAGCATCATCAGCGCCGCATAGGTGCCGAGCAGGGCGAAGGAGAACAGGGTCGTCAGCACCCCGAAGGCAAAGACGTTCGGATGCACTTCGACGGAGAAGGTGCCGTAGATCGCCAACGGCAGCGTCAGATCGCGGCCGGAAGCGAAGAGCGTGCGCGAAAACTCGTCATAGGAGAGCGTGAAGGCAAAGAGCATGGCGGAAAGCACGCCGGGGAAGATCAGCGGGAACGTCACCTTGCGGAAGGTGCGCGCCGGCGTGACGCCGAGCGACCAGGACGCCTCCTCCATGCTCGGATCGAACCGGTTGAAGATCGCCAGCATCACCAGGAAGGCGAAGGGGAAGGTGTAAACCACGTGGAGAACGAAGGCGGTGCTCCACCAGTGGCGATCGATGCCAAGCGTGTTGGCAACGAGCGCCATGCCGAGACCGACGAGCACGCCCGGCACCATCATGCCGAGAACGATGAGGTAGAAGACGACGCCCGAGCCGCGGAACTTGCGGCGGAAGGCCTGCGCTGCGGTGACGCCCAGCACCGTCGAGACGATCATGGTCATCACCGCAAGGCCGAGCGAGCGGACCAGCGCCTGCTCGATCGGCAGCGGCGCGATGCGCGACGGCGGCGTCAGGCCGAAGAGATGCTTGTACCAATAGGTCGACCATTCGATGATCGGGAACTGCGGTCCGCCCTCCGGTCCTGTCTGGAAGGACAGGATGGCAAGCACGACGAGCGGGCCATAGAGGAAGACCAGGAAGAGCGCGGTATAGGCGCCAAGGCCGGTTTTGATGCCGCTGGCATTCATGATCAGAGCTCCTTCCTGAGATCGACGACCCTGAGCAGCGCCGCAACCACCGCGCCCATCAGGATGGTGAGCACGACGCCGGCGACCGCCGCAAAGGCCCATTTCAGCGAACCGACCTGGGTGACGATGATGTTTCCGAGCAGGTTGACCTTGCGGCCCGACAGGGCGGCGGAGGTCGCGAATTCACCGAGGACCATGACCGAGACGAAGATCGCGCCGACGACCACGCCCGGCATCGACAGCGGCAGGATGATCGTGCGGAAGATCCGCCAGAAGCCGGCGCCCAGATCCTGGGCGGCCTCGATGATCGAAGTGTCGATGCGGCCGAGCATGAAGGCGATCGGCCCGACCATGAACACGCAGTAGATCTGGGTCATGCCGATGATCACCGACAGCTCGGAGAACAGCAGCACCTCGATCGGGGCGTCGGTGATGCCGAAGTTCATCAGGATCATGTTGATCGCGCCCTCCTTGCCGAGCATCGGACGCCAGGCGAGAACGCGGATCAGGAACGAGGTCCAGAAGGGGATGACGCACAGCACCAGGAGCACCGTCTGCAGCGCCTTGTTCTTGACGAACAGCCCGACGAAAAGGGCGGCGGGATAGCCCACCAGCACGGTGGCGACGAGCACGATCAGCCAGATGCGCACCGTGGTCCAGAGCGCACCGAGATAGGTGTCGCTGGTGAAAAAGGTGACCCAGCTCTTCAGCGTCAGCGTCGGCTCGATGGTGAAGGTCGTCTGGGTCCAGAAGGAGACGTAGACCATCATCAGCATGGGCAGGACGAGGAAGAGGCTCATCCAGATGACGCCGGGTGCCAGCAGCCAAAGCGCCTTTCCCGGTGATTTTTTCTCGACGACGGGTTCGGTTTCCGTCTGTTCCGCAACGGCCATCATGCTCATCTCTCATTCTCCGGGCGGGAACGGTGCGGCGCCATGGCGCCGGGTTTTGCGAAAACGGTCTCAAGCGTAGACAAGGGCGTCCTCCCGCTTCCAGACGAGCGCGTAGCGACCCTGCTCGGCATAGGTCTCAGGCGCTGCGTGGCTGAGGTGGCTTTCGACCTCGAAAACCCGGCCGTCATCGAGCGCGAAGAAGGAATTGACCGCGGCACCGGAGTATTCGCTGGCGACGAAATTCGCCTCGATGCGGATCTCGTCCTCGGCGGTAGCGGCTTCGCGCGGCCGGACGGCAACACGGTCGTAGCGGATCGCATAGGCGGGCGATGCCGCCCGCGTCGGCGCCCCTGAGCCAAGTGCAAACCGGCCGACGCCGCCAACAAAGGTGCCACCCTCGATGCGTCCGGGAAAGAGGTTGTAGCAGTTGAGAAAGCGGGCAACGGCCGGAGACGCGGGCCTGTTGTAGACGGTATCGGAATCCGCCGACTGGGCGATGCGACCGCTTTCGAGCACCAGGACCGTATCGCCCATTGCCAAGGCCTCGGCCTCGCTGCCGGTGACATGCAGGAAGGTGACGCCGCAGCGCTCGCGGATCGCCCTCAATTCCGCCCGCATCCGGGCACGCAGATTGGCGTCGAGCGCGCCGAGCGGCTCGTCGAGAAGCACCATGCGCGGCTCGGTGACCAGCGTGCGCGCCAGGGCGACACGCTGGCGCTGGCCGCCGGAGATCTGGGTGACCGCCCGGCCCTCGAGACCGGAAAGGCCGACGAGGCTGATGATATCGCGCACTCGGGCGTCGACGACACGCCGGTCGGTGACCGGATCGACATCCCTGTTTTCCAGGCCGAAGGCAATGTTCTGCGCGACGGACAGATGCGGAAAGAGCGCGAAGTTCTGGAAGACGAAACCGATGCCGCGCTGGTGCGGCGCCACGGTGTCGATGCGCTTGCCATCAAACAGGATCGCGCCGCCATCCGGATGCTCAAAACCGGCAATGACCCTCAAGAGCGTCGTCTTGCCGGATCCGCTCGGCCCGAGAAGCGAAATGTAGGCATCGCCGGGCAAGGCTAGATCGATGCCGCTGAGCGCACGCATGTCGCCGTAGGTTTTGGTGATGTTCTTGAGCTGAAGGACCGTCGACATTGGTTTCCTGCCAGTTTGCCGCCGTAACGCTCGCCCTCAAAGCTTCGCCGTCGCCGGAGCCGATGCGGCATCCGAACGGACATGCGATTGCGTTCGCGCATGGTCACATGCGCGTCGAGGATGAAGGTCCTTTGCGGTTCAAAAGATAAGTTCCACCTGCACGCTTCTTCTGAGCGCTTGCATGTCACGAACAATGACATGAATGATTTTTGTATGCAATAGACTTTTATTCGTCTTTTATCTCGAAGTGAAATGCGCCATCATCCCGACACGCAATCACAGACGCCGACCTCGGCCGGAAAATGCGCCAGACAATCAGATATATCGTGCAATCTGCAGTTCCTATGCGCCTCAGCGCACCATATAGACGCAACTGACAGGGCAGCAACGGCGCCCATCTTTGCCTGAACAGCGATCTCGCGTCACGCTGTTCATGGCCGGACATAACAGGCATTCGCACATTTAATTTGCCATCTCGTATGCAAAATGCATTTATTTTCAGCTGTCACATCCCCAGGCAAGTGGCGTAAAGAAAGAGGACAAAATTGCCAGCCAAACGGAAGACGCCCGATCGCATGAGCGAGCCACGCCTCGGCCAGAATACCCAGCGCCGCTACGAAATTGCCGAGGACGTCCTGCGCAGTAACATCGCCGATGGCGTCCTGCCGGCCGGCCTCGTTCTGCTCGAAGGGCCGATCGCGGAAATCCTGCAGATTTCGCGGGCGCCGGTTCAGCGTGCGCTCCTGCAATTGGAAAGCGACGGCCTCGTTCACCGCTTCAAGGGACGCGGCTATCTCGTCGGACCGCCGGGCCGGGCGATCGAACCCAACCGCACCGACATCAAGTCGCTCGGGCTCACCATCCCACAACATGCCGACGAGGCGCTGCAAAGCCGCTCGTCCTGGGAGCGCATCTACACCGAGATCGAGAACGACGTCGCCGGCTGCGTCATCTTCGGCCAGTACCGCATCATCGAAAACGAACTCGCCAACCACTTCAGCGTCAGCCGCACCGTCGTGCGCGATGTTCTTACGCGCCTGCGCGAGCGCGGGCTGGTGCGCAAGAACCAAAGCTCGCACTGGATTGCCGGCCCGCTGACGGCCCAGACCGTCAAGGATCATTTCATGCTGCGCCGTCTGCTCGAGCCGCAGGCGCTTGCCCTTGGCGCCGGCCATATCGACCGGGATCGGCTTGCTGCCTTGTTTAGCCGGCTCAGCGAACGCGACGGCGCGCAATCGGCGGACGCCTGGCAGAACCTCGAGGACATCCGCACGCAGTTTACCGAGTGCTGCGTGCTGGCCATGCCGAACGAGCGCCTGCGCGAACTGATCCGCAACAACCTGTTGCCGGTCACCGCGACCGAACGGCTGCTCCGGCAGCTCGGCCTTCCGGGAGACCCGGCGGTGATTGCGGAGATCCGGCTGATCGTCGAACTGATGACGCGCGGTGCGACCGCAGCGGCTGCGGCGATGCTGGAGAACCACATCGACGCTTCGATGAACCGAACGATCGCCCAGATGAAGATCGTTGCGATCATTCCGGGCCCAAGCGTTACCGCGGCGTATCTGACCCGCGTCGTCGAATAGGCAAACGCGCTCGGTTGCGTTGCCGACGTTGCCGGGCGCGGCTACCGATTTTCCCTTCCGATCCCCGCGCTCCATCCTGCCCTCCGTTTCCCCGTCAGCGCAGCGACGTGCGCAGAGCCTCAAGCCGAGTGTTTTCCTCAGCCCGCGCCGCCAGGGCCTCATCCATCGTTACCTCGACGAACCGGGTCGGCGTATGCGGCTGCATCTGCCCGATCAGATCCATGTCGGCGGAGATCACCGTTCCGAGCATGAAGTAGCCGCCGCCCGAAACCGCATCGCGATGCAGGATGATCGGCTCTGTTCCGCCGGGCACCTGGATGGAGCCATAGGGGTAGCAGCTGTCGACGATGTTGGACGGGTCGGAGCCGGCGCCGAACGGCTGCTCGCGCTCGACGAAGGAAAGCTTGCGACCGCCGCGGAAGCGGTAGCCCATGCGGTCGGCTTCCGGCGCCACCTTCCATTCGTCGGCAAAGAAGCTCAGCTTGGCCTCGTCGGAAAGGCGATCCCAGTAGAGACCGGGCAGGACGCGCAACGCCACGGGGGCTGCGGGCAGGCGCCGCAACTGCTCAGCCACCGAACGGGCCTCACCGGACCCATTGGCTGCACCAACCGGCAGTTCGTCGCCCGCCGCAAGCGGCCGGCCCTTGTAGCCGCCAAGCGCACCGATCGGGTAGGTCGAGCGGCTGCCGAGCGCCAACGGCACGTCGATGCCGCCGGCAACGGCGATGTAGATGCGGGCGCCGGATTTGAGGAAATCGAAAGTCAGCGTCTGGCCGGCGCGAACGGAAAAAGCCGTCCAACCCGGCTGCTCGACGCCGTCGACCTTTGCCGGCATGTCGGCTCCAGTCACGGCAACGACCGCGTCTTCGGTAAATTCGAGCTTGGGGCCGAGGAACACCGCTTCGAGGCCGGCAGAGCCCTCGTCGTTTCCAACGAGCAGATTGGCGGCGCGCATCGCATAGCGATCCATGGCGCCGCCGAGCGGAATCCCGAGATGGAAATAGCCCGGACGGCCAAGGTCCTGGACGGTGGTCGCAAGGCCGTGATGCAGAACCTTAATGGCCATTGATCATGCCCTCCAGCCGAGTGTTGTAGCCAGTGATATCCTTCTGGAATTCACGCAGGTCGAAGCTGACCTCGCGGACCGGCGGGCTGAAGCGCCCCTTGTCGACGTCCTCGACCGCCTGATCATAGGCATCGCGATCGATCGGCTTGAACTTGACGA
The DNA here is from genome assembly GCF_002002725.1 of Sinorhizobium sp. A49. GTDB lineage: Bacteria > Pseudomonadota > Alphaproteobacteria > Rhizobiales > Rhizobiaceae > Ensifer. The sequence continues at coordinate 181,032 of NZ_MUNW01000050.1, read as the reverse complement.
TGTCGCCCGGCCGGAAGAACACCATGAAGTCGCGCAGATAGCTGGTGGTCTGCGTCGGATCGAAAATCGGCATCGGCGTGATGCCGAACATCTGGTAGCCGCCGGCACCGCGCACCGAATAGATGCAGCCGAAGCAGCCGCCATGACCGACGGTCAGCCGCGGCGTGTCGGTGCGCGGGCGCAGGTATTTCGGCACCTGGATCTGCCGTTGCCGCTCGACCATCTGGTACATGAACGGCAAGCCGGCGACGAAGCCGACCATCGACACGAACCAGGGCGAGCCGGAATGGGCCGCGACGAAATCGTCGACATCGCCATAGCCGTTGATGCGGGTGGCATAGTCGAGATCGGTTCCCGACGGCTCCTGGTGGCGCTCGCGAAAGCGCATCAGCGTCTCGTTCGTCCAGGGGTCATTGTAGAAGACCGGGATTTCGACGATGCGGGTGCGAATGACTGGCTCGGCCCGCTCTGCCGCACCCTCGATCGCCCGTACTTCCCTCAGCACGTCCTCGGGCTTGATCTGATCCGGGTCGAACTTGATCTGGAAGGACGCATTGGCCGGGCAGATCTCGGTGATGCCCTTGATGCCGCTCTCCTTGACGCCGTTGGCCATGGAAAGGCTCTTGAAGAAGGCCTCCAACGACATCTCGTCGCTGCATTCGACGAACAGGTGCTCGTCACCTCCGAACGTATATCGTGTCGGCATCACGCGACCTCCGCGGCACGGCCGCCATCGGCGGCAAATTCAGTTTCAAGCCATGTCTCGAGAAAGCGGGTATGGAAGGCGCCTGCGGCGATCTGCGGGTCTGCCGCCAATGCCCGATGCAACGGGATCGTCGTCGGCACCCCCTCGATCGTCAGCCGCGCCAGCGCCTGCGAGAGGCGCGCCAGGCACGCCGCGCGATCCTCCCCCCAGACGATCAGTTTGCCGAGCAATGAATCGTAGAACGGCGGGATGACGTAACCCTCGTAGAGCATCGTGTCGAAACGAATGCCCTCACCCTCCGGCACCTCGAGCCTTTCGATCCTGCCCGGCGCCGGCATGAAACCACGCCTCGGATCCTCGGCATTGATCCGGCATTCGATGGCATGGCCGTTGACGGCGATGTCGGCCTGGCGAACCGAGAGCGGGGCACCGGCGGCGATGCGGAACATCTCCTCGACCAGATCGATGCCGGTGATCATCTCGGTCACCGGGTGTTCCACCTGGATGCGGGTGTTGACCTCGATGAAATAGAACTGGCCGGTCTCGTCGTCATAGAGGTATTCGACCGTGCCGGCCCCGCGGTAGCCGACGGAGCGCGCCAGGGCGACGGCGCTGTCGCAAAGCTTCTGGCGGACTTCGGGCGGAAGCAGGAAGGACGGCGCCTCTTCCCAGACCTTCTGCCGGCGGCGCTGCAGCGAGCATTCGCGCTCGAAGCAATGCACGACATTCTCGCCGTCGCCGAGGATCTGGACCTCGACATGGCGAGCACGGGTGATGACCTTTTCCAGATAGAGGCCACCATCGCCAAAGGAGGCGAGCGCCTCGGCGGATGCCTGGGGAAACTGCGTCTCCAACTCGCCCGCATTGTTGACGATGCGGATGCCGCGGCCACCGCCGCCGGCTGCTGCCTTGATCATGACGGGAAAGTCGGTGCGCTCCGTGACCTTGAGCGCTTCAGCAAGGCTGGAAATCCGGCCGTCGCTTCCGGGAACCGTCGGCACGCCGGCCTTCTCGGCAACCGCGCGGGCGGCGACCTTGTCGCCCAGAAGCCGGATCGCATCGCCGGATGGTCCGATGAAGATCAGGCCGGCATCGACCACAGCGTCGGCAAAATCGCCGTTTTCCGACAGGAAACCGTAGCCCGGATGAACCGCATCGACATTGGCGCGTTTGGCTGCCGCAATCACCGCTTCTATGTTGAGATAGGATTTCTTTGGCGCCGGCGGCCCGATCTCGATCGCCTCGTCGGCGAGCTTGACGGCCAGCATGTCGGCGTCGGCGGCGCTATGGACCTGCACCGTGCGGATACCGAGCGCCTTGGCGGCGCGGATGATGCGGACGGCGATTTCGCCTCGATTGGCAACGAGAACCGAGCGGAGCTTCATTGTTCGACCTCGGCGATCACCTGGCCGGCCATGACGGGCTCTTCATTGTCGACGAGAAAGCGGATACTGCCGCCGGCGACCCCAGCCTGGATCTCCTGAAAGGTCTTCATGACTTCGATCAGGCCGATGGCGTCGCTGGAGGAAACGGCATCGCCGTCCGCCTTGAACGGCGGGACATCCGGAGCAGACGAGCGATAGAAAGTTCCTGGAAGGGGCGATCGGATTTCGTGCTTGCTCATGGTTGCCTCCGCTATGTTATCTGGTTTTGACCTGAGAGACGGGAGCGATGCGAATGCCCTCGGCACTCAGCGCCTCCCGCATGAGGCGCACGATATCGAGCGCGCCCAGCGTATCGGAATGAAAACAGATGGATTCGAACGGGACATCGACGTCGGCGCCGGTGACCGTGCGCACCCGCCCTTCCCGACAGGCGCGAACGACCTTGCGGGCGATTACCGCGGCATCCGGCCGGCCGGCATCACGGGTGAAAACGATCGAGCCGCTGTCGTCATAGTCGCGGTCGGCATAGAACTCGCGGATGACGGGTTGGCCGACTTCGTGAGCTGCAAGCTCCGTCGCCGATCCGGCCATGCAGAAGACAAAAGCATTGGGCGCGACCGTGCGCATGTATTGCATGAAGATCTGGGAGAGTTCGCGGTTGACGGCCATCTCCATGTAAAGTGCCCCATGCGGCTTCACATGCTGCAGAGGCGCACCGTGCCGGCGGGCGAATTCGCGGATCGCGCCGACCTGGTAGACCATGTCGTTGACGAGCTCGCGGGCGGTGCCCGCAATCTTGCGGCGGCCGAAACCCTGCAGGTCGCGATAGCCGGGATGGGCGCCGATGCCGACGCCATGTTCGGCGGCGAGCCGAACCGTCTCATCCATCAGATTGGGATCGCCAGCGTGGAAGCCGGCAGCGATGTTGGCAGAGCTGATCAGCGGCATCAATGTCGCATCGTCGGTATCGCCGATGCGCCAGCGGCCGAAGGCTTCTCCCATATCGCAATTGATATCGACGACGTCGAGCAATGCCTCATCCCTCTGTTGCAGGTCGCTCTCCTGGAGATTGCTCTCCCGGCAACCCTGACCTCTGGAAGAAACGCTAGGGCGAAACACGGCATTTGAAAAATTCTATTTTCATATGGCTTGAATCTGATTTTCAGAATTCGCAGTTGCAAAAACCCTGTTTGAAAATTAGCGTCTTTAGAATGGCTTGCGCCGGAGTGCCTGGGGAATGCCCAGTTGGTTGCTCAAAGGCGCGGCAGGCTTTCTGATTTTCGAAGCCAAGATATCAAATAATCAGATGGGAGATGAGCTTTGTCGATCAGCCTTCGCCAGCTTCGCTATTTCGTCGCAACCGCGGAACTTGGCCAGATATCGCAGGCGGCGATCGATCTCTCGATCTCCCAGTCCGCTGTAACCACCGCCATCAAGGAACTGGAGCGCATCGTCGGCGCCAACCTGTTCCTGCGCACGCCGAGCGGCATGGACCTGACGATGGCAGGGCGAGAGTTCCTCTCCCACGCCTACGAGATCCTGAAGAAAGTGGACGAGGCGACGCATCTGAACGTCGTCAGCAGCGCCGTCGAGGGCACGCTGGCAATCGCCGCCACCTATACCGTTATCGGCTACTTCCTGCCGCAGCATATCGAGCGGCTGCGGCGCCTGTTTCCGAAACTCGAGCTGCAACTGTTCGAGCTCAAGCGGGAATCGATCGAGGAGGGCCTGCTCACCAACCGCTACGACATGGCGGTGCTTCTGACCTCCAACATCCTCAACCCGGCGCTGACGACCGAAAAGCTGATGAGCTCGACGCGGCGGCTCTGGGTGCCCGCCCAGCATCCGCTGCTCCAACGCGACAGCGTCGGTTTTCGCGAGATCTCCGAAGAACCCTACATCATGCTGACGGTGGACGAAGCCGCGCATTCGTCTCTGAAATACTGGAGCGCCTCGACCTATCAGCCGCGCGTCAATCTCAGGACCTCGTCGGTCGAGGCGGTGCGTTCGCTCGTCGCCAATGGCCAGGGCGTGACCATTCTTTCCGACATGGTCCATCGCCCCTGGTCGCTCGAAGGCCGGCGCATCGAGACGATCAACGTGCGCGACCCGGTGCCAGCCATGGATGTCGGCCTTGCCTGGCGGCGGGGAGCGGACTTCACGCCGCCGATGCAGGCGCTGCGGTCCTATTTCCAGCAGGCGTTTCACCTTCCCGGTTTGCGCGACGCATCGTTTACCACGCCCTGACCCTGGGTTAGGACTGGTTTTCAGCCACGATCAGCCAACGACGGCCAGTTCCAACGCCCGGCGGTGCGCCGCCTCAGCGGCCCGCTTCAGCAGATCGGCCAGACCCGGCTCGGCCGTCAGAGCCTCGAGGGCGGCGGCGGTTGTGCCGTTCAGGCTGGTCACCTGCTGGCGCAGCTCTGCCGGAGAAAAGGCGCTGGTGCCGGCGAGAGCAGCGGCGCCACCCACCGTCTGTTTCGCCAAGGAAAGGGCCGTGTCCGCCGGCAGCCCGACGGCAATACCCGCGTCGGTCAGGCACTCGATGAAGTGGAAGAGATAGGCCGGCCCCGAACCGGATATCGCCGTTGCCGCATCGACAAGCCTTTCCTCCGACAGCCAGTGAACGCTGCCGACCGCCGCCAGAAGATCCGTAACCTGACCCGTCTGAACCTCGTCGATATGGGCATTGCCGAAGGCTGCAATCACCCCCATGCCGATCGAGGCCGGCATGTTGGGCATGGCGCGCACGATCGCGGATTCGCCAAGCGTTGCCTCGAAGGTCGAGAGCGGCACGCCGGCGGCGATGCTGACGAACACCGCCGTCTCCCTGAACCGACGGTATGCGCTCAGCATCGAGCCGACGATCTGCGGCTTGACGGCGACAATGACCGCTTGAGGTTGCAGCGCCTCCGGCAGGTCGGACGCATCGGCGTAGACCGTTGCGCCACGCGCGGCGGCGCGGTGACGAAGAGGTTCCGCAGGCTCGACCACATGAATGTCGGCCGCAGGAATACCGGCCCGATCAAGCCAGCCTTCGAGCAGCGCGAAGCCCATGTTGCCGCAGCCGACCAGCACGATTCCGCCAGACTGTTCCATCTCGTCGCCTCTCTTCATTCGCCGTGATCACCCGAGATACCTCGGTCCTACTGCCGTGCCAGACGATCCCAGCAATCATCAAGCGCCGCGGGCAGCCGGTGTTTCATGATGCGCTGGCTCGGCGTGCGCTCGAACTCGTCGACGACGGCGATGTAGCGCGGGTTCTGGTAGGGCGCGAGCCGATGGGCGAGCCATCCCGACAGGTCGATCGGATCGATCGCGCTGCCGGGCTTCGGCTTGACGAACAGCTTGATGTCCTGTTCGCCGACATCGGCGGCAACGCCGATCATGGCGCAATCCTCGACTGCCGGGTAGGCGGCCGCCACATGCTCGACCTCCCAAGCGGAAACATTCTCGCCCTTGCAGCGGACGCTGTCGGTCAGCCGCCCATGGAACCAGAGATTGCCGTCGGCATCGAAAGAGCCGGAATCGCCGGTGTGAAGGGCTCCGTTGCGCAGCGCCTTTTCCGTCGCTTCCTGATTGCGCAGATAACCCTTGAACAGCGCGCCTTCCAGCGAGGTCCTCACGACGATCTCACCCTTGGCGCCTGCCGGCACCGGCGCGCCCTTCTCGTCGAGGATATCGACCGAGAACCAGGGCATAGGCTGCCCAACGGCGCCGACAACACCGGTAGCGTTGCAGGTGGTGATGCTGGAAGCTTCGGTCATGCCATAGCACTCGCGCATCTCGACGCCGAAGCGCTCCTTGAACAGCGGCCACACCTCCTTCGGGCAACCGCCGCCCCAGGCGACGCGCACCGGATGCTTGCGGTCATCTTCGCTTTCCGGCTGCTTCAGCAGGATCTGCAGAATGCCTCCGAGATAGTGGATATGGGTGGCGCCATAAGTGCGTACCTGATCCCAGAAGCGGCTGGCGCTGAACTTGTCGACCATAGCAAGCGACAGGTCCTCGATGATCGGGAGCACGATCAACTGCGCGCCACCGATATGATAGAGCGGCTCCCAGACGAAGAAGACATCGCCCGAACCCGCCACCGACAGCGTGCGCACCGCCTCGCCGGCGAGCCGGATCATGCCGTGCGTGACCAGCACGCCCTTCGGCCGGCCGGTGGTGCCGGAGGTATACATGATCGCAAACAGATCGTCGGCGGCAGGCGACTCATCGCCGAAGGCGGCACCGGAAGCCAGGATCGTCTCGAGCGACGCCGCGCCTGCCTGTTCGCCCGCGAGAATGAGCCCGGCCACCGGCAGAGCGGCACCGCTGTCGGCTATCGTTTCGGCAAGCTCCGCGTCGCAGATGACCACGCCCGGCTCGCAATGTTCCAGGATGTAGCGCAGGCCCTCGCCGCGCAGCTGCGCATTGACCGGCACCCAGACGACGCCGGCCTTGGCAAGGCCGAAGAGCACGGCAAACGACAGGCGCGAATTGCGCATCATCACGGCGGCGCGGTCACCGGATTTCAGGCCGCGTTTGCGCAAATCGGCGGCAAGGGCTGCCGACATCGCGTCGAGGGCGGCAAAAGTGATCGGCTCGCCGTTGAAACGGGCGAACACCTGTTCCGGTTTGCGGGCAGCCTTGGTCGTGAAGCTTCCGAGGAAGCCTTCGAGAGATACGGTCATGGGAGGATCTCGGATGTGGTGTCAGGTGGAGCGGCGGAGTTTTTCCGCCGCCAGGAGAAGTGTCGTCACGACGATGAAGACGACGACTGAAACCGCCGCGAGCGTCGGGTTGAGCTGCAGGATCATGTCATCCCACATCTGCTTCGGCAGGGTCGTCTTAACGCCGCCGCTGACGAAGATCGCCACGGTCAGCTCGTCGAACGACGTGATGAAGGCAAACAGGAACGCCGCCGTCAGGCCGCTCTTGATCAGCGGCACGGTCACGAACCGCAGCGCCTGGACCCGGTTTGCCCCGAGCGTGGCCGCCGCCTGGTCGAGCCGCCAATCATAGCTTTTCAGCACGGCGGCAATCGCAACGAAGGCGAAAGGCAGCGCCAGCACCGTGTGGCCGATTACCAGGCCGACGTCGGTGGCAACAAGCCCCATCTGGGCAAAGAGATAGAACAGGCCGACCGCGATGACGATGCGCGGCACGATCATCGGCGCCAGGAAGAAGGCGAAGATGATGCCCCGCCAGCGCGAGCGCGAGCGGGCAAGCGCCAGTGCTGCAAAGCCGCCGATCACCGTTGCAACGATGGCCGTCGCGAAGGCGACGCCGAACGAGCGGATGGTGGCCGCAACCCAAAGGTCGGAGGTGAAGTAGGTCCTGAACCATTCCAGGCCATAGCCCGGCGGCGGAAATTCGAGGAACTGCGAGCTGGTAAAGGCAATCGGCAGGACGACGAGCGTCGGCAGCATCAGGAAGGCGAACATCAACAGGCTGTAGATGCCGAGCATGCGGCTCGAAACCGCAGCTCCCAGCAGCCGGTGGCTGCCGGACGCAATGGCGCTGCTGACGCTTGCCACCCGGTCGAGGGTCGCCAGACCGAGGGCTCGCAGGAAACCGGTCTTGCCGGCCTTGCCGTCGGACGGTTCGCCCGAAAGGCTGGAAAGACCGAAGATCCGGTCGTAGAGCCAGCACGTCAACAGCGCCGCCACCAGCATCATGGCGGCAAGAGCGCCGGCGAACGCCCAGTTCAGGATCTCCTGGACCTGGACGATGATCAGTTGCGCCAGCATCGTCTGCTGACGGCCGCCGAGCAGGGCCGGAACGATGAAGAAGCCGAGCGAGGAGATGAAGGTGAGCAGACCGGCGGCCGCAGCGCCTGGAAGCGACAGCGGGAAATAGACGAGCCAGAAGCCCTTTGCCGGCGTCGCGCCCAGCGTTCCCGACGCTTGCGTCAGCCGGCGATCGATGCCGGTCATGACAGGCAGCATGGTGAGGATGGCGAGCGGCACCATCGCATGGACCATACCGATCATCACGCCGAGTTCGTTGTGCAACAGCTCGAGCGGCTGGCTGAGCAGACCCGATCCAAGGCCGATCTGGTTGATGACGCCGGTGCGACCAAGCACGATGACCCAGGCAAAACTCTTGACCAAGTAGCTGGTCCAGAACGGCACCATGACGAGCAGGATCATCGTGCCTCGCGTGCGGTCCGGCAGGCGCGACAGCCAGTAGGCCAACGGATAGCCGAGCAATAAAGAGAAGAGCGTCGTCAGCCCGGCGATACGGAACGTGATCAGGAGGACGCGGAAGTAGACGTCAGTCTCGAAGATCCGCGCATAGTGGCTCGCGGTCATCGCACCGGTGTCGGCATCCTCAAGGCTGAGGCCCATCAGGCGAGCGACGGGAACGAGGAAGAAGATCAGAAGGAAGGCAAGGCCGGGCGCTGCGAGCCAAAGCGGCCCAAAGCGGAAGCGGCTAGAGCGCTCAGAGCGCGGAGTGGAAACGGCCACCGCGGTCATGGCGTCACCAACACGGCCGCATCGGGCGTCCAGCTCAGCGTGATTTTGTCGCCGATACCAGGCAACGCCTTGCCGGGAAGGACACGAACCGTAACGAGCTGTTCGGCCGAGATGTCGACGAGCAGCCGGGTTTCCGAGCCGGCATAGACGACCTCAGCCACGCGGCCGCTGATCTCGTTTGCACCGGTCGAGCCGAGCTCGAGATGCTCCGGCCGCACCACCAGCGCCATCTCGGCATTATTGGAAAGCCCGGTGCCATCGATCCGGAAGCGGCCGCTTGCGGTCGAAAGGTGGGCAACGCCGCCCGAGCCAAGCTCGACGCGACCCCGGAAGATGTTGGAGATGCCGATGAAATCGGCGGCAAAGGCGGTGCGCGGCCGGGCGTAGATTTCCTGCGGCGGGCCGATCTGCTCGACCATGGCGTGGTTCATCAGGCAGATGCGATCGGAGAGCGCCAGCGCCTCCTCCTGATCGTGTGTGACATAGATGATCGTGGCGCCGGTCTGCCGGTGCAGCCGCTTGATCTCGAACTGCATGTGCTCGCGCAGCTTCTTGTCGAGGGCGCCCAGCGGCTCGTCCATCAGGATGATCGACGGCTGGTAGACGAAGCAGCGCGCGAGCGCGACGCGCTGCTGCTGCCCGCCCGAAAGCTCGCGCGGGAACCGCCCGGCCAGATGGCCGAGCTGCACCATGTCGAGCGCGCCCTTGACCTGCTTGTCGACCTCGGCGCGGCTCTTGCCGCGCATCTTCAAGGGAAAGCCGATGTTCTCGGCGACCGTCAGATGTGGAAACAGGGCGTAGTGTTGGAACACCAGGCCGATGTCGCGCTTGTGCACCGGCGTGTCCGTCTCGTTGCTGCCGTCGATGAACAGGCGGCCCTCCGTCGGCAGGACCAGCCCGCTGATCATCTGCAGCAATGTGGTCTTGCCGGAGCCCGAAGGCCCGAGAAGCGTCAGGAACTCGCCGGTCTGGACCGCGACGTGCGTTGGTTTCAGAGCAACGGTGGCGCCGTAGCTCTTGGCCAATCCGTCGACGAGAAGTTTCGGGCGAGTGGCTTGTTCGGGCTTCGCGAGCATCTAATTTCCCCTTAACCCAGGATCCAGGCGTTGAAGCGCTCGGTCATTTCGGAGCGGTTGGCACTCCACCAGTCTTCGCGCGCAATGGTCATGACCTTCAGATTGGCCTCGGAGGTCGGAAGGGCAGCGGCCCGCTCCACCGGGATATACTCATAGGCCTTGAGGTTGGTCGGGCCATAGGCGAGAAACTCGGTGAACAGCGCCTGCTGCTTCGGGTCGGCACAGAACTTGACGAACTGTCGGGCGATATCGGCGCGCGGCGAGCCCTTGGGAATGCCCCATCCCTCGATCGAATAAAGACCCTGGTTCCAGCCGATCTTGACCGGCGCACCGCCGTCGATAACCGCTTGGGCCCGGGCGTTCCAGAGCGCGATCAGGTCGACTTCGCCGCTCTGGATCAGCTGGCTCGATTGTGCCCCACCGGTCCACCAGACATCGACATGCGGCTTGATCTTCTCGAGGCTGGCATAGGCGCGCTCGATGTCGAGCGGATAGAGTTCGGCAAGCGGCACGCCATCGGCAAGCAAGGCCTGTTCCAGCGTATCGATCGGGTTCTTGCGCAGGGCGCGGCGGCCCGGGAATTTCTCGACGTTCCAGAAATCGGCCCAGGAGCTCGGGCCATTGGCGGCGTCGAAGCGATCCGTGCGATAGGCCATGATGGTGGAATAGACATCGACGCCAAGCCACAGTTCGGTGAGCGCATCGGGCATCAGCCCGGGCACGTCGGCCGCCGGCAGGTTGATCGGCTCCAGTAGATCGCGTTTCTCCAGAATGTCACGAGCGGAAAGTGTCAGCGTGCAGACGTCCCAGCTATAGGATTGCGTCTCGACCATCGCGCGGAACTGCGCGGTCGGTTCGGCGTCGCGGGCAACGTTGATGACCTTGATGCCGGTCGCCTGTTCGAAGGGATCGTAGAATGCCTTGCGGTATCCGGGGCTGTAGGGGCCGCCCGGATCGGCGACGGTCAGCGCTTCGGCGGCAAATGCGGACCGCGTGAAGATGGCAGGCGCGGCCAGGGCAACGCCCAGGCCTCCGCCGATTTTCAACAGGCTGCGGCGATCAATCAGTATGCGTTTGTCGTTGGTCATTGTTCTACCCTCTTGTTTTGGATTGCGCGCCGCCTCCCATAAGCGGCCTAGCCTTTGTCAGGCCTTGCTTGCCGCACGCCGTGCGAGAAACTGTTCCATCATCCGTGCGGGCTCGCCGGAGGCGTAAGCTTCGCGCTGGATGCGAGCGCCGGCTTCGAGGCAGTCGCGGAAACCAGCCTCTGTCATCTCCCTGAAGCGCTGTTTGTCAAGGCGCATGGCGACCGGCGGCTTGGCGGCGAGTTCATGCGCCAGCGACAGGGCTTCTTCCATGACGCGTTCCTGCGGCACGATGCGGTTGATGATGCCGATGGCCTGGCATTCTTCCGATTGCATCAGCCGGCCGCTGAGCGTCAGGTCGATGGTGCGGGACAGGCCGATCATCTCGCGCATCATCCAGGGGCCGGTGGTGCTGGCGATGCCGGAATTGATTTCCGGCTGGCCCATGCGCACACCCGGATGCGCGATGCGGAAATCGCAGAGAAGCGCCACCTGGAACGCCGAGCCGGCGGCAACGCCGTTGAGTGCCGCGATCAGCGGCTTCGACAGCGAGCGCATGGCGTCATAGAGCCGCTCCCATTCGCCCACCCACTCCTGGCCGCGGGCGCCGTCGAAGGTGCGGGTCTCGTTCAGGTCCTGGCCAGCACTGAACGCTCGATCGCCGGCACCGGTGAGGATAATGGCGCGGATCGCCTCATCTTCTTCGAAGGCCTTGAAGGCAGCAACCAGCTGTTGGCGCATCGGGCTGTGCCAGGCATTGAGGATTTCGGGGCGGTTCAGCGTGATGATGCCGACCTCGCCACGCCGTTCAGTCAGGATGAAGCGGTCCATGATTTTCTCCGTTGTAATGAAACAACTATTGCAATGCGATAATTGTTATGTCATAGTGTGATTATGTTTATTTTAGCTGTCAAGCACCTTTTCCTAGGCTTGGCGATTCTGTTATCGATATGCGGGAAACCGCAGGGGCCGGGGATATATGGCGCGCAAGGCGAACAAGGCTGCGACAGACGAGAACGAAACGTCGGGAGAAGACCGCGATCCGTTGCTGGTGCAGTCGGTGGAGAAAGCCTTCAGGGTTCTGAGAGCCTTTGACGGCCGCCGGCCGAACCTCAGCCTGTCGCAGATCGCCGAGGAAACCGGGCTCGACATGAGCGCCGCCCAGCGCTTCACCCACACGCTTGCCAAGCTCGGTTATCTCGGCAAGAACGCCGACACCAAGCGCTTTGAGCTGACGGTGAAGGCGCTCGATTTCGGCTATCACTACACCCGCGCCAGCGGCTTCGTCGAACGCGGCATGCCCTATCTGCTGCACCTGAGCAAAGCGACCGAAGAGACCGTCAACCTCACCGTGCTCGACGATACCGACATCGTCTTCGTGTCGCGCTTCATGAGCCGCCATGTCCTCAACAACGACGTCATCACCGGCACGCGGTTGCCGGCCTATTGCACAGCCCCCGGCATCGCTATCCTGTCGGGCATGCCGGAAGACACCGCGCATGCCATCCTCGAAAGATCGGATCTCTACCCGTTTACGCCCCACACCACATGGGACATCGACGCGCTGAAGGCAAAGCTGAAACAATCCGCAACCCAGGGCTACGCCACGGCCTTCGAGGAATACTTCCACGGCGACCTGTCGATCGCGGCCCCGGTGCTGGATGCCAACGGCACGCCCTACGGCGCGATCAACATCGCGGTATCCCGCAGCCGCTATACGCCAGAAGAAACCGAAGAACGGTTTGCCCCGTTGGTGACCGCCGCCGCACGCTCGATCTCGCTCGTTGGCGGCGCCCGCAGATAAGTGTTCGACATCGGGCCGACGGCTTGAGCGATGCCTTGCGCCTCGTGCGGGACGATCTCCCCCAACCGGTGGGCGCTCGGTCCGGCACCATCAGGATCTTGTGAGACGAGATTCATCGCCCCAGCGCTCCGCCCCTCCTCGAGCGGCGGGGGTTTGAGCGGGCCCGTGGCCAGTTCGTCGCGGATCCAGTCCTCCGTATAGCAGGCCGCCTCCCGCCTTTTGCACTTTCACGGGTGGACAGAGCTGAAACGTCACTTCACATTCGCGGCCATTACTAAGGCTCGCTCTGCGGCGCTCTGCGGCGCGGCCAGATTTTCTAGCTTGGGATGTTGGGCATGTTTTTGAATGGTGGCGAACTGGACGAGATCACCGCGTTTCGGCGCGAACTTCACCGCAGGCCGGAGTTATCCGGCCAAGAGGCCGAGACAGCCAGGACGGTGACCCAAGCGCTGCGGTCAAGCGAACCGGACGCGATCGTCACCAACCTCGGCGGACATGGGGTAGCGGCCGTCTATCAAGGATTGGCCGATGGCCCGACTGTCATGATCCGCGCCGAACTCGATGCTCTGCCGATCGAAGAACTTTCGCCCCTGCCCTATCGATCCGAAATCGCCGGCAAGGGACATCTGTGCGGGCATGACGGTCACGCGGCAATCCTGATGGCTCTAGCCAAAGGCCTCTCCCAGAAAAGACCGGCACGCGGGCGGGCCATCCTGCTTTTCCAACCGGCCGAAGAGAATGGGGCTGGGGCCGCCGCCGTGTTGGCCGACCCGAAATTCGAAGCGCTGAAGCCGGACTTCGTGTTTTCGCTGCATAACTTTCCCGGCCTGCCGCTGGGGCACGTCGCCCTGGCGGACGGTCCGGTCAATTGCGCATCGCGCGGCATGAAGATCGTGCTTTCCGGCAAGACGTCGCATGCCTCCTGCCCGGAGGATGGCATCCCCCCGACCTTTGCCATGGCTAACCTTCTGGGCGAACTGACCGGCCTTGGTGCCGGAGGCCGCCTCGACGCCGATTTCACACTGGTAACCGTGACCCATGCGCGCCTTGGCGAGCCCGCCTTCGGCATCAGCCCCGGCCGTGCCGAGATCTGGGCAACATTGCGCACGCTGACAGACGCGCGAATGATCAACCTCGTCGGGAGCGCCGAAGCTCTGGTTCATAAACATGCGGCGGCCGGCGGGCTCGCTTCGTCGATCAGCTACGAGGACATCTTCCACCAATGCAGCAATGCGCCGGAGGCCGTCGACGAACTGCGCCGAGCCCTTGCCGAGGAAGAGATCGGCCATGACAGCGGCGCGACGACGCTGCCGATGAAGGCATCGGAGGATTTCGGCCTGTTTGGGCGTGTCGCCCCCTCGGCCATGTTCTTTCTGGGGGCAGGCGAAAACCACCCTCGCCTGCACAATCCCGACTACGATTTTCCCGATGCTCTGATCGCCGTGGGTGCTCGTGCCTTTATGCGGACGATCCGTAACCTGCTCGGTTAGTTGCCGACAGCCGGAGGCCGAACGGAATTATTGCGGTCAAGCGAGTAGAAACCGACCGGCAGATCGCGCCGGCGCGATCCGGGTCGACGGCTGCCATCGTCGACCTATGGCTTACGGTTGAAACGCCGTCTCAGCGAGCGAGAACCGCCGCCTGCAAAATTTGGCGAGACCCAATATCATCAGCGGCAACGGTTGCCGGCGCTGCGGCCGGCTACAGTATGCCCCACCCGCGATAACGCCCTCTGCCCGTCATCTCCTTGGCACCGAGTTCGCGAACCAGGTTGAGAGCACCCCTCTGGGTGACGCCCACATGCCGCGCGACCAGTCCCGCGGAAACGATCGGCCGCGACAGCAGCAACTCGATCAGGCTGGGCAGGCTGCTGTTTGAACGGCGATGGCGCACGCGCATTTCCATCTGGGTCTTGGCAAGGAACAGCCGATCCAGTTCCTTGAGGCCAAGGTCTCCCGTGAGAACCAGAGCGTCGAGAAAAGCCCTCAGCCTGACCCCCTGCTCTTTCGATCGGCGTCGCTCGTGGCGGATTGTCTTCAGGCCGGTATTGAAGCAGAGCAAATGCGACGTCACCTTGCCGCGGGCGCGCAGATAAGCACCGACGAGCAACCCTCCCAACCAATGCTGCCTGCGAAGCGGCTCGATCTGCTCCCAGGCATCAAAGAGCATCGCGGCGCCAAGGCAGGCCGGCAGACGATCCGCCGCGGGGATCAACGACCGCCATGCCTCGAGCCGCGCACCCTCATCCCACTCGTCATCGAAAAGCAGCCCCAGCTGCCCCTTGGGCTCCGGGGCGGATGGGCGCTCCGTTCCGCCCAACCCACTGTCGCCGAGTTCGCCCGGCTGTTCATCAAGCAGGCGTTGCGACCGCTCGATCGCCGCGTCGATCTCAGCAAATTCGAGGGATAGCGGGTTGTCACCCGCATCGTCGTCAATGGCGGCGTCCTCTTCCTCCGCCGCTCCGGTCGAACGGCCCCGGTCCGCATCAAGCAACGCAGTCCCGGCAACAACCTGCTCGCCTCGAAGAACACCGAGACCGCCACTCGACAGTGCCCATTCCGGGTCAGACAGCCAGATCCGGCGGCGCGTCCGTAAGATCGCGTGCGCAATCGTCAACTCGTGCGTTGGTGCGCGGGCATCCATATGCGCATCATGCAGCACGAGGTCCTCGACGTGAACGAGCTCGCCGGCAACCCAGAGGGCACTCGCTGCATCGAAGAACTGACCGCGCTCCCGGAATCCTTCGGCGACCGGGTGGCGACCGGCACGCTCATCCAGCCGTGCGAGTCGATCTTCAGGTTCGATCGACGCAGAAAACAGCGCTTGCAAGACTGCGTTTGGGATATCGTATCGCATTACAATCACACGTTATTTTCGACAAACGGAAGAAAAGCGCGCGTTTTCTTCCGACACACAAGATGCGTGGTTTTACCGATTATTACAGTGATTGTCGTCGGGTTTCTGCATCAGTCAGCCACGCAGGCCAGATTGGGCGCCGTGGCGTTGCAGTTGAGCGCAAACCGGACACGAATCGAACGGATTTGACAGTGCGATTGTACGCTCTTGTCAGCCATTCGCAACGCGAGATAACCGAACATCGCCAGGATAACACCGCATCCTTTCTATTCCGATAACAGCTCTGAAAGAGGCAGCAAGGGGCTATCTGGCAGCGATAGGCTGACGCTCCGCGCAAAGCGGGCGGAATTGGGAGCAGACAAAATCGGAGATCGCAGATTTGTCTAGCCTGCCGGCAAGGGCAACAGGTGAGTGAGGGCTTCGTGTTGACAGCTGTCAACTTGCCGGCGAGACCGGAGTTGCATGATCACGCCAATTCTGGCGCACTCCGACCATCCGAGGGATGCCCCCGATATCAGAGCCCCTTGGCAACCCCGTTGCCAAGGGTTGCGCAATTCCACTCGGCCACAGCCACAGCTACAGCCACAGGCGCCGCCCACGCCATCACCACCGCTGACATTCGTCCAAAGGTGTGCTGCTGTGCCGGACAGCAAAAGCGCCTTGGCCATTGCCAGGTGGTGGGTTGCCCACCACCGCTCCACAGCTCATCGCAAATACGGCGTCCCGAACAGCATCATTTCGCAGACGCCCTGCTATTCCGCAACGAGTTGACAGCTGTCAACGGCATCCATTGTAGCCTCAAACATCTCGAACATGGCGCACCTCCTCCGACGCTGAGATGACAGGCTACCGCAACTCCGGCCACCCTACCCGCGTCGGGAAATCTTAGTGAGGATGGGACCCTGTGCATGTGTCTAAAGGCAGAGCTACCAATGGCCTTGGCCGAAGCCACGGGCGGCGACAGCGGCGCGAATCTCCGTCAGACACAGACAAACTGCCTGCCCACAGAAACAACCGAAGCCCCCTACATTCCGTTCAATGTGATGCCACCGTCTTGCGGTCTTGCCCGCTTCACATTCTCTGCATCGAAGAATGATCCACTGCTCGCGCACTGCCACCCAGACCTGACCGCCAGCCAGGCTCATCCAATGGCGCACATAGTTCCATTGTCGCAGCCAAACCGAACGCTGGTCGCTTCTACAAATCTGGGCATTCGCAGGAAAACCAAGCCTGGTTCCGGGGGGTCGAAATCCAGACGGATACGGCCAGCAGTGTTGACAGCTGTCAACACGCCGTATGACCGCGGCAGGCACAGCCTGTCTGCCAGTGGAGATCCACAGCATCGTTTCGCACTCTCGCATGTGGGAGGATGGCGCAGCGCTTTTGCCTGCGCGCAGATCTCCGGGCACGCTCCGGACGCAGAAAGTCTGACAGTCCGTGCGGACGCGCAACTTCCGGTCTCAACCGACTGATATGCAGCTCACCTTGTACCAAAGGTCCACTTGTCTTGCGTCGATGACCATAAGCGGGCCTGGGTTTCGGGTGAGGGAAGTTATCGCTGATTTAGCTTCCTTTCGAGCACCGTCCCGCTTACCGGACAAGGCCCTATCCGGTCCGTCCTCCAGCGCCGAATTGCTTTCTTGAATGGATGCGGACTCAGTGGAATACAGAAAAGTCTCCCATCCCAACTCGCCCAGTTGTCCCCTCCCGGGAACTGGGGCGCAACGCCCTCTCTTCGCACGCATCCCACTTTGCCGGTAGGTACACTTCCGTCCCGCCGGCCAGAATTTCCCATAGGGTAGCCCCAATAAGCCGGGTTATAACAGAGAAACCGGATGCAGAAGATTTGCCCGTTACGTCAGCGAGAGCTGAGATTGATACACCCCGAGCTACTCAGCGATGCTGGACGGTTGCCGCGATGTCGAATGGCCATGGCTCCGGATCGAGCCTCATGGGTCGCGGTCACTCGCGGACGGTGTAAAGCCCGTCTCTACCTCCGGCGGTCGATGCGCCGCATGTCAACAATCCTACCATCGACTTGACGAACTCCGATTTCGAAGCGGGTGTTGCCACGCCATGCGCGATAGACGAAAAACCTGCCACGGCAGTCGACCCGACGAATATCACGGAAGCCTCGATTGCGGAGCAGCCGTTCTCCCTGACTACACGTAATGCCACGACCGCTGTTGAGGCTCGTGCCGACCCCGATGTTGATGTTGATACTGGTTTGAGCGTTTGCTTTCCCGGGAACTGCCACCGGTGAGGCGACGACCGCCAGAGAAATCACCAGCGAGACGAACGAAGATCTAAATATCATCCTGTTGAAATACATAATCGTCCCCGAGTTTGACGCATGCCTGCGCTAAAATCTCGCGCAGAGAGAAGTTACGCGCAGGCCTTGCCCAAACGCAAGGCAATTTGATGCGCCTCACAACCGCTCTCTGACCTGTTTGACGATTTCAGCGGACCCACGCTGGTAATTGCTCCCGAACTGCCAACTGTGACGTTGCGAGGTTCAGGCGAGGCAACTCGCTTCTTCCGACGACCAAGGGCATTATGATCTTTCGGAGGGCCAGGTTCCCTATCTGCATCTGCTCGACATAGGCTGTCGATACGTAATGCACACTTGGTTCATCGTACCGGTGAGAACCTCACCTCTCATCTGAACGATTGACGTCTGATGGCCAGGTATGGCAGTGGCAGACAGATAAATGCCTTTGGCGTGTTAAACTCGGCGCGCGGGTAAACATCGGTTGACAGCTGTCAACCTGATCCAAAACCAAACCATGCTTTGATGTCAGTTGGCTAGCGATACGTTGCCGGGATGAGATCGAAGCAACGCCATAATCATGGGACCAACGGCAAATTCTTTCCGAAGAGACCTGCGGGTTAGGTCGCGTAAATAGCCGCCAGCTGACGTGATGTGCGCCGAGCGCTGCAGAATACATGCAAGCACCGCGGCCGCCGTTTCCGGGCCGAGCACCCGGCAAGCCTCGTCATGTGCGCCTTGGCTGACATTCAGCATGGAGCGGACGACCACGGCTGCCGTCATCAGGTCGCGCCAGGAACGGATCTCGCCGCCAGGGCCATAATCGATGATGTCAGGGCACGCCTTCAGCACCGTCGATAGCGGGAAAGCCTGTGTGGATTGACGCGGCTCGGTCGGCAACGGGTCCGGTCTACCGGCAAAGTTAGTCGTGACGGTTTCAACCGGCGGTTCCTCGACGAGAACGCTTGCTCCGCTGTTCGATCTCAAACCTGCCTGCGTTTCATTTCCCAAGCCCTGTTCAGATTCAGTAGAAGAGTCTGGTTGTGAACTCTGTATGTGGCAGCCATTTTGGCTACCATTGGTGGCCAGTTTTCGTAAATTTATTAGTTGTTCCAATTGGTTGAGCACTTCCGCACGCAAGATGCCGAGTTGGCCGAGCGTATGTTCGATTTCAGCAAGCGCAGGCTTCCTCGATAGATTATCGACGGCGAGCAGGTAACGCTGTTGCAGCCCGTTCCAGTCGGACGCCGGATCAGTTTCGCGCAGGACTTCGATGAGCTTGGAGAGGTCGCGACGGCAAAGGCTGAGACGCTCACGGGCGAGCTGTGTCTCCTGGCGGGCAAGTGCGACCTCGGCTGCTGCTGTCTGCAGCTCACGGGCGCGTGCGAGCAGCGGAGAGAGATCGAATCCAAAGGCGTCGCCGATCGACCCCTTTGTGTCTCGACGGGCGTAGCGTTTGCCATTGGGACTGTCCTTGCGGAGAATAAGGCCGGCGTCCACCAAGGCCGCCAAATGACGGCGCAAGGTCGTACCGGCCATGCCGTGCGTGCGCAGAGCCAGTTGGTTGTTCGATGGGAAAACCACCAGGCCTTTACCGCAGGTCAGCTCGACCTTCGGATAGAAGCTGAGCAATGCATTGAGCACGGCCAACGCACGGTCGGATACGCCGACGGTTGCCTTGGCTTCGCAGACGGTACGAAACAGTTTCCATTTATCGATCGACTGATGCGAATCGATTTCGCTCGCGACGACTTGGCTTGTGAACATGCCAAGCGTCATCGCGCGCCGCCCAAAGGGCGTCGTCACATTTCCACGCTCCATCTCTCTTCACCTTTTCAAAGGCAAAAGAAGTTCGTTCGCCGAAACGACGTTAAAAACGCTTGACAGTGATTCGCGGAAATGGGATTCTCTAGTTGCTACACGAGAGAAGGGTTTCCGTTGCGCTAGTCGTTCGGAAGCCTTTTTCTTTTGCTCTGTTAGTCTCCTGTTTCCTCTTGATATTCGAGGTACAGAGATTTGAGCCTCTGCCTCACGAAATCTGCAAAACCCGGCGCGGCCTTCTTGTTGAAGGAAAGCGTCGTCTCGCTGTTTGTCTCCCGGATGCGCACGGGGCGGGTATCATCCGGCGCCACCCATGCCACTGCCTGGCTGCGGACCTTCACGTTGCTCAGGAATGCAAACAGGGTCTCGAAACGCTGGTCGCTCTCGCGGGCCAGGAAATCGGTACGGCGGGCATAACCATGGGCTTCGGTGACCTTGTCATCGTTGACCAAGAGATCGGCGAGTTCCGTCCATCGCCTCCGCCCAATGGATGGCGCGGCACCGATTATCTCGATGAGGTCGACCGGAATCCGGCGCACGATGGCGATCATCTTCGACAGGGCGGCCTTGTCGACGCCCAGAGATGACATGATGACATCCCGCGAAAAATTTCGGTCCTCAAGGCGAGCAGCAAACAACGCGCGCTCGATAAAGGATAGGTCGGTGCGCGCGTTGTTTTCCTGGCCTTGCGAGATCACCAGCTGTTCGTCGCTGAGATCGCGAACGACAGCCCTGACTTTGCTGCCGAGTTCTCGCACGGCGGTCAGGCGACGATGACCATAGGCCACCTGGTAGCGCCCGTCCTCGCGCGGATGCGGGCGAACCAGGATGGGAACCTGTTGTCCGTGATCCCGGATTTGCTGCAGAAGCGACTGCTCGGCTTCGGCTGCAACGCCTAGACGATCAGCGATGAAGGAAGCGTCGACGAGTGCCGGATCGAGTTCGATAATTGCCAGACCTTCGGCGAGCTGGCGTTCCAGCTCCTGAGCGCGTTCCACTTTCTGGGTAATATTCGAAAGCGAGCGCGTAATGCCGCCGATCGGACTCAATGCCCGCTGTCCGGGAGTGAGGCCGACGATTGGCCGGCCGGCGAGCGGGCGGTCATCTTCGCCGTCTGCGACGTGGTTGTCTGAAACACCGATGAGGTTCTTGCGGGCCACGGCTTACTTCCTTCCCCACACTTTGCGCAGGAGTTCCTCGATCTCGCCATTGACGAGGGTCAGGGAATCCATTGCGCGGTCGTAGGTGCCGCGGACAAATTGCGATCGTTCGACTTCATAGAGCGTCTGTTTTGTTACGCCCGCGTCGGAAACGGCTGTCGATTTGACCATGGCGTTGTGCAGCATTCTATTGCCGAAGATCGATCGCATGAAGCCGGTCATCTGGCTCTGCGGACCGTCGTTCGGCTCGAACCGGGTCACGAGATAGCGCATCCAGTCGTAGCTTGTTCGGCCGCCGGCATCTTCGACGACGCGCATCAACTCGCTGGTCATCGAGAGAAACTGGGACATGGACATGACGTCGAGCATCTGCGGATGCACGGTAATCAGCACCGATGTAGCGGCGCACAGCGCCGACATGGTGAGAAAACCGAGCTGCGGCGGGCAATCGATAATGACGATGTCGTAAAAACTCTCGATATCGGCAAGCACATCGCCGATCCGCGCGAAAAACATGGTTTCGGCCGAGCCGCTGGTCATCGCCTTCGGCGTCTCGTGCTCGAACTCCATCAGTTCAAGGTTGCCGGGGACCAGATGAAGGTTGGGCATGTGGGTCGAGCGGACGATCTCAGCGATTGGCCGCGGGTTCTCGTAGCGAATGGCGCCGTACAGCGTTTCGGATTCACCGACGTCCAGCTCCGGCTGGTGGCCGAAGAGCGCCGAAAGCGAGGCCTGCGGATCGAGATCGATCGCAAGCGTCCGATAGCCCCGAAGCGCCAGATATTGCGCAAGATGCGCCGAGGTCGTTGTTTTGGCCGACCCGCCCTTGAAGTTCATGACCGAGATGACCTGCAGTCTCTCGTCACCGCGACGATGCGGTACGTATTTTCCCGATTTTCCACCCTCGTCCAGAACACGACGAATGCGCTCGATATCGGAGACCGCATACATGCGCCGCCCGTTTGACAACGGCTCGGGGCCATGGCCCTCTGAGGCGATCTGGCGCAGATAGCCTTCGCCGATTCCGATAAAAGCAGCGGCCTCGGCCGGGCTGAAAAGACGCAACGTCTTTTGCATTTGCGGCGGGAAGATCTTCTTCTGATGCTGCTGGAGCTGATGCGCGAGTTCCAAGGCGTCGGCAGCCAGGAGCGTTGGTAAATGCTCCTGCACATCGAGGCCATGGATTTTATGCTGCAACATCGAGTTCTCCAAAAACTGCGCAAAAATTGTCTTATCGGGGCAATATGCGCAGATGCACTATGATCCGATTCGGTGTGAATGTACAAATGGATAGCCGGACGCCTGTATAAGTGGTCCACGCACCAGTGAACGCACCGGAGAGGTCATCGGTTGTCCGCGGACAACTCTGGTGATGCCGACCGGAAAGTTGGCATTGTGAACCGATTCGACCTGCCCAGAATAGCGCCGCCATGGGCGTCATCGGACCATGTGTTATTGCCCCAGAGGAGACCCCAACACCGCGGTGGGCACATCGCCCACCGCGCCGGCAATGCGCGCTATTAGAATATGGATTTAGTCGACTATTGACAGGCAGACGGATTGTGGCAAGATCGTGATGCGATGACGATGATGTCAGGCGGACTAGAAGGGGTGCAACATGTTCTATCTCGGCGGGATGACGCTTGGCTACCTTGAGCCCCCGGCTCCGAAGGCTGTTGTGCAATCGGTAAAGCCACGCATCGAGTTGACGCCGCGCGAGCCGGCGGACGATCGTGAGCGTGAGCGCGAACAGGAATGGGCCCGGGCCTTTCTGACGCCGTGGCACCTGTTTTACTGATACGGGCGCAGCCACTGAGATCGCGTGCATGAACGGTGATCATGTGGCCTCACTGCTTTTCGAAAGCAGTCCGCGATCCATGATGGTATTCCCGCGAATACGCGGGAAAGCAGATGCCGTCATAGGCACGGTCACCGAGCTGACATTATGACCACACGAGGAGCCGACGGTTGACAGCTGTCAACGCTTGGCAAGCTTTTTGGCCATAACTCCTTCGCTTGAGACGCAAGCCGGATCGCGGCGACACCACCCGGTGTATTCGTTGGTCATATCGCGCCGACCGCAGCAATAAATCAAAGCATTACAATGAGTTATGGTGGGTCTGTTCCAATCAACGGCTGCCGGGCCATGCTTGTCGGCGCGATGACGCTACCGACGGCCCCCAACGGCCTGCCACCGCCAGGCGCTCGTGGCGATGCGAGTACTGGGAGTGCTGATGGCCGATGCGTCAACCGGCGCCTGTCGGTTCCGCGAGGCCGGCCGACAGCGACGCTTTGGTGGAAAAGCAGGAAAGGGCGAGGGGAGGGCTGTCGCGGCGCTGGGAAATGTTTAAGCTTGCTGGTGACAGTAAACCACCGAGGGTGCCAACATTTCGAGCGATCAACCAGCCGATGAAACAGGCAACCAAACGCCGTCGCTTTCGTTGCACCAACGAATACTCGGGGAGGTCGAAGGTCATATTCTCTCCGGCGCGTGGCCGCCCGGCCACCGTATCCCGTTCGAACATGAATTGACCGAACAATACAGTTGCTCGCGCATGACCGTGAACAAGGCGCTGACCGAATTGGTCAAGCGCGGACTGATCGAACGTCGACGCAAGTCCGGGAGCTACGTCACCTTTCCCCATGTACAATCGGCGGTAATGGAAATCCATGACGTCAAGTTGGAGGTTCAATCCCTCGGGTTGGAGTACAGTTTCCAGCTCGATGAACGCAATATCCGCAAGGCCGAGAGTCGGGATGCGGGTCGCCTCGATCTGCCGTCGTCTGCAAGACTGCTCGAGGTCACGTGCCGGCATTTCGCCGGCGGCCGGCCTTTCTGTTTCGAGGAGCGGCTTATCAGCCTGGCAGCCGTTCCTGAAGCCGAAACGGAACGCTTCGAAACGTCAGCGCCCGGTTCCTGGTTGCTGGGCAAGGTGCCGTGGAGCACGGCCGAGCATCGCATCAGGGCTGTTGGCGCAGGTCGCGGCGCGGCACAGGCGCTCGCTATTTCGAACGGTGCTGCTTGTCTTGTGATCGAGCGCCGCACCTGGAGTGGCCGTGCGCCGGTAACCCATGTTCGGTTGACCTATCCCGGCGACAGGCATGAACTGGTGGCGCAATTCGCGCCAAGCCCGCTCGGCTAGGGGGATGCGCTCAAGCGGTTGGCGAAGACCGCGCGACGCCTGCCTCGCCGGATCGGCTCTCTGTTTCCGCTTCTTGCCAGCGGCATTTGAATTCTTCCGGTGACGCGCGTGGTCGTTTGCGTCTTGCGCAGCCTGCCCTGAGCGATCCGCGCGATTGACTGCGGCGATCGATGGTGGCCGTCGGGTTTGACATGAGGCTGCTATCACTGACGGATGAGCGCGAAGGTGAAGAGATGGAAAAGACCATGCTGTTTGATGGACCAGAGAACGCAGCCGTGACAATCCTGCTTGCGCACGGCGCCGGCGCGCCGATGGATTCCGCATCGATGACCGCCTCTGCCAAAGCGCTTGCCGCCGAAGGTTTTCGGGTCGCTCGGTTCGAATTCGCCTACATGGCGGCACGCCGATCGGGTGGCCGCAAGCCGCCACCACGTGCCGAAACGCTCAATCCGGAGTTCAAGGCCGCGGTGGCCACCCTTGGCGCAACAGGCGCGCTGCTGATCGGCGGCAAATCAATGGGCGGGCGCGTCGCCAGCATGATTGCCGATGACCTCTATGCAGAGGGGAAAATCATCGGCCTGCTTTGTCTTGGCTATCCCTTCCACCCACCGGGAAAGCCAGACCAGCTGCGCACCAAACACCTCGAAGATCTGAAAACGCCGACGTTGATCTGTCAGGGCACGCGCGATGAATTCGGCACGCGCGAGGAGGTTCCTGGATATCTGCTCTCCGACGCAATAGAAATTCTTTGGCTTGAAGACGGCGACCACGATCTCAAGCCGCGCAAGACGATCTCAGGCCATTCCGCCGCGGATCACCTGAAAACCATGGCTGAGACCGTCTCGCGCCGAGTGGGCGATCGTCTGGAGTAGACGACTGCTGCCGTCCCTCATGCAGGGACGCGAGCCTCCATCCCGATCATTCCGCCGCTTGAGCGGTGCCGGACGAAAATGCGAAGACGTCGATCGGCTCATCGAGCCCCTTCAAGGCAAAGGCGCCCAGATGTTCCATTTCGCGCGTGCGTCCCGCCAGTTCGACGAAGGCGCGTGACAACAGCACCGGACGCTTCGCCTGCTTGGTCAGGCTTTCCAGCCGCGACGCGATATTGACGGCCGGCCCGATCACCGTGAAGTCGAGCCGACGGCGCGAGCCGATATTGCCGTACATCACGTCGCCGACGTGAACGCCGATGCCGTAGCCCAGCGCTTCGCGTCCTTTTGCCAGGTTTTCCTGGTTCAGGGTGGCGATCGCGGCCTCCGCTTCGCCAATGGCCTGCAGGAGGTTCTCACTGGCTTGGGCATTGCTGAGCGGGAAAATCGCCAGCAGGCCGTCGCCCATGAATTTCAAGATCTCGCCGCCATGCCGCTCGATCGGCTCGGACATCGCGTCGAAATAGCCGTTGAGAAGCTCGATCACGTCATCCCGCGGCCATAGGTCGGAGAGCTTGGTGAAGTCGCGAAGGTCGCAGATCAGGATTGCGGCGCTGACGGTCACACCGCTTCCTCGCGTGGTTGCGCCGGCAAGGATCTGTTCGCTTGCATGCGGCCCGACATAGGTTTCCAGCAACGTTCGCGCCATCCGGTTCTTTAGCCGGATTTCGCTGACAAGCGCCAGGACCGGCAGCAAGCCGGTGAGGATTTCGAGATGGACCGCCTCGAAACCACCCCTGCGGTCGCTGGCGAAGGTCACGACATGGCGCTTGCCGAGCGTGTGTTCGAGCGGCAGAGCGATATATTCGGTCAGGCCGTCGGCGCGCAACTCGTCATAGAGCGCGTTCGGCACGTCGTCATCGGCCGCCACCTCGAGGTTCTTGCGAACCTGGCTGGCGCCATTGTTGATCGCGTAAAGCGGGCTGTTGAGGTATTGTGACGTGTCTTCGACGCCATAGTCGTACATGCGAATGTCCGCCTCCGACAGTCCCTTGCGCCAGAGGATGCGGGCGCCGAGCCATTGCGGGTGATGGATCCGGAAGTGCAGTGTCGCGCGCGCAAGCGGTACGCCGGCCTGCACCAACCGCTCGCACAGATCCACGAAGATATTGTCGATGAAGCGTTGGTCGCGGGTCTCGGTGACCAACCAATCGAGAATCTTTCTGCTCTCCATTGGCAGGGCGCCGCTTTCATCCAGCGCTCCGGCCATGGCCTGGGATGAAGTCTGCATCGCAATTCTCCACTCTGCTCTGACGGTCCTGCTCGTATCGAAACGGGAGCTCTCGGGAAAGCCGACCGTGAAACGCCGAGACATATGTGGACCATCGGCCGGCTCTTGATAAGAGCCAGGGCGAAAAGTGATCTTAAAAGCTGAGGCCGCCGATGCCGGCACGTTTTCCACCGCCGCCCGGCGCCGTTCACGCGCTGGCGGTCGATAGGATCGCCGGATGATTGACGTCGAGAACAGGCAATTGCAGCCGTATCCGCGCGCCGGACCAGGAGCCGTAGAGGATGTCGATGCGGCCGCCATGCAGCCGGGCGATCTCACGGGCGAGATTGAGCCCGAGGCCGGCACCGCTCGAACGCGGGCGCAAACGATAGAATGGTTCGAAGACACGCTCCCGTTCGTCGTGGGGAATGCCGGGACCGTCATCATGAACTTCGATGCCGCCTCGTGCGTCGACCAGCACGGTTATGGTTCCGCGGTTGCCACCATGCTCGACGGCATTGCGCAGGAGGTTGGCAGCGGCCTGTTCAATCTGCTGCACATGAATGCTTGTTGGCACTGGCTTCGTCGCTTCCGCCTCGAAGGCCAGTTCGTAGCCGGCTTCGAAAGCAAGCGGTGCGAAATCGGCAGCAAGCGTTTTGGCGAGCGCCACGAGGTCAACGACCTCGCGGCTGCCCGTGCTGTGCTCAAGCACCTGGCGCTCCAGAAGCTGTTGCGCCAGATGCGATAGCCGCTCGATATCTTTCCGCAGTCGCGCGCTCTGCGGATCTTCCTGCAACAATTCGGCGCGGGTGCGAAGGATGGCGATCGGCGTGCGCAGTTCGTGTGCTGCGTCGGTCAGGAAACGATTGCGTTGGTCGTAACCTTCGTCCAGACGGGAAAGCGCGTTGTTGAAGGCATGCACCATTGGCGCGATCTCCGTCGGTACCTGGGCCGTTTCCAGCTGCACCGCGCGATTGTCGATATCGATCCTCCCGGCCTGGTCGGCCGTTGCAACGAGACCGGCAAGCGACCGTCGAACGACAGCCGGCGTAGTAACCAGCGTGGCGACCCCCATAACCAGAATGATCGGCAGCAGCAGGAAAAGGACAAGGAGCGCCAGGACGGGCAGCACGCGCAGCCAGTCGGGATCGCCGTCGGCATCCTTTGCCATGTTGGCATCCACGCTGATCTCGACTTCGAGCCCGTGGTTCTCGTCGCGCGACGAGATCGAGGAGGCAAGGATCTGCACCCGGCCGATATCGGTGTCGACATTGGCGAGCGCGGCTTCCGGCCTCCGATCGCCTTCGTCGAACCGCAAGGTTGCGCGACCGATGTTCTTCAAGAGTTCGCCGCCAGCCGCTTCATATGCCGCGGGAATGCTGCCTTCCTGGACCACATGTCCGCCGGTATCGCGGATGACGAACCAGAGATTGGGAAAATCCTCCCGAAACGCTCGCAGCTCCTCGGTGTCGCGCACCAGCAGGCCGCCTGTCTCGTCGCGGGCCAGGGCCTCGGACAGGTGCTTTATGGCCGCCTCGTTGTCGATAATCAGCCGCGGCTGGGCGATCGTCAGGATCGCAACCAAGAGAACGATCAAGGCGACGAACGTCGCCGCCTGCAGCAGGATGAGGCGGCGCACCAGCACCCATTGAAGCGAGCGTGGACGAGATTTTTTCATGCCGTGGCGCGCAGGAGATAGCCGAGGTTGCGGATTGCCCTGATCTCGACACCGGCTGCGACCTCTTCGAGCTTTCGCCTCAGCCGCGAAAGGTGGGAATCTAGCGCATTGGAATCGATCTCGTCTTCCATCGCGTAGACGGAATCTTCCAGTGTCGCGCGAAGCACGGTGCGGCCCGGCCGGCGCATCAGCGCCTCCAGTGCCAGCCTTTCCCGCCGCAACAGGTCAAGCGGCTTGTCGTCGACGACAGCCTCGCGATGGCGGAAATCATAGGTCAGGCGGCCGACCAGGATCTGGTCGGACTTGAGCGTGACGGGACGGCGACCGAGTGCCCGAAGCCGCGCCATCAGCTCCTCGACCGCAAACGGCTTGGCGAGATAGTCGTCGGCGCCGCCATCGAGCCCGGTGACGCGGTCGTTGATGGTGCCGAGCGCCGTCAGCATCATGATCGGCGCCTCGACGCGCAACGCACGCAGCTTCGGAATGAGGCTCAGGCCCTCACCGTCGGGGAGGCGGCGATCGAGCACGATCACGTCATAGGACCAGAGCTCGACGACGGCCTCGGCATCGGCGAGCGTGGAAACATGATCGACGATCACCTGTCGACGCTCGAGCGCGCTCTTCAGGGCCGATGCCATTTCGGGCTCGTCCTCTAGCAGCAAGATGCGCATGCCGATCTCTCCTGATTGCGGCTCCGGACGGCCGGTGACCGCGGTGCCGAATGCATCATTTCTCAAATCAAAGCGGAGTTGAAGTGCTCACTCGCATTCGAGCTTTGGTTGACGGAAATTGGTGACGTACCAGCGGCCGCCCTGCTGGCGGGCGTAGAATGTATAGAAGCATTCCTGCTCCTCGACATAGCCAGGCGTTACGTATTCTTCATAACGCTGGCCGCGCCGCGTGTCGCGGATCTCACCGCTCGTCGAGCCGGAAACGACATTGGTCGAGATCTTGCGCCACTGATAGGCGCGCTGATCCCAGCCAAGATCGAGCACCGCCGTCGGCGGGCCGTAGTCGATGATGACCGATTCCACCGGCTGGCCGATATAGTTCTTCATTTCGGTGGAGGCGCAGCCGGTCAGAATGACGGTGGCGGTGGTGGCGATGACGGCGAAAGCGCCGCGCGCGTTATAGAAGGGCATGTCCGATCCCGGGTTCGAATTGTCTGCCCCGGAGCTAATCTGCCAAGATTACATAGACATTGCGGTCGTCTTCGAGCATTGCGCCACGCTGTCGGCGTCAGGCGGCCCGGTTGGCGGGAGCGTCGTCGATACTGGCATAGACAAGTCCCGGCTGAACGATCCACTCGCCCTGCCTCAGCGACTGCACGTCCGGTCCGCCACCAGCGTTGCGCGCGGCCACGCCGACGAACCGATACCGAAGCCCGCTGCCGTCGGTTACCGACTCGCGGATGGGCCGCCCGGCGAGGTATCCGACAACCTGCCCTTCGAAGCGCACATTCGCGAGGATGAAATACTCGGTGGGCAAATTCCGGCTCTGTTTTGGAGCGAGCTTGAACGCGCTTCTGATCTTCATCGTTTTATCTCGTCATAGGTTTTTCGTTTGCTCTTCGAGCACCGTTTCGCGCATGCACGCCGGGAAGGAGAAGGCGGCTGTCTGAAGCCATCTGAAAGCGGCATGAGCATGGCAACAGCGTTCAAGTTTGCGCTCGTTCGTCGTTTCGCTGCACGGCTGATCATCCAAGAATGCCGCACCCACGCCGAGAGCCTATTCCGACCGACCGTAGAAAATCGCTTGGTAAGATGTGGCCTGGGCATAAGGAAAGCGTAAGGCGCTGTGCCCAGGGCAGGCCATCCGTTTCGACCGGTCAGGCGGCCGTGGCAGGTGCGACTGACGGAGCGTCGTCGAAGCGGTTTTCGGCTCGAATGCTGCACCATTCAGACGGAATGGGAGGCGTGCACGGCCGTGATGTGATAAAGATGAGTTTTGTTCTCATATTTGTTGTGTGCGTTGCAAGGACGCGCTAATGAACGCCGCGGCCGGCCTTCTGCCGGCGCATTGCCGTCCATCCTCTTGCCGCCGGCCGGTCCGGATCCGCCCTGAAAACAGACATGTCAGAGAAATCAGCTTCGCATTTGATGCTCGACGACGCGATCGTGACCTACTACGACGAGCTTTGCGTGATGACGCGGCAGTGCGGTCACGCGTCGGCAACGGCGAACGACGTCGTTCACGAGCTCTATGTCCGGCTGGTGGACCGGCGCACTTCGCTTGAGGGCAAATCGTCTTTGCGCGCGTTTCTGCGCCGCGCTTGCACCAATCTCGGCATCGACCGGCTGCGGCGCGATCGTTTCGAACTGAAGCTTTTCTCTGGCAGCGAAGAAGAAGCTCTTGGTGTTGCCAGCAATATCGCTGCACCCGACGCCAATATCGATCTCCGCCGCAGGCTGTCTATCCTGAAAACAGCCATCATGGAGATGTCGCTGCAACGACGGCGCGTGTTTCTCGCCAATCGGATCGGCAATTTGAGCTCCGACGAAATTGCCCTGCGCACCGGCATCAGCCGCAACATGGTGGACCGGCATCTGCGTAAGGCCTACCTGCATTGCCTCGACCGCCTGGAGGACGCGATATGACCGCGCTCGACGCACGGCATCTACCAACCGGCGGAGAGCCTGAACGTGGCCGCAAGGACCGTGAAAAGCGGGTGCGCGAGCAGGCGGTGGACTGGCTCGTGCGCCTGAACGGCGACCCTTCGGATAAAGAGTTGCAGCTGGCGTTCGAACGGTGGCGGTCGGAAGACCCTGTCCATGCCGAGATTTTTGCGCGGGCGCAAAGGGTGGTCGGCGACGCGACGCTGTTGATCCGGCGCGAGCCGGAGTTTGCCGAGAGGGCGGTGCGCGCGCCTGCAAATCGTCGAAAGACGATCGCGTCGCTCGTGACCATTCTCGTTGCCGGTGCCGGCATCTTTCTTGCGTTCGACGGCGCACTATGGATGCGCGCCGACGTCATTGCAGGCAAGGGGGAAAGGCCTGTCTTGAGGCTAAACGATGGCTCGACACTGCAGCTCAACGCCCAATCGGCCGTTGCCTATGAATTCACGCCAAGCGAGCGCCGTATCGTTCTGTTGCGCGGCGAGGCATTCGTCGAAGTCGCACCCGACGGAAACAGGCCCTTCGTCGTCGAGGCGGGAGCAGGAGCGACGACCGCACTCGGAACGGCCTTCGACGTCAACCTGACCGACGACGGCGCCAGCGTCACGGTGCTGGAGCACGCGGTGTCGGTTGCGACTGACACGGCAACGCCGCCACGTCGCGTCGAGGTCAACGAGCAGGTGAGCTACAACCAACAGGGCAGGCTCGGCGATATCAAGCCGATTGATCCGCTGCTGGCAGTTGCCTGGCGGGACGGGCGTCTCGTCTTCGAGGAACGCACCATTGCGTCCGTCGTCGAGGAAATCGGGCGGCACGTTCCGGGCACGATCCTGATTGCCGATGCCACGGTCGGGGCAAGACGCGTCTCCGGCAGCTTCGACCTCTCGGATCCGGTCAGGGCATTGCAAGGCCTTACCGAAGCCTTCGACGTCAAGATCACCAGGTTCGGCCCCTACGTCACGATCCTGCGCTAAAAAAATCGAAACAGGGTGTCCCTGACGGGGCACCTCGTTCGTCCAGAAACCAGACCGGCCTTTTCGCGGCCACCTCCAATTGTCTGGGACCATCATGCCACACTCGAATGCGACCGGCGGACGCCGCCACTCCGGAATTTTCAACCTGCTGATGGCAGGCACTGTGGTTGCCTTTTCGGCCACTGGCGCGCTTGCCCAGAACGCGTCGGTGCATCATGTCGATGTGCCGGCCGGCAAGCTGACCGCTGCCGTCAACCGGCTGGCAAGCCAGCTCAAGCTGCAGGTCGTGTTCGACAGCTCGGTTGCATCAGGGGTTAGCACATCAGGTCTTTCCGGCGAGATGACGGCGGATGAGGCGCTCGCGCGGCTCTTGAGTGGAACAGGCGTCCGCTACCGTTTCGTCGGCGGGTCGACGGTAAAGCTCATGGGGGCCAGCGAAGCATCGGCCCCGGTTGACGCCGAGGGCACGAAGCTGGCGCCGATCGTCGTGCGCGGCGATGCCAATCGCGGCGACCGGGCACCGAACGTAGCAGTCCTCGATGCCGAAGACATCGAGAAGGCCCAGGCCTCGAGCCTGCCGGAGTTGCTGCAGAAGACGCCTGGGGTGTCGATGGGCGGCGGTGTGCGTATCGAAGGGCAGACGCTTGCCATCCGTGGCTTCGCCAGACAGTCGGATGTTCGGATCATCCTTGACGGCGCACCGAAGAATTTCGAGAAATACGACCAGGGCACGGTCTTCATCGAGCCCGAACTGCTCAAGCGCGTCGAAATCGAAAAAGGCGCGACCTCTGTGCGTTACGGCAACGGCGGCTTCGGCGGCACCGTGCTGATGGAAACCAAGGATGCGGCCGACATGTTGCGGCCGGGCGAAGAATGGGGCATCTGGGCCAAGTCCGGTTTCCAGAGCGCCAACAAGCAGTTCCTCGAAACCGGCGCGCTCTATGGAAAGTCGGATTTCGGCGGTCCGGTGACCTATGATGGTCTTCTGGCGGCGACATGGCGCAAGAGCGATGACATGCGCGTCGGCGGCGGCGAGATCTACAACTATTCCAACTCGAAGCTGACGACCTTGCTTGCCAATGTCGGCGCTGAGTATGACGGTCACGAGATCAGGGGCACAGTCGCCTACGGCCAGAACAACAACTGGGGGCCGGTCGCCGCCATCCGCGGCCAGTCGGCGCCGTCGGATTTCAACATCACCCGCTACGGCTACAAGGAAGCAATGCGCCGCCTTCTCACCTGGCGGGAGATCGAGGATTTCACCTCGACGCTCAACTACAGCTATGCCGGCGACAGCGACCTGGTGAACTACCGCATGATGGCGAGCTTCTCGCAGACCAGCCAGCACGCGACGCGGCCCGATATTCCCGGGCTCAACCCCAGCGCATCCGTCGGCGGCTACGAAAACGATGCCACCTACACCGACATCAAGTTCGAGGCGGAGAACACCTCCAACTTCACGCTCGGCGGCCTGTCGCACAGCCTGAACTACGGCGTCCAGTACCTCGATCACGACCGCGACATCTGGATGTACGACATCGCCAACCGCACCCAGGCGCAATACAACTATGGCTACTATGCCCCCTGGTTCATGCCGGAGGGCACGCAGAAGACCTTCGCCGCCTTCGTTCGCGACAGGATCGAACTGACCGACACTTTGACCGTGACGCCGGGCCTGCGCTACGACCACGTGCGCTCCAAGGGAGTGCCGAACGAGGCGCCGCGCTTCAACAATCCGCTGGCGGGACACGACTATTCGGCCGTTTCGCACCAGGGCGTGACACCGGCGGTCAGCCTGTCCTTTGAGGCAACACCCTCGGTTCGGTTCTTTGCCGATTGGGCCTACGCGATGCGCGTGCCCAACATCGATGAAATCTATTCCACGCAAAGCGTACAGACCAAGGCCTCCGGCACCAGCCGAGACCTGGACGTCGAGCGCAACAGCACCTTCAACATCGGCGTCGACATGAGCTTCAACGACGTGCTGACAACCGACGACATGCTGTCGACGCGCATTTCGGCCTACAACAACCACGTCTCCAACCCGGTGACGCGCCGTTTCGGCACCGTGAACCTCGTCGGCGTTTCGGGCAACGTGCCATTCTACTGGAACACGCCGTCCTACGACATCCGCGGTATCGAACTGCAATCGCACTACGAGACCGAGCGCATGTTCGCCGACCTCGGCGTCTCCTGGATGACCGGCGAGCGCACCGGCGCCGTCAACAATGTCTGGGGCCCCGACACCTACATCAACGATCTCGCGCCCCTGACCGTGATTGCCACCGCCGGGATCAAGGTGCCGGATCGGGATCTTGCTTTCGGCTGGACCGGGACCTTCGTCGACGACCAAAACCGCACGCCCTACAATCAGGGCGGACAGACCTATGCCCGCCCGCCGAGCGCCGGTTACGCCGTGCATGGCCTGTTTCTCGACTGGACGCCGACAACGGGCATCATGGAAGGCGGCGAGCTGCATCTGGCGGTCGACAACATCTTCGACAAATATTACGAGCCCTATCTCAGCGACGGTATTTCGGCGATGCCCGGCCGGAACTTCAAGATCGCGATTAGCCGGAAGTTCTGACATCTAAACTGCATTCGATCGGCCCGCGGCAGCGGGCCGGTTGCATGCTCCACGACCGCACATCCTCAGGACGTTGGGTGAGGCCCTTGTTGCCGAGCTCAGTCCCCTCTGGTTTGTAAAGTTGCGCACCGAGCGCCGGCTTCTTGCCAATCCTTGCTTGACAGAGGTCTGCTGCCCGTATCTTAATCATGGCTTCAGATTGAGCAATTCAATCCATTTCACATGACCCTTATGGTCGACGGGCAGTTTCGCCCCATGATGCCCCATCTCCGATGGGATATGCGTCATGGGGTTTTTGGTTTTTGGCAGGTTCATGCGCGACGCGGTGAAGATCGGTATCCTGTATTCGACGACCGGCCCCTACGGGACGATGGGCCGCGACTGCCGCGACGGCGCCGAGCTGGCGATCGATGAGATCCAGGCGCGCCATCCTGGGCGCCTCGAGCCCGTCTTTGTCGATCCCCATGCCAACATCGACCGGTATCTCGAAGGAGCCCGCTCGCTGCTGCGCGATGAGGGCTGCCGCCACATCGTTGGCACGATCACCTCGCTGGCGCGCAAGGAGGTCATCCCGCTCGTCGAAAAGCATGACGGCCTGCTCTGGTACATGTGCCCCTATGAGGGCTTCGAGGCCAACGACAACGTCATCTATACCGGCGGCTGCCCGAACCAGCATCTTCTGCCGCTGCTCGATTATCTCCTGCCGCGCTTCGGTCGTCGCCCTTATCTGGTTGGGGCCAACTATGTCTGGGGCTGGGAGATGAACCGGCTCGCCCGCGAGCTGATCGAGGAGGCAGGCGGATCGGTGCTCGGCGAGCGCTATCTGCCGCTCGAGGAAACCGCAGTCGAGCGCATCGTCGCCGAGATCGAACAGCGGCGGCCGAGCTTCATCCTCAACAATCTCGTCGGGCCGTCGAGCTACGCCTTGCATGCCGCGATCCAGGCGCTCGGCCAACGCGATCCTGCCTTTCGCCCGGAAAACTGCCCTGTTGTCAGTTGCGATCTGCAGGAATGCGAGCTGACCGATATCGGCCTCGGCGTCGCGACCGGACAGCTTTGTGCAGCGGCCTATTTCGACACGGTGGCCTCCGCCGAAAATGCCGCATTCAAGGCCGAGGTGAGCGCACGTTTCGGCTCGTCGCGCCGGATTTCCAGCGTCTTTGCCAGCGCCTATGCCGCCGTCAAGCTCTGCGCGGAGGCGATCATCGAAGCCGGCACCGACGATCCGGCGGCTGTGACCAGTCTGCTTTATGCAGCACCGCGCTCAACCGTTCTCGGCCCGCTCCGGATCGATACCGAAACTCGCCACGCGGCACTTCCCTTCCACCTCGGTCGCATCAACGACGAAGGTGGATTCGACATCATCGCCTCCGAGCCCGCCATCGTTGCCGACCCGTATCTGACAGGCCGGCGCACGCGCAAGCCACCCCAGCTCCGGATCGTCTCATGAGGGAAACACCGAATTTCGCCGGCTGGCGCGCCACGATCCTCCATCGCGAGGATGCAACCACGGAGCGCCTCACCCGTCAGCTGAAACTCTTCGGCTTTCATGTCCATGTTCAATGGACACCACTTGCCGCCGATCAGCTGCCCGATCTCATTCTGGTCGATGCCGACCAGGGCTGGACCGGACTGTTGCCCTGGACCGACGAACGTGCGCCGCGCCCGCTCGTTGCGCTGCTCGGGTCGGAAGCCCCCGGTCGGGTGGCCTGGGCGATGGAGCAGGGCGCCTCGGCCATCATCGCCAAACCGGTGGCTTCGTCGGCCGTCTATCCCGCGCTGGTGATGGCGCTTGCCGTTCATCGCGAGCGCCAGGCCGTGATCGACAAGATCGCCCATTTGGAAGAACGGGTGCGCATGCGTCCGCTGGTCCATGCCGCGGTGCAAAAGATCAGCAATGCCCGCAAGCTCGACGAAGAAGAAGCCTATCGGATCCTGCGCAACTGCGCGATGCAACGGCGGCTGTCGATGGAACAGGTTGCGGCCTCAATTATCGGCGGCGCCGAACCGTTGCCGGAGGCAGGTTGATGCAGGCAGTCAAAGCCATGGTCCGCCAGCCGGCAGCCCTGTTCGGCCTGATCGTCGTTGTGCTTGTGGTGGTCCTCGCGATTGCCGCGCCGCTGATTGCGCCCTACAGCCCGGATGAGCAGATGTTCGACGGGCTAACGCTGGAGGGCGCGCCGCTGCCGCCAAGCGCGCAGTTCCTTCTCGGCACCGACACACTCGGGCGCGATCTGTTCTCGCGGCTTCTCTACGGCGCGCGCACTTCGCTCGTCATCGGCCTCGTCGCCAACGGCATCGCCGTGACGATCGGGCTGCTGATCGGCATCCTCTCCGGATACATGCGCGGCATCGTCGGCGGCGCGCTGATGCGCTTCACCGATCTGATGATGGCCTTTCCGGCGTTGCTCTTGGCCATCGTTCTCGCAGCATTGTTGCGCCCCAGTCTCTGGATCGTCGCCATGGTCATCGCGCTCGTCAACTGGGTCCAGGTGGCGCGCATCGTCTACACCGAAACGCGCGGGCTGGTGGAGCGCGACTTCATCCTGGCCGAACGCTCGCTCGGCGCCGGGCATGGCCGCATCCTGTTTCACCACATCCTGCCGCATCTGATCCCCACAGCGATCGTCTGGGGGACGCTCGGCATTGCCACAACAGTGCTGCTTGAAGCGACGCTCTCGTTCCTCGGTATCGGTGTGCAGCCGCCGACACCGTCCTGGGGCAACATCATCTTCGAAAGCCAGAGCTATTTTCAGGCGGCTCCCTGGCTGGTCTTCATTCCCGGTGCCGTCATCCTCTTGACCGCGCTTTCCTTCAATCTGGTCGGAGACGCGCTGCGCGACATCCTCGATCCGACGCAGCGGGGGAGGGGCTGAGATGGCTTTCCTGCTCCTTCGTCGTCTTGTGCAGACCGCCCTCATTCTTCTCGGCGTCGCCGCCATCACCTTCCTGCTGCTCTATGCGCTCCCGGCCGACCCGGCCCGCATGATCGCCGGCCGCAGCGCCACGGCGCAGACCGTCGCCAACATCCGTCGCGAACTCGGCCTCGACCAGCCCCTGCTCGTCCAGTTCTGGACCTACCTGCAGGGCCTGTTTCAGGGCGACCTCGGCCGTTCCTACGCGCAGAAGACCGATGTCGGTGCACTGATTGCCGCCCGATTGCCGGCAACGCTGATCCTGATGGCGGCAGGCATTGCCGTCGAGGTGGTGCTCGGCGTGTTTCTCGGCGTGCTCGCGGCCGTCCGTCGTGGCGGCTTCGTCGACCGTTTCGTCATGATGGCGTCCTTCGTCGGCGTCTCGGCGCCGCAGTTCGTGGCGGCGCTGTTGCTGCTCTATGTCTTCGCGGTCACGCTCGCCTGGTTCCCGATGAGCGGCTTCGGCACACCGGCGCATGTGGTGCTGCCGGCCCTGACCCTCGGCGTTCTCGGTGCCGGCTGGTATGCGCGCATGGTGCGCTCGGCGATGATCGACGTCCTCAACCAGGACTATGTCCGCACCGCCCGGGCAAAGGGCCTGTCGTCGGCCCGCATCATCTTTCGCCATGCGCTTCCCAATGCGCTGCTGCCGATCATCGCCATGATCGGCATCGATATCGGCCAGTTCATGAGCGGCGTCGTCGTGGTCGAGGCCGTCTACGGCTGGCCCGGCATCGGCCAGCTCGCCTGGCAGGCCATCCAGCAGGTCGACATTCCAATCATCATGGGGGTGACGCTCGTTTCGGCGCTCGCGATCGTGCTCGGCAATCTGCTTGCCGACATTCTCGCGCCGCTCGTCGATCCGCGCATCCGCGCCCGCTAAATCACACGGCAACCAAAAAGGGGAACAACAATGTTCAAACGCTGGCTTCGAAACTCAACCGTCGCAACGGCGCTGGTGCTTGCGCCGTTGCCTGCCTTCGCGCAGGACGCGCCAAAGCAGGGCGGTGACATCGTCATCACCTACAAGGACGACATCGCCACGCTCGATCCGGCCATCGGTTACGACTGGGTCAACTGGTCGATGATCAAGAGCCTGTTTTCGCGGCTGATGGACTATACGCCCGGCACCACCGAGCTTGTGCCGTCGCTTGCCGAAGGCTTCGAGGTCGCGCCCGATGGTCTGACCTACACGTTCAAGCTTCGCAAGGGCGCGAAATTCACCAACGGCCGCGAGATCGTCGCATCCGACGTGAAGTACTCGATCGAACGTGCCGTCGATCCGAAGACACAAGGTCCCGGCGCCGGCTTCTTCGGCGCGATCAAGGGGTTTGACGACGTCACCGGCGGCAAGACGACGACGCTTGAGGGCATCGAGGCGCCAGATGCCTCGACGGTGGTCTTCCACCTGTCTCGCCCCGATGCGACCTTCCTGCATGTGCTGGCCGTCAACTTCGCCTCCGTCGTGCCGAAGGAAGCGGTCGAAGCCGCTGCCGGCGATTTCGGCAAGAAGCCGGTCGGCTCGGGCACCTTCATCCTCAAGGATTGGACCGTCGGCCAGAGCCTGACCTTCGAACGCAACCCGGATTACTTCATCAAGGACATGCCGCGCATCGATAAATTCACCGTCGAAGTCGGCCAGGAGCCGCTGGTCGCGTTGCTGCGGTTGCAGAAGGGCGAAGTCGATATTGCCGGCGACGGTATTCCGCCGGCAAAATTCCTGGAAATCAAGAACTCGCCCGAGGGCGCCGATATCATCGTCGACGGCCAGCAGTTGCACACCGGCTATGTGACGCTCAACACCAAAGTAAAGCCTTTCGATGATGTGAAGGTGCGTCAGGCCGTCAACATGGCGATCAACAAGGAGCGCATCACCCGCATCCTCAATGGGCGTGCCACGCCCGCCAACCAGCCGCTGCCGCCGCTGATGCCGGGCTACGACAAGGGTTTCACCGGCTACGCCTTCGACGTCGAGAAGGCGAAGGCGCTGCTCGCCGAAGCCGGCCATCCCGATGGTTTCGAGACGATCCTCTATTCCACCAACACCGATCCGCAGCCGCGCATCGCCCAGGCGATCCAGCAGGATCTGGCGGCCGTCGGCATCAAGGCCGAGGTTCGCGCGCTCGCGCAGGCAAACGTGATTGCCGCCGGCGGCACTGAAGGCGAAGCGCCGATGATCTGGTCGGGCGGCATGGCCTGGATCGCCGACTTCCCGGATCCGTCCAATTTCTACGGTCCGATCCTCGGTTGCTCGGGCGCGGTCCAGGGTGGCTGGAACTGGTCGTGGTATTGCAACGAAGACCTCGACGCCCGCGCCATTGCCGCCGATTCCATGTCGGATCCGGCCAAGGCCGGCGAGCGCCAGGCGGCTTGGGGCAAGATCTTCACCGACATCATGGCGGACGCCCCTTGGGTGCCGGTGACAAACGAACGTCGTGTCGTCGCCAAGTCGCCGCGCATGGGCGGTGCGGGCGAGATCTACGTCGATCCGACCCGCGTCATCAACTACGACGCGATCTACGTGAAGCAATAAGCCCTTGGGCTCTCCGGGCTATTCGTCCGGGGAGCCCCTTATCATCTGGGGAGAAGAAAATGTGCGTTGCCTGCACCCATACCATCCATCGCGCCAAGCACCATTTCGGCTGGAACCGCGATTTTGAACCGACATTGATCGCCAAGCCGGGCGAGACCATTCATTTCGAGTGCCTGGATTCCTCGGGCGGACAGCTGGGTGCGGGCTCGACGCTCGAGACGCTGTCAAAACTCGATTTCAACCGCATCAATCCGGTGACAGGTCCCGTCTATGTCGAAGGTGCGGCACCCGGCGACGCGCTGAAGGTCACGATCCGCCGCTTCGTCCCCTCGGGCGTCGGCTGGACTGCCAACATTCCGGGCTTCGGCCTGCTGGCCGACCAGTTTAGCGAGCCCGCACTGCACATGTGGTCCTATGACGCCAGCACGATGGTGCCGGCGCTCTATGGCCCCGGCGGACGCGTTCCGTTGAAGCCGTTCGCCGGCACGATCGGTGTCGCCCCTGCGGAACCTGGCCTTCATTCCGTCGTGCCGCCGCGCCGGGTCGGCGGCAATCTCGACATTCGCGACCTGACATCGGGCGTCACGCTCTATCTGCCTGTCGAGGTCGAGGGCGCGCTGTTTTCGATCGGCGACACGCACGCAGCCCAGGGCGACGGCGAAGTCTGTGGCACCGCCATCGAGAGTCAGATGGAGGTCGAGGCGACCATCGAACTCGTCAAGGATGCGCGCCTTGCGAGCCCACGCTTCACCACACCCGGGCCAGTGACCCGCCATCTTGATGCCGCCGGCTACGAGGTGACGACGGGCATCGGCCCGGATCTGATGACCGGCGCACGCGAAAGCCTGATGCGGATGATCGACCTGCTCGGTGCCGAGCACGGATTGAGCCCGGTCGATGCCTATCTGCTCTGCTCGGTCTGCGGTGATCTCCGGATCAGCGAGATCGTCGACGCCCCGAACTGGGTTGTGTCCTTCTACTTCCCAAGGATCGTCTTTTCGTGACAGCATCCCAATCCGCTCCCCCGCCGGTTCTCAGTGTCGACAGACTGTGCGTCGATGCACGAACGCCCGAAGGCGCCAAGCGCGTGCTCGACGAGGTCAGCTTCGAGCTGAAGTTCGGCGAGACGCTGTGCATTGCCGGCGAGAGCGGATCGGGCAAATCCGTCACTTCGTTGGCGATCATGGGGTTGTTGCCGAAGGCCTCGCTGCGGATCGCCTCCGGCAGCATCCAGCTTGCAGGTCGTGAACTATCGCGCCTCAGCAATAGCGCCATGCGCAGTGTGCGCGGCAGCGATGTCGCCATGGTGTTTCAGGAGCCGATGACGTCGCTCAATCCCGTGATGTCGATCGGCGCGCAGCTAACCGAGGCGATCCGCGAGCACCAGGGGTCGGAAGGGGGGGCGGCCGAAGCAGTGGCACTGCGCATGCTCGATGCCGTGCACATCACAGAGCCGGCGCGACGGTTGATGCAGTATCCACATGAACTCTCCGGCGGCATGCGCCAGCGGGTGATGATCGCCATGGCGCTTTCCTGCCGGCCGAAGGTGTTGATCGCCGACGAACCGACGACGGCACTTGATGTTACGGTGCAGGCGCAGATCCTGAAGCTGATGAAGGAACTGAAGCAGGAATTCGGCGCCTCGATCATCCTGATCACCCACGACATGGGCGTGGTCGCGCAGATGGCCGACCGCGTCGTCATCATGCAGCAGGGAAGGGTTGTCGAGCAGGGCGGGGTGCTACCGATCTTTGAGGCACCAAAAGCGCCTTACACCCGCGAGCTTCTGGCGGCGGTGCCGAGATTGGGCGCTCATGCCGGCACCGATGCCCCGCCGCGCGTGGGGTCTGAGCCGCTGGCCGGGAGCCCGGAGACGGCAAGCCCCGTGCTGGCGGTGCGCGGCCTTGAGGTTCACTACGGCAAGAAAGCGGGTTGGTTCTCGAAGGGGAAGGAAAGCCGGCCGGCGGTCAGCGATGTCTCCTTCGAAATCCTGCCCGGCCAGACCCTGGGGCTCGTCGGCGAAAGTGGGTCGGGCAAGTCGACCACCGGCAAGGCGGTACTCGGGCTGGTGCCGTTCAGCGGCGAAGTTCTCGTCGACGGGTGCGATATCGGCCCGCTCAGCCAGCGCCAGATGCGGCCGGTGCGGCGCTCGGCGCAGATGATCTTTCAGGATCCCTATGCCTCGCTCGACCCGCGCATGGCAGTGGGGGCTGCGATCGCCGAGCCGCTGATCATCCACGGTATCGGCAACAGAAGCGAGCAGGAAGATCGGGTTGCCGACCTTCTGCGGCGCGTCGGGCTCGGTCCGGATGCAGCCAGCCGTTATCCGCACGAGTTTTCCGGCGGCCAGCGCCAGCGCATCTGCATCGCACGGGCACTCGCCGTCAATCCGAAGCTGATCGTTGCCGACGAAAGCGTTGCTGCACTCGACGTCTCGGTGCGAGCCCGCGTGCTGGACCTGATGTTGGAACTTCAGGAGACGATGGGGCTCGCCTATCTCTTCGTCTCCCACGATATGGCGGTGATCGAGCGCATGTCGCACCACGTCGCCGTGATGCGCGGTGGCCGTATCGTCGAGATGGGCACACGCCGCGCCGTGTTCGAAGACCCCAAGGAGCCCTACACAAGAGCACTGATGGCGGCGGTCCCTATTCCCGATCCGGCATTGCGGGCGGTTGCTTAGCCCGGACACCTCGGGCGATTCTGCGGCGCGCGAACGCCTGCCCGCGACAGAGTTCGACGCTTGGTTGCTCCAGTCGTGATCGACAACGCCCCGAATGCGTCCAGCTAAGATTGCTGGACGCAGAAGATTCCGAAGTTGAGAGCCAGCAGTGCGAGAAGCGTTGCCAGGAAACTTCCCAGGGCGGCGAGGGTCCTCTCGCCGATGGGTTTTCCACGATGCTTGCGAGAGAAGATGCTGGCGATCGCAACGCCCAGGGAGATGCCGGCAACAGCCGGCATGGACATCAGTTGCATCGTAGATCCTGTTTGACGGTACGGAACCTATCCGCCGTGCTTGCGACGCAAGCGACGACCATTCGGCCTGCAGAATTCATGAGGTCACTGGCCGATGGCTCGGCCGCGGAGCCGCAGCGCGCCTTCGAGCGCATCCTTGACCTGCAGCGCGCGGCGCAGTCCCGGGGTCTGTGTCTCACCCGCGGCCTCGATGGCGTTTTGCGCATGGGAGATGGCGATACTGATTTCGGCATCGCTGACCGATCGATCGAGCGCCAGCGCCTGCGCGGCGGCCTCATTTTCCATTGACATCATGTCACTCCATCAAATCGCCCAGCATCGGGCAAATCACCCAGCATCGGGTGAGGAGCGTGTACTTAGGTGAAGCCCGACTCGTTCCCAAGCCTGTCGGACGGCTGCATTCTCGCTATGCTTAATGGAGCGTTAACGCTGCAGAGCTTGGCCTGAGCGTGCAGGAGCGCGCGGCGGGATTGCCACCCGACCGGCGCTCCCGGGTATTGGCATCCGGTTGCGCCACCCGCCGATTGTCACATGCGTTCGCCGGGCAATTGGCTGGCTTGCTTTACCCAATCGGCGAATTGTTCTTCATCGAGATCGTCATCCTCGCGAATGTCGAGATAGCGCACGTCCTGCTGCTTCGATTGGCCGGGCGGGACCGGATCGAGAGA
This sequence comes from Sinorhizobium sp. A49, assembly GCF_002002725.1. GTDB lineage: Bacteria > Pseudomonadota > Alphaproteobacteria > Rhizobiales > Rhizobiaceae > Ensifer. Next base: position 138,175 of record NZ_MUNW01000050.1, on the reverse strand, counting down.
CGCGCCGCGGAAGAATGCCACCTTGATGTACTTGGTGAAGACATGGACACCGAGGAACCAACCCTCGCCTTCAAGACCATAGAGCGGAGAGTTCCATTTCACAGCCTTGTAGACATCGGGGACCGCGCGTTCGATGAGTGCGTCGAGGCGCCGTCCGACATCGCTCTTCCAGCCCGGCATCGCCGCGATATAGGCCTGGACGGGGGCATCGCCATAGCCCTTGGCAATCTGCGGGTTGCCGCCGGACAGCAGTGGGACTTCGCCTGACGCGGCCGGAGCCGCACCGCCAGCTTTGGCTTTCTTGGCCGTCGGCTTCTTCGATGTCTTTGTCGGCTTTCTGGTCGTCTTGCCGGCCATGCCGCCTGCTCCTAACCGGCCGTATGCCGTCGGCCGAGATAGGGCAGCACGAACATGTAAAGGCCGGTGGCCAGCAGGATCGCGAGCGGAAACAGCGGCAGGAAATAGACCCATTCGGCTGGTTGCCTGCCCATTCCCTGGGTGATGAAGATGGCGGCGACAACCACCGCGAAAGCAAGTGACGTCCAGCGGTGAACCTGTCGCATCCAATTGGTCCAGTTCATTGGCACCTCCTCAAAAAGCCGGCCGGAACGGATCGGATGATCCGCCCGGCGCAAACACACGATTTCGGTCTGATCGTCAGTCCAGCCGCTCCAAGACCTGCTCGAGAGCTGAAACGAACCTTGGCCATCCGGCCTGTGCACCTTGATAGTAGGGCTGCTGATCCGGCCGGAAACCGGATTGCTCCATCCGCAGGTGGGTGCCGGCGCCCGTCGGCGTAAGCGTCCAGGTGACGACACTCTTCAGGTCCTTGGTGTCCCAGGTGTAGGACAGCGACTTGTTGGCCTCGACCGTCTGCACCTGGCAGTCGACGGAGCCCCAGTCGGCCGTGAGATTGAAGCGGTGCCCCTTGTCCGGGCGAAAGTTGTTCTTCATCAGCCATTCCTCGATCAGGTGCGGCTGGGTGAGTGCGCGCCAGATTTTTTCCGCTGGATAGGGCACCTCCCGTTCAACGACGACGGTGCGTGTTTCGGTTGCGGTTTCGTTCATTGATCCATCCTTTTGAGCAGGTCTTCAAGGTCGTCAAAACGGTTCTGCCAGAACCCGGTCATCGCTTTTGCCCAGCCGACTAGCGGGTCAAGCGCACCGAGCTCAGCGCTGTAATGGGTCAGCCGGCCTTCGTGCCGATCCTTGACCAAGCCGGCACGCTTCAGCACGCCCAGATGTTTGGAAACCGCCGGTTGCGAAATCCCAGCATGTGCCGTCAAGGCTCCGACCGTCTGGTCGCCTTCGCGGCATAGCCGTTCGAAGATCGCCCGCCGCGTCGGGTCGGCAAGTGTCTTGAACAGGATTTCGTGTGGTAGCGGCATGGTAATTCAATAACTCTCTGGCTATGGGTTCAATCCATAACCAGAGAGCTATGATTAAGTCAAGCCCGATTTACGGGAAAACGGCGGCCCGAAATCGGACGCTTCACCGCTCGGCCCGATCGCAGTATCGACGGGCACGAGCGCCATATCCTGTTGTGCTGTATTGGCTTCGGCTGCCGCTCAGGCCCTGCCATCCGTAAACTGAACAAGATCCCAAAGGTTGCCGTAGAGGTCCTTAAAGACCGCGACAGTTCCGTAGGAGGCTTCTTTGGGTTCCCGGACGAAATCGACACCGCGCCCCACCAAATTGTTGTAGTCGCGCCAGAAGTCGTCGGTTCGCAGGAAGAGAAAGACCCGTCCTCCCGCCTGGTCGCCGATAAAGTCCTGCTGATGGGCATTGGACGCACGCGCAAGAAGCAAGGAGGTGTTGCCGTCACCTGCAGGCTTGACGACGACCCAGCGCTTGTCCTGTTCCGGTTGGTAGCTATCCTCCACCAGGACGAAATTCAGCGTGTTCACATAGAAATCGATTGCTTCGTCATAGTCACGGACCACAAGAGCGATGAGTGCGAGCGCCTGGTTCATGTCCACATTTCCTTCGTCCTGCTGTGCTGCCGTGTTGACTGCAACCGACTGATCGCGCATCGGCGCGGGATACACCTATGTATGAACTGGCTGGCGACGCCCTGCTATCGGTCGTTCGACCGTTGCAATCTTTGCTGGCGACACCCAGCTAACTCAAGCCGTTTCAAGAGTGTGGGAGCCTTCGCTTTGAGTTGGACACAGGAATTGCTCGGGCGTTTGCCCTGCGAATGGATGCCTGTCATGGCCGGCGAGTCCGGAGATTTTCGTCTACCGGCGCGGCGACGGGCGCGCCTATGCTAAGGTCGCAACGGCTGCTCGCTCCGGCGAGCTTTCCGGCGAGCGCGATCGGCTCCTGTGGCTGCAGGGCAAAGGCATCCTGACGCCGGACGTTATCGATTGGCACGTGGCGGAGGACGGTGCCTGCCTCGTAATTTCAGCAATAGAAGGCGTGCCGGCCGCCGAGCTGTCGGCTACCGACCTGCTTTCGGCCTGGCCTTCCATGGCCCGGCAACTCGGTGCTCTCCATGCGCTGGATGCCGGCCAATGCCCTTTCGATCGCAGCCTGGCGCCGATGTTCGAACGAGCTGCAGACGTGGTTGCGCGCAATGGCGTCAACTCCGATTTCCTGCCGGACGACGACCGGAAGACGCCGGCAACGGAATTGCTGGCACGGGTGGAGCGCGAACTCGCACTTCGCCTCGAGCAGGAGGCGAGGGACCGGGTGGTCTGCCACGGCGACCCGTGCATGCCGAATTTCATGGTCGACCCTCAAATTCTACGCTGCACGGGCATGATCGATCTCGGTCGTCTCGGCACTGCAGACCGCTACGCTGACCTGGCTCTGATGACCGCTAACGCGCGTGAAACCTGGAAGACGGCGGAGCAGGAACGGCGCGCGGCGGCGATGCTGTTCGAGACGCTGGGGATCTCGGCCCCCGATCGCGCCCGTCTTGATTTCTATCTGCGGCTCGATCCACTGACTTGGGGCTGATGGCGCCATCGGTCGGCCGGTCGCTCGCCGATTAAGCCCCTTGGTTCGCTTGAGCGCTAAATTCTGCAGCAAGGGTAAGGCTCTGTCAGAGCAGATCACGGGCACGACTGGCGTCGCGCCCGTGTGGCAATAGTGGCACCAACCGTCTCGCCCTGACGGGTTGACGGTTGTGTCCCCACATCAGTTGATCCGAACGGTCGGAGCCCACCTGGGCGATGCCCAGGCCGCGATCCAAGGATCATCGGGCGGCTCGTCGATTTCGGGAAGCCCGATATCGCGGCGCATCCGGTTGGAGAGACCGGTCGCCTGGTTGACCAGCCGGTGATGCCGCCAGGCTGCTCGAACGAGGCCGGTTGTTGTTCTCCAGATGCCGAACGTACGGCACAGGTCGTCGAGGGTCGCCGGCAGAGTGCCGGAGACTGCAAATGATGTCTCACGCATATTGTTATCCCGTCGCTGCGACGCGATCGGTCCTCTAAAAGTTGATTTGGGCCTGGACGCGAATTTTCTCGCGGTAAGCCGGTAACGTTAGGTCAGTTGGGAAATGCCGATCCGTTGACGGTCAGCGTTCAGGCGCTTTGTGAACCCGGGCGGGCAAAGCAGGATGCAATGTGCATCCCGAGTACAGCAACGGATCCACCAGAAGTGCGCATATTATAGAGAGTATATGTCATCTCACGCCTCCTTTAGTGTGGGTTGCAGACAATGTAACGTCGCACGGGATTGCTTGCTCGGCAAGGCACAATTTCGAAGTGCAATTTCTTACGGCAAATATGTTGCCTGTCTGCAACACAATACTGTTGTGGGCGTTCGACAGGCCTGAGCGCACTGTGAGGAGACGCTTGAATAGTACGCGCCCGTGGCAGCGGAGCGCTGCCCTGGCACCCTGAACGACGGCGCCTGCCGGTTCACTGTGATCGTGGAAGGCCTGTGGCGGGCCGCTTATGCAACTGGGGGCGCAGGATCGATTTACCAGTTCGACGTCGTGTCCGGTGCAGCAGATTTCGATCCGCTGGGAAATCCCGCGAAGCGAGACAATCGATTGTGAAAGAGAGGGATGCTGACGACATTCTGCCGCTTGCGCGGCGCTTGAAGGATACCGACCTGCCGTCGATATACGTCCCCCAGGGCGGCGTGGCCGCCCTGGGGGACGTTGCGGATCTGGCCGAAGGCCCGGTCAGCACGGGTCAAATTACTTGAGTTGCCCGGCGGCCTTTTCAATTGCGGTCGCGGCGCAGGCCTCGTCGAGATTGCCGCCGGGAGCGCCACCCACGCCGATCGCACCGATGGTGACGTCGCCGGCCTTGATCGGGACGCCGCCGGCAAGCACGAGGAAGCCTTCAATGTTGACCAGCTCGGCCGCTGCCGGGTTCTTGGCGACGTTCTCGGCCATTTTCGAGGTCGGCGTGCGTGATGATGCCGACGTGAACGCCTTGGCACGCGCCGCCCCAACCGTATGAGGGCCGGCATTGTCGGCGCGCACGAGCGCGCGCAGCACGCCGGCGCGATCGACCACTGCTGCCGTCACGTTGTACTTGTCGGCGGCGCAGGCCTGAACGGCATTCACGGCGATCTCGACGGCAAGGCTGGACGGGATGTTCTTTTCGGTGAGCAGTTCTGCCTTTGCGGTGCCGCTGGCGACGACGAGTGCGCAAGCCGTTGCGAGAAGGGTCTTGTTCATGGCGTGGGTCCTATCCTTGTTCCGGGGAAGCGGTTCGCTTTTCCGAAACCAGAACTACCCAATCAGCCCGAGCGGCAGAATCCGCGATGCCACCACCCTGCATAGGTAGGACAACCTATGCCGGCCCTTTCTCCGCCATCGTCAAGCGCACGAACTCGGCCACGGAACTGGTGCCGAGCTTGTCGGCGATCTTCGCCCTGTGCGCATCGATTGTTCTTGCCGAAATGTTGAGCGCTGCCGCGATCTCCTTGCTCGCCCAGCCCAAGGCAACCATGTCGAGGACTTCGCGCTCGCGTTCGGTCAGTCGGGCCAGCTGCTGGCGTGCCTCGCGCTTTTCGAGCCGCGCGTCGAAGCTGGCGAATGCCTGCTGCAGCGCTTCCACCAGCACCTCGCCGTCGACCGGCTTGGTCAGAAAGTCCTGGATGCCCGCCTTGAAGGCACGACGGCAGGCCGCGACGTCGCCATGGCCGGTGATCATGATCGTCGGCCAGTCAATGCCGCGCTCGGCCAGTTTTGCGTGCAGTTGCAGCCCCGAAACCAGCGGCATGCGCAGATCGACAATCAGGCATCCCGGTTTCGCTTCATCGACATGGGTCAGGAAAGCCTGGGGATCGCCAAAGGTTTCGACGGTGATGCCGTATGTGCTCAGCAGAAAGGCGAGCGCTGTGCGCACGGCCTCATCATCGTCGATCAGATAGACCCGGTATTTGCTCACAGCGTCTCCCGTTTCTGCGTGCGTGGCAGCGTGATCGTAAACCATGCCCCGCCATCTGGAGCGTTTTGCGCTTCTATTGCGCCGTCGACGCGCTCGATCAGCGTCTCACACAGCGAGAGCCCCAGCCCCATGCCGTCAGCCTTGGTGGTGAAAAACGGCTGGAACAGCTTGGGAAACGCATTTGCCGCGATCCCCGGTCCATTGTCGCGAACAATGATTTCTAGCTCATCGCCAGCAGCAAGTGTCTCGATCTCGATCTGCGGTCGGACAGTCTGCGCGTTTTCCAGCGCGTCGGCCGCGTTGCGGATCAGATTGTGCAGCACCTGCTCCAGCTCGATCGGGTCGACGTCGGCCTCGGGCCCTTCTTTCGTCAGGTCGAGCTTCAATTGGATGCCGCGCCGCTCAAGGTCGGCGCCTGTCAGCGCTGCAATTTCGGCAACGATACCGTTTATCGCACTAGTGACTGGTTCCGGCGCGCGATTGGAAGCATAGTCGCGCATCCGCTTCAGCATCTCTCCCGCACGCTTCGCCTCGCGGACATTGACTTCAAGCGCCTCGGAGATCCGCCCGATATCGGGCCGGTCGGCGCCGGCCAGTCTGAGTGCTGCCTGACTGCGGCTCAGCATCGCCGTCAGGGGCTGCGTCAGTTCATGTGCGATGCCTGATGCCAGCTCCCCCATGGCGTTGACGCGCGAGGCATGTGCGAGAAGCGCCTGGCGCTCCTGCAACAGAGCCCGGGCTTCAGCCTCCTGCGTCGACTTCAGAGATCTCTGGACGGCAGCCCGCTGGCGCAGCGCGAACATCAGTGCAAAAGACGCCAGTCCGGCCATAGTGGCAAAGCCGATCAGTTGTCGCATCGGCAACAATGTTTCGGTCGACATCCGCCGCTCGAGCGACAGCGATATCCTCTGGCTGACGCTGTCTATCGTCGATTCGAAGCGGGCGGGGGCAACGAAGGACGCGGTGGCACTCGCCGTCTCCTCGGCCGGCAGATCGACCAGGAGATGGTTGTGGAGCGTCAATCGCATATGGGCCCAAGGCGGCCGCTCCTCCGGTTCAAGCAAATGGCGGGCATCAATGGAAAGCACCAGCGCGGCGTTTGAAGGCGCTTGCGCCCGTTTGGCGAGGAGATACCGTCCGTTCCGGCCGGCATAGGCCTCGACCTTGCCGCGTTGCTGCCCTTTGATGGCGTCGCGCAGCGGCGAAAGGTCTTCGCCCCCGCCGGCGGGGACTTCGATCATCGGGACATGCGCATCGTTGCTTCGGGTTGTCGCGGTTGCGTCCAGGCCAGCTTTGTCGTCCAGCGAAACAAGCGCGAGCCAGGCGATGCGTGGATAAAACCGTGCAACGCTTTCCATCACCAGGCGGGTGGCATCCAGCCGGGCCGGCTCGGTGTCATCGGCAAGCGCGATCAGGCTCGTCATGTGGGCGTCGTGCTGCGCGGCGCGCTGGGATATCAGCCGGTGCAAGGTTCGCCCCGCGACGGTCAGTTCATCGCCTAGGCGCTGCCGCGACGCTTCGACGGAATAGAGCGCAAAGGCAAGAACCGCTGCAAGCCATAGCGCGATACCGAACAGCCAGGATTTCAGGAGTCCGTTGCTCACTTCCACAAATCCAGGGTCGAAGACGACGTGATCGGCCTGCCACCGGCGTCTTCCGCCTGGTCCAACGCGTGCAAGGGAAATGGAGAGGTCAATTCAAACATGGCTCTGCTTCGCGGGCTGACGCATCTCTAGCCCGATAATCTGCCCAGGAAAAATTGGGGCCGTCCGATCTCATAGCACGCACGCGTGAAGATGAAACCCGACAGAAGCAGCAGTCTGCGGTGGGAGCACGCTCGCGCCCGTCATGCAACAGCCGCATGGCCGACATGATTTGCTAATGGACGCTGCGATCCCATATCTACACCAACACCTGAATTCGACGTGATGCCAGCGCAGCAGCTTATCCAGCCGGGCGCGAAGGAGATAACATGATCGAGATCCCAAAGACGTTGGAAGACATGAGCATGCGCGAACGGTGCGGCATGCTGGAGACGGTCGCCTGTGCGCTGGAGGCTGTCGCCGAAGAGGCGGAAGACCTGGGCGACATCCGTTTCGCGGCCCACTCGAAATGCGTCGCCTGCACGATCCGCGGATACACGGACAATCTCGCGACGCAGGATATCAAGTCCGCCGAGCTGCTTCTCGAACTGGGTATCACCCTCGTCCATCTGTCTTCGACGCGATCAGCCGGTGCCGAGGCCACGATGTCTCACAATACGTACGTCTGTCACTAGCGGTTCCGGGCAATGTCGCCATTGGCGCGACCATGCTGGCGAAAGACACGGGCGGTATCAGCGGGCGTCGGTCCGGGCAGACTGCCGCCCAAATGCCGCAAGCCTATCTGCACGCTCGTTGCCGACGAGCCCGGAATGACCTTTGCACCAGGCGACAGTCAGTTCGGGGTTGCTGCGTAGCTGAAGGTCTATTGCCATCCAAAGCTCAGCATTCGCGATTGTCCGGCTTCGGACTTTCGCATTCGCCACAATCTTCTTCCAGCCGTTGTTCTTCCAGATCTGGCGCCAGCTGTTGCAGCCGTTAACCGCGTAGACGCAATCGGACCAGACAATTGCGCGTTCGCCAGGCACATTGCCGTTGATCCATAGCGCTGCCTTGAAAAGCGCGGTCAACTCCATCGTGTTGTCGGCGGAACGCCGGGCGCCACCGAACTCGGACGCGATCTCCGCACCATCGTGATAGACGACAAATGCCCAGCCGCCCTCTCCGGAGCTCGGTTCATACGAGCCATCGGTGAAGACGTGGAAACCTGCTGGAGAAAGCTGCGCCTCGGCCGTATTCGTGCCGGAGTTGAGCATGGTGAAGGCGTCGTTCATGTCGCGGGTCTGCTCCTGCGTGCCACTTTGCCCATTTCTATCAGACGATCCGCAATGTTGCGCCTTTTTGCTGGCAGCACATCGCGACCGCAGTTCGCCGGTTTGAAAACGCCAATCGAACCTTCGGTCGAGCCGGGCCACCCACCCCTTCGCGTTTCTACGGCATCCGCCGTATGGTCACGGAAGGAGGGGCGATGCACACAAGCGACCTTGTCTATCAAGGGGCGTGGAGGTGTGCAGTGCAGCTCAATCGGTGGAACTATTACGGTGACTTCGTCGTCTATCCGGTTTTTGTCGTCCTCCTCGCGGTCCTGGCTTTGGGGGTGCCGCCCGGCGCGGAATGGTGGCGCTACGGCTTGTTGTTCTGCACCGGTGTGATCGCCTGGACATTTGCCGAATATGGTCTGCATCGCTTCGTGTTTCACCGCACTCCGCGCATCCGCGACCTGCATGAGGCACATCATCGCGATCCGCACGCTTTGATCGGCATGCCAACACTTACCAGCGCGCCCGCGTACCTAATCCTGTTGCTGTTTCCACTCTGGTGGATCGGCGGTCTGGCGTTTGCCTGCAGCCTGACGGCAGGTTTCCTGTTCGGCCATCTCTGGTATGTCACGGTTCATCATCTCGTGCATCATCGAGGCGCGCGCCAAGGGTCGCTGCTCTCGACGCTCAAGCGGCGTCACGCGTTGCATCATCACGTGTCGCCGGAGGGCAACTTCGGCGTTACGTCAGGCTTTTGGGACCGGGCGTTGGGGACCAATATCAAGCCGCGCCGCAATCCGGCACGTTCTCAGGCAAGCGGCCCTCGTCGCGCAGAGGAGAGAGACCGGGGTGGGCAGCTCTGTCGCTCGACCCGGGCGCCTCGCTCGCCCGTTGCTCATCGTGTCCCCAAACCCGTCGGCATCCTCGACGGTTGAGCGGCCTTCTGTTTTAGAAGGCCGCCGCGGCAGCTGGGTTCGGCCTTGGCGGGCCGGCAAGTATTTCGCCCGTGGGCGGAGGTACCTAACCGGTCCTCACCTTCGCTGACTACATGACACCGAAGCGCTCGAACGCCTCGACCGTGCTCATGCCGGCCTCAATGGCGAGGCGAACCTTGTTTTCCGTCTCGGCCTTTTCGAAGGCGAGGGCGATCGCCTCCTGCTCCGCCTCGCGCGGAATGACCAGCACGCCGTCGCGATCGCCGAAGAGAATGTCGCCGGGCCGGATACGGATGCCGCCGATCTCGATCGGAACCGCGTAGTCGACCACCTTGCCGCGCGGGCCCTGATCCTGCGCATAGGACCCGTAGCAGAAGGTCGGGAAATCGAGGGCGAGGATGCCGCCGCTGTCTCGGCAGTAGCCGTCGCAGATCGCGCCTGCGGCCTTCAGCTGGATCGCGCGCGTCGACATCAGCTCGCCCCATACGGCATAGCGTGGCGAGGAACCGGCACAGACGTAGATTTCGTTGGGCTTCAGGCTGTCGAGCGCATGGAACATCAGGCCGAAGGGTTTGGTGGTGATCTCGGCGTGGCCGCTGGTGCCCGTGGTCGCAAAGAAATCCGCCTCCAGCACCGGCATGGCGCGTCCGACCGCCACCATGTCATCGCGCAGGGCCTTTATCCGCGGTGGCAGGAACTGGTGCTGTAATCCCATCGTGTCCAATATGTCGCCGACAACGGCGGTAAAAAGCCGGCTTCGCATGGCAGCGAACAAGCCGGCATCGTCCTCAAAAGTCTTCATCGTGTCACCTGTTCTGTCTGTGCGGCCTTGACCACCGAAATGCCCTGCATCACGCCACGGATCTCGGCGAGCCCCTTCAACCGGCCGATGAGCGAGTAGCCGGGATTGATCCTTTCCTTGCCGATGTCATCGGCAAGCAGATGCCCATGGTCGGGGCGAACGGGGATCTGCCAATCGTCGCGCCCCTCGGCCTGGCGGCGTTCCTGCTCGTGGAGGAGGGCGAGAATGACGGCCGGAATGTCGCTCGAGCCGCCGAGATGGTCGGCCTCGTGAAACGAGCCGTCCGCTTCGCGCTGGACGTTGCGCAGATGGGCGAAATGGATGCGGGGGCCGAACTCGCGCACCATGGCCGGCAGGTCGTTCTCGGCGCGGGTGCCATAGGATCCGGTGCAGAAGGTCAGGCCGTTGGCCGGGCTGTCGACGGCGGCCAGGATGCGGCGCGCGTCATTGGCCGTGGAAACGATCCGTGGCAGGCCGTAGAGCGGAAAGGCCGGATCGTCGGGGTGAATGCAGAGCCTTATCCCGATCTCTTCGGCAACGGGCACGATCTCGCGCAGGAACCGGGCGAGGTTTTCATGCAGGTCCTCGGCGCTGACGCCATCGTATTCCGCCAGCGCTCCAAGAAAACTGGCGCGATCGAACTTGCGTTCCGACGCCGGCAGGCCGGCAATCAGATTGCGTTCGATCCGGTCGATCTTTGCGGGTGCCATCGCGGCAAAGCGAGCCTGTGCCGTTTCGATTTGAGCCGGGGAGTAGCTTTGTTCGACACCCGGCCGCTTCAGCACGAACAGATCGTAGGCGGCAAAATCGATGGCATCGAAGCGCAGTGCGTATCCGCCGGTCGGCAGCGGATGCATGAGTTCGGTGCGGGTCCAGTCGACCACCGGCATGAAATTATAGCAGACCGTGTGAATGCCGCAGCGCGAAAGCGCGCGCATCGTGTCCTTGTACCAGCCGATGTAGCGTGCGCTGTCGGAGGACGCCAGCTTGATCGAATTGTGCACGGGAATGCTCTCGCCCACGCTCCAGCGCAGACCTGCCGTCTCGATCAACGCCTTGTGCTTCAGGATCTGATCGTCGGACCAGGGTGAGCCGTCATAGATGTGATGCAGCGCCGTGACGATCCCGGTCGCGCCGGCCTGCCGGATATGGCTGAGCGGCACCGGATCGTCCGGGCCATACCAGCGAAAACACTCTTCCATTGGCCTCATCTCTTGAACTCCTGCGATCTCGGTGGCGATCTTTATTGTTGGACCAGTTTGCGCATTAAGGATCGCAGTCGACGTAAATTCAAGTGAAAAGACGTCGAAAAGCGCAAATTGCTCCTGATGAAAGCAAATATTCTGCAGGGCGCTTGACTTGTTTTCGAATCTGGACCAACAAATAAAGCGACACACAGGAGGAGAGCGTGGCGCACAATTCGGCAAAACCGGAGCATTCGGCAAGTGTCGAGCCAGCCGAGGTCGGCAAGACGTCGGCGGTCGACAGGCTCGTCGAGCAGATCAGGGATCTGATCGCCGAACGCGGCCTCGGCATTGGCGACGCGCTGCCGACCGAGCGCGATCTCGGCGAACAGTTCCAGGCGGGTCGCAACACGGTTCGCGAGGCGCTTCAGGTTCTGCGCGCCTATGGCCTGGTCGAGACGCGGCCTAAGGTCGGTGCCGTCATCAGCGGCGGTCATGGCGAGGCGATCCGCAGGCTTTTTGCCTTTCACAACGGCATATCGTCCGATTCTTTCCGCGACCTTCAGGGCTTCCGCCGCATCATCGAAACGGGCGTTGGCGATCACATCATTCTTCATGCAAGCGAGGCTGACCTCGACAGGTTGGAGGCGGCCAATGTCCGGATCCGGACGGCCGAGAGCGCCGAAGAAGCGGCCCGCTACGACTACGAATTCCACGAGGCCATCGTCGAACTGTCAGGCAACAGGACGACGCTTGCGGCCTACCGGATGATGCGCGCGGTCATTGAGGAAGTCATGCGCCTCGGCAAGGCGGAGCGGCCGGTGCAATCGGCGACCTACGAGGCCCACGCCGAAATCATCGGCGCGCTGAGGGCGCGCGACCGGATCGCCTATGCCTATCTCATGAGCCGTCATCTCGAATTCGGCATCAAATTCGTCGGCGCGCCATCGGCTGGCCAGTCCGCCATGACCAAGACCTAGGCGGCCGTATCGTTTCCAGCATCCAGTCAGCACCGGCCCCTCTGCCCGCGGGTCCGGCCATACGATCAAGGGCATCGGGGAGGAGACCCAAAATGATCAATGCAAAACGCCACGTCCTGACGCTCGCAGCCCTTCTGGTGAGCGCCAGCTTCACACCCAATGCCGCCCTTGCCGACGGCAAGGCCATCGCCGGCATCGTCTTCCAGCAGGACCAGTATTTCCGCGGCATCCAGATCGGCATGGAGAAGGCGGCGGAAGCGGCCGGTGACGAGCTTCTCGCCGGAAACAGCGACAGCAAGCTCGAAAAGGAAGCGCAGCTGATCGACACCTACATCGCCCGCGGCGTCAACTCGATCGTGGTCGCGCCGCTGTCGGCCGACGCTTCCGTTCCAGCGCTCAAGAAGGCGCGCGATGCCGGCATCACCGTGGTTACCTATGGCACATCGGCCAATGGCGATGTCGCCCAGGCGACGGTGACCAGTTCGGACCGAGATATCGGCATCGGCACCGGCGAGGCGGCCGCGCCGTTCCTGAAGACGCTCGGCAATGGCGAGAAGGTCAAGATCGGTACGCTCGCCTTCAAGGCGCTGTTGCCGGAACAGTCGAACGCACGCGTCGACGGCTTCCTGCACGTGGTGTCCGACCAGGTCGAGATCGTTGCCCAACAGGATGCGTGGCTCGCCGAAAAGGCATTGGCCGTTGCCAGCGACATGTTGACCGCCAACCCGGATATCAAGGTGATCTATGCTGCCAACGAAGGCGGCACGATCGGCGCCGTCCAGGCGGTGAAGAAGGCCGGGCTCGAGGGCAAGGTGTTCGTCTTCGGCACCGATGGTTCCGAGCAGCTCGCCAACATGCTTCTCGACAAGGACAACGTGCTGCAGGCGACCACCGCGCAGCAGCCTCTCGAGGTCGGCAAGCAGGCGATCGAGGCCGCCCAGAAGCTTCTGGAAGGCAAGACGTTCGAAACGAAGGTCAACGTTCCCGTCCTCCCCTTGACGCGCGCGAATGCCGACGGCGTTGCCGCTTACAAGGAAGGCCTGAAGGCTCTGAAGTGAGGTTGTCGGGCGGGGCCTTTCGGCCCTGCCCACCATTTGCTGCGCCAACCGGGAACCACGGATGACCTACTCTCAGCCTCGGACAGAAGCCGCCCAGGGGCGGCTCGCGTTCCGATCCGTCACGAAACGTTACGGCCCGACGGTTGCCCTGTCGGAGTTCACCCATGAGTTTGCCCCTGGGCGGGTTCATGCCCTGATGGGAAAGAACGGTTCCGGCAAATCGACGCTGATCAAGCTTCTCGCCGGCGTGACCGAGCCCACGTCGGGCACGATCAGCGTCAACGGGAAAGACCAGGCCTTTACCTCGCCGCATGATGCGTTCGATGCCGGCATCGTGACCGTGCACCAGGAACTGTCGCTGGTTCCGGAACTCTCCGTCGGCGAGAACATCTTTCTTGGTCGCCTGCCGCATGTCAGGCGCGCCGGCTTTCGCGTCGTCGACTGGAAGGGTTTGCACCGGCGCGCGACAGAGCTTTTGTCAGACATGGGTCTTTCGATCGATTCCCGCCAGCCGGTCTCCGCGCTCAGTGTCGGACAACAGCAGGTGGTCGAGATCGTCAAGGCGATGTCCTTCAACCCGTCGATCCTGCTGCTGGACGAGCCGACATCGGCGCTCGCCTCGAAAGAGGTCAAGCAGCTTTTCGCGTTGATCGAGCGGTTGCGGGCGCGCGGCGTGACGATGATCTACATCACGCACCGTATGAGCGAGCTTTTCGAGATCGCCGACACCTGCACCGTCATTCGCGACGGCCACTATATCGGCGCGGTCGAGATGCGGGCGACCTCGCCCTCCGAAATCGTCGGCATGATGTTCGGCGATGCCGCCCGCACGACACGCCCGCCGCGCCAGGCGATCGACCGGGGGAAGCCGCTGCTCGAAGTGCGCGGCCTGACCCGTGCAGGGCACTTCAACGACGTGTCCTTCGACCTTTATCGCGGCGAAATCCTGGGCATTGCCGGCCTGCTCGGCTCGGGCCGCACCGAGCTCATGCGGGCGATCTTCGGCGCCGACCGGATCGATGCCGGCACGGTTCGCCTTCAAGGGCGATCGATGACGGGGGCCACGCCGAGCCAGATGCGGGCCGCCGGCCTTGGCTACACGCCGGAGAACCGCAAGGAGGTTGGCCTCGTGCAAGCTCTGCCGACCGCCGACAATCTCTGCATGGCAAGTCTCGGCCCCATTGCGCGCGGCGGGATCATCTCGCGTCGCCGCGAACAGCCGTTTATCGACCGCCAGATCGCCGACCTGCACATCAAGTGCGGCGACCCGGAACTGCCGGTGTCTTCGCTATCGGGCGGCAATCAGCAGAAGGTGGTGATCGGCAAATGGCTGAACACGGCGCCCTCGGTGATGTTTTTCGACGAGCCGAGCCGTGGGGTGGACGTTCAGGCCAAGCGGCAGATCTTCGACATCATCTGGCAAAAGGCCTCGGACGGCCTTTCAAGCATCTTCGTTTCGACCGAACTCGAGGAAGTTCTCGAAGTGGCAGACCGCATTCTGGTGATGCATCACGGCAATGTGGTCGCCGAAGTCGATCCCACGCGGACCGATCTTACCCAACTCTACGGCCTATGCATGGAAGGGGCCTCCCAATGACACTTGTCAGCCAAACCGCAGAAGGCGGCGGACAGAACCTATCGCTGCGCCTGCTCAAGACCTACCCGATGGAAATCATCCTGGCGGGGCTGGTCCTGTTTCTCATCCTGATGGCGCCCGGCTTTGCCTCGACCGCCAATATCCTCAATGTGTTGCGCACCGTGGCGATGCTGGGGATCATCGCCTTCGGCATGACCGCGGTGATCGTCTCGGGCGAAATCGATCTTTCTGTCGGCGCCGGGGTGGCGCTCTCCGGATGCATCGTCGCCTGGTTCGCGGATGCCTACACGGACACGATCGGCGGCTGGAGCGCGGTCATTCTCGGTTTTGCCGTCGCGCTCACGGTCGGCTTTTCGCTCGGCTATCTCACCGGCCGCTTCCGGCAATGGTTCAATGTCCCGACCTTCATTACCACGCTGGCGCTTTTTGCCGCCCTTCGCGGTGTTGCCAATCTCATCACCGGCGGGTTTCCGCTGTCGACCTTTCCGGCCGGCTTCGATTTCCTCGGCGGCGGCTACCTCTTCGGCATTCCCTTCCCGGTCTACATTTTCGCGCTCACCTTCGCGGCCATGCACTTCCTGATGAAATACACCAGCTTCGGCCGCGAGGTTTATGCGGTCGGCGGCAACATGGAGGCAGCGCGGCTTTCGGGCATCGACATCTGGAAGGTCAAGGCGCTGACCCTCGGCCTCACCGGCGCGCTGACCGCGATTTCCGGCACGTTGATCGCGTCGCAGATCGGCGCCGGCACCGGAACAACCGCAACCGGCATGGAGCTTGACGTGATTGCGGCCGTCATCATCGGCGGCACGTCGCTCTTCGGCGGCAAGGGCCGCATCTGGGGAACGTTGATCGGAGTGCTTTTCCTCGGCTGCATCTCCAACGGCATGACGCTGATGAACGTCAGCGAGTACTGGCAATACGTCGTGCGGGGCGGGATCATCCTGGGTGCCGTGCTTCTCAACCAGGTCCTGGAACGTGTGCGTTAAGGGAAGTTCGGAGCCGATCATGACTGAATTTTCAGGAAAAATAGCGCTGGTGACCGGAACCTCCGGCATTGGCCTGGCATCGGCGATAAGGCTTGCCACGGCCGGCGCCACGGTATTAGCTTGCGGCAACGATACCGCAGCCAACCAGACATTCGACCGGGTCGCCAAGGAGCGCGGCCTGGCAATGGCTTCGCGATTGACCGACGTGTCGGTTGAAGCAGATGTGGCGGCTGCCGTCGCGGACGTCGTATCGCGCCATGGCGGGCTCGATATCGTCGTCAACGCGGCTGCCGTCCATCCGTTTGGCACCGTTCTCGACACCAGTTTCGAGACCTGGCACCGATGCCTGTCCGTCAATGTCGGCTCGATCTACCTGACCGGACGTTTCGCCATCCCCGAGATGACGAAGCGCGGCGGCGGGGCGATCGTCAACATCTCTTCGGTTCAGGGCCACGCCTGCCAGCAGAACGTCGCGGCCTATGTCGCCACCAAGGGGGCCATCCATGCGTTGACGCGTGCGATGGCGCTCGATCACGCCGACGTCGGGGTGCGGGTGAATTCCGTCAGCCCCGGTTCCGTCCGCACGCCGCTCTTGTCGCTGGCTGCGCGCACCTATGGCGGCGAGGGCGTCAGCGAGGAGGAAGCCTTTGCCCGCTTTGGGGCTGCCCATCCGATCGGCCGCATCGGCGAGCCGGAGGAGGTCGCGGAACTCGTCGCCTATCTCGCATCCGATCGTGCCGGTTTTATCACCGGATCGGACTTCCGCATCGACGGCGGGCTCACCGCCGGCATCGGCGTGAAATAATCGCACAGGGAAAAATGAAGATGAAAATCGGCCTTGGCCTCTATCGTGAACAGCTCACGCCCGACAACTATCGCTTCGCACTCCAGTCCGGCGCGACCCACATCGTTGCGCACCTGACCAATTATTTCGCCGGCAAGGATCCGAAGATCGACAGCGGCGACAACGGTGGATGGGGCGATTGCTCCACGGACCGGCTTTGGACCTATGAGGAGCTGTCGGCTCTGGTCGAGGACGTGCGTGCAGGCGGGCTCGAGCTTGCCGCGATCGAGAATTTTTCGCCGCGCTTCTGGCACGATATCCTGCTCGATGGACCGGAACGCGGCGTGCAGATCGAAGCGCTGAAGCAGTTGATCCGCGATGCCGGACGCGCTGGCGTGCCTTGCATTGGCTACAATTTCTCGCTCGCCGGCGTCTATGGCTGGACGCGGGGTCCCTATGCGCGCGGCGGTGCCGAATCCGTCGGCTTCGGCGTCGAGGATGCGCCGGGTGCCGTGCCCGATCCGGATGCGCCGATCCCCGATGGCATGGTCTGGAACATGCGCTATCGGCGCGGCGTGCCAGGCGCCAAGTCGATATCGGTCAGCAACGCCGAGATCTGGGATCGTCTCTCCCGATTTCTGAAAGAGGTCGTTCCGGTCGCCGAGGAAGCGGGCGTCATGCTTGGCGCCCATCCCGATGATCCGCCGGCGGAAGTGCTGCGTGGCACCGCCCGCCTGGTCAACCGGCCGGAGAAGTATGACCGGCTGATGTCGATCATCGATTCTCCGTCCAACGGGTTGGAGTTGTGTCTCGGCTCGCTGCAGGAAATGCCAGGCGGCGACATCTATGAACATGTCCGCCGGTTCGCGCGGTCAGGGCGCATCGGCTACATCCACTTCCGCAATGTGAAGGGCAAGATGCCGCGCTACGTCGAAACCTTCGTCGATGAAGGCGATATCGACATGGCTGAGATCGTCCGCATCCTGCGCGATGAGAACTATCAGGGCGTGATGATCCCCGACCATACGCCGGCCATGACCTGCGCTGCGTCGTGGCATGCGGGCAAGGCCTTTGCGCTGGGGTACATGCGCGCGCTGGTGCAAAACGCCCATGCGCTCGGGCCGTCGCAGTCGCTCGCCCACGATCTCGCGGCCGAATAGGAGGCGCGGATGGAGAGGTCCGTCATTTGCGTTGCCCCGGTCGGCGACAAATGCGGCGAGGGCGCCGTCTGGTCGGCATCCGAACAGGCGCTCTACTGGAGCGATATCAACCGCTTCCTTGTTCACCGCTATGACGAGGCGAGCGGTTCGGTCCGCTCCTGGTTGTTCGAGGAGCCGGTCGTTGCGGTATCGCTGACCGACGAGCCCGGGCGGTTCCTTCTGGCGCTTGCCTCAAAACTCGTCTGGTGGTGGCCGGATACTGACCGGCGCGAGGAGCACGGCTTCCGCTTGCCGGGCTCTCCGCGCGTGCGCCTGAATGATGGGCGTGCCGATCCGGCGGGAAACTTTTGGGTCGGGTCGATGAAGAACAATGTTCTGCCCGATGGCGAACTTGGCGAGACTGCAGAAGGCGAGGGTATTCTCTACCGCATCGCGACGGATGGAACGGTGAGCGAGTGGCGGCATGGGCTCGGTATCTCCAACACGCTGTGCTGGAGCCCCGATCGCAGCACCTTCTATTTCGCCGACACGCTCGCAAACGAGATCTACGCCTTCGACTATGCAATGGCGGACGGTTCGATTTCGAACGAACGAGCCTTCCTTGCCGACTTTTCCCGCGGTTCGCCGGATGGCTCGGCGATGGATAGCGATGGCTATCTCTGGAACTGCCGCTTCGGCGGCGGATGCATCGCGCGCCTGTCGCCCGAAGAGACTGTCGCGGAGGTGATCGAAATGCCGGTCACCAATATCACGACCTGTACCTTCGGAGGCGCCGACCTGAAGACGCTCTACGTCACGACGGCCAGCATTCTCTCGAAACCGGGCGAGCGGCTGGCCGGCAGCCTTTATGCTCTCAAGGTCGACGTTGCCGGGTTGGCGGAGAACAGCTTTGGCGGGGTTGCTTCCGCATGACCGAGACGACAAGGCGCGGCATGGCCTGGGCGCACGGAAACCTCACGGTACAATCCCTGGGCGCCATGCTGGGACCGGTCACCTTCCTGTTGCCCGATGGGCGGCAGGTCAGTCCGCTGCATGTCGCGCCCTGGGGTCAGGATCCGAACCGAACGACGCTGCCGCCGATCCTTCAGGAACTGCGCGGCGAATGGCCCTGCGTGCCGTTTGGCAGCGACGGCTCGCGCCCGTTGCCCAAGGGCTGGTCGGACACCGGCGAGAGTTTCACTGGCGCGGATGTGCCGCACGGCCACGGCTCGAACGTCCACTGGAACTGGGAAGACTGCGACGATCGACAGATCGTCTTGACGTGCAGCTATCCTGACGGCCATCCGGTCAGGCACTTGCGCCGGCGCATCGTGCCGGACCCGCGCGCCGCCGCCGTCGATATCACGCTGGAGATCGAGGTGCGGAAACTTTGCCGGCTTCCGATCGGCCTGCATCCCACTTTCCGTCTGTCGCCCCGGCCCGGATCGGTCGCCATCGAACCCGGAAACTATGGCGAAGTCCACAGCTTTCCCGGCGATGTGGAGCCGGGCGGGACGCTGTTTGCGCCGGGTGGGCGCTGGTCGAGGCTCCAGAGCGTTGATACCCGCGACGGCACCACCGTCGATGCGGGGTCGGTGCCGCTTGACCGGAACGCCGAGGAACTGCTGCAGCTTGTCGGCATCGACGGCGCGGTCGCCCTACACTATCGGGACGAAGGGTTTCGTGCACGGCTCGAATGGCAGAAGGAGCACTTTCCAAGCCTGCTGCTCTGGTACAGCAATCGCGGCCGCAGGGTCTATCCATGGGAGGGCAAACATCTGGCCCTCGGCGTTGAGCCGGTCTGTGCGGCCTTCGACCTCGGCCCGGCCGTGTGCACGGCCGACAACCCGGTGGCTTCACCGACCGCCCCGACCTCGCTGTCGTTCCATCCCGATCATCCATTCATCACGCGCTACCGGCTCTCCGTCGAAGCAGCTCCTTTGGGTTGAAACCTTCGCGCTGTCTCGTCGGTATCTTGAAACACGACAACCGTGTCCCACGATGCCCGCGAGATGGCGCCTTTGCTTCGGTTCCAACCGGCGAATCTCTGAATTCCCCGGCGCGTTGCGCGAAAAGCACGCCTTTTGTTGCCGCTCGTTACATCTGGCGCATTTCGTTCCTGGCTCCTTGTGCCTTTCCCGCGATATCGCTGCTCCCGATTTGCGCTCCGAATTTTGTCGTATCGTTTCAGTGCCATAGGCCTGTTTAGAACGATGCAGCGACAAATCTGGTGCGGCAAGGCTCACAACGGCGAAGGCGGAAAGCTGCCTTCCGGCTGCAACGGTCACCGGGGATACTTTGAATGGCATACAAGGCGAACAGCACGAATTCTCATCGCTCCTTTGGCGGGGGCGCTCGCTCATTTCGCCTTTTGCCGGCTTTTCTGGCTTCCACATCCCTGATCGTAAACCCGGTTTTTGCGGGCGATCTGCTGCCGACGGGCGGCTCCGTCGCATCAGGTTCCGTATCCATCGGCACAAGCGGCACCACCATGACGGTGACCCAGGGGTCGGACAAGGCCATCGTCAACTGGAATGGCTTTTCCATCGGGCAGGGGCATGCGGTCAATTTCGTTCAGCCCGACGCATCGTCAGCGATCCTCAATCGCGTGACGGGTTCGGCGACATCCGACATCGCCGGTGCTCTGACCGGCAACGGACAGGTCTACATCATCAACCCCAACGGGATCGCCATCACTTCAACCGGCACGGTGAAGGTCGGCGGCGGCTTTGTCGCCTCGACACTGGATGTTTCGGACGGCGACTTCAGGCATCGTCGGTTCGTCTGCCGGAACCGCCATGTCCAACGCCCTATTCCGGGTATCCAGAATGAAAGTGCCTGCCGGCCGATCACGTCTTTCGGCAGGTGCAGGCGTCGTAGCCGTTGGCAAACAATCGGCCGGCCCGCATGCCAATCGCCATCGGAACGTCGCGGACCTGCGAAACACGCAGAGATCGGGCCATTGCAATTGCCGCTTCGGCGCAGATGGCCGCGTCTTCGGCAGCGTTGTGATGGGCGAAGGTCAGTCCGAGATGGCCGGCCAGGATATTGAGCTTGTGCGATCCGAGATGCGGCCAGACCTTTTGCGCCATCTTCACCGAACAGAGATAGGACAGTTCTGGGTAATCTTGCCGGTAGAGATCGAGACATGAACGCCAGACGCTGAAATCGAAGGCGGCATTGTGGGCGATCATGGTCGCGCCGCGAAAGTCGTCGGCGAACTCGTCCATCACCTCGGGAAACTCGCCCGCATCTTCCACATGTTCCGGGCGAATGCCGTGGATGGCGATGTTGAAGGAGGAAAAGCGCATGTTTTTCGGGCGGATCAGCCGTTCCTCGACCCGCACGACACGGCCATCCTCGATCCAGGCCAGACCGACGGAGCAGGCGCTGCCTCGCAGCTCATTAGCGGTTTCGAAGTCGATGGCGATGGTCTTCAAGGCACTCTTCCGGCTGGTCTTGTGCAGCAGGATTGAGGCGCTGCGGCATCCTTCGCCCGCCACATTGAACGCGCGACGAATGCTTTAGCGGTATGCGCGCGATTCGGCAAAGCACGCTGCGCTTCGGCGCCGCAAGCGCGCCGACTCGCGGGATCCTGCCGTAATCACGGCCGGTCGGCGCCCGGGGTCGTCGTCACGTTCCGCATTTCGCGACCTTTGCCGACGTTGCGCGCATCAACGGGCGGCAGAACGCTTGGCGTATGCGATAGGCACGCTCATGGCGTCTCGTTTTTTACTTGTCCCGGAACGCCGCTTCGCCCGCTTCCGACACTTCGACCCATTTCTTGTCGGGCGCGGCGTCTGCGCCATAGTTGTCGTTCCAGTTCCACCATTTGTAGGTCGGCGTCTGTGGATAGCCCGGAGGGGACTCCTCCCAAACCTCCTGCCGCCCGAGCGGCGTGATGTCGAGATAGTTCCAGGTGCTCCCCATCTGTTCGTCGCCGCGGTTGTTGATGAAGTAGGTGCGGAATACGCGCGCGCCATCGTGGTAGAACACATTCGTTCCGTGCCATTCGGCGACCCCGAAGTCGGCATCGAAATCGTCGGTAATGGTGAACCACGGCATTTCCCAGCCCATGCGCGCCTTGAGCCGCGCGATATCCGCCTGCGGCGCGCGCGACACAAAGACGAGCGTGGTGTCACGCGCGTTGAGGTGGGCCACGTGGGCAACCTGGTCGGCGACCATGGAGCAACCTCTGCAGCCATGATCGGGCCAGCCGAACACGCCCGGTTCGAAGAAGGCGCGGTAGATGATCAATTGGCGCCGGCCGGCGAACAGCTCGATGAGGCTGGCTCTGCCCGCGGGACCATCGAAGACATAGGCCTTGTCCACGGCCACCCATGGCATTCGCCGACGTTCGGCGGCCAGAGCGTCGCGCGCGCGGGTCTGGGCCTTTTCCTTCACCAGCAACTGCTGGCGGGCTTCTTCCCAGGCTTGCGGAGATACGACCGGTGGCGTTTGCATGGCAGGGTGCCCGCTTTTTTCCGCTGATGTCGTCATGACGTTTGAAACCTCCTCGTTGGCGCGGGCGTCTTCGCCCGAGATTGCGCTGGAGGTAGTTTCGCACCGCAGCGGGTTCGATGGGAGTAACAAGTATGACGGCATTGCGGTTGCCGGCGTGCCGGGCATCACGGCAGCGCTTGCCCGGGACGGTTCAATCGGTTTTGCCGAGCTCCGGTGCCAACAGCGCGAAGAGAACATCCAGCATCACATACATCGGCGCGCGGCCGGTCGGAACGATGAGAGGTCCTGCGGATGTCCGGTAGGCATTGAGATTGATGTTCTCGTCGGCAAGCGAGGCGACGATGGAGCCGCCAGGTGAGATGGCCACGACGCGCGCGCCTGACTTCTTGGCGATCTCGATGTTGGAAATCAGATAGCTGGTGCGGCCGGAGAAGGAGAGGACGAACAGCACATCCGAGGGCGACAGGCGTGCCGCAGAGACCATCTGCAAGGTCGGATCGGAATAGGCAACGCTCGCGATCCCGAGGGAGGCCATGCGATGCTGGGCTTCGCCTGCCAGAAAGCCGGATCCACCATAGCCATAGACGTCGATCCGGCGGGCACGCGCCAGAAGATCCACGGCGCGGCGCAGGGAAGCGAGGTCGAGGTCATGCCGCGTCTCCCGCAATGCTTCCGCCGCACGATTGAAGATGTCGTCCACCATGCCGGCGAAGGGATCGGTTCCGCTTTCGGCGATGGTTGCAGTGGACTGGCGCACGGCAAGCTGCTGGGCAAGTTTCAGGCGGAAATCCGGAAATCCGTCGCAGTCGAGCCGCCGGCAGAAACGGATGATCGAGGGTTCGCTGACCTTGGCGACCCGCGCAGCATCCGTGATCGACCAGGTGATCGCCGTGCTCGGCGTGTCGAGGATCGCTTCCGCGATCCTGCGCTCGGCGGGCGTGAACTGGGACAGGGATTGCCTGATCAGATCCAGCATGGAACCCAACGTACCGACGTCTTGGAGGCTCGTGTCATAAAGCGTCTTTCGCAATTGCGGATTACAACCTGCCGTCGGCCATCAGCTTCGACAGGCAGGACGATTGATAGTCAAAACCGGCCTGCGCGACAACGAGCCTTTTCACGGCGCCAAGCGCTGTCTCGCTCGCCTCGATGCGGCGTCCGGTTGCGTCCTGAGCGATGACCTGCCCGGAGGCGGCCGCAACCAGCTGCAAGCCGGCGGCGATGTCCCAGGCGCTGAATTTTGACTCGTAGCAAACGGCCACACGTCCGACCGCCACATAAGCGAGGTGGAGCGCGCAGGAGCCTAGGCGCCGAACGGCGCGAAACGACGTGACGAGATCGGCATAGGCCTCGAGCGCTGCCGGATCCGGCCGTTCGCCTTCATAGGGGGCGTTGCTCAGCAGTTCGACATGGCGGTCGCTGTTTGCGCGCAGGAAAGGCGAGACGACCTCGCCGTTCAGCGTCAGACGCCCGGCGCTCGCCATGAACAGCTCTTCGCGCATCGGATCGTAGACGATGCCGCAGACCGGCTCGCCGGCGTGATAGGCGGCGATAGAGACGCAGAAGAACGGCAGGCCGGAGGCGAAATTGCTGGTGCCGTCGATAGGGTCGATGATCCAGGTCGTCTCGCCTTCACCCTGCCAGCCGCTTTCCTCACCGAGAATGCGCGACTGCGGAAGCCGCGACCAGATGATGTCGCAGGCGGCCCGCTCCGCCGCCTTGTCGCAGGCGGTCACGATATCGAAGAAGCCCGCCTTCTGCTCGGTCTGCAGCGTCTCGGGGCTTGCCTCGATGAAGCCCTTGCGCGCCACCGCGCCTGCAGCGAGCGCGGCTTGCCTGGCAACGCTTGTGATCGTCTCGTAGAGATCGCGAAGGATGGGTTGGTTGATGGTCATGCGGCTTTTCCCATGTCGGCGGCTTCATTGTTCGGCAGGATCCAGACCGGCTGAGTGTCGACCGACAGGCGCAGCATCTGGCCGACTTCGGCCACGCCCGTACGATAGTAATCACTATCGAGGAAGACGCATTCCTGGCCCTCCAGGTCGGTCAGGTATTCGACGTAGGCGCCCTGGAATACTACGCGGCGCACCTTTGCCTGCATCGCCCCATCGGCATCGACACGGATATGTTCCGGTCTGACGACGCAGCGCACCTGTTCACCCGGCTTGAAAGCACGGTTGCCGCGCGGCAGCGTGAAGGCGACCGTAGATGCAATGCGGATCGACACGGTGGATTCGTCCGTCGTTTCCACGCGGCCCTGCAGGATGTTTGCCTTTCCCATGAACTCGGCGACAAAGCCGGTGCCGGGACGGGAATAGACGTTGAGCGGCGTGTCGTCCTGCTCGATGATGCCGTTGCGCATCACCACAACCCGGTCCGAAATCGCCATGGCCTCGCTCTGGTCGTGGGTGACGTAGAGGCTGGTGATCCCCAGGCGAAGCTGGATGGCGCGCAGCTCGTCGCGCATACGCTCGCGAAGCTGCGCATCGAGGTTGGAGAGCGGTTCGTCGAAGAGCAGCACTTTCGGCTGGGTAACGACGGCGCGCGCAAGCGCCACGCGTTGCTGCTGCCCGCCCGAGAGCCGCGAAGGCGAGCGGTCGGCATAGGTCTCGAGCGCCATCGTTGCAAGGACGGAGGAGACCCGGTCCGTCATCTCGTGCCGCGGCAGGTTGAGAAGACGCACGCCGTATTCGACGTTTTCGCGCACGGTCATGTGCGGGAACAGGGCATAGCTCTGGAACACCATGCCGACATTGCGCGCGTTGACGGGGACATTGGTGACGTCGCGTCCGCCGATGGTGATGGCGCCATCCGAAGGTGTCTCGAAACCGGCAAGCATGCGCAGCGTTGTCGTCTTGCCGCAGCCCGACGGGCCAAGCAAGGTCACCAGCGTGCCCTCTTCGATGACGAGGTTGAGCCGGTCGACGGCAAGGCCCGCGGCCGCACCGGACGCACCGGGGAAGCGCTTCGAAATATTAGAGAAGATGACTTTCGACATGGGTTTACCTCTTGGGCGATGTCGACGACAGGAGAAACTGCATGAGCGCCAGGATGGCGAGCACGACGAAGACGAGGATGCTGCAATAGGCCGCCGCGACCCCGATCTTGAGCGTCTCAACCTGCGACAGGATGGTGACCGTGATCAGCGTCCAGTTGGCCGAAACCAGGAAGATCACTGCGCTGAGCGTCGTCAGCGATCGGGTGAACGCATAGGAAAGTGAGGTGAACAACGCCGGCTTGAGCAGCGGCAGGGTGATCTGGAAGAAGGTCCGGGTATTGGATGCGCCGAGCGTCATCGAGGCTTCCTCGATCGACTTGTCGATCTGTCGAAGCTGGTTTGAGCCCGCTTCGATGCCGACCTGAAGGTTCTTCACCACCATGGCGGCAACCACGATGAAGGCGGTTCCGGTCAAGAGCAGCGGCGGCGCGTTGAAGGTGCTGACATAGCCGATACCGAGAATGGTGCCCGGCGCGGCGAAGGAGAGCAGGGTGCCCCAGCGCAAAAGGAAGCTGCCCGGAAATGCCTTGCGGACCAGAAGATAGGCGATCAGCATGCCCGCGATGGCTGTCACAGGCGTGGCGATGCCCGCCAGCAACAGGGAGTTGGTGAGCGTCTGGAAGCCTGCTGTGAACACCGTTGCGTAGTGGTCAAACGTCAGCGTGTTGTCGATGCCCGGTAACCGGGTGAAGGAGACGTAGATGACCGTCAGGTAGAACAGCAGGATCGCAAAGACGATGGCGTAGCAGAGGATCGATAGCGGCAGCACCACGGCTGCGCCGGAAATCCGGATGGTTTGGGCTGTCGGCTTGCCGGTGACCGTCACATAGCTTCGCTTGCTGACCCAATAGCGATGGACAAGGAAGGCGGTGATCGAGGGAACCAGCATGAGACTTGCGAGCAGCGCGCCGGCATGCAGATCGAAGTACCCGACCATCTGCGAGTAGGCTTCGACCGCGAGCGTGTTGAAGTTGCCGCCGATCAGCATCGGGTTGCCGAAATCCTCGACCGATTTGACGAAGACGAGCAGTGCCGAGCTCAGGACCGCGGGCGTGACGAGGGGCAGCGTCACCCGCGAGAAGGTGACCCAGCGCGACGCGCCGAGCGAGGCCGAGGCATCTTCCAGCGCGCTGTCGATCGATTGCAGCATGCCGCGGATATTGAGATAGGCGATCGGCGTGAAGGCAAGCGACTGGATCAGGACCAGGCTGTGAAAGCCGTAGACGTTGGCGTTGCGGATGCCGAGCAGCTCGCGGGTGATGAGACCCGAGCGCCCGAACAGGATCACCACGGCGAGCGCCATGACGAAGGGCGGCGAGATGATCGGCAGCAGCGCCACCGCATGCACGAAGGTCTTGCCGGGCATGGTCGTGCGCGTTGCTGAAAAGGCAAGCACGAAACCGATCAGGGTCGCGATCACGGCCGAGGTCGCGCCGAGCAATAGCGTATTGAACAACGATTCCCAGACGAAGGGCTTCGAAAGAGTATCAACGAGCGCGGCGAGATCGAAGCCGCGGTCGGTGATGACGGCCTGTTTCAGAACGGTGAAGATCGGCAAGGCGGCAAAGACGAGCACCGAGAGCGTGACGACGGCGAAGATGCCGAACAGCCAGGGATCGACGACAATCTTGCGCAGGAAGGCCGGCGATGCCCCCGTCCGCCCGGACGGGGTCGCTTGCGAGACGAGGGTCATGGCGAGGCTCCTTGCCGGCGTTACTTGGCGTCAGCCTTGTGGCGCACGTCGTTTTCGTAGCGCTCCAGCAGGCGCGCGCGGTTTTCGCCGGCCCAGCTGAAGTTGTAGTCGATCATCTTCACGTTGGAGAGGTCGATCTTGGCCTCAGGATTCTTGTAGCCCGGCACGATCGGCCCGCGGAACGTCGCGCCGATGGCAGCCTGGCCCTTCTCGGTAAGCACCCAGTCGAGGAAGTTCGCGGCCGCCTTGGATTGCTCCTCAGGCGCATTGGCGATGGCCGCCGCTGCATTCACCTCGAAACCGGTCCCCTCTTCGGGAAAGGCGTAGCCGACGGGGTAGCCCTGCGCGAGGGCGGCCTCGATATCCTGCGTATAGGCCATGGCAAGCGCGATTTCGTTGTTGGCGACCATGCGCGATGGCGCTACGCCGGAGCGCGTGTATTGAACGACATTTTCGTCGATCTGCTTCATGAGCTCGAAAGCCGGCTCTTCGCCGAAAAGCTGGACCATGGAGGCGAGAGCCACATAAGCCGTTCCCGAAGATGCAGGATGGGCAAGAGCGACGCTCTGCTTGAAGGCCTGGTCGGCAAAGGATTTCCAGCTTGTCGGCGGCTTGGCGCCGGTTTCATCGAGAACCGTCTGGCTGTAGGCAAAGACGATCGGCGAGAGGGAAATGGGGGTCCAGCGGCCGTCCTTGTCGGTGTAGCGCGGATCCACTTTGTCGATGCCGGCATTCTTGTGCGGTGCCAGCAGGCCCTCATTGGCGGCCTGTATGAAGTTGTCGGCAGCGCCTGCAAGCCACAGCCCGGCCTGGGGATTGCTCTTTTCCGCCCGAATGCGGGCGAGGATTTCGCCGGCGCCGATGCGCACGAACTGCGCTTCGATACCGGTATCGTCCTTGAATGCCTTCAGCACGGAGGCGCAATCGTCTTCCGACATCGGGCAATAGACGGTCATTCCGGCAGCTTGCGCACTACCGGACGAGAAAACTGAGCATAGGGCAACAAGCGCTGAAGCCAGCGCGAAACGGCGTGACATATCGATTTCCTCCGAACGATCGCAGCGGCCTCTCCCGAGAGCCCTTCCTGGGCTCTCGTGGTCTCACTCGCCGTGCGTCCTCATGGTGATAATGAAGAAATCTACATATGTCAAAGACAATGTAGATTAGCTACATTTGTTGCCGAACACAGTAGACAAGCGACAGGGCGTGATTCCGGGCGGGAACGGTTCTGCGGTGGCGGAGCGCCGCCTAAACGCATGCCGACAGGCGCCCGCGGTCCTAGCGCAAGGCATAAAGCGCCAGACCGATTGCGACGGCGAAGGTGAGTGCCGCAAACAGCAGATTCAACGTGGATTGATACTTGCTGAAGCTATGGGCGGCGCGGCACCCCGTAAGGGCGCCAAGCGCTCCGCCGCCGATGAATGAAAAAGCGAGCGGCCAGTCGACGAGGCCGGAGAATGTGTAGCTTGCTCCGGTGGTCAGGCCGAATGCGGAAATGGCCACCAGCGATGTGGCGATTGCGTTGATCGTCGGCATGCCGGTGGAAACCATCAGGCCCGGCACGATCAGGAACCCGCCACCGATCCCGAAGAAGCCGGAGACGATGCCGGTTCCGGCACCAAACGAGAGCACCTTCGGCGCATTTCTGGGCGTGCAGCTCGATCCCGGATCGCCAACCATGTGCCGCCGCCTGAGCATCGTCACGCTGACGACAGCCATGAGTGCCGCAAACAACAGCAAGAGCCTCTGTCCATCCAGGGCCTTGCCGAGCGTTGCGCCGATCCATGCGCCGCCGATGCCGGTGATGCAGTAAAGGGCAGCGCAGCGCCATTTCACCGTGCCGTGTCGCGCATGCATCGCCAGTCCCGACAGCGCGTTTGCCGCAACCGCGACGGCACTGGTCCCGATTGCCACATGCACGTTGCTGACGCCGACGACTTGGACGAGCAGAGGGACGGCCAGAATCGAGCCGCCGCCGCCAAACAATCCAAGGCTGAAACCGACGAGACCGCCGCACAATGCTGCCAGGACGAACTGGACAACATCTAGCGTCATGGCCCGCAGCCCCGGCAAGCGTGAGACGACGACAGCAGCGATGCACCCGGGCCGGTGGAAAGCCCTGTTGCCGAACGTTGTCTCGAAGAGAAAGTCTTCAGGACCATGCTGCCCCTCGCAGCGCGTCGATCGGGAATTTCAGGTAGCGCCGGCCGTTGTCCTCCGGCTCCGGAAGCCGGCCGCCATTGATGTTGACCTGGAGGGCATGGAGGATGAGCTTGGGCATCGGCAGCGTTCGATCCCGTCCCTCGCGGAACGCGACAAACTCGTTTTCGCAGGCATAGCGCGTCAAATGGATGTTGTCCGCCTTCTGCAGGGCGACAGTGCTTTCCCAGCGCGGTTCGCGGCCACCTGGCTGATAATCGTGGCCGACCAGGATGCGGGTGTCATCAGGCAGGGCCATGATATCGCGGATGCTCGACCACAGCGCGTTGGCACTGCCGCTGGGGAAATCGGTGCGCGCGGTGCCGCTGTCCGGCATGAACACCGTGTCGTGCACGAAGGCAGCGTCTCCGACGAGATAGGTGATCGACGCCAGCGTGTGACCCGGCGAAAACATCACCCCGGCCTCGAGGCTGCCGATCCGGAATGTGTCGCCGCGGTCAAACAGCCGGTCCCATTGCGATCCGTCCGTTTTGAGGCTTGGCCAGTTATAGATGTCGGCCCACAGCTTCTGCACCTTGACGATCTGCGTACCGATGGCGGTCGGCGCGCCGGTCTCGGCCTTCAAATAGGCGGCGGCGGAAAAATGGTCGGCATGCGGATGGGTATCCAGGATCCACTGGAGGTCCAGGTTCTGGTCCCGCACGAAGTCGAGCAGCCGATCAGCGTTGGCCGTCGCGATCGCGCCGGACTTCTCGTCGAAGTCGAGGACCGGATCGACGATCGCACAGGCCCGCGTTTTCGGATCACTGACCACATATTGCACGGACCAGGTTCGCGGGTCGAAGAAAGCCGCAATGTCGGGCCTCGTCATCTTTCACGCCCCCAGTGCAAGTGCAGCGCGCGGGAAGAAAATGGCGCGTGCCGGATCGAAATCGTAATGCTGCTCGTAGCTGGCCGCGTCGGCTGCAAGCTGTGCGACGGCCTCGAGGATGAACGCCACTTCCTCGTCTGAAAGCAGAACGCTGAAGTTCAGCCGGACAAAACCCGGCTTCAGCATTTCCTGCCCTGAAAGGATGGCCTCGCGCAGTCGCTGCGATTCTTTGTCGTCGATGCCCAGCAGTCGGTGCACGTAGGGGCCGGCGCAGGCGCAGCCGCCGCGTGCCTGGATGCCGAAGCGATCGCTGAGCATACGGGTTACCAGTTGCTGATGGACATGGCCGCCCCTGCCGTCCCTGACGCGGAAGGAAAAGATCGGCAACCGCTGCGGCCCGAGCGGACCAAGCAGTTCCAGCCGCTCGTTGCCCTGCCACGCGGCGATTGCGCGGCGGGTCAACTCCGTGTTTCTGGCCTGCATTGCCGCAGCGCCGATTGCTTCCTTGACGAGGAAGGCGAGTGCCGCGCGGATATCGCCGACGACGTTCGGGGTTCCTGCCTCCTCGCGTGCCTCAAGGCTTTGGCTGTAGTCATGGCCGGTCGGAGAGACGAACTTGACGGTGCCGCCGCCGGGCCAGGAGGGTTTGGTCGCAGCGGCCGCGTCGCGCCGCAGGATCAAGACACCCGACGTGCCAGGCCCACCGATGAACTTGTGCGGCGAGATGACCACGGCGTCGATCGCGCCGTCCTCGTCGGGCGACATGTCGATCGGCAGGTAGGGACCGGCGCCGGCATAATCCCAGACCATCTTTGCGCCGGCAGCCTTGGCGATCCGGGTGACGGCAGCAACGTCCGTGACGATGCCCGTGACATTGGAGGCGGCGGAGAAGGCGCAAACGGTAAGATCGGCCTGTTGCTTCAACGCTGCCTCGAGCGCGGCAAAATCCGGCCCGCCGGCGGGACACTCGGCGATCTCGATCACCTCCGCACCGCTTTCGCGCCAGGGCAGGATATTGGAATGATGCTCGTAGGGCCCGATCAGGATGCGAACGCGCCGGCCATCAGCGACCGCCTCGGCAACACCCAGCAGGCTCACCAGCCGGTTGATGCCTGCGGTGGCGCCCGAACCCGCGAAGATAACGGCGTGCTCGGATCCCGCCCCGCAGCAGGCAGCGATCACAGCGCGCGCGTCACGGCGCAGCCTGGTCATGGCGCCGCCGCAGTAGGACGCTTCGGTGTGGCTGTTGGCGTAGTAGGGAAGCACCTGTTCGAGGACGAAATGCTCGATCTGCATCAGTGCCCGGCCGGATGCGACATAGTCGGCATAAACGAGGTTCTTGACGCCGAAGGGACCGTCGATCTTTGCGGTCTTGCCCACCAGCCCGGCCCGAAGCGCTGCAATTGCGTTGTCGCCGGCAAGGCTTTGCCGAAACGCGTCGAGCGGGCCGGTAAGGTGGAGCTGGCTTGGGCACGGCGTCGTCATCGTTTCCTCCCAGAGTCGGACAGACGGTAAGTCTAATCGATCGGTTGCACGCAAACCTCATCATTATTATACTCAGACGATCAAAAATCGGGTCATATGATCGGAAAAATGGAAAAGATTGACGATATTGATATGCGGATTCTGTCCTGCCTGCAAAAGGACGGCACGATCTCGCAACGGGATTTGGCTGACCGAGTCGGCCTGTCGCAAAATGCCTGCTGGCGCCGCCTGCAGCGGCTGAACGCCAGCGGGCTTGTGCTCGGCACCCATGCGGCGATCGACGTCGCAGCGCTCGGCTTCGACCTCACCGTGTTCGTGATGATCCGCACCCGCCACCATTCCAAGGAATGGGCAGACAGCTTCCGCACGCATGTCGAGCGCCTGCCGGAGGTGACGGACCTCTACCGGATCGGGGGCGACTGGGATTACCTGATCAAGGTGGTGACGCGCGGAATGGCCGGCTATGACGCCTTCTATCAAAAGCTCATCACCGATTTCGACCTGATGACGGTCACCGGCTTCTTCTCGATGGAAACCATCATCAACAACCGCATGCCCGACCTGCGCGGCCTGGTGCGGTAGCGTTCCCCGCCATTCCCGAGATGCCGTTGCGCTGCAGTCCGGTGGGCGGAAGACGCATGGTCAATCGGTATCGGCCGCTGCAGCAAGAAAAGTGTCGAGTGCCGGGTTTTGGTCTGCACTGCGCCACGCAAGGCCGGTTTCAACCTCCGGCACGCGACCCGCCAGAGACAGATAGGTTGCGCCGCGCCGCTGAAGATTGGTCATCGATTGCGGGACCAGAGCGACGCCAAGCCCGGACGCGACCAGACCCACGATCGTCTGCATCTGGATGGCTTCCTGGTGGGTCGAGAATGCCATTCCGTGCTCGGCAAAATATCCCGAGACGATGTCATGAAAGGCCGGTGCGGCCCGCCGTGGAAAGACGATAAGGGGTGCCTTGAAGAAATCGGCCGGCTCCAGATTGCTTGCGGCAAAGCCCTTTCGTCCCTGCTCGATCCAGGCCGTGGGCACCGCGGCAACCAGCGGCTCGCGCAAGAGCGGCATGTAGGAAAGGGTCGGATGAAGAGACGCGCGGCTGGGGGCGATGATCAGCCCGACATCGACCTCTTCATCGAGCAACGCCTCTATCTGGATATCGCTGGTGGCTTCGCGCATCGTCAATTCCACATGCGGATAGGCCGCGCGATAGCGGCTGACCATGTCGGGCAGCACGCTGTAGTCGGCTGTGCTGACGAAGGACAGACGCAGAACCCCGATCTCGCCGCGCGACAGCCTTCTTGCCGTGTCGGCAAGGCCGTTCGCGCCGTCGAGCACCTGGCGGACGTGGGCGAGCCATTGCCTTCCGACAGATGTCAGCTCCACGTTCCGCTTCGTGCGCCTGAAGAGCTGCACGTTGAGTTCCTTCTCCAATGCCTGGATCGATTGGCTGAGCGGCGGCTGGGTCATGTTGAGGCGAGAGGCCGCATGGCCGAAATGCAGTTCTTCGGCGACGGCGACGAACTGGCGAAGTTGCCTCAAATCCATGATGCAGTGTCCCATTGATATGTTCAGCGACTTATTCGAGCGAGAAAAGTATATTTCACACGCCTCCTGAACGCCAGTAAACTCGGCCTCGAACCAAGGGAGGGAGCACGCCATGGCCTACAACGAGCGATCGAAACACATCACCCAAGGCGTCGCACGGTCCCCCAACCGGGCGATGTACTATGCGCTGGGCTACGAGAAAGCCGATTTCGCCAAACCGATGATCGGCATTGCCAACGGACATTCGACGATCACGCCCTGCAATGCCGGGCTGCAACCATTGGCGGACGCCGCGGTGGCTGCCATCAAGGCGGCCGGCGCCAATCCGCAGGTCTTCGGGACGCCGACAATCTCCGACGGCATGTCGATGGGCACCGAAGGCATGAAGTATTCGCTTGTGTCGCGCGAAGTCATTGCCGACTGCGTCGAAACGTCGGTGCAGGGTCAGTGGATGGACGGCGTGCTTGTGCTCGGCGGCTGCGACAAGAATATGCCGGGCGGCATGATCGGCATCCTTCGGGCCAATGCTCCAGCGATCTACGTCTACGGCGGCACGATCAAGCCCGGTCATTGGAAGGGGCAAAGCCTTTCCATCGTCTCCGCCTTCGAAGCCGTCGGCGCCTTCATGGCCGGCAAGATGAGTGAAGAGGATTTCGAGGGCATCGAACGCAATGCCTGTCCGTCGACCGGCTCCTGCGGCGGCATGTATACCGCCAATACCATGAGTTCCTCCTTCGAGGCGCTCGGCATGTCGCTTCTCTATTCCTCCAATATGGCCAACCCGGATCAGGAGAAGTTGGACAGCGCCGCCCAATCGGCCCGCGTCCTGGTCGAAGCGGTCAAGAAGGGCATCAAGCCCCGGGACATCGTCACGCGCAAATCGATCGAAAATGCCGTCGCCCTGATAATGGCAACCGGAGGATCGACCAATGCGGTGCTGCACTACCTCGCGATCGCGCATGCGGCCGAGGTCGAGTGGACGCTCGACGACTTCGAGCGCGTCCGCCGCAGCGTGCCTGTCCTCTGCGACCTCAAGCCGTCTGGCAAATTCATGGCCGTCGATCTGCACAAGGCGGGCGGCGTGCCGCAGGTGTTGAAGATCCTTCTGAATGCGGGCCTTCTGCACGGCGACTGTCTGACGATCACGGGCAGGACGATCGGTGAAGAGCTTGCAGCCGTTCCGGACCAGCCACGGATGGACCAGGAGGTTATCCGACCCTATGAAAGACCGATCTACCGCGAGGGCCACCTGGCGGTCCTGAAGGGAAACCTGGCCGAAGGTGGTGCCGTTGCCAAGATCAGCGGCTTGAAAAGCCCTGTCATGAGCGGGCCTGCGCGGGTCTTCGAGGACGAACAATCGGCGATGGACGCCATCCTGTCGGACAGGATCAGGCCGGGCGACATCCTCGTGCTTCGCTACCTCGGGCCGAAAGGCGGTCCTGGAATGCCCGAGATGCTCGCGCCGACCTCGGCGATCATCGGCAGGGGGCTCGGTGACAGCGTCGGCCTCATCACCGACGGCCGCTTTTCGGGCGGCACCTGGGGCATGGTTGTCGGCCACGTCACGCCGGAAGCTTTTGAAGGCGGCACGATCGCGCTGGTGGAAGAGGGCGACCGCATCGTCATCGACGCCCATCAGCAACTGCTGCAACTCGACGTGGACCCGGAGGAGCTGACAAGAAGGCGCACCCAGTGGCGGCAGCCGGAACCGCGCTACAAGCGCGGCGTACTGGCCAAGTTTGCAGCCCTGGCGCGCCCGGCCAACGAGGGGGCTGTGACCGGGTGACGGTACTGCGGGCTCAAGTGTGTGCGGCAGGTGATCTTGAGCACGTCTACCCACCGCTCAATCGCACATTGCCTGCCTCCGCTCTCTTGCGCTCAACGCGAGCAGTGCCGGCCAAATGCGACCCTCATACCCTCAATTTGTGCTGGACACGCAGTCTTAACTTGACTAGCAAACTCATGAAATTGCCACAGGGTCGTCGGCGCTCGGGTCACCAGGGCGCAGGCGCCAGTCAAGGGAGTGATCCATGTCCTGCCGCCTCAAGGCCTTCTCCGCATTGGTAGTGTCGTTGTCGCTCGTCCTGCCGGCAATGGCGCTTGCTGAAAGTTCGTTCGTCGATCACCGCGGAAAGACGATCACCTTTGCCAAGCCCCCCGAACGGGTCGTCACCATCGTCCGCTCCGCGCCGATCATCTATCGCGCCGTCGATGAAAAAGCAGACCATATCGCCGGCATGAACAAGGACAGCCTGGTGCGCTATTTCACCAAGGGCATCTATGCCGAGATGCTGCCGGAGATGGCAAAGGTCAACGCAAGTGCTGCTCAGGACGGTTTCGTGCCGAATGTCGAGGCGATCCTGGCACAGAAGCCGGATGCGATCATCCAGTGGACCCACGACGAGAAGCTGATCGAGCCGCTGGAGCGCGTCGGTCTGACGGTCGTTGGCTGGCAGTGCTGCTCGGAGCAGGACCGGCTCGACTACGTCACCTTGACCGGCTACATGACCGGCCGCAATGACCGCGCCCAGGCGATCCTGAAGGCGCAGTCCGATATCCTGAAGGAACTCGACGGCAAGGTCGCCAAGCTCGACAAGGCCAAGCTTCCTTCGGTGCTGCACATCGACAAGGTCGCCGACCAGATCCAGGTCATCGCCAACGGCTCGCAGGACCTCTCCCTGAGCGGTGTCACCAACCCGGCGGCCGACGGCACAGGCGAATGGTGGCGCACGGTTGATTTCGAGCAGTTGCTCGTCTGGAACCCCGATATTATCATCATCCCGGCCTATGCCGACGACCTCAATCCCAAGGATTTCTTCGACAATCCGGTGCTGGCGAGCCTCAAGGCGGTCAAGGACAAGCGCGTCTACAAGCAGCCGGTCTTTGCCCGCACGCCCGACGCACCGGAGATCTTCCTGACGTCGGAATGGCTGGCGGCGATTGCCCATGGCACCGACTTCGCGCCTGAATTCAAGAAGCAGATCGGCGATAACTACAAGCTGATCTACGGTGCCGCCCTTTCGGACGAGCAGGTGAAGTCGATCCTCGAAACCGAGCGCATCGCGCCGGCGACCAGATATGCCGAACTCTTCGACTGAGGCGCCGTCAACCGGCTGGGTCGGCCGGAAACTGGCTTCGGTTTCCGTCCTCCCGGCGCTTATTGCGCTGCTGGTCGTCGTCATCCTCTATTCGATAACGATCGGGCGCTACGACCTGTCGGTCAGGGATGTCGCTTACATCCTGATCGACAATGTCCACCCGTTGGTCACGCCCTATTGGGATCCGGTGCAGGAAGTCGTCGTCGAGCAGGTTCGCCTGCCGCGCATCATGGCGGCCGTTATCGTCGGCTTCGGGCTTGCCGTTTCGGGCGCTGCACTCCAGGGGCTTTTCCGCAATCCGCTGGTCGATCCGGGCATCGTCGGCGTCACGTCGGGCGCCGGCTTCGGCGGCACGCTGGCAATCCTCATCGGTCTGCAGGGCTACCTGCTTTTGGGGCTGGCCTTTCTATTCGGTGTCGGCAGCGTCTTTCTGGTCAAGCTGCTGGCGACCGTTCGCGGACGCACGAGCATGCTGACGCTGGTTCTGGCCGGCGTGGTCATATCGGCATTCTTTTCGGCGGCGATTTCCATCGCCAAGCTGCTCGCCGATCCCTTCCAGAAACTGCCGGCAATCACCTACTGGCTGATGGGCAGCATCGCCTCCAGCAACTATCTCGATGTCCTGCTGGTCGCAGCCGCCGTCGTGCCTTCCGCTCTTGCGATCTATTTCCTGCGCTTCCAGATCAACATCATGTCGCTTGGGGAGGAGAAGGCGCGCGCCCTTGGCACCAAGGTCGTGCTGGTGCAGTGGATCATTCTCATCGCCTCGGCGTTGATATCGGCGGGCGTGGTCGCGACCTCGGGCATTATCGGCTGGGTCGGTCTCGTCATCCCCCACGTCGCCCGCGCACTGGTTGGTGCCGATCATCAACGTCTTCTGCCTGTTTCCGGCGTGATGGGTTCGATCTATCTGCTGATGGTCGACAATCTGGCGCGCACGGTGACGACGGCCGAAATCCCGCTCGGCATCATCACCGCGCTGATCGGCGTTCCGGTTTTTGCGGTGATCCTGCGTCGCCTGCATGCCAAGGGAGGCTGGTCCAGTGATTGAGGCGAGCGATCTCACCGTCGAGCGTGGTGGCAAGACTATCCTCAGGAATTACAGCCTGAGCCTTGAACGCGGCCGGACGCTGGCCGTTCTCGGCGCCAACGGCGTCGGCAAGACGACGCTGATCAACACCCTCATCGGCCTCATCAAGCCGAGGTCCGGACATCTTTCGATCGGCGGGCAGGTGGGCTTCGTGCCGCAGCTGTTCGAAGTGCCGTTTGCCTATTCCGCCCTCGATATCGCGCTGATGGGAAGAGCCCGCCACCTCGGCCTGTTCGGCGCGCCCGGCAGAAAAGACTATGAGATCGTCCGGCACTACTTCCATATGCTCGGCATCGAACATTTCGAACCGCAGGTCTTCAATTCCCTGAGCGGCGGCCAGCGCCAGCTGGTCATGATCGCCCAGGCGCTGGCATCGGAATGCGAACTGCTGGTGCTCGACGAGCCCTGCGCGGCCCTCGACTACAAGAACCAGGACAAGGTTCTGGGGCTGCTCGAGCACCTCAGGGAGACGCACGACATGACGATCGTCTTTTCCACCCACATGCCGCAGCACGCGGTCGAGATCGCCAGCGACGTGCTGTTGATGACCAGCGGCAACAGCTATGTCTGCGGCCCGACCGCAGACGCGCTCAGCGCCGAAAACCTGAGCGCCCTTTACGACCTGCCGATCGCGCGGGCGGATTTCGACGGGCTTTCCAAACACACCTATGCGCCGGTGTTCCGGCAAGACGGAGCCAATCTCGATGGCTGAGACGAGACGTGGCAAAGGCATCGCCTATATTCACTGGGGCAACAGCTGGCAGCTGCGCAGCTTCCAGGATTTCCGCCATTATCTCGACGACCTCGTCTATATCCATGACCTGCCCAAGGTCGACCTGTCGGCCTATGCGGCGGTGGTCATGCCGGATGCGATGGACGCGGCGGCACCGCTTGCCTATGCCGAGCAGCTGAACGCCTACATGCATGGCGGCGGTTTTCTCGTTGTCTGTCTGCAGGGCCATGCGAACTGGCTCGACATTCCCGGACTGACATGGACGCCAGGCAACTGCCGTGACTGGTTGTGGTGGACCAAGGGCGAAAGGCTGGAGGTCAGTCTCTCCGCACCGCATCACCCGATCACCGAAAGCCTGCCGCTTGCGCATATGAGCTGGCATTGGGGCGGCTCCTATAACGTGCCAGAGGGCGCGCGCTCGATCCTTGAGATCGACGACGGCGGCGGCAGCCTGTTCCTCGACTTTCCGTCGCTTTCGGGCGGTGGTCGGCTGCTGCTTGCAACGCTGGACCCGCACTCGCACAACGGCCAGCGCTTCATGCCGGCGACGACACGCTTTCTGCAGTCCTTCTATCCCTGGCTGAACCGCGAACTCGGGATCGAACGGCCACAGAGAAACCGCTTCACCTATCTGCAATGCTCGCATGTCCCGTCGGAGTGGCACCCCGAATGGATTGACGCGAGCCTGAAGCAGGCGGGATTTGAGCCGCACTTCGCTCCGCTTTACGAGCTCGGGCCCGAACTGCTGGGCAAGACGGACACGCTTTACATCCCGAGCAGCCACGACGAGTTCTTCCTGAAAAGCCGGGCCGACGATCTCGTCGCCTTTCTCGAACACGGCGGAAACCTGATCATTTGCGCGGAGCCATGCCAGCCGTGGCTGCCGTTCATGGCGCCGTTCCACGCGGTTTCGCCGCGGCCGTTCAGCAATATCAAGGTCAGGGTGCGCAACGACCGGTTCGGGATTTTTGCCGATCTCGGAGAGCGCTTCGACGGATGGCAGGGGATTTTCGGCCAGTATGCGCGTGGTTGGACCGACCCGCCGGCAGGGGCGATCTGGCTGACAGATATCGGTCCCGAGGGCGACCCGAAGCCGGCCGACTGGATCTGGCAATATCCCACGCCGACCGGGCGCGGTGGGTATGTCTTCATGCACAATGGCGACAACATGACGCGATATCCCGATCACGGTCCCAACAAGGAGGCGCTCGTCGCCAACATCGCCGTCGCGCTCCGAAAGCTCTCCGTCGGCGAGTTGCTGTTCTAGCGGGCGTGGGGTGAAGTCGGAGCGGGGGCTATGGACCTGATGAACGGCACGCCCGACGAAACCGCCGTCGCGTCGTGCGAAATTGACGCTTCAGCCGCGACTGGCGGCCTCGATCAGTGTCTGTTTCAGGGAGAAACCCGACGTTGGCGCGAAGTCAGCGCCACCATGTTTCTGGGCGCCACCGACCTCCATGTCGATGAGCCGGTCGTCTATCGCAGCCGCGTGGCGGGCTTCGGTTGCGACTGGCAGTCTTGCTGCGTTCGTCTTCATCATGCAGGGCAGGCCGAAGGCGTCGCTGTGCTTAGAATTTTTCCCGGCAACGGTGGCATCCGCGACGATTTCGCGCTCGCCGATGGTGATCCGGCATTTCGTTCTGCGCGTGAAACGGCTTGTACTGTCCCGCGGCTGTTCCGAACTTGCGCGGCCTGAGGCAGCAGAAATGCTGCTCGCGATGGTGTCCATTGCGTTGCTTCGCCGCTCGACAGGCCGGTCGCGTCCCGTTACATCGCTTGCCATGCAACTTCACTTCGATCGCACGGCTTTCGTGTTTTCCATCCTGCTGCTCGTCATCCTCGTTCTGCTGGCAACCCTTGGGGCCAGCTGGGGATGGGTTCGCGGTTTTTCCGGCGATGTCCTTGCCGTCATTTGGGTGTACTGCACGCTCGGCTCGATCGTGAAGGCTCGACCTCAACTGCTTGCCAGCGTCGCTTTCCTGCTGGGCGTGACCATCGAGCTTGCCCAGTATCTGGCGGCCATGCTCGATATTCGCATTGCCAATTCGATCTTGAGGATCGTGATCGGCGCCACGCCGGACTGGTGGGATGTGCTCGCCTATGGGTTGGGCGCTGTCGTCGTCCTTGGTCTGGCGACGCTCAAGCGCTTCTGGCCGCGGCGCTCTATCACAGCCGTTAACCTCTGATCAGGCGGGTTCGCCGACCAGCGCGGGCGAAATCAGCTCCATTGCGCCTGACACCAGGCGTGCGACATGTGCCGCATCCGGCGCCTCGCCAAAGAGGATCCGGTACATGATGGGCGAGACGACGCGGTCCATGATTGCGTCGACATCTGGAAATGCTTCGCCACGGCCTTTCGCGCGCTCCGCAATCACCTCGATCTGCTGCTTGGTGAAGTTGCAGCACTGATAGGCGCCGCTGCCATCCTGCGCCGCCAGTACGTCGCGTATCATTTCGCGCCCCGGTTTTGACGACATTTCCTCGGCATATTGCTCGGCCCAGGCCAGAAGATCCTCACGCCCATTTCCCGTGGCGACCGGCTCCATGTCGGGTTTCAACCGCTCGACAGCGACGTCCGCCAACAGCTCCTGGATATCACCCCAACGGCGGTAGATGGTCGACGGCGTAACGCCTGCCTCCGCGGCGATCACAGGGATGGTGATATCCCCGCGCTCCATTCTCGTCATCAGCGCCTGGACTGCGCCGTGCACCGACGCCTGCACCCGAGCACTCCGCCCTCCCGGGCGAAGACCTTCCCTGCCTGCCATAGACCTTCCTTCCGTCCGCTGCGTATGGATCAGAAACGTTCATCGTAGCATAAACGCAAATTATTTGCTTTTATGCCTGCTTGTTCCTATATCGCCCAAACGCAATGATTTAGCGTTAAGGACCATATAGATGTTCTCCTCTGCCAAATCCAGTGAGAGCGGCTCTCCCGCCGCCAACCCTATCGCCTTCCACGCGGTCACGCTTGCCACCTTCTTCGGCGCATCGGCAGCACCCACGCCGCTCTACCGCATCTACCAGGAGAGCTTTGCAGCCTCGCCTGTGATGATGACCGGGATCTTCGCGGTCTATGCCTTTGCACTTCTTTCGGCTCTGCTGGTCGCCGGGTCGATATCCGACCATCTCGGTCGCAAACCGGTGATCTTTGGTGCACTGCTGCTCGAAATCGTGGCGATGGCGCTCTTCGTCGTCGCCGATGCACCATCCTGGCTGATCGCAGCGCGCATCGTTCAGGGGCTTGCAACCGGGATAGCCGGCGCCTCGATCGGTGCATCACTGGTCGACGTCGATCGCGTGAAGGGACAGCTCGTCAATTCGCTGGCGCCACTGATCGGCATGGCCGTCGGCGCCTTGGGGACCAGCGCGCTCATTCAATACGGGCCATTTCCGCTGCATCTCGTCTACGGCCTGCTCTTGATCGGCTTTGTCTTGCTGGCTGCAGTGATATGGCTGACGCCGGAGACCGGCGGCAAGCGGTCGGGCGCCTTGTCTTCGCTCAAGCCGACGATCGTCATTCCGGATCAGATCAAGCGACCGCTCGCACGGGTGACGCCGATCAACATCGCCAACTGGGCGCTTGGCGGCTTCTATCTCTCGCTGATGCCGTCGCTGGTTGCGTCCGTCACCGGCAGCAGGGCACCGTTGACCGGTGGTGCCGTTGTCGCTGCATTGATGGCGGCGGGCGCCATCAGCGTCTTCCTGCGCCGCGCCTGCGGTGCCCGTTCGAACGTGACCTTCGGTGTTTCGGCAACGACCGTGGGCATGCTGATCGTGGTTGCCGGCACGCACCTTGCAAACGTTCCGGTCATGATCATCGGCACCCTTCTGACCGGGGCCGGCTTCGGCACCAGTTTTCTCGGGATCATGGGGTCGATCATGCCGCTCGCCAAGGCGGATGAACGTGCCGGGCTGCTGTCCGCTTTCTACATCCAGAGCTACCTCGCCTTCAGCCTGCCGGCGATGGCTGCTGGTTTCCTGGCAAAGACGCTGGGCTACCAGGCAACGACCGACATCTACGCGGCCGTCATCATTGTCACGGCCGTCGCGGGGCTTATGGCAAGCCGCGAGCGGCGGGTAGAGGTGTCGGCGGTTTCATGACCGATCGTCGCCGTCGCGCCGGCAGCAGTCAGAACGGAGAAAGTTGTTCTCGATGGAATAGAGTTCTCCGATGCCCGTTACTCCTTCGAACCGGAGATGCCGGTTCGCTTTTCAACAAGGAGTTACGGGCATGAAGAACCATTGGAAATTGAGCGCAGCCCTTATCGCCGGCGTTGCCGCCTTTGCCGGTACGCAGGCGCAGGCAAAAGAGAGCGCGGCGCCCGCGCATACCCACGGCAGGCAGGCGGGCGGCCATACTGACGGCAGTATCATGGTTGCCGGCAACAGCTCCTCCAACTCGTCGAGTAATTCGAGCTCTAATTCTTCGTCGAACTCGAGTTCTAATTCGTCGTCGAACAGCTCTTCCAACTCGAGCTCGAACGCCAGTTCGAATTCGTCTTCGAATAGCTCGTCGAACGGCTCGGACCGCTCCTATCGCCCGGGCAAGGTGTGGCATACGCGCTGACCGTATGGTCGCAAGACAAACGAGACGAAGCGGGGACCGGTCGACCGGTCCCCGTTTTC
Organism: Sinorhizobium sp. A49; assembly: GCF_002002725.1. Classification (GTDB taxonomy): domain Bacteria; phylum Pseudomonadota; class Alphaproteobacteria; order Rhizobiales; family Rhizobiaceae; genus Ensifer. The sequence continues at coordinate 95,721 of NZ_MUNW01000050.1, read as the reverse complement.
ATTGCCGACAGCAACTCAGCGCGCAGCGCGCGCGATCTTTCGATACCAGCCAGGGCTGGCGATCGTGTTGCGGTAGACGGTGTCGCGGCTTGCTGCTTCCTCGCCTGTTTCCGCACGGATCTCCGCCCTGACCGCGGCATCTTCGCGACGAAAGGGAACGACCTGAACAAGCGGCGTGCCCTTCTCGATAACATGCACGCCGTCCGGCGCGGTTGCGAAGAATGGGAAATGGATGTTGGCCGAGTAGGTATCGGTATCGACGACGCCGGCGACGCACTCGAACGGTTGCGGCGGTCGGTTGAGCGGTGGCACGAACAGGCAGCTCCAGCCGGGAGGCGTACGGATGGACCAGTAATTGTGAAACTTGCAAGGGGGGCTCGGCGCTTTCGGATTGCCCGCGACCTGGTGGGCGCCGTGATTGCTCACCATCACCCGGTCGAATTCCCAGCCGGCCTCGGCGGCTCGCCCGTCGTCGCGGACTTCGAGACGAACCGTGGCTGCCAGCGGCAGGATCCAGCCTGTCGTCATCGCGTCGAGGAAGGGCATGCAGCGCTTGATGGTCAGGCCGTTGTCTCTCGCCGAAAGATGCTGCGGATCGACGGCCGGCAGCTTGCGGTACCATTCCGGCAGGCTGGTCTTTGCCGCCACGGGCGGGGCAATCACCCCCAGGTCTTCCGGCTGGCAGAGGAATTGAATGCGTGGCGGTTCTTTCTTCCAGAAGTGCAACATGTCCGTTCTCCGTTCGGGTGGACGGAAGAACGGATGCATCAGGAGTTTATTCCATGGCCACGCGAGACGACGGCGCAGTTGTCGGCGCCATCGTCTCTAGGGTGCGGGAGGGGTTAACCTGAATTTCACGGCGCAGCTTTGGCTGCGCGCTGAGCCCGGTATTGCGCAGTCGGCAGGCCGCCCCAGCCCCAATTGTCGAGATCGACCTCCTCGATGATCACATAGGTCGATTCAAGCGGCTTGTTCAGCACGTTGAGCAGCACTTCACTGACGCCGCTGATGATAGCCGCTTTTTCTTCGGCGGACACCGAAGTGCGGTCAGCCGACGTTCCTTCGCGCGTGACCTGTACTGTGACGATAGGCATGGCAGTCTCCAATGAAAGAACGCAAGGGGCAAAACGCCTTGAACCGGCGGCTTTTCCTTGGGTTCGGTTCGGTTTTGATCGGCATTGGCGCCGATCAGCTCAATCGTTCCTCTCCGCTGGGCAGGTTTGTTTCCCGTCCTTCGGTTCTCGAACCATTCTCCAATGCGTGACCCTGATGCCGTGTCTGGCTTCGGTCACAGAGTGGTGTTCGGCTCCCGGTTTCCCATTCTCCTTTAAGAGCGCAGCCCAGTCCTGCCGGGCTCGCTAGACTGTCATCAGGACAACCGGGATATCGTCGATGCGCCTTCCGTGGTGCGGGTGTCACGCGGCTCATAGGTGCGCTGGTTACGCAGGATCTGGAAGGCGATCGTCAAAAGCTTGCGCGCAATCGCCACGCGCGCCTTGTTGGTACCTCTGATCTTCAGATGCTCGTATTGGGTTCGAAGCTGCGCATCGCTGGCGATCGCCGGGGTGACCGCTTCGACAAAAGCCCAGCGCAGCCACTTGTTGCCCTGTTTGATGATCTTGCCGTGGAAGGTCTTGCCGCCAGATGAATAGGTCGACGGTACCAGTCCGGCATAGGCGGCCAGCTTCTTCGGGTTGCGAAAGCGGGATATATCGTCAATCTCCGCATCGATCAGCCGGGCGAAGAACTCGCCGATGCCGGGGATCGTCTTCAACAGCTTGACGTTGGCATTGGCCTTGGTCAGTGCCCGGATCGTTGTCTCCGACTGCTTGATCCGCACGTCGATGTCGCCGATGAAGTCGAGGCCACGGTCGATCTGGATGCGGTCGATCTCAGAGACGTTGACCTGCGAAAGCTGAATGCGGCCGGCCTTACCAAACAGATCGCCGACCGTCTTCAGTTGCGCCGTCTGCTCCGGATAGCGATCAAACACCGTGACGATGCGGTTCTTCGTCATCGTGCGCAGCCGCACGTAGAACATCCGCTCCCGCAGGGCGACACGCAGGTCCCGCGACCGCTCGCTTGGCGCCCAGGCTTCCGGCACCAGGTCGGCGCGCAGCAAATGCGCCAGCACGGTCGCATCGATCTTGTCGGTCTTGATCTTGGCGTCGGCGATCGCCTTGACCTTCAACGGGTGGGCGAGAACGACATCATCACAAATGTCGTCGAGCCAGTCGTAGATCACCATCCAGTTGCGCGTCGCCTCGACAACCGCATGGCTGTTTTCGCGGTACCGCTCGAGAAACCCGCCGAGCGACTGGCGATCGTTCTTCACCCGGCCGGATCTGAGCGTCTTGCCGCCCGAATCCTGCACCACCAGATGGCTATAGGATTTGTGGTAATCGACGCCGATATGGTAATCATAGGACGCAGTCATGCTTCCAACTCCCGTGTTGAGATCTGCAAAACCCCAACAGGATAAGCCGAAAGGCTGGAAGCGTGACTGTCCCTCGATCATCACCGCCATCTCAGTGATCCGTTCTCTCAGCGGGTGCGGCCTCTTTCATGCCACCTCCTTTGCGGGTGGGTTGACGATGTCGGGACAGCGGCGGTGTGCAGGCGCAGCCGAAATCGGTTTGCCGGCTCGGCCAAGGGGCGAGCCGGCGTCAAGGCAGCTACCAGCGCCCGGCGTTCTGGCCGCCATCGACGTGGAGGATTTCACCGGTCACGAAATTGGCCGTCTCCAGATAGAGCACGGCATCGACGATATCGTCGATTTCGCCCATCCGGCCGACCGGGTGCAACGATGCCAGCGCGGCGTGCGTCTCGGGCGCATGCATCGGCGTCTTGATGATACCAGGCGAAACGGCGTTGACGCGCACGCCGGTCTTTGAAAACTCCATGGCGAGCGACTGCGTCACGGCGTTCAAACCGCCCTTGGTCAGCGAGGCAAGGGCCGCCGGCAGGCCGGCGATCGGCTGATTGACCAGGCTGGTCGTGATGCTGACGATGTGGCCCGAACCCTGTTTCAGCATTTGCGCGGCGGCGCGCTGGGTGATGTGGAAGAAGCCGGCGACATTCACACCCAGGTTGTCGTCGTAGTCGGCCTGGGTGAACTCGGTAAACGGCTTCGACAGGAAGACGCCGGCATTGTTGACCAGAGAATCGATGCGGCCGAAGCGCTCCAGCGCCACTCTTGCGATCCGCTCGGCGGTCTCGGGCTTGGCGATATCGCCCTGAACGATCGCGATATCAGGATCGGCGCTCTCCTTGATCGACCGGGATGTGGCGACCACGCGATAGCTGCGGTTGCGGTAGGCTTGCACCAATGCGGCGCCGATGCCTTGCGACGCGCCGGTGATGATGACGACTTTCTGTTCCGTGTTCATGATCTTGATCCTTTTCAGTTGCAGCGATCGCTATTTGGCGACCGCTCGACGCCCTCGGCGTTGATGCGACTGTTTTAGATCCATTGCGAAGTCGGCAGAATATTCGCTGATTGGCGAGCATCCGTGCGATTATCGGCATAATCAGCTCGGCGTCCCTGCCTCCTGTGCCAAACGCGCAAACTCCGCACGCAGGGTTGGAACGGCAAAGTCAACAAAGGCGCGCACCTTCGGCACGGACAAGCGGCCGCGCGGCGCGAGCAGATGGACAGGCAGGGGAGGATGCTCGGCCTCCGCCAGCACGATCTTCAGCCGCCCGTTCCGCATATGCTCGGCGACGTGGTAGGAATAGAGCCTCGTGACCCCTTTGCCTGATGCAGCCGAGTCCGCTGCGGCGCGCACGCTGTTGACGACGCAACGCGGCGTCAGGTGAACCGTTCGCGGAATGGTCGAACCCTTCGCCGGCGTGAAGGTCCAGCTCTCAAGACCGAAATTGCTGAAGGCGACGATCCGGTGTCTTGCGAGATCCGCGGGTTCCTCGATCGGCGGGTGATCTGCAAGGTAGGCGGGTGAAGCGACGACGACGCGCCTGATATCGCCGCCGAGGCGGGTGGTAACATCGGATGAATCGGCCAGATGGCCGATGCGCAGCGCGATATCGATGCCCTCGTCGACGAGGTTGACGAAACGATCGAGCAGGAGCAGCCGGACCGAGACATCCGGGTAGTGATCGAGGAAACGATCGACGATCGGACGCAAAACCTCCTCGCTGACGATCGGCGGTGCCGAAATGGTCACCGTGCCGCGCGGGGCCGAACGTTCGCCGCCGGCCAGCAGATCCGCTTCTTCCAGATCGGTGAGCACGCGCCGGCACGCAGCCGCGTAGCGCTCGCCGGCCTCGCTAAGCTTGAGGGTCCGGGTCGTGCGGTGCAAAAGCTCGACGCCGACATGGTTCTCGAGGAAGCCCAGCGCCCTGCTGACCGCCGTCGGTGAGCGGTTCAGCCGCCTTGCGGCACCCGCAAGGCTGCCCTCGTCGATCGCCGTGACGAAGACCTTCATGGCGTCGATACGGTCCATTCTGCCGATCTCCGGTGCAATTGCTGCCAATCGGGCACTATTCGCTCGGCAAGCGGCAAGAGTAAAGGGGCGCCTCGAGAGGCAACGCGCCCCGTCGCAACGGTTGATCCGGAGGAAGGTCGCTGAGACGCGGCGCCGTTAATTCTGGTCGAGGGCCTTCGTAAGGCTGAGTGCCACCAGCGTGCAGATCGCACCGGAGATTAGATAACCGCCGATGAAGATGATGCCGAAGCTGGTCGCAAGCCCAAGCGCCACCAGCGGTGCAAAGGCGGCGCCGACGAGCCACGCCAGATCCGAGGTGAGCGCTGCGCCGGTATAGCGGTAATACTGGGTGAAACGCGAGGAAACGGCGCCGGAGGCCTGGCCGAAGGTCAGGCCGAGCACGGCAAAACCGATCAGGATATAGGCGTCCTGTCCGGCCCCGCCGGCGTCAAGCAGGAAGGGTGCGGAGAAACTGAAGATCGCGATCAGCGTCGCGCCGAGCATCAGCTCGTTGCGGCGGCCGATCCGGTCGGCGATCAGACCCGACACCACGATGCCGACGACGCCGACGGCGGCACCTGCCACCTGGACCATGAGGAACCGGGCAGCCGACTGTCCGCCATTGAGGATGACCCAGCTGAGCGGAAAGATCGTCACCAGATGGAACATCGCAAAGCTGGCGAGCGGCACGAAGGCGCCGAGTACCACGTCAACCGCATGCTTGCTTAGCATTTCGAACACCGGGCGGGCCTGCAGCTCCTGTGCGTCCATCGCCGCGCCGAACTCCTTGCTGCCGACGATACGCAGGCGCGCAAACAGCGCCACGACGTTGATCGCAAACGCCACGAAGAAGGGATAGCGCCAGCCCCAGGAAAGGAAATCCTCCTCGGAGAGATTGGCGACGAAGTAGCAGAAGATGACGCTGGCGAGCGCGAAGCCGATGGGCGCGCCGAGCTGCGGGATCATTGCATACCAGCCGCGGTGGTTCGGGGGCGCGTTGAGGTTGAGCAGCGACGCCAGCCCATCCCAGGCGCCGCCGAGCGCGAAACCCTGGCCCAATCTGAACAGCGCCAGCAGCGCCACCGCCCAGAAGCCTATGGTCTCAAAGCCCGGCAGGAAGGCGATCGATGCGGTCGAGCCACCAAGGATCACCAGGGCAATCGTCAGCTTGGTGCCGCGGCCGTAGTTGCGGTCGATCCACATGAAAACCAGCGAGCCGACAGGGCGCGCGATGAAGGCCAGCGGAAAGATCGCGAACGACAACAATGTTGCCGCCACCGGATTGGGCGCAAACGGGAAGATGAGCTTTGGAAAAACCAGGATCGAGCCGAGGCCGTAGACGAAGAAGTCGAAGAACTCCGACATGCGGCCGATGACAACGCCGATGGCGATGCTGCCCGGTGACAAAGGCTTGTCGTCATGGATGCGACGGGCGTCCCGCTCAAGGCCTGAAGACGTAGGATTGACGACCGAGCTCATGAATTCCTCCCGGCGATTTGTGCCGCCTCGTCGAAATGTTGATCAATCAACGCCCGAGATCAAGGAAGCGGCGAAAAAAAACGTGGACTCACCGGCATCTTCCCAATGGTCAGCCGGCGAGGATGCACTAGATTGGGCACTTGCGGACGTCGCTGTCTATTCTGCTGCGATGCGACAGAATGCTGCAGTGCGACGAACAACCTCATTCCGCCGAGCCCGATACGCGACTAGTGCCGAATAGACAAAACGCAAATGGAGCCCGAAATGCCCACTCCATTGAAGCTCGCCGGACGATCGGCCGTTCTTCTATCGACGCTCGCCCTTGCCGGGTGCGACATGGTCGTGATGTCGCCGTCCGGCGATATTGCGGCGCAGCAGCGAGATCTGATCGTCGTTTCGACGATACTCATGTTGATCATCATCGTGCCGGTGCTTTTCCTGACGCTGTTTTTCGCCTGGCGCTACCGCCAGTCCAACACGGCTGCAAAATACGATCCGGAATGGCATCACTCGACCGGGCTCGAAGTTGTCATTTGGTCCGCGCCGCTGGCGATCATCATCGCGCTCGGGGCCGTCACCTGGATCAGCACCCACAAGCTCGATCCCTACCGGCCACTCGACCGGCTCGATGCCAACAGACCCGTTCCCGCCGACATCAAGCCTCTGACCGTCGAGGTGGTGGCGCTCGACTGGAAATGGCTGTTCTTCTATCCAGATTACGGCATCGCCACCGTCAATGAGATGGCGGCACCTGTCGACGTGCCGATCAATTTCAAGCTCACCGCCTCCTCGGTGATGAACTCGTTCTACGTGCCGGCGCTCGCCGGCATGATCTACACGATGCCCGGCATGCAGACCCGGCTGCACGCCGTCATCAACAAAAAGGGCGAGTATGAAGGGCTGTCGTCGAACTACAGCGGCGATGGTTTTTCGCACATGCGCTTCAAGTTTCATGGGCTCGACCAGGGCGGCTTCGATCAGTGGGTCGCAAGGGTCAAGAGCAACGGCACCATGCTCAACCGCGACGCCTACCTGAAGCTTGAGAAGCCGAGCACCAAGGAACCGGTCCGCTACTTTTCAAACGTCGAGGATGGGCTTTTTGAAGCCGTGCTGAACATGTGCGTGCGCCCGGGCCAGATGTGCATGAGGGACATGATGCACATCGACATGATGGGCGGCGGCGGCGTCGAAAGCCACGAAAACCGCGCCAAGCTTGAGCACGACAACCGCCATGCGGGCGAGACCGGCCATGCGGGTGAAGCTGCACCTGGTGCCACTTTCCCGGCAACGGGCAATCCGTCGAAGAGCGAAGAGCCGGCCGAAGGCATCGACCAACAACCGCAGTCGATGAACCACGACATGCACAACATGCACGGCGATCAGAAGCCGCCCGCCGAGAGCCAGGACGGTCCGGCGCCGGCGCAATTGAACAATTCCGGCACCACCACTCAGCCCTGAAGCCGCATTTCAAGAGAATTTGGATAGCACTATGTTCGGTAGCACCAACCTCACACAATTCATCTTCGGGCGGCTCACCTGGGAGGCGATCCCCTATCACGAGCCGATCCTGGTCGCGACCTTCATCGCCGTTGCGATCGGCGGCATCGCCGTTCTGGCGCTGATCACCAAGTACAGGCTCTGGGGCTATCTCTGGCACGAGTGGTTCACGTCGGTCGATCACAAGAAGATCGGCATCATGTACGTGATCCTGGCGCTGGTCATGCTGATGCGCGGCTTTGCCGACGCGATCATGATGCGCCTGCAGCAGGCGATCGCCTTCAACGGCAACGAGGGCTACCTCAATCCGCACCACTACGACCAGATCTTCACCGCCCATGGCGTGATCATGATCTTCTTCATGGCCATGCCCTTCGTCACCGGCCTGATGAACTATGTGGTGCCGCTGCAGATCGGCGCGCGCGACGTTTCCTTCCCGTTCCTCAACAATTTCTCGTTCTGGATGACGACGGCCGGTGCCGTCATCATCATGATGTCGCTGTTCGTCGGCGAGTTCGCGCGCACCGGATGGCTTGCCTATCCGCCGCTGTCGGGCGCCGATTACAGTCCGGGCGTCGGGGTCGACTATTACATCTGGGGCCTGCAGGTGGCGGGTGTGGGGACGACGTTGTCGGGCATCAACCTGATCGCGACCATCGTCAAGTTGCGCGCGCCGGGCATGACGCTGATGAAGATGCCGGTCTTCACCTGGACGTCGCTCTGCACCAACATCCTGATCGTCGCCACCTTCCCGATCCTGACGGCGACGCTGGCGCTGCTCTCGCTCGACCGCTACGCCGGCACCAACTTCTTCACCAACGACCTTGGTGGCAACCCGATGATGTATGTGAACCTCATCTGGATCTGGGGTCATCCAGAGGTCTACATCCTCATCCTGCCGGCCTTCGGCATCTTCTCGGAAGTCGTCGCCACCTTCTGCGGCAAGCGCCTTTTCGGCTACGCTTCCATGGTCTACGCCACCTGCGTGATCATGATCCTGTCCTATCTCGTCTGGCTGCACCACTTCTTCACCATGGGGTCGGGTGCGTCGGTCAACGCCTTCTTCGGCATCACTACGATGATCATCTCGATCCCGACGGGCGCGAAGATGTTCAACTGGCTCTTCACCATGTATCGCGGCCGCATCCGTTATGAAGTGCCGATGCTGTGGACCGTCGGCTTCATGGTCACCTTCGTCATCGGCGGCATGACCGGGGTGATGCTGGCGATCCCGCCGGCCGACTTCGTGCTGCACAACTCACTGTTCCTGATCGCCCACTTCCATAACGTCATCATCGGCGGCGTTGTGTTCGGCCTGATGGCGGGCCTCGTCTACTGGTGGCCGAAGGCGTTCGGCTACAAGCTCGATCCGTTCTGGGGCAAGATGAGCTTCTGGTTCTGGCAGATCGGCTTCTTCTTCGCCTTCATGCCGCTCTACGTGCTCGGCCTGATGGGCGTCACCCGCCGCGTCAGCCAGTTCGAGGACCCCTCGCTGCAGATCTGGTTCGTCATCGCCGCCTTCGGCGCGGTGCTGATCGCGCTCGGTATTGCCTCGTTCGTCGTCCAGCTCGTCGTCAGCTACCTGAGGCGTGACCAGCTGCGCGACACCACAGGCGATCCGTGGAATGCCCGCACGCTCGAATGGTCGACCTCGTCGCCACCGCCGGACTACAACTTCGCCTTCACCCCGGTCGTGCACGACCATGACAGCTGGTACGACATGAAGAACCGCGGCTACGAGCGCCCGCTCGGCGGCTTCAAGCCGATCCATATGCCGAAGAACACCGGCACCGGCGTCATCCTCGCCGGCATCAGCGTCGCGCTCGCCTTCGCGCTGATCTGGTACATCTGGTGGCTGGTTATCGTCTCGTTCGTTGCCATACTGGTCGTGGCGATCGGCCACACGTTCAACTACAACAGGGATTTCTACATCCCCGCCGAGACCGTGACTGCAGCGGAGGACGCCCGGTCCGAACTTCTGGCGGAGCGCAACTGACATGGCGAGCAAGACCCAAGCTGAAGCAACCGAAGCGCCGCAGTTCTACCTGGAGGAAGATCACCATCCCGAAGGCAGCACCATGCTGGGCTTCTGGATCTACCTGATGAGCGACTGCCTCATCTTCGCCGTGCTGTTTGCCACCCACGGCGTACTCGGTCGCAACTATGCGGCCGGCCCGTCGCCTGCCGATCTGTTCGACCTGCCGCTCGTTGCCATCAACACGGCGATGCTGCTGTTCTCCTCCATCACCTACGGTTTTGCCATGCTCCAGATGGAGCGCAACGCCAAGATGGAGACGATCTTCTGGCTCGGCGTCACCGCCGTGTTCGGGCTCTCGTTTCTCGGTCTCGAACTCTACGAGTTCTATCACCTGATCCAGGAGGGTGCGGGGCCGACGCGCAGTGCCTTCCTGTCGTCGTTCTTCACGCTCGTCGGCACCCACGGCCTGCACGTCACCTTCGGCATCGTCTGGATCGTGACGATGATGGTGCAGGTCAGAATGCACGGACTGATCCCGGAAAACCGTCGCCGGCTGATGTGCCTTTCGATGTTCTGGCACTTCCTCGACGTCATCTGGATCGGCGTCTTCTCCTTCGTCTATCTGATCGGAGTCATCGGATGAGCTCACAGCCACACAGCCTCGCGCACGAAGATGCCGGCCAGGCACATCATGGCCATAGTCACGGCCATGAAGCGGGCCATGGCTCGCTCCGTAGCTACATGATCGGCTTTGCGCTTTCCGTCGTCCTGACCGCCATTCCCTTCGCGCTGGTGATGAGCGGTGCGCTCGACAGCAAGATGGCGACGGCCGTGGTCGTCATGGGCCTCGGGGCCATCCAGATCGTCGTGCACATGATCTTCTTCCTGCACATGAACCAGCGCTCGGAAGGCGGCTGGACGATGATGGCGCTGATCTTCACCCTCATCATCGTCGGCATCGCGCTCGCCGGTTCGCTCTGGGTCATGCATCACCTCAACGTCAACATGATGCCGATGACCCACGAGATGATGAAGAACATGCCGTGACGACCCGTTGACGGCTACGGCGATGGACGACCGATCGGCAGAGACAAGGGCCGGGGCAGAACCCTCACGCTCGCGTCTCGTTCTGACGGTCGCCTTGTCGGTGCTGATGGCGGCTTTCATCGCTCTCGGCACCTGGCAGGTGAAGCGGCTCTTCTGGAAGCTCGACCTGATCGCGCGGGTCGACGCCCGGGTTCTTGCCGAACCGGTGCCGGCTCCAGCCCAATCGGAATGGCCCGGCATCAGCGCGGACAAGGACGAATATCGCCGGGTCACTGCGACGGGTCTTTTCGCGCATGACAAGGAGGTCCTGGTCCAGGCTGTCACCGAACGGGGCGCCGGTTTCTGGGTGATCACGCCCATGGTCGTTGACGACCATACGACCATCCTGATCAACCGTGGTTTCGTGCCAGCGGATCGACGCGATGCTGCCGCACGCCCGGAAAGCCAATTGCCTGGGGCTGGCCGGGTGACAGGCTTTCTTCGCATGACCGAGCCGGATGGCGGTTTCCTGCGCTCCAACGATCCGGCCGCCAGCCGGTGGTATTCGCGCGATGTCGATGCGATCGCCAGAGCGCAGGACCTGGTGGATGTCGCGCCCTATTTTATCGATGCAGACGCCACGCCCAATCCCGGCGGTCTGCCGGTCGGCGGCTTGACCGTGGTCAGCTTCCGCAATAGCCACCTTGTCTACGCGGCAACCTGGTATGTGCTTGCCTTGATGAGCGCCGCGGGCATCGTGGTCGTCCATCGCGTGCGCAGGTGAGCTGCGAACCGCTTTGAGCGCTCGCGCCCGGTCCGATCGCCCTGTTACGCCCGACGACGGGACAGCCGGTAGACGCTGGCCGGCGGGAGATTGAGCGGCACCCACCGCAAGAACGACGCCTCGAGGTGAAGTATTTCGAGCAGCGCTGCCGGCACGGGGCAACGCGGTCCGTAAGTGAACTGGAAGAGGCAACCGTCATCAGTGAGGTGTCGAAAGACCGCCTCAAGGATATCGCGAACCGCTTGTCTCGGCATGGAGAGCAGCGGCAGGCCGCTGATGGCGGCGCCGATCTTGCGTGTTGCCGCCAGCCGCAAGTGCTGCGCATCACCCTCGATCAGCGTTGCCTCGGGAAAACGGGCCCGCAGCAACGCGGCAAAGGTCGGATTTCGTTCCACCAGAACCAGTTGGTCCTGTCGGACACCATTTTGCAGAAGTGCGCGCGTGAAAATGCCGGTTCCTGGGCCAAGCTCTAGGACATCACCTGTGTACCGGCCGATTTCGGTGGTCATGGCTGCGGCCAATCGCGTGCTCGAAGGGGCGATGGCGGCGACTTCCAATGGCTTTGTCAGCCATGAGCGCAGGAAGAGCAGGGTGTCCGATGCGGTATTGGTCAAGGTGTCGCTCCCGTTGTTGAACGGGAGCAGGTATTGCGCCTTGCAGCACCTCAAGCATTAACCCGGGTTAAGTCTGGTATGTGCTTCGGCGCGAACGCGCTTGGCAATGCGGCTGAGGCCGACCGGCGTGATGCCGAGATAGCCCGCAAGGTCCTTCTGTGGTGCGCGCAAGACCAGATCCGGTTCCTCGGCGATCAACGATCGGTAGCGTTCCTCCGGATCGAGTGTCAGGAACTGGCGCTCGCGACGCTCCTTGCGTTCGGCAAGGATCATCAGGGCGTTGCGCAGCATCCGCGACCAGCCGAGATCGGTGTCGACCAGCGCTTGCAGGGTCGCGAACGGTATTCTCTCCAGACGACAGGCTTCGATGGCGACCGCGGAAAAGGTGGCGCGTCCCATCGGCAGCAAGGCCGAAAGACTTGCGAAGAACCGCCCTTCGGTAGCGAAGGATTTGATCCATTCCTCGCCATCGGCGCGAAGGTAGGTGAGCTTAACCAGGCCGGTCTCGATCACATAGATGTAGGGATGCGGCTCGTCCTGGTCGAAAATCGTCTCTCCTGATTTCACCGGGCGAACATGAATTGCCTCGGCCAGGCGTTCCGTGTTTGCAAGCGGTTGCCCTGCAATGCGTTCGAACAGCGAAATCGCTGCGCCTTTCGGGTGCTTAACCTCGGTTAATGCCATCCGCTTCCTCTTGCTCCAGGCTCGATTGTGCAATCAATGGGAATAGATAACATGGCACGATATGTCGTCACTGGGGCAAGTTCCGGGATAGGTCTGGAAATTGCCCTGCACCTGGCCGCGAAAGGCCACAGCGTCGTTGCGCTCGGCCGCGACAGGGAGCGCCTGAGAGGCCTGGCGCACCGTGATCAAAGGATCGAGGTGCGGGTGCTGGATCTCCGCGACCTGGTCGCTGTTGCCGCCCTTGGCGCCGAATTGGCGGAGGCGGATGTCATCGACGGTCTCATCAACAACGCGGCCATCCAGCACAATGTCAGGCTCGATGAGCCACATTACGGCATCGACCAGATCGTCGCCGAAGTCGAAACCAATCTCATCGCGCCCGTCATCCTGTCGCGACTTCTTTTGCCGAACTCGCCCGCGCGCCCGTTCGTGATCGTCAATATCGGCTCTGCACTTGCGTGCTATCCCAAAGCGACGTCCGCAGTCTACAGCGCCACGAAGGCGGGCCTGCGCATGTTTTCCGATGCCCTGCGGGTGCAATACGAGGACACGTCCGTCAGGGTGCTGGACGTTGTTCTGCCGCTGGTCGACACGCCCATGACGGCTGGGCGAGGAAACGGCAAAATCACGGCCACCACCGCGGCCGCGGCAATCGTGCGTGCTCTTGGGCCAGGCAAGACGCGTATTCATATAGGCAAGGCAAAACTGTTGAGGGTGTTGCAACTCGTCGCTCCGCCTGTTGCGGCAGCGATCATCAGAAAGCTCTGAGCGGCAAGTGGATGCCGGCGCCCGCTGACGATTGGCCTGAAACCTCACGGACAGCTTGGCCACCAAACCATGTTCGTTGGTGTCCTTTGCCACTTGGCCGGTGTCGCTGAGGTCGAATGTCGCGTTGGGCGCGTCCGCAAAGTCGAATCCGGCTTTGAGAACCGCAGCGTCTTGGGCAATCGGTGCGCCCGTCGTCGATGGAACACTTTGTCCATTCGGCTGCATGGCGAGCGCCGTCGACCTGGCGTCATTCGGACGGGTAATGCATCAGTTCGTGGCAAGCTCAGCGGAGGCCGGCGTGCTGCCAAAAAAGCCAGTCATGGCTGTCAGCCCGTCCCGGCCCGGCTGGTTTCGACAAATGCCGGGCGAAGGCGGACGGTCATTTCGCGGTGAAGAACGTCAAGAGGACCTTTCCCTTCTCGCCGAGCAGACACACGAACCGATCCGCCTTGCCGGCAGTGCCGTTGCGCTCGATATAGGCCTCTCCGAGGATCACCGTCTTGACGGACACGTCTTCGACCTTCGTGTCGGCGGCGGTGATCGCGAGGCTTTCCGGATCGAGGACCAGCCCGGTAATGTCGGCGGAATGCTCCTGAAGCGCGACAAGACCGGTCGATTTGCAGGCGGTGACTGCGGGATCCTCGGGGGTCTGGGCGACTGCGGGGGCAGCGCAAGGTAATGACAAGAGCGATGCGACGATGAAGTGTTTGGGCGCCATCTGAGGGAATCACCTTCCGTTTGCGAGATGCGACGACCTCCGCCGCACCGCTCAACGTCGTGAGGTTGCATTCGGTTCCCGGGATGCTGGCTGCTTTGGTGTGCAAGCGTGCGGCAATGACCATCCGGCACCAGAAAAAATTCAAGGCATCGACTGGCCGGCGTCGCAGGGCCTCTTCGTGCTCAAAGGGCGATCGGGACGGGATTCCAGACGGTGTGCGGACGGTGTCGGGCACAGTCAGAGAACGCATCGCGGAGCTTTCTCCGAGCCCGCCTGCGAGAAGCGACAGGTCGGTGTTAACCTTTTGTTAACCATCCGTCGCCTAGATCCCGTCAAAGAAAAATTAACGAAGATGATCAAAGTGCTAACAGACGCTCGTTCGATCCGTATCAAGGGCCGCTCGTTCCTGAGCCTGGCGCTGTCGCCCGAGCTGCCGCTCGATTCGTGGCTGACGCGGCTCGACGATCTGGCCGCCCGCTCGGCCGGTTTTTTTCTCGGCCGGCCTGTCGTGCTCGATATCGCCGATCTCGAAATCGACCGGCCGCAGCTGAAGGGCCTGCTCGAAGAGCTTGCGAACAGAAACGTCCGGGTGCTGGGCATCGAGGGCGGGCGCCCGTCGCTGTTCGAGCCGGGCATGCCACCCTCGATGAGAGGCGGCCGGCCGGCGCCGGATTTCGAGGCGGCCGCGGGCGAATTGATCGCCGGAGAGCCGAACGCGCCCGAGCAGATTTCCGTCGTCGGACAGGAAACGCCGGCGGCGCGGGCGACGGCCTCGATCATCGTCCGGGAGCCGGTTCGCTCCGGGCAATCGGTGATCTTCCCGGAAGGCGACGTCACCGTGATCGGCTCGGTCGCATCGGGTGCGGAAATCATCGCGGGTGGTTCGATCCATATCTACGGAGCGCTCAGGGGACGGGCGCTCGCGGGGTCGGTGGGCAACACCTCGGCGCGCATCTTTTGCAGGCGGCTCGAGGCGGAATTGCTGGCAATCGACGGCGTCTACAAGACCGCCGACGACATGGCGGCCGACCTTCGCGGACAATCGGTGCAGCTTTGGCTCGAAGACGACTCGATCATGGCAGAGAGACTTAACTGAGCCGGTGCCGGCCAGGAAACAGGAGCGGAAGATGGCGAAAGTAGTTGTTGTTACATCGGGCAAAGGCGGCGTCGGCAAGACGACGTCGACCGCTGCTCTTGGCGCAGCGCTCGCGCAGCGCAACGAGAAGACCGTCGTCGTCGATTTCGATGTCGGCCTGCGCAATCTCGACCTCGTCATGGGTGCCGAGCGTCGGGTCGTCTACGACATGGTCAATGTCATTCAGGGCGACGCGAAGCTGCCGCAGGCGCTGATCCGCGACAAGCGACTGGACACGCTCTTCCTGTTGCCGGCATCGCAGACCCGTGACAAGGACAGCCTGACGCCGGAAGGCGTTGAGCGGGTCATCAACGACCTGAAGAAGCATTTCGACTGGATCATCTGCGACAGCCCGGCCGGCATCGAACGCGGCGCGACGCTTGCCATGCGTCACGCCGATATGGCTGTGATCGTCACCAATCCGGAAGTTTCCTCGGTTCGCGACTCCGACCGGATCATCGGTCTGCTCGACGCCAAGACCGAGAAGGCCGAGCGCGGAGAACGGGTCGAGAAGCACTTGCTGCTGACCCGCTACGACGCCTTGCGCGCCGAGCGCGGCGACATGCTGAAGGTCGAAGATGTGCTCGAGATCCTGTCGATCCCGCTTCTCGGCATCGTCCCCGAGAGCATGGACGTGCTCAGGGCATCCAACATCGGCGCTCCGGTGACGCTGGCCGACAGCAAGTCTGCCCCGGCGCTCGCCTATCTCGACGCTGCCCGGCGGCTTGCGGGCGAAACCGTGCCGATGACCATCCCGGGTGAAAAGCGCGGTCTGTTCGGCAAGATCTTCGGACGGAGGGCAGCATGAGCATTTTCCGTTTCTTCAAGAAGCAGACCTCGGCGCCGACGGCGCGCGAGCGCCTGCAGGTGCTGCTGGCCCATGAGCGCGCCTCTGTCGGCCAATCGGATCTCGTTGCCATCCTCCGGGAAGAGATCCTTGCGGTCATCTCCAAGCATGTTCAGATCGACGACGACAAGGTCACCGTCAAGATGGATCGCGGCGAACACGTGACGACGCTGGAAGTCGATATCGAGATCCCGCTCGCCGCAAGCGCTCGGGCGGCCTGACGCCTCCCGCCGTTTCTGTGTTACTGCATCGTAGTGCGGCGCGCGTCATCCGTGATGCGCGCTGATGTCGAGGTCCGCCATGCCTCTTGCGCAAGTCGAGTGCATTGTCGCCGGAGCCGGCGTTGTCGGCCTTGCCGTCGCTCGTGCGCTCGCCCAGGCCGGCCGCGAGGTGATCCTCATCGAAGCGGCCGATCGCATAGGCAGCGAAACGTCGTCGCGCAACAGCGAGGTCATCCACGCTGGCATCTATTATCCGCCAGACAGCCTGATGGCGCGGCTGTGCGTCGAGGGTCGGACGCTGCTCTATGCGTATTGCCGCGAACGCGGCATCCCCCATCGACAGTGCGGCAAGTTGATCGTCGCGACGTCGGCCACCGAGCTTGAGCAACTGCCTGCTATCGCCGCCCGGGCGGCCCGAAATGGCGTGACGGATCTGAGCCAGATCTCGGTCGCGGATGCCCGCATCCTTGAGCCGGCGCTTGCCACGACCGGTGCGCTGCTGTCCCCGTCAACGGGCATCATCGACAGCCACGCCTACATGCTGTCGCTGCTCGGCGATGCTGAGAATGCCGGCGCCGTTCTGGCGCTCAACAGTCCCGTCGAGCGGGGCAGGGTGACTGACAACGGCATTGTCCTCGATGTCGGTGGCGCCGAGCCTGTGAGACTTGCCTGCCGCCTGTTCGTCAACGCCGCGGGTCTCGCCGCACCGAAGCTGGCGCGGCTGATCAAGGGCCTGCCTCCAGCACTCGTGCCGAGGGAGTACTATGCCAAGGGCGACTACTTCTCGCATGTCGGCAAGGCACCGTTCTCGCGGCTGATCTACCCTGTGCCGGTCAAGGGCGCGCTTGGTATCCATCTGACGCTCGATATGGCCGGGCAAGCGCGCTTCGGACCCGATATCGAATGGGTCGACACATTGAACTACGACGTCGACCCGGCGAAGGCCGCTTCGTTCTATGCCGGTGTCCGCCGCTATTTTCCCGATCTGAAGGACGGCGCGCTAGTGCCGGCCTATTCCGGTATCCGGCCGAAGATCGTGCCGCCCGATGTGGCGAGCCAGGACTTTGTCGTGCAAGGGCCAGGCGTGCACGGGGTACCCGGTCTGATCAACCTGTTCGGCATCGAATCGCCTGGCCTGACCGCCTCTCTGGCACTGGCGAAGCTTGTGGCGGAAACCTAACGCCTTCGCTCCGCTCAGCCGCGGTTTTCGTTGCGTGGGAACGGCGCAAAACTGTAGATGGTCGACGCCAACTTTTCCGCTCCTCGGCGCAGTTCGTCCGGAGTCAGCGCGGCATAGCCGAGTACAAGGCCGGCGACGTCGGGTTTGCGGGCAAGATAGAGCGGTGACACCGGGTAGATGCCAATCCCCGCAGCCCTGGCGGCTTCGATCAGCCGCGCCTCATGCCGCGCACCGATGCCGCGAAACCAGACGACGACATGCAGCCCGGCCGATGTGCCGACGATGTCTATCTTTTCGCCAAAGCATGATGTCAGTGCCGCGACCAGGGCGGCGCGGCGTTCCGCATTGGACCGGCGCATCTTGCGGACATGCCGCTCGTATGAGCCTGCCTCCAGAAGGATCGCGAGTGCCTCCTGTTCAAGGCTTGGGCTATGACGGTCGGCGAGCTGCTTGCATCGCGTGAACACGTCGATCAGCGGTCTGGGAACGACGAGGTAACCAAGCCGGAGCGCCGGCGAGAGCGTCTTGGAGACCGTGCCGACATAAATGACCCGCTCCCGATCCGATTGAAACAGCGGCGGTATCGGCTTCACATCGTAGCGGTACTCACCGTCGTAATCGTCCTCGACGATATAGGCTCCGACCGAATAGGCCCATTGCAACAGCGCATCCCGCCGGCTTTGCGGCAGGACGCCGCCCAGCGGGAACTGGTGGCTCGGCGTCACAAAGGCGAGAACGGATTTTTCCCGATGCGGCAATTCCCCTACAAGAAGCCCGGAATTGTCGCAGGAAACAGCAACGATGTCGGCACCAGCGGCGGCCATGACGTTGCGTGCCATGGCGTAGCACGGTTCCTCCAGGATGACGCGATCGCCGATATTGACGAGAACGCGTGCGCAAAGATCCAGCGCCTGCTGCGAGCCCGACACGACGATGATCTGGTCGACATCGCAGCGGATGCCGCGTCCACGCCAGAGATACCCCTGGAGTTGCTGCCTCAGGGCGGCGGAGCCGGCAGGATGTTCGTAGGAAAGGCTGTCGCGACGGCGAAGCAGCGCCGCGTTCATCGCCCGCCGCCACAGGAGCGTCGGAAAGTCGGCGGCTGCAATATCGCCGTAGCGAAAATCGAACTCCAGTGCCTTGCGCCGCTCCGCATAACGGATCGGAAGTTCCATCAGCCGGACGGCATAGTCTGATAGCGGCCACTCCAGGCGATGCTCAGCGTGTCTGCCGTGCAACGTTCCGGGCCTGGCCATGTCGGTGACGATGGATGCCGAGCCTTGGCGGCTGGTCACATAGCCCTCGGAGACGAGCTGGTCGAAAGCTGCCGTGACTGTCGTGCGTGACACGCCCAGCTCTTCGGCGAGCGCCCTGCTTGATGGCAGCCTGTCGCCGGGGGCGTAAACGCCGGCGCCGATCTGTTCGCGCAGATCGAGGTAGATGCGGCGGGCGGCTCCTGTGCGTCTTGATCTCCGACCATCCGGCTGGCCCAATGAAAATCTCCAAAACTGGATGTTTATCTTGGGCCAGTTAACGCCGATGCTGCGCCCAGTTCAAGGAGAGTTCGATGTACACGCCGCCAGCTTTTGTGGTCGACGACACTAGCGAGATACATGCCATGATGCGGGCATGCCGCATCGCCAACTTCATTACCGCGACGGCTGAAGGCCCGGTGGCGACACCGCTGCCGATGTTTCTCGACGCCGGGGAGGGCGACTGCGGCACGCTATACGCACATCTCGCCCGCCCGAACCCGCAGTGGAAAATGCCTGTGATAGGCAACGGACTGGCGGTCTTCATGGGCCCTGATGCCTACATCACTCCAGCTTGGTATGCCGCGAAAGCGGAGCATGGAAAGGTCGTTCCCACCTGGAACTACACCGCCGTTCAGGCTGAAGGGCCGGTCGAATTCTTCGATGATACGGCCCGGCTGCTCGATGTCGTCAAGCGGCTGACAGACCTTCACGAGGCGGGAGCGGCAAAGCCATGGGCAGTCAGCGACGCCCCGCCGGCATTCATCGCCGCGCAATTGCGTGGCATCGTCGGGATCCGAATGCCGATTACCCACCTGACCGGCAAGCGCAAGCTCAGCCAGAACCGCTCCGAACCGGACCGGGTGGGCATCAGGAACGGCCTTGCGGAAAGCCATCGCGATCTTGACCACACCATTGCGAGCATGATCCCCGTTCCCCCATCGTCATCGTGAGACACATGCATGTTCAGACCTGATTTCAATCCGCAGCCGACGCTGCGTGGCGTGGCCATTCATCTCCGGCCCTTGGGACTAGACGATCTGGAGGGTCTGTATTCCGCCGCAAGTGACCCCGGCGTCTGGGCAGGGCACCCGGCAACGGACCGCTACAAGCGGGACAAGTTCGAACCCTATTTCGCGGTGCTGCTTGCGAGCGAAGCGACGCTTGTGGCCGTCGATCAGCAGAGCGACGTGATTATCGGATGCTCCCGTTACTACGTCGCCCCCGACATGCCGGACAGCGTCTCGATCGGCTTCACCTTCCTCAACAACGCCTATTGGGGTGGTGGCACCAATTTCGAAATGAAGCGGCTGATGCTCGGTCATGCATTTCACGCCTATCGCGATGTCTGGTTTCATATCGCGCCGACAAACATTCGCTCGCAAAAGGCGACGGCAAAGCTCGGTGCGGAACATGTCTACGACGCGACCTTGGACCTGTCGGGTACGCCATCGCCGTGGATGTGTTTCCGCCTGAGACAGGATGACTGGATCCGGGTCGTTGTGGCCAAGGCCGGCGGCAGCTGATGCGCTTTTGACGGTGGTCGGGCTCCTTCTCGTCCCGAACGTGTGAAGGCTTCTCTTCAACGGCTGCTCCGATTGACTTTAGTTCGATATCATACTATGTGGTTTGATGTCGAACTAAATAGGGCGAGTTATGAAGAGAAGACAGTTTTTGGCCGTGTTGGGTGGTGGTGTCGTCCTGGCGGCTGCCGGTGCATCCACGGCATTCCTGCTGACCCGCAGGCCCGATCGCGCGTTGGCGCCCTGGACGGTGGCAGGAATGCCCGACCAAGAGCCGCGGCGCAGGGCGCTTTCCTACGCGATCCTGGCGCCCAATCCGCACAACCGGCAACCGTGGCTCGTCGATCTCGGGGTCAAGGATCAGGTGACGCTCTATGTCGATACGACCCGCCTGCTGCCCGAGACCGACCCCCACAACCGACAGATCACCATCGGGCTAGGTTGCTTCATCGAGCAGATGGCCATCGCCGCCTCCATCCAGAATTACAGGCTGGACGTTTCCCTCTTTCCTGAAGGGAGCGACGCGCAGGCGCTCGACGCCCGTCCGGTCGCCGTCGTCCGTTTCGAGCGTGATCCGACGATCGGCGCAGATCCCCTCTTCGCGCAGATTTTGCGGCGTCGGTCGCTGAAGGAGCCGTTTGATCTGACCAAACCCGTGCCCTGGGAGGTGCTTGGCGCCCTTGGCGCGTCCGTCCGCCATGGCACGCTGGCGGGCTCCAGCAACGATCCTTCTGTGGTCGCGACCCTGAGGGAAATGACCCATGCAGCCCTTGACCTGGAGATCAACACGCAACGAACCTACAGGGAAAGCGTCGACCTTCTGCGGATCGGCAAGGCCGAGATCGAAGCCAGCCCTGACGGCATCGACCTCGGCGGTCCCCTGTTCGATGGGCTTGCGGCACTCGGGCAACTGAGCCGCGAGCAGGCGCTCGACACGACGTCCACCGCGTTTGCGCAAGGACGGGCGGCGCTGCTCGCCAACACGGACACCGCGATGGCGCATATCTGGCTGACGACATCGGGCAACAGCCGAGTCGAGCAGATCGCCGCCGGCCGCGATTGGGCCCGGATCAATCTGACGGCCACCGCGCTTGGAACAGGCCTGCAACCGCTGAGCCAGGCCCTGCAGGAATTCCCTGAAATGGACGAACATTACCGGCAGGTGCACAAAATGCTGTCGCCGGAAGGCGGGACCGTTCAAATGCTGGGCCGGCTCGGCTATGCTGGCACCGTTGAGCCCAGCCCGAGATGGCCGCTGGATGCTAAGATCATCTGAACGCGGCTGGAGCATGGGCCTTGGACGACGACACCCTCATCTTTACGTTCTTCAATGAAATCGGCATTGTCAGCCAGCTGTCCCAGGCCTTCCTCAATCGCCACCTTCCCGATGGGCTGCACAGTTCGCACTTTGCGACGCTGAACCATCTCTACCGCGTGGGCGACGGCAGTACGCCGTTGGCAATCGCCAATGCCATGCAGGTGACGAAAGCGACGATGACGCACACCTTGTCGGTGCTGGAGAAACGTGAGCTGGTGCAGATCAGCTCGAACCCCCGGGATGGCCGTTCAAAGAAGGTTTTTCTGACGCCAGCCGGGAGGGCGTTCCGCCTGGAAGCGATCGGCGAGGTAACCGCCGCGATGGCAACCGTCGCATCGCTGTTCGATCGCGCCGAGCTGGAAGCCAGCCTTCCCACATTGCAGCGGGTCCGCAAGATCCTCGACGCCGAGCGCGCCAATCGCCCGGGCGGCGATTGACAGCGCCGGCCCGGCAGCCCGTCACTCCGTCGTCGCCCGTAACGCCCGCATGATCTCCTCGGCAAACATCGAGGTGGCAAGGCCATGGCTGCGTTTTTCGCGCTGGACGAGGGAAAGCACGTTCTTTCCAAAGGTACGATCGCGGATCTGCAGATAGGTGAGCACGCCGTTGCGCTGCTCCTCGGCGATATCGAACTTGCTGAGGAAGGCGATGCCGTCGCCGGCGGCGGCAAGGCACTTCATTGCTTCAATCGAGTTGGTGAGGAACGCCGGCTCGACGGTCAGCCCGGCATTGGCAAAGGCGTCGGCGACGATGCCGTGGATCAGCATCGACTTGTCGGCGAAGATCAGCGGATAGGGCTCGCAGTGCGAAAGCGGTAGCGTGTCGAGCCCGACGAGCGGATGTTCGGGGGCGACCACGGCGCCGAGCCGCGTGTCCATCTTCCACAGTGTTTCGAGCTGCGGCGAAGGCGGCAGGTTGAAGGCGAGGCCGAGATCTGCCTCGCCGTCGATGACGGCCTGGACGATGTCGTGGATGAACATCACCCGGATCGAGATCTTCAGGCGTGGATGGCGGGCGCAGAAGGTGGCCGCCGCCTTCGGCACGATGCCGCCGGCAAGGCCGTTCATGGTGGCGATGATCACCTCGCCGCTCTGGAGCGCCTTCAGGTCGCGGATCTCGGCCTCGACCTGGCTGTACTCCTTAATCGTCCGGCGCACATGCGCGACGAGAATTTCGCCGGCCGGCGTCAGCCGCAACCCTCTTGGCAGCCTTTCAAACAGCGGCTCGCCGATCATCTCTTCCAGCTGCAGCACATGTTTGTTGATCGCCGAAGCGGCCACGTTCAGCCGCTCGCCGGCGGCGCGGATGGAGCCTGAGCGGGCGACTTCGTCGATGTAGCGCAGCACGCGCGAGTGCAACATGCCCAGTCTCCTCCAATTCAAGCGATCTCAAAAAGAGTACGCTGCGCGCAGAAAATACTGCTTTTCGGAAGCGGTGCAATAACTTCTTATGGCCTTCGACAACGAGGAGAGATCGGCGCAGGCGATGCCCCGGGAGGGCTTGAGCACCTGGCTCTGCCCGTGCCGACGAGACTTGCAAGTGGAGGAAAGACGCGTGAACAAATCCGAAGCCGTGCACTACGACAAAGTGCGCGCCATCTTTGATATCCTGAACGGAAAGAGGGAGGCGGACCTTCTTCTGAAGAACCTCAACATCCTCGATGTGCACGGCGAGACCGTCTATCAGGGATCCATCCTCGTTTATGACAAGCGCATCGTTGCGCTCAATCCCGATGAGACGATCCTGAAGGTGAAGGATGTTTTCGATGGCAAGGGGCTCTACGCAATCCCGGGCCTGATCGACGCGCACATCCATTTCGAATCCCAGCTGGCGCATCCGACGGCACTGGCCGAGGCCATGGTTCCCTGCGGCACGACGACGATTTATGCGGAATGCCTGGATCTTTTGAGTGCGGCGGGCGACGAGGGCGTCGAGGCGGCCGAAAGCCTGTTCAAGGACTACGACAAGCTGCCTTATCGCCTCTATGCCTTTGCACCGGGCAAGAAGACGGCGGCGTCCGTCACCGAGGCGGTTTTGCAGATGGAGCCGGTCATCGGGCTGGGTGAATTCGAGCACTTCACCTACAGCTCGGGCGATGACGACGATTTCCGCAAAGCGGCCTGGGTGCGCGCCAAGGGCGGCTTCATGAACGGCCACTGGGGCGTAACCGCGCTTTCCGACATGGTCCTGAACTATCTGCCGGCGATCGGCGTGTCGAACAATCACGACGTCTGGAACGAGAAGGACATCGAAAAGAGCATTCGCTACGGTTTTCCGACGCACATCAAGTTCGGCGTCGGCAGCAGCGAGGTGATCAAGATCCTGCTGCGCGCCATTGTCGATCGCAAATGGCCGACCGACAATTTCATGCTGTGCACCGACAACATCTCCGTCGAGCGCCTGCTGACGATGGGTCACATGGACTGGATCATTTCGCTCTGCGCCGAGATGGGGTTGAACCCGATCCATGCGATCAAGATGGCCACCTACAACACGGCGCGGTCTTTCCACATGGAAGACCGGATTGGCTCGCTCACCCCCGGCCGGTTTGCCGACATCGTCTTGACCGACAGCCTGTCGCAGATCAACCCGCTCTACGTCTTCAAGGATGGCGAGTTGGTCGCAAAGGATCGCAAGCTGCTGAAGAACGCCGACATCGATTACTCCGGCATGTGCAAGCAGGGCGTGCCGGGCCTCGATGACCTGACGCCCGAGCAGCTCGACATCGTGCCGCTGGAAGTCTCGCAAGACGGAAGCCAGGCCAAGGTCTACCTGTTCGACGTCTACGGCCGTGGCCATGCGAAATTCTACCAGGAGGTCTGGGTGCCGCTACGGGATGGCAAGGTCGTTGCCGAGCATGAAGGCGTGAAACTGAGCCGGCTGTCGGTGATCCAGCGTTATGCCAGCGGCAAGCGCCATGTGGTCAACGGCCTGTTCAAGGGCGTCCATGTCGAGCGCGGCGCGGTTGCCACCTTCTGGCCAGCGCCCAAGCCCTATTTCGTCGTGGTTGGCCAGGACAGCGCGGAAATGTGTCATTGCGCCCGCCGGGTGGATACCTATGCCGGCGCCTGCATCGTCACCGAGGACGAGGTCGAGAAGGCCGTCATGCCGCTCGATATCTACGGCGTCATGGCGAACATGAGCGTGTCCGAACTGACGACCGCCGCCAGCGAGATCGATGCGGCCCTTGAGGAGATGGGCAACCGCAATGAAGGCGAGCCGGTCGTGAACAAGCTTTTGAGCCTGTTCATCTCGCTGCACCGGTTCCGATTGATGGCCTGATTGGCGGGGGAGGAAATCAAGGCAGGCGCTGCGGCGCCTGCTGACGATGGGGCGTGGATCGACCGGGAGGAGTCCGTGGCATCCACGAAATCATGACGCGACATGCCCGCAGCCGTTGAAATGGCGGTAGCGAAAAGGCATCAGGATAATCTGGGAGGATAATTAGCAATGGGACATAAGACGGACGAGGTCGAAATCGTCGATACCGGTAGCCTGACCCGGCGATGGATCATGTATGTGGTGGGCATCTACGTGCTCACCTTCGGGGTCAGCCTGGCGATCCGGGCGGGTATCGGCGTATCGCCGCTAAGCAGCCTGACGCGGACCATGACGCTGGTTTATCCGCCCCTGAGCCAGGGCACCTACAATTTCATGACCGAACTTGTCATGCTGGCCTTGACCTATCTGGTCCTGCCCAAGGATTTCAAGTTGAAGAGTTTTGCTTCGCTGCTTCCGGCATTTGCCCTGGCCGTGTTCCTGGATTTCAACTTGAGCATGACCGAGTTCGTCAAGCTCGACATCTACTATGCGAAAGTCGCCCTTCTGGTGTTCGCGGATGCGGCGCTGGCCTATGGTCTGTTCCTGATGATCCGTGCCAACCTCGTGCTGATGCCGATGGACATGTTCGTCAACACGCTGTGCAAGCGGACGGGCTGGAAGTGGGGCAATATCAAGACCGGCTATGACTGCGCGCTGCTGGTGGTGTCGGCCGGCATCGGTCTCGCCTTCCTGGCCGACATCCCCTTCATCCGCGAAGGCACGGTGCTGAACGCAGTCCTGGTCGGCCAGTACATCAGGCTCTATTTCTTCCTCTACAAGAAGCTGCAGGCGAGGAAAGCTGCTCCTTCATCGAACAGGCTCGAGCCGGCCGCCAAGTAGGACGGGCCCGAAAGCGCAACAAGACAGGGCTCTCCATGCCGGAGAGCCCTGTCGCTTTCCGTGAGTTAGTACTTACGATTTCTGTTCGGTAAATCCCAGCGGCGCACCGGGAAGAAACAGCGAAATCGGCCGGATTTCGTAGACCGCAGTCGGGTTGGCGCGGCGCAGTTCGCGGGCCGCGGCAACGGCTGCCTCAAGCGTTGGAAAGTCCACGACGTAGAAGCCGAGCAGCTGTTCCTTGGTTTCGGCAAAGGGGCCGTCGATGACCATGCCGTCGCCTTTGCCTCTGAGCGTCACGGCGCGCTCTGTGGGGCCAAGCCGTGCCGCCGGACCCAAGGATTTTTCGCGCACGAGACGATCGTTGACCTGGAGAAGGTCGGTCATCAACGCGGCGTCTTCTTCCTTCGACCAGGCATCGACCACTCCCTCTTCGTGATAGGCGAGGATGGCATAGTACATGTGGCAGCTCCCTTCTGCGCCCTTTGTCTGCTCAGCCAGGCAACCGTGAGACGGAGTTCGGGATGAGCCTCGCCGCGACTATATGGCCGGATCGGCGCGCAGACTACGGGCTTGCAGGTTTCAGTCGAAGCAACGGTTCGAGGCTTTCGACAAATTCGCAGAGAAGCTCGCGGTCGAAATGGCCCCTCGAGCCAAACATCATCTGAACTGTCTCGGCCGGCGTCCACGCGCGCTTGTAGGGCCGGAGCGTCGTCATGGCGTCATAGACGTCGCAAATGGCGGCAATCCGAACCGGCGTGCTGAGCTGATCGCCGCGAAGACGGTCGGGGTAGCCGCTGCCGTCGACATGTTCGTGGTGATGAAGACAAACATCCAGCACCGTCTCATGGACGTCGCCATTGGCGCTGAGCAGGTCATAGCCTCGCCGGGTGTGTGTACGAATTTGCGCGATCTCCTGATCGTCGAGCCGTTCCGCCTTGTTCAACAGCCCCTTCGGTAGCAGCAGCTTGCCGATATCGTGAAGCAACCCGCTCAACCCCAGGATCTGAACAGCTCGTTCGTCGAGCTTCAACCAGCGGCCAAAATGGACCATCAAACCGCTAACGGCGATCGAATGCAGGAAGGTGTATTCGTCCTTCTTCTTCAGGCGGCTGATGCCGATCAAGGCGATCGGGTTGTGCTCCACGGCCGACGCGATTTTCTCGACGGCTTCTTCCGCCTGGTCGAGCGCAACCGTTCTGCCCATGCGGGCATCGGTAAACACGCCGGCGAGCAGGTGTTTCGTCTGGTCGATCGTTCGCGAAACCGCTCTGTTTTCGGCAGCGGTAATGGTGCCCAGGGCCGCGTTGCCAAAAGGCGGCGCGTCCCGTGTTCGGCCGGCGATGTCGCAACCCTTCTGCACGTCGATGAGAACACTGATGACATTGCTGGCACGGACACGATCAACCTCCAGCTCCGTACTCAACAGGAAGCCGCGCCGCAGACCCGCTGCGGTGGTTCCACCTTCAAGCTCCTCGACGAACATGCCGAGCCGGACCTGATGTCGTCGTATTCGCTTGTGCATGCCTCTCCTGAATTGCTCGTCAAATCATGAAACGCGGTGGCCGGTGCGAACCTCGGATATGATCAGAATTCTCTCAGTCGCCGGCAAGTGCTACATTGCCACGAACGGCCGCAGTCATTCTCGCAGCCGCACCCTGCGCAGGGAGCAAGGCCGATCTCGACAGGGCCGCTGTGACGCCCCGGACGGCTTCCAGGGGTGCCGTGTTCGCACCGATATTGAACTGACTGAGGAGTTGGAAAAGGGCGTCGGCTTCGTTTGACAAACGACGTGCGGCGGCAGTCGACGCCTCGACCATGGCGGCGTTCTGCTGCGTGCCCTGATCCATGACGTTGACGGCCTGATTGATCTCCTTCAAGCCCGTCGCCTGTTCCTTCGATGCGTCGACGATCGCTCCGACATTGCCATTGACCGCAAGGACCTGCGTGACGATCTCTTCGAGCACCGCTCCCGTCTGCCCGACAAGCGTCGCGCCGTTTTTCACGTGCCCGTTGGATGCGGTGATCAAAGCCTTGATTTCCTTTGCCGCCTTTGCCGAGCGCTGGGCGAGTTCGCGCACCTCCTGCGCCACCACGGCAAAACCCTTGCCGGCATCGCCAGCGCGGGCGGCTTCCACGCCGGCGTTGAGCGCCAGCAGGTTGGTCTGGAATGCGATTTCGTCGATGACGCCGATAATGTTGGAGATCTCTGCCGATGAGCTCTCTATCCGTCCCATCGCCTCGACGGCGCTGCGCATCACCGAGCCGGACTGTTCCGCGTTCTCGCGGGTCTTGCGCACCAGCTCTCCAGCGTCCTCCGCGCGCCGGCTGGAATCGCTAACCGTGGTGGTGATCTCTTCGAGAGCCGCGGCTGTTTCTTCGACCGATGCCGCCTGTTGTTCCGTGCGTTTCGACAGATCATCGCAGGCAGCGCGAACCTGCTGCGCGCCGGCTGCAATCGCGCTCGCATTGTCGGCGACGGTCTGCATGGCGTTCTTCAGCTTGGCAGCCGCGGTGTTGAAATCCACCCGCAGCTTGTCGAGTGTCGGGATGAACGCCGTATCCAGGGTTTGCGTCAGGTCGCCATCGGAGAGGGATTGCAGTGCACGGGCAAGTACCTCCACATTGCTGACACGACCGGTGACGTCGGTTGCGAACTTCACCACCTTGAACACCTTGCCGTTCATGTCGAAAATCGGATTGTAGGACGCCTGGATGAACATCTTGCGGCCGCCCTTGCCGAGCCGCATGAACTCATCGGTCACGAACTCGCCGCTGGCCAGTCTCTGCCAGAAACGGCGATAAGCTTCGCTGGCGGTGTGGGCCGGGTCGCAGAACATCGAGTGGTGTCTGCCTTGGATTTCCGAAAGCGCGTAGCCGAGTGTCGCCAGGAAGTTCTCGTTGGCGGTCAGGATTTCACCTGATGTCGTGAATTCGATGACAGCCTGCGCTCGCGACAGTGCGGCAAGCTTGCCGGCATCTTCCACGCTCCTGCGCTTGTATTCGGTGATATCGGTTGCAAGCTTGATAACCTTGTAGGGTTTGCCCGCTTTGAAGACCGGATTGTACGACGCTTCAATCCAGATCTCCTTGCCGCCCTTGCCGAAGCGCTTGTACTGTCGGCGGTCGAATTCGCCGCGAGCAAGCTTTGCCCAGAAGGCGCGATAGTCGGCCGATGCCGCCTCGACTGGGTCCACAAAGAGCCGATGGTGCTGCCCCACGATCTCCCCAAGCTCGTAGCCCAAGACGGCGCAGAAGTTCGCATTCGCGTCCAGGATCCGGCCGGTGAGGTCGAACTCGATAATCGCCTGGGAGCGAGACATCGCATCGCGCACGGCCTTGGCCTCGGAGCCGAGGGCAACCGAAAAACGTTTCATCTTGAATGTCCTTTGTAGAGTACGACCTGCAGCAGTGGCCTCGCCAGCTCTCATGGGAAGAGAGCTGCCGCACAGCTAAACGCACATCATTGCAACCGGGATTGCCATCGGCGCATCATGCGCATGCGCAACCCCCAGATTTTGCCTGGCTATATTTCGCATTCACAAATTAACGCTGCGTTAATCCAGAAACGACGGCCGAAAGATCGCTTCGATTCTTTACCAATCTAAAATCCTGGGTTGTGAGCGATATGTTGTGCGCGCAAACGCAGGTAAGGCCGGCTTGATCTGCCGCGGATACGCTGACGCGCGCAAAGGCGCTCGGTCTCGATGCTGCCGAACACCTCGCAAACAACGATGCCTACAGTTTCTTCGAACGGCTCGACGACCTGATCGTCACCGGACCGACCAGAACGAATGTCAACGATTTCCGTGCCGTGCTCATCGAAGCCGAGGACTTCGCGTGAAAGGCCTCACGTTTCAACAAACTGTCGCACAGGAACGGTATCGCAGACCGCGAAGCAATCCTGACGTCCGCGCTCGCCCGTGGCGGCGTCGACGTTTGATGGGTATGACATGCGCATGTCTCGAATTCTGGCCGGACTGATCGAACGGCACGATGAGTTGGAGCTCAAGCTCGATCTTCTCGAGTGCACCAGCACTGCGATGAGCGATGATGGCACCCTTACGGAGCTGCGACACACGCTGAAGGAAATCCGGCGCGACATTGCCC
Source organism: Sinorhizobium sp. A49 (assembly GCF_002002725.1). Taxonomy (GTDB): domain Bacteria; phylum Pseudomonadota; class Alphaproteobacteria; order Rhizobiales; family Rhizobiaceae; genus Ensifer. The sequence goes on along the minus strand of NZ_MUNW01000050.1, from coordinate 65,983 downwards.
GCAACAGAACCCGTTGCCGCTGAAGGCTGCTGGCGGCAACGGCATTGCTCGCTTCTTGCCTTTGGCGACGCAGAACGAGTGCAAGGGAGAGCAGCACGCGAAGCGTTCGACCCTGCGTGCTGCCAAGAAAATGATGACTGGCATGCGTCTCTTATTCCGTGTGCCTTGTGATGGCAGCAAGGATGAGACCCCAATCGTCGCCATGGAGTTCGTGGCCGCCGCCGGTGATCGGGAGAAATTCGGAGCCTGCCACCGCGTCGGCGGTTGCCATCCCATGTCGACCGAGAAAATCGGGTCGGTGGTGCCGTGAATGACCAGGAGCGGCGCTTCGAGCGATTTGAGCTTGCCTTTGACGCTGTCGCCGCCTTGAAGCATGAAATGGTTGGTGGCGGAGAGCAGACCGCCTGAACGGTCGTAGTCCCGCTCGATGAAGGCACGGATCCGGTCCACGTCATGGGGGTGCGCGGAACTGGCGATTATGCGGGCATCCCTTGTCATGAAGTCGATCACCTGGGTTCGATCCGACCAGTCGAGGCTTTCGGCTGAAGCGGCGTGTTCCATGTAGGCAGCACTTATCGGCGGGAGCTCAAGCCCGAGGCCGATCGGCGTCGTGCTGACAAGCGTGAGCGACGAGACGCGTTTTGGCGCCGACAATGCCAGGATCTGGGCGATCATGCCGCCGAGCGACATGCCGACGACGTTGGCGGCAGGTATGCCGTAGGCGTCGAGCACGGCAACCGCGTCGCCGGCCATGTCGTCCATCGAATAGGGTGGATTGCCCGGGGCATACTTGGTCGAAAGCCCCGTGTCGCGGTTGTCGTAGCGGATCACGTAGCGGCTTGCTGCCAGCTTGCGGCAGAATGCATCCGGCCACCACAGCATCGAAGCCATCGCTCCCATGATCAAAAGCACCGGCGGCGCAGCGGGATCGCCAAAGGCCTCCGTTGCGATCGTGACGCCATTGGCGCTGACAACCTTCTCTGACTTTACGGCGGCCATGGCCTCACTCCTCGAAATTGTGCCCGTCGCGGCCAAGGCTGCCGCCACGAGCAGGAACTGGCGTCGGCTGGTCCTATGGGTCTCTAGCGTGTTTTTCATCTTCGTCTCCCTTACGACATCGAACGTCGGCATGGGCAGACACTAGGGCGCCCGCGCTTCTTACTCGAGAGAGAGATCGGACAAAATCGGGGCATTCGTGCCACCGCATCAGCGCGTAGCTCAAGGGTAGGCGCGGCAGAAATGCGGCGGCTTGCGCTATCGCCTGCGCAAAGCATTTGACAAAACGCCTGGCTTGATAATAAGTTCGGTAACAGAACGAATTAAAGAGGATGCCGTGAGCGACAGTCTTCGTATTTCCAGAAAGTTCTCTCAGCGCTCCGTCATGGAGGCCATTGTTCAGGGTGGGCCGATATCCCGTGCCTCCATCGCCAAGCAGACGGGTCTCTCCAAGCAGACGATCTCGGAAATCGTGCGCGCGCTCGAGCTGGAGGGCTGGGTCAAGGAGACTGGTCGAACCAGTGGCCATGTCGGGCGCACGGCCGTGACGTACGAGCTGGTCTACGACGCCGCCTACATTGTCGCGGTCGATCTCGGCGGCACGAAGGTGAGGGTGGCGATCACCGACCTGGCTTGTCAGATTTTTGCCGAAGATACCGAGCCGACCGATCCGCGCGGTGGCCAGTTCATCGTCGACCAGATCGCACAGCTCGCCTTTCAGGCGGCCTCACGGCAGCGCATTGCCCGCAATAAGATACGTCTTGCCGTCGTCGGCGTGCCGGGTGCGCCGGATGCCCGGACCGGGCGGGTTCTGCTTGCCCCCAACATTGCCGGCTTCGACAAGATGGATGTGGTCGCGGCCTTCGAGCGTGCGTTCGGTTTCGACGCCATGCTCGAGAATGACGTCAACCTGGCGGTGCTGGGCGAGAACTGGCTCGGGCAGGGACAGGGCATCGACAATCTGGCCTATGTGGCCCTCGGCACGGGCGTCGGCAGCGGCCTGATGGTCGGCGGGCAACTCGTTCGCGGCGCCATCAATGCGGCAGGCGAGCTTGGGTTTCTTCCGCTTGGCGCCGATCCGTTCGAGGCGGAGTCGCTGCGAACGGGCGCATTCGAGCGCGCCGTCGCATCGCATGGGATGGCGGATCGCTACGCCGCGCTCTCGGGCCGGGTCATCAGTGTGCCGGCAATATTCGAGAATGCCCAGAATGGTGATGAGGCGGCACTCGCCGTTCTCGACGAAACGGCCCGTTACCTCGTTCGGGGCATCGGCGCGATCGCCGCAATTGCCAATCCGGAAAAAGTCATTCTCGGCGGATCGATCGGCCTTAGGCCGGAGATACTCGATCGGGTCAAGACGTTCCTGCCACAATGCTTCCCCTATCCCGTCACCGTCGAGACCGGGGAGCTTGGGTCGCGTGCGGCCATCATCGGGGCTGCGGCCATCGGCCTTGGTCAATTGCACAACACGCTGTTCGGCGTCGATGCGCCGGACGGCCGGATTTCATTGCCGCGGGCCAGCATGACCGCACTGCAGGAGGCTGTACGATGACGGTGCCGAACGACTTGATCGCCCGTTTGACGGAGACTCTGGATCGTGATGCCGCGATCGCGCTTTTCCGCGGCGCCATCGGGCGTCAGAGCATCACCGGCAACGAGGCCAATTTCGTTGCCTATCTCCGCGAAAAGATGGCTGCCCTTGGTCTGAACAACCTTGAGACGGCAGATTTCCTGCCGGGTCGGCCGAACATATGGGGCGAAAGAAAGGGTGCGGGTGATGGTCCGCGGCTGCTGTTTATCGGCCACACCGATACGGTGCATGTCGATGGATGGCGCGAGCACTGGGCCGGCACGGAGCGCGAAGACCCTTTCGCAGCGCCGATCATCGACGGCGCAGTCTGGGGACGTGGATCGGGTGACCTGAAGGCCGGCATCTCGGCCTCGCTTGCAGCACTTTCGCTGCTGGACAAGGCATCGATAAGCCTTCGCGGCGACGTCGCCTTCGCCTTCATCGGCGATGAGGAGAGCGGTCAGCCGGATACCGGCGTCTCGGCGGGCATCAAGGATCTCGTTTCGCGCATCGAGGCGGGCGAAATCCCACGGCCCGATTTCGTTGTCTATGTCGAGCCGACCCGGCTCTCGGTCTATCCCGCGCAGATCGGTTTTTTCATTGCCGACATTACCATCACCGGCAAGTCTGCCTATTTCGGCGTGCCCGAGCTCGGCAAGGATGCGCTGCGCGCCAGCCACGCGGCGATGAGCGCCTTGTGGAACCATTCCGACGAGGTCGCCGCCCGTGCCGAACACAAGCTTGTCGGGCGCAGTTTCCTGCTCATCACCGGTTTGGCCGGTGGTGGATACATCGCCGTGCCCGAGCGCTGCACGCTGTCGCTGATCCGCAAGCTTCTGCCGGGGGAATCCCTGGATACGGCCGCAGCTGAAATCGAAGCGGCCGTGCGCTCCGCCATCCCCGATCCGGACATCAAGGTCGAGTTCGCCTACCCGGCGGGCCGCGACCACGCGCTCGGCGGAACGGCCGCCGAGATCGATGAAGGCCGAGTCGAGGTCGGTTTGCTGTCGGCGTCTATGGCCGAGGCACTGAGTGGGCGAGGTGTGATCGAGGGCGCGCCGTTCTGGTCGGAGTCCCCGTTCTTCGTCAATCGTCTTGGCGTGCCGGCGGTCTACTGCGCGCCGGGAGATATCCGCAATTGCCATACGTACGAGGAGCGGGTCGAGGTGGAGGAATACCTCGCCGGCGTCGTCGGGTTTGCCGCGTTCATCGCCCGCTACTGCGGCGTGACCGTCTGAACTGCCACCCCTAGAGGAGAAAAGGGAGAAAGAGCATGCTGAACAAGATCATTGCGGCGGCGATTGCCGGAGGGCTGATGTTCGCCGCCAGCCCGTCCAATGCCCAGACGGTCGGACCATCCGGCGAAACGGCAACACCGAGCGCCGACGTTACGCTGTCGGACGCCGACATCGCCGCATTGACGGGCAAAGGCTACAAGGCCGCGCTCCTGTGGCACACATCTTCCGATTTCATCAATGCGGTTTCAGCCGGCGCGAAAGACGAGTTCACCCGCGCGGGTGTCGAGGTGGCGGTAACGACTGACGCCGGGTTTGACGCAGCCCGTCAGCGCAGTGACATCGAAACCGCGCTGGCCGCCAAGCCCAACGTCATCCTGGCCCTGCCGCTCGATCCGGTCACGTCAGCCGAAGCGTTCCGCCAGGCCGTCACGGATGGCACCAAGCTGGTCTTCCTGTCCAACGTGCCAAGCGGTTACAAACAGGGAACCGATTATGCCTCGATCGTCACCGACGACCTTTTCCAGATGGGCAAACAGGCGGCCGATGCGCTCGCCAAGGGGATCGGCGGCAAGGGCAAGGTCGGCTACATCTTTCATGACGCCAGCTACTACGTGACGAACCAGCGGGACCAGGCTTTCAAGTCGACGATCGAGAAGGACTATCCCGATATCAAGATCGTTGCCGAGCAAGGCATATCCGATCCGGCGCGGGCCGAGGAACTCGCAAGCGCAATGCTGCTGCAGAACCCGGATCTCGACGGTATCTACGTCACCTGGGCAGAGCCTGCCGACGGCGTGCTGTCGGCGCTGCGCGCCAATGGCAATACCAAGACCAAGATCGTGACGCTTGACCTGGCCGAACCGGTTGCGCTCGACATGGTCAAGGGCGGTAGCGTCACCGCGCTTGTGGCCGACAAGGCCTATGAACTCGGTCGCGCCATGGCTGCCGCAGGGTTGAAGTCGCTGCTCGGTCAGCCAACGCCGGCCTTTGTTGTCGCTCCCGCCCTCACCGTCACCAAGGACAACGTCTCGGACGGTTGGAAGCAGTCGCTCAATCGCGATGCGCCGCAGTCGGTGCTCGACGCCGCAAAATAAGTCTCGACCCCGGCGACGCTCGCCGTCGCCGGGGTCGCTGGATCCGTCTTAAGGGAGGAAGATCGATGCGTAAGGAAGTCACAAGGCTGGCCCTGCTGGCGACGATGTGGGCAACGACGAGTGTTTACGCGGCCGATGGCGTCACAACGGGTCCGCACGGGGAGAAGCCGACGCCGGCTGCAAGCGTGACGCTGACTGCGGCGGAAGAAGCCCAGATCAAGGATGGAAAATTTACCGCCGCGCTCGTCTGGCACGAGATGAGCGAATACACCAACGCCGTCAACAATGGTGCGCAGGACGAGTTCAAGCGCCTCGGCGTCGAGGTCGTTGCGCAGACCGACGCGGGCTTCGATGCCGCCCGACAGAAGGCTGATGTCGAGACGGTTCTTGCAAAAAAACCTTCGATCATCGTCTCATTGCCCGTCGATCCGGCAACCGCAGCCGTCGTCTATGACCCTGCGCGCGCCGCCGGCACCAAACTCGCCTTCGTCGACAACTCTCCGGCCGGCTACGTGCACGGCAAGGATTATGTGACGATCGTCTCCGACGACCTGTTCCAGATGGGCAACAAGGCTGCGATCGCCATGGCCCAGGCGCTCGGCAACAAGGGCAAGATCGGCTACATCTATCACGACGCCGATTTCTACGTCACCAACCAGCGTGATGGCGCGTTCAAAGCGACGATCGGGCAGGACTATCCCGACATCAAGATCGTCGCCGAAGCCGGCATGGTTGATCCAGCCCGCAGCGAGGAGATCGCACAGGGCATGATCACGCAGAACCCTGATCTCGACGGCATCTATGTCACCTGGGCCGAGCCCGCGCTCAGTGTTCTGTCGAGTCTGCGGGGTGCCGGGAACACACATACGAAAATCGTCACCCTGGATCTCAATGAACCCGCGGCTCTCGACATGGTCAAGGGCGGCAATGTCGCGGCACTCGTCGCCGACGAGGCCTACAACATCGGCGTGACAGTCGCCCGCGCCGCTGCCGGTTCTCTGGTCGGCAAGCCGTCGCAACCGTTCCTGGTCGTCGATTCGCTGGCCGTGACCAAGGACACCGTTGTCGACGGTTGGAAGAAGTCCCTCAACAAGGACGTTCCTGCGACCATTGCCGATGCGCTGAAGTGATGCCTGCCGCAGGGGGCGCCTGTCTCCCTGCTGCCTTCTGGAGGAAATAGGATGCCCAGTGCCAATACCGCTGCGTCAGGCAGGCCGAATGGCTTTGCCAACCGCATAAACCTGCAACAATACGTCGTCTATTTCGGCTTTCTGGCGATTTTCCTGTTCTTCGCCATCGTCTTGAAAGACAGCGGTTTTCTGACCGTCCGCAACCTGTCGAACATCGTGCTGCAGACGGCGCCGGCGACGATCATGGCGATCGGTCTGGTTTTCGTCATGTCGGCTGGAGAAATCGACCTGTCGATCGGCTCGACCGTGGCGGTCTCGGCGCTTGCCGCAGCCGTGACGATGAACGACTACGGGCTGGTCGCCGGCGTACTCGCCGGGCTCGGTGCTGGCTTGCTGGTCGGGTTGCTGAATGGCGTGCTGGTCGCCTATGTGAAGCTGCCCTCGTTTCTGGTCACCTTGGCGACGTTGGGGCTTTTTGCCGGCGTGTCGCGCTCGATGACCGATCTGCGGTCGATTCCGGTCACGAATGGTACCTTCACCGGTTTTTTCGGCTCCGGTGCATTCCTCGGCATCCCCTCGCTGATCTGGTGGACGGTGATCGCCGTCGCGATCGGTCATCTTATCTACCGTGAAACCCGTTTCGGCGCGCATGTGCTTGCCGTCGGCGACAACAGCCGTGCAGCGGGCGTGTCCGGCATCAGCGTGCCGCGTATCCGGCTCACCGTCCTGATGATCAGCGGCGGCCTCGCCGGCCTTGCCGGTCTGCTCTACGCCGGCCGTCTGCAGGCGGCGAAATACACGCTCGGCGAGACCGATCTCATGACGGTCATCGCGGCCGTCATCGTCGGCGGCACGTTGCTCAATGGCGGCAAGGGCTCGATCATCGGGGCATTGGTCGGCTCGCTGATGATGGGCATGTTGAACAATGGGTTGATCCTGATGGGCCTGTCCGTCTCCGACCAGATGATCGTTCGCGGTCTCATCATCCTTGCGGCGGTCGCGGTATCGCTGCGCGAAAAATCCCGCTGAAGGAAGATCCACCATGTTTCTCGACGTTTTGCGCCGCCGCAACCCCGCCTTCATCGAGGCTGCAATGGCCCTGCATCAGCAGGGTAAAATCCCTGCCAACGCCTACGTGCTCGACCTGGACGCGGTCGAACGCAACGCCCGCATTCTGAGCGATGAAGCGGCTCGCCTGGGGCTGAAGACCTTCGCGATGACGAAACAGGTCGGCCGGTCGAGCTCCTTCTGCCGTGCGGTCAAGCGTGGCGGTATCGAGCGGGCCGTGGCGGTGGATATGGCCTGCGCGCGGGCAACCCACAATGCCGGTCTGAAGCTCGCCCACCTCGGCCATCTGCAGCAAGTCGCACGCCATGAAGCGGCAGCGGCATCCAAGCGCTTCGAACCCGAATACTGGACGGTCTTCAATGACACCAAGGCCGCAGAAGCGTCGGCGGGTGCGAAGGCTGCAGGACGAACGCAGGGTCTCCTGGCGCGCATTCGCGCCGAGGGGGATACGTTTTATCGCGGCCATGAAGGCGGATATGATGCCAGCGAGGTCGCTGCTGTCGCCGACCGGCTGGATGCGCTTGATGGCGGTCGGTTCGCGGGTATCACGACCTTTCCGGCCCTGCTCTTTGATCTTGCCACACGCAAGGTGCTGCCGACGCACAACCTTGCCACCCTTTCGAGGGCAGCGGAGACCCTTGCCAGGGCCGGCCGCAAGGACATCGAAGTCAATGCCCCTGGAACCACGTCGAGTGTCATGCTTGCGGCACTTGCGGAGGCAGGTGCGACACAATGTGAACCTGGCAACGGCCTGCACGGCACGACCGCCCTACATGCGATGGAGGATCTGCCGGAAGTCCCGGCAGTGCTCTATCTGACCGAGGTGTCGCATCTGTCGGGTGGCAAGGCCTATTGTTTTGGTGGCGGCTTCTACATCGATCCGGTGTTCCCGCCCTATGACGTCAAAGCGATTGTCGGCGCTGAGCCCACCACGGCTGCCGACGCGCTACGCAGTGTCGAGGTGCCGCCACCTTCGGCCATCGACTATTATGCGATGATTGACGCGACCGGTGCTGCCGCACCCAAGCCCGGCGACACAGCAGTGTTCGGCTTCCGCGGCCAGGCGTTCGTGACGCGTGCCTATGTCGTCGGCGTGTCCGGCATCGCCAAGGGCGAGCCGGTTGTCGAAACAATCGAAAACGGGTTCGGCGAAACCGCCGCCTGGCCGGTTTAGGAGAACGAGCATGACTGTGAATGCAGAAGCCACACAGAGTGCGCCGGTTCTTCGGCTGCAGGACATCCGCAAGTCCTTTGGTGGCATTGTTGCCATCGAGAACTTTTCGCTCGAGGTCTATCCCGGCGAGATCGTGGCGCTTGTCGGCGACAATGGTGCCGGCAAGTCGACGCTGATCAAGATCATCTCCGGCGTCCATCCGCCGACGTCCGGAACGATGACGATCGAGGGCGAAACGGTGACCATGTCGAACGCCACGATGGCGCGGGCGCACGGCATCGAGGTCGTCTATCAGGACCTTGCGCTCGCCGATCAGCAGAGCGTCTACATGAACATGTTCCTTGGCCGCGAGCCGACAAACCGCTTCGGCCTGCTGGACCGTCGACGGATGATCGACGAGACCGACAAGCTCGTGAAGGAGCTGGATGTTCGCATCCCGTCAGCCCATGCGACGATCCGGGATCTCTCCGGCGGACAGCGCCAGGGCGTGGCGATCGCGCGTGCCACCCATTGGGCAAGCAAGCTCATTCTGCTCGATGAGCCGACGGCAGCGCTCGGAGTTGCCGAAACGGCCAAGGTCGAGGAAATCGTGCAGTCGCTGAAGAGCCGTAACATCGGCGTCCTGATCATCAGTCACAGTCTTGACCAGGTGTTCAAATTGTCGGACCGCATCTGTGTCCTGCGGCGCGGCAAGCAGATCGGCGTGCGCGAAACCGCCAAGACCGACAAGAACGAGATCATCGCGATGATAACCGGTTTGCAGCACAGCTAGCCAAGAAGCCGGCGGCTGTCTGCACGGCCGGGCGGATCTCGGCGACGGGTGAGCCGCAAGGAGCGCCGGTTCGTGACCGGCGCCGTGGTTCTCGGTGAGCCGCTATAGCGTGTCGTCGCCGCAAACGTGCGCACCGGTTTTGCGATCGCGACATATGCAGGCACAACAGCTTAAGGCGCGGGAAGCGAATCCTAGAAATCGCGACGCGCTTTGTGCGTTTGCGAGACTTTGCAAGGTTCGGGCGACAAAACCGACTCAGCTCCATTGCCGCTTTGGAGGGTGAAGCGAAAGTCGCAATGGGGAGCGCCTTCGGCAATGGTCTGCTTGCGATGAAGGACAGCACCCCATTGCGCCGCCATCCGATAGTCCAGGCTGCAGGCGGCATGGCGCGTGAGCTCGGGAACGCCTTGCTGCTTGAAATAGGCTGCCAGCGGGCATGCGAGGACATCAAACACGAGCCCTTCTCCCGACGGCGTTCGTGATCGCTTGAATGGGGCGGTGAAAACCAGCGCGAACATGGCGTCCAGCATCCGGCGGATTCGGGTTTGCATCCGACGGGTGAGCAGGCGCGTCACGCGGAAAGCCGATCCGATCGGCGCCTTGAACAGATCCCAGTTGATCTCTTCGATCAACGCCCCGGCTCTGTCACGGCTGAGACCCTGTTCCCGCGCGGCGCGATAGAGCGCGCAATCCCACTCCATGTAACGCAGCAGAAGATTGACGCCCGCCGAATGCTTCGGTCGCTGCCGTTTGAGATCGCGCTGGAGGATTTGTGCGTCACGCCAGATCGCTGTTGCGATCTCCGGCGAGACCTGTGCCGCGAGACGCCGCATGGCCGCGCGCTTGAACGCCACGTTCGGCAGGCAGAGTGCCACGGCAGAAACGAAGCCCATTTTCCCCAAATTCCACTCGATTGCACCCGGTTGCGCACCGGTGAATCAGCGCTCTCGATGGGCCGAGTAGCGCATAAGTTGCATTCATCCGCAAGTCGTTCCAGGCTTTGAACGTTGATGGCGCGCGCGGCCAAGCCGCACATGCAAACAGGGCCCGGCTTGGCCGGGCCCTGTCGATTTTGCGCTTGTCTTCGAAAGACCGTGGATGCTTAGGGCTGGTAATCGGCCGGAGCGATGATCTTGCTGAAGTCGTAGGAGGCCACCTTCTCCCGGGTGACCAGCAGTGCCGGCGCTTCGATCCGCCCGAGCACCTTGCCGCCTTCGATCGCGGCTGTGGCTTCGCGCATTGCGTCGCGTCCCATCGAAACCGCGGGCTGCAGCGACGCGCAGGTCAACGTGCCATTGTCGAGCGCTGCGCGTGCCTCGTCGTTCAGGTTCGAGGTGGATACCTTGAACTTGTCCATGGCCTTGGCTTCGTCGAGCGACTTGATCGATTCCACCGCCATCGTGTCTGCTGCGGTGAAGATGCCGTGCATGCCGGGATAGGCCTTGGCCCATTCGGCGACAGCAACGCCGGCATCCTTTGTTCCGCCTGCCTTTTCCGCGACGATCTTGATGTCGGGGAAATCAGCCTCGATCGTGTTCTTGAAGCCGGTGACGCGGAGCTTCGCCCAGATCTCGTCCGGGCCGGCGAAGAGGCCGACTTCACCCTTGCCGCCGATTGCCCGGCCGAGGCAGATGCCCTGCAGCCGCCCCATGCCGATGTTGTCGGCACCGACGAAGGACGTCAGCCGGTCGGACTTCGGCGGAACCGAAAGCGCGATGACAGGGATGCCCTTGTCGATGGCTTCCTCGACGGCCGGCGCCACGGCCACGGCGTCGGCAGCGCCGATAATGATGGCGGCAACCTTCTTGTCGATGAAGCCGCGGATCTGCTCGATCTGCAGTTCGGCCTTGTCTTTGGCATCTCCCTTGATGACGGCGTAGCCCTTCTCCTTGCCCGCCGTTTCAACGCCGTACAACCCGGCCTTCCAGAACGGCGAGGCGAAATAGGGGACCGTCACCCCGATCGTCTTCTGCGTTTCGGCTGAAGCGGGAGTGGCCAGCGCGCCGACAGTGGCGACTGCCAGAACCAACGTCATATATCGTGCATTCCTGCCCATGATTTCTCCTCCAGAACTCGGGTCATGAATTTCGTCGGGGCGTTGTGGCGCGCCGATCTTTGTGCATTCAATACGGCTATTATGTATGCACAGATCATCGCAGGAATGCAAACACATAAATTTGCACATCTGGAAGTTGGCGCGCATTGGAGAAAGCCCACCTTGAGTGACGCCCCCGACATGCCCCGGCAAGCGGCCGCAGCGTCAGGAAATTCAGGATGATGGGACGAAGACGAGCGAAAGCAGCGCCGGGAACTGGCGCTGTCTGATGGTCGACCAAGGCAGACGGGGCAGCGTCGACGCGCAGCCAGGCAAAGCCATGGGTTGATGGGTCAACCAGCCCGCGAGAGGCCGCGCAAGCGGGTTCGCCCCGCGACCGGTTCAGATCCGCAAATGCCGGCGGGCGAGACTATTTGCTAGCTGCTGCCGTAAACCGTCGCATGACGCCAGCGCTCAGGCGGGCATTGTGCTCGGAAAGGGCGGCATAGGCGCCGGCGGCGTCGTTGGCACGGATGGCATCGACGATCTTCTGGTGCTCGTCGAGCGACTGCTGCAACCGTACGTCGGCAGGACCCGCCTGGTGCTGGCGGAACGGCGCCAGCCTGACCCTGAGCTCGACCGCCATGGCGGCGATCGTGGTGTTGTGGGCGCCGCGGCAGATCGCGTCGTGGAACTTGCGATTGATGTCGCGGCAGCCGTCGAGATCCTGGTTGCCGACGCATTCGGCATAGAGCCGATGGAGTTCGTAGAGCTGTTCGCGCTCCATGCCCGTCATGCGCTGGGCGGCCAGCCGGGCGCAGGACGCCTCGATCTCGCATTCGGCCTCCAGCATGTCGGCCATCTGCTCGACGTCGATGCGCGCGACGATGCCGCCGCGTCGAGGGTTCATCTCGATCAGTCCGCGCGCGCCCAGTTCGCGCATCGCTTCGCGCACGGGGGTTCGGGAAACGCCGAATTTCTCGGCGATCATCTTTTCCTCAAGCTTCTGCCCAGGGGTCATCACACCCTTGGCGATCTCTTCCGCCAGAGCCTGATAGATCTGAGAGGCGATAGTTGTCATGCGCGCAGCTTTCCTGTCTTCACGACATTGAGCGACCTTCAGCCGAAGGTGCTTGGAATCGATTTAATGACAGCCAGGGATTTATGCAAGTTGAGCTGTCAGGGCGCGGCCCTCGCGGGCCGCGTCAAGGTTGTGCAACAGGGCGGTTACCTGGGCCTCTTCTGCCGCTGGCGAGCGTCCCGCCATGTGCGGCGTGAGGACGACATTGTCGAGGTCGCGAAGCGCTGTCGGCAGCTCAGGTTCGCCTTCGAAGACATCGAGCCCGGCGCCGGCGATGCCGCCGCGCTGCACCACCTCAACGAGTGCCGCGGTATCCACGACCATGCCGCGCGAAATGTTGACCAGAAAACCCTTCGGTCCGAGTGCCTCCAGCACTTCGAGGTTAACCAGGTGCCGCGTCGCCGGCCCGCCGGGGCAGGCAACGACCAGAAAGTCGCTGATACCGGCAAGCGCTACCGCGTCGGGGACACGCGGCCAGGCGACCCCGGACATGGTTTCCGGTGCCGTGTAGGTCACCGTCATCCCGAAGGCTTCGCCGCGCCGGGCAATGGCCTGGCCGATATTGCCAAGCCCGATCATGCCGAGCCTTGACCCTGACAGCGTCGGGCGGGGCGAGCGGATTGCCGCCCATGCGCCCGTCCGCAGCGCCCGGTCACGGGCGCAGATGTCGCGCGAGACCGCCAGCATCAGCGCCAGCGCGTGATCGGCAACTGTCTCCATGTTGGTGTTCGGCGCATGGGTGACGCGCACGCCCTGCTGCCTGGCTGCTCCGAGATCGATATTTTCGTAACCGGCACCATAGGAGCAGACGAGATCGAGGCCCGGCAGCTGCGCCATGTCGGCTTGCGACAATCCGGTGCTGCCGTTGGTCACGACCGCCCAGACGGTGCTCGTGTCGAGAGCCGGTGATCCGCTGCCCAAGCCATTGGGCAGCGTGATCACATCGTAGGCACTGGACAGACGTGACAGGCATTTTTCGGAAACCGGTATCGAAACCACAATCGTCTTTCTCGCCATGTCAGTATCTCCAATGTGTTTGTCGTGTCGTCCCGTTCTGCGAGCCGACGATATTTCAGGCAGGTGGCGTGCCGCGCCGGAGGCGCGGCCGCGACAGGCCGTGATCAGGCGGCGTTGACGTTCTTGACCGCGCCCTTCCAGCCGTTCTCAGTGACGTCGAAGACGATGCCTTCGGGCGTCTTGTACTTGACCTCGTAGAACACGTTCGGATTGGTTTCCTTGCGGCCGGCCATGTAGGAGCCGCCGGCAGCGCGCACCAGCTGGTCGGTTTCCTCGACGGAATCGACCCAGACGCCGAAGTGGATGAGGCCGTTATAGTCCTTCTCGGTCTCGAAGCCGGGCACGGGCTCTTCGCCGAAATTGAGCAGGGCCACGTTCATGATGCCGTCGGTCATGTAGACGCCGCGCATGGCCTGGCCGGCGCGGGTCATGCCGAATGCCTTTTCGAAGAACTGGGCTGCAGCTTCCGGATCCGAAACCGCGATAGCGAGATGGCGCAACTTTGCCATGGGTCAATTTCCTTCTGTCGATGAAGAGCGCGACGCGACATGCGGCGCGCAACACGAAGTCAAATCGTTTCGTGTATGCAATTACTAATCTGTGTATGCAAAATGGTTGTCAAGTGTGTTTTTGGGTGTTATCGAAATGCACAACGGCGCCGGTCCACGGAAAACGCCGTCAGATCAGCATGGAGGTGCGGGATGAGGTTTGCGGGATTGACGGTCACGGATCAGGCGAGGCTGGACGCCGTCGGCGCCATCTGGAACGACGACCTGGCGGCAAGCCGCAAGGTCGTGCTCGATGTCTACCGGCCGCATGTCGAAGCAAGCGTTGCCCGCCAGCCACTGGCTGAACACCGCGACATCCCCTATGGCGAAGACGGCGCGCAGCGCCTGGACGTGTTCGAAAGCGCCTATTCCTGCGCCGGCGGCCGCCGGCGCAATGTCGTTGCCTTCGTTCACGGCGGGGCCTTCACGCGCGGATCAAAGAGCGCCGACGGGCTGATCTACGACAACGTGCTGCGCTGGTTCGCCCGCCAGGGCTTTGTCGGCGTCAACATCGAATACCGCCTGGCACCCGGGGCACAGTATCCGCAGGGCGCGCGCGACGTCGCCGCGGCGATCGACTGGATAACCTCCTCGATCGCCGATTACGGCGGCGATCCGCAATCCATCCTGCTCATCGGTCATTCGGCCGGCGGCTGCCATGTCGCGGGCTATCTCTATGATCCGGAAGCCGGGCGATTAGCGAGCCCCGCGGTCAAGGGCGCGGTCTTCATCAGCGCACGGCTTCGCGCCGATCAACTGGCCGACAATCCCAACGCCGCCAATGTCCGGCAGTATTTCGGGGACGATATCGCCACGTACGAGGCGCGCTCCCCCGTGACCCATGCGGGCACGCGCGACCTGCCGGTGCTGGTCGCCGTGGCAGAGCACGAGAACCGCTACATCGATGCCTATGGTGCCGAATTCGTCCAGCGCCATGCGCTCCGCAAGGGCAAGGCGCCGCGTTTCCTGCAGCTCAACCGCCACAATCACACGTCCATCGTCGCGCATTTCGACACGCGCGAGGAGGAGCTTGGACGCGAGATTATCCGGTTCGCCCAGCAGGAATGCGGCTTCTTTTCCTGCGGTCTCACCTGTCAAAATCGAAAGTGAACAGCCATGAATCCAGACCTCTTTTCCGTCTACGCTCCGGTCCTGACACCCTACAAGGCTGACCTGAGCTGCAACACACCCCGGTTCATCGAGCATTGCCGCTGGATCGTCGAACAGGGCGCCGGGCTCGCGGTTTTCGGCACCAACAGCGAAGCCGCGTCGCTGGCGTTGCGCAAGAAGCGCGACCTGCTCGATGCGGTCGTCATGGCCGGCATCCCGACGAAGGCATTGATGCCGGGGGTCGGTGCCTGCAGCCTGGAGGAAACCATCGAGCTTACGCGTGCGGCCGTCGATGCCGGCGCGCCCGCAGTGCTCGTCTTGCCGCCGTTCTTCTTCAAGCCGCTGACGACGGACGGTCTCGCCCGATACTACGGCCGGCTGATCGAAGCGGTCGGATCCGATCGCCTCTCGATCGTTCTCTATCACATCCCGCAATTCACCGGCGTGCCCATCACCCTTGAGCTGATCGAGACCCTGCGGCGCCGGTATCCCGCCAACATTCTCGGCGTGAAGGACAGTTCCGGTGATCGCGATACGCTGAACGGCTTTCTCTCGGTCGGCAACGGGTTCCGCGTTTTTCCCGCTTCCGAGATCCTGCTCGGCGAGACCATCGAACGCGGTGCGGTCGGCTGCATTTCGGCAACCGCCAATGTCAACGCCAAGGCGATGGTCGATGCGGTCGCGGCTTCAAGGACTTTGGGTGCCGCACAGGCTTTCGCTCCGATAGCGCCGGTACGTGCAATGTTCCAGCAGTTCCCGATGATCCAGGCCATGAAGGTGGTTATGGCGCGCCACACCGGAGATGACACCTGGCGGGCCGTGCGGCCGCCGCTGGTCGAGCTTGATCGTCAGGCCGAACAGAAGTTCGTCTCCGCCTCTACCGAGATCGGCTTCAGGCCCTGGACTGCGACGATGGAGCCTGCATGAGCGCGGCGGTTCCAGGGGCCATAAAGCCGCTTGCCAACTATCCCGATCTCAGGCGGGCGGGCGGACTGCTCTTCCTGTCCGGCATGAGTGCCCGGCAGGCGGACGGGACCATCGCCGGAACCGCAAGGGCCGCTGACGGTCAAGCGACCTACGATGTCGCCGAGCAGTTGCGGGTGATCCTGCGCAAGATCGGCGAAACGCTTGCCCGCAATGGTGGGAGCTTCGGCGACATCGTCGATGTCACGGTGTTCCTGACCGACATGCGCCACTACCGGGCGATGAACGACGAATACAATATGTGGTTTGCCGCCGATGGGCCGGCTCGCACAACGGTTGGCGTCAACGAGCTGCCGCATCCCGATGTGGTCGTGGAATTGAAGGTGGTGGCGCGCGCGCCGGCCTGAGTCTTGGCGATGTTCTGACGGAAGGCCCCCGGCGATCTCACCGGGGGCTTTTGCCGTTAGAGGATCCGGCAGACCTCTTTGAATGGCAGCCGCGGGTGCCGGGCAAAGAGTTTGGACGGGTCGCCATGGCCGAGGCCGCAAATAAAATTCGATCTCAGCTGCGTATGCTCGAAGAAGATCGCATCCACCGCTTTGGCGTCGAAGCCGGAGATCGGGCCGCAGTCTAGCCCGAGCGCGCGGGCCGCCAGCATGTAGTAGCCCGCCTGCAGCGTGGCGTTGCGAAAGGCCGTGCTCTCGACGAGATGCGGATTGCGCTCGAAAAACCCTTTGCCGTCCGTATGCGGAAACAGAAACGGCAGGCGCTCGGCAAAGGCGAAGTCGGTCGCGAAGATGGCGACGACAGGGCAGGTCATCATCTTCTCGACATTGCCGGCGGCAAGCGCCGGGCGCAGGCGGTCCTTCGCCTCTGTCGTGACGAGGTAGGTGATCCTCAGCGGCGAGCAGTTCATGCTCGTCGGTGCCAGGCGGGCGAGATCGTGGATCTGCTCGATCAGCGCGTTTGGCACGGGCCGATCGAGCCAGCCGTTCTGGCTTCTTGCCTGGGTGAACATTCTTTCCAGCAGGCCGGTGTCCGGTTGCGTGGATGGGAGGCTTCGATGGTCCATGGGTTCCCTTTCGGACGTTGGTTATCTCGGCGGTTTATGAATTGGCGGCAGCGATCAGCCGTTCGACCAGGGCGCAATCGACGAGCGGATCGGGGCGTTCGGTTTCAGGCCCCTTGGCCAGAGGAAAGCTTGGCCGGTTTCTGATTTTCGTCGCCCATGCGTGAACATTCGGAACGGCATCAAGAAGGGTCGACATGGCGAGCCGATCGAGCCGGTCGATGAAGGCGGACATCGCCACATCCGCCAATGTGTAGGTTTCTGCCGCAAGCCATCGCCGTTGCGAGAGTGCCTCGTCCATTTCGGCAAGGACCTGCTTCATCGTCGCAATCGAACGGATGATCGCCGGGCAATCGATCGGGGCTGTTGCTGCCTCTCTGTAAGCATCGGCGCGGGCCGCGATCGGATGGCGGTCCATCGCGGCGTCGAGCGCGCCCGCCGGCAGCCGCTGTACGCGCACCTTCAGGATCAGGTTGAATGTCGGTGGCCTGACGGCCGGATGAACCACGTTGTCCGCCACCGACGTCCACGCACGCACGCGCTGCCGCACGTCAGGCGCCGTCGGCAAGAGCCCGCCGCTTGCCAGGTCATTCAGTCGCTCGTTGATGCGCGACGATTCGGTGACGATCTCATCGCCGAACCTCAATGCCGGCACGAGGCCGAGTGGGTTGATGGCGAGGAAGTCCGCCTGGAGATTGGCAAAGGCTGCGAGATCCACGCGGCGGGAAATCCAGGGAAGGTCAAGCTCGGCGAGGCAGAGGCGGACCTTGTGGGATTGGATCGACCCCCATTCGTGAAACAGCTCGATACGCCCCATGTGCATTTTTTCGCAACTTTCGTCTCTGTGTGCACCAGTGTACTTGACAAGAATACATAATGACGAAATTGTATGCAAGATGATACCGACAGCATGGAAGGAGACAGCCGGTGGTTTGGCATGCGCTTGGGCAAAGGCTCATCAGGGAAGAAATACGACCGGTCATCGTGACCGAGCAGGGGGTCTACGATCTGGATCTGGTGTCGCGCGTCCTGGGGCGGCCGGGCGAGGACTGGAGCCGGTGGCGTGCAGGCGGCATCGCCGCGATGCTCGACGCCTGGACCGAGGTCGAGCCGGCGCTGGCAGCGCTTGCCGACAACCTCGCCGCCAGCGGCCCGAAGTTCGAGCCGCTTGGAACGGGGACGAAGCTTTGCGCGCCCTATCGTCCGGTCCGGATCTTTGCTACCGCTTCGAATTATGTCGAGCATGCGCAGGAGATGGGGACGGTGCTAGCGGCGAAGTCCGAGAGTCAGCCCTTCGTCTTCATGAAGGCGGATTCGAGCGTGATCGGACCCGATGAGGCGATCATTCTTCCGCAGCGGGCACAGAAGGTCGACTGGGAGGTCGAGCTTGCAGCCGTCATCGGCATCGGCGGCCGCGACATTCCGGTCGAAAAGGCACTCGACCATGTCGCTGCCTATACCGTCATCAACGACATCACCTCGCGCGACCTGACACGCCGCAGCGACTTTCCCTTCAAGCACGACTGGTTCCGCGGCAAGAGCTTCGACACGTTCGCGCCGCTCGGCCCCTGGCTGGTCCCGGCCGATTGTGTCGGCGACCCGCAGGACCTGCGCCTGACGCTCGACGTCAACGGAACCCGCAAGCAGGACGACAGCACCGGCTCGATGATTTTCTCGGTGGCCGAGCAGATTTCCTATCTGTCGTCGATCCTGACGTTGCGTCCGGGCGATCTCGTCGCAACCGGAACTCCCGACGGGGTCGGAATGGGCACGGGAGAATTCCTGAATGCCGGCGATATCGTCACGGCCGCCGTGGAGAAGGTCGGCACCATCACCAATCCGATCAGAGGAGCTCGGATCGACTAACACCCAAACCGCCAGCAATGGCTAAACTGAGGAGGACAGTATGGCTAAAAAGTTTGGAAATTCACTTCGCCTGGCCGCATTGGCCGGAGCGCTCGCTTCGATGATGACGGCTGCCCAGGCGGCCGAGGAAATCTCGTTCAACATGTCGTGGCTGCCGCAAGGGAGCGTGGGAGGCGTTCTCGTTGCCAAGGCCAAGGGCTTTTACGACGAGGCCGATCTCAATGTGTCAGTCTATCAGGGCTATGGCGGTCAGCGCACCGTCAACGAGATCGACCAGGGCCTGTTCGATATCGGCTACGGCGACCCGGTGAGCGTCATTCTCAACCGCGTCAACGGCGGCAAGGCCGTCTTTGTCGGCTCGATCAACACCGTCTGGCCGGGCGCGCTTTGTTACATCCAGAAGGACGGCGAGAAGACGCCGGTGCTTGCCGATTTCAGCGGCAAATCGGTCGGTGGCGGTGCCACATCGCCGGTCCAGAACATCGTGCCGGCCTGGCTCGAGCAGAACGGGCTGCCGAAGGATCACCTGAAGCTGCTCCGGATGAACCCGGCGGTCATTACTTCGTCCTTCCTTGAAGGACAGGTCGACCTTGCCGAATGCTGGGAAGGTGCCAGCCTGCCCATTCTCAACGAGAATGCACAGGAGACCGGCAAGAAGATCGGCATGATCAAGTACCGGGATTTCGGTCTCGACATGTATGGCAGCGGCTTCGTCACTACCGAAGCGATGCTGGCCGAGAAGCCCGAGGTCGTCGACAAGTTCCTCGACGCCTCCTACCGCGGCTACGAATACATGGCCGCGCATCCGGAAGAATCCGCCGATCTGATCGTCAAGCAGTATCCGACGCTGAAGAAGAGCGTCGTGCTCAACCAGATCAAGCAGATCAACGCGCTCGTGCGCGATCCGCACGCGGAAAACAAGGATCTCGGCTTCGTTCGCGCCGATCGCATGGAAAAGACGATGGGCTTCGTGCGTGAAGCATTCGTCGTCGACGACAGCATCAAGACCGTCGACCTCTACCGCAACATCAGTCGCTGAGGTCGGCCCAAACCTGGGATGAGGAACATGAAGAAGAAGATCAACGTGCGGAAGCTTGGCCATATGGTGCTGATGGTCCGCGACATCCAAAAGTCCGTCGATTTTTATACCAATGTCGTCGGCCTTGAGGTCTCGGACTGGATCGAGGACAAGATGGTGTTCCTGCGTGCAGGCAGCGACCATCACGATCTCGCTCTGTCGCAGTTGCCGGCGGATTCGCCCGATCGTGACGATCTGCCGAAGTACACGAGGCCGGGCCTCGAGCACTTCTCCTATCTCGTCGACAGCCTCGAAGACATGGAAGCTGCCGCCGAGATGTTGCAGGAGCGCGGCGTCGAGATCGTCCGCGGTATCGGCAAGCACGGTCCGGGCGCCAACTGCTTCCTCGTGTTCAAGGATCCCGACGGCAACAATTGCGAGATCTACTGTGACATGATCCAGGTCACGGAGGACAACCCGCATACGCCGCAGGTTTGGGAGCGCAACATCGACGCGTTCGACCAATGGCGCTTCAAGCGCTTCGTCGTGCCGCCACCGCACCAGGTGGTCAAGGACAAGCAGGGTCAATGAGTCCCCGAGCGTTTCGGTTCAACCTGCGTGACAGGAACGCTCGCTCTCCTTGCTCCCAAGGCATTGCCTGGGGAACGCCGCTTCAGGCGTTTCCCGGAGATGCTCCAGCGCGCCGACGCCAGTCGTCGCGTCTCACCACGGATGCCAACTCGCTCTTCGGAGGCCCACATGCCAGGCGTTACTTCGCGACTTGCCGCCTATAGCCAAGTCGTCTTGTTTTTCGGTGCTTTTCTACTCTTCTGGGAATTTGGCGTCCGATATTTCGAAGTCAAAAGCTACATCCTTCCGCCGATCTCGGCGATCGCCGTCGCGGTCTGGGAAGCGCGAAGCGAAATCTTCGAGAATTCGATGTACACGCTTGCCGAGGTGCTGATCGGCTTCGGCGCCGCCGTCGTCGTCGGCGTCATGCTCGGCATGGTCGTCTATGTCTCGCCCTTTGCCCAGCGCACCATCTATCCGCTTGTCACCGCGTTGCAGACGACGCCGAAAAGCGCGCTGGCACCGCTGATGATCGTCTGGTTCGGCTACGGCTTCATCTCCAAGGTGGCGATGGCGTTTCTGTTTGCCTTCTTCCCGATCGTTGTGGCGACGCTCGGCGGCTTTGCCGGCACGGCGAAGAACCTGGAGGAACATTTTCGCGCGCTCAATGCCGGGCCTTGGCGCACCTTTACGACGCTCAGGCTGCCAAGCGCCTTGCCAAGCTTCATCGATGGATGTCGGGTGGCGATGCCGCTTGCGATGATCGGCGCGATCATTGGCGAACTCGTCGGCTCCGAGCGCGGCCTCGGCAACCTGATCATGCTGGGAACCGCATCGACGCGCACTGACCTCGTCTTCGGCTGCATCATCGTGATCACGCTGATTTCGCTGGCGCTCTACGCCCTGATCGAGTTTGCGGCCAAGTCGGTCTGGTGGCGGGGAATTCAGGTATGAACATTTCAGTTCGGGAGGAAAAGATGGTGTCGACAGCCACGGCCGAAGTGCCGAAATCAGGTAAGGGTTTGAACGTTGCGGCCGAGCCTGCCGTCAACCATATCGAGGCGCAAGGTCTCAACAAGACCTTCGGCTCGTTCAAGGCACTTGAGGATATCGACTTTACCATCAACAATCAGGAGTTCGTGTCGGTGCTCGGCCCGAGCGGCTGCGGCAAGAGCACGCTGCTGCGCATCGTTGCCGGCCTGATCCCCTATGAAAGCGGCTCGGCGACGATCAAGGGCGAGAAGGTACGGGCGCCGCGCCCGGATGTCGGCGTGGTCTTCCAGACCAACAACATGCTGCCGTGGCTGACGGTCCGCCGCAATGTCGAGCTTGGCGCGCGCATCCGCAACATGCCGGCAGACGCCCGCGACGCGGCGGTCGACAAGATCCTCGACGTGCTGTCGCTGACCAAGTTTGCCGATGCGCATCCGCATCAGCTGTCTGGCGGCATGCGCCAGCGTGCTTCGATCGGCCAGGCGCTGGTCCTCGATCCGCAGATCCTGCTGATGGACGAGCCCTTTGGCGCGCTCGACGCGCTGACCCGCGACAAGCTCAATGTCGAATTGCTGCGCATCTGGCAGGAATCCCGCAAGACCGTGATGCTGATCACCCACAGCATCGCCGAAGCCGTATTCCTCTCAGACCGCGTGCTCGTCATGGCCGATCGCCCCGGCAAGATCGTCGAGGAAGTGACGATCGATCTGCCGCGTCCGCGCAATGCGGCCACTACCCGCGCGATGCCGAAGTTCGGCGAATACGTCGCCTATCTCGGCAAGGTCATGGGCGTCGCCAGCTAGAGCCCTTGGAGGCAAATGCCAAACGCCTCTCCGCCCGAAATGCGCGAGGACGAGAGATAGAGCGGTTTTGCGGTTCCGCCTAAACGGAAACGCACAAGCGGCTCGATCTTGCCCGCCTCTTCGGAAGATTATCTCCGGGGAGGCGGGCAAGTTGCGTTTGTCGTGACTTACGAAGCGGACTGGCATTCGGGAATCCGGGTTGCCTTTCCTGCCATCAACGGAAATCATCAGGCCGGCGTGCACCGGCAAAATTGCGATTGGAATTGTTATGCCTCAACTGACACTCGAACTCGCCAATGGGATTATCCGCGCCGCATTCGATGCGGCGGCAAAGGGCGGGATGAAGCCGCTTTCGGTGGCCGTTCTCGACGCCGGCGGCCATCTCATCGCTTTCCAGAAGCAGGACGGATCCTCGATGCTGCGCTTCGAGATCGCCTCGGGCAAAGCCTACGGCGCGCTTTCCGTCGGCATGGGCTCGCGTTGGCTGAGCAATACGGCGATCGAGCGGCCGCATTTCGTGCAAGGGCTTTCGGCCGTCTCGGGCGGCCGCATCGTGCCGGTGCCCGGCGGCGTGCTGGTGCGCACGGCTGACGGCGATCTCATCGGTGCGGTCGGCATCACCGGCGATACGTCCGACAATGATGAAGCCTGTGCCGTCGCCGGTATCGAGGCGGTCGGCCTCGTGGCGGATGCCGGATAAATAGAGCCTGAGGGCACAGGCTCCTCAAACAGCGTGTGCCCAAGCCCATCAAGCACAAGTCGGAATGATGCGTTTCGCGGCGGCCGCGCCTGACGCGACGCCCTATCCTCGGGTGATGCGATCAGCCCGAGGCGCGCGCAAGAAGTGCGCGGGCGCGGTTGACGATCGGCATGTCGACAAATTTGCCTTCGAAGGTGAAAGCGCCGATCCCGGCCTGGTTGGCTTCATCGGCGGCCGCGATCAGGCGGCGTGCCCGCTCGAGTTCCTCTGGTGAAGGTGAAAAGCCGTCGTTGAGGAGGGGAACGACGCTCGGGTGAATGCAGGTGGCGCCGTCGAAACCGAAATCCCTCGCTTCGGCGATGGCCGCCGCCAATGCCGGCTTGTCGGCATAGTCGGCGGTGCTGCGCAGCAGTCCGAAGGACAGAACGCCGGCGGCCTTCGCGGCATAATGGACCATCAGCTTCGGCAGTCGCAGAACTTCCGGTGTCGGCTGGGCGCCCATGGCGGTGGCAAGGTCTTCGCCGCCGATGGAGAGCGCAAAGACGCGCGGCCCCGCGGCGATCGACGCGGCGTTCAGCAGTCCGGCCGGGTCCTCGATCAGCGGTGCAAACTGCATCGGCTGGCGGCTTGCAGCCCCTTCCAGCGGCCGCAGGTACGCGTCGAGCCGGTGGAGAATTTCGGGCGAAGACACCTTGGGAATGTAAAGCGCCTGCGCGCCCGCCTCGCGGGCGGCAGCGGCATCGGCCAACATGGCGGGTTCGTCGTGGGTGTTGATCCGGACTATCACCTGAGCGCCGCCCCGACCGACCATGGTTACGGATCGACCGAGTGCTGCGCGCGCTGCGTCCTTCTCGTTGGCGGCGACGGCATCCTCCAGGTCGATGATCACAGCATCGGCGCCGCGCTCGTGGGCCTTTTCCAGAAAGCGCGGCGAACTGCCGGGAACATAAAGCAGCGAACGTAACCTCATTCGGACCGGCCTCCCATGGCCACGCCGCGTTCGTCGGCCGACAGATCGGCGGCGCCGAGTATGCCACGGGTGCTCTGTGCAAGCGAAAGCGATGGTCGCGTCTGGGGTTCGGCGCGACCGACATTCACGCCGATGCGGCAGGCAAAGTCGACGGAAGCTTTTGGCAAATAGGACATCAATTCCTCGCTGGGGTCCCGCTCTTGAACATCCGCCGCGAAAGCGCCTCGCTTGCGCGGCGCCCTGCCTCGACCGTCGCCTCGGTGACGCGACCGAGGTTGTTGGCGATCCGTTCGCGCGGGCCGGACACGTTGACGACGGCGACGATGCGACCCGCGGGGTCGCGGATTGGCGCTGCGACCCCCGCCGCTCCCTCGACCCGGCCATAGAGATTGGCGACATAGCCTTCCCGGCGCGCGGCGCTCACGCGCGCGGAGATGGCTCCCGGGTCGTCCTCTTCGGAGACGGAGAGGCGGAGATAGGCTTCGAGATCCTCATCCGTCAGGCCGGACAGCAGCATCAGCCCGCTTGCCACATAGTGGGCGACACGCTGCGTTGCGATGTCGCGGTCATAGCGGATCTCCCGCATCGGCAGGATCTTGTTGAGATAGCGAACCTGCCGGTCATCCGTCAGCACGGCGATAAAACCTGTCTCCTCGATTGCAGCCACCGTTTCGCGCAGGATCGATTCCGCTACTCTCAGGATCGTGCCCCAGCCGCTATTTGCTTCCGACGGCTCGCCGGGCAGCCGGATCAGCAGATAGCGTCCGTCGGCCTGGCGGGTGACGTAACGGGCTTCAACCAACGTGCGCAGCAGTAGCAGCGTGCTGCTTTTCGGCAGGCTCAGCGCTTGCACGACCTCGACAAGCGAGACGGCTTCGCTGCGCGATGCCAACCACTCGACCAGGTCTAAAATTCTTTCCGCGCCTCGGCCGCTCATCGCGATCCTTTTGTTCAATATATTGAACATACACCGTATATTGAACCTACTGAGCGCGAGCACCCACGTCAAGGTGCCGCCGGCTTGGCCGTCCTAGGAGGTATCCTTGGGCTATGCGCCCGCCAGTGGCCGACACGAACGCTTCGGTTGATCCGCTCCTTCCGAAGACTTTCGCGGCGGATTGGCTGATGCAATCGAGCCGTGTCGTCATTTCAGTCCGCAATAAATCTTGAAACGGCCGATCAAACGCTTGCCTCCATTGGCAGGCACGCTGCCTTCTTGCCCGGTCCTCGACCATTCCTGTCGAGCCGCAACCTGGCCAGTGTTCGAATGAGGAGTGAACATATGCGTAAGCCTAAACTGACAGAAGCCGCGCGCCCCATCCCCGTTCCAGGTTACAAGCCGGTGGCCCTTCCGGCTGTCCGTGCCGCCCACCTGATGCTGAAAAGCAAGCGCGATGCCGACGTGCGCCACGCTCAGAGAGCGGCGACGATGCGCATCGTCAATCAGTTCGATCGCGACACCGACTGACGATCTGAAGTCTGCCGATTTTCCCAGGCGCAGGAGCGTCCGGTGGTCCAGTTCCACATAGGAGCCGTCTTCGAAGGTCGCGAAGACGGCTTTATTTCGCGCCGCCAGCTGGCGCAAAGCGCCCGCAACATTATCCCGCGACAAGGGGACCGCCGCGGAGCATATCGCCGCTCAGGCAGGTTCTCCGCCGGAACTCGGTTGTTTCCTGTTCAAGCACGGGCATAGGTTCCGCAATCTGGTCGGCCCATGCCGGCGCGGATCGGCTTGGTTCGAGCGTGGCGGCGCGCCCGCTTGACGTCGGAAATAGCGCATGCGAATAATAGATCAAGTAATCGGTTAATTAAATCCGATGCTTCGATCTCACCCGGCTGCGTGCAGCCTTGCCCAGTCCTCCAGCACCAACTGTGTTCCGATGCTCGCCTCCGTCAGGCAATCCCAGCGCCATTTATGCCCGATGGCCCGCGCATGAAACCCCATTCTATTCGCGTAAGGCGGCGACTGCCGGTGCTGGGCAGCGTCATGGCTGGCGCATTCTCGACGCTCGGAAATGCCGTCGCCATGGTGGCTTTGCCGTGGTTCGTGCTGACGTTGACCGGAAGCCCTTTGTGGACCGGCATTGCGGCTGCCGCAGGCGTCTTGCCGATGATTGCCGGCTCGCTGTTCGGTGGCGGCCTTGTCGATCGCTTCGGCCCGCGCTGGATCGCATTCACCGGTGATTTGACGAGCGCGCTTGCGGTCGCAGCGGTCCCGTTTCTCTATCATCTCGATATGCTCGGGATCGGCACGCTCGTCGTCCTGATTGCGATCGGCGCGGCAATGGACGGACCGGCATCGATCGCTGCCGAAAGCCGCCATCCGGAACTGGCGCGTCTTGCGGGGTTCCGGCTGGAGCGGGTCAAGGCCGTGGATGAGCTGATCGAGAATGCCGGCGTGCTCGTCGGGCCGGCGCTTGCCGGCGTGATGATCGCGCTTGTTGGCGTCGAGGACACCTTGTGGTTGACCGCCGGATGTTCGCTCGCCGCAGCGATGCTCGACGTCATCTCCCTGCCGACGCGCCGGAAATCGGCGGGCGGCGAGGATGTCGCGATCGGTCTGGCTGGCGCATGGGAAGCCGTCCGGTTTCTGCTAGGCGATCCGCTGCTGCGCAGCCTGATCATGCTCGGGACGCTGTTCGGCATCATCTTCGGTGCGATGGAGGCGGTCGTCATGCCGGCCTTCTTCAAGACAACAGGGCAAGGCGCCATGAGCCTCGGCTTGTTTCTGTCGGCAAGCGGCGGCGGCGCCATCGTCGGAACCCTTGCCTATGCCGCCTGGGGACACCGGCTTTCCGGGCGCGGGATACTGATCTTCGGTTGCGCCGTCGAGGCGCTCGCCATTCTCGTCCTCGCGCTCGCACCTCCGGTTTCGGTGCTGATCGCCGCCGGCGCCGTGGCCGGTTTTGCGACGGGACCGATCGGGCCGATCGTCGCGACCGCCGCGCTTCGCCGTGTGCCGGTCAAGCTGCGCGGGCGGGTGCTGGGGGCGGCGGATGCGCTGGAACTTTCGGCGATCCCGCTGGCCATCATTCTTGCCGGCGGGGCGGTCGAAATCTTTGGCGCGCAATGGCTGCTCTTTGGTTGCGCCGCAGCCCTGGCTGCGACGACACTGCTCGCCGTGTTTCTGCCGGGCTTGAAGCAGCTCGATCTCAGGCGAACCGCGCACACGACACGGCCGGTGGCCGGCGATGTTGTCGGTGCGAAGGAGCAAGCAGCCGCAACAGCGCCTTGCGCTGGGCCGAAATAAATGGACGGGCGTTATCGCCGCGTACCGGTGGGGAGGTAGATCGAACCTGCCGGGCGCACCAGCGCGCCCGGCAGAGCCTTGGGAGGCTATCTCATTGCTGAACGGCGGGGCGCTTAGCCTGCAACCGCTTCGACGATCCGGCGGCTGGCCGAAACAATATCCGTGTCCTGCAACAAAGCGCCGCCGATCAGGTACATGACGTCGTTGCCGTAGGCCTCGCGCATCTCTGGAACGCGGCCAAGGTTCATGCCGCCGCCGGGGGCTGGTACGATTGCCTTCGGGCCGCCCATATCGGTGGCGCAGGCCTTGGCGATCGACTGGCACTCCTGGCGGGTGAAGCCGAAGCGGCCGCCGAAATTCGGATAGATCGCTGCGTCGGCGCCCATCAGGCGCTGCAAGGCGCCGTAGAAGCACCGATGCGAAAAGCCGGTATCCGGCGAGACGACGTTGGCGCCCGAAAATGCGGGGTGCGAAACGATCGGCAACGTGAAATCCGGGTCGGACGCCAGCGTGTGAATGACGTCATAGCCGGCAAGGGCCGGAGAAATCATCACCGCGCCGGCGCCGGCCTCTTCCGCCATCTTCGCCCGATCGAACAGCTCTTTTGACGACGCAGTGATATTTGGCACGAAACTCGCCCGCCCGCCGCTCTTGGCATTGGCTTCGCCGACGGCATCAACGCAGGCGGCCAGCCGTTCGGCAAATGGCGACGTCCTCTGATCCACCAGCCCATGGTCGTCCTTGACGAAATGCATGCCGCCGAGCGCGAAATCATGGGCGCGCCGAGCAAGCTCGACCGAAGACAGGCCGACCGGCTTGATGGCCGACATCAACAGCGGTTGCGCGCCGATGCCGGCCCTTTGCCGTAAGCCGGCAATGCCATGCCTTGGGCCTGGGCAAAGCGCGAGGATACCCTTGGACAGTCCGATGTCCTCGACCTTCAGGCCCGGCTTGATCGAACTGTTGCCGAAGACGATGTTCAGGAACTGGAGGAAGTCGCCGCCGACATCGTCTTCGCTGTAGGAGATATCGGCGAGATAACCGGGACGGCCGTTCGGGTCCTTGTCGAGGGCTTCGAGCTTGCCGAGGATTTCGTCCTCGACATAGCCTTTGGGCACGACATCCCGCGGGATTTCGACCGTCTGTTCCAGGGCGATATCCAGCGCCCGAGCGCGCGCCTCGGCCTCGTCCGCGGCCCTGACGTAGTAGCTGACGGTGAACCGCGGAGCCATCAGAGCGCCTCCGCCTTCTGCGCGGAGTGCACATGATCGAGGCGAACTTCGGTCAGTTCGTCTTCACCGATTTCGAGCGACCTGCCGGTCAGCTCCTCGATCGCCACCACCAACGCGCCGGCATCGAGGCCATACTTCTTCATCAGGTAAGGCTTCGAGGCGCCATGGGCAAAGGTGTCCTTCAGGCCGAGACGCTTGAGGCGGACGCCAAGACCCTCTTCGGCAACGATCTCGGCAACAATCGAACCAAGTCCACCGACGATGGTGTGGTTTTCGAGCGTGACGATGCCCTTCTTGCCGCGCGCGGCCTTGATGAGCCCGTCGCGGTCAAACGGCTTCAGCGTCGAGGCGTGCAGATGATGAAGCCCGATGCCGCGCGCTTCGATCGGCTTTGTGGCGCGCAAGGCTTCCTCGGTGCAGACGCCGGAGCTGACGACGAGGATGTCGTCGCCCTCCGATAGCGTGCGTAGCTTGTTGAACGCGAATGGCGTCGAAAAGAGCCGGGGGACTTCACCGCGAAGGATGCGGACATAGACCGGCCCGTCGATCGCGTCGGCCACCTCGAGCACCGTTTCGACCTCGGTCGCGTCGCCGGTTTCCAGGATCGTCATGTTCGGCACGGCGCGCAGGACTGCAATGTCCTCGATCGCCTGGTGGGTGATGCCACCGGGTGTTGTGATGCCGGGCAGGAAGCCCATCAGACGCACCTTGCGATTGGAGTAGGCGATCGAATTGATCAGCTGATCGTAGGGACGCCGATAGAGGAAGACCGAGAAGGTGTGGATGAACGGCCGGTAGCCCTGCATGGCCAGCCCGCCGGCGAAGGAGAGCATGTTCTGCTCGGCCATGCCCAGCGACAGGAACTGCTCCGGATGCCGGTCGCGAAAACCATCGACCTCGCAGGATGAGGTGAGGTCGGCGGAAAGGCAAAGCACTTCCGGGCGCACTGTCGCAAAATCCTCGAATGCTCGCGCATAAGGGCGGTTGACAATTTCGACCATGGTCAGGCCCCTTCCATTTCGTTTGGGCTCACGCCCAGTTCGACAGCCAGTGCCGCCTGCATCTCAAGCCGCTCCTCGGCGCTCTTGAAGCGCACATAGTGAAGGCGCGGGAAGCGCTTCTTGAGGAAGTTCATGCCCTGGAACGGCGAGGTATTGGCGAGGATGACCAGCGGCTTGCCCGGCTCGGCGCTGTCGGCTGCATCGCGCATGGCTTGCAAATCGTGGCCGTCGATCGAGCGGCAGGTGGCGCCGAAAGCGGCAACCCGGCCGGCAAGATCGCCGAGATCGAGAACCGAGGACATGGCGCCGTCGCATTGCTGGCGGTTGACGTCGACGATGACGCGGACGTTGTCGATGCCGTGGTGGGCCATGGCGGCGAGGCACTCCCAGGTCTGCCCCTCCTGGAATTCGCCGTCGGACATGTAGACCCAGACCTTGCCCGGCTCGTTGCACTTCTTTCGCGCAAAAGCGACGCCCGCGGCCATGGAAAGGCCTTGCGCCAGCGAGCCGGTCGTTACTTCCATGCCTGGGCTGTGCTCGGCGCCGATCATCTCGACCGAGCTTCCGTCCTTGTTGAAATGGTCGAGCGCATGCTCATCCATGCGCCCGACCTCGATCAGTGCGCAGTAGATCACCAGCGCATAATGTGCCGGCGAGATGATGAAGCGATCGTACTCGGGTGCCGCCGGGCCGTGGTAGCCGGCGCCGGTAAAGGCGTCGGGGTTATCGGCGGAGGGCACGCCGCGAAACGGCAACGGCACCTTCGGCAAGGTCGGCTCGCCAAGCTCGAGGAACTCGTTGTAGAGCAAGGCAAGGCTTTCGGCGGCGGAGCAGGCCTGGCTCAGATAGCCGCCATTGTTCTTCATGGTGTGGAAGAAGACGCGGCGGCGAATGCCGAGCGCAATCTCTTCGGTGGTCTTCTGGTTCGTGAGGCTCACCGGTTAGCTCCTTTCCGGAAACAGCGCTTTGAGGCCCTGCGGCGAAGCCGTGGCGACGCCGCGCTCGGTGATGAGGCCGGTGATCAGCCGGGCAGGCGTCACGTCGAAGGCCGGGTTTGCCGAAGGACTGCCTTCGGGCGAGACGCGAACAGAGATGATAGAGCCATCGGGGCCGCGCCCTTGCACGAAACTCACCTCGTCGCCGGTCCGCTCCTCGATCGGGATTTCCTTCACACCATCCTTGACCGTCCAGTCGATGGTCGGCGAGGGCAGTGCGACATAGAAGGGAACGTTGTTGTCGCTGGCGGCAAGCGCCTTCAGATAGGTGCCGATCTTGTTGCAGACATCGCCATTGGCCGTCGTGCGGTCGGTGCCGACGATCACCATGTCGACGGCGCCGTGCTGCATCAGATGGCCGCCGGCATTGTCGACGATCAGCGTGTGCGGCACCCCGTGGCCGTTCAGCTCCCAGGCCGTCAGCTGTGCACCCTGGTTGCGCGGCCGGGTTTCGTCGACATAGACATGCACGGGAATGCCGGCCTCGGTCGCCATGTAGATCGGTGCCGTCGCCGTTCCATAGTCGACGGTAGCGAGCCAGCCGGCGTTGCAGTGGGTCAGGATGTTGACCGGCTCGCCGGGCATTTTGGTCGCCGCGATCTCGCGGATGATCTTCAGGCCGTTTGCCCCGATCGCCCGGTTGAGCTCGACGTCCTCCTCGGCGATTTCGCCAGCGCGCCGGTAGGCTGCCTCGGCGCGGTCTTCGACCGAAAGCGGCCGCAGGAACTGCCGCATGGCGTCGAGCGCCCAGCGCAGGTTGATCGCGGTCGGTCGCGTCTCGTTGAGCTCCTCCCAGACCGCGTCGAGATGGCGGTCGGACGGATCGTCCGCCATGGCGATCGCGATGCCGTAGGCGGCGGTGACGCCGATCAGCGGCGCGCCGCGAACCCACATGTCGCGGATGGCGACCGCAACGTCCGCAACCGTCTTCAGCGTGACGATTCGGAACTCGTGCGGCAGCCAGCGCTGGTCGATGATGTCGACCGAGCGGCCGTCGGCGTTGAGCCAGATCGTATGGTAGTGCTTTTCTCCGACTTTCACGAAAGTGTCTCCTGCTGAAGCCGTTGCGCGGTGGCGCGAATGTCCCTGAGGCTCGCAATGCGATCCCGGTTGACGGCGAGATGACGCCCGAGCTTCAGCGCCTTGCTTTCGCATTGGGCGCGGCGGCTGAGGTCGTCGATGGTTTCGAAATCGGCATTGTGGGCAAGGCCGAGGATGCGCCTGAGGATCTCGACCCCGGCAAAGCCGAGCATCTCGCGATAGATCTCATCAAGAACGATGGTCAGTGCCTGTTCCGAGCCGAACGGGTCGTTGCGATCTTCGAAAAGGCTCGCCTGGTAGAGGATGCCCTTGCGCTCGGCTCGCCAGAGCGCGGAAAACTCGTCGCAAAAGGTTTCCCAGATCGTCTCTGTCGTATCCAGAAGGTAGGCGCGCATCTGGTCGCGTTCGCCGGCGGCCGCCTCGTGGCCACTTTGAGAGAAGTAGCTCATCCAGAAGTTCGCCAAGAGCATGCCGACATCGAAGCTGATCGGTCCGTAGAAGGCGAATTCAGGATCGATGACGCGCGTCTCGTCGTCGGTGACCATGACCGAACCGGTATGTAGATCGCCGTGGCAAAGGGTTTCGGCCTTGGCGGAGAAGATGTGTTTCAGTCGCTGGGCTTCCACCTTCAGGTCACGGTCGCGGCGCAACTCTTCGACCAGGCTGTCGAGGTGCGGGCTCGTGTGCCGGTTCATCTCCGCCTCGAAGTAGGGATCGGAGAAAACCAGGTTTTCGGTGATGTCGCAGAGTTCGACATTGTCGGCGAAGAGCGCGAGATCGGCCTTCTTGTCGCGCGTCGGCATCGAAAGGTCCGAGCCGCGGAAGAGCGTGCGCGCTGCGAAAAGCCCGAGATCGCGGCCGATCTTCGGCAGCATGCGCCCAGCGATCAGCGCGCGCCGCAGGATCACGTGCGGCGTCAGGTATTCCATGATGATCATCGCCTGCTCGGCGTCGAAGAACAGGATGTCTGGCACCATGCCCGGGTCGCGTGCGGCCTGGCGGATGAGGGCGTGGTATTCGAAGAACGATCGCTTCAAAGGCAAAGGCCAACGCTCGCCGACGAGCCGGACATAGGGAAGTGCCTGCTTGACGATGGCAGCTCCCTTCTCGCCCGTGACGATGAAGACGAGGTTGAGGTTGCCGTCGCCGACCTCCTTGACCTGCCAGCGACCGTGGTTGTTGCCGATCCTGTCGCAAAGGGCCGTGTTGCCGCTCAGTCTTGATGGCAGCGTTTCTGCGCTCAGCGCCTCGAAAACGTGCTTGTCCATATGCTCCTCCTTATCGGCATGACCGGCCTTCGCCGCTCCTCGTCATGCTGTCGTGGCCCATAGGTAAGTCGGCATTCTGTCAAATGTCAATCGCCTTGACATTTGATGGATAGCCATCCTAACCTGCCTTCATTGGGAGGAGAGCATGAGCGAACAAGCAGTGTTTCGCATCGAGGGCGTGCGCAAATCCTTCGGGCCGATACCGGTCCTGAAGGGCGTCGATCTCGAATTGCGCAAGGGTGCCGTCACGGTGCTGATGGGCGCCAACGGCGCTGGAAAGTCGACACTGGTGCGCATCCTCAGCGGCGTCTACGTCAGCGATGCCGGGGATATGCGGCTCAGCGATCTCGCCTTTGCACCGGCAACGCCGGCGGAGGCTATCCGGGCCGGTGTGGTGACGGTTCACCAGAACATCAATGACGGCGTCGTTGCCGATCTCGATGTGGCGACCAATCTCACGCTCGACCGGTTGAACGGTCGCGGTGCGCGTCTGTTTTTCAATCCGCGCCGTGTCCGGCGCGAGGCGGCCGTCGTTGCCGCCCGCATGGGGCTCGCCATCGATCTTTCCGCCGATATCAACGATCTGACGCTTGCCGACCGGCAGATGGTGGCGATTGCCCGTGCCATGGCGCACGAGCCGCAGGTGCTGATCCTCGACGAGCCGACTTCGTCGTTGTCGAGCGCCGAGGCCGATCGGCTGTTCGATCTCCTCGATCGGCTGAGAGCCCGCGGCGTCGCTATCCTTTATATTTCGCACCGGATGTCCGACATTCGCAGGCTCGCTGATAGCATCGTCACGCTGCGCGACGGGCGCATCACCGGCCGCTTCGAAGGGGCGGATCTGGATTATGAAGGTGCCGTCAACGCGATGCTCGGGCAGAAAGTGTCGGCAGGCGCCGTCACCGTGCGCGAAGGATCGGGTGCTGTCTTTTCGGTGAAGGGCCTGCGGCTGACAGAGACGTCGCGTCCCTTCGACCTGGCGCTTGGCGATGGCGAAATCGTCGCTGTCACCGGGCTCGTCGGCGTCGGCAAGACGGCGCTGGCCGAGACGCTTTTCGGGGCGCGGTCGCCCGTGGCCGGGCAGATGACGCTCGATGGCGCGGCCTACCATCCACAATCGACCGGCCAGGCGATTGCCAAGGGTGTGTTTCTCGTTGCCAAGGATCGGGCCGATAGCGGCATCGTTCCGGACTTCAATATCTACGAGAACATCAGCCTGCCGTTCCTTAAGCGGCTGTCGCGCTTCGGCATATCGAGCCGGTCGGCCGAACGGGCGAAATCTCGGGCGCAGATCGCGGCACTGGGCGTCGTCTGCCGCAGCGAGCGCGACGAGATGCAGACGTTGTCTGGTGGCAACCAGCAGAAGGTGATGGTCGGGCGTTGGCTTTCCGAGCCTTCGCGCCTGTTGATCCTCGACGAGCCCTTCCAGGGTGTCGACATTGCCGCGCGCCGCGATATCGGCGCCAAGCTGCGCGTCTCGGCCGCAGGCCGCGCCACCATCGTTTTCCTGACCGAACTCGACGAAGCCTTCGAGATCGCCGACCGCATTCTCGTGATGTCGGAACACACGATCGTTGGCGAGCATCGAAACGCCTCGGTCGACGTCGAGCGGCTCCTCCAGGAGATCGCCGGCCAACATCATCAGCAGGGACAGCCTCATGAGCAGTGAACAGATGAAACCCGCGGCGTCCGCCGCTCCAGCGCTGCCGGTGCCGCCAAGCGC
This sequence comes from Sinorhizobium sp. A49, assembly GCF_002002725.1. Classification (GTDB taxonomy): domain Bacteria; phylum Pseudomonadota; class Alphaproteobacteria; order Rhizobiales; family Rhizobiaceae; genus Ensifer. The sequence continues at coordinate 31,727 of NZ_MUNW01000050.1, read as the reverse complement.
CGCGTTCAGCCTGCGCGACGTCGCGATCAAATACGGCTTTCTTGTCCTGTTGGCCGGACTGGTTATCTATTTCTCGCTCGTGACGAACGGCTTTTCCTCGCCACAGAGCGCCGTCTTCATCCTGCAATCAGTGTCGATCACCGGCATTCTGGCGCTGGGCGTCACGGCCACGCTCGTCGTCGGCGGCTTCGACCTGTCGATCGGTTCGGTCGCGACCACGTCGATGATGGCGTCATCCTATGTGATGGTGGTGATGGGCGGCGACGCTCTGACGGCAACGCTCGTCTGCCTGGCGATCGGCGTTCTCGTCGGACTGATCAACGGCATCATCATCGTCTACATGCGCGTGCCGGATCTTCTGGCGACGCTCGGCATGATGTTCCTGCTGCTCGGCCTGCAGCGTATACCGACCGAGGGACGCTCCATTGCCGCCGGCATGACGCTTCCGGACGGTTCGGTGGCGACAGGCACGTTCAGCCCCGCCTTCCTGGCGCTCGGGCGTCACCGCTTCGATCTGATTCTGCCGAACCTCGTGCCCGTCTCCGTGGTGGTGCTGATCGTGCTGGCGGTCGTGATCTGGTTCTTCCTCGAATACACCCGCTTCGGGCGGATGATGTATGCGGTCGGCTCCAACGAGCGCGCCGCCGGCCTCGCGGGTGCGCCGGTCAATGCCTACAAGATCTCGGCCTATGTCATCTCGGGCGTTTTCGCCTCGATCGGCGGCATCCTGCTTGCCGCTCGTCTCGGCCGCGGCGATATCGCCTCGGGCAACAACCTGTTGCTCGATGCAGTTGCCGCTGCCCTCATCGGTTTTGCCGTGCTCGGCGCCGCCAAGCCGAACGCGTTCGGCACGGCGATCGGCGCGCTCTTCGTCGGCATTCTGCTCCAGGGCCTGACGATGATGAACGCGCCCTATTACACCCAGGACTTCATCAAGGGCGCGGTTCTCGTCATCGCCCTGATCTTCACCTTTGCGCTCTCGAAAAGAGGCAAACGCTGACGGGAAAGCCCCGGCCGCGGAAAACAAACGTTCACCAGTGGAGGAGACTGAAATGAACTTTACACGCAGAGCAATGGGCAAGCTGGCGCTTGGCCTTGCCGGAACCGTGGCCTTTGCCACCGCTTCCTTTGCCGCCGACATGCCGAAGCCCTTCGACAAGCCGGGCGACGTCAAGATCGCGCTCGTGCGCTATCTGTCGACCGGCGACTTCTTCCAGTCCTACCTTGCCGGCGTGGAGGCGCAGGCAAAGGCACTCGGCGTTCAGCTTCAGGTTCTCGACAGCCGCCAGGACGCAGCGCTTCAGGCCGACATGGTCGACCAGGCAATCGCGCTCGGCGTGCAGGGCATCATCATCCAGCACGGCCTGACGGAATCGATGAAAGAGGCCGCCCAGCGTGCCGTAGATGCCGGGATCAAGGTCGTCGCCTTCGACGTCAACGTCGAGAACGAGAAGATCCCGCAGGTCGAACAGTCCGACCGCGACCTCGCCCGCCTTGCACTCGAGCAGGCGATCAAGGACAACGGCGACAGCTTCAAGGCCGGCTACGTCTATGTCGCCGGCATCGCGCCGCTCGACCGCCGCGACGAGACCTGGAAGGAATTCAAGGCCAAGTATTCGGGGATCAACGAGATCTCGCAGTTCGGCACGATGGACAACCCGATCGCCAACTCCGTCGCCAACCAGGCGCGCTCGGTCATCTCCGCCAACCCGGATATCACCGTGATGTTCGCGCCCTATGATGAGTTTGCCAAAGGCGTGAAGATTGCGGTCGATGAAGCCGGCCTTTCGTCGAGCGTGAAGATCTATTCCGCCGATATCTCGACCTCGGATATCGCCGCGATGCGCGAACCTGATTCCGCCTGGGCGGCAACGGCTGCGACCAACCCGGCCGTAGTCGGACAGGTTTCGGTCAGGACGCTTGCCATGCTGCTTGCTGGCGAGGACCCGGGCCGCAGCGTCATCGTGCCGCCGACGCTGATCACCCAGAAAGACCTCAACGATCAGGACATCAAGAATATGGAAGAACTCGGCACCAAGCTGCCGCAGTTCGCCCATGCCGATGTCGCCATGCCGGCTTGGATGCCCAAGCCCTGATCGCACTGGTATTGTAGAAAAAGCGGGGCGGTCGAAGGGCCGCCCCGTTTGCACGTTACCGAGCTCTTCGACGCCCAGCTATACGGATGCGTGGCCTACACGGCCGAGGCCGTCTCGACGCCAGCGTTCCATCACTCGGCGGGCCATCGACGTCGTGACCACGAGATGCGAGGCAAAACCGCCCTTCAGCGCGGCCATAAGAGGCTCGAACTTGCTGTCTTCCTGTACGACGAGCATGCGTTTCTCAATGGTGCGGATCGACGAGAGATCAGCGGAGATGCAGCGCCGATTGTGGGCGCAGTTCACCCATTGGCCGTCGCCGTCGATCAGTTGGCCGGCGATGACGCCGACAGCGCCTTCCTCGCCCATGCGATGCATTTCTTCGGCGCTGAGCGCGCCGCACTTGACGAGATGGCTGTCGTCCTCGATGCCGCCGACGGAATAGAGTGCCAGATGACAGTCGGCGATCGTCGACAGCTGCTCGCGGATCACCGGCTCGCCGCGCAGCTCCTCGGCCAGCCGCTCGGACGACAAGACCAGCGGTGCGTAAAAATTGATGCCTTCGGCATTCAGCCGGCGGGCGATCTCCGTCGTGCACTGGTCCGGGCGATAGGAGTAGGGGGCGCCGAGATTGCCGCAGAGCTGGACCACCGTCACGCCGCGCAGGTCGGCGAACGGCATCACGTCGGCGATATGATAGACCGTGCGTCCCCAGGCGACGCCGACGCGGTCGCCCTTGTTGATCAGCTCGAGGAAGACGGATGCGGCCAGCACCGGCATCTCCGCCGTCGGGTCCATGGCCTGTCGATCCTCCGGCACGATCCAGGCGGTGGTCACGCCGGTTGCGTCCTCCAGTTCGCGCGCCAGCACATCGTCGGTAAAAAGCTCCGTCGATGTGCTGATATTGACGATCCCGGTCTCGCGTGCCCGCCTGAGATAGGTCGCAACAGAGGCACGTGATATGCCCAGTTTCTGCGCGACTTCATCCTGCCGTAGCCCATGGCTGTAGTAGAGCCATGCGGCCTTGTGCATGATCTGGTCGGTGTTGCGGATAGGCATGGGGATCCTTCGATTGTCTGCTTCTGACATTATTCATTGCTCGTGACATAAGTCAAATAACTGCATCGGGCGGCGCGGAATACAAGCTTCCGTCTCAGGCGCTTGCGGCCGGCAATTGGGGCGCTTGCGCTTCTTCGATCAGCCACGCAACGAAATGCGCGATGGCAGGACGCTCGATTGCCGCCGGCAATGTCACGACATAATAGGCGAATTCGCTCGGCCACGGTCGGTCGAGAGCAACGGCCAGGCGCCCATCGGCAATTTCCTCCCGCGCATAGATATCTCGCACGAGTGCAATGCCCTGGCCGGCAACGGCTGCCCTGACCAGAAGGAAATCATCATCGAAGGACGGACCGCGCTCGATACGCGGGTCGTCTTCGGTGCCGAGCGCCTTCAGCCACAGGCGCCAGTCGGCGCGCGCCGAATCCTGCAGCAGCGGATAGGAAAGGCAATCGGCGGGGGTGCGGATTGCAGGACCGTCTGTCAGCAAAGTGGGGCTTGCCACCGGGATCAGTTCGGGTGCCATCAGATGGATGGTCTCTAGGCCCGGATAATCTCCAAGGCCATGACGGATCGAGACGTCCACCCGTTCACGGCGCAAATCGGTCAATGTTGCCGACGCCTCCACCCGAACCTCGATATCGGGATGGCGGCTGGTAAACCGGCCGAGGCGCGGCACCAGCCACGAAGCGGCGAAGGATGGCACAGTGCAGACCGTCACCGATGCTGTCGCATTGCTGGCCTCAAGCGCCTCGAGCCCCTTCTCGAGCTGATCGAATGCCGACAGAATTGTCGGGTGCGCCTTGGCGCCGGCTTCTGTGAGTTCGACACCGTAGCGGGTCCGGGAAAACAGCGAGACACCCAGTCGCTCCTCGAGCAACCGCACCTGCTGGCTGACCGCGCCGGATGTGACGCCCATCGCCTCCGCTGCACGCTTGATACTCGCGTGACGGCCGGTTTCGGCGAAGGCGCGCAGCGCCAGCAAGGGAAGAACACGGCCCATCGGGGCTCCATACAGAATTTAGAATTGCAACAACTTCACTTTCAGCGAAGGTGGTCGCGGGTGCGACGAATAGCAGCATTTCCTGCGAAACAACAGCGGAGTTGACAGGATAGGCTACCCACAAGTGGGAGAGGTAGCGGTTTAAGAGTTTAGGTAAGCTAAATTGAGGCGGGAGGTATCATCGCTTCCCTCGCGGTCGTCTGATGCCTTAGCCTTCTCTTCGGCGGCGCGTCCAACCTTCCCCCTTCCGTCGCCTTGAGGATGTTATGAAAACAACCGGTTTCGATCCCCGGGCAACGATACTTTCCGAGTGCCTCGCGCGCACGAAACGTCGCTCCATTTCAGCCTTTGCCAGCATTGACCGATGCAGTACCGATTGTCGTTCTTCGTCGGGGCGATGCGGATGATCGATCTCTATACCGACGCTTCGCCCAATGGCTTCAAGGCGACGATTGCCCTTGAAGAGCTTGGAATGCCCTATCGCCTTCATCACGTGAAGATCGATGACGGCGAAAACCGGCGCCCCGAATTCCTCAATCTCAACCCGCACGGTCGCATCCCTGTCATCACCGATGACGAGACCGGTATCACCCTGTTCGAATCCGCAGCCATCCTGCTTTATCTCGCCGAGCGGACCGGCCGCCTCTTGCCGAAAGGGGAGAAAGCCCGATGGCAGGCGATCCAATGGCTGCAATTTCATGCGGCAAGCATGGGGCCGATTCTCGGCCAGCGCGTGCATTTCGAGATGTTTGCCACGACGAGGTCTGCGCCTGCCATCGACCGTTATCGCCGGCTGAGCGAGGAGGCATTCGCGACGCTCGATGCCCGTCTTGGTGACGCCACGTGGCTTGCCGGCGACGACTATTCGGTCGCCGATATCGCGACCTTCGGTTGGACCCATATCGCCGCGATCTGCGGCTTCGACTTCGCTCGTCACCGGCATCTGGCCGGCTGGCACGCCCGCGTCGCTGAAAGGCCTGCAGTCCAGCGGGGCGTTGCTCTGCCGGCTCCCGCGACCGGCCCCTGACGATAATCTGAAAGGACCATACCCATGAACATTGCAGCCACGACGGCTCATCACCCGACATTTCTGTCCGGCGCGTCATCAGACGCTTTTGCCAAGCATCCCGGCTACCGGCGCATGTTTGCGCCGGATCGGTTGACGATCGGCATTTTCCTGCCGCTTCGCTTTTATCGCGGTGACATGAGCGTGCTGGAAGGGCAGGCGGATCTCGTCACTGAGATCGATCGGCGCGGCTTTGCCGCGGTCTGGGTCCGCGATGTGCCGTTGTTCGATCCGAACTTCGGCGATGCCGGTCAGCTTTTCGATCCCTTTACCTACCTGTCCTACCTTGCTGCCCGAACCGACAAGGTCGCCCTTGCGACGGGAAGCGCGGTGTTTTCGCTTCGCCACCCGATCGATCTTGCCAAGGCCGCGACCACCATCGACCGCCTGTCCGGCGGACGCCTGGTTCTCGGCATTGCTTCCGGCGACCGGCCAGTCGAGTTCCCGGCCTATGGCCTCGACATGGATGGTCGCGGCGAGCGCTTTGCCGAGACGGTCGCGTATTTCCGCCAACTGATCGCGCCGGGGCGCCCAGTGATCCGGTCGAGCCTGGGGACGATTGAAGGTGTCGACTTTCTGCCGAAGCCTGCCATTGGCCGTATCCCGCTGATCATCACCGGCTCAAGCCGCCAGTCGCCGTCATGGGTGGCTGAGCACGCCGACGGCTGGCTGACCTATCCGCAGCCGACACATATCCCCGAAGGTCCGAAGAGGCTGGCCCAGAACATTCTTTCCTGGCGAAACCAGATTCCCGGCGCCGGCTTCCGGCCGCATATGACCAATGAATGGCTCGATCTCGTCGATGATCCCGATTTTCCGCGAACCCCGCTTCGTGGCGGCTTCGTGCTGAGAACGGGGTGGAAGGGACTGATCGATCTGCTCGGCGAATGGCAGGAGGCCGGCGTCAACCACGCGGCGCTGGGCATGCAGTTCGCAGAACGCCCGGCCAGCGACATCATCCAGGAGCTTGCCGAGGAGGTGCTGCCGTTGTTTCCGTCACTGGAGGGGCCTGCGCCGCTGCCGGTGCCATGGTGATTGCCGGTGAATACAAGGCCCCATCGGCCGAGACGTTCAAAACGATCTTTGCTCATATGCCGACATCCGTTGCTGTCATCACCGTCGGCAGCGGCGAGGACCGCCATGGTGCGACCGTGGGCAGCCTCAACGCCCTGTCTCTCGATCCGCCTTTGCTGATGTTTGCGATGAAACAGGGCTCTGGCCTCCTGGATCGGCTGACGGCAGGCACGACCATCGGTATCAATCTGCTGGCCGATCGCCAGGGCACAATCGCCCGCCGCTTCGCAACACCAGGGATCGATCGGTTCGAGGATACACACTGGTGCGAGGAACACGCCTTGCCGCGGATCGATGATACACTGGCCTGGATGAAGGGGCGGGTAAGTGACCGTTTGCCGCTGGGCGATCATCTGCTGCTGACAGCGGCCATCGAGCATGGCGAAACGGAAGACCGGGTGCCGTTACTCTACTGGAAGAGGGCGTTTTATCGGCCGGGGCCGCTTGAGAGCGGGGCCACCCAGTCGGAGCGAGAGCGCAGCTCGGCGCCCCGCTGAAGGCGGAGGATCGAGCCGCGCCACGTGGGTCATCGCACCCCGTATGACGGCCCGTTGCTATGCCCATGCGTCATGTGCCCGGTCAGGCCTGGCAGCGACGGGCACCATGAGATGATCGAAATCAGCAGCCGCCGCTCAGGTTCCAACGAGGCGAGAACGAACAGGCTCGCTACCGGACGATGAAAGGGTGTGGTCGGCGCGGGGCATAGAAGGGAGCCGGCGATGGCGAAGCCGGCCATCCGCCGGCCAGCACTGAGGCGGAGCATTTGCGATGCTGGGATCGATCGCCAAGTCCAGTTCGGACGGGTTGCTCTTGGTAACTCGCTTACAGGTCATGGTCGGCCCCGGTTTTAGGGCGGACATGTATCGCGCCTGCGAGGATAACAGCGCCGGTGCGCGCGGCTTCGGCGATATCCTGGAACAGCAATTGCGCTTCGGCCAGCAGACTGCCATCTGCCTCCGCACTGTCAACTTCATCGAGTTCGCAAAGCAGTTCCGCGATGGCGGCGATGCGACGGCGTTGATACCGGGCGCGGTCCAGCCGGCGCTGCCGGTCTCGGCCGGCGGTCAACCTCTCGAACTGGAGGAGCAACCGCTCGATTTCCGCCCGGCAGGCGCAATCGAGCGTCGCGCCGACAATCAGGCGACGGATATTGGCGACGATGTCAACGGGGTCGGCGTCGTCAGTCGGTCCGTTGGCGGCGCAAATCAACTCGTTCGCCATTGCTTGCCTCCCTCCGCTGCGCCCACGGGTGCTGCGATCCACGACGCGCCGGTCTGGCCATAATGAAAGCCGTTTGACAACGGCACGCCGGGATAGGCGAGCACCAGACGCTCGAGGCCTTCGGCCGCAGATGTTCGTCCGGCGGCAACGGCTTCGTAGATACGGGCGACCGCCACCATGTCGCAGTCCTGCGGCGAGAGCCGGATCCGGCTGATGCCGGCGGCAGTCAGGTGGGCAAGTTCCTGCAGCAGGCTTTGGCAAGTGTGGGACATGGTCTGGACCCCGTTGAGGACGAGGAACGGCTGGCGATCAAGCGTCTCGACGATGAGGCCATCGCTGTCATCGCCGCAGATGAACTGGCAATTGTCTTTCACCAGGCCCTTGGAGCGGGCGTGAGCGCAACGCGCCGAGATCGCCAACGGCACGCGACCAAAGCCGAAGATTTCAAACGCGACGCCAGGCGCGTCACGCACGATCTCCCTGACCGACGCCATGGGCAACTCCGGTGGCAGGCAAATGCTGGTCGCGCCGCGCGACGCCAGCAGCCTGGCGGTGGCTGCGTTATAGACGTTGATCAGAGGGCCGATCGAGTGCGGTTTGCCGGTAAGCAATCCGAGTGCGGACAGATCATTGGCCTCGATCGGATGGATGCTGTCGCGCACCAGGCCGCGCACAAGTTGGCTCTCGCGCTCCAGGGTGACAAGTGCAAGCGAAGCAAGGCTGACTTTCTTGCCGGCGGCCTCCAGGCGTTCGATCACCTCGGCGACATGCGGCTCGATGAAATGCAGGCGCTTGGAGCAGACCGCCTCGCCGAGGGTGACATGCTCTATCGGAGCTTCGTCGGCGATGCGGAAGTAGAAGTCGCGCCACTTGGGTCCGTCCCAGAGATAGAGCACGGGTCCGAGACTGAGCGAGAGGTGGGTTGTTGCAGACATGTCGTTATCTCCACCGCTTTTCATAGGCGCCCGACGTCGTCTTCTGTCCTTCGCTGAGCCGCCTGAGGCGCGACAGCAAGGCGGGCCTCTCGCTCGCATCGGCAGAGACGGCACGGCGCATGACGGAAACGACCTCGGCGACATAGGCCTTGCCGCGCTGGCGTCCCTCGATCTTCAACGCTCCGACGCCGGCTTCGCGCAGGGCATCAATATGGTCCATGACATCAAGCGAAACCGGATCCTCGAAGGCATACCCTCGCTCCTCGGCAATATCGAAGCGGCCCTTGCAGAGAGTGGGGTAACCGGCAGCTTCGCCGGCCGGAAAGCGGTTGATCGTGTAGTCGCCCAGTTCCGACACCAGTTCGCTGCCATCCTCGCGGTAGCGCACGTGGCTTGCCGGCGAGCAGACGCCGTTCATGTTGGGGGATTTTCCGGTGGCGTAGGATGACAGCGAGCAGCGCCCCTCGGCCATCACGCAAAGCCCGCCGAAAACGAAGACTTCGATTTCGCAACTGATCTGGCGGGCAAGGCGGGCGATATCGGGAATGGTGAGGATGCGCGGAAGCACGACGCGCTTTGCACCGAAGGTTTCGACCAGGAATTTAACCGCATCGGCGTTGGAGGCTGAGGCTTGCACCGAAACATGCAAGCGTTGCTGCGGATGGCGCTCGGCGGTATAGGCCATCAACCCGAAGTCGGCGAGGATCACGGCATCGGCGCCAAGGCGCACGGCATCATCGACGGCGTCATGCCAGAGCTTTTCCTGGCCCGCCCGCATGAAGGTGTTAATGGCGACGAAGGTCATCACCTTGTGCCGGCGGGCATAGGCAATCGCCGTCTTCAGCTCCTCGCGGGAAAAGTTCAGGCCGGGAAAATTGCGGGCATTGGTCTCGTCGCGAAAGCCGCAATAGACGGCATCGGCACCAGCATCCACGGCCTCGCGAAAGGCGGCCGGCGTGCCTGCGGGACAGATCAGTTCCATCTCGCTGCCTCCCCCGACAATGCGCGTGTTCTGATTTCGGTGGCTGCGCGCCGAACCAGGGGCGCGAACGGCCCGCTCATGCGGGCAATATCCGCCGGCAGATCGATGTTGCAGTCATCGAGCGCGTTGCGCAGTGCCAGCATCGCTTCCATGTCGCCCGTTATCGTCAGGCTTCTGGAGAAGAACACGGCATCGCCGTCGATCTGACCCTCGAGCAGTGCCAGGAGCAGCACGAATGTGCCGGCCATGCAGGCGTCAGCGGACGGCAGGTGCGGCTTGCGGTGAACGGAGATGCGTCGAACCGACGGCTCTATCAGAAAGCCCAATGGAAGGTCCGTAGGCACGAAGGCATAGCGTTTGTCGGCGTGCTCCCCAAGCCGGTCGAAGAGATCCGGGTGCTGCTGTATGACCTGGGCAAAGACGAGCCGCGTGGCGTGCTCAATGAGGGGGAGTGGCGCGATCCGCAACGGCGCGGTCATCGCAAAGGGTAGGGTCATGGGCTGCCTGCATGAAACGGAGCAAAGAATGGCCGCATGCTAGTCGGCGTGGCGCTGCTGCTGTTTGTCCCACGTCAAAGACAGCGGGCATTTGCAGCCCGTAAGAGGCGACATGAACAAGCGCTTCCGTCCAGCCAAGGGTTTCGTCTCGCTTCAGGATTTTGCCGGTGCGCTGGAGCGTGAAGGGGAGCTGAAGCGTATCTCCCGTCCCGTATCCCTGGTGCACGAGGTGACGGAGATCCACCGACGCGTTCTGGCCGATCACGGCCCGGCCTTGCTCTTCGAGCGGCCGGTCGATGCCTCCGGGCGTGTCCATGACATCCCGCTCTTGGCCAATCTCTTCGGCACCGAACGCCGGATCGAGCGCGGTTTCGGCCTCAAGGAGGGCGGTCTGTGCGCACATGCCGATGAACTGGCAGCACTGCGCGATCCACGAGCGCCGGGGTCGCTACGCGATGCCTGGGACCGGTTGCCGCTGTTGCGCTCGGCACTCTTCATGCGGCCAAAGCACGTGCCGTCCGCACCGTGCCAGGACATCGTCTGGCGCGGCGCGGATATCGATCTTGGCCGCTTGCCGATCCAATGGTGTTGGCCGGGCGAACCGGCGCCGCTGATTACCTGGCCGCTGGTCATCACACGTGCGCCCGACGACCCGCTCGATGTCAATGTCGGCATCTATCGCATGCAGGTGCTTGGCCGGAACCGAGTCATCTTGCGTTGGCTTGCCCATCGCGGCGGCGCGCGACACCACCGGCTGTGGCAGCGCCAGGGGCGCGACATGCCGGTTGCCGTGGCGATCGGCGCCGATCCCGCAACGATTCTTGCCTCGGTCATGCCGCTGCCGGAGGGGATGAGCGAACTCAACTTCGCTGGGCTGCTACGTCGAAGCCGAACGCAACTCGTGGCCGCGACGTCGGTGCCGCTGGCCGTTCCGGCGCATGCCGAGATCGTGCTGGAAGGAACGGTATCGGCAACCGAGACTGCCGACGAGGGACCTTATGGCGACCACACGGGCTACTACAATTCGGTCGAGCCGTTTCCGGTCATGACGCTTTCCGCCGTAACCACCCGCCGCAAACCCTACTATCTCTCCACCTACACCGGCCGCCCGCCGGATGAGCCCTCGCGGTTGGGTGAGGCGATGAACACGCTGTTCGTTCCTCTTGCCAGAAAACAGTTCCCGGAGATCACCGATCTCTGGCTGCCGCCGGAAGCCTGTTCCTACCGCGCCATGGTGGTCGCGATCGACAAGCGTTACCCCGGACAGGCGAAACGCCTGATGATGGGGCTCTGGTCGATGCTGCCGCAGTTCAGCTACACCAAGCTGATCATCGCCGTCGACCCGGATATCAATGTCCGTCACTGGCCCGATGTGATGTGGGCACTGGCGACACGCTTCGATGCCAGCCGGGATGTCACCATCATTGCCGACACGCCGATCGACTATCTCGATTTCGCGTCACCACGCTCCGGCCTCGGCGGCAAGCTCGGGCTGGATGCAACGACGAAGATCGGTTCGGAGACCGATCGCGAATGGGGGCGGGTGCTCGACATGACGCCCGATGTCATCAGCCAGGTCGACGCCATCTGGGCCGAACTCGGGCTTGAAAGGAAAGCATCATGAGCAGGCATCGCGTTGTCGTCGGTATCACCGGTGCGTCGGGTGCCGCCATTCCGCTGCGTATTGCCGAGCGGCTCGCACGGCTCGAAGAGGTGGAGACCCATTTGGTGGTGTCGCCGTCCGCCTGTCGCACACTTGCTCATGAGGTTGGCGCACATGCGCTGCTGCGGCTGCTGGAGACCGCGGACCGGACCTACGAGCATGACGATATCGGCGCTGCAATCGCAAGTGGGTCGTTTCCGACTGCCGCCATGATTGTCGCGCCCTGTTCGATGCGTACGCTCGCGGCGATCGCCGGTGGGCTTGCCGACAATCTCATCGTTCGCGCCGCGGACGTTCACCTGAAGGAGCGCCGGCGCCTGGTGCTGATGGCGCGCGAGACGCCGCTCCATCTCGGGCACCTGCGCAACATGTGCGCGGTGACGGAGATGGGTGCGATCGTCATGCCGCCGGTCCCGGCCTTCTATCACAGGCCGGAGAGCGTCGAAGCGATCGTCGATCATCTCGCCGCGAGAGCGATTGATCTTCTGGCTTTGCCGATCGCGCCGCTTGCGGTCGCCTGGCAGGGAGAGGGTCAACCGAAAGGCAATGCCTGCAACAACGGATCTGCACCGAACATCGCGTAGTGGCCGCCGGCCAGCAGCCAGAAGGTAATCGCAGCGGTGGCGAAGGCCGAAAGGATCATCACGGGATCGAGGCGCAGGTGCGCCTGACCTTTCAACATCGCGGCGAGGGGAATAATCGAGGTGCCTTGTCGGGCAATCGACCAGGTGTCTCCAAGGCGACGCCGTGCCCGTTTTTCCACCATGAAGAACCCACCGAGTGCAAACAGTGCGAAGCCGCCGAAAAGCACCAGGGAACGCAGGTCGCCATTGGCGACGACATGGCCGACGGCCCAAAACAGGAAGCCCCAGAGCACCGGATGGCGGGTCACGCTGACGATCGCCCCCTTCCGCGCGTTGCCCTGAAAAATGGAGATCGACAGCGGATTTTCGCTGAACAGGCCGGCGAGAACGAGGAAGACGCCTGATGGCGCAAGGATGAATGTCGTCCAGGCCTGCCACGGGGCCGGCTCCCAGAGCGGAATGAAATCGAGCGCAAGCGCTGCCTGGAAAACCCAGATCAGCGCGACGATCGACAGCAGCGAGTAGAGGCCGAAATAGGCGCGCCGCCCTAGCATCGTGATCAGCCGCTGACGCAGCGTCGGCCAGGCCGGGACCATATGAAGGGCAAGGAAAACTGCAAATGCCGCGAGAAAATGATACATAGACCGGTCTCAAATCCTGTCCGAAAGAAGCAACCGTTCGGTCGCAACATGGCGTCGGACGGTTTCGAAAAAGGCGCGCAGCATGTAGCCGATCGTCTCCCAGCTGTGCGGAGTGCGACCGTGAAGCAGTTCATTGAGAACGCGGGCAACGTGCTCGGCCGAGCCCCCGTCATGCCGATGTTCGTCGCGCAAGCGATCGATCAGGAGCTGGCCGTCGTCGGGGCATCGTGCTGCCAAAATGGCTGGAAACAGGATCTCATCCTCCAGCCTGTGCACGGCCATGAGTGTCGAAGGCAGTCTGTCCGCAACCTCGCGGCAACCGGCCGGATCGATGTGGCGCGGCAGGGAATCGGCAATCGCCTCGAGGCGGTCGCACAGTTCGAGAAGGCGCTGATAGCCTTCTTCCAAGGCATCTTCTCCAGACATCGGCAGCTCCGTGAGTGAGATTTTTCATCCCTCAACCGTCTAGGCGCAATCGGTAGGGCGATCTTTGACATTTCGCAAAATGGAAGACGACCGCTTGGTAACGACGCATCCGCGCCGTGGCGCCGCTATTGCGAGGGGTCGACAAACAGCACGACGGCGATCGCGATGGAGAACAGGACAGCCGAGAGCGTGGCCGCACGCTGCAGGACCCCCATGCGGTAGAGAAGAATGGCGAACCCGACGATAATCGGGGTTGCGACGGAAAGGCCGATTTGTGCATCTGTCATCGGAAAACTCCTGGAATGACCCTGCAGCTATCAGTCCGGTTGCCCCGCCTCTTTGCGCAATCGCAAAGACAGAAAGTGCCTACCTGCCTAGCTGACCGTCGTTCCGGCAAAGGAGTTGACGCATGGACGGACGGGTCCTTCCTGTGGGCGAAGCAGATGAGCATGCATCCGCCGACGACCTGCTGCTCTGGGTCCTCGTGTGGAGCGAGCTCGCCGCCTTCGGCATTCTGCTCGTCGGTTTTCTCGTGGTCGGGTTCATCCAGGCGGACGCCTTTGCCGCAGCCCGTTCGCATCTCAATCCGCTGCTTGCGGGCATCAATACGCTCGTTCTCCTGACCAGCGGCTGGCAGGCGGCTTTGGCCACGCGTCCGGTCGCTTCGATGGCCACGCGCCGGCGTGCGCTCGGTCTGGCCGCGCTCTTCGGCCTCGCCTTCGTCGCCATCAAGTTTTTCGAATACTCGACCGAATTCGATGTCGCCGGGTCGCCGCAGTTCGGCGCCTTCTTCGAGCTTTATTTCCTCATCACCGGCTTCCACCTGCTGCACGTCGCCTTCGGCAGTGGCATCCTGCTGTTGGTCGCCTGGCGTCCGAGCCCAGGCAACATCACGCTGATCACCACGCTTTGGCATGTTATCGACCTTGTCTGGATCGTGATGTTTCCGATCATCTATCTCGTGTGATCGCCATGACCCATCACGATGCGCGCCGACTTCGCAACATTTGGGCACTGCTGATCGCGATCGTGCTTTCGGGCATGATCATCATGACACTCTGGGGCGGCACGGCTGTCGTGATCGTGGCATTGCTGGCGCTGGCGGTCGTCAAATGCCGCCTGGTTGCCCTCGATTTCATGGGCCTGCGTCAGGCGCCGGCCGGCCTGCGGTTCGGCCTCTTTGCCTGGCCGGCACTCCTTGTCCTGCTGGCCTTGGCAAAGCTTGCGATGGGCGTGGTGCTATCGCCTTGAAACCACTCTCCGTCTTGTTTGCCAAAACGCAAAGAAGGCCCTTCGGAAATCCCTAGACATGGTTCGCGCCCCGATAGTTCGGCGCCGCACGTCGCGGCCCCAGGCGGGGAGGGGATCAGATAAGCCGGCCACGGTCATTGCGGCTGGCCGAAGTCGAAAGGATGACGTGATGGCAGAACGCCTCACCAAGACCGGGGCCCGAAACGTCTTTTACGGCGGGTCCTTTTTCTTTTTTGCAATCTTTGTCGGGCTCACCGCCCACAGCCACTACTACATGCGGACCGTCTCGACCGATGAGTCGACCCTGACCGACGCTGTCGCCCGGGGCAAGCACGTCTGGGAGAAGAACGCCTGTATCAACTGCCACACGCTTCTCGGTGAAGGTGCCTATTTTGCGCCCGAGCTCGGCAATGTCTGGAAGCGCTGGGGCGGCGAGACCGATCCGGATGGCGCGCGTGAAACGATGAAGGCCTGGATGGCCGCGCAGCCGAGCGGCATCGAAGGGCGCCGCCAGATGCCGCAGTTCAACCTGACCGAACAGGAACTCAACGACCTCGCCGATTTCCTGGAGTGGACGAGCCGCATCAAGACCCAGAACTGGCCGCCGAACGAGGCCGGCTAGGGCGCCGCGCGTTCGCAAGAATGCGCAAAGGGCGCCCTGACCCTTTGAACCCAGAGCATCTTATCCGCTGTTTGGCGGGACGCTCTGCGCCGCGATTGGAGTGTGAAATCATGAAATACCAGACCCAGAAGGTCGCAATGCTCTATTTCTACGGAGCGATCGGCCTGTTTCTCGCCCAGGTGCTGTTCGGCGTACTTGCCGGCACCATCTATGTCCTTCCCAATACCTTGTCCGAACTGCTGCCGTTCAACATCGTTCGCATGGTGCACACCAACGCGCTCATCGTCTGGCTGCTGATGGGCTTCATGGGCGCCACCTATTATCTCCTGCCGGAAGAGGCCGAGACCGAACTCTACAGCACCAAGATCGCCATCGCACAGTTCTGGATCTTCCTGATCGCCGCTGCCATCGCCGTCGTCGGTTATCTCCTGCGCATCCACGAAGGCCGCGAGTTTCTCGAACAACCCTTCGCGATCAAGGTCGGCATCGTCATCGTCGCGCTGATGTTCCTCTACAACATCACGCTGACGGTGCTCAAAGGCCGCAAGACCACCGTCACCAACATCCTGATCTTCGGGCTCTGGGGCGTGGCGATCTTCTTCCTTTTTGCCTTCTACAACCCGATCAATCTCGCGCTCGACAAGATGTACTGGTGGTACGTCGTCCACCTCTGGGTCGAAGGCGTCTGGGAACTGATCATGGCCTCCGTGCTCGCCTTCCTGATGATCAAGCTCAACGGCATTGACCGGGAAGTCGTCGAGAAGTGGCTCTATGTCATCGTCGGCCTGGCGCTGTTTTCGGGCATCCTCGGCACGGGCCACCACTACTACTGGATCGGCGCGCCGGGTTACTGGCAGTGGATCGGCTCGCTGTTCTCGACGCTTGAGGTCGCTCCCTTCTTCACCATGGTGATCTTCACCTTCGTGATGACCTGGAAGGCCGGGCGCAAGCATCCGAACAGGGCAGCACTGCTGTGGTCGATCGGCTGCTCGGTGATGGCCTTCTTCGGTGCCGGCGTCTGGGGCTTCCTGCACACGCTGTCGTCGGTGAACTACTATACCCACGGCACCCAGGTGACTGCTGCACACGGGCACCTCGCCTTCTTCGGCGCCTATGTGATGCTCAACCTTGCGGTCATGGCCTATGCGATCCCCGAGATCCGCGGCCGGGCGCCCTACAACCAGATGCTCTCCATGGTCAGCTTCTGGATCATGTGCACGGCGATGTCGGTCATGACCTTCGCGCTGACTTTTGCCGGCGTCCTTCAGTCCCATCTGCAGCGCGTTCTGGGCGAGAGCTACATGGATGTTCAGGACCAGCTCGCGCTGTTCTATTGGATCCGGCTCGGCTCCGGCGTGTTTGTGCTGATCTCGGCGCTGATGTTCGTCTGGGCGATCTTCGTCCCCGGCCGGGAGCGCAGCGAGAAGCTGAGCGCATCGATGCAACCTGCAGAATGAATGAATGCGCCGGTCCGGGTTGCCCGGACCGGCCAATCCCCTTCCTTTTCCACGGAGACATGCCATGAGCATTGTTCAACCAAGTCTGGTTCCGGTATCGATCGACATTCCGGCCTATAGTCCCTCTGGCAATGAGTGCGCGCTGTTCGAGAATGCCTGGGTTCGCCAACTGCCGCTGCTTCTCAAGGGGCCGACCGGCTGCGGCAAGACCCGTTTCGTCAGCCATATGGCGGCAAAGCTCGGCCTGCCGCTTTCGACTGTTTCCTGCCACGACGATCTGGCTGCGGCGGACCTGACCGGGCGCTACCTGTTGAAAGGTGGCGATACGGTCTGGGTCGACGGTCCCCTGACGCGCGCCGTGCGCGAAGGCGGGATCTGCTATCTCGACGAGATCGTCGAGGCACGCAAGGACGTGACCGTGGTGCTGCACCCGCTGACCGACGACCGCCGGATGCTGCCGCTGGAGCGGACCGGCGAGCTGATCGAAGCGCCTTCCGCCTTCATGTTGGTCGTCTCCTACAATCCCGGCTACCAGAACCTGCTCAAGAGCTTGAAGCCGAGCACGCGGCAACGCTTCGTTGCCATCGAGTTCGATTTCCTGCCACGCAACGAGGAGATCGAGGTGGTCTCCCGCGAAAGCGGACTCTCCGCAAGCCAGGTGGCGCCGCTCGTCAACCTCGCTCACCGCCTGCGCGCCCTCAAAGGGCATGATCTCGAGGAGGGGGTGTCGACCCGTCTGCTGGTCTATTGCGCCTGCCTGATCGATGCGGGAATGCCGGTCCGGGACGCGGTGCGAGCCGCGATGATCGAGCCGCTGACCGATGAGCCGGATGTGCGGGCCGCCCTTCTCGAGGTTGCCGCCTCGCTGATTGCCTGAGGACTGCGCCATGCTGGATTTCCTCGAACTCGAAGAAACCGTCGGGCGCGCCTGGCACCGCTTCATTGGCAACACCGGCACTTGGCGGCGTTATCCCGAACAGGCCGTCAAGCTGGCGGACACGATGCCGATGCTGGCGATCTGCTTTCGCGGACACGGCGGCGAAACCGCGGTCCAGATCGTACCGGCGCGCGGCCGCACGTCGGGCCATCGGCTGAAGTGGCGACAGAAGATGGGGCTCGGCGAGGAAAAGCTCGTCCAGCCCGGCCGGGATCATGCATCCCTGATGCTGCCTGGCGAGATCGACATCTTTCCCGACCGGAACCTCAACGTCGACCTCTATTTTTGGCTGGTTGCCTACATGGCGACCATGCCGCTCGTCCCGCGGGATGAAGCGGATCCGTTGCAGGCGGATCTGGCATATCTGTCCCGGGCGCAGGAGACCGTGGCCGAGGTCTTCCAGCGCTTCCCGGGCATGCGCCACAAATACTGCCGTCTGGCGGAAGCCGTTCTCGTCGAGCGCCAGCGCGGCTCCCTTCCGTCGGTGGAGCAGCACGTCGAAAACCGTGTGCTGCGGTTGCTGCGTAAGGCGGCCGGCCAGCTGGATACGACTTTGCCGGTGATCTTTCCGCACCGTGCTCCACCCGGGTATCTGCCGCTGCTGCCGGTTCCGCTGTGGCCGGATACCTTGCTGCGGTCGGAAACGGCGACAGACCGCGATGACGATATTGCGGCAACAGGTGCCGCCGCCAGCCAGATCGCCGAGGCCGAACGCCACGTGGCCGTCAGGGAAAACCCCGAAAACCGCAAGGGCGATCGCAGCCCCTTCATCCTCAACCGCTTCGAGAAAATCCTGGCGATGGCGGAGATGGTCAATGTCGACAGACCGTCCGACGATAGCGACGAACACGACAACAAGGCTGCCCAGGATCTGGACGAAATGACGCTTGGCGAGCGGAAGGGTCGACCGTCTGCACGCTTTCGCTTCGATCTCGACCTGCCGCCGGAAGCCGTCGATCCGACGCCGTTGACGTCAGACCTCACCTATCCCGAGTGGAACTACAGGACGTCGAGCTATCTCAAGGATCATTGCCGCGTCTTGGCCGGCCTGGCCTCGAGCACCGAAGACCGCGCTGAGCTTACGGCGGAAACCAGGAGCCTGATCCGGCGGGTGCGGCGCCAGTTCGAAGTGCTGCGGCCGCGCAACGAAATCCTGCGCGCGCAGATCGACGGCGCCGATCTCGATCTCGATGCCGTGGTGCGCGCCCGCACCGATCTGGCTGCCGGCGGGCAGGGGAGCGATCGCATCCACCTGATGAGCCGCCCGCAGGTCCATGACCTCGCCGTCACGATCCTGGTCGACGTCTCGCTCTCGACCGATGCCTGGTCCGACAATCGCCGGGTGCTCGACGTCGAAAAGGAGGCGTTGCTCATTCTCGCCCATGGCCTGTCGGCCTGCGGCGACAATCATTCGATCCTCACCTTCACCTCGCGTCGGCGCGACTGGGTGAAGGTGGAGAGCGTCAAGGGTTTCGATGAGCCGATGAGCCCGCTCGTCGAAAGTCGCATCGCCGCCTTGAAGCCGGGATATTATACCCGCATCGGGGCCGCCATCCGCCATGCAACGGCCGAACTGCAGAAACAGCCCAACCGTAAGAAGCTGTTGCTGGTCCTGACCGACGGCAAGCCGAACGACATAGATCATTACGAAGGGCGCTTCGCGCTGGAGGACAGCCGCAAGTCCGTCATGGAAGCGCGCCGCAGCGGCATCAGCACTTTTGCGGTTACCGTCGACCGCGAGGCGCAATCCTATGTGCCTGCCATGTTCGGCCATAACGGCTACGCGTTGGTCGGCAATATCGCCCGGCTGCCGGCGGCATTGCCGGCGATTTACCGAAGCCTGGCGGGATAGAGCGTTCATTTGAAACACGAAAAGGCCCGGTCGCGACCGGGCCTTTTCGTGTTGGGTGTTGGCCGCGGTTCAGGCGGCTTTGCTGTGCGTGCGTTGTCCGTCGTCGATATAGGCATCGAATGCCGCGGCGACGGCGCGGATCACGAAGCGATGATCCTGCCTGACCGTGATGACGCCATCGGCGAAATCGAGCACGCCATCATCGACCATCGTCGCCAGCCGCGCATTGTCGCCGAGAAGGAAGTCCGGATTCCGTCCGTGTGCGGTGGCGATTGCCTTGATGTCGGCGGTGAAGTCGCACATCAACCGCTCGATGATTTCGGCGCGCAGGCGGTCTTCCTCGGTCAGCCGGTAACCCTTCGTGGTTGCCAGTCGGCCGGAGGCGATATGGCTGGCATAAAGCCCTGGAGGAACCTCGTTCTGCACATAGCCATCTCGCGAGCGACCGATTGCGGAGGCGCCGAAGCCGATCAGCGTTTCGCAATTGTCTGTGGTATAGCCCTGAAAATTCCGCCGGAGCATGCCTGAGGATTGTGCGAGCACCAGATCGTCGTCGGGCAGGGCGAAGTGGTCGAGCCCGATCTGCCGGTAACCCGCTTGGCAAAGCGCCTCGCTGATAGCGAGCGCCTGATCGGTGCGCGCCGAAGCGTCGGGCAACACGTCCTCGTCGATCATGCGCTGGTGCTTCTTGAACGACGGAACATGCGCGTAACCGAAGACGGCAAAGCGCTCCGGCCGCATCGCGGTCGCAGCCTGGACCGTCTCGACGCAGGAGCGGACCGTCTGGTGCGGCAATCCGTAGATCAGGTCGAAATTGATGCCGCCGACACCGGCGTTGCGAAGATTTGCCACGGCATCGGCTGTCTGCTGCTCGCTCTGGATCCGGTTGATGGCCTTCTGCACGACCGGGTCGAAGCTCTGCACGCCGAGGCTGGCGCGCCTGACGCCGCCTTCGCCAAGTGCCTGCGCCATGGCAACGGTCAGGCGGCGAGGATCGATTTCGACAGCCACGCCCGTTTCGGCACCAAAACGATAGCGTTGACGCAGGAGCGCCATCAAGGCGAGGAACTCTTCCGGTTCAATGATCGTCGGCGTCCCGCCTCCGAAATGAACCTCGCCGATCGGCAGCGCCGCCGACGCGTGATCTGCCACCATGCCGATCTCCTGCCTCAGCACATTGAGGTAATCGAGGATCGGCTCGTCCTGTCGGGTAATCGTGGTGTGACAACCGCAGTACCAGCACATCGACCGACAGAAGGGGATGTGCAGATAGAGAGAAACATCTCTGTCCGTCGGGACCGCGCCGAGCCAATCGGCGTAGGTGTCCCGATCGATGCCGGCGGAAAAGCGCGGTGCGGTCGGATAGCTGGTGTAACGCGGCAAGCGCATCTCGGCATATTTCATGAGGGCGGTGGATTGCATGGCTTTTCCTATCGGCATGTCGAAACAATCGATCCGTTCTAGGCCGGTGGCCACGTCAGTTCTTTGCGAAAAGCCAAGTAAGCGGGCAACAGGCGGCAAAGCGGAATTTGTTTGCGCTTCGACAAAATGTCGCGTTGTCGCTGGCACTAGGCTTTGCAAATCCGGGCCGTTTGCGTCGGCGTTTCCCGGAATCCGAGGCAACAACGGCGCCCTGAACGGACTGAAATGACCACTGCAGAAACAGAGACCAAGCCCTTCATCGACGTGCGCATCATCCCGCCGGTCGAGCGCCATCCGAAGATCTTCGGCATGCTCAACGCGCTGGCCGAAGGCGGCTCTTTCATTATCGTCAACGACCATGATCCGCGCCCGCTGCACTACCAGCTGGAAAGCCGTTATCCCGGTGAATTCACCTGGGAATACCTTGAAAACGGACCCGCCGTCTGGCGGGTGGAGATCGGCCGACAACAGGCTTCCGGCTGCGATTGCTGCTGCGGTAGCAGCAGTGGTCACTGAAACGGCGCCCACAGCCAAAGCGTTTGCGGTTCGGGCGGGGTCGCAGACGCGCCATTTCTTTGTTTCTACGCATTTCCCGGCGGAAGACCGCTTCTCACATTTCCTGGAAATGCTTATCGTTCAGGATGAACCGCGATGTTCGGAGCCACGCTATCCCGCTGGACGATGTCCTATTTCGCGGCGGCGCTGATTTTTCTCGCCATCGGCGAGATGATGATGGTTCTCGGCTTCGGATATCCGGTTTCTTCCATCGAAGCCCCTGAAACCCTGGCACTCGTTCATACCATTGCGCTTGGCTGGCTCAGCCTGCTGATGGCGGGGGCCCTGTTGCAATTCGTGCCTGTTCTCGTTGGTCGGCCGCTTTCGTTTCCGCATCTGGCTTTTCCAGCTTTGGTGCTGCTGGTTGTCGGTATCACCAGCCTGGTCCTAGGCTTTGCCAGCCTCGCAGGCACCGACGGCCTTTCGCCGCTCCTGCTCCCAGCGGGTGCGACGGTGACGATTGGCGGTTTCGGCCTGCTCGTCATCGTCTTTGCAACGACGCTGTGGCAGGCGCGTCCGCTGCCGTTGCCTGCGCGATTCGTCGCTGTCGGACTCGGGTCGCTCGTCATCGCTTGTTTGCTTGGTGGCACCTACGCCTTCGTTCTTTCCGGATTGGCTGATGCGCCGGGCGCGATCGATCTGACGCTCGAAGGGGTTTCGCTTCATGCCGCGCTGGGGCTGGGTGGTTGGCTGAGCTTTACCACCATGGGGGTCAGCTATCGGCTCCTGACCATGTTCATGCTGTCCCCCGACCGCGAACGACGCAGCAGTCGGACCGTCTGGGTACTGGGCGCTGCGGCCCTCGGCATGATCGTCTGCATCGTGCCGATGATCCTTGCCGGCGTCGCGGGGCGGGCAACACTGCTCGCCGTTGCCGCACTCGCCGGCGTGACCGCCATCGGAATTTATATGGCCGACATCGTCAGGATTTACCGCGAGCGAAAGCGCAAGCTGATCGAGCTCAACAGCCGCGCCGGCATCGGCGCGTTCGCCGCACTGATTGTCGCGACCGCCATCTTCGTGGCTTCGCTCATCAGCGGCCAGATCGAGGAAGACGTGGGGCCGCTCGTCTATCTCGTCACCTTCGGCTGGTTGACCGGCATGGGGCTGGCGCAGCTCTACAAGATCGTGCCTTTTATCACCTGGCTCGAATGCTACGGCCCTCTGCTCGGACGCATGCCGACGCCGCGGGTTCAGGATCTGGTCGTCGAGACGCATGCGGCGTTCTGGTTCCGGCTCTTCTATCTCACCGTGGCCGTTGCCTCGATCGCGCTTTATCTCGACAGCGCATGGCTGTTTCGAGTCGGCAGCCTTGGCCAGTTGATTGCGGTCAATGCGCTGGTCTTCGAGTTCGTGGCAACACGACGGCTCAGCAACGTGCCGAGCAATCTTCGACTTCCCGGCGGCGTCACCGGTCCGCATCTCTTCTTCCCATCGTTTCAGTCACGGAGACAACCATGACCAAAGATCCCTACGAGCTCGACGTCAGGCCGCTTCTGAAGAGCGGCAGCGATCCGTTCCAGGCCATCATGAGCGCCGTCGACGGTCTCGCACCCGGCCAGCCGCTGAAATTAATCGCGACGTTCCGGCCGGTGCCGCTCTTCAGCGTCATGGCCGGCCGCGGCTTTGCCTACCTGGATCAGCCGCTCGGTAACGGCGATTGGGAAGTCCTGTTCACGCCGGAGGAACAGGTGGACGAGATCAGGGTTTCGGCCGGTGATACGGATCTCGATACCTGGCCGGATCCCGCGCGCCAGCTCGACCTGACGGATCTGGATCCGCCCGAGCCGATGGTCCGTGTCCTCGCCGTCGTCGAAAAGATGCTGGCCGGCGAGGTGCTTTTCGCATTGCTGGCGCGCGAGCCGCTGTTTCTCTACCCGGAGCTTGCCAAGCGCGGCCACAAATGGGCCGGGAACTTCGATGCGGCCGGAGAGACTTATCGCATCCTGATCCGCGTCGGCGGCCGCAAGGGGCGCGAAAATGCAGCCGGCTGAAAGCGAAGAACTGGTCGACAGGATCCGCGACACACTGCGCACGATCGTTGATCCGGAGATGGGGTCCAATATCGTCGATCTCGGTCTGATCTACGACATCGCCGTCCAGGAGGGCGGCCTTGTCCGGGTGACGATGACGACGACGATAAAGGGATGCCCGGCGACCACTTTTCTCAAGGAGGCCGTGCAGAACTGCGTTTGGTATGTGCCGGGCGTCGAATATGCCGAAGTGCGGCTCACCTACGAACCGCCGTGGGCCCCGGAGATGATGATCGAGGCATCGATCGCGCAGTAACCGGAAAACGTCTCGAGGAGGTTGCCGCATCTGCGCCAACCTCCTTTTCATTTGTGCAGGGTGAGTTTCCTGCGGTCGCTATGCGGCCTCACGTGGCGAGCGGCGATCGCGAACCAGCATCGGACCGTATTCGATGCAGAACAGCCCGAAGGCCGCGATCCAGAGAGCGCCGGACAGGGCGAGGAGATGATGGTAGTGGGTCGGCAGGACTTCGGCGAAGGGCCGTGCCAAAGCCGCACCGATGATGGCGACGTAAGAGGCGCAGCTGAGGTTCGAGGCAGCAAGCGGTCGGCCCGTGTGTCCGCGGCTGGCGCGCGTCATGACGGCCAGCATCATCGAGGCCATGACGCCGACAGTCATCACATGCATGACCGGGTAAGTGTCGAGCGCACCCATTGCACCGGCGGCAACAGCGGCAAAGCCGAGTGGGACGAAGGCATAGGCCGCGTGCAGGATGAACACGATTTTGTCCGGCCAGGTGGTCCAGCCGCGCCAGCGGATAAGCCGAACCGCCTGCATCACGGAGGCTGCGGCAGCGATGGCGGCCGTGACGATATGCTGGGGCGCGAAGGTCCAGCAGGCGAGAGCCGTCACGCTGACGAGAATGCTCGCAGCGTCGAAGCGATTGTAAGGAACTGGAAAGTCGGTCCGGCCGAACTTGTTCAGCCAGTTGCGGGTGAAGCTCGGCAGAATTCTGCCGCCGACGATCATGATCAGCATGACATAAGCGCCGATCGCCAGCCGTGCCGCCGCATCGACGTCGAGTTGACGGACGACGGCGATGTGGAACCAGAGATTGGCGGCTGAAAGCAGAACCAATCCACCGACGACCTTCAGATCCTTCCACTTCCGGCCGACGATGATTTCGCGCGCGCAGATCGTGAGCAATGCCGGCATGAACACGGCTTCGATGATGACAGCCGGTGTCAGCCCGATGACATCCGTTGCCAGCAGCGCCAGGCGGCCGGCAACCCATAGGCCGAACAGATAGGCGAGCGGCTTCCCGGAAACAGGCAATCGGCCGGTCCAGTTCGGAACCGCCGTCAGAAGGAAGCCGGCGAGTACCGCGGACGAAAATCCGAAGAGCATCTCATGCGCGTGCCAATGGGCAGGCCCGTAGGCGCCGGCAAGGTCGATGCCCGTGGTCAGGGCGGCGATCCATGCGGCCATGGCGAAGATCGCCCAAAGGCTGGCGCCGAGAAAAAATGGCCTGAAGCCATAGGAAAAGAGAACGGGACCAGTGGTGGCGATCCCGCGCGGGATTCCTCCGCTGGGCCTGGGTTTGCTGAGGAGACTAAACATTGTTCGATCCTGTTCTTTCGCCGAGCGGACGGGTGGATGGGATCGATGTATCCGGGGCTTGCCGAGGCCTCTTTGCGAAAACGCAATTATAGAGCCCGGCCAACGCGTTCCCGCGCGACGATTTGCAGAAAAACGTCTCCTTCCTCGGCCGATTTGTTCCATGACAAAGACGCCATTCGCTCCCGGTTCTACTTGAGACATGACTGCTGGAAAACCGGTGGTCAAAACCTGAGGTGGGCCCGCCTGAGACGGCAGAGGCCGCCGTAACACGCTGAATATCGGCATGATTTTCGGACGACCACTCCGGTCGCGCGGTCATGCCCAAGGAGAGCAATGATGACAGAACAGCTGCAGATGACCCGCCGGACGATGCTGGCCGGCGCCGCCTTCGCCGGCGCGTTGACGCCGATCCTGACGGCGACCTCGACCCAGGCCGCAACGGCCGCCGTTCCCGCGGCAACGGGCGCGGCACCGGTCGACATTGCGACACTGGAGCGGGTCAAGGTCGACCTCGTTGCACCGCCCTTCGTTCACGCTCACGACCAGGTCGCCAAGACCGGCCCGCGCGTGGTCGAGTTCACCATGACCATCGAGGAAAAGAAGCTTGTGATCGACGGCGAGGGCACCGAGGTGCACGCCATGACCTTCAACGGTTCGGTTCCAGGCCCGCTGATGGTCGTCCACGAGAACGACTATGTCGAACTCAGATTGATCAACCCCGCCACCAACACACTGCTGCACAACATCGACTTTCACGCGGCCACGGGCGCGCTCGGCGGTGGCGGCCTGACGCAGGTCAATCCCGGCGAGGAGACGACCCTGCGCTTCAAGGCGACCAAGCAAGGCGTCTTCGTCTATCATTGCGCGCCGGAAGGCATGGTGCCTTGGCACGTTACCTCGGGCATGAACGGCGCCATCATGGTGCTGCCGCGCGACGGGCTGAAGGACGAGAAGGGGCAGCCGCTGACCTATGACAAGGTCTACTATGTGGGCGAGCAGGACTTCTACATCCCCCGCGACGAGGCCGGCAACTACAAGAAATACGAAACGCCCGGCGAAGCCTACGAAGACACCGTCAAGGCCATGCGTACGCTGACGCCGACCCACGTCGTCTTCAACGGCGCGGTCGGAGCCCTCACCGGCGAGAAGGCGCTGACGGCGGCCGTGGGCGAGCACGTTCTCGTCATCCATTCGCAGGCCAACCGCGATACGCGGCCACACCTGATCGGCGGACACGGCGATTATGTCTGGGCAACCGGTAAGTTCCGCAACCCGCCGGAACTCGACCAGGAAACCTGGTTCATTCCGGGCGGGACGGCCGGCGCCGCGTTCTACACATTCCGCCAGCCGGGCATCTATGCCTACGTCAACCACAACCTGATCGAGGCCTTCGAACTCGGAGCAGCCGGACACTTCAAGGTCACCGGCGAGTGGAACGACGATCTGATGACCTCGGTCGTCAAGCCGGCCTCGATGTAGCGCCGGAATGATCATCGGCCACGTTGTCCGAAGATGTCTTGGGACACGACGAGCCAGCAACAAGGGCATGCGCTGGATCCATCGGCGCTTGCCAGCAAAAAAGGGGAAGATCATGCGCGATAGACGTCACAGGAATTCGGTCTCGGTGTTTTCCGTTGCCGTTCCGGCTTTGCTGCTGGTTGCCATCGGCGGGGTGCTTTCCGCCAAGGTCGGGTTGCTGGATGATCTCGACGCATCGGTCGATAACCGCATCGAGGCGCCGGTGACGGTGACGATTGAGCCGCGCAGCATGGAGTATCGCGCCGAGGGCCACTTCATCAAGAATGGCTTTGCCGTCGATGCGCCGCTTGTCGATGCGACGCTTGCGAAACCGTTCAGGATCATGAAGTACCAGGTCAGCCGCACGGACTATCAACGCTGCGTCGAAGACGGCGCCTGCGAAAAGGGTGAACCGGCGGCAAGCCTTGGCAATGATACGCCGATGACCGGTGTCAACTATACGGACGCCAGCAACTACGCCGTCTGGATGACCGAAAAAACCGGCCAGGTCTGGCGGCTGCCGACCGATCGGCAATGGGCCTTTGCAGCCGGCAAGAAGTTTCCTGATGATGCGCTCGGCATCGACGGCAGCAAGGACAATCCGGCGCTCCGGTGGCTCGCCGACTACGAGCGCGAATCCACCCGGCAGAAGTCGAAGAACCCGATGCCGCAGCCGTCGGGTACGTTCGGCGAGAACGAATTCGGCGTTGCCGATCTCGACGGCAATGTCTGGGAGTGGACCCAAACCTGCCACCGCCGGGTGACGATCGGCGAGAATGGTGACGTGCTGAAAGAGGCACCGGCCTGCGGCATCTACGTCGTCGACGGCAAGCATCGCGCGTCGATGAGCTTCTTCATTCGCGATCCGAAGAGCGGCGGTTGCGCCGTCGGCGTGCCGCCGGACAATCTCGGCTTCCGCCTGGTTCGCGACGATCGCTGGTATGCGAAGATGCTCTACGCCTTCGAACGCCGTTTCCCCGGTGCGGTGTAACAGCGCAGGCCTTCATTATAGCCTCCGCCGGGCCATGACGGAGCGCTGTCCGCTTCTGCCATCCGATCGCACGTGATATAGCAGCCCGCATAACCGATGCGCAGGAGACAGGAAACGACGTGGCTGCACTGGACCGAACACTCGTCAAATCCCTCCCGCTGTTTCAGAAGATGAGCGATCAGGAGCTGGACAAGCTTCTTGCGCATGCAACCGTCCGGCGCGTGCCTCAGAACGAGGCCGTGTTCGAACAGGGAGCCGCGGCGGACTCGTTCTACCTGCTTCTGCACGGGCGCCTCAAGGTCACCCAAGTCACCCGTGATGGCCAGCAGATTATCGTGCGTGTCGTCAATCCGGGCGATCTGTTCGGCTTTGCCCGTGCGCTGCAGCGCAGCGACTATCCCGGCACGGCGATGACGGCGACGGAAAGCCTGGTTCTTGCCTGGCCGACCGAGCTCTGGAACATGTTCGTCGAGAGCAATCCGCATCTCGCCATCAATGCGATGCACACGATCGGCCAACGGCTCGACGAGGCCCATACCCGCATTCGCGAGATGTCGACGGAGGAAGTCGAGCGCCGCGTCGCGCACGCGGTCCTGCGTCTCGCCGAACAGGCGGGCAAACGTGAAGAGCTGGGTGTGCGTATCGATTTTCCGATCTCCCGTCAGGATATTGCCGAGATGACCGGCACCACCCTTCATACGGTCTCGCGCATTCTCAGCGCCTGGGAGGGGCGGGGCCTGGTTCAGGGCGGGCGGCAGAAGCTGTTGCTCTGTGACTTGGTCGGGCTGCGTCGGCTGGCCGAGCAGGTCGAGAAAAACTAGCTTTGCCGCTTTGGTGATCGTGGCGCTTCGCTCGGGTGTCTGGGCGCTTGGCATGCAATCCTCGCATCTGCAGGTCCGTTTCCCCCGGTCGGCGACGTGGCGTCAGTGCGCCCATCCGTTGGCGCGGGTTCCCGATGACCCCGCCTGACGCCAACAGGATGCGCAACCCGCCTAAAAAATAGGCGATGATAAATCTGTCAAGAAAATAGGCAAATCTGTTGCGCAAATTGCTGCGCTGCATCATGATTGCGCCATGACAAACCGCGACCTCACCATTCTCGTCATCGACGAGAACGCCATCCGTGCCTCGATCATTGAGGAAGGATTGCATGAGGCCGGGCATCGCAAGGTCACCGTCATCCATGAGGTGCAGGGCGTCGCGCGTATCATCGACAGCCTCAGGCCCGATGTCATCGTCATCGATATCGAAAATCCCAATCGCGACATGATGGAGCATCTCTTCCAGCTGACGCGCACGGTCGGGCGGCCGATCGCGATGTTCGTCGATCGCTCCGACACGGCTTCGATCGAAGCGGCGGTGGAGGCGGGCGTATCGGCCTATATCGTCGACGGCCTTAAGAAGGAGCGCGTCAAGCCTATTCTCGACATGGCGGTCAGCCGCTTCAATGCCTTCAGCCGGCTGCAGAGGGAGCTGGCCGACGCCCGATCCGCGCTCGAGGAGCGCAAGGTCGTCGAGCGCGCCAAGGGGATCCTGATGAAAATCCGCGGTCTGTCGGAAGAGGAAGCCTTCGCCCAGCTGCGCCAGACGGCGATGAACGAAAAGAAGAAGATGTCGGAAATCGCGCAAAGCGTGGTGACGGCGGCCGGCCTGTTGATGTGATGGCAAGGGCGCGCCGCGCATCGGCTTGCTGCAAGGAGTGAATGGAGTGAACATCATGGCCAATTTCGGCGGTATCGGCAGTGCTCAGGCCTCGACCGGCCGCGGCTTGCCGGCGCCGCAAAAGCTGCGCGGCGAGGGCGCCCGCACGCTGCGTGCCGGTTTCATTCCGCTTGTCGATGCATCGGTACTCGTCGCCGCCAGCGAATTCGGCTTTGCCCAGAAGGAGGGCCTGACACTCGATCTGGTCAAGGACGTGTCCTGGGCCAATGTTCGTGATCGGCTGGCTTTCCGCCAGTTCGATATTGCCCATATGCTTTCGCCGATGCCGGTCGCGGCGATGCTCGGTCTCGGCTCCAACCCGTCGCCGGCGATCGCGCCTTTTTCGCTCGGGCGCGGGGGCAACGCCATTACGCTGTCCAACCGGCTCTATGCCCGGATGGCCGAGGAGGGAGGACTTGAAGGCGCTGGGGACGCGCTTGCCAATGCCCAAGCGCTTGCCGCCGTGCTTGCGCGCATGACGTCGCATGGCGAAGCGCCGCCGACCCTGGGCGTCACCTACCCCTTTTCGTCGCACAATTACGAATTCCGCTATTGGCTGGCTGCCGGCGGCATCGATCCGGATCGTGACGTCAAGCTCGTGGTCGTACCGCCGCCGATGACTTCGGATGCGCTCGCCGCCGGCGCGATCGATGGTTTCTGCGTCGGTGCGCCCTGGAACATGGTCGCGTCCGAGCGCGGCGTCGGGCGGATTGTTGCCGCCAAGCAGGATATCTGGCCGTCGGCACCGGAAAAAGTCATCGGCATGCGCCCCGAATGGGCCGAGGCCAATCCGGAGACCGTTTCGCGGTTGATCGTGGCGCTGGATGCCGCCGCGCAGTGGTGCGACGATCCGCAAAATCGCGATACGTTGTCCGACGTGCTCGCCGACCAGCGCTATGTCGGCGCCCCGGTCGAAATTATCCGTCGGGTTCTTTCCGGCGAGTTCACCATCGACGCTGAAGGGCAGCGTCGGGTCATCGATGACTACTTCGTTTTCCATCGCGGTTTCGCCAACTATCCCCGCTCCAGCCATGCGCTCTGGATCTACAGCCAGATGGCGCGTTGGGGGCAGGCGAGGATCAACCCGGACGGGATGACGGCGGCGGCATCTGCCTATCGCCCGGATCTCTATCGTCTCGCTCTCGGGAATGGCGCTGCGCCAGCGGGGCCGGACATTGCGATCGAGGGCGCATCTGCCGACGATCGTTTCATGGACGGACATGTCTTCGACCCGGCTGCCATCGAGGCCTATGTCGAGGCGTTTCCGGTCCGCGCCACAGGCAGTGCGGCGGCATTTGACGCCGACAGTTGATGCCGCCGGGCGCTGCTTGTTTGGGCAGAGTCGCCAGACCTGTTGTGTGCGGCGCACAATATTTCAGCAGGGTCTATAATAGCTATTTTGTTGCGCATTTGTGTCGCTCGAGTTTTTCTCATTTCATATCAATGACCTAAGCTGGGTCCGTTCGAACTGGCACGGCCTTTGCATTTTAGAAATTGCTTCGGTCAACGGCGATTGAGGCGAGTACAAACGCCAGATCGCGTTTGCCAGAGACACTGACGTCGCACGGTTTTTGTTTCCCGAGGATTCCTCCTGATCCCGGACGCAATCACCAAGCGGCGTTTTTTTATGTCCGGTTTTGCCCGGCAGCAGCAGAGGAACCTGCGCATGATCAAGTTTTCGACTGGCGGACTGACCCGCCGCGGCCTGCTGAAAACCACAGCGACGGCCGCCCTACTCGGTGCCGTCAAGACGGCCTTCCCGACCGGCGCCTTTGCACAGTCGGCCGGTCCCGAGACCACCAAGGCCGTTCTCGGCTTCATTGCTCTGACAGACTCAGCGCCGTTGATCATCGCCAAGGAGAAAGGGTTCTTCGACAAACACGGCATGACCGAAGTCGACGTGGTCAAGCAGGCGTCCTGGGGCACGACCCGTGACAACCTGGTGCTCGGTTCGGCCGGTGCCGGCATCGATGGCGCACACATCCTGACGCCGATGCCCTATCTCATTTCGACCGGCAAGGTGACGCAGAACAACCAGCCGCTGCCGATGGCGATCCTCGCCCGCCTCAACCTCGATGCGCAGGCGATCTCTGTCGGTGGTGCCTATGCCGATCTCAAGGTCGGTCTGGACGCATCCGCGCTGAAGGAAGCCTTTGCCCGGAAGAAGGCGGAAGGCGCTGCGGCCAAGGTCGCGATGACCTTCCCCGGCGGCACGCATGATCTGTGGCTGCGCTACTGGCTCGCCGCCGGCGGCATCGACCCGGACTCGGATGTCGAAACCATCGTCGTCCCGCCGCCGCAGATGGTCGCCAACATGAAGGTCGGCACGATGGACTGTTTCTGTGTCGGTGAACCGTGGAACGAGCAGCTCGTCAACCAGAAGATCGGCTACACCGCCGTCAACACCGCCGAGATCTGGAACGAGCACCCGGAAAAATCCTTCGCCATGCGCGCCGACTGGGTGGAGAAGAACCCGCGCGCCGCCAAGGCGCTGACCATGGCAATCCAGGAAGCGGCGCAATGGTGCGACGACATGGCCAACAAGGAAGAGCTGGCGAAGATCGTCGGCAAGCGCAGCTGGTT
>NZ_MUNW01000042.1 GCF_002002725.1 Sinorhizobium sp. A49 | reverse complement strand
TGGCTGTCGGGTCGCTTCAGGATGAGCTTCTCGTCCATGACATCCTCCTCGGCCGGTGCTGGCTCCTATGACGGAGCGCGTCTTGCGCCTTGGCCTCGTGTCGCTCGCTTGGCGTCTGATGGGATCCACCGCCCAAAGGCGGCCGATCTTCCCGGGGTCGACGTGCCGGCTATTCCGCCGGCACCCGTTGCGGCTGGCCCATTGCCTGTCCCATGCCGGTGGCATCCGCCCTGCGGTTCTTCTCCACCACCAGCGGCCGCATCTTCTGCGACGGCAGGATCTCCTCCTTCGGGCCGAAGGCGACCAGCCGGCCGGCCTGCACCAGGCCGATCATGTCGAC
>NZ_MUNW01000005.1 GCF_002002725.1 Sinorhizobium sp. A49 | reverse complement strand
CGTCTGCAGCGCGCCTGATCAGTTCACCTACGTGGCGGCTCCGACGGTGACCTCGATTTCGCCGACAGCCGGCCCGACGACAGGTGGAATGACGGTGACCATCACCGGCACCGGCTTCGCGGGCGCAACGGCGGTGACGTTCGGCGCCACGGCGGCGACCGGCTACACCGTCAACAGCAACACCCAGATCACAGCCACGGCGCCGGCCGGCTCGGCCGGCACGGTGGACATCCGCGTCACGACCGCGGGCGGTACAAGCTCGACCAGCGCGGCTGATCAGTTCACCTACGTGGCGGCTCCGACGGTGACCTCGATTTCGCCGACAGCCGGCCCGACGACAGGTGGAATGACGGTGACCATCACCGGCACCGGCTTCGCGGGCG
>NZ_MUNW01000006.1 GCF_002002725.1 Sinorhizobium sp. A49 | reverse complement strand
CTATGCCAAGGCACCGTTCGCGGGGCCGGAGGCAGTGCTCGCCTACCTGTCCCGCTACACCCACCGGGTCGCAATCTCGAACCACCGCCTGATCACCTTCGACGAAACTGGCGTCACCTTCCGCTACAAGGACTACCGCCGCGACGGCCGCGACCGGCAGCAGATCATGACGCTCGCGGTCGATGAGTTCATCCGCCGTTTCCTGCTCCATCTCTTGCCGCGTGGCTTCCATCGTATCCGGCACTACGGCCTGCTCGCCGGCTCAGCCCGCAAGACCAGCCTCGCGCTCGCGCGCGAACTTCTGCACGTCGCCACACCGATCGATGACGGCACACCGGGCGAACCGGATGACTTCCGCCCCCCATGCCCCTGCTGCGGCGGACGAATGATCGTCATCGAGGTGTTTGAACGCTGGAGGCAGCCGCGCGGACCACCGGATGCGACGGCGACAAACCGGGAGACGGCTTCATGACCCGGCATGGAATGGGCAAGTCT
>NZ_MUNW01000007.1 GCF_002002725.1 Sinorhizobium sp. A49 | reverse complement strand
CACCGCCGTGATCTCAACGAAGCGGAGCAGGAGAATATCGTCGAGGGCGCGGCCTGGGCGCGGGGTCGCCGACGCGCGCCGCTTGAGCGAATGCTCAGCGAGGACTTCATGAGAACGCTGCACAAGCGGATGCTCGGTGACGTCTGGGAATGGGCCGGCGCCTTCCGAATGACGGAACGCAACATCGGCGTCCAAGCCTACCGCATCGGAATGGAGCTCGCGAGCCTATTGAGCGACGTTCGCTATTGGATCGAGCACCAGACATTTACGGCGGATGAGATTGCGATGAGGTTTCACCATCGTCTGGTCGCCATTCACCCTTTTCCAAACGGAAATGGCCGCCACGCCCGATTAGCAGCCGACCTTCTAATCGAACGCCTGGGTGGCGAACGTTTCAGTTGGGGCGGCGGAACTCTGGCTGATGTAGGCGAACTGCGAAACCGCTACGTCGCAGCCCTACGCGCAGCGGACAATCATGATCTCGCGCCACTGTTGGAATTTGCGCGGACTTGAGAG
>NZ_MUNW01000008.1 GCF_002002725.1 Sinorhizobium sp. A49 | reverse complement strand
ACGGTTCGGGTTGAGATATCCTTGGAGAAATAAAAGTTTGCATCGCCTCGATGAGGTTGATGCCTGTTCTGATTACATTGTGAAGAGAAGATATGTCTGGAAGCTTCCAGGTGTTGAAGATGGTCGAAAGATCGTTGGAGACGTCCGAGCCCAGTCCTTATGAAACCATTGAAGGTCTAGCCGACCGGATATGGAAGAGGGGCTGGAGGTAGGAAGGAAGCCTTGTCCTCAAGACATGATCATTGTTTGGGTGCTCACTTGTGAGTGCCCTTCTGGTGTTCATGTTGGATTGGTGTTGCCTGACCGCGCATCACCGGACAGATCTCGAGAAGCTGGTCTTAAGATATGGCGCAAGTGAACCGCTCGGCGTGGTTCCAATAAAGCGACCGTATCGAACACGTCGATGGCATCTGGATTGGATTGGGTTGTAAAAGGTAACCCGGTCTGCCGCGTCCCCAAGGGGACGCCGGCTTAAGGATGAGCATTGGCAATGAGAACGATCAAGTGAAAGAAGGGCA
>NZ_MUNW01000009.1 GCF_002002725.1 Sinorhizobium sp. A49 | reverse complement strand
TGCCGGTGGCATCCGCCCTGCGGTTCTTCTCCACCACCAGCGGCCGCATCTTCTGCGACGGCAGGATCTCCTCCTTCGGGCCGAAGGCGACCAGCCGGCCGGCCTGCACCAGGCCGATCATGTCGACCGTCTGCAGCGCGCTTGGGCGGTGGGCAACGATGACGACGATGCCGCCGCGCTCGCGCACCTTGAGGATGGCCTGACACAGCGCCTCTTCCCCTTCCGCATCGAGATTGGAGTTCGGTTCGTCGAGCACCACAAGAAAAGGATCCCCGTAGAGTGCACGAGCCAGGGCAATGCGTTGCCGCTGGCCTGCGGACAGTGCGGTTCCATGAGGACCAAGTTCGGTCTGATAGCCGTTCGGCAGGTGCACGATCATCTCGTGGATGCCGGCCGCCTTGGCCGCGCGGATGATGGCGCGCGCATTCGGCGCCTCGGCAAAGCGCGAGATGTTGTCCGACACCGTGCCGTCCATCAGCGCCACGTCCTGCGGCAGGTAGCCGACATGCTGGTTGAACAGCGTCTCGG
>NZ_MUNW01000019.1 GCF_002002725.1 Sinorhizobium sp. A49 | reverse complement strand
TCATAAGGACTGGGCTCGGACGTCTCCAACGATCTCTCGACCATCTTCAACACCTGGAAGCTTCCAGACATATCTTCTCTTCACAATGTAATCAGAACAGGCATCAACCTCATCGAGGCGATGCAAATTTTTATTTCTCCAAGGATACTCATTCCCGCCAGTTCAACACCAATCGAATGGTGGAGCTGAGCGGGATCGAACCGCTGACCCCCTGCTTGCAAAGCAGGTGCTCTCCCAGCTGAGCTACAGCCCCAACCGTCTCGATCACCAACGGCAAGCCGTCGGCTTCGGTGAACTCAGTCAGCAACCCAAACGGCCAAAAGCCGCAAGGGCAAGGCCCGTCGCCGATCGTTCGGCGGCCCGTCCGGAGCGAAGCGATCAAAGATCGCGACAGCGTCAGGACAAAAAACCATTCGAAAGAATGGTGGGCCCGGGCAGACTCGAACTGCCGACCTCACGCTTATCAGGCGTGCGCTCTAACCACCTGAGCTACGGGCCCATCTTGGGTAAAGCACGCACTCTCGATCACCATAAACGGCAACCGGGC
>NZ_MUNW01000010.1 GCF_002002725.1 Sinorhizobium sp. A49 | reverse complement strand
GCGCCGTGCCGCTCGCCACCATCAAGCGCGCGCTGTTGGCCTTGAGGGCGGAAGGACGCCTCGACCGGCTGAAACTGCTTGATCTCACCAACTGCACCTTCGACGGGCATATGTACAATGTCAGGCGTGTGATGGAGGAATGCCTTGCCATCAAACCCGACCTGATCTTCCTGTGGGATGAGGCGTGGTCCGGATTTGCTCGGTTCTCGCCGTTCCTGCGTCCGCGCACGGCTATGGGTGCCGCGGGGGATATAGAGGAATGGCTGCGCGACCCGGCGTCCGTCAGTGCCTTTGAAAAGCAGCGCGCCGAGCTCGGCAAGGATCCCTCTGATGAAGCCTTGCTCGCCGCGCGGCTGATCCCCGATCCGCGTCTCGTCCGCCTTCGGGTCTACCAGACCAATTCGACGCACAAGTCGATGTCGGCTATCCGGCAGGGCTCCATGTTGCTGGTCAAGGATGTCGATTTCCACAATGTCGAGGCCCAGTTCCACGAGGCGGTCTTCACGCACGCCTCGACCAGCCCCAATCAACAGTTGATCGCCAGTCTCGATG
>NZ_MUNW01000011.1 GCF_002002725.1 Sinorhizobium sp. A49 | reverse complement strand
AGCATCGTTGGTGGCGATGCGCTCCGAGAGCGCGGAAAGCAATCGTCCACCCGGATAGGCGTGGTACTCCTCCGCCGGCGCGACTGCGGCGATCGCCGCCTCCAGCGCTGCCCGTTCGCCGCGGTTGGCGGCCCAGGCGTCTGCCAGTGTCGTGATCTCGCGCCAGTCGTCCGCACGACCCGAATGGACGAGCAGAAACTGATCAACATGTGCGGTCTTGTTTGGCATCACGCGCTCCCAACTCAGTTTCGAATAGGCTGCCCGCAGCCGCCGGTCGGCGGTTCTCACTCAGTGCTACAATTCCGGTCGCAACAAGGGACTGATACAGTTCGATAGCCGGCTTCAGATATCGTCGTTCCGGACTTCAAAAGACGCGACAGCAGACGCGCCGGCAGAGCGTTTCCCATTCAAACGAGATCGCAGAAACGCACTATCTCTTTGTTTTCACGCATCCCCTGACGGAAACCGCTGCGCAATTTCCCTGGAAACGCACTAGGTCATCATCATCACAAGCACCATGCCCCAGATCGTCAGCAGGGTGTTGCCGACGGCATAGGTGACGGTATAGCCGAGCCCGGGGATCTGGCTCTGGGC
>NZ_MUNW01000012.1 GCF_002002725.1 Sinorhizobium sp. A49 | reverse complement strand
TCGACGGTTCCGACCTGGCGTGCGCCTTCGGCCATGATGTCGCCGGTGCGGATGCCCTTGTCGAGCACGGTGGCGATCGCCTTCTCCAGATTGTCGGCTTCCTTCGTAAGATTGAAGGAGTAGCGCAGGCACATGGCGAAGGACGCGATCATGGCGATCGGGTTGGCGATGCCCTTGCCGGCGATATCGGGGGCCGAGCCATGCACCGGCTCATAGAGCGCCTTGCGCTTGCCGGTATTTGCGTCCGGTGCGCCGAGCGAAGCGGAAGGCAGCATGCCGAGCGAACCGGTCAGCATCGCCGCCACGTCCGACAGCATGTCGCCGAACAGGTTGTCGGTGACGATGACGTCGAACTGCTTGGGCTGGCGCACCAACTGCATGCCGCCGGCATCGGCCAGCATATGCTCGAGCTGAACGTCGGCGTACTTCGCCTTGTGGGTCTCGGTCACCACCTGGTTCCACAACACGCCCGACTTCATGACGTTGCGCTTTTCCATCGAGCAGACGCGGTTGTTGCGGGTGCGTGCCAGTTCGAAGGCAACACCGGCAATGCGCTCGATCTCGTAGGTATCGTAGACCTGGGTGTCGATGCCGCGCTTCTGGCCGTTGCCGAGGTCGATGATTTCCTTCGG
>NZ_MUNW01000064.1 GCF_002002725.1 Sinorhizobium sp. A49 | reverse complement strand
CACGTGATCTTCCCTTTGCGGCGTTCAGGCAATGAGAGCTAACCTTCCCTCGCGAGACCAGCAGAAACCAGCAGTTGTGAACCGAAGCTTGTGATCTGGTAGGTTCCCTCTAGTCGGCCCTCCCTATCGTACTGAGGCACAGGGTATAGGTTCTCTATTGCTTTCAATTTCGGCTTGAAGTCCAGGAGCGCCATTCTCTCCAGTTTTCCCAGGGCAGAGTACCACAGCATCGTACCCTCAAGCTCCTTCAAGCTCGGAGGTCTTCCAAGCGTAGCCACAGGTCGGGGCCGCAGCCTGTCCACAGCGCGATAAGAAGGAATGGAGTGTGCCCTTAGGATCGCCAAATGCTGGTCGTCTAGCTCACCTAACGTCGTCAGAACACGGCGCTTGAGCAAGTTATCAACCTCGCCAGCTGCTATTCCATAGGCCACGCAATCAACGATACGTTGGATTCTTTCACCTGTTATCGCCCTCGCTGCCTGGTAAGCTCCGTCTTCCATCAGCGCCACATTGGTTGGATCGTCGAATAATTCCCTCAGGCGGTCTGGCTGCGCAACCTCGTCAAGCCTTCGAGCAAGTTCTGTCAGGTACTTCTCCAGGCGATCCATTCGTTGATCGGGGACGAGGTTGGTGACCAACTCGGACAGGACCGCACCAGCAAGAGGCACGCTTCCTGCAACGGCCCTTAGTACCGCAACGCCCACGTCTCGTTTATCTGTTCCAAGATGTGGCAGTCGGGCGGGCCCATCAGACATTCATTTCCTCCATTAGCAATCACTCCTCCAAATCGTTGGTGCAGATCGAGTTAATTTTTCAAACGTGTATCAGCTTCGTCAACGAGGGGTGTTCATGATGGGGTTCATTATTGCATCAGCAGTGCCGATTCGAGATTTGCCAATTACAAATTGTTAGCCGAGCCGCTTCGATAAAGACGGACAAACCACATGGGTGGTACACACCGTTAGCTGAAATTAATCAATAAAAACAACGATATAAAGTGTTCTCCACCGAGTTAAAATCTCTGTAGTGCCCGTCAGTTTGCTAGGTGGGATAGATCTAATTCGTCGTAGGTCAGCTTCTGCATTTCTTCATTTAGTAGTTTCAGACCATATAGACCGTTTCCATACCGCCCTGCCATGCCCTGTTGAGCGTGTCCCTGAAGAGCGTTGACGAAGTCGAGCGGAATGCGGCTGTTCCGGCAAGCGTCTTCGAAACTGTGGCGGAAGCTGTGGAACGAAATCTTGTTGTGCTTGATGCCGATAGCCTTCAGCAGGTTACTGAACTTCCTCGAATAGGCCGTGGAATAAGTCCCATCCGTGGCTTTCGGGAAGTCGGGGAACAGTCGCTTGTGTCCGAGCTTTCGCTGTCGTTCGGCGAAACGAAGGAAGCCAATCTCTTTGAGCGTTCTGTGAATCGGTATGCGGCGGTGTGAGCCACTGTTCTTGAGGTTGAGATCCTCGCCGTCGTCGGTGACTTCGATGTAGGCGATCTCCCCTTCGATCTTCACGTCCTCGGTGCGGAGCTGG
This sequence comes from Sinorhizobium sp. A49, assembly GCF_002002725.1. Taxonomy (GTDB): domain Bacteria; phylum Pseudomonadota; class Alphaproteobacteria; order Rhizobiales; family Rhizobiaceae; genus Ensifer. The sequence continues at coordinate 286,639 of NZ_MUNW01000064.1, read as the reverse complement.
ATGATCTCGCCCGAGCGGCAACCTGTAAATAGACCGACCAGAGGCACCCAGTAGATGCCGTTGTCGTCCGGGATAAGATCGCCCGGGCTGTTGTGATAACGGACGCTCTGACAGCCCGTGTAGATCGGCGATTTGAAGATCGCGGGTAGCTCGGCAGACTTAAACGGCTGACGCTCGTCACGAGCCTTGCCGCTGATTTTGACATTCAGGCCGTCGAAGGGGTTGCTGGGGATGGCATCGTAGTTTGCCTCGGCCCAGTTCCAAAAGGCACGAACGAAGCCAAGAACCTTGTTGACGTTCTTTCCCGCCATCGGTTTCAGGCCCAAGGCGGTAGCTCGCTGACCGGCTTCCTTTATCGACAGCTTCTCAAGCTCTTTGATCTTCGTCCAGTTAGGTGGGAGCGCCAGCAGGGTGGACTTGAACTCGCGAGCATCTGCCTTGCTATATTCGGACATGGGTCGATCACCAGCCATGGTGATGAAGCGTTCCGCCCAGAGCTGATTGGCCTTGGCCGTTGCCGGGGTCCAGCCGCCCTTTGCCCGGCTCTTCTCGGCCACCCATCCTTGCATGATCTCCGAAGCAACAGGCGATGTATGTTTCAGGGAAGGGCGGGGCGGCGCGGGTGTTTCGACCGGCGTTCCTTCATTCCGCTGCTTCTTCGCTGTGGCGGCTCTCACGTTCGCGATCAGGATCGCTCTGCCTAGTTTGGGCCAGCTGGGCGAATTAGGGTCCAATACGAGGTCGATGCTCTCCCAAGACAATACCTCTGCGGCCTCCATGAGGCTGAAGCTGTCGACCTGCCCCCGCGCGTACAAGTGTCGGCTCTCGGCGTCCGTGCTATCGATTTGTTCGGCGTAGTACTCAAACGTCGCATCGTCGAGACCGTCAGAGCGAACATCATCGTCCTCGTCTAGAAGATGCCAGTAGTAAGCCTCTTCGACCCCCTTGATCTGCTCATCGGTGAGCGCAAGCAGCGAGGGCCTCTGTTGCCGGGACATCCAGCTTCGATGCTCAACAAAACGGCCATCGACCTCTGCGGAGGCCTGTCGGTACTTCTTCAGCGCCTCCTGATAGTCTGAAGTGCCAAGCGAGAAGGTCTCCTCGGCTTTAGGGTACGATTTCTTGATGTCGCGAGGGATGGAGCAGCGAAACCAATAGACGTTTCCGCGCTTGGTGAGACGAGGGGGCAAGGGCATGTCGTTCATGGCTCCGCTGTAGCAGTGTGCTGGAGCAAACGAAACTGTAACTCATTGATTTTACGGCAAGCCCTTGTAATCAAACAAGGAAAAATGGTGCTGCTAGAGAGATTTGAACTCTCGGCCTCTCCCTTACCAAAAGAGTGAGAGGCTCCCGACACCTCGCGACGTTACGCGACAAATGCGCAATTATTCCTTGAAAAACAACGATTTCCGTGAGACATAGAAAGTCATCAACAGACGTTGCGCGTCAAAATTCGTGCAATGCCGGTGCAATGTCAAACAAAGTGAGGCCGAGATATGGACGTCGTGCCGAAGGGGGTTGTCGCTCTCAAGATTGCGCCCGAAAAGGTGGCGTTGACGCAAGCGCTCGTTGACGGGGCGGCGCCTCGGCAAAAGCGCTACGAAATCTATGATACGTCGCTCGCTGGCTTTCGCCTGGTGGTGCAGCCGAGCGGCGCCAGGGCGTTCTATCTGTGGACGCGGATAGGCAAGGGGCGCGGCGCGAAGGCCAAGTATATTCACGTTGGCGATGCGGCGTTGATGAAGCTCAAGGATGCGCGCGCCAGGGCGTCCACAATGGCGCTCACGGCGCGGGCCGGCGATGATCCGGTTATTCGCGTTGATGTGGCCGACCGGCTGGAGTCGCACCTTGACGCCTATGAGCAATCGCTTGAGGCGCGGGGCGTCGTCAAAACCACTGATATCATGTGGTCGCTGCGTGCCTATCTCAAACCAAAGCTCAAGGATTGCACGGCTGACATCAAGCGCGCGGACGTAACCGGCGCAATGGCAAAGCTGGAGACTGCCGGCAAGCCTGGCGCGGCCGAATATTTCCGCAAGTGCGCCTCTTCCTTCCTGAACTGGGCAGTCAATGAAGGGCATTTGCAGGCGTCACCTCTCGCCGGCTATCGGCGCGAGCGCGCGACGAAACGCCAGCGCCAGCGGGTCGAGCAATTCACCATGACGACATCAGGCGAGATCCGGGATTTTTGGATGGCTGCGGCTGCGGCCAAGACGCCAGTCGGCCGCGATCTCTTGCGCTTCCTATTGTTGACCGGCCAGCGGCGCACGGAAACGGCGCTTATCTGCTGGTCGCATGTCGATCTTGAGGCCTCGATCTGGCGTATTCCGGCCGCGATCACAAAAACCGGCGTTGCTCATACGGTGTATCTTGGGCCGGAAAGCCTGGCCTTGGTTAAGGCTCAACCGCGCATCGCCGGCTGTCCGTTGATCTTTGCCGGCCGTAATCTCAAGCCGATCGGCGGATGGTCGAAGCTGTTGGAGCCGGTGCGCAAGGCGTTCGGCAATACCGATCTCTCGCCGCATGGCTTGCGCCGCACCTATCGCACCACGCTTGCGGAGTTGGGTGTCGAGGAAGCGGTGGCTGAGCGGATGATTGCGCATAAGCGCTCCGACCTGGTGAGCCTCTATGACAAATCGCAGATGAGTGAGCGACGGATTGAGGCGCAAGCGCTCTATGAGGCGCACGTCAAGGCGGTGGTCGCGTGAACAACTCTGACCATCGGTTTCTGAAAGCGGCGAATGGAGCGCGACAAATCGCGGCTGCGGTCGCGACGGCGCCGAAGGAATTTCAGGATGCGCTGGCCGATCGGGCGTTGCGGGATTTGCGCGATGCCTATTCCCTTCCGGTTGGGGCTGGAGCCAATCGATTGACCTATCACGAGCGCTTCCGGCGTGTGGTCGCTGTTCTTGCGGTCGATGGGCTGATTCCGAGAGGGGAGAAGCCTGTTTCCGCGCGTAGCTATGTGCGCCAACACATCCTCCAGATCGGCGGGGCGATCAAAGGTGACGACTTGCTTCGCTGGCGCAAGTGGCTGCGGGCGTCGGACGATCCGACTTCGCTCCATTTGTTCGACCGATTGCGTGAGATCTATTCGACGGATACGCGCCTATTTGCGATTGCAATACTGATCGCCTTTGCACCTGCTTTTGAAATGCTGCCAATAAAATCAACACACTAAGTTGCCGTTTTGACGCTCTTGAATCGGCAGAAGGCATGCCAATAATGAGGGGTCTCTTTCGCACAAAAGGAGACGCCCCATGGCTCGAAAGAAAATAACGGTCCCGCGACTCGCTACGGAAAACACCGCTCCAGCCGAAAACTATCCGGGTGCGCCGTATGTAAACCCCTGGCCCGAGCCTGCCGGGGTAAAGCTGGAAAAGCCGATCTCGGCCAGCGCTACCGACGATCCTTCCCTTCCTGCCTATCGCGTGCAGGTCTGGATGGTTATTGACGATCAATATTACACTCAATCCGAAGTGGCCGACCTGTTTCGCTGCTCCATCAAGACGCTAGAGCGTTGGCGCCTGGCCGGCATTGGCCCGACTGTCTCACGCTTCCATGAGGGCGCTCGGCCGCTCTATCTCGGCGCGCATCTTCGTGAGGCGATGAAAGCCGCCATCGAGCCGCGTCCAGGCGAGAAGGTCGGTTCGTCGGCGTTCGATCGCGCGCGCTTGTCGTCGCGCGGGTTTCGGGCGTAGGCTTTGCATCAGCCGAGAGCGAGAGTTGCCGGTCGCCATCGGGGCGGCGAAAGCGCCGGCCATGCCTGGGATTGGTGAAGCCAGGCGCAAGCGGGCGGCGTGAGTTGCTCGACGCACGAGCCGGCTAGCTCGGTATGAAGTGGGCGCCTGTTTTAAGGCTGGGGACGGCTAGGGCGTGACCGACCGGACGCGGCAGGGGAAGGTTCGCGGGGCGTTTCCATCGCGCAATTGATGGATCTCACGGAATAGCGGTTGCCATCTCGGCAAACGAAAACCCCTGACGCCGGTCGCCAGGGGTTCCGGTGAAACAAACCAGGCGTGATCGGTGTGCTTGGTTATATCCGGCTCTATAGACAGGGCCATATAACCATCACGCGGGGCGCCTTTCAATAAGGAAGCCTCTCATGGCTGAACAACTTACCATTAATCAGGTGCTACCGTACCTTAGCGCGCACTACGTTTTCTCCCTTCATGTTCCATCTGACGTCGTCTGGTTTCGTGATGGGCCTCGCTTCCGCCGTCACACCTTTGACGATCGTGTGTTTCTGCTGGAGGCGATCCAGCATCGTTATAAGGGTGTGCTTGAAACCCGCCGTTTCAGCATGAGGGAGTTGGAATGGTGCATCCATGCGCTAGCCAGTAAAAAGCCCTTTTATGATCTCCCCTTATGCGCAATCGCGGACGATAAGCCGGTTGCCGACGGTGGCGGCGGCGGTTTTACGTCGGATGACAGCGGGAACGGCGGGGAGGGGGAGCGATGATCGCCGTTTGCCTCAAACTAAAACCTGTCGTGTCCGGTGCGCTTTGCGGTTATGCCGATCTGCGCGTTGTTGACTGGGGCGTGACGCTGTTCGGCTGTGGTTGCTTCGTGAGCCGCACTGGCCTTGCGTCCGTTGCATTGCCGACCAAGCCCCTTGTGCGCACGGACGGCGTCATCTGGCGTGATAAGTGCGGCAAGCGGTGCTTTGATCCGGTTCTTTCCTTTGATGACTTAACCGCGCTGCGGCTGTTTTCCGATGCGGCGGTTTCCGCGATCGGGCTTTGTGATCCTGAGCTTTTCCGGGTGTCTGAGACGGAAAGCGCTGGAGGAAATCGCCATGAGCGATAAGGGGCGCGGGTTTTCTGAACGCCTGGATTTCAGGGCGTTGTCGCGTGATTGCGGGCGTTCGATACAACACTTTGTCGAGCGCTACGGCTATACGACGGAAAAGGTCGGTCGCGGTTTCTATGTTGGGCGCGATACGGACGCGAGCGGCCGGCTGAAAAAGCGGAGTTTTGTGGTTTATCCGTACGATGGGCGATGGAGGGATTTTGCGGGCGACGGGCCAGGCGGTGTGTGGGGTGGCGGCGATGGCGGCGATCTCGTTGATTTTATTATGCATATTGCCAATTTGAACAAGCGCCAGGCGATCGAAATCGCAATGGCCTTGGCGGGATGGGAGAAGCCGCATGGCTGGCGCGGATGATTTTGAGCGCGCGAAGCATGTCGTGCTGGAGGTTGAGATCGTGGGCGGGGCGGATAATCCGGCACAAGATGCGATCGAACCAAACCTAAGCCGCACTTCGGACGAATGCCGGCAAGCCTGGGCGACGGCGATACCCTGGCGCGATGATCCCTTTGCCGTTCTCTTCTTGAAAGAAAAACGCGGTCTCGATCTGGCCTTGATCCCTGACGACGTGGCGCGCGTCATCCCCGATTGGCGCCTCTCGCACTCGGAAAAGGCGCGGCCGCAACATTCGCTGGTCTATGCCATGCGCTCGGTCGCAACGGGCGAGGTGGTGGCGTTTCAGATCCGACGTTTCGTCAAGCATGGCGATAAGGTGGGCCAACTGTTGGTGACGCGGGCGCCTGGCAATGGCGGCAAGCCGGTCAAGACGGTCGGAAGCGGCCCGAAAAGCGGGGCCGTGGTGATGGTCGGTCCACACGACGCTAAGCGGGTGATCTTGGTCGATGGGCAAGAGGATGCGCTGGCTATCTGGCAAGCGATCGGCGGCGCATCGTCCAGTTATGCGGTATGGGCGACAACAGCGGTCTCTTTCGGTGGTCATTTCTGGCCGGTGGTGCCTGGCCGTTCCTTCGTCTTCTTGTGCGATGCCGGCCATGAGGAAGCGATGGGGCGCAAGGCTGCGGCCCGTATGGCGGATGCGGGGCATGAGGTATGGGTGGCGCCGCCGCCTGTCGGTCGCTTCCCTGACGATTTCCGCGACCGTTCCAAAGCCGGCCAGGCGTTCAAGGATGCAAACGACGCGGTTCTTGCCGGTCAACCGCAAGCGATCGTAGACGCCCTAAAGGCTGCGGCGCCGGCCAGGGCGGGGCAAGGACGCGATTTCGATGGCGCGGACGATATGGCGGGCGGCGAAAGTGCTGATGACGCTGTAGCGGTCTCTACACCGCTTTTCGGTCGGTTCGTCCTTTTGGAGCGGCATCGCCGTGATCGGCTCGGCCGTTACCATGTGCATAAGGAAATCCGGGTGAAGCTCAAGCCTAAACGCAAGGCCGGTGATGACACAGGCGGCGGGGGTTCTGGCAACGGCGGCGGTAGTGGTCCTGGTGGCGATAGCGGCGGCGGCGGCGACGATGACGGGCCGGAAGAGACGGCGTTTCTTTGCTCATATTTTGAAGTGATCGGACGCTTGATAAACCGGCGCGGGAAAAAGGCTCGGCTGGTGATCAAGTACGATGGGCGGCGTCATGTGCTGTCGATTGAGGATTTGATGGTATCGACCGAACGCACTTTTGCGGGGCTGGATATCAACATCAATTCGGCTCGTCTGCCCGATCTCAAGACGTTGTTGCGCACCTGGCACGCGCCGCGACTGATCGATGTCGGCCAGGGCGGTTATATCGATCTTGGTGGCGGCCAGCGCGGATTCATGACGATCGCGGGGCAGTATATCGGGCCGAAAACACCGGAACGTTATGAGCTGATCGAAACGCAATTCGGTGATGTTGAGGATTTCCGGCCGAGTGGCACGCTTGCGGAATGGCGTGAGCTGGTGGCGCGGCCGGCTCTCAAACATCCTCATGCCGCTATGGCGCTCGGCTTTGCCTTCGCTTCCTGTATCCTGCGGCTGATCGATCAAGACAATTTCGGGGTGTTGTGGTCCGGCGAAAGCGGTCAGGGTAAATCGATGATCGTCAACATAGCTGCGACCCTGGTCGGTGATCCGCAACGGTGCGTGTTCTCGGCCGACACAAGTGAGGCGGCGTTTTATCGTCGCGCCGGGGCGTTCTCCGATCATCCGTTGCTTTACGAGGAAAAACAGGGCGGCAAGAAGGCGGAAGCCGCGCTTGCTTTCGTGACTTATGGACACGCGAAAGGGGTTTCGCCGGATCGCGTTGACGCCGACGCCGACGCGCTGCGCGAGCTGATTTCGTGGAAGTCGATTGCGCAAATGTCGGGTGAGGTGTCGCCGGCCGACATGGCGGCGCGCGGTGATTTCGTGTTGCAAGCGGGGCAAGAAGCGCGGTTGTTGACGCTCAAGCTGCGCAGCCGATTGCGCAGTGACGGCAATCGCCAGGGGCTTGACCTGTTGGACGGTGGTAATGCGCTTTACTGCGTCGTGGGGCTTCACCTTCGCCGGCAATACGGCACGGCCTATCCGGCGTTCGTTGATCATCTGTCACGGCTCGATGCCGACGACTTGCGGGCGCGGCGGGACGAGGTGGCGGCGGACTACCTCAAGCGCCTGGCCTTCGATGAAAGCTATGACAGCGGCAACATTCGCCGCGCGGCGATGAGCTTCGCGGTGGCTGCGGTGGCGCTGGAGGTGGCGTTTGCGGCCGGCGTGTTGCCGCGTGATCGCGGCCATGTGTCGCGCTGCGCAAACGGAATGAAGGTGGTTGATGTGCCTTTTCACTTCCTGGAGCTTTGGATTGAACAACGGGACGGTATGGGCGTGCGCGATCATCGCGAAATCCTGCGCCGGCTGCGGGTGTTCGTGGCGACGGAAATGCGGTCATTCGGGCCATTGGACTATGACGGCAAGCCGGTTGATCTCGTGCATAGGCCGGCGTGCAAAGGGTTTCTCCAGGCCGACTATTTCAACAGAGAGGGTACGGCCTTGGGTGTGGACGCTGGTGGGCCTGATGGATCTTACCAGATATCGGAAGCATTGCATGTTGACGGCAAGGCGCCCAATCCGCGCTTTCTGTGGATCCCGGCCGATGTTCTTTTTGATGCGCTGAAAGATGGCGGCTATGACCGGGAAGTGATTAAGGCGGTGCTGCGGGATAAGGGCATTGTGACCGGCCAGCGGGACGGCAACAAGTGGCGCTTCGAGATGCTGACGCCTAAGAAGCTGGCTAAATCCGGCCAGCCTTACCGCATGGTGCGCGTTGACCTGGTGGCACTGTACGGGGTGGATTGAGCGGCGGCGCTGTCGCTCGCAATTGTCCGTCGTGAGGATCGGCCGTAGCAAAAGCCGCTGCGGCCGATTCCGTTTGTTGTGGCGCCTGGTCTCGCCTCACCTGGCCGCCTGGTTTGGCTTTCGCCTGGCGCTCGCCGCTCTCTGCTTTTCCCGCCTTGATGATCCTGGCTTGCGCCGGCCGTCGCATTTGTCGCGTTGTGACCAAGGCGGGATGGGAGCGGCGCGCTAAGTCTACCAATGGCCTGAATTGTCGCGAAACGAGTTTCGGGCGGATCTTGCTTTGCTCATTTCGGCCAGTTCGGCGGGGCTTGACGGGTTGCGTTGGTCGCGTCCTAGTGGTGCGTGATTTGGGGGGGATGAGCGGTTTTCGCTGCATTTTGTCTATCTCTGTCGCAAAATGTCGGCGCTGCACGTCTCGCATCCACGCAATTGGCGGTTTGTAAGGAAGGCTGGGGGGCTGTGACGTGCGGTGACGCGTAAAAGGTCAAAGTCGCATCCACCGCATCCACCGTGCATCCACCGGCGGTGGATGCGGTAAAACCGCATGAAATCATGCGGTTATGACGGGTTTTGGCGCCCGCATCCACCAAATCCCAAAAAAGGTCTCGCTATGTATTTATGAAGAGGGAGGGCAATCAGGCAAAAGTGCCTGTATGCGCTGTTTTTCCATCGCTCAAATCGTCATCGGTCGCAAGAAAAATCGCTTGCAGCCGATTTTTTCGCGCGCGCGTTCTTTTTTCCGCCTTCCTGGTCGGCGCTTCGCGCCGCTGCGGAAGTCGGTTGGTTTACAATAAAGGGAATAAGGGCGCGGCTAGGTCCAGCAGATTTCAAGCCTGCAAGTGCCTGGAACCGTCTAAATCTCTCGGTCATCACTAAAGTCGCCTTTCGGCCGGCTGGCTTGGCCTTAAGTGGTGCCTAGACCCTTATCCAGGAGGGGGAGGGGGGCAATCGAACGGTTGCGCCAGTTCTTTGAGGGGTCGTCGTGCGTGTGGCCGTCGGTGGTTGTCGATATGCGGCCTGTCGCCTATTGGTTCTTTGCCGGCATTGTTTCGCCTTCGTGTATAACTCCAATTGTGCTTGCCAGGGCGCGGCGAACAAGCCGGGCGGGCCAAGCGATTTTGTAACGGGCTCGGTGGGCGCTCGCCTATTATGCGCCAACCCGAAACTCTAGGTACAATTCCATGAAACGAAACGCCGCCCTTGGGTGGCTTGGTTGGCTAGGAACATTCGCGGCGTCGCCCATCACGCCCCACCAACCGCACTCGTAGTTTCTGATCTTCGTCACTCATATTTGGTGTCCACCTATCTCAAGTGGACACTTCATGCGGCAGAGAGCTCAACGCGAAAAGGCGCATGGAAATGTGCGCTTACCGTGAAGCAGCATCCGGAAGCCAGGGATCTCTCGTCTGTGATCGCAATGATCATCGTGATCGTCCTTGCGGTACTCGTTGGCACGATCCTCGTTTCGCTGTTTGGCGAGCCCAAGCCCAAGCCCTAGCCAAGACGAGACAAAAGTGATGAGCGGTCGGGGCCATAGAGGCTTTATTAGCTGGCGTTGCCGTTCGAGTTACCGTCGTTGCGTGCGGAGCGTGTGACCTGGCCATATTTGCGCCGGCCGTCGCCTTCGTCCAAGAGATCAGATTTGAGGATGCTATAGATCGCCTGGCTTCCCATGTGTTTCATCTTGCGCCATTTCTTGCGCTTGATGATCTTACTGATCGCCCTTTCCGTCATGTTGAAGTGTTTCGCCAGTTGCGCGCGTGACATGTAAATGCGCATGAGGCTTTCAGGCCGGCTTTCGTGGCTGCTGGTCTCTGCCGTCATCATCCTTCTCCTTCATGATTTCTGCGGGCGCTGCGGTTGCGGCCGTCGCGGGAGCACTCCAGTTCGACACGTGGAGCGGCGATCAACGTGCGCTGATCTGGTCCTTTCCAGCGTCGCCAATTGTGGCGCGGCAATGCGCATTGCGCTTCGTTCGGTAATCGGCAGGCGTTGCGCCGCCTGGTCGTATGTCAGCGTTTCGTAGTCCATGCGCCCACGCGCTCCCTTCGTGCCGGGCGACGATTCTTGCAGGGATGACGCCCAATGTGAATCCCGGCCGCGCTCCCCGCTCGATCGGCCGTTGTAGCAAAGCCCGGCGGGGTAGGGATGCCTCTACGGTAGTGGGTATCGCCTCGCTTTCGGCCGGTTGCTCCTCCGGCACGGAAACACGGGGTTCGCTAGGGGATGCTGGCCGCGCAACGGTTAGGGTCGCAGGGAAGGCGACTCGCTCATTATTACGAATCTCGACCGCCTGGCGAGATCGACAAGGGACCTGTACGGCATCATTTCAAAGTTGGATGGAAAAGGAATTACCTTCGAGGTGCTGGATGGTGCGGCGGTCGATACCTCAAGCCGTACGGGCAAGTTTGTCCTGGGGATTCTGGCGATGATCGCTGAGTTTGAAACGGGATCCGGGAGGAACGTCGAATGGAAGGGATCGCGCGGGCGAAGGCGGGGTCGTGATGATGGTGGTTTCAACTTCCGTTTTGCTTTTTTACATCCTTGCGGTTCGCCTTCATTGCAGGTGTGAGGCGGTTCGAGAGGCCACGCTTCTTCTCCTTCGCCCCCTTACGTTCGCGAGCAGCGTCACGGGAAAGGCCAAGTGCCTCATAGCTCTGAGCATCGGCAGCGGACGCGCGGTAGTTCGCATCAAGCTCCGGTCCCATTATCAGGATCGCAGCGACACGACGGACCATCTGGGAGACGTAGAGCGCCTCATCGAGTTTCAACGGCCGCCCAAGCACACTCTGTTCACGATAGCTCAGCCATTTCTTGATAACCTGATAGCCGCCAAGCGCATAACCCCAGACCTTTTCCGGCACATTCGACCAATAGGCGTTGGCGTTAAGGTGCACATCGAGCGTACGCGTTCCGATCAGCGTCAAGAGTGCATCGAGCGTCATTCCGAGAGTCTGTGCTTCGGCATCCAGGGCCACTCGCTCTGCGGGCGTGTAGTCGCGTACTTGCGTCAGTCCGCGACCAGGCATGACGATGGCCCGGCCCTCCGATTTCTGTGTGGAGCCCCAACCGGCGGTCAACGTGAGGTCGGCCGCGCCCAACGCCTCGCCACTGCACGTGGCAGGTAGGCCCATAATGCGCAGGCCCGACCGTAACACGCCGGTGGAAATACCTGGCGCGGCCGCTTCTGGGTTTAGAAGGAGGCTCAGCGCTTCGCCGAGGCCAGCGGAGCGCCTGAGAAGGTCGGCATCGCCAGGGATCGGTACGCGCGGCCAATCCATTCGGAGTGCATCTCCGTGATCTGTTCGATATTCAGGCGCATGTAATACGGATATTACATGAGAAAACAGATTATCTGGATGTACTGACAAGTTACTAAAAAATGTTTCTATTGGTTTAGATAAGTTGTATCTATGTTCGAAATCCCCAACTTCAATTATATTTTTTGGAAATATGCTTGCGCCACGGTCAATCAGATCTAGGCAGCCGAGGCTGTGTATTAGTTGCGTAGATTGCCATTCTGACCGCGATTTTTGCTGAGCGCAAATACTCAAGTTCCCTTGCCATGCGTTAGGCCAGTATTCAGCGCTTTTCTCTCCGAGGAGCTTGGTCTCAGGCTCCCAGTAAATCCATCTAACGTCAAAAGGTCTATAGGCGTGGCTAACGAAATTCTCCGGTATTATGCCGCGCTGTTTGAGTATCTCTCGCGTTTCAATTGGCTGATATCGCTTAGTTGCGTGCCATATCTCGGGGAACTCTTGGGCAATTTCCGCGTCTGACACCTTGGGGTCAAAGTATTTTTCAAGGCGCGAGACGAGTTTGTTTTTGTCAATATCAACCAGGAAGCTGTCGCGCTTTGTCTGAACGCCTGGGAAGAAGAAAGGCATCAAGTCATAAAGCCGGGGCCAATCGAAATATCCCAAATCCAACGTTGCGCTAGCAAACGGATAACCAAGCTCCAGTGGAGGCGTAAAGGTTTGGTAGAGCGTTGCGGTGTCAGCTTCAGCCGTTGCCAAAAGCTCCTGCCGCTTGTTTGCGCCCCAAAGGTGCCGAAACTGTACAGTTTCTGGAGGGGAATGCTTCTCCTTGCGGATCATGGTTGCGATAGCGGTGCCAACCTGAATGCCCTCACGGTTATGCTCGGTCGAAAAGATAGAAGGATCAGGCGCGCCATCCGGCGTAGTTTTGCCGGTCTTATATTTGTCGCCGTTCAGGCAATCGATCCGGATCGCATCGTAGGCTTCCAGATACCGTTCGCGCATAGCGGTGAAAGAGAGACCATCGAGCCAAGAATAATTCGAAATAAAGCAGACTATACCCTCTCCACCGTCGGCCCACGTTGGGGTAGGATCATCGAGGAGATCCTGTTTCTCAAGCATCATCGTCTGGACGATGCGGCGCTCTGCCATCCGGAAGAAACGGACATAGAGATCATTTAACCCCTGTCCTTCAGGCTTGCGCACCTTTTTCGGCCGCTTGTAAGCGTCGGTTAGCGCGCGCTCCTCCTTACCTTCGTTCACTCCAGCAAAGCCGTTGTAAGGCGGGTTGCCAATAATTACGAGAATAGGGGCACCCTGCTTCACCTTGTCGGCGCGCGAGCGTTCCTCCTCCAGTTCGGGGAAGGGAAGTGGCTTCGTCACATGCGGCTCCCAGCCCGTGAGCGCGTTTGTCAGGAATATTCCGGCTCGATCGGTGGTGCCATCGAGTGTAGCGCCCATGCCCTGTAAGGTGAGGCCAACCTGTAGATGAGCCACAACAAAAGGCGCGGGCATGATTTCGAAACCGAAGACACGCGTAAGCGCCGCCTGCTTCACCATCTGGCCTTTGAGCCCACCGAGCCCCTTGGCGTCAAAGCTTGCCTCCATGCGCTTGAGCACCGCACCGAGAAAAGCGCCAGTGCCACAGCAAGGGTCGAGCACATAGACCCGTTCAGAAGCAAGGCCGTCCTCTATGCCGAGATCCTCACGCAACGCCTTGTCGACGCGGGCGACCATGTACGTAACCACCTCATTCGGTGTGTACCACACCCCCAATTCCTTGCGTAGTTCTGGATCGAAGGCTTCAAGGAAGGGCTCATAGAAGAATTGCACGGCGTCCGCATCGTTAAATCGCGCGAAGAACTCGGTTGTATCAACACGGTTGAGCGTGGCGGCCGTCCAGTCCAGAACCTCGACAAGATGCAAAGGCTGCAAATGCGCCGGGCTAGCGATCTGCTGGAAAAGTGTTCGGATAAACGGCACGGTAAGATGCCATGTTGCGAGCTTCCAATCGAATTTTGGAGAGGTTCGAGGCTCTTCGCGCGCCCATAGCACCCAAGCGGAAAAAATGCCGTAGAAGAGGGTTTGCACCAGAGTTGAGCGAAAGAAATGGTTGCCTTTTTCAGCCTCGAAGGTAACTCCCAATGCTTGTTCGAGCGAAGCCCGAACGTTGGCGAGTGCGGGAAGGTCACCCGCTTCATCCACTCGTTGCAAGGCATCACGCGCGTAGGAGGCGAGGAACCACGCGACGTCCTTCGGTTGGCGCAAGGAGACAGATTGAGTAAGGGTTCGCTTCAGATACTCCCCGAAGGCACGACCGACAATCTCTGCAGATTTTCGCGGGGTCGACACCATTTCCCAGAATGCCTTGGCATTCGGCGCAAGGCGGAAGCCTTCCTGCTTTGCCGCCTCGCCGTTGGGTCCCTCTCCGATAATCAGGAAATCCCGCAAGTTCGAAACGATAACGAGCCGGTACGCGCCGAAATACTTACTGACCTGCTTTGTGTCGGCTGTAAGCCACGTGTCGTCAGCCACCCCTTTCAATTCGATCACGCCGCGTTCGGGCTGTTGACCCTTTCGCGGCTCGCCCTTCTGCACCTGATTTGCCGCATAAAGACCGAAGTCCGGATGGCCAGCGCCAGAATTTGCGAGATCAGATAAACACAGGACTCTCGGCTTCAATTCCTGGCCAACGGAGTTCAGCAGGTCCGCTAAGGCTGGGTAGTAGGAACGCTCTTTAGTACCGGCCCCGAGCCCGCGTTCATCACGCAAGCGAGCAAAATACCGCTCAACTATAGATATTAGTTTATCGGACACCCGTCGCCCCATCGTCTAATCGCAGTATTCAAAGGTGCGGATGCTCGCGTGCATAATGCAAATGCCAGAAATTTTTCTAAACATAGGCGGCAGGTGGCTAGCAAATCTCGCAGAATCGATTGCCCGCCCATAACTCAGATGGGCGCAGAGCGCAGCTCGGCGGAAACTCCGAGCACCTCAGCAACTTTTTCAGTTTTTCTTTTCGAAAAACACCACGCATGAAAGCCTCGTTTTGTTTTTATCCAGCTTCCGCCGACATCCTTTAAAGTGTCCTTGTGAGATATTGTGTTGCCAACAACTATGAACGATTTATCAGTGTAATCTTCGAGATATATTTCCGAATCATCGGTTGCAGGTGGAGATTCTTCTGCTTCAATTGCTCTTTTGACGGCTTTGTTATCTATAAACGATGTAACGCTAATCTCACGCATGGTAATAGTTATTTGCCTAGTTAACTTTTGGCTAAGCTCACTTAAAGATTCATACTGCTCCAATAGGCCCTTCGACAGAAGAGTTTGCTTGAAAGTCTTCAGCTCTTCCCACTGTTTTATGTCTAATTCGTCAGGGTCGACCCGCGCCTTGGAAAAATAGAGCATGGCAGGTTTCTTATTTTTGAGGAACCAATTTATTTCCTCGACCGTCCCGCTTTTTGCTTTACCAGTAGGTGAGCCTAGTCTCTTCCAAAACACGCCAATTATCATGTCGCAAGAGCGGACAAGCTGGTCATTGATTACCTCTTGCGCCCTGTCGTTCATCGAAGGCGCGCTGTGTGACTCCCACATTACCGGCAACAAGACTTTTCCCGTATCTTTGGAATGAAGTGCATTCCAAGCGTGCAGGCAATCGGCAATGGCCAGTCGTTCCTGAGGTACATCAGATGGCGAAGCAATTAGAACGTGGAATACTGTTGCAGGAAAGGACATGCGGTCTCACTCAGTTGGTGCTCACGACAGGTAAAACGATGAGGGGATACGTTGCAACAGGATTCAACTCCTAGCTTGTAAGAATGAAGCTACACCTATTGGCACACGCCCACCCGATGTGTAGAAAAGGCATCGACTTTTTCGAGGGGGCATTATGTATTCCGCTGAAATTAGCCGTACCAGTCCATCAGCTTTCCTATTTGTCATCGATCAATCGGGGTCGATGGACGAGCGCATGGAGACGGAGCAGACAAAAGCGCAATTCGTTGCGGACGTTCTGAATAAGACGCTGTACCAATTGGTCATACGATGCACGCGGTCAGAAGGCGTCCGCAACTACTTCGATGTTGGCGTCATCGGGTATGGTGGCGATACTGTAAAGTCCGGATTTGCTGGGGCCTTGTCAGGCCGAATTCTACATCCGCTTTCTGACATCGAGGCAAACCCGCTGCGGATTGAAGAGCGCACGAAGCGCGTTCCTGACGGAGCGGGCGGGCTTGTCGATCAGAAGACAAAGTTTCCTGTTTGGTTCGAGCCTACCAGCGCAGGCGGAACACCAATGAGTGCAGCAATGCGCACTGCGGCGGAAGCACTTGTGGAATGGTGCGACGCCCATCCAGACTGCTATCCGCCGACGATTATTCATGTAACTGACGGGCAATCTACAGACGGTGATCCGTCGAGCATCGCGGATGCCCTACGGCAGCTTTCTACGAACGATGGCCAGTGCCTACTCTTCAATCTACATATCTCTGCAGCAGGCGGTCAGCCGGTTGTGTTCCCA
Source organism: Sinorhizobium sp. A49 (assembly GCF_002002725.1). Taxonomy (GTDB): domain Bacteria; phylum Pseudomonadota; class Alphaproteobacteria; order Rhizobiales; family Rhizobiaceae; genus Ensifer. The sequence goes on along the minus strand of NZ_MUNW01000064.1, from coordinate 270,786 downwards.
TCTTCCGATGCTGGGTTGGATGACTACGGACGGCTTCTGCTGAACATGTCTAGCCCGTTCCCAGCGCACCTTATCGCCCCCGCTAAAGACAAAGGCTACGAAAGTGTCAGCAGCGAATCCCGCTTTTTCGGCTACAAAGCAGGCTACGAAGCAATCGTAGACTTCTTCGACATCGGCACACGCGCAAGCAATCTGCGCTAAACTCATGCTCCCATTACACCGCTGGACAGTTGCGAAACAGCAGTCAGAACCAGACCTAAACGAGGACGCCTCGGCAGTCTCAAGGCAACGACGGACGTACGTCCTGAGTGACGGGGCGTCTGAATCGTTCTCGTCACGGCGCTGGGCAAAAGTACTTGTTACGAAATTTCTCCGCAAACCTTCCATCGACGAGGAATGGCTGCGTCAAGCAATTGCGTCATACGAGAATGCGTTTGATAGAGAGCAAATGTCTTGGAGCGCCCAAGCCTCCTACGACCGTGGTAGTTTCGCCACGCTATTGGCGCTAGTCTTCGATGACGACCACCAAGGGCTGAACATATTAGGTGTTGGAGATACAGTCGTTGTACTAGACGATGGCGAAGAGCTTCGTGCGAGCTTTCCCTATACGGAAGCTGAGCAATTCAGAGCCAACCCGCTTTTGCTGTCCACAATACCAGACAGAAACTCGGCGCTGTTAGCCGCTTTGCCTACCGCCTATTGGCGTTTGGATCGCAATCCAAAGGCAAGAATCTACTGCATGACCGATGCGTTGGGTGCATGGTTGCTCGCCAACAGTGAAGAACGGTTGCCAGTATTGCGTTCTCTTGGATCAAGGGACGAGTTTGTAGAAATAGTCGAGATTGCCCGCGCAGACGGTGTGATGCGCCGCGACGATAGCACGCTACTGGTCCTTGGTTGGGGTTGAGTGTGTCTGCATATCCTACGATGGACCAATACAATGATGCGGTCCAACATCCAAATACGGCCTTTTCGGACGCCGCTCTGAAGACAGCAAAAATAGCAGTCAATGGCATGGGGCTGCCAGTCGCTTTGGGTGGTGGCTTTGCGCTTACATACAGTGCGACAGCGAGCGGCAAAAAGTACGCCATCCGTTGCTTCCATAAGGAGGCCAAAGGACTAGAGACGCGTTACGCAGATGTTGCCAAAGCCCTCACGGGACTGACTGCACCTTATTTCATTGGGTTCGAGTACCAGCCCAGCGGCGTGATGGTGAACGGGGCGAAATACCCCATCGTCAAAATGGATTGGGTCGAAGGTGATACACTCGGCTCGTATCTTGAGGACAACTACAAGGACAAAACCAAGCTAACGTGGCTGGCTGGCGAGTTTGATAAGCTTGAGCAGTTTCTCCGCTCCAAGGGCATCGCTCATGGTGATCTACAGAACGGAAACGTGCTCGTCGGCAAAGACGTTAAACTGATCGATTATGACGGGCTTTACGTGCCAGCCATGGCGCGAGGGCAAGGCACGGAGCTTGGGCACAAACATTTTCAACACCCGAAGCGTACGAGTACTGACTTCGGTCCCGACATGGATCGGTTTTCGTTCATCGTGATTGATCTGAGCCTACGGGCTCTAATGAATGATCCCAAGCTGTTCGCAAAGCATTCTAACGGCGAGAATATAATTCTCACAGCGAACGATTTTCTTGATCCAGTTAAGTCTACGGCCTTTGCAGACTTGAAGGCAATTCCCAGCTTGACGGCTCAAGCCGAGAGCCTTGCGAAAATCTGCCTCTCCGACATTTCTAAAGTGCCATCGCTGGAAGATTTTAGGAATGGTAGAAACATACCAAATATCATACTGGCGGCGCGGCCAGTTTCTCAGACCAGAGCCGCCGCAGCGGCTTCCTATGTCGGCGCTTTCGACGTGGTGGACGGCGAATCCTATACAGCAATGCTGGCGCAGGTTGGTAACAAGATCGAGCTTGTCGGCCGCATAACCAAAGTCCATGCTGCCAAAACCAAGTACGGAACCCCTTACTGCTTTATCTTTTTCAACGAGTCCAAGCAGGGTGTACGAGTCAATATCTGGAGTGAGGGACTAAAGAAGCTTGCATCCGCCCCAACACAATCATGGGTCGGTACATGGCTTAGCGTGCAGGGACTTGTCGATCCGCCTTATACCAGCACGCGCTACGGAACCTCTCTGTCAATCACGGTCACGTCCAATAGTCAGCTGCGTAAGATCACTGAAACGGAAGCCAAACACCGCCTAGCAAGTCCAAAGGGAAATGCTGCCGTTCCATATCGGCAAGTTGGAAATCAGGCAATTTTGGATTCAATTACCACGGGCAAGGCGCCGCCAACCTCACGAACCCCTCCTTCGACTTCAAGCAATACGGGATCGGCTAGCTCTCGAAATCAGGCGATACTAGCGTCGATAGCGACTAAATCCGTCCCGGGGCAGACTGCGACCAATAGACCCGCTCAGCGAACAAACTCTCCTCCTGGTACCACCCTACGGCAGCCATCGGCCCAGCCTGCGCCGCCCAGCCAAAATAAAAGCAAAGGCGCAGGCTTCCCTTGGTGGTGGTTCGTAATAGGTTTTATCGTGCTGGTGATGATACTGGCGCGGAAATAGCCCCCACCCCAGATCTTAGCGCCTGGCGCTTACTCGTTGGTGTCGTCGGTCGGGCTGGCGTTGTATTGTGCAGCGTGTCGCCCGGCTGTATTTGCGCCGGCCGTCACCTTCGTCCATGAGATTGAATTCCAGGATGCTGTAGATCGCCTGGCTTCCCGTGCTTCTCATGCGCAGCCATTTCGTGTGCCTGATAATTTTGCCGATCGCTCGCTCTGTCACGTCGAAGTAACGGGTGAGCCGCGCGCGTGAATGTAGACGCGCTTGAAGATTTGCGGGCTTGTCTGCGGTTTCGGCCATCGCGCGGCTGCTCTAGCGTGGCGATATGGGCGCGTCGACAGGCGCCGATTGTTCGTTGCCAGCGATGGCGGGCAGTGATGGGTTGTAAGTCCATCGGGCACTCCCGATTGGTGAGCGTCGAGACTTTGCGCCTTTCTGGCCGCCGACCGGTGCTGCTGCCGTTGCACCTGGTCGCATCAATCGGCCATGCGCGGACGAAAAAAAAGACGGCTGGGCGGCGAAACGACACGGCAAATATCGGCGATTTTTTAAGAAATGTGCAATGCCGGTGCAATGCGGGCCGAAATTGCGGCGCGCATTCTCGCCTTCTTCATGAAGGCTATTGCATTGACATTATTGAGAAAGTTGATGGTGCTGCTAGAGAGATTTGAACTCTCGGCCTCTCCCTTACCAAGGGAGTGCTCTACCCCTGAGCTATAGCAGCATCTCGCGGCCGGTTCGTTGACAAGCCGCATCAAGCGAGGCGGCTATTGCCATAGCTGGACGGGGAGCGCAAGCAGCATTTTGAAGTTTTCGCTGTTGTCCTGTGAGAAAATCCGTTTCGGCTTCCGAACCCCCTGGTTTTGCGCTAATGCATCCAGCATGCAAACAGACGACAAGAAAAGCGCTGAGGGCGAAGTCCCGCTGGCCGAGCCGGAGAATGCGCCGGCAAAGCGCAAGCCGAAAGACACGACCGAGCAGGACTTAAGAAAGGCGCGCCTTGCCAAGACGCTGCGCGACAATCTCCAGCGCCGCAAGCAGCAGATGCGCGCGCGCCGCTCCGGTCAGCCCGATGAGGCGATCGGCCTGCCTGCCGCAAAAACGGACGAATCGGACGATTAGTACGGTGAGGGCGCCGTTCGGCGGTCTTTCGCAATGGCAGGCGGCAATGGCCGCCATGCGTTCAAGGCACTTCTAATTTCGCGGCGTCTCCCCTAAAGAGGCGCCTTCAGACACACTTCATTTTTTTGGAAAGGCGGGCCAAGCCCGTTCGAGAGGCCTCATGGATCGCATCAGGATTGTAGGCGGGAATGAACTTCACGGGGTCATCCCGATCTCCGGCGCGAAGAACGCGGCCCTGCCGCTGATGATCGCATCGCTGTTGACCGACGACACGCTGACGCTGGAAAACGTTCCGCATCTGGCCGACGTCGAGCAGCTGATCCGCATTCTCGGCAACCACGGCGCCGATATCTCGGTCAACGGCCGGCGCGAGCGCCAGGGCGAGAGCTACGCCCGCACGATCCATTTCACTTGTCGCAACATCGTCGACACAACCGCTCCCTATGAACTCGTGTCGAAGATGCGCGCAAGCTTCTGGGTGATCGGCCCGCTTCTGGCGCGCGAAGGCAAGGCCCGCGTGTCGCTACCGGGCGGCTGCGCCATCGGTACGCGCCCGGTCGATCTGTTCATCGAGGGCCTGCAGGCGCTCAGCGCCAACATCGAGATCGACAGCGGCTACGTCAACGCGACGGCGCCGGCAGGCGGCCTGATCGGCGCGCGCTACACGTTTCCAAAGGTCTCTGTCGGCGCCACCCACGTGCTGATGATGGCAGCGACGCTTGCCAACGGCACCACCGTGCTCGGCAATGCCGCGCGCGAGCCCGAAGTGGTCGACCTTGCCAATTGCCTCAACGCCATGGGCGCCAAGATCACCGGCCAGGGCACGGCGACGATCACCATCGAAGGCGTGCGTTCGCTGTCGGGCGCCCGTCACCGCGTGCTGCCCGACCGTATCGAGACCGGCACCTATGCCATGGCCGTTGCCATGACCGGTGGCGACGTCATCCTCGAAGACACCGACATGGCGCTGCTCGACACAGCGCTGGAAGCAATCCGCCGCGCCGGCGCCGAAATCACCGAGACCAACAGCGGCATCCGCGTCGTGCGCAATGGCGCCGGCATCAAGCCGGTTGACATCGTCACCGATCCCTTCCCGGGCTTCCCGACCGACCTGCAGGCGCAGTTCATGGGCCTGATGACCATGGCGAAGGGCACGTCGCACATCACCGAGACGATCTTCGAGAACCGCTTCATGCACGTGCAGGAGCTTGCCCGCCTCGGCGCCAAGATCTCGCTGTCGGGCCAGACGGCCAAGATCGAAGGTGTCAGCCGCCTGAAGGGCGCGCCCGTGATGGCGACCGACCTGCGCGCCTCTGTGTCGCTCGTCATCGCCGGTCTGGCGGCGGAAGGCGAGACCATGGTGTCGCGCGTCTACCATCTCGACCGCGGCTTCGAGCGGCTGGAAGAAAAGCTCACCCGCTGCGGCGCCCACGTCGAGCGCGTCAGCGACTGATTTTGCCCGTCGCGCCTGATGCCGTTGCGGTTTCAGGCGCGACGTCCTATGTCCATTTCAATTGTGGCACGCAAGATGTGCGACGAAAGCGAAAGGAATGGATGGCATGGATGGTCTGAAGCTGCTGGCGCTCGATGAAGAGGATCTGGCCGTCGTCTCTGCCCACGTCCAGGATGCCGTGTTCAAGGTTTCCGGACTGGAATACGATGCCCGCGGCAAGCAGTTTTCGCTCAGCGTCAACCGGTTCGTCTGGGAGATGGCCGATGGCAAGCGACGTTCCTTCGAGCGCCGGCGTGCCGTGCTTCTGTTCAAGCGGGTGAATGCCGTGCGCTCGCTCGGCTTCGATCGTGGAAATGGCGAGGCTGTGCTCGATCTGCTGGCGGTGACGTTTGCGGTCGCCGGCGAAGGTCCGGAAGGCACCGTCGAACTTGTGCTTGCCGGCGAAGCGTCCATCGCCCTTGATGTGGAATGCATCGAGGTGCAGCTTGCAGATACCGGCGGGGCATGGGAAACCGCTTTCAAGCCCCGGCACCCCGAAGGCGTTTGAACCCCGCGACACAGGCATACCACAAGGACATTTTGCGTTGGCAATCAGGCTGAACTATCTCGACGGTAACTTCGAACAGCAGTTCGCGGCATTCCTGACCACCAAGCGTGAAGTTTCCGAGGACGTCAACGCGGCGGTCAAGGCGATCATCGACGACGTTCGCCTGCGCGGCGATCAGGCCGTGGCGGAATACTCCGCCCGCTTCGACGGCATCGATTTCGAAACGACGCCGATGCGCGTCAGCGCCGGCGAGATCGATGCGGCGATCCAGGTCGTCGAGCCGGAAGTGCTGGGCGCGCTCAAGGTCGCCGCCGTGCGCATCGAATCGCATCACGCCCGCCAGCGGCCGAAGGACGATATCTACGAGGATACGATGGGTGTCGGCCTCGGCTCGCGCTGGACGGCGGTCGACGCCGTAGGGCTCTATGTGCCGGGCGGCACGGCGAGCTATCCAAGCTCGGTGCTGATGAACGCGCTGCCGGCGAAGGTGGCCGGTGTCGAGCGCATCGTCATGGTCGTGCCGGCAAATGGCGGCAAGATCAATCCGGCGGTGCTGGCCGCAGCGCGTCTTGCCGGCGTCGAGGAAATCTACCGCATCGGCGGCGCGCAAGCCGTGGCTGCCCTTGCCTATGGCACAGCGACCATCGCGCCGGTGGCGAAGGTCGTCGGCCCGGGCAACGCCTATGTCGCCGCCGCCAAGCGCCAGGTCTTCGGCACCGTCGGCATCGACATGATTGCCGGCCCTTCGGAAGTGCTCATCATCGCCGACCGCGACAACGATCCGGACTGGATCGCCGCCGACCTGCTTGCGCAGGCCGAGCACGATGTCGGCGCCCAGTCGATCCTGATCACCGACGATGCAGCCTTCGGCGAGGCGGTCGAGGCGGCGGTCGAGCGTCAGCTGAAGACCCTGCCGCGTGCCGAGACGGCATCGGCGAGCTGGCGCGATTTCGGCGCGATCATCCTTGTGCCGGACCTCGAAAAGGCCATCCCGCTTGCAAACCGCATCGCCGCCGAGCACTTGGAGCTGGCGCTTGCCGATCCCGAGCCGATGGTGGCCAAGATCCGCAACGCCGGCGCCATCTTCGTCGGACGCCACACGCCGGAAGTCATCGGCGATTATGTCGGCGGCTCGAACCACGTGCTGCCGACTGCGCGCTCGGCGCGATTCTCCTCAGGCCTCGGCGTTCTCGATTACATGAAGCGTACGTCGATCCTGCGCCTGGACGCCGAGCAGCTTCGCATCCTCGGACCGGCCGCGATCGCGCTGGCGCGGTCCGAAGGGCTTGAGGCCCACGCGCGTTCGGTCGCGATCCGCCTCAATCTCGGGGATGCCGGATGAAGGCTGACCGCAACCAGCGCCTCTGCGATGTCGTACTGGACGAGACGATCGGCCGTTCGACGCCCGATGTGGAGCATGAGCGCGCGGTTGCGATCTTCGATCTTCTCGAAGAAAACCTGTTCGAGCCGGTCGGCCATGCCGGCGGCCCTTATAAACTCAACCTCTCCTTGATGGACGCAAAGCTGGTCTTTGCGATCTCGACAGAAAAGGGGAGTGACGTCGCCACCCATATTCTCTCGCTGACGCCGTTTCGCCGGATCGTGAAGGACTACTTCCTGATCTGTGAAAGCTATTACGAGGCGATCCGTTCGGCGACGCCGAGCCAGATAGAGGCGATCGACATGGGGCGCCGCGGCATTCACAACGAGGGCTCGCAGACGCTGATGGACCGGCTTTCCGGCAAGATCCGGCTCGATTTCGACACTGCCCGCCGCCTGTTCACGCTCGTCTGCGTGCTCTATTGGCGCGGATGACGGCGGAGACCGGGATGACGGGATCCGCGACGCGCCAGCCGACAACGCCCCGCTCCGTTCTCTTCATGTGCGGCATGAACGCGATCCGCTCGCCGATGGCCGAAGCGCTTGCCAAGGCCGCTCTGCCGGCGGGCACCTATGTTGCCTCTGCCGGCGTTCGCCACGGCGAGCGCGATCCCTTCGTCGATGTCGTGCTGGACGAGGTCGGTCTGTCCATCGGGCGGCATCAGCCGCGCACCCTGGACGAGCTCGAGGACGATTACTTCGACCTCATCGTCACGCTGGCGCCGGAGGCCCATCACCTGGCGCTGGATTTGACGCGTTCCATGGCCGTCGACGTGGTCTATTGGCCGACGCCGGACCCGACGGTTGCCACCGGCACGCGCGAGCAGATTGTCGATGCCTATCGCGCTGTTCGCGATCATCTTGCCACGCTGATTAATCGCCGTCTGGTAGTGGCGCCCGCGGGCGAAAAGGCTTAATACCAACCTTGCGCTGATATTGATCTATTGCGTGGGACGATAGATGGCCCACCCGAAGGGCCGGGCGCTTTTGGCCTCCTGATGGCGTCGACAATCCTCACCGGGTCGCTCGGGTCCGGTTGCGGATTTCTCCTTGCCGGAAACCAAAATCACTCCGGCGCAATCGATCAATATCAACGCAGGTTGGTATCAGGCAGTACAAAAGCTGAAAAGCCGGCGCAAAGCGGTTCACAAATCCTCGTCGATTGTGTAGTTTCCGGCGAATTTTTCGGGATGCGTGTCGTATCCCCGAACAAACACAGAAAGAACAGTCCTACATGGCGAAAGAAGAAGTCCTCGAATTCCCGGGCGTGGTCACGGAATTGCTTCCCAATGCGACCTTCCGCGTGAAGCTCGAAAATGAACACGAAATTATTGCCCACACCGCAGGCCGCATGCGCAAGAACCGCATCCGCGTTCTGGCCGGCGACAAGGTGCTTGTCGAAATGACGCCCTACGACCTGACCAAGGGTCGCATCACCTACCGCTTCAAGTAAACCGCCGACAGGTGGCTTCATCATATCTCTGGGGTGACGGCGCGTTCCGATGACAAAGGCTCAAAAACTGATACTGGCGTCCGGCTCGCCGCGTCGCGTCGAGCTTTTGGCCCAGGCAGGCATCGAGGCTGCGCGCCTGATGCCGATGGATCTCGACGAGACGCCGAAGCGCGCTGAACATCCGCGCTCGCTGGCGCGTCGTCTTTCGGCTGAGAAGGCGAAGGCGGCGCTGGCTGCGATCAAGGGTGAAGCCGGTTGGGATGGCAGCTATATCCTGGCGGCCGACACTGTCGTGTGCGTCGGTCGGCGCATCCTGCCGAAGCCGGAGCTCGTCAGTGAAGCCTCGAGCGCCCTGCATCTGCTGTCGGGCCGCAGCCACCGCGTCTACACCGGCGTCTGCCTGATCACGCCGGACAAGACGCTGCGCCAGAAGGTGGTCGACACCAAGGTTCGCTTCAAGCGCCTTTCCGGTTTTGACATCGAGAGCTATCTTGCCTCCGGCCAATGGCGCGGCAAGGCAGGCGCCTATGGCATCCAGGGCATCGCCGGCAGCTTCGTCGTCAAGCTCGTCGGCTCCTACAGCAACGTCGTCGGCCTGCCGCTTTACGAGACGGTCGGCCTGCTGGTCGGCGAAGGCTACGACGTTCACAACCGTTGGCTGGAAGGCTGAAGGCAGTGACGGACGAAGACAAGAAGACGGGCTCGAACGTAGCGCCCCTGCGTGCACCGCGTCCTTGCCCCGAATGCGGGCGCCCCTCGCACCGTGAGCACTATCCCTTCTGCTCGGACCGCTGCCGCAACGTCGACCTCAACCGCTGGCTCTCGGGCTCCTACGCCATTCCCGTGGCAGACGACGAGTCGAAAGCCGACGACGACGATCGCTAACCGCGATCTGCCTGAATATCCTCAGTTTTTTGGCTTTTCCCACGATCTTTGAAATAACTGCCAAAAAACTTTCATTTGGCGCTGGACACCGCCGAACATCATGTTATAACCCCGCTCGCTTCCGGGGCACAAACAATGCCCCGAGGGTTCCGAAAGGAACCGCTGCCCGCAACGGCAGGATGCCCGGATAGCTCAGTTGGTAGAGCAGCGGATTGAAAATCCGCGTGTCGGTGGTTCAAATCCGCCTCCGGGCACCATTTGTTTTTCAAATGACGACAAACTTTTGTAGGGTTGCCTTGTTTCCCTTTGTTTTTGCACGTGGGCTCCTGCACTTTAACGCAGCCCGCCAAGCGCTCTTCCATTCAAGACTCGTCGTGTCGTTGGTTTGCATTGAGATTTGAGCCGGCCCTACCCAATTTTTCCATTGAGAATTGCACGCCGATAAGGTGTCGACTTCGTGCGCCGGTTGACAAGTCGAACTCCTCTGCTCCATGAAACGACAACCGATGAGGCCAGACCAAGACTTCTTGGAAGAGATGAAAATGAAAGCTGTGATTCTGGCCGGCGGGCTGGGAACCCGTATTTCCGAAGAGACGCATCTAAGGCCCAAGCCGATGATCGAGATCGGCGGTCGGCCGATCCTCTGGCATATCATGAAACTGTATTCCGCTCATGGCGTGAACGAGTTCGTCATTTGCTGCGGCTACAAGGGCTATGTCATCAAGGAGTATTTCGCCAACTACTTCCTGCACATGTCCGATGTTACCTTCGACATGGCCTTGAACGAGATGCAGGTCCATCGTCGCAGCGCGGACCCCTGGAAAGTCACACTGATCGACACCGGCGAAACGACGATGACCGGCGGTCGCCTGAAGCGCGTCGGTGATTATTTGCGCGACGAGGACAGCTTCTGCTTCACCTATGGAGACGGGCTGAGCGACGTCAATATTGCGGAGCTCATCAAGTTTCATCGGGGGCACGGCAAGCTTTCCACAGTCACGGCCGTCCACCCACCGGGCCGCTATGGCGCTCTGGAACGTAGCGGTAACCAGGTCACCGGTTTCGTCGAGAAGCCACGCGGCGATGGCGGCTTGATCAACGGTGGCTTCTTTGTCCTGTCGCCAAAGTGCATTGATCTGATCCAGGGTGACAGCACGCCTTGGGAATCGGACCCCATGACGACACTGGCCGCCAAGGGCGAGATCATGGCCTATGAACATGACGGCTTCTGGCAGCCGATGGATACGTTGCGCGAGAAGAATATGCTCGAAGACCTGTGGGCATCGGGAAAGGCACCATGGAAGATCTGGCAGTGATGGGCGGCGCCAGACCAAACAGAAGTTTCTGGACGGGAAAATCCGTTCTTTTGACAGGGCACACCGGTTTCAAAGGCGCCTGGTTGGCGATCTGGCTGAGGCAGCTGGGCGCCACGGTCACCGGTGTTTCTCTCGCTCCCGAGACACGGCCAAACCTCTTCACGCTGGCGCGCACGGATGCGGAAAGCCATATCCTCGATATTCGCGACAGCGTCAGGCTTGCAGAAGCGGTGCAAGCCGCCGCGCCCGAGATCGTCCTGCATCTCGCCGCCCAGGCGCTGGTGCGGCCGAGCTATCAAGATCCGCTCGGCACGTTTGCCACGAATGTCTTGGGCACTGCCAATCTTCTCGACGCGGTACGTTCGACACCTTCCACGCGTGTTGCCTTGGCGGTGACCACCGACAAGGTCTATCGCAATCTCGAACATGCCTTTCCCTACCGGGAAACCGATCATCTCGGTGGCTACGATCCTTACAGTGCCAGCAAGGCAGCCGCCGAAATCGTCATTGCGAGCTATCGAGATTCGTTTCTTCGCGAGCGGGGCGTGGCTGTCGCCAGTGCACGTGCTGGCAATGTCATCGGCGGCGGCGACTGGTCGACCGGCCGGCTGCTGCCGGACGCTGTGCGCGCGTGGCAATCTGGCGAAGTTCTGTATGTGCGCCGGCCGGAAGCGCGGCGCCCTTGGCAGCATGTCCTTGAACCGCTTTCCGCCTATCTCGTTTTGGCCGAGCGGCTGTGGAGCGATCCATCGTTGTCCGACGCCTTCAATTTCGGACCAGCCAGCAACGATGCTGCTTCCGTAAGGCAGGTGATCAACATTGCCCGCACGTCCTATGGCCGCGGCGAAGTCAAATATGGCGACGGAACCGAGGGGCCGCACGAGGCAGGCTGGCTTGCCCTCGAAACGGCGAAAGCGCGGCATATGCTCGGGATAGAACCACGATGGTCGCTGGCCGAGGCCGTTGACCGGACGATGAAATGGTATCGCGCTCAGGACGACAATGCTGACGTGCGGACCCTCTGCGAAGCTGAAATCCGCGATTACGAGGCCCAGCCTTGAGCCGGTTCACCGTTATCGACCTGCCGCTGGCTGGTCTCAAACTGGTCGAACGCCAGAACCTTGGCGACTCGCGCGGCTTCCTCAGCCGCATGTTCTGTGCAGACGAACTTGGCGCTGCTGGATGGTTGAAGCCGGTTGCCCAGATCAACCTTACAATGACGGCGAAAAAAGGTGCCGTTCGCGGAATGCATTTCCAGCATCCACCACATGCAGAGATGAAGCTGGTCAGCTGCGTCCGCGGCGCTGTTCTCGATGTCGCCGTCGATCTGCGGGCGGGTTCTGCTACATTCCTCAAATGGCATGCGCAGGAGCTTTCTGCAGAAAATCGCCGTGCGCTGTTGATCCCGGAAGGTTTCGCGCACGGTTTCCAGGCGCTGACCAGCGACTGTGAGCTGCTCTATCTGCATTCCATGCCATACATCGCCGGTTCCGAAGGCGCGCTGCATGCGAAGGACCCGGCTCTTGATATCGCATGGCCGCTCGAGATCACCGAAATGTCCGAGCGCGACCAAAAACACCCCTATCTGACAGATCAATTTGCGGGACTGACGCCATGAATTGCCGCCACTGCGGTTCCACACTTCGGTGCGATTTCCTGGACCTCGGTTTCGCGCCCCCGTCCAATGCCTACCTGACTGTCGAGGATCTCGCCAGGCCGGAAACCTATTTCCCTTTGCGGCTCAAGGTCTGCGAAGAGTGCTGGCTGGTGCAGACAGAGGATTATGCCGCTGCCGATGCGCTGTTCAGCGCCGAATACGCTTACTTCTCCAGCGCCTCGAGCAGTTGGCTCGCGCATGCCAAGCATTATACCGAGATGATGACCACACGGCTCGGTCTGGGCTCGAGCAGCATGGTCGTCGAGATTGCCTCCAATGACGGCTATCTCCTCAAGAATTTCGTCGCCGCCGGAATCCCATGCCTGGGCGTGGAGCCGACGGACAGCACTGCCGATGCCGCGGAAAAACTCGGCGTGCCGGTCTTGCGTGCGTTTTTCGGCGAGGCGGTCGGCTCCGCACTGGCGGCAGAGGGCAAAAGCGCGGATCTTATTCTCGGCAACAATGTCTATGCTCATGTGCCTGACATCAACGATTTCACCCGTGGCTTGAAGGCTGCGCTGAAAGCCGGCGGTACCGTGACGCTCGAATTCCCGCACTTGATGCGGCTCATCGAACACAATCAGTTCGACACGGTCTATCACGAGCATTTCTCCTATCTGTCGCTCTTTACGGTGGCAAAGATCTTCGACAGCCTCGGCCTGAGGGTCTTTGACGTGGAAGAGCTGCCAACCCACGGCGGAAGTCTGCGTATCTACGGCTGCCATGCCGACGACAAGCGCCAGGCAACCGATGCGGTCGCTGCACTGCTGAGCGAAGAGCAAACGCAAGGACTGCGGACCACCGCGCCCTATTCCGCATTCCAGCGGCAGGCCGAGCAGGTCAAGAACGATGTGCTGACTTTCTTGCTGCAGGCCAAACGCGACGGCAAGACGATCGCCGCCTATGGCGCCGCCGCCAAGGGCAACACGCTGCTGAACTTTGCCGGTGTCAAACCCGATCTGTTGCCTTTCGTCTGCGATGCAGCAGCGGCGAAGCAGAACAAATTTATGCCCGGTAGCCATATCCCGATCCTGCATCCGGACGAAATCATCAAGAACCGCCCGGATTATGTGATGATCCTGCCCTGGAACATCGCGGCGGAAGTCCGCCAGCAGCTTGCATCGCTCGCCGGACAGGGCACGAAATTCGTCACCGCCGTGCCCAGGTTGCAGATCACATGACGAACCGCGTTCTTCTGACCGGGGGTACGGGTTTTGTCGGTCGGCAGGTGCTGCGCGCCCTGACCGAAGCGGGCGCTTCCGTGCGGCTGGTCATTCGCGAGGGATCATCCCAAAGCCGGCTTGGGGATCTTTCCGCTGTGGAAGAGGTCGTTACGACACCGGATCTGTTTCGCCAGTCGGTCGAATGGTGGGCGAAGGCGTTCGAAGGCATCGATACCGTCATACATGTTGCCTGGTATGCGGAACCCGGCAAGTATCTCCATTCGGCAGAAAACATCGTCTGTCTCGAAGGCACGCTGCGGATGGCGCAGGCGGCGGCGCTGGCGGGCGTCAGGCGGTTTGTCGGCGTTGGCACTTGTTTCGAATACGACCTGTCGGCCGGCATGCTGTCGACGGACACCCCGCTTCGTCCGATCAGCCCCTATGCAGGTGCCAAGGCCGCGGTTTTCATGGCGCTGTCGCAATGGCTGCCGCTGCACGGCATTGCTTTTGCCTGGTGCCGGCTGTTCTATCTTTTTGGCGAGGGTGAAGACGAGCGGCGACTGTTTCCCTATCTGCGGGCGCAGCTTTCCGCCGGCAATCCGGTCGAGCTGACCAGCGGCAGCCAGATCCGCGATTTCATGGACGTCCGCGACGCGGGAAAACAGATTGCAGATATCGGGCTGGGGGACAAAACCGGGCCTGCGAATATATGCTCGGGCACGCCGGTCACGGTGCGGCAGATAGCCGAGCGGTTGGCCGACGAATATAACCGCCGCGATCTTCTGAGATTCGGCGCGCGCCCCGACAATCTGGTAGATCCTCCATGCGTCGTGGGATTAACTAGGTGATGAGATGACGACCAAAGACAAAGCGCTGCTTTACGAGCAGTCACAATTGCCGACATTCCAGAACCGCGTCTATTCGACGGCGGCGGAAGCGCAAAGCTGCGCCAAGGGCGATATCCGGCTGGTGCAGAACCTGAAAACCGGGCTCATCGACAATGATGCGTTCGACCCGAAGCTCATGGACTACGACGGCAACTACAATAACGAGCAGGGCGTCAGCCAGCATTTCCACCAGCATCTGGAAATGGTCTCAGGCATCGTCGAACGCACGATGGGTCGCCGGAACCTGGTCGAGGTCGGCTGCGGCAAAGGCCTATTCCTTGAAATGCTGCTCGAAAAAGGTTTTGACCTCACCGGTTTCGACCCGACCTACGAGGGCGACAATCCGCGCGTCAAACGACACTATTTCGAGGCGGGCGTCGATGTGCAGGGGGAGGGCCTGATCCTTCGCCATGTGCTGGAGCACATCCAGAACCCTTACGATTTCCTCGTCGAACTCAGCAGAGCGAACGGCGGCAAAGGGCGCATCTATCTCGAGGTGCCCTGCTTCGACTGGATCATGGAGCACCGCGCCTGGTTCGATATATTCTACGAGCACGTCAACTACTTCCGTCTCTCCGATTTCCACCGGATCTTCGGCACGGTCATCGAAAGCGGTCGCATTTTCGGTGGCCAGTATCTCTATGTGGTGGCGGAGCTCGACTCGCTGCGCCCGCCGGTGTGCGAGGAAGCCGATCGGGTGCGTTTCCTCGCCGACTTCACCCGCACGCTTGGTGACACGATCGCGCCCGGTGGCAGCTCGGCGAGCTGGGGCGGCGCGTCGAAGGGTTTTACCTTCTCGCTGCTCAAGTCCCGTCAGGGACAGCCGGTCGATATGGTCATCGACATCAATCCGGCCAAGCAAGGCAAGTTTCTGCCGGCGACAGGCCTCATGGTGCATTCGCCGGAAGACGCGCTGGCGAAACTTCCACATGGATCGACGATCTACGTCATGAATTCCAATTATCTCGAGGAAATTCGAATGCTGTCTCATAACGCCTATACCTATGTGGGGATCGATAATGAGTGACTTTTCTAAGGAGGTTGAAGCCCGCTTGGCAGCCGTGCCGGCAAATAAGGACCTGAACGACAGCGCGGCCCAGTTCATGCGCACCTCGTTCGCCTCGCAGTATTCCTACAATTATTTCTGGCTGGGTCGGCCGATCATCCAGTATCCCCAGGATATGGTCGCCATGCAGGAGCTGATCTGGGCCGTCAAGCCGGACCTGATTATCGAAACCGGCATTGCTCATGGTGGCTCGCTGATCCTCAGCGCCTCGATGCTGGCTTTGCTGGAACTGTCGGAAGCTGCCGAAAAGGGCGAGATGGTAGATCCGGCGAAGCCGAAACGTAAGGTTCTCGGCATCGATATCGATATCCGCGCCCATAATAGGGTCGCGATCGAGGCCCACCCGATGGCGTCGCGGATAGAGATGATCCAGGGCTCGAGCATCGCACCGGAGATCGTGGATCAGGTTCGCAAGGTGGCTGCGGGTTATTCGCGCATCCTGATCTGCCTCGACAGTAATCATACGAACGCTCACGTCCTGGAAGAGCTCAATCTCTACGCGCCAATGACCAGCGTCGGCAGCTACTGCGTGGTGTTCGACACCATCGTGGAGCACCTGCCAAAGGAACTGTCAGGCAACCGCCCGTGGGGTCCTGGCGATAGTCCGAAAACGGCCGTGGCCGAATATCTAAAGAGGCACCCGGAGTTCGAAGTCGACCAGTCGATCGACCACAGGCTTCTGATCTCGGTTGCGCCAGGTGGCTACCTGAAGCGCGTCAGATAGCGGGAGCGGAACGACAGTGAAACGGGACCGGTTTGCCCTACCTGTCCCGCTTGCCGGGATGCAGCCTATCGAGGATCTTCAATCGATCAACGTTACTGACTTAGACGCGATCTATTGCTTCCGCAAGCCATCGGCGCATCCGCTGGCTTGCGCTCGATGGTTCTTTTCAATCAAGGCATTCGCCGAGCGTAAGCCTGACTTGACAACCCCTTTCGCAGCTCATTTGGAACTGGACGTTTCAGGCCGGCGATCTGCCGTGCAGTCGAGCGCGAAGTCGGCGCAGCTTGCGACCATATTTCATTCGTCCCAGTGCAACCGGATAGAGCAGCAGGTAGCCGATCCGGAACGATGTCGGACCGAGCGATAGGAATTGCCGCAACATGGTGCGGTCTACAATGGATGGCCGTTTCTCCTTCACCGCACCGGCCAGACGCGGAGGCGCCACCCTTTTGTAAAGGCGACTGGGACCACCGCAAACGATTGGGAGACGGCCGAGGCACTCAGTCAGCATCATCACGTCGCCAGGAGCACCGTAGCCCGAGAAGATTCTGAGGCTTTCCTGCGTAATCGCATCCCTTGGGAAAATGCCGTAAATAACATTCGCCTTTCCAAGGTTCGCAGGCTCGATAGCAAATGCCAGTCGTCGCCACCACGCCGGACCTTCGTATTGCATCTCCCGCCCGTTGGCTTGATGGGGCATGTCCTGGCCGTCATAGGTCACCATCTGCAGCTGGCCGAAAACGATGGCGTGCCGGGCCTTCGCAACAGGCATCAGGACAGACAGCCAATCCGGATCCATCCAGTCATCATGAGCTGCCCACTTGAACAATGGCGCGGTCGCTTGTTCATGAACGAAGCGGAAATTACTTGCTGCGCCGATATTCGCTGACTGCTTGAAATATCTTATTCTGCTGTCGCGGCTCGAAAATTCTCGGCAAACTTGTTCTGTTTCATCGGTCGATGCGTTGTCGGAGATAATTAGCTCAAGATCAGCAAAGCTCTGCTTTAATATCGAGTCGATGGCCAGTCGGAGGTGATGTCCTCCATTGTAAACAGCCAAACCGATACTGATTGCGGGCATCCTAACCTCCACCACGCACGCGTGCGTTCCTCGCGCTCTTATGGCAGAGATGACTTTCCCTTTAAAGAAGCATTTGGGAAATCCGTAATGCCACGAGATGGAATCCAAAGTGGTCAAAAGCGAACCAGAGGGCTTTCTGGTCAGGGCCAGGGAACGCAGCCGGGCCTGAGCTTTCGACCATGCTGATTTCCATTGGTCGCGGACCCGATGCAAACAGATACGTCAGAATCCACTGGGTGGGTACCCAAACACTGACACGCGCCTACGAGTTGATATGCGCAATCCTGCCTGCCACGCGTGGTATCGAGCCGATCGGGGTCCGTCCCTGCGCAGCATCTTCGGCGGCAATCCCGTTAACCTGTTGTTAACCATGTCGGCGCAACCTGGAGCGCTGATAGCAGATTGTGCACGGATCCGGTGGGATCGTGCCGGTCGGAGGTTTCAAGCCTGGATCGTTTCAGGCATGCGACGCCCCAAAAGCAGACGCATTCGTTCATTCCTGAGGGAGTAGAGGCAAGGATGTACGAAATGGCAGATCACATGATGAAAATGCTGATGAGCATCATGGCAGCGCTGTCGCTTGGCTCGCTGCTGTTTCTGATGGCCGTTCTGTAAAGCGCGCGGCGCTTCAGGTTTTCGTTCCTTCGCGGTACCGTTATCGCGAACACGCTGAACATTTTTGCATGAGGCGACATGCTCCTGCGAGCATGTTGTGCCTTCATGCCTGCGCCTCATGCAGCGCTGCGTCTCTTTAAAAGCCCTTGGGCTACGATAGCAGTTTGAAAGGTTGAACATTCTGCCTCTTAGCCAGATGCGATCACAGGCCGCATCTGTCGCCAGGGCCATCACGGATAGAGATAAAACTCGTCCCAGCGCTCGTGCGGCACGAGTTCGCCGATCTTGTATTCGAAGGACAGGATGTCCAGGTGCTCGGCGTCGGTCAGGCACTTGAACTTCAGCTTGTACCATTCGCCTTTGCTGCGAAACACCGCGCCCGGCGCTTTCATCTTGTCTTCTTTCATGACCGGTTCGGCGAAGGTATAGGCGATCACCTTGTCGGGCTTGAAGGTCGACTTGTCGGCGTTGATGCGCTCCATCGCTTCGGTGTCGCAGCGTTGTTCCAGCCGGGTCTGGGGGTCGAGCTTCTCGAACTGGCGCACCAGAGACTGATCCATCGCCAGGGCGGGAGAAAATGTGGCGGCGAAGATGAGCGGGTACGCGACTGTCTTCATGCTGGACGGATTCCTGACTGGGGAAAAGAAGGCGGCGGGGCCGGCAAATCAGTGCCGGCGCGCATCTTTGGTTTCAGTTAAGCTTTGTGGCCATACCAAGGCAGGGGTCGCGTTTCCGAAATGTGGATCACGGTTCCGAAACGCCGATTACGTTTCCGACACGTCGATCCATTCGGCGCCGGTCAGTTCGACGATGCGCTGCGGGTCGATGTGAACGGCCGCATTGGTGGCGCCGGCTGCAGGCACGACGATGTCGTAGGCCTTGAGCGACAGGTCGCAATAGACGCTGTGCGGCTTGGCGAGGCCGAACGGACAGACGCCGCCGACCGGATGCCCGGTTTCCGCCTCGACCTCGTCGAAGCCGAGCATGCGGGCCTTGGTGCCGAAGCGGGCCTTGTACTTCTTGTTGTCGAGCCGCGCATCGCCGCGCGTCACGATCAGGATCACGTCGTCACCGACCCGAAGGGCAAGCGTCTTGGCGATCTGGGCAGGCTCGACACCGTGGCCCTCGGCGGCAAGCGCCACCGTGGCAGTGCTCTGCTCGAGTTCTATGACGTCGATATCCGGCGCGTTCTGCGAAAAGAACTGTTTGACGGAGGTAAGGCTCATGATGGGACTTCAGGCTCTGGCAATGGTTTGGGGATGGCAAAAGAGCGGACGAACGCCTGCACGCCGCGGCGGCGCTGCCGACGACGAGACTGTCTCAATCGTCGTTCGAGGCGTCAAGATTTTCGGGGCGCGTCCCTTCCTGCTGCGTCGGCAAGTAGCCATGAGTGGTAAACCAGTTTTCGAGGATCGCCGCGATTGCCTGCTCGCGCGTCAGCTTGCCGGGATGATCGGCCATGAACGCCTTCAGCGCCGTCTCTATGTTGTCGGTGTGGAGCTCGCTCATGCTGTCTTCCTTCCGTTGGTCTCGGCACGGCCCGCCGGGTGGGCGAGCCGTCCGACATCGATGGCGTAGCGGTAGGGCGTCACGCCTGTTTGACGATGCGGATCAGCACAAGCAGGATCACTGCGCCGATCGTTGCGTGCAGGATTGCCGAAAGTACGCCCGTTCCAAGGCTGATGCCGATGGCGGGAAAGAGGAAGCCGGCGATGAAGGCGCCGATGATGCCGACCACCATGTTGCCGATCAGGCCGAAGCCGAAGCCTTTGACAATCAAGCCGGCAAGCCAGCCGGCAATCGCGCCGACAATCAGGAATACGAGAATGCTTTCGATACCCATGAATGGTTCCCTTTGCGTTGGACCTCCTGCATGTGTCTTCAAATCCTAGCCGATTTGCGGATAAAACATGCAGCATTCAAAGTGCTACAGCGACCTTTGCGCGGCCGCAGGACGCGCGGTGCTGTAGAGGGGAAGATAGACCAGGATTTCAAATCAGATAGGGGGCAATTTCATCGCGCGGTGATTTTTTGGACGAATACGGAGATTTGTTCCAGGCAATCCAATGCCACGCACCGAAATGGGCGCTCAAAGGATACTGTCACACGCGCGGCATGAACCTCGCCTGAGGTCGATGCCGATCCATGGAAGCGCGGACGTAACGAAAACACCCAGAGCAGTGATCGTTGCTCTGGGTGTTGTTTTTGAGATGCGGCGGAGATCGTATCAGACGATGCCGCCGCCACCGCCGGCGACGGCCGGTCGCTCGCCGGCCACCTTGGCGCGGTAGCCGCTGGCGCGATAGGTCGCGACCGGCGCGATCGCCCCACCGCCTTCGAGGCGGGCCATCGCCAGGATCGGTTCGACGTCGGTGCGAAACGCTGCCTTGAGCGTTTCCGTCGCCATCAGTGCGTCGTTTTCCTGCTGGAAGCCGTCGAGTGCCGCGCGGTCGACGATGAGGGCCTGGGCATAGGCGCGGCAGACCTCCATCGCGCTGGTCATCAGGCTTTCGATCGGATCGGTGACATTGTGGCTCTGGTCGAGCATATGGGCGGGATCGAAGCCTTCGGCACCGCGGGTCTCCGCATCGACGAGTTCGTTGAAGACGAGGAACAGCCGATAGGGGTCGATCGAGCCGGTGTCGAGGTCGTCGTCGCCATATTTCGAATCGTTGAAGTGGAAGCCGCCGAGCTTCTTGAACTGGATCAGCCGGGCGACGATCATCTCGATATTGACGTTCGGCGCGTGGTGCCCGAGGTCGACAAGGCAGAAGGCCTTGGGGCCGAGCTCCTGGGCGATCAGGTAGTTGGTGCCCCAGTCCTGGACGACCGTCGAATAGAAGGCCGGCTCGAACATCTTGTGCTCAGTGAAGACGCGCCAGTCCTCGGGAAGCGCCGCATAGACCGCTTTCATCGCCTCGAGGTAACGCTCGAAAGACTTGGTGAAGTTGCTCTGGCCGGGAAAGTTGGAGCCGTCGCCGACCCAGACCGTCAGTGCCTTCGAGCCGAGCTGACGGCCGATGTCGATGCATTCGAGATTGTGCTCGACCGCCTGAGCGCGCGTCGCCGCGTCGCTGTGCGAGAGCGATCCGAACTTGTAGGAATGCGCCTGTCCGGGTGCATCCGAGAAGGTGTTGGAGTTCATCGCGTCGAAGCCGAGGCCGAGGGCAGCTCCCTTCTGCCTCAATTCTGAGATGTCGCTGACCTTGTCCCAGGGGATGTGCAGCGAGACGTTGGGCGTTGCCCGCGTCAACTGCTGAATGATGGCGCAGTCCTCCAGCTTGTCGAAAATGTTGCGCGGCTCGCCCTTACCGGGAAAGCGGGCAAAACGCGTGCCGCCGGTGCCCACGCCCCAGGAGGGCACGGCTACGCCATACGCGGCAACCTTGCGCTTGATGGCCTCGATATCGATGCCGCGGCGCGACAGCCGTTCGCCAAGGCTGGCATAGTCGTCACGCAGCGCCTTTTCGCGACGTTCATTTTCCGCGTCGAGGACGGACTTGCCGATCATGGTGCTCATCAAACTCTCCGGATCAGCGGGTGAACGACTGGGCATTGCCCGCGTCGACATTGACGATGTTGCCCGTGGATTTTGCCGACATGTCCGAGGCAAGGAAGTAGATCGCCTCGGCGATGTCTTCCGGGAACACGCTGAGCTTCAGCATGGAGCGCTCGCGATAGTGCGCTTCGAGATCATCGACATCCATCTTGTAGGCGGCGGCGCGCTGCTCCTTCCACTCGCCGGTCCAGATTTTCGAGCCGCGCAGCACGGCGTCCGGGTTGACGACGTTGACGCGGATCTGGGCGGATGCGCCTTCGAGCGCCAGGCAGCGGGCAAGGTGGATTTCGGCCGCCTTGGCGGTGCAATAGGCCGATGCGCCCGGCGAGGCGGCAAGGCCGTTCTTGGAGGCGACGAAGACGACGTTGCCGCCGGCCTTCTGGTTGCGGAAGACCCGGAACGCTTCGCGCGAGACGAGGAAGTAGCCGGTCGCAAGAATGTCCATGTTCTTGGTCCAGAGCGCCAGCGTCGTATCCTCGACGGTGGCGGAGGAGGCAAGGCCGGCATTGGAGACCAGGATGTCGAGGCCGCCAAAGGCAAGCAGCGTCTCGCCGAAGCCACCCTCGACGGCCGCCTCACTGGTGACGTTCATGCTGATCGAACGCACGAAATCCTTGCCGTGGCGGGCCGCAAGTTCGCTCTCGGCGCTAGCGAGCGCCGTTTCGTCGATATCGGCGATGACGACACAGGCACCTTCCTGCATCAGCCGATGCGCCGTCGCCTTGCCGATGCCGCCGGCGCCGCCGGTGACGAGCGCGATGCGCCCGGCCAGGCTCTTCGGCTTCGGCATGCGCTGCAGCTTGGCCTCCTCAAGCAGCCAGTACTCGATGTCGAAAGCTTCCTGTTCCGGCAGGCCGACATAGGTCGAAACGCCGGAGGCGCCGCGCATGACGTTGATGGCGTTGACGTAGAATTCGCCGGAGATGCGCGCCGTCGCTTTGTCCTTGGCAAAGGTGATCATGCCGACACCGGGCACGAGATAGACGACCGCGTTCGGATCGCGCATGGCAGGGCTGTCCGCGTGCTTGCAGCGCTCGTAATAGGCGGCGTAGTCGGCGCGATAGGCGGTGATCGCATCAGGAAGCTCGGCAAGCGTCTTGTCTATATCCGGGTTTGCCGGATCGAAATCGACGACCAATGGCCGGATCTTGGTGCGCAGGAAATGGTCCGGGCAGCTGGTGCCGAGCGCTGCCAGCGGCTTCAGGTCGCGCGCGGCGACGAAATCGAGCACGGCCTGGCTGTCGTCAAAATGGCCGACTTTCTTCTCGTCGGTGCTGATGAGGCCGCGGATCACCGGCATCAGGTGTTTGGCGATTGCGGCACGCTCGGCCGCCTCGAGTGTCGGTTTTGCGGCGCCGCCAAAGGCTGGGCCAACATTGTATTCCTCGAACCAACCGATCGCGACATTGATAATCTCGATCGTCGTTTCGTAGGCCTCCTTTGCCGTGTCGCCCCAAGTGAACAGCCCGTGACTTTCAAGGATGACGCCGCGTGCCTGCGGGTTCTTCGCACAGAAATCGCTAAGCCAGAGACCGAGCTCGAAACCGGGCCGCTTCCAGGGCAACCAGCCGATCTCGCCGCCGAACAGGTTGTCGGTCAGGTTTTGACTGTCCTTGCTTGCCGCGATCGCGATGATCGCATCGGGATGCATGTGGTCGACGTGTTTCCTCGGCACGTAGGCGTGCAGCGGTGTGTCGATCGAGGCCGCACGCGGGTTGAGATCGAAGGTGCAATGGGGGAGGTACCCGACCATCTCGTCTTCGAACGCGACGCCGCGATAGATGCCCTTCAGTGCGCTGAGCTTATCCATGTAAAGCGTGGCGAAGCCGTCCAGCTTGATCGTGCCGACGTCGCCGCCGGAGCCCTTGACCCAGAGAACCTCGACCATTTCTCCGCTTAGCGGATCCTTCTCCATCACCTTGGCAGAGGTGTTGCCGCCGCCGTAATTGGTGACACGCTTGTCGGAGCCGAGCAGGTTCGAGCGATAGAGCAGGCGCTCGGGCTCGCTCATGCCGGCCGCCTTTGTTTCATCCCATAGATTGGCAAGCCGCGCGCCCTGTTGCTTGTCGAGCATCTCGAAAATCCTCCCGGTCCGTTGCCTCGCGGCTTGGCGGCCGCGTGGAGATGTGGTTGGCATCAGATCACATGGCTTGAAAGTCATTGTCAATCAAAAACGATCAAATTCGCGCATATCGCACTGCACAATGAAAAAATATGATTGATTATGATTGACAATGTTTGGTCGTGATGGAAGCATGCAAATTATCGGAGGAGCGGATGCACGAGAAAGAAAGACATCGGATCATTCTGTCGGCGGTTCAGGAAAAGCCCGTCGTCACGGTGCCAGAACTGGTCGATCTGACCGACAGTTCCGAGGCGACGATCCGGCGCGATATCGCAGCACTCCACGTGCAGAAGCGGCTGCGGCGCGTGCGCGGCGGGGCCGAGGCAATCAATCCGCCGCAATTCGTCGGGCTGGCTGGCCGGCCCTTCAAGGTCAATGAGAGCCTGCATGCGCGGGAAAAGCAGGCGATCGCCAAGGAAGCGGTTGCGCTCTGCGAAGACGGCGAGCCGATCATCATCAATGGCGGTACGACCACCTTCCAGATGGTGCACTTTCTGAGCAATCGCCGGATGCAGGTCTTCACCAATTCGTTTCCGATCGCCGAGCATCTGCTCAAGCATTCTAAGAACACGGTGATGCTGTCGGGCGGCACGATCTACCGCGAACAGAACATCATCCTGAGCCCATTCGACAATGACGTCACGCGCAATTTCTATGCGCGCCGCATGTTCATGGGCGCCCAGGGGCTTGGTCCACTCGGCCTGATGGAAGCGGATCCGCTGCTGATCCAGGCCGAACAGAAGCTGATCGATCAGGCCGACGAGCTCGTCGTGCTGGTCGACTCCTCGAAATTCCACAAGCGCTCCAGCCTTATCCTGTGCGGATTGAAGCGGATCGCCACTGTGATCACGGATTCGGGTATCGAGGACAGGCATGCCGCGATGCTCGAAAATGCCGGCGTGCGCCTGGTGATCGCCAATGCGAGGTCCGGCGCAGACGCAGAGACTGCATCCTCGACCGCTTGAGACGGCCGAGGGGAGGGGAAGATCGGCATCGGTCGCAAAAGGCCGGGCCGGTTTCGAATTGGAGAAGGTCAGTACCGGACGATGCGGTCATCCCGATCGCGTTCCGGTCCATGGGAGGAGTGGAAATGAAGATCCTGAAATCATTGATGGTCACGGCTGCCGTTTCGCTGGCGCTGATGGCCAATGCCGCGCATGCGGAGAACAAGAAGATCGCGCTCGTCGTCAAGGCGCTCGGTATCGGCTTCTTTGAGGCCGCCAACAAGGGGGCGCAGGAAGCAGCCAAGGAACTGGGCAATGTCGAGGTGATCTATACCGGTCCGACGACCACGACCGCCGAGGGCCAGATCGAGGTGATCAATTCGCTGATCGCCCAGAAGGTCGACGCCATCGCCGTTTCCGCCAACGACACCGACGCTCTTGTTCCGGCGCTGAAGAAGGCGATGGATCGCGGCATCAAGGTCATCTCCTGGGACAGCGGCGTCGCCAAGGATGGCCGCCTGATGCATCTCAACCCGTCTTCGAGCCCGCTGATCGGCAACATGATCATCAAGCTTGCCGCCGACAACTTGCCGGAAGGCGGCGACGTTGCCGTCCTTTCGGCAACCGCGACCTCGACCAACCAGAACGTCTGGATCGAGGAAATGAAGAAGGTCCAGGGCAACTACAAGGGCATCAATGTCGTTGCGACCGTCTACGGCGATGACCTGGCCGACAAGTCCTATCGCGAAACGCAGGGGCTCATTCAGTCCTACCCGAACCTGAAGGCGATCATCGCGCCGACCTCGGTCGGTATCGTTGCAGCGGCGCAAGCTGTCACCGACGCCGGCAAGGTCGGCCAGATTAATGTCACTGGTCTCGGCCTTCCCTCCGAAATGGCAGGCCACGTGAAGTCGGGCGCATCCAAGTCCTTCGCGATCTGGAACCCGATCGATCTCGGCTATTCCGCAACGATGATCGCCAATGATCTCATCAACGGTGCCGAAGCCAAGCCGGGTGCGGAACTGAAGATGGGCCGCATGGGCGCCGTCAAGCTCGACGACAACAATGAAGGCGCCATGGCCGACCCGTTCGTCTACGACGCCTCGAACGTCGAAGAATTCGCGAAGATCTTCTGATCGGCGAGGGGATATTGCCCCTCATCCGCCTGCCGGCACCTTCTCCCCGCGCGCGGGGGGAAGGGAACATGCGGCGATGCTTCGTTCCTCACGAACGTCGTGTGAACGGCGGCCGCCAACGGATCCCCTCTCCCCGTGAGCGGGGAGAGGGCTAGGGTGAGGGGCTTCTTCTCCACGGGCAAGGTGAAGGCGGGTCACGTGACCGCTACCTCAAACAACTGAATTGGTGGACTCTCTTGCTGCAGGACACGACCACATCGCGGATGAAGCCCGCCATAGCGCTCGAGGGGATTTCCAAGTCCTTTCCCGGCGTCAAGGCATTGTCCGACGTCTCGCTGTCGCTTTATCCGGGCTCGGTAACGGCACTCGTCGGTGAGAACGGTGCCGGCAAGTCGACCCTCGTCAAGATCCTGACTGGAATCTACCAGCCTGACGGCGGCAGCATCCGGGTCGCGGATATGGAAACGACGTTCGCGACAGCGCTTTCCGCCGCACGCGCCGGCGTCACCGCCATTCACCAGGAAACGGTGCTTTTCGACGAGTTGTCTGTTGCCGAAAACATCTTCCTCGGCCACGCCCCGCGCAATCGTTTCGGCCTGATCGACTGGAAGAAGTTGAACGCGGATGCGCGTGCGCTTCTGCTCCGCGCCGGTGCCGATTTCGATCCGACCATCCGGCTTCGCGATCTCGGCATCGCCAAGAAACATCTGGTGGCAATTGCCCGCGCGCTGTCGGTCGACGCCCGCGTCGTCATCATGGACGAGCCGACGGCGGCGCTCTCGCACAAGGAAATTCACGAACTCTATGCGCTGGTCGAACGGTTGAAGGCGGACGGCAAGGCCATCCTGTTCATCAGCCACAAGTTCGACGAGATCTTCCGCATTGCCGATCGCTACACCGTGTTTCGCGACGGAACGATGGTCGGCGAGGGGTTGATCGCCGATGTCGCCCAGGACGATCTCGTGCGCATGATGGTCGGCCGCGCCGTCGGTTCGGTCTATCCGAAGAAGGACGTCGCCATCGGCGCGCCGGTGCTGACGGTCTCCGGCTACCGCCACCCGACCGAATTCGAGGACATCAACTTCGAACTGCGGCGCGGCGAGATCCTCGGCTTCTATGGCCTCGTCGGTGCAGGCCGTTCCGAATTCATGCAGTCGCTGATCGGCATCACCCGCCCGTCGGCGGGCGCCATCAGGCTCGACGGTGAGATCCTGGTGATCCGCAGCCCGGCGGAGGCGATCAGGAGCGGCATCGTCTATGTGCCGGAAGAGCGTGGCCGACAGGGCGCGATCATCGGTCTGCCGATCTTTCAAAATGTGACGTTGCCGTCCTTGTCTCGCACCTCGCGCTCCGGTTTCCTGAAGCTCGCGAATGAGTTCGCGCTTGCGCGGGAATATACCTCGCGGCTCGACCTGCGGGCAGCGTCGCTTGACCAGGATGTCGGCACGCTTTCGGGCGGTAACCAGCAGAAGGTGGTCATCGCCAAATGGCTGGCGACCAAGCCGAAAGTGATCATCTTGGACGAGCCGACCAAGGGCATCGACATCGGCTCCAAGGCCGCCGTCCACGCCTTCATGAGCGAACTTGCAGCGGAGGGCCTCAGCGTCATCATGGTCTCCTCCGAAATCCCCGAAATCATGGGCATGTCGGATCGCGTCATCGTCATGCGCGAGGGTCGCATCGCCGGCCGCCTCGAACGGGACGAGCTGACGGCGGAAAAGTTGGTGCGTGCGGCCGCCGGCATAACGGAGGCCGCGTGATGGCCAAGCTCCTGAAAAATCGTGAACTGCTGCTCGTCGGCGCGATCCTGGTGCTGGTCGCCCTGATCGCCTGGCGCTTCCCGCCCTTCGTCGCGCCGGCCAATCTGGCGCGTGTCTACAACGACACCTCGATCCTGATCATCCTGGCGCTCGGCCAG
Organism: Sinorhizobium sp. A49; assembly: GCF_002002725.1. Lineage (GTDB taxonomy): Bacteria > Pseudomonadota > Alphaproteobacteria > Rhizobiales > Rhizobiaceae > Ensifer. The sequence goes on along the minus strand of NZ_MUNW01000064.1, from coordinate 243,172 downwards.
ATGGCCGTGATCCTGACGCGCTGCATCGATCTTTCAATGGCGGCAAACCTGGCGCTTTCCGGCATGGTCGCGGCGATGCTGAACGCCGCCTTTCCCGGTCTGCCGATCCCGGTCATCATCATCTCTGCGATGGCGCTCGGTGCCATCCTCGGCATGATCAACGGGGCGCTGGTCTGGAAACTCGATATCCCGCCGATCGTCGTCACGCTCGGTACCCTGACGATCTATCGCGGGCTGATCTTCCTTCTGACCAACGGCAAGTGGATCAATGCCCACCAGATGAGCGATGCCTTCAAGAGCTTTCCGCGTGCCGATCTCGCTGGCATTCCCGTGCTCTCCTGGCTGTCGGTCGTCATGGTCGCGGCGATGTTTCTGGTGATGAGCCGCACGCCGCTCGGGCGCGCCTTCTTTGCCGTCGGCGGCAATCCGCATGCGGCCGTCTATACAGGCATCGATGTCGGCCGCACCCGCTTCTTCGCCTACTGCCTTTCGGGCACGCTTGCCGGCCTCTCCGGTTATCTCTGGGTGTCGCGTTATGCGGTTGCCTATGTCGATATCGCCGCCGGTTTCGAACTCGACATCATCGCCGCCTGCGTCATCGGCGGCATCTCGATTGCCGGCGGCATCGGTTCGGTCCCGGGCGCGGTGCTCGGTGCCTTGTTCCTCGGCGTCATCAAGAACGCCCTGCCGGTCATCAACATCTCGCCCTTCGCCCAGATGGCGATCTCCGGCATGGTCATCATCACGGCCGTTGCCGTCAACGCCCGTGCCGAACGGCGCAAGGGCCGCGTCATCCTCAAGAAGGCGGAGGCTGTCTGATGGCCGAAACGCATCTCTCCCCCCGCAACATTCCCGATCGCCTCGAAGGGCGCGGCGCGCGCCTGCTGAAAAGCTGGGAAAGCTTGCTGCTCGTTGTTGCCTGTCTCATCTTCCTCGGCAATTCGCTGGCGTCACCCTATTTTCTCGATCCGTGGAACCTGTCCGACGCCACCTTCAATTTCACCGAAAAGGCGATGATCGCCTTCGCCATGGCGCTGGTGATCATTTCCGGCGAGATCGATCTCTCGGTTGCTTCGATCATTGCGCTGGCCTCGACGGCGATGGGTTATGCGGTCCAGCTCGGCTTCGATACGCCGGCGCTGGTGGTTGTCGGTCTTTCGGTCGGGCTCGCCTGCGGCGTCGTCAACGGACTGCTGATCACCGGACTTGGCCTGCCGTCTATCGTCGTCACCATCGGTACCATGAGCCTGTTCCGAGGGTTGTCTTTCATCATCCTCGGCGATCAGGCCTTCACCGGTTATCCCGACAGCTTTGCCTGGTTCGGGCAGGGCTATGTCTGGTGGGTGTTTTCCTTCGAATTCACGATGTTCGTCGTCCTGGCCGTGGTCTATGGCGTGGTGCTGCACAAGACCAATTTCGGCCGTGCCGTCTACGCGATCGGCAACAACCAGACGGCAGCGCTGTTTTCTGGCATCCGTGTCAACAGGGTGAAGTTCACGCTGTTCCTGCTCACAGGCCTGATGGCCGGGCTCGCTTCGATCTGCCTGACCTCACGCCTCGGCTCCACCCGTCCGTCGATCGCCCTCGGCTGGGAACTGGAGGTCGTGACCATGGTGGTGCTTGGCGGCGTCAGCATTCTCGGCGGGTCCGGTACCATTCCGGGCGTGGTGCTTGCCGCCCTGATCATGGGCATGGTCACCTTCGGCTTCGGATTGCTGAACGTTCCGGGCATCGTCATGTCGATCTTTATCGGTCTGCTGTTGATCTCCGTGATCGCCCTGCCCATCCTGTGGCGACGCGCCCGCCGCCGTCTTGCCCACTGAGGTTTCCATGGAAAAATACGCTTTTCGCATGCGGCTCAATCCGGGAATGGCCGCCGAATACACCGCGCGCCACGATGCGATCTGGCCGGAACTGGTGGCTCTGTTAAAAGATGCGGGCGTCTCCGATTACTCCATCCATCTCGACGAAGAGAACGATCTGCTTTTCGGCGTTCTCTGGCGCACGGACGATCACGGCATGGCCGATCTGCCCTCTCATCCGGTCATGCAGAAGTGGTGGGCCCATATGGCCGACATCATGGAAACCCGTGGCGATAACGAGCCGGTCGCCGTGCCGCTCAAAACCGTCTTTCACATGAGCTGACCCGATGCGGATCGTAGGCGTCATCGACATCGGCAAAACGAATGCCAAGGTCGCAGCGGTTGATCTCGATCGTTTTGAAGAGATTGCCGTGCGCAAGACTGCAAACGGTGTCGTCCAGGGCGATCCGTACCCGCATTTCGATGTCGACCGTCTCTGGGCTTTCGTGCTCGATAGCTTGAAGGCGCTGCACGCCGAGCACCGCTTGCAGGCGATCTCGATCACCACCCACGGAGCGACGGCGGTCGTTCTCGACCAAGCCGGCGGACTTGCCCTGCCGGTGCTCGACTACGAATTTGGTGGGCCGGACACTCTATCGGAGGCCTATGGGCGCGTTCGCCCGCCCTTTGCCGAAACCGGTTCGGCGCGCCTGCCGGTGGGGCTGAACGTCGGCGCGCAACTGTTCTGGCAGCAGCAGACTTTTCCCGATGCCTTCGCCAGGGTCGCGACAATCCTGACCTATGCGCAATACTGGACCTTCCGGCTGACCGGCGTCCGCGTCAACGAACTGACCTCGCTCGGTTGCCACACCGATCTCTGGAACCCGACGGCCGGTACCTTCTCGACGCTGGTGGAAAGCCAGGGCTGGCGACACCTGTTTGCGCCGGTGCGCAAGGCAGACGATATCGTCGGCGCGTTGCTGCCGGAGCTTTGCGCCGCCACCGGCATTCCCGCCGGCACGCCGGTCTATTGCGGCATCCATGATTCCAACGCATCGCTGCTGCCGCACCTCTTGACCCGCAAAGCACCTTTCTCAGTGGTGTCGACCGGCACCTGGGTCGTGATGCTGGCGGTTGGCGCCGCCAAGGTGACGCTCGACGAACATCGCGATACGCTGATCAACGTCAACGCGCTCGGCGACCCCGTTCCCTCGGCGCGCTTCATGGGCGGTCGCGCCTTCGCCCTGCTGCTCGGCGATAACCCGACGTCCGCTTCGTTCGAAGACGAGGAGGCCGTCGTTGCTGCGGAGCACATGATTCTGCCTTCGCTTCCCGAAGGCTCCGGGCCTTTCCCGTCAGCCAAGGCCCGCTGGACGCTGGATGAAGAGATGCTGACGCCAGCCGGCAAGGTCGCCGCCGTGTCGTTCCATCTGGCCTTGATGACGGCGACCTGCCTCGATCTCATCGGTGCGCGCGGCGACATTGTCGTCGAGGGGCCGTTTGCCGCCAACGCCGCCTATCTGCGCATGCTGCAGGCGGCAACGGGGCGACCGGTCCTTGCCGACAGCCACAACGTCACCGGCACCAGCCTCGGGGCTGCAAGCCTTGTCGACGGTCGCCACGTGCGAACCGGTGTGCAAGTGTTCACCGGCCCGGTGCCCGAGAGTTTCGTACGATATGCGGAAAACTGGCGGTCGCTGACGAAAAGCCATGTGCAACAGGGCAATGGCGGTCAGCAAGGCTAAGATGTGGGAGAGAAACGGCTCCGCATGAGCCGCGCGTCGGCGACGATAACGCCCGTTCTTGCGCTCAGAAAACCGAGCTGCGGTTTGCCGAACGGTTATGCTCGAGATTGAGCACGATGGATACGGCCATCATTGTCAGGATTGCTGTGAGCGCGGCGCCAATTCCAAGAACAATCATTGTTCGTTTCCCGTCAGCGCATCGTCATGATGTCGCTTTGCTTGCTGCAAAGGTTTCTTTCGCGCGATCCGCGCCCACTTCACTTTCGCTTCGATACGCGAGCGCAAGTAGAAGTACAATTCTAAACTCTTGTGAGTGAAAACCTGTTGAAATCCGCCGGCAATAGTGAGGCATTGCTGCGCCGCAAAATCAACGCCCGAAAACGTCCGGCGAATTTTAGTGATTCCAGTTACAAGCTATCAACCGTTAACCTTCAAGCAAGGAATTAACCATAAACATTGTCCCACACGTCGGAATGGGAAAAATTCACAGTCTCCTCAAGGCATGATGCCGCCCCGCCGTACCGGTTCCGGTCCGGTATCGATTCTTCACCGAATTTACTTGCGGGATGGACGATAGCAGACGCCCAGGCGGCGGAGGCTGATCGCATCGATGTGGCGTGCACGTCCGGTGGACCGTGGACTGTCCTGTTCCTCCCCAGGTGAATTCCAAGCATGAAAAACCGGGGATTGAGCGTTGAGGCAGGAAGCATCGTCAGAACAGGCAAGGAAGGGCCAGGCAGGCAGTCTGCTGGAGCGCTTGCGTTTTGCCGGGCTCGACGACGAGAGCTGTTCCCGCGTCCGTGACACCCGGCAGAAGCTTTCCCCCCGTATCGACGCAGCGCTTCGCGATCTCTTCCAGCGCCTGCAGAGCTATCCCGACGCAGCCCGGCACTTCGATAGCGATCGGCAGCTCGAACGGCTGCAGGACATTCAATCGTCGCACTGGAACGTGCTGACCGATGCACGCTTTGACGGCCTCTATGCCGAGCGCGTCAAGGTGCTTGCCGATACTTCGAACCGCATGGGCCTCGATCCGCGCTGGCAGATGGCAAGCCATGCAGTCGTGCTTGAACATCTGGTTGTCGGCCTCATTGAAGAGGCTTGGCCTAAGTCTTTCCTGCCGATGGGCAGGGGACGGCGCAAGGAATTGTGCGATCTGGTCGCGGCACTTGTCCGCACCGTCTTCGTCGACACCGAGATCGGCGTCTCGCTCCGCTTCAACGCCCTGCGACAGCAGCACCAGCGCCAGCTTGCCGACCAGCACAGCGCCGACGAACAGGCTGTAACGACGCTTTTCGGCGATTTCGCCAAGGGCTTGAACGAGGGCGACCTTGGCGTGCGCCTGTCTGAGAACGCGCCGGATGCCTACCAGCCGATCGTTGCCAGTTTGAATGCGGCCCTCGATACGATCCAGCAGAGCCTGCAGTCTGCCGATCAGCGCGGCCAGGCGGCCGAGGCCTTTATCGGCCGTCTGCGCGAAGGTGCTGCCGGTTTCTCCGACAAGGCCGCAGCGGAAGCCGATGCCCTCTCAGGCCAAATTGCAGCACTTGCCGACATGACCGAACGCATGGCCACAGGATCGAGCCGCATCAGTGCGACCGAAGCAAAGGCCAACGAGACAAGGGTTGCCGTCGAGCGCAGCGGCGAGATTGCCGGTCAGGCAATCTCCGCCATGGCCGACATCGAGGCATCAGCCGAGAAGATCGGCCAGATCATCGGCGTTATCGACGAGATCGCCTTCCAGACCAACCTCCTGGCGCTGAACGCCGGCATCGAGGCTGCAAGGGCAGGCGACAGCGGCCGTGGCTTTGCCGTCGTTGCCCAGGAAGTGCGTGCGCTTGCGCAGCGCTCCGGCGAGGCGGCGCGTGAAATCAAGCAACTGGTAACGGGCACCAAGTCGCAGGTCGAGACTGGCGTCGAAATCGTCGGTCGCACCCAGGATGCGATCAGCAGCATCGTCCAGCAAGTCACATCGATCAATGCAGCTGTTTCCGGCATCGCCCGCGAGGCGGAACAGCAGGTCGGCGATCTCAAGGGCGTGACATCGGACATCGGGGCGATCTCGCACGCCGTCAAGGCAAGTGCGGCGATGGCGGGCGAGACGGTCCACTCTTCTGACGATCTGCACAATGTCATCGTCGAGCTGGGTGAGACGATCCGCAGGTTCCGTGTCGAACGTCGCCACCCGGCTACACCAACCCCGGCTGCCAGCCAGGGACGCCGCCTCGCGGCTTCTGTGGCCACGGTCGAAGACGAAATGGCGACGCCGTTGTTCGATGACGGCCCGCAACGTCAGTTCGCCGGTTGGCAACGCTGATCCCAGGGACACTCAAGAGTTAGCAGTCGAGGAAAACAGGAATGGCCAGCAAGAAGACCGCCCGGAAGACGCTCAGCCTCGCTCCGGTGTTGGACCTGAACGAAGCGACGACGTTGCATGAGAAGCTTTTGGGCCTGAAGGGCAGCGATCTCACGATCGACGCCTCCGCGGTCGAGCGCGTGGGAACGCTTTGTGTCCAGGTCCTGATGGCTGGTGCCAAGACTTGGGAAGAAGAACATTTGTCTTTCACCTTCAGCAAGGTGTCGGACGCTTTCGAGAAAACGACACAGCTCATCGGGGTCGACATCGACCACCTGATGGCAAAGGAGATTTGAAGAATGAAAAAGCGAGTTCTGACAGTCGACGACTCCCGGACGATCCGGAACATGCTTCTGGTCACGCTGAACAATGCCGGTTTTGAAACGATCCAGGCAGAGGACGGCGTCGAGGGCCTCGAGGTTCTCGAAGAAGCCAATCCCGATGTCATCGTCACCGACATCAACATGCCGCGTCTCGACGGCTTCGGCTTCATCGAAGGCGTGCGCAAGAACGACCGCTACCGCGCTGTGCCTATCCTGGTCCTGACCACGGAAAGCGATGCTGAAAAGAAGAACCGTGCCCGTCAGGCCGGTGCCACCGGCTGGATCGTCAAGCCGTTCGACCCGACCAAACTGATTGATGCAATCGAGCGCGTAACGGCCTGAAGTCCGAGGATAGCCTCCAATGGATATGAACGAAATCAAAGAGATCTTCTTCCAGGAATGCGAGGAACAACTCGCCGAACTGGAATCGGGTCTGCTGAAGCTCAATGATGGCGACCGCGATCCGGAAACGGTCAATGCCGTGTTTCGCGCGGTGCACTCGATCAAGGGTGGCGCCGGTGCTTTCGGGCTCGACGACCTCGTCTCCTTCGCCCACGTGTTCGAGACGACACTTGATTGCGTTCGTTCCAACAGGCTCGATCCCGGCCCTGAGGTTCTGAAGGTGATGCTGAAGTCGGCCGACGTGCTCGCCGACCTGACGAACGCTGCTCGCGATGGCGGCAGTGTCGACGAGGCGCGCAGCCGCCAGCTGATCAAGGAGCTCGAGGCGCTTGCCAATGGCGAAGTGCCCCAGGCCTCGGCCGTTGCCGAGCCGGTTGCCAAGGCCGCCCCGGTGGTCGCAGCACCCGTCGTCAACGACGAAGGCTTCCAGCCCGTCGCCTTCTCCTTCGACGATTTCGAGACGGACGAGCCGGCCTTGATGGAGATGCCGACCTACGAGATCGTCTTCAAGCCGAAGTCCGATCTCTACGCCAAGGGCAACGACGCAACGCTGCTTCTGCGCGACCTCTCCCGACTTGGCGAAATGAGCATCCATTGCGACATGGACGCGCTCCCGACGCTCGACCGCCTGAGCCCGGAAACGGCCTACTTCTCCTGGAAGGTGTCGCTGAAGACGGACAAGGGTGAGGATGCGATCCGCACCGTGTTCGAATTCGCCGAGTGGGATTGCGACCTCGACGTTTCGCTGGTCTCGGGCGATGCCGCCCCTGCCGGCGAGGAGCTGCCGATGCAACCGGTACCGTTCGACCTGTCGATCCTCGACGACGAGCCGGTTGGTCCCATCGGCGTGATTGAGGAAGAAGAACAACTGGCAGCACAGCAGGAGATCCGCAACGCGGCCGTCGCTGCTGCCGGTACCGCCAGCAACGTCTTGCAGATGGCTCAGTCCGCCGCCCGCGCCCCCGCTGAAAAATCGGCCGGTGCCGCCGCCAGCGCCGCTGCGCAATCCGCAGCCGCGCAACAGGCAGCAGCGTCCGCCGCGACACCGACCATCCGAGTCGATCTCGATCGCGTCGACCGCCTGATCAACCTTGTCGGCGAACTCGTGATCAACCAGGCAATGCTGTCGCAGAGCGTGATCGAAAACGACGCCAACGGCACCTCGTCGATCAACATGGGCCTCGAAGAGCTGCAGCAGCTCACCCGCGAGATCCAGGACTCGGTGATGGCGATCCGTGCGCAGCCGGTAAAGCCGGTGTTCCAGCGCATGTCGCGCATCGTTCGCGAAATCGCCGACATGACCGGCAAGTCTGTCCGTCTCATCACCGAGGGCGAAAACACCGAAGTCGACAAGACGGTCATCGACAAGCTGGCCGAACCGCTGACGCACATGATCCGCAACGCCGTCGACCACGGCCTTGAAACGCCCGAGAAGCGTCTCGCCGCCGGCAAGAGTGCCGAAGGCACCGTGCGCCTGACCGCAAAGCACCGTTCTGGCCGCATCGTCATCGAGCTTGCCGACGACGGCGCCGGCATCAACCGCGAGAAGGTGCGCCAGAAGGCGATCGACAACGATCTGATCGCCGCTGACGCCAATCTCTCCGACGAGGAGATCGACAACCTGATCTTCCACGCCGGCTTCTCGACGGCCGACAAGATCTCCGACATTTCCGGCCGCGGCGTCGGCATGGACGTGGTCAAGCGCTCGATCCAGGCGCTCGGCGGTCGCATCAATATCTCGTCGAAGCCCGGCCACGGCTCGGTCTTCACCATGAGCCTGCCGCTGACGCTTGCCGTGCTTGACGGCATGGTGGTCACGGTCGCCAACCAGACACTGGTGGTGCCGTTGACGGCGATCGTCGAAACACTGCAGCCGGAAGCCGCCGCGATCCATTCCTTCGGCTCCAACCAGCGGCTGATTTCGATCCGCAACTCCTTCTGCCCGCTGGTCGATGTCGGTCGCATCCTCAACTTCCGCGCCAGCCAGGCAGACCCGGTCGAAGGGGTCGCACTTCTGGTGGAATCGGAAGGTGGTGGCCAGCGCGCACTGATGGTCGACGCCATCCAGGGCCAGCGCCAGGTCGTCATCAAGAGCCTCGAGGCCAACTATACCCACGTGCCGGGCATCGCAGCTGCGACCATCCTCGGCGACGGAAGGGTGGCACTCATCCTCGACGTCGACACGATCGTGGCCGCCTCGCGTGGCCAGTCGCTGAAGCCTGAAATGTCTCTCGCTGCTGCTGGATGAATGTGATGACCTATGCCGCAAAGAATCTGACCACGGACGGACGAGAGCTGATCGCTTTCCGCGTCGGCGATCAGGAGTTCTGCGTGAACGTGATGTCCGTGCGCGAAATTCGCGGGTGGACACCGGCGACTGCGATGCCACATGCGCCGTCCTACATGCTCGGCATCATCAATCTGCGCGGTGCGGTGTTGCCGATCGTCGATCTGTCGGCACGCCTCGGTATGAAGCCGGCCGAGCCGACCGTCCGCCACGTCATCATTGTCGCCCAGGTGAAAAGCCAGGTCGTCGGTCTGCTCGTTGACGCGGTCTCCGACATCCTGACGATCACCGACGACAAGATCCAGCCGACACCGGATGTCATCTCGTCCGAATTCGAAAGGAGCTTCGCCCGTGGCGTGCTCGCGATCGAAGGCCGGTTGATCTGCCTAATAGAACTCGAATCTGTCTTCCCGCAGGAAGAAAGGGAAGCAGCATGAGAAACCAGGCCGTTCTCGAACAGAAGCAGTCGCCCGACGAATGTTTGGCAAGCGGCGAGTATCCGCTGACGCGCCGCGATCTCAACGAAATCGCAGCGATGATCTACGCCGATGCCGGCATCTACCTCAACGAGACCAAGGCTTCGCTCGTCTATTCCCGGCTGTCGAAGCATATCCGCAACCTCGGTCTCAAGGGTTTCCGCGAATATTGCCAGCTGGTCTCGTCGCCGGCGGGTGCAGCTGCCCGCCGCGATATGCTCTCGCACTTGACGACCAATTTCACCCGCTTCTTTCGCGAGAACCATCACTTCGAGCATCTGAAGACGGATGTTCTGCCGGAGTTGATTGCCCGCGCCAAGGCCGGCGGTCGCGTGCGCATCTGGTCTGCCGCCTGCTCCGACGGGCAGGAGCCTTATTCGATCGCACTGACGGTGCTGTCGCTGCTGCCGAATGCGGCGGACTACGACTTCCGCATTCTCGCCACCGATATCGACCCGAAGATCCTGGCGCTGGCCCGTGCCGGCGCCTATGACGCCACTGCGCTCGAAACGGTCAATCCGGCCATGCGCAAGCAATGGTTCGACGAGGTCAATGCCGGTGGCCGCTTCAAGTGGCAGATCGACGATCGCGTCAAGCGGCTCATCACCTTCAACGAGCTGAACCTGATGGCGCAATGGCCGTTCAAGGGGCCGTTCGATGTCATCTTCTGCCGCAACGTGGTGATCTATTTCGACGAGCCTACGCAGATGAAGATCTGGTCGCGCTTTGCCGGAATGCTCGGCACCAACGGCCATCTCTATATCGGTCATTCCGAGCGCGTGTCGGGCGACGCCAAGTCGCAGTTCGACAACATCGGCATCACCACCTACCGCCACACCGGCAAGTTTCATGGAGGACGGGTATGACCGCACCCGCTCGCGTTCTCGTCGTCGATGACTCAGCCACCATGCGTGGCCTGATCACGGCAGTTCTCAATTCCGATCCGGGCGTCACCGTCGTCGGCCAGGCAGCCGACGCGATGGAAGCGCGCCAGGCGATCAAGCAGCTCGATCCCGATGTCGTGACCCTCGACATCGAGATGCCGAACATGAACGGGCTGGAGTTCCTCGACAAGATCATGCGCCTGCGACCAATGCCGGTCATCATGGTCTCGACACTCACCCACAAGGGCGCCGAGGCGACGATTGCAGCACTTGAAATCGGTGCGTTCGATTGTGTTGGAAAGCCGCTTCCGGGCGATCCCAATCCTTTTGCCGGTCTCGTCGACAAGGTGAAGGCGGCCGCCCGCTCGCAGCGCAAGTTCATCATCACCGGCAACAAGACGGCAGCACCTGCCGCAGCCAATGCCAATGGTGCCTCCGACTATCGGGCAGGCCGCAAGATCATCGCGATCGGCGCTTCCACCGGCGGCGTCGAGGCGCTGATCACCGTCCTGCAGAAGTTCCCGGCGAACTGCCCACCGACGGTGATCACGCAGCACATGCCGCACACCTTCACCAAGAGCTTCGCCGAACGGCTCAATCGCCTGTGCGCACCAACGGTGCAGGAAGCAACCGATGGCGCGCGGCTGGAAATCGGCAAGGTCTATCTGGCTCCGGGTGGCGAGCGCCACCTTCAGGTCGCCAATCCGACGGCGCCCTGCTGCCGTCTGGTCGACCGCGATCCCGTCAACGGTCATCGTCCTTCGGTCGATGTGCTGTTCGATTCGGTCGCCGAACTTGCCGGTCGCAATGCGATCGGCGTCATTCTGACCGGCATGGGCCGTGACGGCGCATCCGGTCTCCTGAAAATGCGGCATGCCGGAGCAAAGACCTTCGGCCAAAACGAAAAGACATGTGTCGTCTACGGCATGCCGAGAGTTGCATATGAATTGGGTGCCGTCGAAACGCAGCTCCCCCTCGGTTCCATCGGGGAAGAGATCCTGAAGACAGCGGCGCTCCGGAAGGAAGGAAGCGAATAATGTCCATCGCCGAAAAAATAAAAGTACTGATCGTCGACGATCAGGTCACGAGCCGCCTGCTTCTGGGCGACGCCTTGCAGCAGCTGGGCTTCAAGCAGATCACCGCTGCAGGTGACGGGGAACAGGGCATGAAGATCATGGCCCAGAACCCGCATCACCTCGTCATCTCCGACTTCAACATGCCGAAGATGGACGGCCTTGGCCTGCTCCAGGCCGTGCGCTCCAATCCGGCAACGAAGAAGGCCGCATTCATCATCCTGACGGCGCAGGGCGACCGCGCGCTGGTCCAGAAGGCGGCCGCACTCGGGGCGAACAACGTGCTGGCCAAGCCGTTCACCATCGAAAAGATGAAGGCCGCCATCGAAGCCGTATTTGGGGCACTGAAATGAACATGGAAGCCGTCGGTAAGCGCGTGCATGTCATCCAGGGCGAGTACAAGGTCTTCAACGATCCCAATGTGGTGTTGTCGACCATTCTCGGTTCCTGCGTGGCGGCCTGCATGCGCGATCCCGTGGTCGGAGTCGGCGGCATGAATCATTTCCTGCTGCCGGGATCGGCGTCATCGCCCGCTTCCGGCGGCGACGCTACCCGCTACGGTGTTCATCTCATGGAGCTGTTGATCAACGGCCTTTTGAAGCAGGGCGCTCGCCGCGATCGGCTCGAAGCCAAGATCTTCGGCGGTGCCAAGACGATCGCGCGGTTCTCGAATGTCGGCGAACAGAACGCCGCCTTTGCCCGCCAGTTCCTGCTCGACGAAGGCATTCGCATCGTCGGTGAGAGCACCGGCGGCGAACACGGTCGCAAGCTCGAATACTGGCCGTCGTCGGGACGCGCCCGTCAGTACGCACTGACAGGCGTGGAAACCCAGCGCACCGTCCAGCTGGAAGAGCGTCCGGTGCTCGCACCGCGTCCGGTCGAAAGCTCCATCGAATTCTTCTGAACCTGCGGGGGTTTTCCCGCAGGCGGGTCATACGCCTGCACTATCACCAGTAAAACCACGTGAGAATCGACAATGCAGACTGACTACCAGGGCCACATGCCGCACGTGGAAGAATCACTGCCCGAGGTGCTGATGCGTGTGGTCACCGAACTTCACGACGTCGCCTATCTCATCGAACGGATCGAGCCGCAGCTGCTCGGTTGTCAAGGTGCCTCGGCGCTGGACAGCCCAGACGAGATGATGATGCTGCAGGGCATCGATCTGGCCGTGCAGAAGACCCGTGGCCTGGCCGAGTTCATCGATACGATCACAGCGGCGATCCCCGAGAGCTGCCTCGTCGACGTGACCACGGCCGTCAATCTGGTCAAGCTCGCCGACATGAAGAAGGCGCTGGGCAACGGCATGTTGCGTCACGGCCATTCTCAGCCGTTGACCAAAGCAGCGGGCGACTTCGAAGCGTTCTAGGTCGCCGTGCGTCCAGAAGAACGCGCCAAGGGGCGCTCCGCCACTTTGATCCGAGCGCATGGAGATTCGGTATTATCCGCCTTCGGTGATCCAGTCGAAGGCGGGATGCTCAAGAGCATTTCCAGGAAGCGCGCGAGGCGGCTTTCCACCAGGATATGCGAAAAACAAAGAGATAGAGCGTTTCCCCGTCTCCGTTCAAGGCGCAGGCGCTCTGGCGATCGAGGCCGCATCGATCGCCGATGCAGCCTGATTTCTGTTCAGCAATATCCCCGGAATTCGCCGAAGCTGTCGGCAAAAGCCAAGTTCGCACAAGTTTCGTTTCCTACGGTCCCGATCGAGGCTGATGGATTCGTGTGTATTGGACGCCGTTACGGGGCACACGACCCCCATCAAACCCGAATGTTGGAACTGCGCAGGGCGCTCGTCGGATGACCGGCTTGAACGTCCTGCGATACTGGGTGCGGAAACAGAATGAGTCTGTTGAATCAATTTTCGATGTTCACGAAGAACCTCGCCGGGCTGGGGCAAGGCAAGCTGATAGCGCTGGCCGCCGCCGGCATTATTGCTGTCGGCATGGTCCTGGGGGCCGGTATCTACGTCAACAGACCATCGTTCGAGACGCTCTATGTCGGGCTTGAGCGAAGCGATGTCACACAAATCAGCATTGCGCTCGCAGAGGCCAATATCGACTTCAACGTCGGTGCCGATGGTGGCAGCATCCAGGTTCCCGTCGGCATGACCGGCAAGTCCCGTTTGCTGCTCGCCGAGCGCGGTCTGCCGAGCAGCGCCAATGCCGGCTATGAACTCTTCGACAATGTTGGCTCGCTCGGCCTGACCTCCTTCATGCAGGAAGTCACCCGGGTTCGCGCGCTTGAAGGCGAAATCGGACGCACCATCCAGCAGATCTCCGGTATCGCCGCCGCCCGCGTCCACATCGTCATGCCGGAGCGCGGCAGCTTCCGTAAGGCTGACCAGAACCCGACCGCCTCGGTGATGATCCGCGCCAGCGCCACGGTCGGTCGCAGCGCCGCAGCCTCCATCCGCCATCTCGTCGCCTCGTCCGTACCGGGGCTCGATGTCGATGACGTCACCATTCTCGATTCGACCGGTCAGCTTCTCGCTTCGGGCGACGATCCGGCCAACAGCGCCCTCAACCAGTCTCTGGGTGTGGTTCAGAACGTCCAGACCGAGCTTGAGAAGAAGATCGACAATGCGCTCGCTCCATTCCTCGGCATGGACAACTTCCGCACCAGCGTCACGGCACGCCTCAACACTGACACGCAACAGATCCAGGAGACGATGTTCGACCCGGAATCGCGTGTCGAACGCTCCACCCGCGTGACCAAGGAAGAGCAGAAGTCCAGCCAGCAGCAGCCAGACAATGCCGCGACCGTGCAGCAGAACATTCCGCAGGCCGCCCCGCGCGGCGGCGCCGGCCCGCAGTCGAACGACCAGGCCGAGAAGAAGGAAGAACAGACCAACTACGAAATCAACAGCAAGACGATCGCGACCGTAAAGAACAGCTATACGGTCGAGCGCCTGTCGATCGCCGTCGTGGTCAACCGCGGCCGCCTTGCCGCCATGGTCGGCGAACCCGCCGACCAGGCGAAGATCGACGCCTATCTCCAGGAGATGCAGAAGATCGTATCGTCGGCCGCCGGCATCGATGCAAACCGCGGCGACGTCGTCACATTGAACGCCATGGATTTCGTCGAGACGCAATTGCTTGACCAGGCCGTCTCAGGTCCTGGCATCATGGAGACGCTGACGCGCAATCTCGGCGGCATCATCAATGCGCTCGCCTTCGTCGTCGTCGCCTTCCTGGTCGTCTGGATGGGCATGCGGCCGCTGGCTCGCCAGCTTGGCCTTGGTGGAAGCTCCGGCCAGCTCGCCAATGAGTCCGCCGGCCTCGAGCTGCCCGATTTCTCCCCTGCCACGGCAGGTGCCGGTGGCGCCCTCATGGATGGCTTCGGTTCCGACTTCGGCTTCGACAGCACCGACGATCTTCTCAGCATGGGCGAAGACGCCGGCGCCTTCAACCGCCGCGTCAAGGAAGGGCCGGAAAGGCGCCTTGCACGCATGGTCGAGATCAGCGAAGAGCGCGCCGCCAAGATCCTGCGCAAATGGGCGATCGAGAAAGCCGCCTGATTACACACGGAAATCGTCTGATAGAGGAAAATCCCGCCACTTCGGTGGGATTTTTCGTTTCGGTGGTGATGTGGATGCCGCGCGGATGCCAACATGTCCGGCGCAAATATTGTGCGAGTCTCTGCGGTTGCCGGGCTCTGTCGCAGGGTCCGCGGCAAGAATCGTTACGCCGTCGTCAGAGTCATGAATGCGACCCGCGATTGTAATACTTTAACGAGATCTTAATTTGTAGATTCGGTCGTCGCCGCGGGCATGCGGAAGGCGGGTTGGTTTACTGCTTCCGCCGTGATCAATACATAGATCAACCGGAATATAAATTCGAATATGCGATAATAATCGGCGTCGTATTCTGTTTTTATATAGTGAAAGACTTCAATTGTTCGATCGAATGACTGATGCATTTCCGCAACAGGCGCTGTTCCAAAGTAAAAAAAGCGTCTATTCGACAATTCTCCCGACTCCGCCGGGCAGCGACATTTCCGTTGGAATTGTGCTCAGCACTGCATCCGGCGCTGCGCGAAATCGATGCGGCAGCCGAGCAGGGGCAATTGGAAAGCAAAAACTCTTTTAAATATCAACGCTATGTCAAAACACATGCTGCGGGATGCCGGGATCCGGAAATGTCGAAGCGGCATCTTGGCGAATCGTTTCACGAAAGGTGGGGGAAGTAAATAGCGAGAAGATGGCGGTGGTTTTTTTTGAGGACGGATGTACATTTTTAACAGTTGATTCGCGTCCTGAATTGCGACTGGTGGTGATATTCGGCTTGAGCCGGCTGTCGGCGGCGACAGTGCAAGCACAGGTTCCAGGGCGGTGAATCCGGCACGGGGGCTGACATCATGGACATTTCGCAAGCGGACATAACTGTCTGGCCTTTGCCGACAGCGTCGACACGTCTACGCGGCGGGGGGCTTAGTCGTGATCAGTTGTTCCGCCGGCTGAGTGATCTGGCGGGGCGCGCCAATCTGGCAAGCGGGCTTGCCGCCCTGACCGAGTATGTGGGCGCGAGCCATTACCTCCTGGCACGATACGATCTCTCGCAAGACAATGGTCTCGACTTCGTCGTCTGCTCGGATTGGCCGTTCGATATCGTCAGGCGCCTTTCGGGCATTGTCACCGGGCTTCACGCCAAGACGACCGAGCTTGAAAAGTGCCTCTCGGTGCTGCAGCCAATGTTCTATTCGCTGCCTGACGACATCGACCTGCCACGCGGCATCAGCCGTGAATATTGTGCGGTCACCTTCAATGTCGGGCGGCTGCGCTTTTCGTTGATGCTGCTCGTTCCCGAGGATGTGATCCTCTCGCAGGAGAACCTGCGCGATGTGACCCTGCTTGCCGGATACCTGGCGAGCTTCACTACGCGCGCTGAAGTGCGGCACGACCGCGACTTCGAACTCACCGACCGTGAACTGGAGTGCCTGTTCTGGATCGCCGAGGGCAAGACGAGCGAAGAGATCGCCGTCATTCTCGGGATCTCCCGCAACACGATCAACAACTATATCACCAGCGTCATGCGAAAGACGGCGACGCGAACCCGCTCCGAAGCGATTGCGTACGCCGTCCGAAACAACCTGGTCTGAGAGGCGAGACTGATGACCCATTTCCTCGCCAATGGACGCAACGACGACGACCAGCGGCACAGCCGCAGCAGCAGAGCGGCGCGCGCAGCGACCCTGATCACGCGGTTGCAGGCGATGCAGCGTCAGATCAACGCCAAGCATTTCGCCGTCCTGCGCCTCAATAGCAAGGGGATGGGCGCGGTGCGCAAGATGACCTGCGTGCTCGACAATTGGGGCATTTCCTCGGAAGCGAATGCCCACGATCTCATAACCGTCTACGGCGAGGAACTGACGGCCCATCTCGATACGTCGCTGCTGCCCGTGCTTTGGAATGGCTCAGGCGAACACCAGGCGGCGGAGATGTCCGAGTTCGGACACTTCGCCCACCGTCTCAAGGGGCGCAAGCTGCCCTATTCCGGTATCGCCTTTCCCGTGCGCCTCGGTGCGCAGGGCAATGGATATGTCGTCTTCGCCGGCAGCTATGTAGACGCGACGACCGAGCAGGTCGTCGACTTGCACGGTCGCAGTTGCACGATCATGACCGACCTTCTGGCTGCCGACGAGAAACGCATGGTGCAAGCCGAGACGCTCAGCGATCGTGAGATCGCTTGCCTGCAGATGGCGGGCGACGGCCACATCAGTGAGGAGATCGCCGAGCGGATGGGGCTTTCCGTCCACACCGTGAATGCCTATCTCGGCGCCGCCACGACCAAGCTGGATTCGGTCAATCGTATCCAGGCGATCGCCAAGGCCATTCGCCTCGGCTACATCAGCTGAAGGCACAGCGGCTCAGCTCGCCAGAGGCAGCTGATACGACGTTATGAACTTCGCTTCCGCGAGGCTCTTTGCAAGAAAGGCCGTGTTCTCGTCCGGGTCTGCCGACGGATTCTGGAAAGTGATGTGGCTGATCTCGATGCCGGCCGTTTCGTTGCCGAGAGAAAGCCGGACATAGATGGTCACGCCGCGCGGCTTGAGCTCGAGATCGAGGACGATTTCCGGCTCGCTGTCCCAGTCGAGATTGTAGTTGCCGCCAAGACCGAAATTGACGGTCCCGGGCAGGAAGTACAGCTCGGCGGCCGATTCAACGAGGTCAGCGAGGCTGGCGTAGGATTCGAACCGCAGGAGAGCGATGAAGTCCGCAGCGTCGATGAGACGCAATTCGGTCGCCACTGGGCGGATCGCTTCGGCTACTAATTGTTCCCGTCTCTCGGAGAATTCGCACTTTTTCATCGGCGTTACGTCATCCGTTTTGGTTGCGATTGCGCGTGCACCCTGTGAATGAGTTCGGCGACTGCCTTGTAAAACACGGGTGGAATCACACTATCGACCGAGACTTGTGCAAACATGGAGCGTGCAAGCGGCGGATCTTCGAAGACGGGGATGCCGTTTTTCTCAGCAATTTCACGGATTTTCAGGGCGACGAGGTCCTGGCCGAGGGCAACGACGACCGGTGCGTCGCTTTCTTCGCGAACATAACGCAGCGCGACGGCATAGTGAGTCGGGTTGGCGATCACCAGCGTCGCCCGCGGCACGGATGAAATCATGCGCTTGCGCGCCCGATCGCGCTGCATGGAGCGCAGGCGCGACTTGACGATCGGGTCACCCTGCGCCTGTTTCATCTCCTCCTTCACTTCCTGCTTGGTCATCATCAGCTCGGTGTACCAGTGATGGCGGGACCAGAAGATGTCGGCGATCGCCAGGACAGCGGTCGCCAGCATGATGACGATCATCACCTGGTTGAGATCGGACGTCATCGTCGCAAAGATCGTCACCGGATCTGAGAACATCAGGTCGAGCGTGGCGAAATAGTCGTTCCAGAGAACCAGCACGACGAAGATCGACACGACGATGATCTTGAAGAGCGACTTTCCGAATTCCACCAAGCCCTGAACGCCGAAGATGCGCTTCATGCCCGCCATCGGCGAGATCCGGTTCATCTTTGGCTGGATGCGATCGAGCACCGGCCGCGGCAGGTTCTGGAAGATCGACGAGCCGACGCCGAAGACGATGAGCAGCACGAAGGCAGGAATGAGCAGTGCGGTCGACTTCCAGGCGAGGTGCGTCATCAGCGCGACGACATCGGTGGCGTTGTTCAGCCGCCAGGCCTCGGGCTGTTCGAAAATATCCTTGAGCGCCTCGGCGACCGTTCCGGCGCCATCGGCCAGGAAGAAGACGAAAAAGATGTAGATCGCCACCGTTGAGGCAAAGGTTGTCGCCTCGCGGGAGAAGGGCAGATTACCCTTGTCGGCGGCGTCGGAGATCTTCTTCTCCGACGGGGACTCTGTTTTACTGTCCTTATCCTGATCGTCCGACATGCGACAGGAAGTCTCCCGACCGGTTTCACAAGCCAGCGCTGATCTTGCGCTGCCTGTAGTGAACCCGGAAACCAAGCCAGACAAGAGCCTCGCCGGGGCAATCATGCGGGGTCAACAGGAAATGCGGCTCGACGATCCCGCCAACGCAAAGACGCGGGCCCCAGGGACCCGCGTCATCGTTCTGCGATTGGGATTGGCTGGCGCCCGTCTTCAGAGCGCCGTGCGTTCAGAAGAGCGCGACAAGGTCGGCCTGGAAGCGGTCCCGGCCGCCGGGGGCGATCAGGCCGCCCGCGCTTCCTTGTCCTTCAGTTCCAGCTGACCGCTGGCGGCGAGACGGATCGCCTCCTGCGTGATCGAGCGGCGGGCAATGGCGATATCGCGCGGGTTGATACCGGCGTCGCCCATGGCGAGATCGGATTCGATCATGCGGCGCTGACGTGCGCCGATGGAGGCGAGTACCGATTCGCGCAGGTCCGAGGTCGAGCCACGCAGCGCCATGGTGATGATGTCGGTCGAGACATCGTTGAAGAGCTGAACGCGGCTGCGCTGCGGCATGTAGAGAACGTCGTCGAAGAGGAAGATCTTCGGACGAACCTTCTTGGCCGATTCGGTGCTGAGGGATTCGAGCGAGGCAAGCAGGGTATCGACCTGCGGCTTGTCGAGCTCGTTCATAACCTCGGCGATCTTGGTCGGGCCGGCGGAGTTGCGCTCCGCTTCCATCTCGCCGATCATTTCCATGACGCGATTCTCGATGATCGATGCAGCCTTGGGGCTGACGTCCTTCATGTTGACGGCGCGCTTCAGGATGTCGGGTCGTTGCTCTTCGGAGAGCTGCAGCAGAACCTTTGCGCCGAAGCTCGAAGGCATCATCGACAGCACATAGGCGATGGTCTGCGGATGTTCCTTGGCCAGTTGCAGCGCGACTGCGACGGGGTCGCATTCCTGCAGTCGGTCCCAGATATTGGCTTCGTAGGACTGGAAGGTGGCGCGGCGGCCGAGCAGGCCGTCGACTTCATCCGGCGTCAGGCCTTCCTCGAGAATGCTCTCGATCGCCTTGGCGTTGTCCATGAGGCCCGCGCCCTCGGTGAAGAGGTCCTCGAATTCGTTGACCAGCGCTTCCAGCTCGTGGGGAGGGATGGCCCGCAGCGACTGCGCCGAGGCGATGATCGCCTGCAGTTCGCTCTGGGTGAAGAACTTCAGCAGCTTTCCGGCGACGGTTTTGCCCATCGCCAGCAGAACAGCCGCTGCCTTATCCGTCTGGTTGAGAGGCCTGGAAAGTGCCTGAGCCTCAAAACTTTCGAAATCCATCATGGATTCATCCCTCGCCCAATAATTGGGTTCTATGACTTCTTGCTGCCCTTGATCTCGATGAGCTTGACACCGAACCGGGTGTCGTCGCCTTCGAGAACGGTAATTTCACCACGGCCGATGATGCGGCCGTTGACCATGATTTCGACCGGTTCGCCGATCCGCCGGTCGAGCGAGATCGTTGCGCCTTCCGTCAGGTTCATGAGGCCCGATACCTGCATCCGGCTGGTGCCGAGAACGATCTGGACATCGATCGGAATGTCCATGATCAGGTCGAGATTGGCGGTCATGCCGCTGCCGGGCGGTGCATCGGTGGCGGCTTCACCGGCATCGAATGCCGACGCGCCGAAATCGCTTGCACCGAAGCTGCTGCCGCCACCGAAATCGGTGGAGGCCGGGGCAGCCTGCAGGTCGCTGCCGAAAGTGTCCGAGCCGAAGTCGCCGCCAAAGGCGCCGAGACCATCGGCAGGAGCCGCGAAATCGCCGCCGAATTCGGCGGTTCCGCCGAACGTGTCTCCGCCGCCGAACTCAGCGCCGAAGCCATCCGGCGCGTCCGTGTCTTTCTTGAGAACACCGCGCAGATCGTCGATCGCCTGGTCGAGTTCCATGTCTCCGACAGCGACTGCGGCCTGTTCGTTGATTGGTGCTTTCTTGGGTGCCATGTGCGAACTATTCCAGTTGAAGCTTGCCTCAGGCCTACTGCCTGTCGACGGCGAGCCGAATTAACTCATGATGTGGCGAAGGATGTCCTGTTCGGAACCGTGGGTATCCTTGACCCGCACGGTATATTTCGCACCCGAACGGCCGAACTCGCAGACGTAGAGATCGCGGCCATTGGCGTTCACGTCGACGCGAACGTCCTGGGCATCGTGGAAGGGGATGACGTCGCCGGCCTGGAGACGGCTGATCGTCTCGAGCGTCAGGCTTTCCAGCCGGATCCGCGCCTCGATGGTGACGGCGGAGCGGCGAACCTGTTCCTCCATCTGCTCGGTCCATTCGGACTTCTGCTTGCGGTGCTGGCCGGCACCCTTCGGAAACACGATCTGCGTCTTCAGGAGCACGCTCTGCGGCACGATGATCGAGAAGGTCGACAGGACAGGACCGAAACCGATGGTCATGTCGATCGCTGCCGCATGCGCGTCCTCGACTTGAGGATCCGGCTTGCCGCGTGCAGCGCTGTTCTGTGCGCGCGCTACGATCGGCTCGAAGCCGCCCGGCGCGTTGACCGCGGTGCGCAGCACGTCGGCAATCTTCTCCAAGATCGGTTGGGCGACGTCGATTTCGATCGGGGAAAGCGTGCGCGGCTGCGGCTCTTCTATATCCGTCGGCTCAGCCCCCAGCAGCGCCTCGACCATGGTGATAATGATCGGGCTGTCGCAGCTGATCTGAAAGTCGGGGCACCAGTTGCGCAAGGAGACATCGCCGATCAGCACGCCGTTTCCGAGCTCGGCGATCAGATTGTTGCGAAGTCCGGTACGAAAGCCCGCATAGGCGATGGCGATGTCGAGACCGGTTTCCGCCTTGCAGATGTCGGGAAGGAATTCGCCGAACACTTGGCCGAGATCGAGCGCCACCCGGCCGATCGCGCGGTCGTCGCCGAGCGCGCCGGTCATGCGTGCCAGCAGTTTCCTGTCGAAGGGATGAACGTTTGTTGTTGTCGCTGATATCATCAGATCAAGCCGCCTTGCTTTCGCTGCCGCCGCCGGGGTTCATCATTTCCTGCTCGACCGCGTCGATCGAAGGACGTTCGTAAGCCGAAATGGTCTTGCGGCCATATTCGAGCGCGACCTGCGGAACCGAACCGTTCATGTAGGCAAGCAGCGTCTGCTTGACGATGATGTAGAGGCGGTTCTGCTTTTCCCGCACCGATTTGATGTTGGCGACGATGGGCGCGACGATCGAGTAGGACAGGAACACGCCGAGCAGGGTGCCGACGAGCGCGGCTGCGATCTTGGCGCCGAGTACCTCCGGCGCTTCGCTGATTGCGCCCATGGCTTTGATAACGCCGAGAACCGCCGCGACGATGCCGATCGCCGGGAAGGCGTCGCCCATGATCGTCAGCGCGTGGTAGGACTTCATCTTGTCGTGGGTGATGGTCTGGATTTCCTCATCCATCAGCGCCTCGATCTCGTGAGAGCGGGCATTGCCGATGATGATCAGACGGACGTAGTCGCAGATGAAGGCCGTCAGTTCCTTGTTCTTAAGGACGGTCGGCGCCGACTGGAAGATCGAGGATTCTTCGGGGTTGTCGATGTGGCTTTCGATCTCGTTGCGCGACTTCGTTCTGAGATCCCGCATCAGCGAGTAGAGAACGCCGAGCGTATCGAGATACTCCCGCTCCTTGGGAACCTTGTGGCGAAACGCTTCGCCGAGGGCCTTGCCGGTATCCTTCACCACCTTCATGGAGTTGGCCATGATGAAGCCGCCGATACCGGCGCCGCCGATAATCAGCAGTTCGAAAGGCTGGTTGAGGACTTCCATATGGCCGCCCATGGCCACGTAGCCGCCGAGAATACAGCCGAAAGTCACAAGAAGCCCGATGATGATGTTCATTTTCGATACCCGTCACGATCCCATTTTCGTCTATCGGGATAAGGTCTCTGCCTTGTGTGAGGCTGGCCGCCTAGGTCTCGGGAATCATTGTGATGGAACAGGTTCGCGCAAGCCAATCCGGGCAGGATTTGGTATGGCCGGCTCTCCAGTCGCGCCCATCTCATTCCGCTAAGGGCGATCCGACCGTGACCACGACCTATACGAGCTACAAGCTGATCACAGCCGACTTGGGCAAGTCGCTGGAGCGCGTCGCCAAGGAACCTGATGTCGCCCGCGAGACCGAATATTACCTCTCGAAGATCGGCGACATCAAAACCATCGACCAGTTCTTCGCCGACACGCGGCTGTACAACTACGCGATCAAGGCTCACGGCCTCGAAGACATGGGCTACGCCAAGGCCTTCATGCGCAAGGTGCTGAGCGAAGGCGTCGACAACGAGGATGCGTTCGCCAACAAGCTGACCGACAGCCGCTACAAGCAGCTGGTCGAATCGCTGAACTTCGCCCGCCATGGCGAGGCTGCCACGTCCTTCGATCGTGCCCAGAAGGGTGTCGTCGACAAATACGCCCGTGAGACGCTCGAGCAGAGTGCCGGCGAAGAGAACGCCGGCGTACGCCTTGCGCTCTACTTCGCGCGGATGGCACCGTCGATTGACAGCGGCTATGCCATCATTGCCGACGAGGCACTGGCGCAGGTGGTGCGCACAACGCTGCAGCTCCCCAACGAATTCGCCGGAACCGAAGTCGATCGTCAGGCGGCCGCCTATGAGGCCGCAATCGATCTCAAGGATTTCCAGGATCCGGCCAAGCTGACGGATTTTCTCGATCGCTTTACGGCGCTTTGGGAAATCGACAATTCAACGGACGGTTATGACCCGCTCGCGGTTTTCGGTGCGTCGAGCGGCTACGGCATCTCTTCAGACCTGCTCCTGTCCATCAACAGTCTGAAACTCGGGGGACGCTGAACGTGCAGACCGGTCTTTACGTCGCGATTTCGTCGCAGATGGCGCTTGAAAAGCGCCTCAACACCCTTGCCGACAACATCGCAAACTCCGGCACCGTCGGTTTCCGCGGCACGGAAGTGAAGTTCAACCAGATGCTCGGCGATACCAAGCCGACGAAGGTTTCCTACGTCAGCAAGGGCGAAGAATTCCTCAATACCAACAATGGTTCGCTGACACGCACCGGGGGCATGTTCGACTTTGCCGTCAAGGGCGATGCCTGGTTCCAGATCGACACGCCTTCAGGTCCCGCACTGACGCGCGACGGCCGCTTCACCCTGACGGAGACCGGCGAACTGGTGACCATTCGCGGCTATCCGGTTCTCGACGCCGGCGGCGCACCGATCCAGATCAACGGTTCGGGCGGCGACGTGACTGTCGGCGCAGATGGCGCCCTGCACCAGAACGGCGTCGCCGTGGCATCGCTCGGTCTCTACCAGGCGGACTTCAGCAAGGGTTTCATGCGCCTCGACAACAGCGCCGTGCTCCCGTCGGTACAGCCAGAACCGGTCGTCGATCGCTTCGATGTTGGCGTCATGCAGGGTTTCCTCGAGGAATCCAACGTCAACGCCATCGCGGAAATGTCGCAGCTGATCATGGTCACCCGCGCCTTCGACAACATCACCGCGCTGATGCGCGACGGCGAAGGGTCGCTCAGCGAAGCGATCAAGACCCTCGGTGGCAGCCGCTAAGGCGTGACGGGAAACGGCATGGAACGCGAAGGTCTGAAGACGAGCGCCGTATCGACATCGCTGGCTGCCCTTGCCGGCCTGGTCGAGCGCTACGCCAAACCCGAACATTCGATCGCGCCGGGCGGCCACGTCCAGACGATCTCGCCGGGTCACTATACGGTGACCGGCCTGTCGCGGCATGTGCGGCTTGGCGACTTCGTCGCCCACAAGAGTTCGACCGGTACGCATCTCGGCGAAGTGGTGCGGGTCGAGCCCGAGCGCGTCGTCGTCTGCCCGATCGAGCCCGGTGACCCGATCGGCATCCACGATACCGTCATCCGCAAGGGCGCCTTCCGCGTCGCTCCGACCGACCAATGGTGCGGCCGGGCAATCAACGCACTTGGCGAGCCGATCGACGGCCTCGGCCCGCTGCTGCAGGGTGACGTTCGCCGTTCGATTTCCAACACGGCACCGCCGTCGATGACCCGCAAGCGCGTCGAGCAGGGTTTTCGTACCGGTGTACGCGCCATCGATATCTTTTCGCCGCTCTGCCTTGGGCAGCGCCTCGGCATTTTTGCCGGTTCCGGCGTCGGCAAATCGACGCTGCTGTCGATGCTGGCGCGCGCCGATGCCTTCGACAAGGTGGTCATCGCGCTGGTCGGCGAACGTGGCCGCGAAGTGCGCGAATTCATCGAAGACACGCTCGGCGACAATCTCTCCAAATCGGTTGCCGTCGTCGCCACCAGTGACGAAAGCCCGATGCTGCGCAAGATGGCGCCGCTGACTGCCGTCACCATTGCCGAGCATTATCGCGACAACGGCGACAACGTGCTTCTGATCGTCGACAGCGTCACCCGTTTTGCCCATGCGATCCGTGAAGTCGCAACCGCGTCCGGCGAACCGCCGATCGCGCGCGGTTATCCCGCTTCGGTCTTTACCGAATTGCCGCGCCTGCTCGAGCGCGCAGGCCCGGGCGCCGAGGGCGCAGGCACCATCACCGCGATCATCTCGATCCTGGTGGACGGCGACAACCACAACGACCCCATCGCCGACTCGACGCGCGGCATTCTCGACGGTCACATCGTGCTCGAACGCAGCCTGGCGGAGGAAGGGCGTTATCCGCCGATCAATCCGCTGGCATCGATCTCCCGTCTGGCGCGCAAGGCCTGGACGCCGGACCAGGAAAAGCTGGTGTCGCGACTGAAGTCGTTGATCCACCGCTTCGAGGAAACGCGTGACCTGCGTCTGATCGGCGGCTACCGCCCAGGCGGCGATCCCGATCTCGACATGGCGATCAAACAGGTTCCTGTCATCTACGACGTTCTGACGCAAACGGCGGGAGAGCCGCCGACGCAGGACGCATTTTCCGATCTTGCCGGCGCGCTGAAAGCTGCGGCGATGGGCAATCAGCCGGGTGCTGCAGGGATGAGGCCGAGGTGATGGGTGTGACGGATTACGACGCGGACGAAACGATCCATCAGCGCAAGCGCGAAGGCGGCATGCCGATGATTGACAAGGCGCTGGCCGCGACCGGCATCATGCTGGCGGCACTTGCGACCTTCTTTCCCTGGTATGCCTTCTTCAACCAGGACAAGTTCACGATGCCGCCGTTGTGGCAGGGGTCGACGCGCGATCTGCCGGAGAAGCCGGCGCGCAATGTTATGTCCGTCTCGCCGTTGGCGATGTCCGACATGGACGGTGAGACCGTCGCCGCAATCGACCATCTGACGACCGCAACCGTTCCAAGCCTTGGTGGCGGCCCCGCCGCCGAGGGTAAGGCACCGCAGGAGGGGCTCGGACAGCCGTTCCCGGGCAAAACCGGCTTCAAGTTGATGCATGTCGCCAACGGGCGCGCTCTGATCGAGGACACGACCGGCATGTATATCGTGCGCATCGGCTCGATCCTGCCCGACAACAGCCGCCTGGCGACGCTTGAAGAGCGTGATGGCCGCTGGGTGATGATCACCTCGAGCGGCGACATCTACCGGGCCGACTGACCAGCCACTGCATTTTCCGGATGTCTTATCCGTTGCGGCTTCATCGCGATCCGCAACGGACAATGTCGTGCGCAATCCGAATGCGTCCGGCCTCCGCGGCAGGCTTGTTTCTGACGACAAGTCCCACGCAAGATTACCGACCTAGGTTCGCATCACCAAGCATGGAGCTTTTGATGCAACCGATTCAGCTTTTCGAACTCGCGTCCCGGCAGGCCCAGTGGCTGACCGTCCGCCAGAACGTGGTGGCCGGCAACATCGCCAATGCGAATACGCCGCACTACAAGGCCAAGGACGTCAAGCCGTTCGAAAGCGTGTTGCAAAACACCGGCATCCAGATGGCTGCCACCAACAAGGCCCACTTCACCGAGAGCCTCGAAGCCTCGCAGGTGGCCGAGGTCGGCATGCTCGACGGCGTTCAGATCCAGCAATCCGGCAACAGCGTCGCGATCGAGCAGGAAATGATGAAGACAGGTGAGATCAAGCGCGACTACGAGCTCAGTGCCGGGCTCGTCAAAGCGTTTCACCGAATGATGCTCATGACGGTACGGAAGTAACAACCATGGATCCTTTGACTTCGGCCATGAAGGTCTCGGCCTCCGGTCTGCAGGCAGAATCGACCCGCCTGCGCATCGTTTCCGAAAATATAGCCAATGCACGCTCCTCGGGCGACGTGCCCGGCGCCGATCCGTACCGGCGCAAGACCATCAGCTTTGCAGCCGAGGTCGACAGGGCCAGCGGTGCGTCGCTCGTCGAAATCGAGCGGCTCGGCACGGATGATTCGAACTTCACCATCGAGTTCGATCCGGGCAATCCGGCGGCCGACGAGAAGGGCATGGTCAAGATGCCGAACGTCAACATCCTGGTTGAAATGGCCGACATGCGCGAAGCCAATCGCGCCTATGAAGCCAACCTGCAGACGATCAAGCAGTCGCGCGACCTGGTTTCCCAAACAATCGACCTGTTGAGAGCATCACAATAATGATCGACGCAATTAATTCAGTCGGCGCATTTTCGGTCATGAAAGAGGCCGAGGGTACCCGCCTTACGTCCTCTTCGTCGTCGGTTTTCGGCGCAGCTGCCGCGGCCCCCGCAGCCCCGCAATCCCAGAGCTTCGCCTCGGTTCTCGGCGACATGGCGACTGACGCCATCGGTGCCATGAAGAAGGCCGAAGGCGCCTCGCTCGACGGCATCCGCGGCCAGGCCAATACCCGTGAAGTCGTCGATGCGGTGATGAACGCCGAACAGTCGCTTCAGACCGCGATCGCGATCCGCGACAAGGTGGTGACCGCCTACCTCGAAATCGCGCGCATGCAGATCTAAGGAACGAGACATGAAGGCCCTTTCCATTGCCGCAACCGGCATGAACGCCCAGCAGCTGAACCTTGAAGTGATCGCGAACAACATCGCGAACATCAACACGACCGGCTACAAGCGTGCCCGCGCAGAGTTTTCCGACCTGCTCTATCAAACCGAACGCGCCCAGGGCGTGCCGAACCGCTCCAACCAGGCGATCGTTCCGGAAGGCGCGATCATCGGTCTCGGCGTCCAGACGGCTGCCGTGCGCAACCTGCATATCCAGGGCAGCCTCGTCAGCACCGGCAACGACTACGACCTCGCACTGGTCGGCCGCGGCTGGTTCCAGGTGGAAATGCCCGATGGCGAAACGGTCTACACCCGTGCCGGCGCCTTCAACAAGAATGCCCAGGGCCAGCTCGTCACCATTGACGGCTACACCGTCGTGCCCGGCATCACGGTTCCGCAGGACGCCACCGAAATCGCCTTCACCAGCTCCGGTCAGGTCATGGTGCGCGTCGGCAACGATCCGGCGATGCAGGAAATCGGCCAGCTGACGGTCGCCAACTTCGTCAACGAAGCGGGCCTTGAGCCGCAGGGCGAAAACCTCTTCAAGCAGACGCCTGCCTCTGGCGAGCCGATCGTCGGCACGCCGGCTGATCCGGGCTTCGCGCTGATCAAGCAGAAATATCTCGAAGCGTCGAACGTCGATCCGGTCAAGGAAATCACCGATCTGATCTCGGCCCAGCGCGCCTATGAGATGAACTCCAAGATCATCCAGGCCGCGGACGAAATGGCGGCTACGGTGAGCAAGAACCTCAGGTAACGGAAGAGGGGGCAAACATGACGTTTCGCCGAGCCGCTGGAATGACAGCTCAGAAGGACGGTTCCGCGCCAGGGGCGCGGCACGTGGTGGCGGGCATTTTGCTTGCCGCCGCTTTCCTGTCGCCTTCGGCAGGCTTTGCGGAACGGCTGACGGCGGTCATCCCCAAACAGACGATCTACCCCGGCGAAGCGATCGACGCGAGCCGGCTCGAGGTCGTCGATGTGACCAACCCCGATCTGACGGACGGCTATGTCAGGACGTTGAGCGAGATCGACGGCAAGGTCAGCAAGCGCACGCTGCTGCCCGGCCGCGTCATTCTGGCCTCGGCCCTGCGCGAGCAATATGCAGTCGAGCGCGGCTCCACCGTCCGTCTGGTCTTCAGCAATGGTGGCCTCACCATCAGCGCGGCCGGTTCGCCCCTTCAGGACGCCGCGGTCGGTGATCTGATCCGGGCTCGTAATATTGATACTGGCGTTATCGTCTCCGGAACGGTGATGGCCGACGGCACGATACATGTGGTGGCGAAATGAAAATGCTTGCCTGCAAATGGTTCCTGACGCTGGCCGTCGCGCTGTCTACAGCGATGACGCCTGCCTTTGGCGCGTCGCGAATCAAGGACGTCGCCTCGCTGCAGGCCGGCCGTGACAACCAGCTGATCGGCTACGGCCTCGTCGTCGGCCTCCAGGGAACGGGCGACAGCCTGCGCTCGTCGCCGTTCACCGATCAGTCGATGCGCGCCATGCTGCAAAACCTCGGCATCTCGACCCAGGGCGGAGAATCGCGCACCCGCAACGTCGCGGCTGTTCTCGTCACCGCGAACCTGCCGCCCTTTGCCAGCCCCGGCAGCCGCGTCGATGTGACGGTCGGATCGCTCGGCGACAGCACCTCGCTTCGCGGCGGCACCCTGGTGATGACCTCGCTTTCGGGCGCTGACGGTCAGATCTACGCGGTAGCCCAGGGCTCCGTCGTCGTCACCGGTTTCACGGCGCAAGGCGACGCCGCATCGCTCAACCAGGGGGTCACCACCTCCGGCCGCGTGCCGAACGGCGCCATCATCGAGCGCGAACTGCCGTCGAAGTTCAAGGACGGCTTCAACCTCGTGCTGCAGCTGCGCAACCCCGACTTTTCCACCGCGGTCGGCATGGCCGCTGCGATCAACAAATATGCTGCCGGGCAATATGGCGGCCGCATCGCCGAGGCCCGCGATTCTCAGGCCGTTCTCGTCGAAAAGCCGAAGATGGCGGACCTGGCGCGGCTGATGGCGGATATCGAAAACATCGTCATCGAAACCGATGTTCCGGCAAGGGTCGTGATCAACGAACGCACCGGCACGATCGTCATCGGGCAGGATGTGCGCGTCAACGAGGTGGCTGTCAGCTACGGCACCTTGACCGTGCAGGTCAGCGAGACGCCGACGGTGGTTCAGCCGCTGCCGTTCGCGCGCGGCCAGACGGCGATGGAGCCGAACACCACGATCGAGGCCCAGTCCGACGGCGGCACGGTTGCGATCCTCAACGGGTCCAGCCTCCGCTCTCTCGTTGCCGGTCTCAACAACATCGGCGTCAAGCCTGATGGCATCATTGCCATCCTGCAAAGCATCAAAACGGCTGGGGCCCTTCAGGCGGAGCTTGTCCTGCAATGATGAACATCGACCGCTTTCTCGGAAGATCCCGCAACATCCTGCTCGCATCGGTCGCCGTCGCGTCGATGCTGGCGATGCCCGGCGCCTTTGCCCAGGACGTCACAGCGCCGCCAGCCGGCAACGCCACGGCCAACGAGATCCAGCAGTTCTGCACCAATATCGCTGACGCTGCCCGCGACCAGCGCTATGTCCTGCAGCGCAAGGAACTCGAAGCGCTTCAAGCCAATGTCGACGACCGGATCGCGACGCTCGAAAAGCGGCGCGAGGAATACGAAGACTGGCTGAAGCGTCGCAACGACTTCCTCAAGCAGGCCGAGATCGGCCTCGTCGGCATCTACAAGACGATGAAGCCGGACGCCGCCGCCGGCAAGCTTGAAATGGTCAACCCGGAGATTGCCGCCGCGATCGTCATGCAGCTACCGGCGCGCCAGTCGTCGCTGATCCTTAGCGAAATGAGTGACGAGAAGGCGGCCGCTCTAACCAACATCATCTCGAGCGCCAGCGATCCGAACACCTCGAAGGAACCATCATGAACATGCGTCTAACGGCTGTATTGGCCGCGGGCCTCCTCGCAGGATGTCAGAACCAGGCTTTCAACGAGATCGGCCGGGCCCCTGCCATGAGCCCGATCGGCAGCGGCCTGCAATATACCCAGACGCCGCAGCTGGCGATGTATCCCAAGCAGCCGCGCCAGGTCTCGAACGGCTTCTCGCTCTGGAACGATCAGCAGTCGGCGCTCTTCAAGGATGCGCGCGCATTGAACGTCGGCGACATCCTGACAGTCGAGATCGCCATCAACGACAAGGCCTCGTTCGACAACAAGACCGATCGCAGTCGCAAGAACACCAGCGGTTTCAACATCGGTGCGAGCGGCAAGTCGGAGGCGAGCGACTTCGGTTGGTCGGGTGATCTGAAATACGGCTCGAACACCAAGACCGAAGGCGACGGCACGACCGAACGCTCCGAGAAGTTGCAGCTGCTCGTTGCCGCCGTCGTCACCGGCGTGCTCGAAAACGGCAACCTCCTGATCAGCGGCTCGCAGGAAGTGCGCGTCAACCACGAGCTTCGCATCCTCAATGTCGCCGGTATCGTGCGCACGCAGGACGTCGACGCCAACAACGTGATCTCCTACGACCGGATTGCCGAGGCGCGCATTTCCTACGGTGGCCGCGGCCGCCTGACGGAAGTGCAGCAGCCGCCTTACGGCCAGCAGGTCATGGATTTGATTTCGCCGATCTGATCGGCAGGGAACGGCAAGATGGAAGAACTCGATACCGCCGCGCCCGCGAAATCACCGTCGAAGGTGATCACGATCGCTATCGTCGCTGTCCTGACGCTCGTCGCCGGTGGCGGCGGCTGGCTGGTCGGCGGCATGCTTGCGCCGCCACCGCCCAAGGAGCAGGTGGACGCGGCGAAGGAAGTCGCCCCGAACGCAACAGGCGAAGAGGGGGTCCCGAAGATCGCGACGGAGGCCAACGGCGTCGTTCAGCTGGAGCCGATCACCACGAACCTTGCCTACCCCTCTGAAAACTGGGTCCGGCTCGAGGTGGCGTTGCAGTTCGACGGTATCCCGGACCCGGCCGTGGCCGAGCAGATCCACCAGGATATCGCCGCCTATCTGAAAACCGTATCGCTGCAGCAGATCCAGGGACCACGCGGGTTTCAATATCTCAGGGATGACATCCAGGAACGGGTTGACCTGCGCTCGGATGGGCGCGTAACCAACGTTATGTTCAGAACCTTCGTCATTCAATGATTCGCTAAATGATCCGGCTCATCGCCTTCATAGTCGCCATGATGGCGATGTCCGGAATTGCCGGCGCCCAGAGTTTTCCCTCTGACATCCTGAACACGCCTATCGATGGCTCTGCCGCGTCCTGGATCATCCGGACCTTCGGCCTTCTGACCGTCCTTTCGGTGGCGCCCGGCATCCTGATCATGGTCACCAGCTTTCCACGCTTCGTGATCGCGTTTGCCATCCTGCGCACCGGCATGGGTCTGGCAACGACGCCGTCGAACATGATCATGGTGTCGCTGGCGCTGTTCATGACGTTCTATGTGATGGCGCCGACCTTCGACCGCGCCTGGCGCGATGGCATCGACCCCTTGATGAAGAACCAGATCACCGAAACGGAGGCGTTGCCGCGCATCGCGGAGCCGTTCCGGGAATTCATGCTCGCCAACACCCGCGACAAGGATCTGCAGCTCTTCATCGATATCGCCAAGGAAAAGGGTCAGACCGTTGTCGTCGACGACAAGGTCGACCTGCGCGCCGTCGTACCCGCCTTCATGATCTCGGAAATCCGCCGCGGCTTCGAGATCGGCTTCCTGATCATGCTACCGTTCCTGGTAATCGACCTGATCGTCGCCACCATCACCATGGCGATGGGCATGATGATGCTGCCCCCGACGGCAATCTCCTTGCCGTTCAAGATCCTCTTCTTCGTGCTGATCGACGGCTGGAACCTGCTCGTCGGCAGCCTGGTGCGCTCATTTAGCTGAGCAATTTTGCCCGTCCTGGCAACGGCATCGCCTTGCCGGTATGTGGCGCCCTGCATCTGGGGTTTCGGCGCGCCGGTCTTCCGTCACCCGTCTCGATTCCGCGAAGGCCTGTCTTGAGCGTCGTGCCTCAGAAGAGCGCACGAAGGACGCCCCACACTTTGGTTTCAGGCCATCGTATCCGTCTTCAATAGTTCGCTTGAAAGCGGGCTGCTCCGAAGCGTTGCCGCGCAAGCGTGAGACGATGGGCGCGATGTGCTTGTGCTGCCGATCCGCGACGCCGAACGAAAAAACCCCGCCGTGTCGGCGGGGTTTAAGGGGAGACGAAGCATGTCGGCGGTTGCACCGCCGCCGTGTTTTTACTGAGCAAATGTTCCCGTTCGCGCCGGCAGGGCCGGCACGTCGATGAGCGCGGGCTCCAGTCCGTTCCTGGCGCGGTCGGCCATCATCTCGTAAGCCTGCTCGAGGTGGCGGCAGAAGCGCTCTGCGTCGAAGAGCGGTTTCAGCATTCGATTATCCGTGAGCCGCTGCCGGTACTCGGCGACCTTGGCGCGGTTCTCGTAAAGAGCGACCGCCTGCTCGATGTAGTCGTTGATGTCTGCGGTAACGAGTTCCGGCACGCCGATCGCGTGCAGCAGGCTTTCGCTAACGCGTGAGGCGAAGTGGGTGCCCTTGGGCGTCAGGACCGGCAAGCCCATCCACAGCTGTTCGGAGGTTGTGGTGTGGCCGTTGCAGGGGAAGGTATCGAGGCCGAGATCTGCCGCCGGGATACGGCCGAGGTGCTTTTCGTAGTCGACCTTCGCGCAGAAGATGATGCGCTTCGTGACGATGCCGTAGCTTTGGAAGCGCCGGAGAATATGAGCCTGGGCTTCGGGTTTCGGGCACATGAGCCAGAGCACGCTATCGGGGGTTCTGCGAAGGATTTCCGCCCATGCCTTCATCGTCTCAACCGTGATCTTGCGGTTGGCGTTAAACGAGGCGTAAACGAACGCGTCTTCCGGCAAGCCGATCTCCGCGCGGTTCGTCGTTGCGGGCAGGGGACGGCCGGCAGGGTCGTTCGGCTGGTAGGTCTCCGGCAACCGGCAGAACCGCTCATGGTAGTGTTCCTCGCTTCCATCGGGCAGGACGTAGGGGTCGCCGATGATGTAGTCGAGGTCAGTGTTGACGGTGGTGCCGGGGAAGCCGAGCCAGGCGACCTGGACCGGAGCGACCTTGTGGTTGAGAATGGAGACGCGACTGTTCATCGTGTGCCCCTTGAGATCGACGAGAATGTCGATCTGTTCGTCGCGGATCGCCTGGGCAGCGTGCTCGTCGGAAAGGTGTTCGACGCGCACGATTTTGCCCCAGCTCTCCCGTCCTTCGCCGACGGCCTTGAGATACTTCTCCGGCGTGTAGCAGAACAGGACGATCTCGAATTTTTCGGGGTCATGGGCGGTCAGCACTGCCCGCAGCAGCTTCATGGTGGCGTGCAGGCCCCAGAAGTCGTTGGACAGATAGCCGATCCTGATTTTCTTGCCCCAGGCATGCGGCATGGCGCGGCGCTCCTGCGGCAGACCGGGCGGGAATGGCTGATCGAGTGCTGCAGCCAGGCGGTTCAGCCTTTCGTCGCGGCACCAGTGTACGTTGTAGAATGGCGTTTCCGCGCGCAGGAATTTGCTGTTGTTCGACTGAATCACGCGCTCCAGCGCTTGCGCATAGTTTTCGATTTCGTTGAAGTTGTTCACTTCCTGCATGAAAACGAGATAGGCGGACAACAGGACAGGGTTCGAAGGCGTTCGCCGGAACAGGTTGGTGACGATCTCGCGATCGTCGTTGTTGCCGACGTCCGACGTCAGCAGCTTGGCGGCAAGCACCTGGTGTTCCTGCCGGGCGCTCGCCGAGAGTGTCGACTTGAATGGGCCGAGGATATCGGCCTGGTCGCGCTTCAGGAACAAGGTCACGATGATGTAGGCAAGTTCGGGATCCGTCTTTGCCTGCTCGAGCAAGGGCCGGCCGAGGCTCAAGGCCTGATCGTCATTGCCGCAGGCGAAATGCAGCTTCATGGCTTCCGCCAGGAAATGCTCCGAACGCAATCCGCCTTCTTCACCCGCCAGTTGATAGGCTTGCGCCGCATCGCTCCGGAAGCCGAGCTTGAGCAGTACCTTCGCCAAAAGCGCGTAGGTTTTGGCATCGCGGGTAAGATCGAGCAGCTGATTAAGGGAGTCGAGGGCCTCGGTGTACTGGCCTTTTTGATACTGCCGCGAAGCGGAAGAAAAGATGGTGTGGGCGTTCAAGGGAAGCTCCATGGAATAAGCGCAACCGTTGTCACCGCGCAAGCCTGTGCAACGTCAATGTACCAAGAGCCTGTTTTGAAGCAGAAACCTTGCCCCAGGCGGGATTGCTGGGCGATTAGCGTATTGTTTTCCAACAAATGCAGTGTCGCCGAAGTCATTCCCGCAAGCCGGGGTGGGGCGAAAGTAACGTGCTGTTAACCATAAGATTTTGCTTCGAAAATATCTTGCCGCCTTAATGAAATCGCAAGCATTGGAGGTGATATTCACCCTCACATGACGGGTTTGGTTTCCTTCACTTGAGTGAGCGGAGCCGAGTGGCATGAAGCCGGTCCGTCATTACCGGTAGACGTTTTCAAGTCCGGTATGTCCCCAACCATGTAACCTTGTAAATTTGAGGGACAGTCTCATGACTTCTATTATGACCAACAACTCGGCAATGGCCGCACTCTCCACGCTGCGTTCGATCAATTCCTCGATGGAAACGACGCAGGACCGTATTTCGTCCGGCTTCCGCGTTGGTAACGCTTCCGACAACGCTGCTTACTGGTCGATCGCAACGACCATGCGTTCGGACAACAAGGCCCTCGGCACTGTTCAGGACGCACTCGGCCTCGGCGCTGCCAAGACGTCGGTTGCTTACACCGGCATGAAGGCTGCGATCTCGGTCGTCGACGAAATCAAGGCAAAGCTCGTTGCTGCCAGCGAGCCGGGCGTTGACAAGTCGAAGGTCCAGAAGGAAATCACGCAGCTTCAGGATCAGCTGAAGAGCGTCGTCAAGTCCGCTGGCTTCTCCGGCGAAAACTGGCTCTACACCGCTTCCGGCGCGACTGCACCGGGCACCAAGTCGATCGTCGGTTCGTTCAACCGTGACGCTTCCAACAATGTCAGCCTGACCACGCTCGACGTCGACACGACGAAGACCATGCTGATCGACGAAGCTGCAACGGCAAACGGCCTGCTGACGGCAGAACTCAAGGACGCAGGCGGCACCGCTATTGCCGGCGTCAGCGTTCTCAGCCTCAACATCACTGCTGCCGACACGACTGCACTGAAGAACTACCTCAGCGGCGTTGACTCCGTGCTGAAGAGCATGACCGATGCCGCTTCGGACCTCGGCGCTGTCGACAGCCGCATCGACCTGCAGAAGGGCTTCGTCGACGATCTGATGGACGCCATCGAATCGGGCGTTGGCAAGCTGGTTGATGCTGACATGAACGAAGAGTCGACCCGCCTGAAGGCTCTGCAGACGCAGCAGCAGCTCGGCATCCAGGCTCTCTCGATCGCCAACAGCAGCTCGCAGAACATCCTGTCGCTGTTCCGTTAATCGGTTCAGATACCGGCGACTTCGGTCCCGGTCTGCAATACGAAAAACCGCGTCTCGATCGAGGCGCGGTTTTTCTTTTGCCCATACTGGCTTTTTGGGTCGCGGCTTCAACGTTCGTTAACCATCTTGGTGTTTTCTATGCCTATCGAAACGGCGGGTTAACCAACAAGATTAACGCGTTAGCAGGCATGAAGCTGGCCGCCGTTTCCCGGTAATCCCGGAATGTCCCTTTCAATCCAGAATTCCCAAGGGGCACTCAGCCAATGACTTCTATCATGACCAACAACGCCGCGATGGCCGCGCTTTCGACGTTGCGTTCGATCAATTCCTCGATGGAAACGACGCAGGACCGTATTTCGTCCGGCTTCCGCGTTGGTAACGCTTCCGACAACGCTGCTTACTGGTCGATCGCAACGACCATGCGTTCGGACAACAAGGCCCTCGGCACTGTTCAGGACGCACTCGGTCTCGGCGCTGCCAAGACCTCGGTTGCCTACACCGGCATGAAGGCTGCGATCTCGGTCGTCGACGAAATCAAGGCAAAGCTCGTTGCTGCCAGCGAGCCGGGCGTTGACAAGTCGAAGGTCCAGAAGGAAATCACGCAGCTTCAGGAACAGCTGAAGAGCGTCGTCAAGTCCGCGTCGTTCTCCGGCGAAAACTGGCTCTTCACCGCTACCGGCGCGGCTGCACCGGGCACCAAGTCGATCGTCGGTTCGTTCAACCGCGACGCCAACGGCAATGTCAGCCTGACGACGCTCGACGTCGACACGACGAAGACCATGCTGATCGACGAAGCTGCAACGGCAAACGGCCTGCTGACGGCAGCACTCAAGGATGCAGGCGGCACGGCTATCGCCGGCGTCAACGTTCTGAACCTGAACATCACTGCTGCCGACACGACCGCGCTGAAGAACTACCTCAGCGGCGTTGACACCGTGCTGAAGAGCATGACTGACGCCGCTTCGGACCTCGGCGCTGTCGACAGCCGCATCGACCTCCAGAAGGACTTCGTCGACAACCTGATGGACTCGATCGAATCGGGCGTCGGCAAGCTGGTTGACGCTGACATGAACGAAGAGTCGACCCGCCTGAAGGCCCTGCAGACGCAACAGCAGCTCGGCATCCAGGCTCTGACGATCGCCAACACCAACTCGCAGAACATCCTGTCGCTGTTCAAGTAATCAGCGCATCGAGCATGGGGGCGCATCCGCCCTCATGATCATCCACTCCAGGAAACCGCGTCGCCCGAGAGGGCGGCGCGGTTTTTCCGTTTTCCGTCTGTGGCTTGCTGCCATTAACGCCTGCTTCATATTTCCTTATTTTTGTTCACCTTCGTTACTGACTTATGAACGGCGTTAACTGTTTGTTAACCAAACAATCATTACACATTCGTTAAGAGCGAAGGGTCGCCCCCAGGGCAAAACAGGGGCGGTTCGCATGACGCTGGTCCCGTCGCTGCCGGTCATTCACACCGGAATGTTCTCAGAAAATCATTCGGGGCAAGTGACCAATGACCAGCATCATGACCAACACGGCCGCCATGGCCGCACTCCAGACGTTACGCTCGATCAACACCAACATGGCCGAAGTGCAGGACAGGATCTCGTCCGGCTACCGGGTACAGACGGCAGCGGACAATGCCGCCTACTGGTCGATCGCAACCACCATGCGATCCGACAACGCCGCTCTGTCAACGGTGCAGGACGCGCTCGGCCTCGGTGCGGCCAAGGTCGATACCGCCTATGAAGCGATGAAAGCTTCCATCGACATCGTCACGGAAATCAAGACGAAACTGGTTGCCGCGCGCGAGCCAGGTGTCGACAAGCTCAAGATCAACAAGGAAATCACGGAGCTGAAGAACCAGCTCATGTCTGCCGCGCAATCGGCGTCGTTCTCGAGCGAGAACTGGCTGTACAACACCAATACCGCCGCTGTCGGCACAAAGTCGATCGTCGCCTCGTTCAACCGCGACGGAAACGGCAATGTTTCCATTACCACCCTCGATTTCGATACGGCGCAATCAATGCTGATCGACTCCGGCAGCTCGGCGCGCGGCCTGCTGACCAGAGGCTATGATGCCGACGCGCTCCTGGGAACGCCGACGGGCACCGCGGCTCCGTACTATCTGATCGTCGCACCGCCCGCAGCTCCTCCGACCGGCACCGAAATCAAGCTGTCCGCATCCACCACGCCTGCCGACATGGACGCGATGATCCGCGTCGTCGACAAGATCCTCGGACAGTTGACGGACGCCGGCTCGACACTTGGTGCGATTACCAAGCGCATCGACATGCAGGAAAGCTTCGTCGCCAACCTGATGGATACGATCGACAAGGGCGTCGGCCGTCTTGTCGATGCCGATATGAATGAGGAATCGACGCGGTTGAAGGCGCTGCAGACGCAACAGCAGCTCGGCATTCAGGCGCTCTCGATCGCCAACACCAATTCCGAAAACATCCTGCGCCTCTTCCAGCAGTAAGGTTTTCCAACCGGTGCGCTCTGGCCCGCCGGTTTGAGATCGCTCGGCCGCATCCGCTGAGAAGCGGATGCCGGAACGGGTTGAGTTCTGCCATGTCGTCGGTCACGGCACCCGGTGGAAACGGTTGGACCGCGCTAATTGCCCTGGCGCGGTCCAACACATTCATTTTCGCACAAGTTTGACCGAATAGCCTTCCCTCGCAGTCCTGTCGGTTGACTGCCGGCCAATATGAGATCTGTGCCGCCGCCTGCATCGGTCCGCCGCTTGGATGAGAGTTTCCGAGCGCGACCTGTGTAAGTCCAAGCATGCAGGGTTCGCCGCTATCGGCGAGCGGACCCGAGGGAGACATTTCAGCAGTGTCAGCATCATGGGAATTCTGCGCCGTAAGGCGGCGCCTGTCGGGCAGACGGGGATCGCCGGCTGTCGGTCTGCGCGTATCGAGGTTCCAGCCATGAGCGCGATGCTGTCCCGCTATCTGAAGGATTTCAGCGCGCCGAAAGTCGAACTGTCGATGATGCCGCCGAAATATTTTCCCGATCTGGATATCGACTACTCCGATAGCGACCGTTCCGCGCCGCGGTCGATCGCCCCTCAGATCGATGTCGATGCCGAGCGTCGTGAAGCATTCGAGCAGGGCCGGGCGGAAGCGCAGGCAGAGCTTGCCTTTGAACACGCCAACCAGATTGCCGACCTCCAGGCCGCCCACGCAGCCGAAATCGAAGCCCTGACCCAGCGCTTCGAGGATGAGGCGGCAAGCCGCGTTGCCGAACGATTTAACGCGATGACGGATCAATTGGCCGTGTCGCTGGGTGACCAGACCGCCCGTGTGCTTGCTCCCGTCATGGAGGATGCGCTTTTGCAGCGGGCCGTTGCCGATATGGCCCAGATGATCCGGCAAGGGATCGTCGCCGGCGAAGGGTGTGCGATCACCATCAAGGGCCCGCTTCGCCTGTTGGAAGCCTTGAAGAGCAGCCTCGGCGACGACATGCCGGTGTTCCGCCACATTGAAACAATGGACGTCGATCTCGCCATCGAAATGGACGGCACGATCCTCGTCACAAGAATGGCGGCTTGGGCCGACACTGTCCGGAAGGTTCTCGCATGAGCGACGAAAGCCACCACAACGGCAAGAACGAAATCATCATCGTCAAGCGCGTGAGCGGCAATCATGACGGCCATCACGGCGGAGCGTGGAAGATCGCCTATGCCGACTTCATGACGGCGATGATGGCCTTCTTCCTCGTCATGTGGCTGATCAATGCGGCCAACGAAGAGACGAAGGCGGCGATCGCCTCCTATTTCAACCCGGTGCAGTTGACCGACCAGAAGCCCGCCGAACGTGGCCTCAAGGACCCTGCCAAGGATGCGCAGGGAGAAGAGACGCAACAACGATCGAAGGTGGACGGCGAGCAGGACAAGTCCGGTGGCTCTGCAAAGACCGGCGACCAGCTGACGGCGACTTCGGGCGAGGAAACGAAATACTCCGACGCGGACTTTTTCGAGAACCCCTATTCCGTGCTTTCCGAGATCGCACAGGAAGTGGGCCAGCAGGCAAACATCAGCGTCAAGGGTGACGGCGGCGCAGCGCAATCCGGGCCATCGACCGGCGCTGAGGGCGGCGAAGCCTATCGCGACCCGTTCGACCCCGATTTCTGGACCAAACAGGTCGAAGTCAAGGATGCCGGCAACACGAAAGAGACAGATGTAGCCCTGGCGTCCAAGGCGGCCATGGAAAGCGGCGCAGCGCCACTGCAGAAAACCACAGAAGAGCAGAAGGCCGAGGAAGACGCCAAGACTGCCGAAGCCGGCAAGAGCGATGCCGAGAAGGCCGAGCTTTTCAAGCAGGATGCCGCGGCGCAGGCAGAAGCGCTGAAGGCCGAGATCACGAAGGAGCTCGGCGGCGATGCCGGCAAACTGGCGGAAGGCCTCGTCGTGACACCAGCAGAGGGTGGTCTGCTGGTGACGATCAGCGAGCAGACGGATTCCCAGATGTTTGCCGTCGGTTCGGCCGTGCCGCAGAAGGAACTGGTCATGGCGATGGAAAAGATCGGCAGACTGTTGTCTGAGCGCCAGGGCGCGGTTGCCATCCGCGGCCACACCGATGGTCGTCCGTTCAAGGACGGCACCTACGACAACTGGCGCCTGTCGGCCGCACGGGCTCAGAGCGCCTACTACATGCTCGTGCGCGGCGGTCTGAAGGAAGATCGCGTCAGCCAGATCACCGGCTTTGCCGACAGACGGCTGCAGATCCCTGGCGATCCCTATGCGCCCGGTAACCGCCGCATCGAAATCCTGCTGCAGCCGGCAAAGGGCTAGGATCAATGCTGCGACGCCTGAGATCCGCCTTGATGATGTCGGCACTTGCCATCCCGCTTTCGGCGGGACTGGCCGGTGCCAACGATCTCGAGGAGCTTGCACCGTTCAAAATGATTCGGT
The DNA here is from genome assembly GCF_002002725.1 of Sinorhizobium sp. A49. GTDB lineage: Bacteria > Pseudomonadota > Alphaproteobacteria > Rhizobiales > Rhizobiaceae > Ensifer. The sequence goes on along the minus strand of NZ_MUNW01000064.1, from coordinate 202,131 downwards.
CGCTGCAATATGTGCAGGACTCGGTGGTGCTCGGCGATCATTCGGCCATCGAGATGCAGCGCTTCATGCTGGGGGCGATCGACAAGCGGCTCAGGGCCGCAGACGCATCCGTGTTCCGCGATCCGCGCAACGTCGATGCGGCGCTTGTCTACGCCATGAGCGGCGGCAACCCGGAGACGCTCAACTATCTCGCCGACCACGATGTCGACGGCAATTTCGATTCGCGCGTTACCGATGCGCTGCGCCAGTATCTCGGCGGCAAGGGCGGTCTGATCGTCGAGAGCCTGTCGAAGGCGGCGCCCGAGTACCGCAACTCCCGTGTGGGTCCCTACCTGTTTCTGATTCTGGGCAATGCCACCTCGCAGCAGGATCCGGTTGGGGCGATGAAGTTCTACGACTGGGCACGATTGACAGCTCCCGGCACGATCATCGAAGAGGCGGCACTTCGCCGCTCTGTCTACCTCGCAGTGCAGGCGAACTTGCCGGACAAGGGCTTCCGCTACGCGCTGAACTACGCCCGCCGTTACCTGACGTCGCCCTATGCGAGCCAATTCGCCGATGTCTTCGTCGAACTGGCCGTGGGGCATTTCGAAGAAGGCGTGCATGAGCGGATTTCCGAAATCCTGACTTTCATGGACGCGCCGCGCCAGCGGGAGGTCTATCTGCGCGTCGCACGGCGCGCCGCCATCAGCGGCAAGCAGACCCTGGCGAAGCTTGCGTCCGAACGAGCCGAACAGCTTGCAGTCGACGGCGCCTCCGAGCCGCGCGTACTTGCCAATTTTTACGCCGGGCTGGCGTCGGTGCCATCGTCAGACGTTTTCGCCGCGACCCAAAGCATTGCCGCGATCCCGGACGCGGAACTCTCACCGCGCGACCGCGCCCTGCGCGATGCCGCCAAGGCGGTTGCAGATGCCGTCGTCAGACCACCGGACGATGAAAGCCTCACGCAAGCGTTCTCCGCTAGACCGGTTCAACCAGTCACGCCGAATGATGACATCGAAGGCGTGGAAACGGGAAGCGGCATGAGCCCGTTCGGGGAACCGACGGCGCAGGCCGGCGTCCCGACAGCTGAAGAGACGACAGAGGTTAGTGCCGACGCTGCCGACGCCTCCGACCCGGCCCACGATGGTTTCGTGGCGAAGGGCCGGTCAAAGGTCGACGAGATCGATGCGCTGCTTAGGGGGGAAGGCAAATGAGAGCTTTGGATGAAAGCCTGCGCGCACCGCCTCCAACCCAGACGGGCAAGGCGGGCGCCCGCGCGGGCGGCAAAGAGCAGGCCCCGGGCGCCTTCGAGGATGCCGTCGCGACCGCCGGGCGCCAGAAGGCGAACGGTCAGGGAGGACAGGGTTCGGTCGCAGGAAACGGCGATGCCGCAGACGGCGATAATTCGGGAGCTGCGGCTTTGATCGGCAACGGTGGCATCAAAGGCGGTGACGCAAAGATCTCGATCTCCAAGCCAGCGCACAGGGCGCCTGGGGATCTCGAGGACCCGTCGCTTGAAAATCAGAATGCTCAGAACGAGCGTTTCTCACTCGCCGCACGTGAAAAGGACGCCAAGCGTCTTGCCGCAGCCAGGGCAACGCTAGCGCGGGAGAACACGGGCACGCCCGAACTGGCCGGCGAAGCGGACGACGTGGCTGCGCGCATAGCGGCGCTGTCGCACGGGCCTGGCAAAGCCCAGACGAGCGGCGCACAAGGTGTCGACGGCAACGGCGAGCCGACAGACGGGCAAACGGCTTCCGAGGCCAAGTCATCGCCAAACGCCAGCGTGGATGATCTGCTGACCTTGCTCGGCGGCAATGCGATGCCGTCGGCGCGTGCGGATGCGCGAGCCGGCGCGCCCGGATCGGTCGGTGTTCATGCGCTTGGCGACGGCAACGCGAAGGTCGCAGCACATGGCGAGATGACCGATGCGCATGGTTCGAACGCTGAAGGTGCCGAGGGCGAGCAGGGCACGGACCGGCTGTTTCGCTTTGCCCGCGCCGATGGCAAGGGCCAGGCGATCTCGATGAGCATATCCAACGATGGTGAGCGCGCTACGGTCGACGCCGCGCGGTCGTCGGCCAAGGCCGAAAACGTCACCGTGCTCGAGGCACGCCGGTATCTCGGCATTTCGATGAACACGAATTCCACCAACGTCACCAGCGCGATCGCCGGTGATGCAGGTTTCGCCCAGTCGTTGCAGCACAGTGCGGCCCTCGGCCAGCCGGATGCCTGGACCCAGGCCGGCAAGACCTTGAACACGCTCAAGATCCAGATGCATCCGATCGAGCTCGGCCTTGTTACCGCGACGTTGCGGTTGAAAGACGACGAGCTGCAGGTCGAGCTGAAGGTCGAAAACGCCGACGCTTTCCGCCAGCTGCGCGACGACCAGAGCGAAATGGTCAAGGCGCTGCGGGCCCAGGGCTTCGCGGTCGATCAGATCAACGTCGTGTTCAATTCGGGCGGTGATGCCTCGACCGGCAGCGGCAGTTCGCAGCAGCAGGCTCAGGCGGGCCAGCAGGGCCGCGAGCGCGCCGAGGACGGTAGCGGGCAGGGGCGGCAGAGACAGAATGGCGACAGCCAGGCTTCAATGGCGGAAAGGCGAGTTGGCAATGGCGGTACGGATGATGCGGTTGCCGGCACTGAGCGTTCTCGTACTGGCCACGTCTACATGTAGCGCGTTCGCCAGCGCCGGCACCGGCATCTGTGAGCGCGAAATCATCTCGGCAGCGTCGAAATACGGCATCCCCGCAGGCATCCTCTATTCCGTCGGGCTGACGGAGACGGGCCGCAAGGGATCGCTGCAGCCATACGCGATGAACATCGAGGGCAAGGCCTATTTCGGCAACAGCACCCAGGACGTACTGGTCCGCTTTGCCAATGCCCAGGCTGAGGGTGCCAAGCTCATCGATCTCGGTTGCATGCAGATCAATTACTACTTCCATGGCGATCAGTTCGCATCGCCGACGGAGATGCTTGACCCGCGCAAGAATGTCGAATATGCCGCGCGCTTCCTGTCCAACCTCCGCGCGAAGCACGAGAGCTGGACCATGGCCGTCGCGCGCTATCACGCCGGCCCGAATAACGACCCGGCGCAGAAGAAATATGTCTGCCGGGTGATCGCGAATCTGGTCGCGACGGGCTACGGCAAGTGGACGCCGAACGCAACGCAGTTCTGCCAATAAACAACCAATGATTGCTTGTTCGCGAAGCGTTCTGCATTGTGGCGACAATGCGCGGAGAATGTGACGGCAAGTGGTTTTGTCGCAAGCCGTTAACTTTTCCACATTATTTTAGTGTGATCGTTAACGCTTAGCCACTAGATGTAGATCAAATCGGTGCGACATGGTTAATCAATTATTAATTCCACCCATTAACTTCCTCTAGTTGTTCATGAATCCCTCGATTCGTACCTCTCAATCAGTGCGGTGCCATACTGATTCGGAGGCGGACGAATGATCGTAGTGGTTGATGATAGAGAACTCGTGAAGGACGGCTATACGTCGCTTTTCGGGCGTGAAGGAATTCCCTCGACGGGCTTCGATCCCAAGGAGTTCGGTGAGTGGGTGAATGCGGCAGCGGATTCGGATATCGATGCGGTCGAAGCGTTTCTGATCGGCCAGGGTGACAGCACCTTTGCCCTGCCGCGCGCGATCCGCGATCGGTCGATGGCGCCCGTCATCGCCGTCAGCGATACCCCCTCTCTCGAAAACACGCTGGCGCTGTTTGACTGCGGCGTCGACGACGTCGTTCGCAAGCCCGTCCATCCCCGCGAAATCCTGGCCCGGGTGGCGGCGATCCGCCGGCGTCTGAAGGCCATCAACAACTACACCGATATCGGTCCGATCCGCGTCTTTGCGGATGGCCGCGATCCGGAGATCAACGGCGACGTGTTCGCATTGCCGCGCCGCGAGCGCCGCATTCTCGAATACCTGGTCTCGAACCGCGGTCGCCGCGTCTCCAAGTCTCAGATTTTCAACGCGATTTACGGCATCTTCGATGAAGACGTCGAGGAGAACGTCGTCGAAAGCCACATCAGCAAGCTGCGCAAGAAACTGCGCAAGAAGCTCGGCTTCGACCCGATCGATTCCAAGCGTTTCCTTGGCTACTGCATCGACTGGAACTAAGGCGCGCTCAAGCGGTCGAATGCGGCACCTAAGACAGGTTCACGCAAGGCCCGCTTCCTAGTGTCGCTGCAACATGGAAATGAGGATCCGATATGAGTCTCTATGGCAGCATGCGAACGGGCGTCTCCGGTATGAACGCTCAGTCGAACCGTCTCGGCACAGTGGCTGAAAACATCGCAAATGCGAACACGACGGGCTACAAGCGTGCCTCGACTGAGTTCTCTTCGATGATCCTGCCTTCGGGCGGCGGCAACTACAATTCCGGTGGCGTCGAGACCCAGGTGCGCTACAGCATCTCGCAGCAAGGCGGCACCAGCTACACGACGTCGTCGAGCGACCTTGCGATCAACGGTGGCGGCTTCTTCATCGTGCAGGGCAATGGCGGCGAAAACTTCCTGACTCGCGCCGGCTCGTTCGTTCCCGACAAGGACGGCAACCTCGTCAACACCGCCGGCTTCAAGCTGATGGGCTACGAATACGTGGCTGGCGCCGACCCGACCGTGGTCGTCAACGGCTTCGACGGCCTGACGGAAGTCAAGCTCAAGGACGAGGGCCTGGTCGCCGCTGGCTCCACCAAGGGCGCGATGGATGCGAACCTTCCCTCGGGCGCGGCCGTCGGCGATACATCCAAGACCTCGATGGTCGTCTACGACAGCCAGGGCAACACCCGCATCCTCGATTTCACCTACACGAAGACCGGTCCGAACGCCTGGGGCCTCAACGTCGTCGACCGCACGTCGGGTACCGCTATCGGCACCCAGACCATGACGTTCGATGCGGCGGGCAAGCGCATTTCGGCCACGCCTGCCACGTTGACGACGGCCGCCATCAACAACTTGCCCGGCACTGGCGCGAATCTCGGCGCGCTCACGATCGACACGACGAAGACCACCCAGCTCGGCGGCGAGTTCACCAGCAGCGGCGGCGGCATCGACGGCTCGAAGCCGAGCAAGATGTCGGGCTTCGAGATCGACAAGGAAGGCGTCGTCTACGTCAAGTACGGCGACGGCAACCTCATTCCGAAGTTCCGCATTGCACTTGCGACCGTGCAGAGCCCGGACAAGCTCCTGCCGCAGTCGGGCAACGTCTACTCGCAGGGCACCGATTCCGGCGTCATCGTCACCGGTTTTGCCGGCTCCGGCGCTTTCGGCAACATCCAGTCCAAGGCGCTCGAGAACTCGAACGTCGACATCGCCAACGAACTGACCTCGATGATCGAGGCCCAGCGCAACTACACGGCAAACTCCAAGGTGTTCCAGACCGCGTCTGACCTGCTTGAAGTTCTGGTCAACCTGAAACGGTAATTGAAAGAGATACGGTCCGCGTCATGTCGCTGTCCTCCGCAATATCCATCGCACAACAGGCCTTCAGCAACACGGCGCAGCAAACCGCGATCGTGTCGAAGAACATCGCGAACGCGGGCAACGCGGATTACTCGCGTCGGCTTGCGCTGCTCGGGAGCACGGCGAACGGCGCGCAGGTCGTATCCATCTACCGTGCCCAGAACGAGGCGCTGCTCAAACAGAGCATCGCCGGCATGGGCGAGGCCTCCGGCCAGGCAAGGCTCCGCGAGGGGTTGGAGCTGATGAAGTCGGCGCTCGGCGGCAACAACTACGAGACGGCGCCTTCCAAGCTGCTGGCCGATTTCCGCAACAGCCTTCAGACCTTTGCCGCGACCCCCGGCAACAAGACGATTGCCGCCACGGCGGTGTCCGACGCCGGGGACTTGGCGGATTCGCTGAACAAGGCCTCGAAGTCCGTCCAGGACATGCGCGAAAATGCCGACAAGGAAATCGCGCTGGAGGTCGACAAGCTGAATGGCTTGCTGGCGGAGTTCGAAAAGGCCAACAATGCGGTCAAGTCGGCAACGGCACAGGGTACCGACCCGAACGATGCGCTCGATCAGCGCGACAAGATCCTGAAGCAGGTTTCCGAAATCGTCGGTATCTCGACCACGACGCGCGGCAACAACGACACCGTGATCTTTACCACCGACGGAACCGTTCTGTTCGAGAATATCCCGCGGTCCGTCACCTTCGCGTCGCAAAACACCTATGACGCAACGACTGTCGGCAACAAGATCTATGTCGACGGCGTGCCGATTGCAGCCGGAACCGGCGCCGATACGACGGCCAAGGGCAAGCTTGCCGCGCTGGTGCAGCTTCGCGACGACGTCGGACCGAAATTCCAGTCGCAGCTCGACGAGATTGCGCGCGGGCTGGTGACCCTGTTCCAGGAAGGCGGGCAACCCGGCCTGTTTACCTGGGGATCGCCCGGTATTCCGCCCGTGGGCATCGTGCCGGGCATGGCATCGAAGATCACGGTCAACGCGCTTGCCAAGGCAAACCCGCTGATGCTGCGCGACGGTGGTTTCGACGGCACGTCGAACAACCCGACCGGCAACGCCGGCTACACCGACCTGCTGGATGGCTTCATCAACAAGATGGGCGAGAACATGGCGTTCGACCCATTGTCCGGCCTCGACAGCAGCAGCAACATCATGAACTTCGCCACCAGCTCCGTTGGCTGGCTGGAGCAGTTCCGCAAGACGGCGTCGACAGCCGACGACAACAAATCGGCGCTCTTGTCTCGCACGGCGGAAGCACTGAGCAAGCAGACGGGGGTCAGCATCGACGAGGAACTGTCGCTGCTTCTCGATCTCGAACAATCCTACAAAGCATCGGCCAAGCTGGTCAGCACCGTGGACGCCATGATGGCGGCCCTTATGGAAGCTGTGAGGTAATCATGAAGACGTCCTTCGTTTCAAACCTGGCGATTCAGAGCGCCATGCGCCTGACGATTCAGCAAACTCAAGCCGAGTTGCTGAAGCGGTCGCAGGAACAGACAACCGGCATTCACTACGACCTCGGGCTGACGCTCGGCGCAACGACATCGCGATCGCTCAACCTTCAGCGCGAGCTGGACAGGATGTCGGCGATGAAGGGCACCAACGCCGTCGTCACGCAGCGCCTTTCGGCGTCCCAGGGTGCGCTTGAAACGATGCAGAAGGCGGCCGAGAAGGTGCGCGATACGCTCGTTACCTACAAGGGTAACGACAGCGTTGACGCGATGAAGATCCTGAAAACCGAAGTGAACGGCGCCCTTCAGATCTTTACGTCGGCGGCCAACACCTCCTTCAACGGCGAGTTTCTCTTCTCGGGCATCAACACCGACGTCAAGCCGTTGGCCGAATACAACTCGGTGCCTCCGTCTGCCGCCAAGGCCGCCTTCGATACGGCGCTGACAGGCTACATGTCGGCGAACAGCCTCACCGATATGAGCCAGTTCACGCCGGCGCAGATGCAGGATTTCATCAGCAACACGCTGGAGCCGATGTTCACCGGCCCCGGTTGGGACGCCAACTGGTCGGATGCCTCGAGCCAGAACATGACGAGCCGCATCAGCGCCAGCGAGGTCATCGAGAGCTCGACCAACGCCAACACCAAGAGCTTCCGCATGTTCGCGCTCGCAAGCGTGATTTCGTCGGAGCTGATGGACAAGAACGTCAATTCGCAGGTTCGCAACACGATCGGCAACGCGGCATTCGGTTATGCGGAGCAGGCCATTGCCGGCCTCAACGGCGAACGCAGTTCGCTCGGCATCTCCGAATCGCGCGTCAAGAAGGCGACCACGTCGCTTGAGGCGCAACAGAAGCTGCTCAATACCCACATCCTGGATATCAATGGCATCGATCAGATCGAAACGGCGACCCGTGTGAACACCTTGAAGACTCAGCTCGATACATCCTACGCGCTGACGTCGAGACTGCAGCAGATGAGCTTGCTCAACTACCTCTGAGAAGAGGCGACCGGACAAACATGAAGGATGTCTGAATGTACCAATTTTCCTATGCCGAGATCATGGAGGACGGCGTTGCCGACTCCAAGAATCGAGAACGGCAGGTACTCGATCGCTCGATCGCGCTCCTGGAAGCCGCGAGACAGCAGAACGGGTATTCGAGAGAGGCCATCGAGGCCATCTATTTTACCCGGCGCGTCTGGATCCGCTTCATCGAGGATCTTCGTGCACCGGAAAACCAGCTCAACGAAGAGCTGCGCGCCAATCTGATTTCGATCGCCATCTGGATACTCAACGAGACGGAAAAGATCCGCAAACGCGAATCCTCCAACTTCCAGGGCATAATTGACATTACCACCATCATCAGGGATGGACTGAAATGAAGAGCACACTGCGTATCTCGCTGAAATCGGGCGAAAGAATTTTTGTAAACGGCGCGGTGCTTCGCGTCGACCGCAAGGTCGCCGTCGAATTCCTGAATGACGTGACCTTCCTTCTGGAAAACCACGTGCTTCAGCCGGAAGATGCGACCACGCCGCTGAAGCAGCTCTATTTCATCGCCCAGATGATCCTGATCAACCCGGAAGGCGCCGAGCAATCGACCGCCATGTTCCGCAAGTCGGTCGTCATGCTGCTCAACTGCTTCAAGAACGAAGAGATCCTGGCTGAGTTGAAGCGGGTCGATGGCCTGGTCACCAACGGCCGCGCCTTCGAGGCGCTGAAGGCGATCCGCGGGCTCTATGCAATCGAAGACCGCATCCTCAACACGCAGGAAATCACGCCGGCCACGGTCGAGCAGATTCGCAAGGAGATTGCACCATGGCGGTAAGCGGCGTCAGCAACAAGGACTACAGCCCGATCGTTTCGGGTTCCGATTCAGGCAACGACGCCAGCAAGGCATCGCTGAACTATGAGAGCTTCCTCAAGCTGCTCGTCGCCCAGATGAAGAATCAGGACCCGACACAGCCGATGGACGCAACGCAGCAGATCGCGCAGCTCGCGACCTTCTCGCAGGTCGAACAGACGATCAAGACCAACAAGAACCTTGAGAGCCTGCTGCAACGCACGTCGCTCAGCGAGGCGGATGCGGTGATCGGTAAAACTGTCACCAATGCGGACGGTACGGTCACTGGCGTCGTCAAGGAAGTCAAACTATACTCTGACGGAATCATTGCAGTGCTGGATAACGGCAAGGAGCTCGTTATCGGCCCAGGCGTCAAGGTAAAGTGATACCCGAATGAATGAGGCGGATGCCCTCGATATCGTGCAGGCTGCGATCTGGACCGTGATCGTGGCCTCAGGGCCCGCCGTTCTCGCCGCGATGGTCGTCGGCGTCGTCATCGCCTTTATTCAGGCGCTGACCCAGGTTCAGGAAATGACCCTGACCTTCGTTCCGAAGATCCTCGCGGTGATGATCACGGTCGCCATTTCCGCGCCCTTCATCGGCGCTCAGATCTCGATTTTCACCGACATCGTCTTCTCCAGGATCCAATCCGGATTCTGATCGCGCTTTCGCGCTACCACTTTCGCGCAAGCTTGGGCCTTTATCTCCAGTCGTAAGATTGGGGCAGCGCGTGTGAATGCTGCCCGACCTCTCATGAAGAGACGGAAGAGACATGGCACAACAAGCAGCGCTGATCATCCCGAAAGTAGCACCAAAGGGCCGGGACATCGGCTTCGCTGTCGGGATCATCATGATCCTGGCAATTCTCTTCCTGCCGATCCCGCCGTTCCTGATCGATATGGGGCTGGCTTTCTCGATCGCCTTCTCGGTCTTGATCCTGATGGTGGCGCTGTGGATTCAGCGGCCGCTCGAATTCTCGTCCTTTCCGACCATTCTGCTGATTTCGACCATGGTTCGCCTGGCGTTGAACATTGCCACGACGCGCGTCATCCTTTCCCATGGTCATGAAGGCCACGGTGCTGCCGGCGGCGTCATCTCCGGTTTCGCCAGCCTCGTCATGTCCGGCGATTTCGTCATCGGTCTGATCGTCTTTCTCATTCTGATCACAGTGAACTTCATCGTCATCACCAAGGGTGCGACGCGTATCGCGGAAGTCGGTGCGCGCTTCACCCTCGATGCCATCCCCGGCAAGCAGATGGCGATCGACGCCGACCTTTCCGCCGGCCTGATCGACGAAAAGGAAGCGCAGCACCGTCGCCGCGAACTGGAGCAGGAAAGCTCGTTCTTCGGTGCCATGGACGGTGCGTCGAAGTTCGTGCGCGGCGATGCGATCGCCGGCCTGATCATCACCGCGATCAACATCTTCGGCGGCATCATCATCGGTTATCTGCGCCACGACATGCCGATCGGCGAAGCAGCCGACGTCTTCGTCAAGCTTTCCGTCGGCGACGGTCTGGTTTCGCAGATCCCGGCGCTGATCGTTTCTCTTGCCGCAGGCCTGCTCGTGTCGCGGGGCGGCACGGCCGGCTCGACGGACCAGGCTGTTGTCGGTCAGCTCGGCGGCTATCCCCGCGCTTTGATGGTTGCCTCAGGGTTGATTATCCTGCTTGCGCTTATTCCGGGCCTGCCATTTTTCCCGTTTGCCGTTCTCGGCGGCGGCATGGCTTTCCTGAGCTGGATCGTTCCGCGCCAGATCGCGGCGGAAAACGAGGCGCGCCGGATGCAGGAAGCGGCAACGGCCCAGCAGACCAAGGAAGGCGAAGCGGACTCGGTCAAATCGGTACTGAAGACCGCCGAGATCGAGCTGCTACTCGGCAAGCAGGTCTCGACCCGGTTGCTTGGCGCCCACCAGGAACTGGCGTTCCGCGTTGGCAAGATGCGCCGCAAGTTTGCCGGCCAGTACGGCCTCGTCATTCCCGAGATCAAGGTCTCCGACGATATCAGCATCCCGGACAAGGCCTATCACGTCCGCATCCACGGCACGACGATCGCATCCAACACGGTGCGTGTCGGTGAAGTTCTTGTTGTCACCGGCGGCGGCCGCCGCCCGAGCGTGCCGGGAGACGAGATCCGCGAGCCCGCCTTCGGCATGCCGGCGGTTTCCATTCTCGAGACGTTTACCGAAGACCTGAAGCGCGAAGGCTTCCACCCGATCGACAACGTCTCGGTGGTGCTGACGCATCTTTCGGAAGTGATCCGCAACAACCTGCCGCATCTCTTGTCGTACAAGGACGTGAAGGTGCTGATCGATCGGCTGGATCCGGAGTACCGCAAGCTGGCCGACGAAATCTGCACCTCGCACATGTCCTACTCCGGGCTGCAGGCCGTGTTGAAGCTGCTCTTGGCGGAGCGGGTATCGATCCGCAACCTGCACCTGATCCTCGAAGCCGTGGCCGAGCTCGCGCCGCATGTCCGCAAGACCGAGCAGATCGTCGAGCATGTGCGCGTGCGCATGTCGCAGCAGCTGTGCGGCGATCTCGCCGACAACGGCATCCTGCGTGTCCTGCGCCTCGGCAACAAATGGGACATGGTGTTCCATCAGGCGCTGAAGCGGGATGCCAAGGGGGAGGTTGTCGAGTTCGACATCGATCCGCGTCATCTCGAAGAGTTCAGCGAGCAGGCGACAAAAGTTATCCGTGAACATCTCGATCGCGGCATGCCCTTCGTGCTGGTAAGTTCGCCCGAATCCCGCTCTTATGTCCGCATGATCATCGAACGTCTTTTTGCCACTTTGCCCGTGCTCTCGCATGTCGAGCTTGCCAAGGGACTCGAGATCAAGATCATCGGCTCGATTTCATGATAACCGACCCCGAGGGCACGGTGCTCGCGCTGTTTGCGGCATTCTGCCGGATCGGGGCGTGCATCATGATCATGCCGGGGTTCTCGACCGCGCGCATTCCCATGCAGATCAGGTTGTTCATCGCGGTCGCCATCTCCATGGCGATCCTGCCTGTCATGTGGACCGATATCTATCCGCAGGTGACCGGCAAGGGCCACACCTATATCTACCTGATCGCGGCCGAAACGGCGGTTGGCGCGGTGATCGGTCTGGTCGCGCGCTACTATGTGCTCGGCCTTCAATTCGCCGGCACGACGATAACGATGCTGATGGGCTTCAACCCGCCGCCATCGTCGGACGTGCTCGAAGACACGGCGGAAAACCAGATCACCAGCATGATCAGTTTTGCCGGGCTGATGATCCTGTTCATGCTCGACTTCCACCACGTGATGTTCGAAGCGATCGCCCAGTCCTATCGGGTCATGCCCGTTGGCAGCGTCTTCGATCCGCAGGGCGTTCTCATCACGCTGACGGATTCGCTCGAGCAGACCTTCATGATCATGGTGAGGCTTGCGAGCCCCTTCCTGATCTACGGCCTCTTGTTCAACGTCGCCATCGGCATGGTCAACAAGCTGGCGCCGCAGATCCCGATCTACTTCATCTCGCAGCCCTATCTGATCATGGGGGGCCTGTTCCTGCTCTATCTCGGCATCGCCGCGATGCTGCGCCTGTTCGGCGACGGCTTTGCACCTGTCATGCAGGGAGGCTAGGCAAATGAAGACGCGCTCGCAGAAGCTCAAGCGCCTGGTCGCCGTTCAGCGTCATCTTGAGCAGATGGCTGAGGCTGACTTCGTCGAGATGACGCGCCAGCGCGATGTCCTGGCCGAGACGATTGACGTCGTCGTCGATGCCATGGGCTCGGGCCATCCGATGCATCGCATGTTTTCCGGTCACTATTCCTCGCAGGTCGGGCGCCTTGTGCAGAAGGACCAGATGCTGCTCGGCATCCAGCAGACGCACGAAGCGCGCATGCTGAAGGAGCGTGCGAAGGCCGACCGGCTCGAGGAAAACATGAAGGAGGCCCGGCAGTCGGAAGACCGGGAAGAGGCCGATAATTCCATCTACGACCTGATCGACCAACACGTCGCCGGCCAAGCGCCAGCTTCCGGTAAGGTTGAGCGGCGATAGTGTGACATCCGCAACGCTCGCCGATCGGCAGGGCGTTCGGGTCGAATGTTGAACGCGCGATTGCGTCGGTCCCGATCAAGGACGCCGCGATACCGTTGTCGAGAGGAATTGTCATGGCTATCTCTCCGCCCAGCGATCTGGTGATGGACGTCGTACGCGCCGCCGATCCGGCCGAGGTGCAGGAAGCGCAGGCCCGGCTTAAGGCCAATCGCGCCGCCTTTCAGGCGACGAGCCTTGCGGAAAACGGCAATGGCTTCGCCGCTACCGTCAACGTTCTCAACTCTTCGCAAGGATCGAGTGGCCTCGGCGACATCAACAATCGCGTCGAACAGAAGAAGGTCCCCGAGACCTATCGCAAGTTCGAAGCGATGATCCTGCAGAACTTCGTGAAATCCATGCTCCCGAACGACAGCGAGAACGTTTTCGGCAAGGGCACATCCGGTGACATCTGGAAAAGCATGATGGCCGAGCAGATCGGCGACGTCATCTCCAAGAGCGGCGGTATCGGCATTGCCGATCAGCTGGCGGGCAGCGATGCGCGTGAGCGCGTCAATGCATCGCTCGACGGCAACAGCCGAAACCTGGCCGCAAGCCTCGTGCAGGAATACGAGCGCAAGACGCTCACTGGTTATTCAACTGAAGACGATAAAAACAAACAAGCTTAATTGGGAGTTCATTTATGGAAGCTGTGGCATCCAACGACGTCCGGATCCAGAACGTGCTCGGCCGGCTGGAAATGATCATCGACAATGAAAACAGCCGTATCGGCGTTGATCCGGAGTTCGATATCAAGACGTCGAACGCGCACAAGAGCCGTTGCCTCTACGAATTGACGATGCTTCACCGCGATACGCTGCCGGGCGAAATTTCGCCGGCCTTCGCATCGCAGACCCGTCACCTGCGCGACAAGCTCGAGGTCAACTCACAGAAAGTCGAAGCCCATCTCGATGCCGTGCGATCGGTCGTCGATCTGCTGAAGACCGCAGCTCAGGACGCCGATGCCGATGGCATCTATTCCGAAGCGCAGTTCCGCTACAGCGATTTCTAATGCTTAAGCTCATTCTCACCGGGGTTTGGGTCTGCGCCGTCACGCTCGGATCCGTCTATTATTCCATGCAGAGCGCTTCGGCGCCCGTCGTCTCGGATGCGGAAGCAACGCGGCGTGCATCGGAACAGTATGTTCCGGGGGAAATGATCACGGTCCCCGTCATCAAGGACGGGGCCGTACAGGGCTATTTCCTGACCAAGCTTTCCTTCTCGGCGACGAAGGAAGGCATCAACAGTTTGCCGGCGCCGCTGCGCCAGATGGTGACCGACCAGCTCTACGACATGCTGGTCGGCTCGCGCTTCATCGACGTCGCTGATACCGGCACGTTCGACCTGCCGACCTTCAAGTCGACCGTCAAGGACGGGCTCAACAAGAAGCTCGGCGGTGAAGTGATCACCGAGGTCCTGGTCGAACAGCTCGAATATCTGACCAAGGACGACGTCAAGCGCGTGGCCAACGGCCAGAATGTCCCGCGGCAGAAGCCTGTCGCCATCGTCGACAAGAATGGCAATGTTGCCAACGACAAGCTGCCGGAAGGCGGCGTCAGCGCCAGCAGCGGCCACTGATCGCCCGCGCAACGGCTCGGCTCCGTATCAGTTCTTCTCCGGATTGCGGTACTGTTCGTTGACGAAGCCGAACTCCGCCATCAGCCGGCCGACAGCCACATAGAAGTGGTAAAGCCCGGCCGAGAAGAGACCGGTCTTCCTCCATAATTTGATGCCGCGCGGCAGCGACGCGCCGAGCAGGGCAAGCGACTTCCCGAAGGTTTTCACGCGTCCGCCGAAGCTTGGATCCCGGCGGTGCTCAAGCATTGTCGAAATCGCCCCGTTTCTGAGACTGCGCGCGCGGACCCAGGACGCGCTGGTGCGCCGCGCTGGCACCGTTTCCGCCACCCACGCCTCGTTGGCCCAGGCGAACGAAAACCCCTTTTCCTTGCCGCGGCTGTAGAAGTCGGCGTCGCCGCCGCCGATGAAGTTGAAAGCCGGATCGAGAAACGGGCGCGGCATGGCGTCCAGAACCCGGCGCGTCACCAGCACGTTGCCAGAGGAAAAGAGGATAGGCACCGGTCCGGTCGTGTCATAGTGGGGCGTAAACACCGGATGCCGCTTCCACTTCTGCCCGGTCACATCCTCGAAGACGGGCAGCTGTGGACCGCCGACCATGTCCGCCTGGGTCGCTTCCTGTGCCGTGATGAGGCAATCGAGCCATTCGGGTGCGGCGATCTCGTCGTCATCGATGATGGCAATGGCACGCAGGTTGGGATAGTTTTCAAGCGCCGTCGCCCAACCGGCATTGTAGGCGTAGCAGTTTCCACGCTGGTGGGCGATGATGACGATGGAGTCCGACGGATGTCCGAGAAAGAAATCCTTCGCGGCCGCAGCACCCGCCAGACCTTCATCGTCGTTTTCGATGACGACGGTCGCAAAGGCGACGTCAGGCCGTTGGGAAACAATCGTTTTCAGCGTCTTGATGACATGTTCCGGCCGACGAAAGGTCGGCAGCACGACGACGAGTTCGATGTCACCGGCGTCTTCCAACTCGGTCCGGAAATAGATGGAAATATCCTGGCCGGTAGACGTCATAATGAAACCTGTGCAAGCGGATTGCTGGCCACCACTAAAGCAAATCTTCCTAAACAGATGCTGAACCGGCAAAACGACTTTTGAATGAATGCTTTAAGCGGTCCTTCACCCCGTGCTGGTAAAGAAAGGGCATTGCTCCATCCATGACGTTTGGCAAAATGCATCTGGTCCTGGTTTCCTCGCTCGTTCCCGTCGACAATCCTGCCTCCGGTTTCGATATCGCCAATCGTGCGGTGCTTGACGGTCTGCTTGCCCTTGGTCATCGGGTCAGTGTCGTCGGCTTCCTGCAGCCCGGACGCAAGTCCGCGCCCGGTTGCGAGATGCACCTGCTCGGCGAGTTGGAAGTGACCAATGCCAAGGTCGGCCGCCTGCAAAAGCTGAGCTGGCTTGCAACCGCCTTTCTCAATCGTGCGTCGGTGTCTTCAGCCAAGATGCTCGGCACATCGGCAAGCCGGATCCAGTCGATCCTGGACAGCCTCGCACCCTTCGACGGCCTGGTGCTCAATTCGGTGCAGCTGCCCGCTGCCTTCGCGCAGGTTTTCCGCCCCTATCCGTCGATCTACGTCGCGCACAATATCGAGGCCAATTCCGCATTGGAGAACGCCGAGCGTGCCAAGGGTGCGTTCGAGCGGTATCTGTTCAGGCGAGAGGCATCCTACCTCGAACGGTACGAGCAGCAGCTGGCGCAAGACGCTGTCGCATTGTGGACGTTTGCCGAGGCGGATCGTCTCGGATTTGGCCGAGCGGTTTCCGATCGGGCATTCGTGCTGCCTTTGGTCACGGGGTGGGACGCACCGGCGTGTCCGCAAGTGCCGTGCCAACACGATCTCGGCCTAATCGGTACCTGGAGTTGGCGGCCAAACCGGCTCGGCTTGGACTGGTTCCTGGAAGAGGTCGTGCCGCAATTACCCGGGGACATGTCGATCGCGATTGCCGGACAATTGGATGGAACGCCAACTGTTTCGCACCCCGGTATTCATTTTGTCGGCCGCGTACCGGATGCTCGCGCCTTCGTTGCCGCCAGCGCCATTGTGCCGTTGGTCAGCCGTGGCGGCACGGGCGTGCAGTTGAAAAGCATCGAGACTTTCGAACTTGGCATGCCATCTGTTGCCACAAACGCTTCGTTGCGCGGCATTGAGACGGTCCCGGCAAATTGCGTCGCGACCGATAATCCCCTGGAGTTCGCACGCCTGCTGGTCGAGAAAGTTGGCCAAGCGCGGGCGGGCTCGGCTCAACGGCTGGATGGAACTCTGTTTCACCAGGCCCAGAAGAACAGGATGATGCAGGTGATGCGCGATGTGCTGCCCGATCTTGCCTTGCGTGGCCAAAGTGACCAGAGCCAAAGTGATGAGGGGGGACGACCTTCACAACCGCGATTGACCGTTCTTGGCGGAGGGCGCTGAGGATGGGGGGTTCCACCGCGACGAACGCCGCCGTATCGCAACGGATGATCCTCGGCATTCCGGTTGCAGATCTAGGTTGGGCGAATGCGTTTGACTTTGCCAGCGAAGCGGCCTCCCGCTCCGCCGGCCAGGTCAGGATCGCCTTTCTCAATGCGAACAACGCCAACCTGATGATGAAGGACGCGGAATACCGGGATGTGCTGCGTCGGCAAGTCGTGCTTCCCGATGGATACGGCGTCGATATCGCATCCTATGTGTTCCATGGTGACATGTTTCCCGCCAATCTGAACGGCACCGATTTCGTTCCGGCCCTGCTGACCTACATCGACCGACCCATGCGGGTGGCGATGATCGGTGCGCAACCGGACGTATTGGCGCGCGCGGCCGAGAACCTCGGCAAGCACGCGCCCTGGCATGAGTTCATGCCGATTTCGGACGGCTTCTTCGATCGGGCTCGCTCGCGCGATATCCTTGCGGAGGTTCGCGCCCGCAAGGCCGATATTCTCATCGTCGCAATGGGAAGCCCGATGCAGGAGAAATGGGTCGATGCCTATGTCGGTGCGCAGGATGCCCGGCTGGTGATCACCGTTGGCGCGCTGTTCGATTTTGTTGCCCACGCGTTTCCCCGGGCGCCAAAACTTCTGCGCAGGCTCCGGCTCGAATGGCTCTATCGGTTGGCGATGGAGCCGAAACGCATGTGGCGTCGCTACATCCTGGGCAACCCGCTGTTCCTGTTGCATGTCTTTCTCCATAAGCTGACGGGGCGAGCGCGAAGGAGTGTCGGCGAAGCAAGTCTTGGAGCGCGAAAGTATTGACCGGCCCTTCCACGCGAACCGCGATCGTCACCGCATCCTACGCCAACGATTTTGAACGCTGTCGCCTGATGTGCGAAAGCATGGACCGCCGCCTGCAGGGCGACTGGGTCCACTATCTGCTCGTCGCCGATTTCGACGTGGCGCTCTTCCGGCAGCTCGAAGGATTGCGGCGGCAAGTGGTCAGCGAGCGCGACCTTCTGCCGTGGTGGCTGCGGCCCGTTACCGACCCGCTCTCGGGCGGGCGCCGCAAGATCTGGCTCAGCCCTTTTGGCCTGCCGCTTCGCGGCTGGCACGTTCAGCAGCTTCGGCGTCTCGCGCTTGCCCGCCACATCGATGAGGCGGCGATGTTCGCAGTCGATTCCGACGTCGTCTTCCTGCGCGATTTCGACCCCGCCACGCTCTGGCAGGGCGATCGGTTGACGCTTTATCGCAAGGATGCGTCGATCGATGCGAACATGCGCTCCAACCATCTGGCGTGGCTTGCGCATTCGGATCGGCTCCTGGGCATCGGCCCCTATGCGCTGCCGGCCAACGACTACATCAACACCTTGATCGCCTGGCGCAGCGACACATGCCGTAAGCTGGTCGACCATGTGGAAGCGCTGCACGGCCGCAACTGGGTTCGTGCGGTGACGAAGACGCGTGCCTTTTCCGAATGCACGATCTATGGCCGCTTCGTCGACGACGTGCTGGGCGGGCAGGGACACGAGCCGTCGCCGGACGCGCTCTGCCATGTGCTCTGGTTCGACGACAGCTATCGGCAGGGCATCGCTGGCCTCAGGGATTTCCTGAGGGATATGGCACCGCACCAGATCGGCATCGGCGTGCAGTCGTTCGTCGGTCACGATCTGGACGATATCCGCAAAGCGATCGTCGAACTCGCGGCCTGAGCGGCTCGCGCGTCAGATGACCCGGCTGGCCGGCTTGCTCAGGGCCGTGTAGGT
The DNA here is from genome assembly GCF_002002725.1 of Sinorhizobium sp. A49. GTDB lineage: Bacteria > Pseudomonadota > Alphaproteobacteria > Rhizobiales > Rhizobiaceae > Ensifer. Next base: position 183,560 of record NZ_MUNW01000064.1, on the reverse strand, counting down.
CAGGCCGAAGGACAAAAGATACAAAGCCAGGAAGATCAGGTTGAGCGATGGTGCCCACGCTGCGACGTCCGTGGTTGTCCTCAGCAGCAGCGCGAGCAACCCCACTTTCACCACGCCTGCGACGAGCAGGTTCGCCATGCGCCGCACGGTGCGTCCGGTCGCATAAAGCAGTTCCGAGTGATACTCGATCAGATTGCGGAACGACGGCACCAGCAGGATCATTGCCACGATCGGTGCTGCGGCCGAGACATTACGTCCAAGGCCGTTCGGGAAGACGTGGAGATAGCCCGCCATTGCTGCGATGCCGACAAAGGAGGCGACGGCAACTGCAAATTCGATCGACAGGCGAACGGGCCAGCGGGCGATCGCATCGGGCGAGCGCATGATCCGCTGCACGAGCAGCGTATTGAACGAGCGCACCGGCAGGGCGGTCAGATCGGCAAGCCGCATCAGGATCGCATAGATACCAGAAACAGCCGGACCGCCGATCGCCAGCACGGCGATCTTGTCGAACTCCGACTGGATGTAGAAGAGGATTTCGGCGCCGGCGACCGAGACCGAATCGGCCCATCGACGGAAATAGAGCCGGGGTTGCCAGCGAAGACGCACCCTCGGGTAAAACACCATGATCGCAACGACGAGGCTGATGGCGTTGGCCGCGAGATAGAAGTGTGACCAGGCACCAAGCGACTTGAATTGCAGCAGCGCAAACAGCAGCGCTGCCGCCGTGCGGATTGCCGTCGCGATGACGACAAGCAAGGCGCCGCGGCCGAACCGGCCGAGGCCGTTGAGGACGATGACCGCCGTCTCGAGTCCGCGCCAACAGACGATCTCCGCGGCCATGAAGGCCGCAAAGGTGCCGGCCGACATGTCGCGTGAGAAAAGCGCAAGGAAAGTGCCGGCGCAGATCAACGCGATCATCGGCAGGGAAAGCAGTGCGCCGACGAGAAAGCCGGCGCTGTAGGTGCCGACCAGCAGCGGCTTGACCGTCGCCACCCGGTAGAGTGGGGACATGAAGCCGAAGGCGAGTGCCCGTGAGATCATGATGCCGGCGGCCGACGCGGTGGCAAATAGCCCGAAGTCGGAAATGGAAAGCGTATTTGCGACGGCGATAAAATAGGCGAGCGACAACAAAAGCCGCCCCGCCGAGCCTCCCGTCATCGAGAGATAGGCGTGAATAAGCGCCCCGTGGCGAATATAAAGCGCTTTGATGCGGTGGAGCACGATCGAACTTCCAGTAGTCTCATCCGTCATAGGCGGGAAAGCTTAATAAGGCGTGAGATCAGCCGTTTCTGCGGTTGGTCCTTCTCGAAAATTAACCATTTGTTTTCCCTGTTTCCTTAGGTTGAATTCACTATTCGGAATTCGCCATCTCGGCAGCCGCGGGATAAGTCATGTTCAACGTCGACGACGAAAAACGCCCGGTTCCGCGTGCATCGTTGCTCGATATCGCAGCAGGGAGCCCGCGGGTTTCGGCGCGCGTGCAAAATCCCGACGCCAAGGGCCGCGGATCCTCCGGCTCGTCGCTGCTCGATCGCTTCGTCGAGGTCGATGACGCGGCCGCCCATGCCGAGGCGAGGCATACAGTTCGTCCAATACCGCAGCCCAAGACATCGCAGCCCAAGGCATTGCAATCCAAGACACCGTCGACCCTGACCGGTGCAGCGAACCGGGGACAGCGCAAGCGCGGCCTTGGCGGCACAGGCGGAAAGATTGCGCGGTGGCTGGCCGGTCGCGATACGGATGACGCGTCCGGCAATGCGGGTGGGGACGCGCCGTCGCCGCCTGGCGATAGGCCGCTCGTCGACATCAAGGCCGTTCTTCGCTCCGTCTGGCAGGTTCGTTTCATCATTGCTGCAACGACCATACTGGGCGCCATCGCCGGCGTCGCGATCGCCTTGTCGACCCCCAGCATCTACCTGTCGGAGAGCCGGCTCTATATCGATCCGCGCGAGGTGCGGCTGACGGATTCCGATCTTTCCAAGCAGTCGCTGGCGACAGAGGGCATTCTCGCGCTTGTCGACAGCCAGCTTGAGGTCCTGCGCTCCCGCACGGTGATGGAGAAAGTTGCGCGCGATCTCGATCTGGAGAACGATGCCGAGTTCTCGGGAACCGGTGCAGCGGAAGGCGAAGTCTCGCCGCGCACGCTCCAGAAATTGAGTGATGCGATCCGCGTGTGGCGCGACCCCAAGACCTTCATCGTTATCGTCGAGGCGCAAAGCAGAAGCCCGGAGAGGTCTGCACTCATCGTCAATCGACTGGTCGAAACATTCCTCGGTGAGGAAACGGCGGCGCAATCGGGCTTTTTCCAGAAGACCACGGCGGCTCTCGATCAGCGCATCGTCGAACTCAAGGCTGAGCTCGATACCGCGGAAAAGGCGATCGAAGAATACAAGGCGCGCAACGACATCGTCGGCGCGGGCGGCGAGTTGATCGCCGACAAGCAATTGCTCAGCCTCAGCGATCAGGTCGCTTCTGCGCGCAATCGGATTGCCGAGGCAAAGGCGAAGGCCGAAGTGTCCGGAAAGGTCCGGATCGATGATGTCTTGACCGGCGCCTTTCCCGAGGAGGTCGGTTCGATGGCTCTCGCCGAGCTGCGCAAGCAATATGCGGCGACCAGAGCGCAGCTGAGCTCGCTTGATGCAAGCCTTGGCCCCCGTCATCCGCAGCGCATTGCCGCGGTGCAATCGCTCGACTCTTCGCGCGCCGAAATTGCCAACGAGCTGCGGCGCATCGCCGCCGGCGCTCAGACGGAACTCGATCGTGCCCAGCGGGCGGAACAGGATCTCGTGCGCCAGTTCGCGGCGCAGAAGGCCCGGCAGATCAATTCGTCCGGCGAAATGGTCGAGTTGCGTGAACTGGAGCGAAATGCTGCCGCGACCCGCGAGATCTACGAATCCTTCCTGAAGCGCGCCGCCGAAACGCGCGAGGAGGAGAAGCTGACGGCAAAGAACATCCGCGTTATTTCTCGGGCGGAGCCGGCGTTGCAGCCCAAAGGGCCGTCTCGGAAGATCATCGTCATTGGTGCAACGCTAGCGGGACTTTTCGCCGGTGTCGGCCTCGGTATCTTGCTCGGGATCTATCGCAGCCTCAATGGCCTGTTTGTCGCGCCCAGGGGTGTGCCGCCGGACACCGTCGACCCGGATCCGCCGGAGCCCGGCACGGACCCGGATCCCTTGCCCGGCACACGCAGCCAGCAGGAGGAGCAAGTGCGCGAGATGGACCTGCCGCCGCCGTTCTCGCCGGCGGCGCACCATGCCCAGTCGCTGACCGCCGCCTATCTCGCCTCACGCGGACTGGTGAAGCAGGATTCCCCCGCCAAGCACTCGCCTCGCGGTTTCGAACCTGACGAGGATGTCGGCATCGCCCAGGTGCAGGACGATCTTCGTGCGCTCAGGTCCCGCGTCGAGAGCTACTCCCGCCAGAAAGTCGCGCGTCGCTGAACCTCAGGATTTGCGGGTGTCACCAAGGCGGCCCTTCAGTGATGAGAGGAAATGACGCTGCCTGCACTGTAAACGTGCGTCTGGCGATACCTGCCCCTTGCATTTATGCGTTTGGGACAGCATAGGGCGCTTTGAGGCAATCGCCTTTCCCGAGGCGAATTAGAGTGTGCCGCGAACAGGAAGCCAGGAGGAATGCCGTGACGACTGTGATTGATGGCAAGCAGGTCGCCGCTTCGGTTATCGAGGCCGTAAAATCCGCGACACAAGCGCTTGAAGCGGATGCGGGCGTGCGTCCCGGTCTCGCGGTGGTCATCGTCGGCAACGATCCGGCAAGCCATGCCTACGTCTCTTCCAAGAGCAAGATGGCCAAGGAATGCGGCTTCCAGTCGGCCCAGCACACCTTGGCCGAGGAGACGACCCAGGAAGACTTGTCGGCATTGGTCTCCAAGCTCAACGGGGACGCCAGCATTCACGGCATTCTCGTCCAGCTGCCGCTGCCGAAGCATCTCAACTCCGAACCGATCATTCAGTCGATTCTGCCGGAAAAGGACGTGGACGGTCTGCATGTGGTCAACGCCGGCAAGCTGGCGACCGGCGATCTCGAAGGAGGTCTGGTTTCCTGTACGCCCGCCGGCGCGATGGTGTTCGTGCGTCAGACTCACGGCGAGGACCTTTCCGGCCTGAACGCAGTTGTCATCGGCCGCTCGAACCTTTTCGGCAAGCCGATGGCGGCTTTGCTGCTTGCCGCCAACGCGACTGTGACGACGGCGCATTCGCGCACGAAGGATCTGCCGGCGGTCTGCCGCAATGCCGATATCCTGGTCGCGGCCGTCGGTCGCCCGGAGATGGTCAAGGCGGATTGGGTCAAGCCCGGCGCAACCGTCATCGACGTCGGCATCAACCGCGTCTCCGCACCGGAAAAGGGCGAGGGCAAATCCAAGCTCGTCGGCGACGTCGCTTTTTCCGAGGTGGAAAAGGTCGCAGGCGTGATCACGCCGGTGCCGGGTGGCGTCGGTCCGATGACCATCGCCATGCTGATGGCAAACACCGTGATTGCCGCCTATCGCAAGGCTGGGCGCAAGCCGCCGCGCTTCTGATCGGCGCAACTCGGTTTTTGTCGATATCTGACGCGCGGCCCTTCGCGGCGCGTTTTCATTTTTGCGGAGCGGGGCCGGTCGAAGCGCGAACGATCAATTCGGCCCGCCAGAGTTCCTGGTCGGGGTGATCGCCGCTCTTGAGGATGCCGGCAATCAGCCGGGTCGCGATGCGTCCGCCCGCCGCTCGCAGCGACGACCGCGTCGTCGTTAGCGGCACGCTGAAGTTTTCCGGCTTCAGCATCGGCAGCACATCGTCATGCGCAATCAGCGAGATGTCGCGACCTATCATCAGCCCCGCCTGGTTGATGGCCCTGACAGCCCCGAGCGCCAGCACCGTGCTCGAGCATAAGACCGCGGTCGGCGCGTCGGGCTGCTGCAGGAAGCGCTGCATGCTGCGATAGCCGTGCTCGTCGGTCATCAGCGAGTGGTGCACGAGCGCCTCGTCGAGGGTAAGGCCATGCTCGGCAAGCGCCCGGGCCATGCCTTTCTGGCGGCGAATGGAAAAGCTCAGATAGTCCGGGCCATTGATCAGCGCGATCCGCTGGTGGCCAAGCTGGATCAAGAGCCGCGTCGCATCGTAAAAGGCGCCGGTATTGTCGATGTCGAGGAACGGATAGTCCCGTGTCTCGCCGATCGAACGTCCATGCACGACAAAGGGAATAGGCAGCGATTTCAGCATGGCGATGCGCGGATCGTTGGCGCGCATATAGGCAAGGAACAGCGCATCGACATTGCCGCTGGCCGCCAGCCTCTGGAAAGTCGCCTCTTCATCCTCCGGCGCGCTGGGATTGAGCACGAAATGGAAGTCGTGCTTGACCGCCTCTTCGCCAAGCCCCGCTAGGAACTCGCCGAAATGCACGTCGGAATCGATGCCGGCGGCGATCGGCATGACCATGCCGATCGAATAGGCCTTGCCGGTGGCAAGCCGCTGGGCCGCCCGGTTCGGCCGATAGCCGGTTTCGCGCACGGCCTGCAGCACGCGCTGGCGGGTTTCCGCATTGACTTCCGGATAGCCGTTCAACGCCCGGCTGACTGTCGTCTGCGACAGGCCGAGCAGTTCCGCGAGCTGCTTGAGATTGACCCCCATGGTCAATTTTCCTCCCAAAGCGCTTTGGATATCCCTTTGATTTTTGTGGTTTCATCCAGCGCCCTCAATTTCTGTAGCACTCGTTTTTCATCATACAAAGCAGAATTAGCCGGCTTCGCGCTGCAAAAAGTTGCCGCAAAGCAAAATAATGCCGGATGAGAGACGGTGAATCGAAAGCGCTTGACTCCTGGAGCGTCGCAATGGTTTGTTAGCAAACTCAAAGCGCTTTGAATTTTGCGCATTGATGATCTGCCCGGCGGGATCCGGGTTCATCTTGGGAGGAGAACAACGTGAAGAGATCATTTCTGTTGAGCGTGGCCGCGCTGGCGCTGTTTGCTGGCGCTGCCGGCGCTGCGGATCTGAAGTTCAAGCCTGGCGAAGATTCCAAATTCAACTGGGCAAGCTTCGAGGAATTCAAGAAAGGTCATGACCTCAAGGGTAAGACGCTGACGATCTTCGGCCCCTGGCGCGGCGAGGACGAGGCGCTCTTCAAGAGCGTCTATGCCTATTTCGTCGAGGCGACCGGCGTCGAGATCAAGTATTCGTCCTCTGAAAACTACGAGCAGCAGATCGTCATCGACACCCAGGCCGGCAGCCCGTCCGATGTTTCCATCCTGCCGCAGCCGGGCCTGATCGGTGATCTGGCGTCCAAGGGCTACCTGACACCGCTCGGCGATGACACCCAGAAGTGGCTGCTCGACAATTATGCGGCCGGCCAGTCCTGGGTCGACCTTTCGACCTACAAGGGCAAGGACGGCAACGCCGCGCTTTATGCCTTCCCCTACAAGATCGACGTGAAGTCGCTGGTCTGGTACTCGCCGGAGAATTTCGAGGACGCCGGCTACGAAGTGCCGAAAACCATGGAAGAGCTGAAGGCGCTGACCGAGAAGATCGCCGCTGACGGTCAGAAGCCCTGGTGCATCGGCCTCGGCTCGGGCGGCGCGACCGGCTGGCCCGCCACCGACTGGGTGGAAGACATGATGCTGCGCACGCAGCCCGCCGACGTCTATGACAAGTGGGTCAAGAACGAGATCCCGTTCAACGATCCGGCCGTCGTTGGTGCGATCGACGAGTTCGGCTGGTTCGCCAAGAACGACAAGTTCGTCGATGGTGGCGCGGCTGCAGTTGCATCGACCGACTTCCGCGACAGCCCGAAGGGTCTCTTCGCATCGCCGCCGAAGTGCTATCTGCATCACCAGGCCTCGTTCATTCCGTCGTTCTTCCCTGAAGGCACGGTGATCGGCGAGGATGCCGACTTCTTCTACATGCCGCCCTACGAGAGCAAGAAGGACCTCGGCAATCCGGTTCTCGGCGCTGGAACGCTGGCGATGATCACCAAGGACACGCCAGCGGCGCGCGCCTTCATCGAATTCCTGAAGACGCCGATCGCGCATGAAGTCTGGATGGCGCAGACGAGCTTCCTGACACCTTACAAGAGCGTCAACGTCGATGCCTACGGCAACCCGCCGCTGAAGAAGCAGGGCGAGATCCTGCTGAACGCGACGACGTTCCGCTTCGATGGCTCGGACCTGATGCCCGGCAAGATCGGCGCGGGCGCATTCTGGACCGGCATGGTCGATTTCGTCGGCGGCAAGTCGGCGACCGACGTTGCCGACAGCGTTCAGAAGGCCTGGGACGCAATCAAGTAAAACCGGACGGCGGGCGGCGATTGCGCCGCCCGCCCAGTCCACTGGGTCCGTTGAACGTTCAGTGCGACGAGACCCCAACGAGAACGGCGACAATCGCCATGCCCTGCGCGAAATGTGCACTTGGGGGAGGGACATGTCATGCAACAGCTCGTCTTTGCCGTAGGAACGATGGTGGCCGGGGTTCTCGGCTGTGCGGCCTATTTCTGGGGAACCAGCTTCCTCCTCGATCTGATCTTCCCGTCGAAGGGGCGGTCCGGCGTCGAGGCGTCGCGCAACCTGCGCATCACCAATGCTATCCGGCCATGGCTGTTTCTCGCCCCGGCACTGTTCGCTTTGACGATCTACCTCATCTACCCAGTGGTCATGTCGGTCTGGTTCAGCGTGCATGATCGCGCCGGCGAAAACTTCGTCGGTGCCAGCAACTACGTCTGGATGCTGAACGACGGCGAATTTCGCCAGTCGATCTTCAACAATTTCCTCTGGCTCTTGGTGGTGCCGGCGCTCGCGACCTTCTTCGGGCTTGTCATCGCCGCCCTGACCGACCGCATCTGGTGGGGCAACATCGCCAAGACCCTGATCTTCATGCCAATGGCGATCTCATTCGTCGGCGCCGCCGTCATCTGGAAGTTCATCTATGACTATCGCGCCGAAGGCACCGAGCAGATCGGCCTTCTGAACGCCATCGTCGTCGCTTTCGGCGGTGATCCGCAGGCCTGGATCACGCTGCCCTTCTGGAACAACTTCTTCCTGATGGCCATTCTCGTCTGGATCCAGACCGGCTTTGCCATGGTCATCCTGTCGGCCGCACTGCGCGGTATCCCGGAGGAAACGGTCGAGGCCGCCGTGATCGATGGCGCCAACGGCTGGCAGATCTTCTTCAAGATCATGGTGCCGCAGATCTGGGGCACGATCGCCGTGGTCTGGACGACCATCACCATCCTGGTCCTCAAGGTTTTCGACATCGTTCTGGCGATGACCAATGGCCAATGGCAGAGCCAGGTGCTCGCCAACCTCATGTTCGACTGGATGTTCCGCGGTGGCGGCGACTTCGGACGCGGCGCGGCGATTGCCGTCGTCATCATGGTCCTCGTCATCCCGATCATGGTCTGGAACATCCGCAATGCGGCCAAAGAAATGAAGGGGCACTGAGATGAACCCGGCGACGCGCTCCCCTCTCACTTGGGCCGTACACCTCTCGGTCCTTCTCCTGGTCGCTCTCTGGACCCTGCCGACAGCCGGCCTGTTGATCTCGTCTCTGCGCGACAAGGATCAGCTGGCAGTCTCCGGCTGGTGGACGGCCCTGTCGACTTCGACCCAGAACATCGTCGCCCGCGCGCCGGGCGCAGATACCCAGGTCGAACGCGACGGCAAGTTCGTGATCTCGGGCGACGTGCTTGAAGGCACCGCTGCCGGCGAAGTCTCCGCCTTCGGCTTTTCCAGCCAAAAGCCGACCGCCTTCAAGCCTGGCGAGACCGCCGAGCTCAACGACGGCGAGAAGCTGACCGTGCAGGCCGATGGCAGCTTCGAGATCGTCTCCGATACCAAGATGGAAGGCTCGCGCGGCCAGCGCATCTTCTTTACCGCCGCCGTTCCGCCGCGCTTCACCTTCGACAACTACGTCGAGGTTTTGAGCGCCGAAGGCATCGGCGCCTCCTTCATCAATTCGCTGACGGTCGCCATTCCCTCGACGATCATCCCGATCCTGATTGCGGCCTTCGCTGCCTATGCGCTCGCCTGGATGCCGTTTCCGGGCCGCGCGATCCTGATCGCAGTCGTCGTCGGCCTTCTCGTCGTGCCGCTGCAGATGTCGCTGATTCCGCTTCTGAAACTCTATAACGGCGTCGGTGCCTTCTTCGGCGTGCCGGCCAAGACCTATGTCGGCATCTGGCTCGCCCATACCGGTTTCGGCTTGCCGCTGGCGATCTATCTCCTGCGCAACTACATGGCCGGCCTGCCGCGCGAGATCATGGAATCCGCGCGCGTCGACGGCGCCAGCGACTTCGATATCTTCGTCAAGATCATCCTGCCGCTGTCGTTTCCGGCGCTGGCGTCGTTTGCGATCTTCCAGTTCCTGTGGACCTGGAACGATCTGCTGGTCGCCATCGTCTTCCTTGGTGCGGGCCAGGACGAACTGGTCCTGACCGGCCGGCTGGTCAATCTCTTGGGTTCTCGCGGCGGCAACTGGGAAATCCTCACCGCGTCGGCCTTCATCACCATCATCGTCCCCCTGATCGTCTTCTTCAGCCTGCAGCGCTATCTCGTGCGCGGCCTGCTGGCGGGATCGGTCAAGGGCGGCTGACCTCACAGGGACTTCTGAACGCAATGAGCATGACTGAAATGAGCCAATCCACTTTGCAGGTCGACAAGGACTGGTGGCGCGGCGCGGTGATCTATCAGATCTATCCGCGCTCCTACCAGGATTCCAACGGTGACGGCATCGGCGATCTCAGGGGCATCACCGCCCGGCTGCCGCATGTCGCCTCGCTCGGCGCCGACGCCATCTGGATCTCGCCCTTCTTCACGTCGCCGATGAAGGATTTCGGCTACGACGTCTCGAACTACACCGACGTCGACGGCATCTTCGGCAATCTCGCCGATTTTGATGCGCTGATCGCCGAGGCGCATCGGCTCGGCATCCGGGTGATGATCGACCTCGTACTGTCGCATACCTCGGACCAGCACCCCTGGTTCGTCGAAAGCCGCGCCAGCCGGACGAACGCCAAGGCGGATTGGTACGTCTGGGCGGACTCCAAGCCCGATGGAACGCCGCCGAACAACTGGCTGTCGATCTTCGGCGGCTCGGCCTGGGCCTGGGATCCGACGCGGCTGCAGTATTATCTGCACAACTTCCTGACCTCGCAGCCGGACCTGAACCTGCATAATCCCGATGTGCAGGAAGCGCTTTTGGGCGTCGAACGCTTCTGGCTGGAGCGCGGCGTCGATGGTTTCCGCCTCGACACCATCAACTTCTACTTCCACGACAAGCAGCTGCGCGACAACCCGGCCTTGGCGCCGGAGCGGCGCAACGCCCAAACTGCGCCGGCGGTCAACCCGTATAACTATCAGGAACATCTCTACGACAAGAACCAGCCGGAGAACCTGGCGTTCCTCAAGCGCTTCCGTGCGGTCATGGACGAGTTTCCGGCGATCGCCGCTGTCGGCGAAGTCGGCGACAGCCAGCGCGGACTCGAGATCGCCGGCGAATACACCTCCGGCGGCGACAAGATGCACATGTGCTACGCCTTCGAATTCCTCGCGCCCGAAGCGCCGACGCCGCAGCGTGTTGCCGAAGTCCTGCGTGATTTTCACAAGGCGGCCCCCGAGGGCTGGGCCTGCTGGGCGTTTTCCAATCACGACGTCGTTCGCCATGTCAGCCGTTGGGGCGGCGGCGTTGCCGATCGCGACGCTTACGCCAAGCTGCTCGCAAGTCTGCTGATGTCGTTGCGCGGTTCCGTGTGCATCTATCAGGGCGAAGAGCTGGCACTCACCGAAGCCGAGCTTGCCTATGAAGACCTGAAGGATCCCTACGGCATTCAGTTCTGGCCCGATTTCAAGGGCCGCGACGGCTGCCGGACGCCGATGGTCTGGGACAGCACTGCGGTCAACGGCGGTTTCGGCGATGCCAAGCCCTGGCTGCCGGTGCCGGCCGAGCATCTGAAGCGGGCAGTCTCCGCGCAGAAGGGTGACGAAGCCTCCGTCATGGAGCACTATCGCCGCTTCCTGCAGTTCCGCAAAGCGCATCCGGCCTTTGCCAAGGGCGAGATCGAGTTTCGCGGCACCGATGGACCGGTGCTCTCCTTCGTGCGCAGCCACGGCAACGAGAAGCTTTTCTGCGCTTTCAACATGGGCGGTACGGCTGCTTCGGCCGATTTGCCGATCGAGCCGTTAGAAGCGCTCGACGGTCACGGCTTTACGGCCGAGATCAAGGACGACAAGGTCAATCTTCCGGCCTGGAGCGCATTCTTCGCGCGCCTGGTTTGAGACAGACATAAGAGACGAAGGGGAGGGTGCGATGACAGGTCTGACGCTTAAAGATATCCGCAAGTCCTATGGCGCGGTCGATGTCATTCACGGCATCAATCTCGACATCAAGCAGGGCGAGTTCGTCGTGTTCGTCGGCCCGTCCGGCTGCGGCAAGTCGACATTGCTGCGCATGATCGCGGGTCTGGAGGAAATCACCGGCGGCGACATGTTCATCGACGGCGAGCGCGTCAATGATGTGCCGCCGTCGAAGCGCGGTATCGCCATGGTGTTCCAGTCCTATGCGCTCTATCCGCATATGACCGTCTACGACAATATGGCCTTCGGCATGCGCATCGCCAAGGAGAGCAAAGAGGAGATCGACCGGCGCGTGCGTGCCGCCGCCGATATCCTGCAGCTCACCAAATATCTTGATCGCCTGCCGAAGGCGCTATCCGGCGGCCAGCGCCAGCGCGTGGCGATCGGCCGGGCGATCTGCCGCGATCCCAAGGTGTTCCTGTTCGACGAGCCGTTGTCCAACCTCGACGCGGCACTTCGCGTCGCCACCCGCATCGAAATCGCCAGGCTCAACGAGCAGATGGCCGATACGACGATGATCTACGTCACCCACGACCAGGTCGAGGCGATGACGCTTGCCGATCGGATCGTCGTGCTGTCGGCGGGGCATATCGAGCAGGTCGGTCCGCCGCTCGAGCTTTACGAGCGCCCGGCGAACCTGTTCGTCGCCCGCTTCATCGGCTCGCCGGCGATGAACGTCATTCCGGCAACGATCACGGCGACCGGTCCGCAGACGACGGTCAAGCTTGCCGGCGGCAAGTCGGTGACGCTCGATATCGCCACCAACGCTTCCGAGAACGGCAAGACCGCGAGCTTTGGCGTGCGTCCGGAAGACCTGCAGACGGCGAGCGGCGAGGACTTCCTCTTCGAAGGCACGGTGGCCATCGTCGAGGCGCTCGGCGAAGTGACGCTGCTCTACATTGAAGGGCTGGTCGAGAAGGAACCGATTATCGCCAAGATTCCCGGCATTTTGCCCGTGCATCGCGGCGAGAAAGTCCGGTTCACCGCCGACAAGACCAAGCTGCATCTGTTCGACGACGGTGGCAAGAGCTACCGGGCCTGAGGAAAGGCACCGTCGCTTGCCTCACCGACCCGTCCGATTTTCGGACGGGTTTTTCTGTGTCGGGCCTCTCAATCTACCCTCTGTTAAATTTCTTCCTCTAGCCTGATGGACAGGGGATACTAAGAGGCCTGTTGAATGACGACCGCGGCACCGGTGATGCAGAACCACTTCCTGAACAAGGAAGAATCTTTCATGTACGATCGCGAAACCACGTTCCCGATGGAGGATACGCGGAACGAGGCGCGCATCGAATATACCGAAAAAGGCATGACGCAGCTGAGCTCCCGCCGCTGCGAAATCATCAAGCTGTCGAAGAGCGGCGCGGTTCTCGGTATCCTGACCAAATACCAGCTGCCGCAGAATTTCTACCTCGATATTCCGAGTGCCCGCATCCAGATGGTCGGTTGCCTGCTCAAGCGCGTGCACGCCAACAATATCGTCGAAGCGCGCTTCCTGCGGCTTCTGACCGACCGCGATCTCAATCGCATCTTCGTCTACAGCACCCATCCGAACCACCGGAACCGTACGCTCGACATCTATCGCTGAACGCGCAGGCGGTCTCGCGGCTGCTTCCGTCCGACTGAAACGGGCAGATGGGCACGCGCTTGTGTGGCGAATTGATCGTCTTTCGAGGTCGCTGCAGCCTATGCTTGACTTGGTGCGTGGGCGTTTGATTGTTGTCGCCTGCACACCAGACGTGGGGCAACTGATCGATGAAACGACCTTACCGCCTTTCCTGCCATTGCGGCGACATCTGCATCGAGGTTGATGAGGAACTCTCAGGCCTGATCGAGTGCAACTGCTCGACATGCCGGCGCACCGGCTTTCTGCATTGGAAGGTCGATAGCAGCAAGATTCGGCTGATCACCGAGAAGCGGCGCCTGTCGAGCTATGTCTGGCGCGGCTTGACCGAGGGCCATCACTTTTGCCCGACCTGCAGCGCCGCCATCATGCGCAGCGGCTACCCGGACGGTCGCGTGTCGCTCAATGCGCGCTGCATCGAGGACGTCGACATCTTCACGCTCGAAGTTAAGCGCTATGACGGCCGAAACGACATGCCTCCAGGGCCGCTGAAATAGACGCCATTTTCGAAGCGTCGGTGCGGCTGCCGGTGCTCATCCCCGGCAGCACTCGCATGAGGCAAGACGAACCTCGGCGTGACGCCGAGGCTCCGTTCAGTTGAACAGCACGCTTGCGCCGTGGTCGGCCGAGCCGGCAATGGCGCGGAACGGCGCGAACAGTTCGCGCCCCATGCCGAATTCGTTGTCGGAGAGATCGGCATGGGCCGGAATGCGCGTCTTCAGCGCGATATCCTCGACCAGAACTTCGATTGTGCCGGTGATGGCATCGATGCGCACGATGTCGCCTTCCTGGATACGGGCGATCGGTCCGCCGTCCTTGGCTTCCGGCGTCACGTGAATGGCGGCGGGCACCTTGCCCGAGGCGCCCGACATGCGGCCGTCGGTGAGGATCGCCACGCGCTGGCCGCGATCCTGCAGGATGCCGAGCACGGTCGTCAGCTTGTGCAGTTCCGGCATGCCGTTCGCCTTCGGCCCCTGGAAGCGCACGACGGCGACGAAATCGCCTTCGAGCTTGCCGGCCTTGAAGGCTTCGTTCAGCTCTCCCTGATCATGGAAGATCTTCGCAGGCGCTTCGATGACGTGGCGGTCCGGCTTGACGGCGGAGATCTTGATCACCGCCTTGCCGAGATTGCCGGTCAGCATCTTGAGGCCACCCGAGTGCTGGAACGGCTTGTCAATGGTGGAGAGCACCTTGGGATCGGCGCTTTCGGCCGGCGTCGGCACGCGCTCGACACCGCCATCAGCCCCGAGCCGGACGTCGATCTTGTAGGCATCGAGACCCTGGCCGACGACAGTGCGCACATCGTCATGCAACAGGCCGCCGCGAAGCAACTGGCTGATCAGGAAGCCCATGCCGCCAGCGGCATGGAAGTGGTTCACGTCGGCAAGGCCGTTCGGATAGACGCGGGCAAGCAGCGGCACGATATCGGAAAGCTCGGAAATGTCCTGCCAGGTCAGAAGGATGCCGGCGGCGCGCGCCATGGCGACGATATGCATGGTGTGGTTGGTCGAGCCGCCGGTGGCATGTAGGCCGACGACACCGTTGACGATCGAGCGTTCGTCGATCATTTCGCCTGCCGGCGTGAACTCGTTGCCCATGGCGGTGATCGCCAGCGCCCGCTTCGTCGCTTCCTTCGTCAGCGCGTCGCGCAGCGGCGTGCCGGGATTGATGAAGGACGCGCCGGGCAGATGGAAGCCCATGATCTCCATCAGCATCTGGTTGGAATTGGCCGTGCCGTAGAAGGTGCAGGTGCCGGGCCCATGGTAGGACTTGGATTCCGCTTCGAGCAGTTCCTCGCGGCCGACCTTGCCTTCGGCAAAGAGCTGGCGCACGCGGGCCTTCTCGTCGTTCGGCAGGCCCGTCGTCATCGGTCCGGCCGGCACGAACACCGCCGGCAGATGGCCGAAGGTCAGCGCCGCGATGACAAGGCCGGGCACGATCTTGTCGCAGACGCCGAGGTAGACAGTGGAATCGAACATGTTGTGCGACAGGCCGACCCCGGCAGCCATGGCGATCAGGTCGCGCGAAAACAGCGACAGCTCCATGCCCGGCTGGCCCTGGGTGACGCCGTCGCACATGGCAGGTACACCGCCGGCGACCTGGGCAACGCCGCCTGCCTCGTGTGCCGCTTGGCGGATCAGCGCCGGATAGGTCTCGAACGGCTGATGCGCCGAGAGCATGTCGTTATAGGAGGTGATGATGCCGAGGTTGGCGACGCGGTCGCCCGCGAGCGCCACCTTCTCGGCGGGGGAACAGACGGCAAATCCGTGCGCAAGGTTGCCACAGCCGAGAACGCTGCGATGCGGCCCGCTCGAGGCGGCACGGCGAACGCGATCGAGATAGGGCTCTCGGTGCGGCTTAGAGCGCTCGACGATACGGGCGGTGATTGCGGCAATACGGGAATCGGCGGACATGGCAAATCCTGTTCCGGAGCACTCACGCTCCTCATCTTCATCCTGTCATCGATCCGGAGCGTTGACTGCCTGGGAGAACGTGCAGGCCACGCCCCGGTATGAGCTCTTTCAACACCTTCGCGTTCCGGTGGGGCGCCACCGGTTGAAAGTGTCCTGAACCGGCCGGAAATCCGGCCGTTATGGCGCCCAGTATATCTGCAGCGGCGAGGCCGCACGGCGCAGCATGGTGCGGATCGGCATCTCGGCCTCGTCGCCGGGGCCTTCCGCCTTGGCCAGCACCACCTTCTTGCCTTCGCCTTCGATGTGCAGGACCAGGAGTCTCGCATCCTGAAGGCTGGAGAAGGTAAAAGTCAGCCGCGGTTCGCCGGCGCCCTCTGCTTCCATGGTCATCACGCCGCGTGGCGTCGTCGCGTCGATCGCCCTTGAAAGCTGCGTTCCACCCGGGAAGAACGACGCGGTGTGGCCATCCGTTCCCATGCCGAGCACGACGACGTCGAAGGGAGCGCCGATCTTTGCCGTCTCGTTGCTGGCCAGCACGGCCGCATCTTCTGCCGAAGCGGCTGCGTGGTAAAGCGGAAGAAAATGCGCTTTAGCCGCGGGACCCTGCAGCAGGTTGGCTGTCACCAGCGCATGGTTGGAGCGATCACTTTCCGGCGGAACGAAGCGTTCGTCCACCAGCGTGACCGTCACCTTGTCCCAGTCGATATCTTTTTTGGCGAGCGCCTGGAAGAAGGCCTTGGGCGTGGAGCCGCCGGAAACGGCAATGCTTGCCGTTCCGCGGGCAGCAATGCCGGCCGCAAGTGTTGCGCCGACGGCGTCCGCCAGGCCTTCGGCCAGCGCAGCGCCAGTGTCGAATGTGTGAAGCGTCGTGCTCATTTCCAACCTATATCGCATCGTGCCAGGTGCGGCCGTCACGCTCGATCAGCGCGATCGACTGGCTCGGACCCCAGGTGCCGGCGGTGTAACCCTGCACCTGCTGTCCGGTCTCTTCCCAGGCCTTCAGGATCGGGTCGACCCATTTCCATGCGGCCTCGACCTCGTCGCGGCGAACGAACAGCGTCTGGTTGTTGCGCACGACGTCGAACAACAGCCGCTCATAGGCATCGGCGTTGCGCACGTCGAAGGCCTCGGCAAAGCTCATGTCGAGCGAGACGTTGCGAAGGCGCATGCCGCCCGGGCCCGGGTCCTTGATCATCAGCGACTGCTTGACGCCTTCGTTCGGCTGCAGGCGAATGACGAGCTGGTTCGCCGAAATCCGACCGGCACTGTTGTCGAAGATCGAATGCGGAATCTGCTTGAAGGTAATGACGATTTCGGACATGCGTCCGGCAAGCCGCTTGCCTGTGCGGATGTAAAACGGCACGCCGGCCCAGCGCCAATTGCTGACCTCGGCCTTGATCGCGACGAAGGTTTCGGTGTTCGAGACGCCGCCTTCAAGCTCTTCCAGGTAGCCCTTGACCGGGCCGCCGGCGGATGCCCCCGCACGGTACTGGCCGCGCACCGTCACCTGCTCGACATTGGACGCGTTGACCGGCTTCAGGGCGCGCAGAACCTTGAGCTTTTCGTCGCGCACGGCTTCCGCATCCATCGACGTCGGCGCTTCCATCGCAACGAAGCAGACGAGCTGCAGGATGTGGTTCTGCACCATGTCGCGCAAGGCGCCTGCCTTGTCGTAGTAGCCGGCGCGATTTTCGAGGCCGACGGCTTCCGAAACGGTGATCTGCACGTGGTCGATATGGGCGGAGTTCCACAGCGGCTCATAGAGCGCATTGGCGAAACGCAGCGCCATCAGGTTCTGCACCGTCTCCTTGCCGAGGTAGTGGTCGATGCGGAAGATCTGCTCTTCGCGAAAGACCTTGCCGATGGTGTCGTTGAGCTCGGTCGCGGACGCGAGGTCGCGCCCGATCGGCTTTTCGACGACGATGCGGGTGGTCTTGGTGATCAGCTTGTGGTCGCGGATCTTTTCCGAGATATCGCCGAAGATCGCCGGTCCGACGGCGAGGTAGAAGGCGCGAATGCGCTCCTTGCCCTCTTCCAGGATCTTCTTCAGCGTATCCCAGCCCTGATCGGACTTGGCGTCGACGGAGACGTAGAAGAGACGGGCGGTGAACTTCGCCACTTCCTCTTCATTGTATTCCGCCGGCTTCAGGTGTTCCTTCAGCGCATCGGCGGCGAACTTGCGATATTCCTCATGCGTCAATGCGGCGCGCGAGGCGCCGATGATGCGGGTCGGCTCAGTGATCTGGCCTTCCATCTGGCGGTGATAGAGCGCTGGCAGCAGCTTGCGCTCGGCGAGATCGCCGGTGCCCCCGAACACGACATAGTCAAACGGTTCGACGGGAATGATCTGGCTGCTCATGGGATAATCTCGATCTTGTTCAGGTCAGGGACACATATAATCTAATCGATTTAAAGGCGCTAGGGTGCGACGCAATAAAATGCTCGCAAATGCTCATCCTAGAGCTTGTCGCGCAGGGCGTACCAGCTCAGCGCCAGAAACAGAAGCGGCGAGCGGAAGCGCGCTCCACCGGGAAAAGCCGGTATTTTCAAGGCTTTCAACAGGTCGAGTTCCGTCTCTTTGCCAAGCGCCAGGTCAGCGTAGAGCTTGCCGCAATAGTTGGAAAGCATGACCCCATGGCCGGAATAGCCGCCGATCGACGTGACGCCCGGCATCACCTCGCGACAGAAGGGCGTGCGCGGCATGGTGATGCCGACGGAGCCGCCCCAGCCATGGGTGATCTCGACATTGCCGAGTTCCGGATAGATCTCGCTGATCTGCCGGCGGATATGGGTGGAGATGTCGCGCGGGTTGTCGGCGGTGTAGGCTTCGCGCCCGCCGAACAGCAGCCGCCCGTCTTTCGACTTGCGGAAGTAGCGCACGACAAAACGCGAATCGTCGACCGACTCGCCGCCGGGCAGTACATTCGGATGAGCGGAGAGGACCTCGGTCGCACCGATGAAGGAACGGATCGGCATCACGTGGCTGGCGCTCACCGGCTCGAGATTGCCGATATAGGCGTTGCAGGCGACGAGCACCCGATCGGCGGTGACCGTGCCGCGATCGGTGGTGATCACAATCGCCGCCCCCTTGCGCTCGATCTTCTCAGCCTTTGTCTGCTCGAACAGGTTGGCGCCGGCAAGGGCCGCCTGTCTGGCGAGCCCGACGAGCAGTTTCAGCGGATGGATATGGCCGGTGCCGGCATCGCGGATGCCGAAGTGATAGCGGCTCGATCCGAGCCGGCTTGCCGTCTCCTCCCGCTCCATGAACGAGAGATGCGGATAGCCGAAGCGGGTCGCCATCGCCTCGGCGTGGTCGCGATAGTCTTTCTCCAGGCTCTTCTTGTGGCCGACGGAAAGCTGCCCGGGCATGAACTCGATGTCTATGGCATGTTCGGCGGCGAAGTCGAGCACGTGTCGCTTGGCATTTTCGGCCATGTCGAACAGCGCTTGCGCCCGTTCGTGGCCGAGCGTTTCCTCGGTTTCGTCGGCCCAGGCGCGCTGGCCGGTGCCGAACTGGCCGCCATTGCGTCCCGACGCGCCGTCGCCGAAGCGGCAGGCGTCGATGAGGGTGACATCGACGCCCTGGCGCGCAAGATTGTAGGCTGCCTGAAGCCCGGTGTAGCCGCCGCCGATGACGGCGACATCCGCCTTGCGCGATCCCGCCATCGGCGGGAATTCCGGTCGATCCGGAACGGTTGCCTCATACCAGGAGTAACCGGGCGAGATCGGGCTTTGCCAGGGCATCGGATCGCCTTTCAGGTCAGACGTTCAGCAACAGGAACTCGCGTTCCCAGGGGCTGATGACCTGCATGAAGGTTTCGAACTCGCCGCGCTTCACGCCGGCATAGATGGCGATGAACTCGGGGCTCAGCACCTCGGCAAGGGACGGTGCCGATTCGAGCAGGGCGACGGCCTCGAGCAATCCACGCGGCAGATCGATCTCGCCTTCGTTGGCCGTGTCTGCCGTCGGTGCCGAGGGTTCGCGACCCTCGATGATGCCCAGATAGCCGCAGGCAAGCGAAGCGGCGAGCGCCAGATAGGGGTTGGCGTCCGAGCTTGGTAGCCGGTTCTCGATCCGCCGCGCAACCGGCTCGGAAACAGGAATGCGGAAGGCGGTCGTGCGATTGTCGTAGCCCCAGGCCGTGTTCACCGGCGCCGACATATCGGGCGTCAGCCGGCGGAAGGAGTTCACATAGGGCGCCATCATCACCAGCGTACGCGGCACATAGTGCTGCATGCCGCCGATGAAGTTGAAAAACTCCTTGGAGGCGGAACCATCCGGATTGGAAAACAGGTTGCGGCCGGTGTTGATCTCGATCACCGACTGGTGGATGTGCATGGCCGAACCCGGCTGTCCTTGCATAGGCTTGGCCATGAAGGTCGCGTAGATGCCGTGCTTCAGCGCCGCTTCGCGAATGGTGCGCTTGAACAGGAACACCTGGTCGGCAAGCTCGATCGGATCGCCGTGACGAAGGTTGATCTCGAGCTGCGCCGGACCTTCCTCGTGGATCAGCGTGTCGATCTCCAGACCCTGCTTTTCGGAGAAGTGATAGATGTCGTCGATCAGTTCGTCGAATTCGTTGATGCCGGCGATCGAATAACCCTGGCCGCCGAGGATCGAGCGGCCGGAGCGGCCTTTCGGCGGATGCAGCGGATAGTCGGGATCGTCGTTGGTGGCGACGAGGTAGAACTCGATCTCCGGTGCGACGACCGGCTTCCAGCCCTTCTGGCGATAGAGGTCGACCACGCGCTTCAGGACGTTGCGCGGCGTGTAGCTGATCTGCTCGCCCTCCGAGCCGACGATGTCGCAGATCACCTGCGCGGTCGGATCCGTTTCCCACGGCACGACCGAAAGCGTCGACAGATCGGGCACGAGCTTGATGTCGCTGTCGCGCGAATCGTAGCGGAACTGTCCGGTCTCGTCGGGATATTCGCCTGAGATCGTGTGGCGGTAGACGGCTGATGGCAGCGCCAGCGAGGTGTTGGACGTGAACTTGGAGGTCGGCATCATCTTGCCGCGGGGAACGCCGGCAAGGTCGGGGGTGATGCATTCGATGTCTTCGATCCCGCGGATCTTCAGCCAGTCCGTTGCTTCCTTCCAGGTCTTCACGCCTCGGAGGGAATGCAGGGCGGCGGGTATTTTCGAGGATTTGCTGATTTTCGTTGTTTGTTGGGCAGCACTTCTCTTGGAGGGCATAAATCACCGGTTTTGGCTTCGGATGGCGCATCATAACCGGAGATTGCCAATTGGCTAGAGCAGGGCGATTGACTTTCGCCTCCTTGACCGGAAAGGAATGCGCTGAAGAGCTTAAAGGTGATGCGTGGCTGAAAAGAAGGATGTGGTGATCATTGGCGCGGGTGCTGCCGGCATGATGTGCGCGATCGAAGCCGGCAAGCGTGGCCGGCGCGTGCTCGTCATCGACCATGCCAAGGCGCCGGGCGAAAAGATCCGCATCTCCGGCGGCGGCCGCTGCAACTTCACCAACATTCACGCCGGGCCGAAGAACTTCCTTTCGGCCAATCCGCATTTCTGCAAATCGGCGCTCGCGCGCTACGGCGCGCGCGACTTCCTCGCGCTTGTCGAAAAGCACGGCATCGCCTGGCACGAAAAGACCTTGGGGCAATTGTTCTGCGATCACTCGGCCAAGGACATCATCAGGATGCTGCTGTCAGAGATGCGCGACGCGGGCGTCGAGCTTCGGCTGGAGACGACGGTCGAGAGTGTCGAGCGCCATGGCGCAGGCTTTCGGGTCATGACCGGCGACGGACCTGTTGATGCGCAGTCGCTGGTGATTGCCAGCGGCGGCAAGTCCATCCCGAAGATGGGGGCGACCGGGCTTGCCTATAAGATCGCCGAGCAGTTTGGATTGGCGCTGGTCGAGACCCGTCCCGGGCTTGTGCCGCTGACGCTCGACCCAGTGCAGCTTGAAACCATCGGCGAACTGGCGGGCGTTGCCGCCGATGCCGAAGCGCGCTCCGGCAAGGCGGCCTTTCGCGAGGCGGTGCTGATCACCCACCGGGGCTTGAGCGGCCCGGCGATCCTGCAGATCTCTTCCTATTGGCGCGAGGGGCAGGATATCGTGTTGAAGCTGATGCCCGATATCGATATCGCCTCGATCGTAAAGGGCATGCGCCGAACCAACGGCAAGCAGGCGGTCCAGACGGTTCTCGCCGATATTCTGCCGCGGCGGCTGGCGCAATTTTTTGCCGATGCCGCCAAGCTCACGGGAAAGCAACTCGCCGACCTCTCCGACAGGAGCATCGACGCGCTTTCGGCCACTATCCAGGCCTGGACGATCAAGCCGGCCGGTTCCGAAGGCTACCGCACGGCCGAGGTGACGCTGGGCGGCGTCGACACCAGCGGTCTCGATTCAAAGACGATGCAGGCCAAGTCTGTTCCCGGCCTCTATTTCGTCGGCGAATGCGTCGATGTGACCGGTTGGCTCGGCGGCTACAATTTCCAATGGGCATGGGCGTCGGGCTTTGCGGCCGGCCAGGAGGTCTGATCCCCGGTTTTGTGGCGCGTCGCTTCAGCCATTGTTAACGGATATGCCCGAACCTCTTCAGATGTCGGCACAGCCGGCGGTTGGTCAGAAAAAACTGTTCCGCAAACGGAAATCACACTGTTTCCATTTTTAGGGCTTTTCTCTGCCGCGGCATGGCTGCAATATGATCAGGACTGGCAAGCCGGTTTATCCGGGCCGATCGTTGCTAGTCAGTGAGAAGGACAGGATGTCATGAACAACCCACGCCGTCGTCCCCGCGCTATCGCGATCGCTCGCACCGACGAGAGCCGCGCCCAGAGAGTGATGCTCACCCGCATCGCTCTGCTCGCCTTCTTTGCCGTCGCTGCCTTCGCAACGCTTCCGGCCCTTTGGCATTGAAGCCGCCGGTCGGCCGCGTGACGGCCGAACCTCTGGCGCGCCTTGAGTGCGCGAGCGCCTTCGGAAATTCGTTGGCGAGTGCTCTGCGCTTATACAATTTTTAATCGTTCAAAATGAATATTGCGACGAAGTGAGTTCCGTCAGGACTTCGCTACCGGGGAGGTGGCGTGGTCCCGCAATGATTGCTGACGGACTAGCGGTGTGCGCCGCATGATTTTTCCGAAAAACATCAGCCTGTTTGCGCATCGGGTGGCTCTCGATCGTTTCGTCCTTTCGGCGGTTACGCTCAAAGGCGAGACATGCTTCGAGCCGCCGGGGGAGGCGAATGCGAGCTGCGAGCCAAGGTGTTTTCCATGTTCATCGATAGAATTCTTGCCCGTTTCAAGATCCAGACGAAGGTCCTTTTCTTCATTCTGCCCTTCGTCGTCAGCATCTGTGCCGTCGGCATTACCGGTCTTTATGCGTCCGGCCTGCTTCAGGGCCGGATGGAGATTTCAAACAGCGTCCTGCAGACGCTGAGCGGGTTCAAGGACGTCTATGCGGGGATGAACAATTTCCTGCACTCGACCACCGAGGAAACCCGCGACGCCTTGCAAGGCAAGATCGCCGCGCAGAAGGAAATCCTTGCCGACACCGCCGCACAGGTCGCCGGCCAGAACGGCCAGGACGAATTGACGGCGGCGATCGCCGCAACCAACGACATCGAAACCCGCATCGACGGGCTCTGGAAGCTGCATGTCGGCGAGCAGGAAATGCGCGCCGCGATGACAGCGAACCTCGATGCGCTGCTGGTCGAGCGCGCCAAGATCAACGACGAGTCCAACCGGCTGCAATATGCCGTGCGCAAGAACGAGAACGCCGCCAAGACCATGCTGCGCGAAGCCGAAAAGCTGATGCGCGCCAGCCGTTTCTTCAACGAGTTCGGCACTGAAGTCGCCAAGGCGACAACGGTCGAGGACAAGCTCAAGGCCGTCAAGGAACGGTTCCCGATGATCGGCCGCACCGAGCGCGACATCTTCCGGTTGCTGCCGAAGGACGAGAAGTCGCTGACCGAGACGATCACCTCCGCATCGAGCGAGATCGGCGCACTTTTGAAAGCGCCCGCCGGTCCGGAAACGCTGGCCGGTATTTCGAAATACGTCGACCGCTTCCGCACTGCGAGCTTCCGTCTTGAAGCGGCGTCGGTCGGCAAGATGCGCGATGCCACGCGGATCTTCGCCGAACTCGACCAGTTGATCGTCAGCACCGAATCCGTTCTGACGGCCACACGCCGGCTTTCAAGCTCGATCACCGACATCCAGATCTCCGCCGCAACCTTCATGGGGTCGACGACGGAAAGCAACCGACAGAAGCTGCTCGACAAGTTCCTGGCGGTTCAGCAGAACATGGCGACCTTGCGTGGTGTCGCCAGCGACGGCGCATCTTTCGACGCGATTGCCGATACGCTGATGCCGATCATCACCGTGATGAAGAAGGACGCGGCATCGCTGGTCGAAATCACCGTGAAGCGGACCGCCGATTTCGACGCCGCCGGCCAGTCGATCAACCAGATCTGGAGCGATCTCACCGGCTTTGCAGAACAGCAGAAGGTTGCCGCCGGCACCGAGCGCCAGGAAGCAAACCAGATCTCCGTTGCCGCCACCGTCGCAGGCGTCGTCATCGCGCTGCTTGCCGGCATTGCTCTGACGCTGACGCTGAAGAAGCCGATCGGCCAGATCACCGCCGCCATGCGTCGCCTGGCAGACGGCCGCCTCGACACGTCCATTGACGGCGACGCCCGCCAGGACGAAATCGGCGACATGGCGCGCGCCCTTGGCGTGTTCAAGGAAAATGCGCTCTCCAAGGTGCGTATCGAGGCCGAAAGCGAAGAACAGCGCGCCCGCGCCGAGATCGAGCGCACCCGCAATGATGCCGAGAAGCGCGAACTCGATCGCCAGATCGATCTTGCCGTCAGCGAACTCGCCGCCGGCCTCGGCCGTCTGGCACAGGGCGACCTGTCGCGTCAGATCGACATCCCGTTCCATGGCCGCCTCGAGCAGCTGCGCACCGACTTCAACGGCTCGCTGATCCGCCTGCAGGACACGCTGGCGCAGATCCGCGGCAATGCACAGGCGATCCAGCAGAGTGGCGCCGACATGCATCACGCCGCGGATTCCTTGTCGAAGCGGACGGAAGCTCAGGCCGCCTCGCTCGAAGAGACGGCGGCCGCCGTCGACCAGATCACCGTGACGGTCCGGTCTTCGGCAGAGCGTGCGAACGAGGCCAATGTCGCCGTCACCCAGACGAAGAAGAGCGCCGACAGCTCGGCAACCGTCGTCACCAACGCGATCGCCGCCATGGGACGCATCGAAGAGGCGTCACGCCAGATCGAGCAGATCATCGAGGTCATCGACGACATCGCCTTCCAGACCAACCTCTTGGCGCTGAACGCGGGCATCGAGGCGGCACGCGCTGGCGAAGCCGGCAAGGGCTTCGCGGTGGTGGCGCAGGAAGTGCGCGAACTGGCGCAGCGCTCGGCCGAGGCGGCCCGCGAAATCAAGGGCCTCATCAACAAGTCGACCGACGAAGTCAATTCCGGTTCGTTGCTCGTCAAGGAAACCGGCGCCGTTCTGGCTTCGATCAGCGCCCAGATCGTCACCGTCAGCCAGCATGTGGAGATGATCGCGACTGCCAGCCGAGACCAGGCCGTGGCGCTCAACGAGGTCAATGGTTCGGTCAACCAGATGGATCAGATGACGCAGCAGAACGCCTCGATGGTAGAAGAGGCGACCGCGACAAGTCTGGCGCTTTCCAACCAGGCCGACACGCTGATGATGCTGGTCGAGCAGTTCCGGCTGGAGCCGGAAACGGCCGATATCCACGCTTACCGCGCGGCCTGATCGGCCAGAACGGCGACGACTATGTCATCCTAGCACTGCACCGCGCAACACACCGGTTGCGCGGTGCATTTCGTTTGAGCAGTCTCCTCGGTGCGTTCAACCTTTCTGCTTGCCGCAAACGCGGCTATGCAGCGGCGAAGCATCCTCCGCAACCAGCCCGGCGGCTTTGGGTCGAAATGCTCGTCCCAGCGGCGGCTCTTCATC
The DNA here is from genome assembly GCF_002002725.1 of Sinorhizobium sp. A49. Lineage (GTDB taxonomy): Bacteria > Pseudomonadota > Alphaproteobacteria > Rhizobiales > Rhizobiaceae > Ensifer. The sequence continues at coordinate 158,220 of NZ_MUNW01000064.1, read as the reverse complement.
GTCATATCGGCCAGATAGGCCATTGCCAGCGTTTCCATGGTGATGCTCCTCATCGAGTGGCATCCTCTCTTTTATGCAGCAAAAGCTGTTTTACATACGCAAGAGATCGCCTTATGTTTTTCATTCATGAAAGACATGGATTGGGATATCTACCGCTGCTTCATGAGTGTTGCGCGTACCGGCGGCCTGACGGGAGCCGCGCAGGCGCTGGGCTTCAGCCCGGCAACCGTCGGCCGGCGCATGCTCGAGATCGAGGAGCGCACCGGGCGCAGCCTGTTCGTGCGCAGCCAGACCGGCTATCAGCTGACCGGCGACGGGCAATTGCTGTTCGAACAGCTCGAGGAGATGGAGGCTGCCGCCCGCCGCGTCGAGAGCTGGCGACGGGAAGGCGAGGGGGCGGTCGTTCGCATCACCGCGGGAACCTGGGTATCTTGGCTGCTTGCCGAGAATTTTCCGGCGCTCTGTACCGAGCGTGACGGCTTCAGCCTGGCGATCAATGTCGGAGAGACGCGTGCAAACCTTGCCTATCGCGAGAGCGATATCGGCATCCGCGCCTTCGAGCCGGAGGAAAGCTACCTGGCTGCCCGCCCGGTGGGCGACGTCGCCTATGCCGCCTATCGACAGAAGAATGCATTGCCGGCGTCAAATAGCAGATGGCTCGCTGTCAGCGAGGAGGATGCGATTTCGGCCTATCTGCGTTGGCCGCATGAGCACGCGACCGGTCGCATCGTGGCGACGGTGACGCGGCCTCGCTCCTTGCTCGACCTTGCACGCGCCGGTGCCGGTTGCGCCGTGCTGCCCTGTTTCGTCGGTGACCTCGACCCGTTGCTGGAGCGGATGGGCGAGGAGATTCCAGCGCTTCGGCATCGCCAATGGATCGTCATGAACAACGAGGATCGCCACCGCCAGGAAATCCGCACGGTCGTCGATCGCATGACAAAGCTGCTGAAGAGCCACGCCGACATCTTCGCCGGAAAACGCCCGCGCCGCAGCTGAAAAAGTCAGCGCATCAACAGGCTGACGAGCGCTGCCTGCGAGTTCACCTCGGTCTTGGTGTAGATGCTCTTCAGCTGCGTGCGGATGGTCTCGTAGCTGACACCGTTCGCCTGCGCCATCTCCCGGAGCGACAGTCCCGCGGCAAGCCCGGAGGCGATGCGAACTTCGGCCGGTGTCAGGCCGTGAATGTCCTTGAGATGTTCGCGCCGCTCTTCCGGCAGCAGAGACGTTGCCGGTTCGATTAGGATTGCGACCGTTGGTCCGTTGAGCAGTTCGACGAAGACATCGGACCGCAGCCGCACCAGCGTGACACGATAGGCCGCGCCATCTGTGGCCCTGACGAGGGAGACATGCGGCTCCGCATGGGTATTGATCCGCAAGGACAATAATTCGAGAGCGGCTGCCGATCCCGTGCTCGGCAACGTCACACGCCCACCCGGCGATATCCGAAGAGGCGCATTGTTGGAGATCATGCGCTCGGCGCACGCGTTCATCGAGCGGATCCGGAGATTTTCGGTGACATAGATCACGCCGACGCCGACGCTATCGAGCAAATCCCGGCCTTCGCCATGCCCGGGCGCAAACATGTCGCGCTTGCGCAGGAGATCGAAAGCCCGTTTCAAGTGCGGCGCCAGATACGTATATTGCTCGGCGGCCCGCTGATTGAGGTCGGCATCTGTCGATGAGGTGCAGGTCGAGAGCATGAAGGTTCGGGTTGCGCTTCTGATGATCGTCACGCCGACACTGGTCTCGCATCCGGTCTGTCGCTTCAGCCAGTCGTTATAGAATTCGGATTTGATCAGCTCGCCGCGCGCGACGATCTGCTCCCCGCAGATGCCCTGGCCTGTGGGCACGAGCATCGCCTTTGGGATCCAGGGATTGACCGCAGCAAAATGCTGGTTGAACTGCTCGATATCCTCGGCGTCAAACCCGGAGACGGAAGGGACATAGCTGCGGGGTGTTGCCAGATCGTGATAGTGCAGCGCTGATCGGCCGTTGGGCAGCGTATTGGCCAACCGGTCGAGAAAGTCCTGCCAGCTGCACTCGCCGAAGGCGGCGCCGTAGATCAGGTCAGTCAGCTCTTCCGTTCCGGAATGTCCCGGCTGCAACATGCGCGCCCCCGCTCGCAATAGTCGCAGCTAATATAGGCGAGGCTCGCATTCTAGGCAACTTGAAATGGTATTTTGCGGCGCAGATCGGGGGCTGAAAAGCGAACAGCCGACATTTCCGCCGGCTGATTCCCGTTAAAGGTGTATCGGTTGGGCGTGCTACGCGTATGGACGGCGACCGGCGGCAACGATTGGTATCATTCGCCGCGACCCTGCGCCCGGACCGGCCGTGCAAAGAGACGCGATGAGCGTGACCGCTGCCGCAAGCGCCATCATCATGCCCGTCCCTGGGTGACGATGACGGGGATCAACAGGTCGCCCCAGTTGCCTTCGCCGCCATGATGGCGGGCCGAGCGCACGAGCTCGACCGAGACGCCGGCGTCGACGGCTTTCATGACGGCCTGGTTGAGGCGGTGCAGGTCGTTGGCGACCATGCGGATCGCCGCCTGCTGGTCCGGGGTCATGGCCGAAGACTGTTCCTCGGCCCGTTCCTTGACGCGTGTCTGAACTGTCATTGGAGTTCTCCTTGGTGTCGGCGGTTTCTCTAGGGTTGCATGGGGAGCGCGGCGGGCAGGGATTGCCACGCTCCCCGGCTCTTCACTCTGCGGCCGGGCGGAACTGGTCGTGCTCGGTCGATTCCTTCATGGCCGTCGTCGACGACTGGCCGCCGGTGATGGCGAGCGACACCGCGTCGAAATAGCCGGTGCCGACTTCGCGCTGGTGCTTGGTGGCGGTGTAGCCGTTGACCTCGGCCGCGAACTCCGCCTCCTGCAGCTCCGAATAGGCGGCCATCTGCCGGGCCTTGTAGCCGCGGGCGAGCTCGAACATGCCGAAGTTCAGCTGGTGGAAGCCGGCAAGCGTGATGAACTGGAACTTGTAGCCCATCGCACCGAGTTCGCGCTGGAACTTGGCGATCGTCGCGTCGTCGAGGTTTTTCTTCCAGTTGAACGACGGCGAGCAATTGTAGGCGAGCAGCTTGCCCGGATGTGCCTTGTGCACGCCCTCGGCAAACTTGCGGGCCTGTTCCAGGTCGGGCTTCGACGTTTCGCACCAGATGAGGTCGCAATGCGGCGCATAGGCAATGGCGCGGGCAATGCACGGCTCGATGCCGTTCTTTACCTGGTAGAAGCCTTCGACCGTGCGTCCGGCGTCATAATCGACAAAGGGACGATCGCGCTCGTCGATATCGGAGGTCAAAAGCTTGGCGGCTTCCGCATCGGTGCGGGCGATGACCAGCGTCGGCGTGCCCATGACGTCGGCTGCAAGCCGTGCGGCGTTGAGGTTGCGGATATGGGCAGCCGTCGGGATCAGAACCTTGCCGCCGAGATGGCCGCACTTCTTTTCGGACGCGAGCTGGTCCTCGTAGTGGACGCCTGCAGCACCCGCTTCGATGAAGGCCTTCATGATCTCGAAGGCGTTGAGCGGGCCGCCGAAACCGGCTTCCGCGTCGGCAACGATCGGCGCAAACCAGGTGTCGACCGAAAGGCCCTTGCCTTCCGAGGTCTCGATCTGGTCGGCTCGCTGGAGTGTGCGGTTGATGCGCTTGGCGAGCTCCGGTGCGGCGTTTGCCGGATAGAGCGACTGGTCGGGATACATCGCGGATGCGGTATTGGCGTCGGCCGCGACCTGCCAGCCGGAGAGATAGATCGCCTTCAGTCCGGCGCGAACCATCTGCATGGCCTGGTTACCCGAGAGCGCGCCGAGCGCGTTGACGAAGTCTTCCTCGTGAATGAGCTTCCACAAGCGGTTGGCGCCCATTTCGGCCAGCGAGTAACGGATCTCTACCGAACCGCGCAGCCGCTTCACGGTGTCAGCGGTGTAGGGGCGTTCGATACCATCAAAGCGGCCTTGTTGGGCACTGGGAACAAGCTTGTAAAAATCCGTCATTACATCCTCCTGCTGGAACTCATCCACCATTCGACTTTTGTCTTATGGCTTCCTTTGTCTTCGAGTTGATGTGACAGTTTTTACATTGCGCTGCGCAACAGGGCCACAGGAATTACCGTTTTAGCTGTTTCAAAAGGGTTATCTTGTCTTGCGTTTGACAGTGGTGCGCAGTAAATTTGTAAATTCTGTAAATCCTCGATCGATGTCAGGATTGTAAAGGTAGTGACAAATGGCTGAGAACAAGATCTTTGCCGGGCCACGCGTCCGCCGCATCCGCAACGGGCTGTCGCTGACGCAGACGGCCATGGCGGAAGCGCTTGGCATCTCGCCGTCCTACCTCAATCTGATCGAGCGCAATCAGCGGCCGCTGACCGTCCAGCTGCTTCTGAAGCTCGCATCGGTCTACAAGGTCGATCTCGAGGAACTGCAGGGCGAAACGGGCGGTGGGCTGGCACAATTGCGCGAGGTCTTCGCCGATCCGCTGCTGGCGGCGGAACTGCCGGGGGATCAGGAGCTGATCGAGGTGGCCGAGGCGGCGCCCAATGCCGCCGGCGGTGTCGTCAAGCTTTACCGGGCCTATCGCGAGCAGGCGGCGCGGTTGAAGGATCTGGCCGAACTCCTGGCCGGGCAGGGACACATGGAAGCACTGTCGGGAACACGCCTGCCGATGGACGAGGTGCGCGAGACGCTGGAAGCCAGACCCAATCACTTCGCCCGGATCGAGGAGGTGGCCGAAGCGTTTCATGGGGTGCTTTCACCGGGCGACGATCTGATCGGTGCGCTCAAGGCCTGGCTGAAGAAGGAGCATGGCCTTGTCGTGCGCAACCTGCCTGTGCACGCCATGCCCAATCTGCGCCGCCGCTTCGATCGGCATTCGATGCGATTGTTCATCTCCGAGCGCCTGTCGCCCTATGACCAGTTGCGCGAGATCGCCATGGAGGCTGCTTCGATCGCCTGTCACGAGGCGATCGTCCAGGAACTGGAGACGCTGCGCCTGTCGACCGCCGAAGCACGGCGAATCGGCCGCTTCGAGCTTGCCCGCTATGCCGCCCATGCGCTGATAATGCCCTATGGGGCGTTCCATGCGGCAGCGCTGCGGGCGAGATACGATATCGACGTGCTACGGGCACGTTTCCAGGTGTCGTTCGAGCAGGCCGCAAATCGGCTGACGATGCTGCAGCGGCCGGGGGCCGCCGGCGTTCCGTTCTTCCTGATGGAAATCGACAATGCCGGGCACCGGCTCCGTCGTTCCGGCGCATCGGGCTTCCCGCAGGCGCGGTTCGGAGGCGGTTGTCCGAAACTCAACATACATGCCGCCTTCTCGGTGCCGGGGCAGATCCTGGTCGACCGTGTGGAGACAACGGAGGGACTGACTTTTCTGACCGTGTCGCGCACGCTCGATGGCCCGCAGGCAGGCTTCGAAGAGCGGGTTCGCCGCACTGCTGTGTTGATTGGATGCGAAGCGTCCTTTGCCGAAGAGGTGGTCTATGGTGCGGCGCGTACACCGGCGGTCGCCATCGGCGCGGCTTGTCGCCTCTGCGAACGCCAGGGCTGTCTTGCACGCGCCGAGCCGCCCGTGACGCGCCCGCTCGGGCTCGACGAGATGGTGACGGGGCTCAGCGTCTTCGATTTTCAGTGAACAGGCGAGACGTTCAGTAGCTGACAGGATGATGGCTGGGCAGCAGCGGCGCGCTGGGAGAAAAGCATTCGGCCGGCAGCCCGGTCGTGTAGCCGCGGGTGATGTGCGCCTTGTCCGCATAGGTCTTGTCGCGCATCAGGATCGCGTGCAGTTCGGGCAGGTTGTAGAACGGCACGCCGGGATAGAGGTGATGCTCCAGATGGTAGTTGATGTTGTGTGGGGCGAAGAACAGCCTTTCCCAGGCGTGCGGATAGACCGTGCGTGAACTCGTCAGCTCGTCGCTATAATCCAGACTGCCAAAATGCTCCGCCACGCTGCGCACATAAAGGAACAGGCAGAAGACGGTGAAGAACGGCACCAGCCAATAGAGTGCGAATTCGCGCCAGATACCGAGAAGGCTGAAGATGGCCGCGGCGGCGATATAGAAGCCGAGGCGCAGCATCTTGTAACCTCGTGTCGAACGATCGTTCTTCGACATGCGCTTGGCCATATGCACCATGTCGCGGATCGAGTTGACGGCGACGAGGTAACCGAGCAGTTGCATCACGCCGCGCGCGATCTTCTGCGGAAAGGTGAACTGCGCCATGCCGAGCTTGGCCGTCCAGTCCGGATCGTCGTCGGTGTTGGCATGCTGGTGATGCGCCAGATGGTTTTGCCGGTATCCGTCGACGGTTGCGAGCATCGGCCAGGCAAGCAGCAGGTCGCTCATCCAGTCGCTGAGCCTGCGGTTCCTGATGATGCGGTAGTGCGCCGCCTCGTGAACGAGGCAACCGAATGCGTGCATGCGGCCGGCAATCACGACCACGGCCAGCAGATAGACGAGGATATTGCCGGAAAATTCGCTGGCGGCGATGGCCGCCGCGATGATCGCCCAATCGACCGCTATCGCGCCAAGCGATTTCTGTGGCTCGAGGATCGAAAGGCGCTTCAACTCTCTCGGATCGATCCTGCGGTTCCGTCCACTCATGACACTACCCAGACGCTGATACACAACCAGAGGAAAAATCGCACGCCCGTTATGGTTAATCAATCGTAAACGCGGGGCCGTTCCGGCTGGTTGCCGCGATGGTTAATGCCATCCGCCTGGCACCTGCCATGGCGAGGATCGCCCCCTTCGCCATAAGTGCCCGATTTTCCTTGGCTTGCTAAAATTGGGGTGGCTGAAGATGTCCGCCTCTTTCCGGCACGAAACCGCTTGAGGTTGTCGAGAAACATGCCTAACCTCGCCCCGGAGCGATCCAGAATGGGCCTGGATCCGTGTCACGGGGCGGCCTTGTCCGGACCGATAATAACGAGGGAACTGCATGTCCAAATTCATCGTTACAACCATGGCGACGGTCATGCTGGCCGGCTCGACCATGTTGGCGTCCGCGCAGGAGCGGGTGGTCAACGTCTATAACTGGTCTGATTACATCGACAGCAGCATTCTGGAAGATTTCACCAAGGAAACCGGCATCAAGGTCGTCTACGACGTCTTCGATTCCAACGAGATCCTCGAAACCAAGCTGCTCGCGGGCGGCTCGGGCTATGACGTCGTCGTGCCGACGGCGACCTTCCTGCAGCGCCAGATCGCCGCCGGGGTCTTCCAGAAGCTCGACAAGTCCAAGCTCCCGAACCTCACGAATATGTGGGACGTGATCATGGACCGTACGGCCAAGTACGATCCGGGCAACGAATACGCTATCGACTACATGTGGGGCACCACTGGCATCGGCTACAACGTCGACAAGATGAAGGCAATTCTCGGCACCGACGAGAAGCCCAACTGGGACGTCATCTTCAAACCGGAGCTGGCCGCCAAGTTCAAGGATTGCGGTATCCACGTGCTCGATTCCCCGACGGATATCATGCCGTCGGCGCTTGCCTATCTCGGTCTCAACCCGGACAGTCATGAAGCGGCGGATCTTGAAAAGGCGGCGGAACTGCTTGCCAGCGTTCGCCCCAATATCCGCAAGTTCCATTCGTCGGAATACATCAACGCCCTTGCAAATGGCGACATCTGCCTGGCGGTCGGTTTCTCCGGCGATGTCTTTCAGGCTCGCGACCGCGCCGCCGAAGCCAAGGCTGGCGTGACGATCGATTATGCGATCCCCTCGCAGGGGGCGCAGATGTGGTTCGACATGCTCGCCATTCCGGCAGACGCGCCGCATGTCGCCGAAGCGCATGAATTCCTCAACTACATGATGAAGCCGGAGGTCGTCGCCAAGGCGTCGAACTATGTCTTCTACGCCAACGGCAACAAGGCCTCGCAGCAGTTCCTGGACAAGGCGGTTCTCGAAGACACCGCCATCTATCCGACCGACGATGTGATGCAGAAACTGTTCACCGTCACGCCGTTCGAGGCGAAGGAGCAGCGGGTCTTGACCCGGCTCTGGACAAAGGTCGTTACCGGCCAGTAAGAGCGAAACGAATTGCCCGGACCTCAAAATCCGGGCAATTTTCTTTAAAGGGGGCACCGGGGAAAACGAGAGTGCCCATCGGCTGTATCATTCGGGGATAGATGATGAAGTCACTCGGCAGTATCAGGCGCTCTTTCGCCCCTTGGGCGGATCCCGCTTCCAAGCCATTCATTTCCGTCAAGAACGTCACCAAGACGTTCGGCGATTTCATAGCCGTCGACGATCTTTCGCTCGACATCTACACGCGCGAGTTCTTTGCGCTCTTGGGTGCGTCGGGCTGCGGAAAGTCGACGCTTCTGCGCATGCTGGCCGGCTTCGAGCAGCCGACCTCCGGCGAGATCATCCTTGACGGCCAGAGCCTTGCCGGCATTCCGCCCTACAGGCGGCCGGTCAACATGATGTTCCAGTCCTATGCGCTGTTTCCGCATATGACCGTCGAGACCAACATCGCCTTCGGTCTGAAGCAGGACGGCATGCCGAAGGCCGACATCGCCGAGCGCGTCGGCCAGATGCTCAAGCTGGTGAAGCTCGAAAAATTTGCCAAGCGCAAGCCGCACCAGCTTTCCGGCGGTCAGCGCCAGCGCGTTGCACTGGCGCGTTCGCTCGCCAAGCGGCCGAAAGTGTTGCTGCTCGACGAGCCGCTCGGCGCGCTCGACAAGAAGCTGCGCGAGGAAACCCAGTTCGAACTGATGGACCTGCAGCAGGAACTCGGCCTGACCTTCGTCGTCGTCACGCACGACCAGGAGGAAGCGATGACCATGGCAGACCGCATCGCCGTCATGAGCCACGGCAAGGTCGTGCAGGTGGCGACACCGGCCGAAATCTACGAGGCGCCGAACTCCCGCTTCGTCGCCGACTTCATCGGTGATGTGAACATCTTCGATGGAACGGTGTCTGCCGTCGAAAACGGGTATCTCCGGATTGAAACCGGAAACGGCTTTCCCGTCCGCATGGCATCGCCGGACAAGCCGTCCGTTGGCGCCAAGGCCGCCGTCGCCATTCGTCCCGAAAAGATCCGCGTCAGCCGACAGCCGCCGGCCCATGCGCCGGTCAATGCGGTCGAGGGTGAGATCTGGGATATCGGCTATCTCGGCGACATGACCGTCTTCCACATCCGATTGAAGGATGGAAGGGTCGTGAAGGCGTCGTCTCTGAATGCGGTGCGTGCCGTCGAAGATCCCTTCGGTTACGACCAGCAGGTGTGGATCTCGTTCGGCGAAGACGCCGGCGTCGTCTTGAAGGATTGAAGCCATGGCGAGAGTCGCATCAGCCGTCTTCAGCCGCCTGGTCATCATCATCCCCTACGCCTGGCTGCTGTTCTTCTTTCTCATCCCGTTCTTCATCGTCTTCCGCATTTCGCTGTCGCAGACCGCGGTGGCGATGCCGCCCTATACGCCGGTCTTCGATCTCTTCGGCGGCCTTTCCGGCATCATGGAAAAGGCGCGGGAGTTCTCGCTCGACAACTATGTCTGGCTGACGGAGGACGTTCTCTATTTCAATGCCTATGTCTCGAGCGTCATCATCGCCGGCATCTCGACGGTGTTGACCTTGATGATCGCCTATCCCGTCGCCTATGGCATGGCCAAGGCGCCGAAATCGATCCGCCCGACATTGCTGATGCTGGTGATCCTGCCGTTCTGGACCAGCTTCCTGATCCGCGTCTACGCCTGGATCGCCATCCTGAAGCCGGAAGGGCTGCTCAACCAGTTCCTGATGAGCATCAACGTCATCGACCAGCCGCTGATCATCCTCAACACCAATTGGGCGATCTATATCGGTATCGTCTATTCCTACCTGCCGTTCATGGTGCTGCCGATCTACTCCTCGCTGGAGAAGATGGACCACACGCTGACGGAGGCGGCGCTGGATCTCGGCTGCACGCCGTTCTCGGCCTTCTGGCAGGTCACGTTCCCGCTGTCGCTGGCCGGCGTCGTTGCCGGTTGCCTGCTCGTCTTCATTCCGGCTGTCGGCGAGTTCGTCATCCCGGATCTGCTCGGCGGATCGGAAACGCTGATGATCGGCAAGACGCTCTGGAACGAGTTCAACGCCAACCGTGACTGGCCGGTCTCTTCGGCGGTTGCCATGATCCTGCTGTTGATCCTGGTGATCCCGATCGTGTTCTTCCAGAACGCGCAGGCCAAAGCCGACGGCGAGGGGAGGTAGGTCATGGGCAACTGGTCACGCTTCAACATCGCCTCGATCGTGCTCGGCTTCGGCTTCCTCTACCTGCCGATCGTGCTTTTGGTGATCTTCTCGTTCAACGAATCGAAGCTCGTCACCGTCTGGGCCGGGTTTTCGACCAAGTGGTATACGCAGCTCTGGCACAATCAGGCGCTTCTCGACGCCGCGTGGGTCACCATCCGCGTGGCGCTGATCTCGGCCACCTGCGCGACTGTGCTTGGAACGCTCGCGGCGCTCGCGCTGGTGCGCTACACGCGCTTTCGCGGTCGCATGCTGTTTTCCGGCATGGTCTATGCGCCGCTGGTCATGCCTGAGGTCATCACCGGCCTGTCGCTGTTGTTGCTGTTCGTTGCCATCGGCCTCGACCGGGGCTTCTGGACCATTACGCTTGCGCACATCACCTTCACCATGTGCTTCGTTGCCGTTGTCGTGCAGTCGCGCCTCTTAAGCTTCGACCAGTCGATCGAAGAGGCAGCACTCGATCTCGGCGCGACACCGGTCAGAACCTTCTTTGCCATCACCCTGCCGGTGATCGCGCCGGCGGTGTTTTCCGGCTGGGTGCTGGCCTTCACGCTGTCGCTCGACGATCTCGTGATTTCGAGCTTCACCACCGGCCCCGGGGCGACCACACTGCCGATGAAGATCTACAGCCAGGTCCGCCTTGGGGTGACGCCTGAAATCAACGCGATCTGCACGATCCTGATCGGCATTGTCGCGATCGGTGTCATCGTTGCCTCCGTTGTCACCAAACAGCGTGAGGCGCAGCGCGAGAAAGACGAGCGCGCGGCCTTTGCGCAATAGGATTGAAGGCTGCGTCCATCAGGAAACCGGCCGGTGCTTCCAAGTGCCGGCCGTTTCAGTTGGGCTCGCCCAGCACCGAAAGCGGCGAAATCACCGCATTCGGCCAAGAGCCGCCGACGAAGAACCGCAATCGCTGTGCCGCATTGGTTTCGTCGGTAAAAGTGCCGGCAAGCGCCAGGCTGCCGCTGCGATAGGGAATGACGCCGTTGACCGAGAGGCTGCCCGAAGGCCCGGTAAAGGTTGCGCGGTTCAACCGGGCAGAACCGCCGCTGAAGCGCGCCTCGATATCGGCGCGCTGAAAATCGAACGTGCCGCTGCTCGCCTGCGACAGCGAGAAGAACTCGCCCTTGCGCACCAGATCCGAAAAGGCATTGGCATCGAATTCCGAAAGCTTGCCATTGGCAAGCGACACCGTCAGGCGCCCGGATGCATCCGCTGCCTTTGGCGTCCAGAACGGATGATCGGTGGCTAGGTCGAGATTGACGCTGCCACGTCCCGTTGGCACCGGGCCGGTAAAGCCGAAGTCGGCGGCGGCCGCCGCAAGATCAGCGTCTTTCAGAACCAGCGCCAACTTGCCACCACGCGCCAGATCCGCTTCAGACAGCACGAGCCGGCCGCTGAGCCTGCCATTGGCATAGGTGCTGTCGCCGATATCGAGCGACGCACGCCCGTGATCGACCATCACGCCGGCGGCCACGTCGGTCAGCCGCAGCGGGCCGATCGCCGCCTCCTGCGTCGACAGGCGAACGTCGACGCGCCAGGTACGGGCGAAGGCGTCCGTCATGTGCTTGGCGAGTTCTTCGGGATCGACCGGAAGCTCGGCGAACAGCGGTTGCAGTCCGTTGAGGTCGATCTTGTCGAAGGCAAGCGTGCCCTCGACGCGCGGCGTGTCGTCGGCGGGAATAGCAACATCGAGCACACCGGTTGCGTTTGCCCCGCCGAGCGACAAACGCAGGTCATCCAGCTTCAGCGTCTGGTCGCCGGTGGTGACATTGGCATTGAGGTTAAAACTGCTTTCAGGCAACCCTTCGTGGGAGGCCCCTTCGAACCAGGCCGCAAGCGCTGGCAGCGAGGCGGTCGAAACCTGGAGCCGGCCGGAGGCGAAAGGTTTCATCGACAGATTGCCGACGCCTTCGAAGGAAAAGTTGAGCGGGGCCGAGGTCAACGACGTTTTCAGCGTCGTGTTGCGGCCGGCCAGCAGCGTCAGCGGCTCGTCGCAGGCGAGCGACCAACTCACGGTCTGGCCTCCGATCACGCTCGACAGTTGCGCGTTCAGCCGCCCGGCAAAGGCGGGCCACTTCACGGTGCCGGATATGCCGGGAAATTCGCGCGCATAATTGGTCGTCCGGTCAAACACCTGCAAGCGGCCATTGTCGATGGTGATGTCGCCGAAGGGGGTTTCGTCGCCGTCCGTTTTTGCTTCGCCAGGTCCGAGCCAGCGCGGCCTCTCCCAGTTGAGCGTGCCGTCGGTGCCGCGCTCCAGCGTCACCACCGGCTCGATCAGGCGGATATCTTCAAGCGCCGGTTCGCCGCGAAGCGCTGAAAGCAGGCTGAAGGCTGCGGTGATGCTGCCGATCCGCGCGAGTGTGCGGGGGGTGCCGTCGGTCGTCTCGATCGTGGCGCCGTACAATGTCAGCGTCGGGTTCGGCCAGAAACGGATGTCCGGCTCGCCGGTTATCCTGCTTTTGCCACCCGACCAGGCGTCGAGCATGCGCTCCATCGTCGGCCGCACGTCCGTGGTCGAGATCACCAGCGGCAGGGCAGCGTTGTACCCGACGGCAAGCGCGATGCCGATCGCCGCGGGCCAGAGGAAATGGCGACGACGAAGCCGCGACCAAAGGCGTGGTCGACCCAACATATGCAGGATTTTTCTTGTCATTTCCGCCTGGTTGCCCATCGCTTGGGATCACGCAGCTTGGATAGGCTTTCAGCCCGCATAAATCAAATGCAGCCGACATGGAAATGTCGCCAATGCGACGCTCGCCCAGGTTCTCCTGCTGTTTATTTTGCGTTGCAGCATGGTATAGAGGGCGTGGAGTAGGAGTGGAGGAAAGCATGCAGTCTGAGCAACCTTTGTGGGTTCCCGGTCCCGAGATTCGCGAGCATAGCCCGATGGCGCAGTTCATCGCCTGGTGCAGCGAGCGCTTCGGCAAAGACTTTGCCGATTATGACGCGTTTCATGCCTGGTCGGTTGCCGAGCGTGGCGATTTCTGGACGGCGGTCTGGGAGCATTGCGAAGTCATCGGCGATCGCGGCGCGACCGCTCTCGTCAATGGCGACCGCATGCTTGATGCGCGGTTCTTTCCCGACGCGTCGCTGAACTTTGCCGAGAACCTCTTGCGTCGCGCCGGCAGCGGCGATGCGCTCGTCTTCCGCGGCGAGGACAAGGTCGCCTACCGGCTTTCCTGGGGCGATCTGCGCGCGCTGGTCTCGCGGCTGCAGCAGGCGCTGAAGGCGCGCGGCATCGGCAAGGGCGACCGCGTCGCCGCCATGATGCCCAACATGCCCGAAACCATCGCGCTGATGCTGGCGACGGCCTCGATCGGTGCGATCTGGTCGTCCTGTTCGCCTGATTTCGGCGAACAGGGCGTGCTTGATCGTTTCGGCCAGATCGCTCCGAAATTGTTCATCGCCTGCGACGGCTACTGGTACAACGGCAAGCGCCAGGACGTCGACGCGAAGGTGCGCGCCGTTTCCGCGGCCCTCGGCGCTCCAGCACTCATCGTCCCCTATGCGGGCGAGGCGAGGGCCTTGGCGGCTTCGATCACGCAAGGCGTGACGCTCGAAGACTTCATCGCTCCTTTCGAGACCAAGGCGCTCACCTTCGAGCGCCTGCCGTTCAGCCATCCGCTCTATGTGCTCTTCTCCTCCGGCACCACGGGCGTTCCGAAATGCATCGTTCATTCGGCCGGCGGCACGCTGCTGCAACACCTGAAGGAGCATCGTTTCCACTGTGGGCTCGGCGACGGCGAAAAGCTCTTCTATTTCACCACCTGCGGCTGGATGATGTGGAACTGGCTCGCCTCGGGTCTGGCGGTCGGCGCGACGCTCTGCCTGTTCGATGGCTCGCCGTTCTATCCCGATGGCAATGTGCTGTTCGATTATGCGGCGGAAGAAGAATTTGCCGTTTTCGGCACGTCGGCAAAATATATCGACGCGGTCCGCAAGGGCGGTTTCGAGCCGGCAAAGACCCACGACCTTTCCCATCTGCGCCTGCTCACCTCGACCGGCTCGCCGTTGTCGCCCGAAGGTTTCTCCTTCGTCTATGAGGGCATCAAGCCGGATGTCCAGCTTGCTTCGATCTCCGGCGGCACCGACATCGTCTCCTGCTTCGTGCTTGGCAATCCGCTGAAGCCGGTCTGGCGCGGCGAGATCCAGGGTCCGGGCCTCGGATTGGCGATGGATGTCTGGGATGACGAGGGCCGCTCCGTGCGCGGCGAAAAGGGCGAACTGGTCTGCACCAAGGCATTTCCGTCGATGCCGGTGATGTTCTGGAACGATCCCGAAGGCGTCAAATATCGCGCCGCCTATTTCGAGCGTTTCGACAATGTCTGGTGCCATGGCGATTTTGCCGAATGGACGTCGCATGGCGGCATCATCATCCATGGCCGCTCCGACGCGACGCTCAATCCCGGCGGCGTGCGCATCGGCACGGCCGAGATCTACAACCAGGTCGAGCAGATGGAAGAGGTCGCGGAAGCCCTCTGCATCGGCCAGGATTTCGAGGATGACGTGCGCGTCGTGCTGTTCGTGCGCTTGGCGTCGGGCGTGTCGCTCGATGAGGGGCTTGAGAAGGCGATCAGGACCCGCATCCGCTCGGGTGCGTCGCCCCGCCACGTGCCGGCGAAGATCATCGCCGTCGCCGATATTCCCCGCACGAAGTCCGGCAAGATCGTCGAGTTGGCGGTCCGCGACGTCGTGCATGGGCGCCCGGTCAAGAACAAGGAGGCGCTTGCCAACCCGGAAGCGCTCGATCTTTTTGCCGGGCTCGATGCCCTTAAAAATTGAAGGGCGTTAACCTGTTCGCGCTTTCGGAATTAACCAAGGCTTCAGACTTGCTGATAATTCCCTAAAATTGTCGGATCGCCTGGTAAGGTCTTGTTAAGGATTGGGGGCGCATGGTCATCCCAACTTGAGGCCGGCCGATGAGTGGTCGGCGCCTGGCAGCGATGCCGCCGCAGACATGATGTCATTACTTCTCGAGCATTTGTTGGTTTAGCATTCGATTAACGAGGTGGCCTCCCAGCCGCCTCTTTTTTTGCCTTGAGCGTGCCGGGTTTTGCCGCGCTTCAGGCGGAGAGAACCGCTTCGCGCTTTTCCTGGAAAGGCCTTAGGGCCGACGTTCCATCGATCGCGACACCAGGATCACGGGGATCATGCCGGCGATGACGATGATCATCGCCGCCACCGACGCATCCTCGACCTTCGCACGCGACGCGTCCTCATAGACAAGGGTGGCAAGGGTGTTGAAGTTGAACGGGCGCAGCATGATCGTCGCCGACAGTTCCTTCATGGTCTCGATGAAGACGAGCAGTGCCGCGGTCAGGACGGCGGGGCGCATCATCGGCAGAAGCACGGTGCGCAGCGTCTGCCCGCCGGTGCGGCCGAGCGCGCGCGCGGCCATGTCGAGATGCGGCGACAGTTTCTGGAAGCCCGCCTCCAGCGTCCCTTCTGCCATGGTGAGGAACCGCACGGTGCAGGCATAGATGATGGCAAAGCCCGTTCCGGTCATCAGCAGCCCGGTGGAGATGCCGAAGGTGCTGCGAAAGCCGGCATCGACCCAATTATCGAGCGCTGCCAGCGGAAAGAGCACGCCGATGGCCAGAACCGTGCCGGGCACGCCGTAGCCGAAGGAGGCGAGGCGGCCGGCCGTGTCGGTGAAGCGCGAGCGCCCGGTCCGCGCCGCATAGGCAAGCACGAAGCCGAGCAGCACCGTCACCAGTGCGGTGGCACCCGACACCAGGATGCTGTGGAACAGTGCGTTCAAGAGCCGTGGCTCGATGAATTGATCGAGCCGCTTCAGCGCGTAATTGCCCAGAATCAGGAACGGCACCGCAAAGCCGGAGAGAACCGGAAGCAGACAAGCAATCGTCGCTGCCCACTTCTTCCAGCCCGAAAGCGAAAGCCTGCTGGCATCGTGCACGGCCGACGTCGTCTTCTGGCTGGAGAAGCGCTGCCTGCGCCGTGCCGCCCGCTC
This sequence comes from Sinorhizobium sp. A49, assembly GCF_002002725.1. Lineage (GTDB taxonomy): Bacteria > Pseudomonadota > Alphaproteobacteria > Rhizobiales > Rhizobiaceae > Ensifer. The sequence continues at coordinate 142,011 of NZ_MUNW01000064.1, read as the reverse complement.
GATCATCATCAGCCCGATGACGAAGACGAGCATGATGCAGGCGATCTGGGCCGCGCCGGCAAGGCTGCCGCGGTTCAGCCAGGTGTCGAAGATCGAGAAGGTCAGCGTTTGCACGCCGAGGAATTCGACTGCGCCGATGTCGTTGAGCGTCTCCATCGCCACCAGCGTCAGGCCGATCATGATCGCCGGTCGCGCCATCGGAATCTGGATGCGGAAGAACACTTTCAGCGGCCCGGCGCCAAGCGTGCGGGCAACGTCGGCGGCTGCGCGCCCCTGCATCAGGAACATCGAGCGACAGGCGAGATAGATATAGGGATAGAGCACGGAGCTCAGCACCAGCACGGCGCCCCCGAGCGAGCGAATGTCGGGGAACCAATAATCGCGGCTGGTCTTGAAACCGAAAAGGACGCGGATCGCCCCCTGCACAGGGCCTGTGAAGGTAAACAGCTCGCCGAAGGCATAGGCCGCGAGATAGGCAGGTATGGCCAGCGGCAGCACAAGGGCGGCAGACAGGAACCGGCGCAAGGGAAACTCGCAGCTTGCCACCAGCCACGCGGTCAGGATGCCGACGACGGCGGTCGTTGCCCCGGTCAACGCGATCAGCAGCAATGTGCGGATGGTGGCGCGCGGGATGACGTTCTGCATGAGATGCGGCCAGTCTGCGCCGCCGCCCGAGATCGCCAGCCAGGCAATGGCGAGGATCGGCATCAGCACGATCAGCGAGGCACCCCCGGCCCACACGGCGAGCAGTGGATGCGAAAGACCGGTTCTTGCACCGGTGCGGCGCCGCTTGAGGCTTTGTGACGTGGACTGCAATCGATCGGATCCGGAGCGAAACGGCAAGGAATGGCCGTGAGGACGCCAACAAACTGGCTTCCTCAAGTCAACATTTCCTTACAGCATCTGTCGTCAGTTCGCCAAGACGCGTTGTGACGGGAAGGAAATTTCCACCAGCGTGCCCTCGTTCGGTGCCGAGGTGATGGCGAACTGCGCGCGGTTGGCTTCAGCCATGGCCTTGGTCAAGGGGAGGCCGAGGCCGGTGCCGTCGCCGCGCTTGCGGCCCCCGGTGGTTACCTGCCGGAACGGCTTCATCGCCTGATCGAGTTCGACGCGCGTCATGCCGACGCCGGTATCGCGGATGCGCAGGATGACGCTGCCGTTCGGCTCATAGGAGGTGGATACGACGATCTGGCCGCCCGACGGCGTGAAGCGGATGGCGTTTGCCAGAATATTGAGCGCGATCTGCTTGATCGAACGGCTGTCGGCAACCACGCTCGGCACCGCTGCCGAAAGCGACGTGCGGATGATGACACGCTGACTGTTGGCCTGCGGCTGCACCAGCGACACCGCTTCGGAAACCGCATCGTTGATTTCGACGGAGCCGAAGTCGAGATCCATCTCGCCCGCCTCGATCTTGGAAATATCGAGCAGGTCGTTGACGATATCGAGCACATGGCGTCCCGAACGGCCGATGTCGCCGGCATATTCGATATAGCGGGGGTGCCCGACCGGGCCGAAATGCTCGCTCGCCATCATGTCGGAAAAGCCGATGATGGCGTTGAGCGGCGTGCGGATTTCATGGCTGACGCGGGCCAGGAACTCGGTCTTGTGGGCATTGGCCGTCTCGGCCGCGCGCTTGGCGTTGCGCAGCTCTTCTTCGGTGCGCTTCCACTGGGTGATGTCGCGGATGACGGCGCAATAGCCGTTCGAGGCGGAGAGCCGACCGATGGTCATGAACAGCGGCAGGAAACCGCCCGCCGCCTCGCGGCCGATCACCTCGCGGCCGTCGTTGAGCACGCTGGCAACGCCGTGGCCGGACAGGCCCTGCAGGTAGTCGATAACAGCCTTCTGGCTCTCATGGGCAAAGAGCGCGGCGAAGGGCTTGCCGCGGATTTCACTCTCATCGTAGTTGAAGAGCGCGCTCGCGGAACGGTTGATCGAGCGGATATCGCCATCATGGCCGAGGATGACGACGCCGTCGGTCGCCGTCTCCAGGATCGAGCGCAACTCATCGATTTCGGTCTTGAGCTTGCCGACCTGTTCGTCGGGGACGGGAGGCTGAACGGTTTCGGCCGGGCTGGCCTCGCTCACGTGTGGCTGCGAGGCTTCGGTCGACGCCAGCGCCAGCATCAGCGCGCTCTTGCCGTCCCAGCGGATCGAATGCAGGTGCGCCGTCACCGCAACCAACTGCCCGGTCTTGCGGATCAGCGTCATCGTGCCGTCCGGCTCCGTGTCGCCGATCTCCTCATCGTTGGCAAACAGCGCGTCGATGCCGCCTTCCTCTTGGAAGTCATCGAGCGTGTCATAGCCGGTCAGGCGCAGGAACTCCGGATTGGCATGCAACAGCTCGTCGCCACGATGCAACAGCAGGCCGACAGGCAGGCTATCGAGGATCTCGCCGCTGAAGCCAACGGTAGCGATTGCCGCCGGATCGATACCCGCCTCGGCGAGCTCGTCGGAACGGGGTTCGGCTGCAGCCACTTCGCTCGGTGCTGGCGTCGCAAGCGCCGGTTCGTGCTCTCTGGCGGCGGTCGGCATCGCCTCGAGATCTGCTTCGTCGTCAAGCTCCGGTGCCGGCCGTTCGCTTTCGCCATGAGTGGCGTCGGCCGAAGTCTCGTCCGAGTATGCGTCCTGCACCTCTGGGCGCGCCACGAAATTCTCGCCGAGCTGCCGCGCGATTTCACGAAACGCCGCCTGCTCGCCGCGGGTCAGCGCGCTCGACCCGGTCGGGCGGTGCTGCTCGAGCTCGATGATCTTGTCGGAAGCCCGTCGTCCAGGTGTCTCGACGATGCGAAGCGCCGGCCGCTCGCCAAGGAAGGGATCGGCAGCGAGGTCGAGTTGGTGGGGCGCCGTTGTTTCGGTCGGCTGCGGCGCGTCCGCAAAAAGCGAGAGAATGTCGGTTGCGCCCTCGTCGGCGGCCGGGTTCTCGTTGGTCGAGCCTTCCGTTGTAACCTGCTCGACGCTTCCCAGTTCGTCCAGAGCGGGAACGGCGGCCACCCCGGCCGCGATCACATCCTCGTCCCGGTCGAGTGCAAGACCGTTGGCGTTTTCGTCTTCGATCGCGTCGGCAACGCGCACGATGCCGAAGCCGCGGAAGCCGTCGAATTCTCGCGAACGCGAGTAGGTCGGCAGGGCGGCGAGATCGACAGGGACCTTGAGGTTCGTGCCTTCGACCGGCCAGAAGATCGTCTTGCCGGACCAGGTGTCGCGGCGGTGCAGGAGTTCGTTGATCTTGTTGTCGGGGTCGAGTCCGTAGCGGGCGGCAAGCGAGGCGAAGCTGACGCCGATCACGTCGGCGGCCTTCGGCCCGACGGCGGAGGCAAATTCCTCCGAGATTTCGCTGAACTGTCCTGCCGCGTCGATCTTCCAGACGAACCGCACCGCCCGCCCGCCGGCTGCAAAGGCGAAGTCCGACGGAGCGCTGGTGACGTCCGGTTGCTCAGCGGGCTCCGCCGGCAGGGCGTCGGCGGCAGGTGCCGTGTCGGCGATCGGCGATTGTACCGGCGCGTCCGCGACCGCATCGGTCTGTTCGCGAGCATCATCCGCCGTTGCGGTGGGCGCCGTTTCCAGGGGCGTCTCGCCAACTCCGTCGACTTCGAGATTGGGGGAGGGGGCGTCAGCTTCGCTCGCACCGACGGTATCGTCGGCTTCTGCAAGCGGCGGCTCGATTTCGTCTTCGGCTATGACCTGCTCATCCGCCGATACCGCCTCGTCGGGAGCCGCCTGCTCGTCGACCGCTTCCACCGCATCGGCAACCACGGCCACGTCCGCTTCTGCGGCAACGGGCGCGATGTCGTTGACATCGTCGGCCTCGACGACATCAATGGCAGCTGCCGACGTCAGCGCCGCCTCGGCCGGTGCCTCGTCCGGGTCGAGGTTGCCAAGGATGGTTTCCACCGCGAAGAGAAGATGCAGCGCCGGCGCGTCGGCGATCTTGCCGATGGCAGCGGGCAGGTGGCCCTTTGCGGTTGCGACCGGGCGCTTGATCAGCCAGTCGTGGTCGCGGGCAACTGCCACGACGAGTTGGCGGCGCGTCTCGTCGGACATGCCGAGATTGGCAAAGCCCGGTGACTGCGCAACGATCGCGCCGTCGGCATCGAGAACGGCCATGTGCGTGTCAGGGCCGTCGAGCCCGGCGATCATGCGCGCCGCACGATCCACCGTCGAAAGCGGCTTGCCGGAGTGGGGGGCGGTAAAGAGCACGCCAAGTTCATCCGGCCGAACACGGATCAGTTCCACAGCCGTGTTGAGCGCCACGCTTCGAAAGCCTGAGGCGATGCGCATCAGAAGTTGACGGCGATCGCCGACCGAAACGAGCTGCGTCGCTGCCGCCTTCAGCTGGCGCGCCGACAGGTCGTTCGGGTTGGGGCCAATGTCGATAAAATCGTAGATGGAGTCGGCGCCGAAGAAGGCCGCACCCTGATCGTTGGCCCAGAGAACGCGGCTCAAGTCCCGCGAAAACAGGATCGCTGCATCGCCACGCGCAAAATGTTCGCGCACCCGCTCGTGCACGGCAATGTCGATGAAGGGGTACTGTCTTGCGGGCATGGGCGGGCCTATTGACGGGTCGCGGGTACGTTAACACTCTATTAATACCCGCCGAGCGGCTGAGGGTCCAGCAATCCGGGCCTCTCGCTCACCCCTTTCACCGCGAAGGGTTAACGCAGGTGAATTTGTGCACTGCACAATTTTATTGCAATGCACAAGAAGATCGATTATATAAGGTGCATCAATCAACGGCGCCTCAAATGAGGGCCCTGACACCAAGGAGCGCTTTCATGGCTACCAAGAAGATCGACGACGCATTTTCCTTCTCCTCTTTCGACCCGGCAAAGGTTGCCGACAGCTTCCGCGACTTCGCGGAAAAGGGCGCTGCCCAGTCGAAGGACGCCTATTCCAAGATGAAGACCGCTGCTGAAGAAGCCAGCAAGACCGTCGAAGCGACGCTTGAGAGCGCCCAGACCGGTAGCGTCGAGCTCGGCCTCAAGGCCATCGACGCCCTGCGCACCAATGCCGAAAACTCGCTTTCGCACATGGAAGCGCTGCTCGGCGTGAAGTCGCTGTCCGAATTCGTCGAACTGCAGACCTCGTTCTTCCGCAAGCAGGCCGAACTTGCCGTCGAACAGACCAAGTCGATGCAGGAAGCAACCAAGAAGGTTGCCGAGAATGTCGTAAAGCCCGGCAAGGACGCCGCCGAAAAGGCGATCTCGTCTTTCAAGAAGGCCTGATCCGCGCCGGCCCCTGGCCGCGCTGGGTTTGAATGGGACCGGGTGGCTTGCCATCCGGTCTTTTTGCAGGATAATCTCAAGTTTAGGCTTGCAAAGCGACGGAAGTCTCCGTATGTGAGCCGCCAAGCGACTGATGTCGCTTGTTTGTGCGGTTGTAGCTCAGTTGGTTAGAGCGCAGGTTTGTGGCACCTGAGGTCGGAGGTTCGAGACCCCCCAACCGTACCATTCTTCTCTTGAAATAGCTTTCTTTGCTCCGCCGGATTTTCGGCTTGAGCTTCCGGTCATTCGGACCCTGCGCCGCGTCGCGCGTTTCCCATTTCCCAAAACTTCTCTTCTTCGCTTCGGCCCATGCGTTGCCGCATGCGCGCCGTTCCCCTGTCTTTCGGCAAGGAGGTCGATCCGTGCCATCCCGCTTGTTTTTGTTTGCCCTTGCACTCGCCGTCTATTTCGTCGGCGCGACCGAATTCATGCTGACGGCGATGTTGACGCCACTGGCGGTAGCGTTCAGCACCAGCCCGGCGGCAGCGTCGTGGCTCGTCTCAGGCTACGCGCTCTCCTATGCCATCGCCGCCCCGATCTTAGGTATACTGTCTGACCGCATCGATCGGCGTCGTTTGTTGCTGGCCTCGCTTGTCTTCTTCGCTCTCGACGGTGTCGCCCTGACATTCGCGCCGACATTCGAGATCGCGGTCGCTTTGCGCATCCTGGGCGGGTTCGCCTCTGCTGCCTTGATCCCGACCACCTTCGCGCTGATCTCCGAGACGGTGCCGGCCGAGCGGCAGGCCGCTGCCATGGGAACGGCGATGCTCGGCATGACATTGGGGATCGCCTTCGGTCCCGCGCTCGCCGGTCTGTTGACTGAATCGTTCGGTTGGCGCGCGCCGTTTCTGGCAACCGCTGGCGGCTGCCTGCTTGTCTTTGCGGTCGGTTTGCGCGTCATCCCTGCGTCGGCGCAGCATAGAGTAGGCGTGAGATTCGAACGAGCGTGGTTTCGCAATGCCGCCGTCTTGCGCCCGCTACTGGCCAAGGCCGGATGGAACGGCGCGGCGGTCACGGCATTCCTGTTGACCGGCGAAGTGCTGCGGCAGCGCTATGAACTGGACACGGGCGAGGTCGGTCTCGCCGTTTCCGCCTTCGGTATCGGCCTTGGTCTCGGCAATCTTGCGATAGGCCCGGCAAGCCGGCTCACCGGCCGCGAAGAGGTCGTGTTGCTCGGTGCGACCGTCTTGGTGGCCGTTGCCGTCGTTCTGTTCCTGCTTACGCCCCTGCCGCTCTGGAGCGCAATCTTATGTCTGCTTGCCTGGGGGCTGGCGCTTGGTCTTGCCGCACCGGCCAGCACCGCCATTCTGGCAAGACGCGCGGGTGCACGGAAGGGGCAGGTGCTTGCGCTGTCAGAAAGCCTCAACAATGTCATCATTCTTGCCGCCCTGCCGGCGGCCGCGGCAATGCTCGGCGCTTTCGGGCCGGGCGGAATCGTGCTCGTATTGGCTTTCGGCTTGGCACTCGGTGTCGGGTTGACCGCCGCAGACCTCGATCGCGCCCGGTAATTGTTACAGAACGCCCAAAGGTGCACCGTGCCCGCTCAAGCAAACATCTGATGCTCGGCCGTCACCAACTCCTGCAGAAACGCGACGACGGTACGCACGCGCACAAGGTCGCGGGCGCTTTCGTGGTAGGTGGTCCAATAGGCGCGCCGGATGGTGGTCTCCGGCAGGATGCGCTCGAGCTCGGGCGTGTGACGGGCGATGTAGTTGTGCAGGATGCCGATGCCGGCGCTGGAACGCACCGCTTCCGTCTGGCCGGTGGCGCTCGAGATTTCGAAGGCGGCATCCCAGCTGCGCATGATCTCGGCGGAAAAGTTCAACGACGGCGTGAAGATCAGGTCTTCGACATAGCCGATGCGGCGATGGTGCTTGAGATCGTCGATCGTTTGTGGCGTGCCGTGTTGCGCAAGATAGGTCGAGGAAGCGTAGAGGCCGAGCGTGTAGTCGGTGAGTTTGGAGGAGACCAGGCGTCCCTGTTCGGGCCTTTCGATGGTAATCGCGATATCGGCCTCGCGCTGCGACAGCGAGAAGGAGCGGGGGACCGGGACAAGCTGCAGCTTCAGCTCCGGATAGCGCGCGGTCAGCCGGCCGAGGCGGGGCGCGAGGAAGGAAACGCCGAAGCCGTCGGGTGCGCCGATGCGCACGGTGCCTGCAATCGCCGTGTCGATGCGGCCGATCTGCGACTGCGCCGCCAGCATTTCCGTTTCCATGCGCTCGGCCGCCGCCAGAAAGATCTCGCCTTCGGCCGTCAGTTCGCAGCCGTTCGGCCGGCGCACCAGCAGTCGCGTCTTCAGCGTTTCCTCAAGGGCGGTTACCCGCCGGCTGAGCGTCGCGTGATTGAGCCCGAGCCGCTTGGAGGCGGCAAGGATCTGCCCGGTGCGTGCCACCGCCAGAAACATTCTCACATCGTCCCAATTCATGCTGCTGATCTCCCAGGACTTCAATTTACGCACAACGGTTGCTGAATATCGGAAATTGCTTTGTTCAAATCGTAGTGCGATCATGCCGCCACAATCAAGATCAGGAGGAGACATCCATGTACGAAGTCGGTCATTTCATCGATGGCAAGCGCGTTGCCGGCACCAGCGGGCGCACGAGCAACATCTTCAACCCGGCAACGGGCGAAGTGCAGGGCACCGTGGCGCTGGCAAGCGACGCGGAACTTGCCGCAGCTGTTGCCAGCGCCAAGGCCGCGCAGCCGAAGTGGGCTGCCACCAACCCGCAGCGCCGCGCCCGCGTGTTCATGAAGTTCGTCGAACTGCTCAACACCCACATGAACGAGCTTGCCGAGATCCTGTCGCGCGAGCATGGCAAGACGATCGAAGACGCCAAGGGCGATCTCGTTCGCGGCCTGGAAGTCTGCGAATTCGTCATCGGCATTCCGCACCTGCAGAAGAGCGAGTTTACCGAAGGCGCCGGCCCCGGCATCGACATGTACTCGATCCGCCAGGCCGTCGGCATCGGCGCCGGCATCACGCCGTTCAACTTCCCCGCCATGATCCCGATGTGGATGTTCGCGCCGGCGATCGCCTGCGGCAACGCCTTCATCCTGAAGCCGTCCGAGCGCGATCCGTCCGTTCCGATGCGTCTTGCCGAACTGATGATCGAAGCAGGTCTGCCGGCCGGCATCCTCAATGTTGTCAACGGCGACAAGGGCGCGGTCGACGCAATCCTCACCAACCCCGACATTTCGGCCGTATCCTTCGTCGGCTCGACCCCGATCGCCCGCTACGTCTACGGCACGGCTGCCATGAACGGCAAGCGCGCCCAGTGCTTCGGCGGCGCCAAGAACCACATGATCATCATGCCGGACGCCGATCTGGACCAGGCCGCCAACGCGCTGATGGGCGCCGGTTACGGCTCGGCCGGCGAGCGCTGCATGGCGATCTCGGTCGCAGTTCCCGTCGGTGAAGATACCGCAGACCGCCTGATCGCCAAGCTGACGCCGATGGTCGAAAGCCTGCGCATCGGCCCCTACACCGACGAGAAGGCCGACATGGGCCCTGTCGTCACCAAGGAAGCCCAGGCGCGCATCAGGAACCTGATCGACAGCGGTGTCGAGGCGGGCGCAAAGCTCGTCGTCGATGGCCGCGACTTCAAGCTCCAGGGCTATGAAGACGGCTACTTCGTTGGCGGATGCCTGTTCGACCACGTCACGCCCGACATGGACATCTACAAGACCGAAATCTTCGGACCGGTTCTTTCGGTCGTTCGCGCCAAGAACTACGAAGAAGCCCTCGATCTGCCGATGAAGCATGAATATGGCAACGGCGTCGCGATCTACACCCGCGACGGCGATGCTGCCCGCGACTTCGCCTCGCGCATCAACATCGGCATGGTCGGCGTCAACGTGCCGATCCCGGTTCCGCTCGCCTACCACTCCTTCGGTGGCTGGAAGTCCTCGTCCTTCGGCGACCTCAACCAGCACGGCACGGACTCGATCAAGTTCTGGACCAAGACCAAGACGATCACCGAGCGCTGGCCATCGGGCATCAAGGACGGTGCGGAATTCGTCATGCCGACGATGAAGTAACAACGGGATAAAAATCCTCCCGCCTCCAGGGCCTCCTTCGGGAGGCCCTTTTTGGTTGCATGCCCGGACGCCCTTCAGACGGCTCTTTCCTGTTGCAGTCGATGCTGCACTGCAACTAATTTGATATGTCGCAAGTGGCGGAAAATTGATTCGCGCCCGGGGCGAATATTGCAGGCATTTCGACCGTTCTTTCGCATGGAAGGCTCATCCGGGGGATGGCCACAGTTCGCTGGGTTCACAAATGACGTCATCCTGTCGCAACGCGGCGCCTGTTTGATAGCGGGCTGCCGCAAGCTGATTTCATTGAGAGAGGTTTTATCATGGTCGTGGCCGAAACGGCGTCGATGCAGGGAACGTTGACGCAGCGAGTACCGGACAATTTCCACCGCCTGTCGTTCACCGGCAGCGGGAAAGAATATTTTGGCATCTGGATCGTCAACGTGCTTTTGACGATCATCACGCTCGGCATTTATTCCGCCTGGGCAAAGGTCCGCCGCAACCGCTATTTCTACGGCAACACGGTGCTGCTCGGACGCGCCTTCGAATATCATGCGAAGGGCAAGCAGATCCTGATCGGCCGGATCATCGTTTTCGCCTATCTGATCCTCTACAACGTCATGCTGACCTTCGTGCCGATCGCCGGCATCATCCTTGCACTGCTGCTTGTGGCCTTCGTGCCGTGGCTGGTCGTCAGGGGGCTGCGCTTCAGTGCCCGCGTCACCAGCTACCGCAATGTGCGGTTTGATTTCGTCGGCGGCGTCGGCGGCGCGTTCCTTGCCTTCATCGTCGGTCCGGTCATCTCGGTGTTGACGCTCGGCATCCTCGTGCCGCTCGCCAGCCGCTGGTCCTACCGCTATATCGGCAGCAACCTGCGCTACGGGCAACGGGCATTTGCGACCGACCCTTCCGTCGGTGCGATCTACAAGTCCTGGTTCCTGTCGGCCGCCATCATCGTCGCCGGCCTGTTGATCATTGCCTTTATCGGCTTCCTCAATCTGGCGGTGATCCTGTCGTTGTTCGACGGTTCCTATGAGGCAGCGCCGGGAATGCAATTTTCGATGATTGCCCTGTTCGTCATCGGCTACATCGCATTCCTCTCGATCTTCGGAGTTGCGGCTCTGTTCTATCGTGCAGGCGTTCGCAACGTCGCCTGGTCGGCCACGACCTTCGACGGCAAGCATCAACTGACGAGCGACCTTTCGCGGACCCGTTACGCCTGGATCGCCATCACCAACCTCATCGTCACCATCGTCACGCTGGGGCTCATGCGTCCTTGGGCAGCGGTGCGAATGACGCGCTATGTCAATGACCATACGGGCGTGCATTTCGAAGGCAATGTCGGCGAGATGTTCGACAAGATTGCTCAGGAAGGCTCGGCCGTCGGTTCGGAATTCATGGACTTCGAAGGCTTCGACTTTGGCTTCTAACGACACCGAGATTGCCGTTGGCGAGTGGCATCCGACCGGTTCCAGCCGTTCGGTGCCCTCGCGGCTGATCGAAGAGGGCGACGGCCTCAAGGTTTTGGATGAGGTCGGCGTCGAACTCGCAGCCGGTGCGTTTGCCGCCATCGATATTTCCGCGCGGGTCGGCGCCATTCCACGTCGCGTCGGGTTTCCCGACGGTTCGTTGTTCGAAACGACCGAAAACGATGCCATCGATCGTTTCCTGAAGGGCAAGGGCAAAACCAACCTCGTCCACGAATGGGAGCGGTTCCATCCGCGGCTGATCGCGGTCGTCCTGGCGACCGTGCTGTGCGGCATGGCCATCTATCGTTATGCGGTGCCGGCGCTGGTCGAGATCGCCGTGCTGGTGACGCCACCGATCGTGCCGAAGATCATGTCGGCAAGCACGCTCGAGACCATGGACCGCACGGTGCTCGACGCCTCGGCATTGGCAGCCGAGCGCCAGCAAAAGATCCGCGACGGGTTCAACGCGATTGCGCGCCTGTCAGACCGCGGCGAGGGCGGATACACGCTCAACTTTCGCCAGGGCGGCGCCATCGGCCCCAATGCGTTCGCGCTTCCCGACGGCACGCTGATCGTCACCGATGAACTGGTCGAGCTTGCCGGCGACGACACCGAAATGATCGTCGGCGTTCTGGCGCATGAGATCGGTCACGTCGAACTCGAGCACAGCCTGCGCCAGATCTACCGCGCCGCCGGCGTAGCCGGGCTGATCATGATGATCGGCGGCGACATCGGCTCCGGCGCAGAAGACATTCTGGTGCAGGGCGCCGGCCTTCTGACGCTTTCCTATTCGCGGGCGGCGGAAGCGGCGGCGGATCGGCACTCGGTGGAATTGATGCTGAAGGCCAGGCGCGATCCCACGGCGATCGCCCGGTTCTTCGACCTGCTGGAAAAAGAGCTGGGCGACAGTTCCGATACCAGCATCCTTGCGACCCATCCCGGCACGCCGGAACGGCGCAAGGCGATCCTCGACTATGCCGGCGAATTGAAGGTGCAGGGGCAGTAGCGCCCAGGTACACTTGGCCGGACGACTGCCATCAAAACGAAAACAGCGGGCACCGGGCCCGCTGTTGCCACTTCAAACGACCGCTGCGATCAGTCCTGCGGACCGTCGTTGTAGCCGACCTTGTCGACCAGTTCGGAAGCCTTCTTGCGGTTGGCGGCAATGTCGGCCAGCGGCAATTCGTCGGGCTTGATCGTGCCGAAAGACTTGACCACGTCGGAGGGCTCGGCACCCGGCAGCACCGGATATTCATAGACCTGCTCGGCATAGATCTTCTGCGCTTCGCCTTCCGACAGGAATTCCATCAGCTTCAGCGCATTGTCCTTGTTCGGGGCGTTCTTGGCGAGCGCCATGCCCGAAATGTTCACATGCGTGCCGCGGTCCTTGGCGTTCGGGAACAGCACCTTGATGGCCGCTGCCCATTCCTTCTGCTCCGGCTCCTTCTCATTGGTCAGCATCAGACCGACATAGTAGGTGTTGCCGAGCGCGAGGTCGCATTCGCCGGCGAGGATCGCCTTGGCCTGGTCGCGGTCGCCGCCGTCGGGCTTCTTGGCCAGATTGTTCTTCAGGCCCGTCAGCCACTTCTCGGTCTCGGCTTCGCCGTTATGAGCGATCATCGAGGCGAACAGGCCGATATTGTAGGAATGCTGGCCATCACGTGTGCAGATCTTGCCCTTCCACTTGGGATCGGCGAGCTCCTCGTAGGTGATGTCGTTCTCGGTGACGCGGTCCTTGGAGGCGTAGACGACGCGACCGCGAGTGGTCAGGCCGAACCAGTTTCCGTCAGGGTCGCGGAAATGCGCCGGGATGTCCTTGTTGATCGTTTCATTGACAACAGGCTGCGTCACGCCTGCGTCCTTGGCCTCGGTGAGGCGGCTGATGTCGACAGTCAGGATCACGTCCGCCGGCGAGTTGGCGCCTTCGGCCTGGATGCGCTCGACGAGGCCCTTGTCGAGGAAGAGCACGTTCGTCGTGATGCCGGTTTCCTTGGTGAAGGCATCGAGCAGCGGCTCGATCAGGTCGGGCTGACGATAGGAATAGATGTTGACCTCGCCATCGGCCCAGGCGGCCGTGGACGCGAGCAGGCTTGCGGTGAGGGACAATACGCCCATTGCAGCTCTTGAAACGGACATGGTTTCCTCCATTTTTTGGTTTGAGCTAAGTTAACAAAATCGCTCATCTTTTTGATCCGCAGCTGGCCAACAGTCAATCGGGTAACGGTTAACGATCAAGCAGATGTGACTTTTTTGGTTTTTTGGAATTGTTCCAAACTACGATCCGTCCTATATGAAGGTTCGATAAACCTCTCGATTCCGGAGCGAATGATGCGACTGACGAAACAAACGAACTACGCAGTTCGCATGTTGATGTACTGCGCCGCAAACGGCGAGAAGCTCAGCCGCGTTCCTGAAATCGCCAAGGCCTATGGCGTCTCCGAGTTGTTTCTGTTCAAGATCCTCCAGCCGTTGACCCGCGCTGGCCTGGTCGAAACCGTGCGTGGCCGCAACGGCGGCGTCCGCCTGCCGAAGCCCGCTTCGGCCATCACCCTGTTCGATGTGGTCAAGGTGACGGAAGACAGCTTCGCCATGGCCGAATGCTTCGAGGCCGGCGAAATCGACTGTCCGCTGGTCGACAGCTGCGGTCTCAACTCCGCTCTGCGCAAGGCTCTGAACGCCTTCTTCGAAGTGCTGCAGGGCTACACCATCGACGATCTGGTCAAAGCGCGTCCCCAGATCAACTTCCTGCTCGGCCTCGAAGAGACAAAGCGCCCGTCAGCCCCGCAGACCACTGCGGCCTGATCCGACGTTTACAGCGCCGCGTGTCGAACGCCCGGCGCTGCAACGCCTGAATATGCAGCACCTTTCGCGGTTCAGAGCTGCTTCCGGCCACCGTTTCAATTCGGCGCCAGATACTCCCTCAGTATGAACTCTATTGCCGTCGGATCGATCTCTGACTTGTCGATGCGGAAATCCGCGCCGTATTCTTCCAGGTTCTGGAAATACGGCTCGACGAGCGACCCCGAGATGACGCCGATCGGGCCGATGAAGCCCTGGTGCCGGAGCGCCGGTACTGTCTCGCGAAAATCGCGCTGCGGCTGAAGGCGGTTGTCCATCAACACCATCGAGACCGGTTTTCCCGAACGTAGAAATTCGAGCGCGCTTTCGATCGTCTGGCAGTAATGCAGTTCAATCTCGATAGTGCTGACCTTTTTGATCAGCCCGCGTAGAATGAGGTTCTCCGCAGGGTCGTCGTCAACGAGCAGGATATGGGCTTTTTGTGTCATGATCGTCCAAGTACCTGAGTGACCGGGAGCCATTCTGCGGTGCGCGCCTGCCGTCGGCAAGCGGCTGGGTGGCGAGTGTGTATCGTTTCTGCGGCGTCCGATTTTAGCGGTGCCGCTTTGCGCCGCCGCCATGTTCAAATCGCCCCGCCGACCAGCGTCACTGCCAGCGTTACTGAATGATCTGTTCGCGTATCGCCTTCGCCACCATTTGCGTCCGATTGACGACATCCAGCTTCTTGAGGATCGTCGCCGTGTGCGAATTCACGGTGTGTTCCGAGACCGATACGATCAGTGCGATCTCGCTGGCCGTCTTTCCATGGGAAATCCACTTGAGAATCTCCGTTTCGCGCGGCGTCAGGCCCATCCCGGCCTTGTTGGAAAGCGCGATGCGATAGAAATAGTCGAAGGCGCAAATCGCATCGTAGGTCAGCTCGAAATGCTCGGAGCGGGCAATATCGTTGCCATCGCCCAAGAACAGCACGGCATACCGCGCGCCCGTCGCCGCCGCGTGCACCGGCACGCTCAACAGCAGCTCGAAGCCGAGCTGCACCAGCAGGTTCTGGCCGTTGGCGCCGTCGGGGTCGCCCGATCTCCAGACGGAGGAAATAATCGACGTGTGCAGGGTCTTGTAGAAGAGCGAGTCGCCGAAGCGGTGACGCTTGTCGTATTCTTCCGCCAGTCCTGACGGAAGATCGTGCAGGACGAGCCGGGTGGACAGCATGCACGCGTCGTTCTCGTTGCCGAGCTGCAGAATGCCGAAATGATTGAAGCCGAACCGCAGTGCCATCGTGTGAAAGATACGGAAGAAGTCGACGCGGTTGAGCGCTTTCTCCAGATCGTTGCGCAGATCGTAGCGCCTGTGATTTTCCAGCAAACTTGCCACGAATGCGCTACCCCTTTGTCGCGAGGTGGCAGTCTACGCGCAAGACCGGCTCAATCAACCGCATGAAGCCGGCGTCGAAATTGCGGATTGGCATCGTCACGACCGTCTCTCGGCGGCCTTGCCGCCAGATCGAAAGCGCCGTGAGGCGGATGCCGCCCCCTCCCAAGGACGTTTTGGCACGTCGATTGTCTCCCCCGAGATTTTGTCTAGGTTCTATTGCACAATCGGCCGGGTGATTTCTACCCAACTATCTTGGGATTGACCGTTTCTTGCGATTTCATCGAATCGCTGACCTTGCGCCTGTGGCGCCACACGCAGGGCGGGTGCACGGGGGACGGTGGGCCGCTACAACCAGCCCGTTCCGCGCACGTCCCTTTCCCCGTCGCACATCACCCCGCACCGTCGACGATAAACGGATGTGGACCCGGCGCGCCGGGCGAGGAGGGGCCGACAAAGCCCCCGGAAATGTCAGGGTATTCTAAAACAGTGGACAGATTTCCGGCTCCGCCCCAGGCAGATTTTTTCGCATAGACAAATTTGTTCGGCGACTTATTGCAATGCGACGCCAAATGTCGTTCCATCCGGCCTTGACCGGGGGCAAACGCCATTCCGCGTCAGGAAAATACGAGAACAAGAACAAATCTGGGAAGCAAAGCTCATGAAAAAGCTCACTACTCTCTTCGCAGCGACGGCGCTTGCCACGCTGATGGCCGGCTCCGCCTGGTCGAAAACGTTCGTTTATTGCTCGGAAGGTTCGCCTGAGGGTTTTGACCCGGGCCTCTACACCGCCGGCACGACGTTCGACGCAGCAGCGCACACGGTCTATAACCGCCTGCTCGAGTTCAAGAAGGGCACGACCGAAACCGAGCCGGGCCTCGCTGAGAGCTGGACCATTTCCGATGATGGCCTTGAATACACGTTCAAGCTGCGTCCGGGCGTGAAGTTCCAGACGACCGAATTCTTTACGCCGACGCGCGAATTTAACTCGGACGACGTCGTGTTCTCCTATGAGCGCCAGCTCAAGGCCGACAACCCCTGGAACAAGTACGTGACCGGCGCTTCGTGGGAATACGCAGCCGGCATGGGCTTCCCGGAAGTCATCAAGTCGGTCGAGAAGGTCGATGACCTGACGGTCAAGTTCACCCTGACGCGCAAGGAAGCGCCGTTCCTCGCCAACATCGCCATGCCGTTCGCGTCGATCCTGTCGAAGGAATACGCCGACAAGCTGCAGGCCGAAGGCAAGATGAACCAGATGAACCAGATGCCGCTCGGCACCGGTCCGTTCGCGTTCGTTGCCTACCAGCAGGATGCCGTCATCCGCTACAAGGCAAACCCGGACTATTGGGGTGGCAAGCAGAAGATCGACGACCTGGTCTTTGCGATCACTGCCGACGCTTCGGTTCGCTACCAGAAGCTGCAGGCCGGCGAATGCCACCTGATGCCGTTCCCGAACTCGGCCGACGTGGCTGCCATGAAAGCCGATCCGAACCTGAAGGTGATGGAACAGGCCGGTCTGAACGTTGCCTACCTCGCCTACAACACCACGCAGGCTCCGTTCGACAAGCCGGAAGTCCGCAAGGCGCTGAACAAGGCGATCAACAAGCAGGCGATCGTCGACGCCGTGTTCCAGGGCGCTGCCCAGCCGGCAACCAACCCGATCCCGCCGACGATGTGGTCGTACAACGACACGCTCCAGGACGACACCTACGACCTCGACGCAGCCAAGAAGATGCTCGAAGAAGCAGGCGTCAAGGATCTGTCGATGAAGGTGTGGGCGATGCCGGTTTCGCGTCCCTACATGCTCAACGCCCGCCGCGCGGCCGAACTGATGCAGGCTGACTTCGCCAAGATCGGCGTCAAGGTCGAGATCGTCTCTTACGAATGGGCCGAATACCTCGACAAGTCGAAGGCAAAGGACCGCGACGGCGCCGTCATCCTCGGCTGGACCGGCGACAACGGCGACCCGGACAACTTCCTCGACACCCTGCTCGGCTGCAACGCCGTCGGCGGCAACAACCGCGCTCAGTGGTGCAACCCGGAATTCGACGCCCTGGTCAAGAAGGCCAAGGACACGTCTGACCTCGCAGAGCGCACCAAGCTCTACGAAGAGGCGCAGGTTGTCTTCAAGCGCGAAGCCCCCTGGGCAACGCTTGACCACTCCCTGTCGGTCGTTCCGATGCGCAAGAATGTCGAAGGCTTCGTTCAGAGCCCGCTCGGCGATTTTGCCTTCGACGGCGTGGATATTGTCGAGTAAGCTAATAAACTGATCCGAAAGGGGGCGTTTGCCACGGGCAAACGCCCCTCTTTGCATCTACTGCAGCGCCGCGTGTCTTGTCAGATGCGTGAAGTTCGCTGTAGGCACTTTGAGTTGCTGCCTGTTTTTGCCCTCAAATCCGAAGGGTTCAAGAAAACATGCAGAGATGCCAGCGCCGGGATACAACGGCGCGGCAACGTGGCGCGGGGTAAAACATGTTTCGATTTCTCTTGGGGCGTTTGGCGGTCCTGATCCCGACTTTCATCGGGGTCTCCATCATTGCCTTCTCCTTCATTCGCATGCTTCCGGGCGATCCTGTCGCCCTGCTTTCGGGCGAGCGTGTCATGTCGCCGGAGCGGCATGCGGAAATTTCACACGCGCTCGGTTTCGACCGGCCGATCGTGATCCAGTACTTCGATTATCTCTGGGGTGTGCTCCAGGGTGATTTCGGCACGTCGATCGTGACGAAGAAGCCGGTGATCGACCAGTTCTTCGAACTGTTTCCGGCGACGCTGGAGCTTTCGCTCTGCGCGATCATCTTTGCGATCGTGCTCGGCATTCCCGCCGGCGTCATCGCGGCGATCAAGCGCGGCTCCTTCGTCGACCAGACGATCATGGGCACCGCACTTGTCGGTTTCTCGATGCCGATCTTCTGGTGGGGCCTGCTCTTGATCATGCTGGTCTCGGGCATCCTGCAGTGGACGCCGGTTTCGGGGCGCATCTCGCTGATGTACTTCTTCCCGCCGGTGACAGGCTTCATGCTGATCGACTCTTTGTTGTCGGGGCAGGCGGGCGCCTTCAAGTCTGCGGTGAGCCATCTCATCCTTCCGACCATCGTGCTTGGTACCATTCCGCTGGCCGTGATTGCGCGCCAGACCCGGTCGGCGATGCTTGAAGTGCTTTCGGAAGATTACGTGCGCACGGCACGCGCCAAGGGCCTCTCGACCTTCCGTGTCGTCGGCGTCCACGCGCTTCGCAACGCGATGATCCCGGTCATCACGACGATCGGCCTTCAGGTGGGCGTCATGCTCGCCGGCGCGATCCTGACTGAGACGATCTTCTCCTGGCCGGGGATCGGCAAGTGGATGGTCGATTCCGTCTTCAGGCGCGACTATGCCGTCATTCAGGGCGGTCTCCTGGTCATCGCCGGCATCATCATGCTGGTGAACCTGGCCGTCGACCTGCTTTACGGTCTCATCAACCCCCGTATCCGGCACTAAGGAGGGCGATATGTCTCAAGCTGCTGCAACGAGCGCCGTTTCGACAGATCCGTCCCGCCGGGCGCGACTGGCCGAATTCTGGTATTATTTCTCCGAGAACCGCGGCGCCGTCATCGGCCTCGTGTTCTTCCTTTTCCTGGTCCTGCTCGCGATCTTCGCTCCGATCATCGCCCCGCATGACCCTACGGCCCAATACCGCGATGCGGTGCTGATCCCGCCGGTCTGGCAGGAAGGCGGCCGTGCCGAATTCCTGCTGGGCACCGATGCGGTCGGTCGCGACATGCTCTCGCGCCTGATCTACGGCACACAGTTCTCGCTGTTCGTCGGCGTCATCGTCACGACGCTCTCGCTGGTCGGCGGTATCTTCGTCGGCGTGATCGCCGGCTATTTCCGCGGTTGGGTTGATACCGTCATCATGCGCGTGATGGACATCATCCTGGCCTTCCCGTCTCTGCTGCTCGCCCTCGTGCTGGTCGCCGTTCTCGGGCCGGGGCTCACCAATGCGATGATCGCCATCGCGCTGGTGTTCCAGCCGCACTTCGTCCGCCTGACACGTGCTGCAGTCATGAGCGAAAAGAACCGCGACTATGTCATTGCTGCGAAGGTCGCAGGTGCCGGCCACGGTCGCCTGATGTTCAAGACGATCCTGCCGAACTGCATGGCGCCTTTGATCGTCCAGGCGACGCTGTCGTTCTCGAGCGCCATCCTCGATGCCGCCGCCCTCGGCTTCCTCGGCATGGGTGCCCAGCCTCCGACACCGGAATGGGGCACGATGCTCGCCGAAGCGCGTGAGTTCATCCAGAGCAAGTGGTGGGTGGTGACGCTTCCGGGCGTCGCAATCCTGATCACGGTGCTGGCGATCAACCTGATGGGTGACGGCCTGCGCGATGCTCTCGATCCCAAGCTGAAGAGGTCCTGATCATGGCGCTTCTCGAAATCGAAAACCTGGTCGTCGAATTCCAGACGGCCACCGGTCCCTTCCGCGCCGTCGACGGCGTGTCGATGAAGGTTCATGAAAAGGAAGTGCTGGCGATCGTCGGTGAATCCGGCTCGGGCAAGTCCGTGTCGATGCTGGCGGCCATGGGCCTCCTGCCGTGGACGGCGAAGGTCACGGCCGACAAGTTGACGTTCAACGGTCGCGACCTGCTCGGCATGTCGTCGGCCGAGCGCAAGAAGATCATCGGCAAGGATATCTCGATGATCTTCCAGGAGCCGGTCGCAAGCCTCAATCCGTGCTTCACGGTCGGCTTCCAGATCGAGGAAGTGCTGCGCATCCACCTCGGTCTCGACAAGGCTCAGCGACGCAAGCGCGCCATTGAATTGTTCGAGGCGGTCGGCATTCCCGATCCGGCCGAACGGCTTGGGCACTATCCTCATCAGATGTCGGGCGGTCAGTGCCAGCGCGTGATGATCGCGATCGCCATTGCCTGCAACCCGAAGCTGCTGATCGCCGACGAGCCGACGACCGCGCTCGACGTGACGATCCAGAAGCAGATCCTCGACCTCCTGATGCGGCTCCAGGCCGAGCATGGCATGGGCCTGATCATGATCACGCACAATATGGGCGTGGTCGCCGAGACTGCCGATCGCGTCGTCGTGCAATACAAGGGTCGCAAGATGGAAGAGGCCGACGTGCTCTCGCTGTTCGAATCGCCGAAGAGCAACTACACGCGTGCGCTTCTGGCAGCCTTGCCGGACAATGCGACCGGCGATCGGCTGCCGACCATCTCCGAGCTTTTTGTCGATGACCCGAGCCTGCAAGGAGCCGCGCGATGACCGTTGTTCTCGAAGCGCGCAATCTGGTGCGCGACTATCATATCCCCGGCGGCCTGATGAAAAAGGCCAAGACCGTGCATGCGCTCAAGGGCGTGAGCTTCTCGGTCGAGCAGGGCAAGACGCTGGCGATCGTCGGCGAAAGCGGCTGTGGCAAGTCGACGCTTGGCCGCATCCTGACGCTGATCGACCCGGCGACGTCGGGCGATCTGCTGATCGATGGCAACAAGATCGACATCACCAAGGGCGACCTGACGCCGGAGATGCGCCGCAAGGTGCAAATCGTCTTCCAGAACCCCTATGGCTCGCTCAACCCGCGCCAGAAGATCGGCGACATCCTGACCGAACCGCTGATCATCAACACCAAAACCCCCGCTGACGAACGTCGAGAGCGGGGGATGGCGATGCTGAAGAAGGTCGGTCTCGACGAGCGGCACTACAACCGCTACCCGCACATGTTCTCGGGCGGCCAGCGCCAGCGTATCGCCATTGCGCGCGCGCTGATGCTCAACCCCAAGCTTCTGGTGCTGGACGAGCCGGTCTCGGCGCTCGACCTGTCGGTTCAGGCGCAGGTGTTGAACCTGCTCGCGGATCTGCAGGACGAGTTCCAGCTGACCTATGTCTTCATCAGCCACGACCTCTCGGTGGTGCGCTACATCGCCGACGACGTGATGGTGATGTATTTCGGCGAGGCGGTCGAATACGGCAGCCGCGACGAAGTCTTCGCCGATCCGAAGCACAGCTACACCAAGACGCTGTTTGCTGCGACGCCGCGCGCCGACGTTGCCAGCATCAAGGCAAGGCTTGCCAAGAAACAGGCGGCGTAAGCCTCTGGGCAGCGCCTGACAAAAGCTAGGCCGGGGAAAGACCTCCCCGGCTTCTTGGCCTTGCCGGGCCGATGGTGTAGAGCTTTCGCGCCGCCATTCACTTCTCGCCTTCCGGCGGCGGGCAGCCGCTTTTCGGCCGACCATTCAGCGTTCGGCCCAACTTCAGGAACACGATCATGGAAATCAAGCGTTTCGAAACCGGCCCCCGGATGAGCCAGGCCGTGGTTTACAACAACACCGTCTACCTCGCCGGCCAGGTCGGCAATGCCGGTGACGATGTCGTGACCCAGACGAAGCAGGCGCTTGCCGAAGTCGACCGTCTTCTGGCGCTCGCCGGCACCGACAAGACCCGCATCCTTTCGGCCACCATCTGGCTCGCCGACATGGCTGACTTCCCGAAGATGAACTCGGTCTGGGATGCCTGGGCACCGCAGGGCAACACCCCGGCACGCGCAACCGGCGAAGCAAAGCTCGCAACCCCGGAATACCTCGTCGAAGTCATCGTCGTCGCAGCCGCCGCCTAAAGCACAGCAATCGCATCTGAAAGATTGCGACGCGCTTTCAGTCGCGTGCCAAAGCCGAGCGGGCTTGGCGCCACACTGCATCTCCGCCGCCGTGCCCTGCGCACGGCGGCGTTTTCTTTTGCCGGACCTGCCCCGCATTCCCCTGCCGCGCAGGAACCTTTCACCAGTCCGCACGTTTACCTTCGGTTCCACAAAAACATGGGAGGGCGTTCGATGCTCTACTGGCTGCCGCGGATCTGCGTGCTTGCTTTCGCAGGTCTATTGATTGGTTTCGGCTTCGTCCCTGACACCGCCACCGGTGTAGCGCACACGCTGCTCGTCATCGTTCTCGGCCTCGGGCTTTTGTCCCTGACCTTGCACGTGTTCCCACCTGAACGACACTGAACGACGAGGTGCGCCGACAGGTGTCCGCGTGACAAAAAGAGACGAGGGACGGCATTGGATACATCCGGCCACACGGCTGCTTACTACAAGCTGAAACGCATCGCCGAGGAGGAAACGGCCACCGCCGAAGCGGCCTTGCCCGCTGAGCCGAAGCGGGACGGCATCGATTTGATGGTGGCCTGGAGCATCATCGGCCTGTTCGTGATTGCCGGGTCGGCCGCCGTCTACTCGATGGAAACGATTCTGATGCCGATCACGCTGGCCGTCGTCGTTGGCATCGTGCTCGGGCGCGCGGCCGATAGCCTGTCAAAGTTCGGCCTGCCGCCGATCATCGGCGGGCTGCTGCTGGCGCTCGTCTTCGTGCTTGGTCTTGCATCGGTGGTCAGCGTCCTGCTCGGACCGATCACGGACCTGGCGCAAAAAGCGCCGACCCTGGCGGAAGGGGTGGTCGAGCGCGTGCTGCCGTTCATCGAGCGTTTCGAATGGTTGCGCGTCGCCGTGGCGAAAGGCACCGGCAGCGACGCACTCGCTGATACCGTCATGAAAAATGCCGCCCCCGTTCTCGGTGCTGTCGCCGGCGGGCTGACGCCCGCTTTGGTCCAGACATTGATTTTTCTGGCAGCACTCGGGCTGTTCCTGCTGGGGCGCCTGCATCTTCGCAAAACCATCATTCTTGCCTTTGCCAGCCGAGAAAGACGCCTGAGCACGATCCGGATCATGAACGCGATCGAAACCGCGCTGGCACAATATTTTTCGATCGCGAGCCTGATCTATCTGGCCCTCGGTGTCGTCACCATGATCATCGCGCTGGTCGGCGGCTTGGCCATGCCGCCGCTCTGGGGGCTGTTCGCCTTCATCTCCAGCTTCATTCCTTACCTCGGCGTGACAATGATGACGCTGGCGCTGCTGGGCGGCGGGCTGATGACGCATGACGCCATTCTGCTGGCGCTGGCGCCGGCTGCCACGTTCTTCGTGGTGCATCTCGTCATGGAAAACCTGGTGATACCCTCGATCCTGGGCAACAGGCTCGAGGTCAACCCGTTCCTCGTCTTCGTCGCCATCATCTTCTGGACATGGATGTGGGGCGCGGTCGGCGCCATGCTGGCGCTGCCCTTGTCGCTGATCGCCATGACGATTTTCGAGGAGGTGCGCGAGCAGCCGCCCGAACGGCAGCTGCCGGCGTAGTGCCTGTGGTGGATGTGCTTATCCGCGTGTCGAGCGGGCGTGCTCGTCGAAGAACAGCGCCTGGCTGATCAGCGCCTTGACCATGTCAGGATTGAAAGGCTTGGTCACCAGGAAGGCCGGCTCCGGTCGCTTGCCGGTCAGCAGGCGCTCCGGGAAGGCGGTGATGAAGATCACCGGCACGGCCGCATCCTTCAAGATCTCGTTGACGGCGTCGATGCCTGAGCTGCCGTCGGCGAGCTGGATGTCGGCCAGAACCATCTTCGGTGCCGTCTTGTGGTAGAGATCCAGCGCTTCCTTGTGCGTGCGGGCGATGCCGGTCACGCGATGGCCGAGGCTCGTCACCATGTCCTCGATATCAAGTGCGATCAGCGGCTCGTCTTCGATGATCAGAACTTCGGTTGCCACCTGGCGCGATATGTCTTCCGAAGCAACCGTCAGCAGCTTGGAAAACGCCGCCTGGCTCTGTCCCATGATCTCGGCGGCATCGGCGATCGAGAATCCCTCGACCGAGACGAGCAGAAAGGCCTGGCGCGCTGCGGGCGCGATCAGCGAAAGATTGGCAGCGGCCTGCTGTTCCCAGGCAAAGGGAGAGACGTTCCCGGTCCGGTCGATGGAGACTTTCTCGAACAGCGAGCAGAACAGCTTGTAGAGGGAGATCCGGTCGTTGGACCCCTCCGGAAAAAGGCTGATGTCTTCGATCAGCGCTTCCAGAACTGCAGCCACATAACCGTCGCCGGCGGCCTGCGAGCCGGTGACGGCGCGGGAGTAACGGCGCAGAAAGGGAAGGTGTGGCGCAATACGGGTCGAAAGTGACATCAAGTACTTCCTTGGGTCTGATGTGATTCGCTTGTTTTCTGAGGACAATGAACATCCCGCGAGAGACGTGAATGTTTTGAACACGTTTTTCGGCCTATGGGAAGCTGGCAACAGCGATGCGCGCTCGAGGTGTTTCGAGCGCCTTGCGACTTTGGGATATGTCGGATGGAAGACCCTGTGGACGAACGCAGTGCTGAGGAGGGCCGAACGGCGAAGGCTGGAAGTGGTTTAGATCCGAACGGCTTGATCGGCTCGAAACTGAAGGCGCTCTACCGGGCTATCGAACAGGAACCGGTACCCGACATCTTCATCGACCTTTTGCAAAAGTTGGATGATGCCGAGGCGCACGCGCGGGCCAACGATAAGCTTCCGACAAAAGCATGAGGCCAAGACATGAGAAACGGGCCGAAGCCCGTTTCCGTTGCTCTCGCGAGACGTTTTCGCCTTAGCAGGCGGCTTCGTAGCGGCGGCCGTAGCGGTCGCGATAGATGCAGCGCCCAGGCTCATTGGCATTGCCGATCAGCGCGCCGGCGACACCCCCGATGGCGGCACCCACTGCAGCGCCTCTGACATCGCCGGTGGCGGCACCGCCGATGATCGCACCGCCGGTCGCGCCGATCGCCGTACCCTTCTCCGTTTGCGTGCAGGCCGCGAGGGGCAGGATCAGGCTTGCTACGATAAGTATCTTCTTCATGACGCGTTCCTATCCGAGGTTTGCTTCGTTGAACATTGAAGGATGCATTCGGCATAAACCGGTTGCGGGGAATGAGGACGAACAGAATGACGACAATGAGGCCGCCCGCCACTGCGCGCGTGCGTTGTCGACACCAGCCCTGACCAGGGCCTCACGACGATCTTAGCCACCTTTGCATTGCTCGCAACGGGCGGGAATGCACCGCTCATCAATGTCTCCCTGTGTGGTATCGCCGCGGGTGCAGCGCTTGTTATTGCTCAGGAAACGACGTTCACGCCGATTTGTTCCGTTGGGAGATTTCTTCTTGGAACTTGCCGTCGATCCGGCGCTAGGCAATTGCCCGCCGACGAGCAGACGCCCTGTTTCGCCCCACAACACTCAGCCTGCCATCCATCATACCGACGTGAAATTCCGCGCCGAACGCACGGGCGGACGAAAGCGCCGACGAAAATTCGGCCTGCACGATGGAACCTGTCGCGGTCCATGATCGTTTGCTTATGAAGTTTTTGAGGGAAGGAGCATGCGTATGGAACATATCGCTGCCATCATGGTCCTCGTCGGCTGCATGCAGGGCGATGCCGCCTGCCGTGAGGTCCCGACGCCGGTCGTCGGTTTCGAAACCGTCGAAGAATGTCATGAATTGCTTTCGCCATCGATCGAAGAGGTCGGGAAGGCGTTCAAGAGCGCCTACGGCAAATGCGCCGAAGTCGACCCGGCGCTGTTCGTCGAAGACGCGACGATCGAGTGGCGGATCACGCCATCGCGCCAGCTCGAAGTCAAGGTGATCGCCGACGACGGCCCCTACGCTGTTGCCGCCCGCACGGACGAGAACCCCAAACTCCGCAACTGAACTTGCCATCGAGACGTGCGACGGCCGCGCCGCTGGCAAGAGAGTTTCACAGTCATGCAGAACGAAAAAAAACGCCGCTGCGGTGATCAAGCGCAGCGGCGTTTGTTTTTGTGGTCGTTGCAAGAGAGCAGTGTTCGGCAACTATCTCTTCGATTTGGGCTCGGTCTTTTTTAGCTTTTCAAGAAGACTGTCCAGGTTTCTGCTCGGTTTGTCTGCGTTGTGTGCGTAGAGATCACGCATCGTTCTACCGATGTGAAGATTACTGTCCGGCCGTTCAGCGTTTCGGCGTGCCGTTTCGGCGGCGGACTTCCAGATATGTGACATTGGCATCTTCATGTCGAACCTGCTTTATTCCTTGAGGGAACAACGTAGGACTATCCCGAAGGTTCCTGGCGGAATTCGTCTCGGCTGTGCCATTTCGAAACTGATTTGCTGATCGTGGTTAATAGATCGTTTCGATCTTCTTTTGGTAGGGTCGAAGATTTTTCCCTTCCTGACGGATGCGTCGGAACAAAATCGCGGATCATGACGTTTCTTTTCCAGCGACGCACACAAGGAGATATCCTATGCTTTACTACGCTCTCGTCTTTCTGGTGGTGGCCATTATCGCCGGTGTACTTGGCTTTGGCGGTATTGCTGGCGCCTCTGCAGGTATCGCGCAGATCCTGTTCTTCCTGTTCCTCGCTTTCCTGGTGATCTCGCTGGTCGCAGGTCTGATGCGTAGGACCTGATCCAGGAGGCGATCCCCGCTTCGAACATGCGAAAGGGACGAATGTCGAAAGGCTTCGTCCCTTTCGCATGTTCGGTCACCGTCCGCGACGTCCCTTGCCCTCACAGATGTGCTTGGCTATTCATGCCGAAACGGATCTGACGCGCACCAAAGGAAGGCGAACACCATGAAATCGCTGGAGCTCCTCGTAGAGCGGATCATCCTGTCCAGTCGCTGGCTGCTGGTCATCTTCTATCTCGGGCTCGTTGCAGCGTTGGGACTCTACGGAATCTCGTTCATGTACAAGCTCGCGAAGATTGCCGGCATGGTCTTCGTCTACGACGATGCCCAGATGATCCTGGCGATGCTCGCGCTGATTGACGCGGCGCTGGTGGCAAGCCTGATCGTCATGGTGATGATCTCCGGCTATGAGAATTTCGTCAGCCGCTTCGACGAGGGCGACGCCGAGGTCTCCTTCCTTGGCAAACTCGATGCCGGCAGCCTGAAAATCAAGGTTGCCTCGTCGATCGTGGCTATCTCGTCGATCCATCTTCTGCAGATTTTCCTCAATACGCAGCAATATACTGACCAGCAGCTGATGTGGGCGACGATCATGCATCTCGCCTTCGTGGTTTCGGCGGTTCTGCTCGGCTACCTCGAGCGCATCATGGTTGGACTGAAAAAGAAGTAGCTTCGGCCGAGCGGCAATCGCGCCGCAGCTGATCTTGAACGAGGAGCGGGGCAGCGGGATATGAAGACTGACGTAGTGGTTCTCGGCGCCGGCATCGTCGGCCTATCAACCGCCATCCATCTGGCGCGGCGCGGCAAGTCGGTGGTGCTGCTCGACCGGCGCGGTGCAGGCGAAGAGACCTCCTACGGAAATGCCGGCCTTATTCAGCGCGAGGGTGTGTTTCCCTACGGTTTCCCGCATGATTTCGGGGCGCTGTTCCGCTACGCGCTCAACAACACCATCGACGCACATTACCACATTCGCGCTCTGCCGGGGCTGGTGCCGTTCTTGGCGCGCTACTGGTGGCATTCCGGTTTCACCCAGCATCAGCGCATCGCCGACATGTATGCGCCGCTGATCGAACACTCGATTGGCGAGCATGAGGATCTCATCAACGCGTCGGGCGCCGGCGACCTGATCCGCAAGGACGGCTGGATGAAGGTCTTTCGCACCGAGAAGGCGCGCGACGCCGCCTACAAGGATGCCGAGAGGCTGTCTGCCGGTTTCGGCGTCAATCACCAGAAGCTGTCGACCAGCGAGTTGAAGACGATCGAGCCTTCGATTAAGGCCGATCTCGTCGGCGGCCTGCGCTGGAGCGATCCCTGGTCGATCCGCGATCCTCACAGCCTCAATATGGCCTATCTCGCCTATTTCCAGTCACTCGGCGGTCGTCTGGTCTCCGGTGACGCGGCGACGGCCGAGCACGTTCTGGAAGGTCCGGGCTGGCGAGTGGCGACGCCTGAAGGCCCGCTCGAGGCGGGCGAGGTGGTCGTCGCGCTCGGTCCGTGGGCCGACACCGTCACGCGCAAGCTCGGCTACCACTTCCCGCTCGCCGTCAAGCGCGGCTATCACATGCATTACGGCATGCGGGAGGGCGCGCAGCTCAACAATTGGGTCCTGGATGCGGAGAAGGGTTATTTCCTGGCGCCGATGCAACGCGGCATCCGCCTGACGACCGGCGCCGAATTTGCCTGGCGCGACGCACCGAAGACGCCGGTGCAGCTGACCCGCGCCGAGCGCGTGGCGCGTGAATTCTTCCCGCTGGCGGAGCGCCGCGACGAGGAGCCGTGGATGGGCTCTCGCCCCTGCACGCCCGACATGATGCCGATCATCGGCAAGGCGCCGCGGCATCAGGGCCTGTGGTTCGCCTTCGGGCATGCCCATCACGGCATGACGCTCGGGCCTGTCACCGGCCGCGCACTCGCCGAAGCGATGACCGGCGAAAAGACGGTGATCGACATCACTCCCTACCGCCCCGGACGTTTCTTCTCCTGATCGTTATCCGATTGTCGAAAGAGGCCGGAAGCACTGCTTCCGACCTCTTTCGTGTTGGATCAGCGCACGCAGTTGTCAGGCGTTGGTGCCGCCGTCGATGGTGAATTCGGCGCCGGTGACGCCCCGCGCGTCAGGTCCGGCGAGCCAGGCGACGAGAGCCGCCACTTCGTTCGCATCGTTGAAGCGGGGGATTGCCATCAGGCCGCGTTGCGGATCCGCATGCGCGCCATCTTGCGGGTTCATGTCGGTATTGGTCGAGCCGGGATGGACGATATTGACGGTGATGCCTTTCGGCCCGAGGTCGCGCGCGACCGCCTTGGTAAAGCCGACGAGCGCCGATTTGCTGAGCGCATAAAGGCCGATGCCTGGAAAGGGGACGCGCTGGGCCAGATTGCTGCCGACCGAAATGATGCGCCCGCCATCCGGCATGTGTTTGGCCGCAGCGCTCGTGGCCAGCACCACCGCCTTCACGTTGATGTCCACCGTGCGGTCGAAATCCTCGGCGGTCACGTCGGTGATGGCGGCCTCTTCGTAAATGCCGGCATTGTTGACGAGAATGTCGATCCGGCCGTGCCGTTCGACCACCGTCTTGACGGCGGCGTCCACCGCATTTGCATCGCGGTTGTCGGCGCGAATGGCGAGCGCGTTGCCACCGGCTTGTTCGATCTCGCCAACCAGCGCGTTGGCCTTTGCCTGCGACTGACCATAGGTGATCGCGACAACGGCGCCCTCGCTTGCCAGCCGCCTGGCGATCGCCGCCCCAATGCCACGTCCGCCACCCGTTACCAAAGCGACCTTGCTGTTCAAACTCGACACATCCAACTCCATATATGTAGTGATCGATACATATAAAGATGATGGCTTGCATGGGTCTGTCAAGTTATTTATGTATTGATCGATACAAAAAGGAGTTCCAGCGATGTCCAGCCGCGGCCGACCCCGCACGTTTTCGCGCGAAGAAGCGCTGAGAAGTGCGATGGAAATATTCTGGGACAAGGGATTCGACAACACGTCGCTTGCAGACCTGACGCGGGTGATGGGGCTCAACCCACCGAGCCTCTATGCAGCCTTTGGCAGCAAGGCGAAGCTTTTCCTGGAGGCGGTCGATCTCTATGGCCGCACAGACGGCGCCGGCATCTGGGAGTTCCTCGACAACGCGCCAACCGCCAAGGAGGCGGTCCACGACCTCTTGAAGCGGTCGGCCGAGAATTTTACCCAGTGGGACGAACCCCGTGGCTGCATGGTCGTGCTTTCGGCCCCGCAGATGGAGGGCGGCGAACCGGCGGTGTGCGATGGCCTGAAGGAACGGCGGTTAGAAAAGCAGGTGGCCTTGCAGAGCCGGCTCGAGCGTGGCGTGGCGGAGGGCGACCTTCCCGAAGGAACTGACTGCGATGCGGTAGCCGCCTATGTGACGGCGATCCAGCACGGAATGTCGATTCATGCCCGCGACGGGGCGTCGCGCCAGACCCTCATGGCGATTGCCGACTGTTGTGCGGCGGGATGGGACGCAATGGTGGCGGGCGTAACGACGAAGGCTCAAGGGTAATTTCGTCCGTCGACGCCGCCGTGGGCGTCGGCCCGACCAGTTGATCTTCAGGCCGCATTCATCCTGACCCGACCTAGTGCCTGCCATGAGCCCTCATGTCATTTCGAACGAAGCAACAGCAGACCTTTGCCGGAAGGGATGCTTCCGGCAAAGGCAAAGCGTGGCGACAGAACCGTTACTGCGCGGGTGCCGGCTGCGTTGTCGTGCCATCCGTTGCCGGCGGCGTCGTTTCCGGAGCGGTCATCGTTCCGCCTGAGGGCGCGGTAGTCGTGTCTGCCGGCGGCGTGGTCGTCGTATCCGTTGCAGGCGGGGTCGCCGTCTGGCCTGATGTCGACTGGTCCGTCATGGCCGGTGGCGTCGCGGTCTCCGTCGTATCGCGCGACAGTTCCGCCGGGAGCCAGGCGATCAAGGCGAGCACGAGGCCGGCAAGCAGGATGATGACGAGCGGCCAGCTGCTCCGCCCGGAGCGGACCGGCGCGGGATCGTTTGGCAGCGGTGTCGGCTGACCTGTCACCGGGTCGATCAGCGGCTTCTCCTTGAACTCTTCATGTTGATTCATCGCGTTTACATCCTTTCTGGGCGTCCTCAGGCCATAGGTGTTGTCTGGCCGGAACGGCCTCGGCAAAGGCCGGGGACCGGATTGTGCGGCTGCAAACTGTTGTTGCAGACCTGGCATGCTCGAGTGGACGCGCTCTGCAACAAAAACGCACGAAAACTTGCAATGTTCCATCGGGTACAACCGTCCCGATCGCGCGCGCTTTACAGCCCGCTGTTTTCGCTGCAAGAAAGTCGTCTCTTTGGGAAGGGGGCGATCATGACGCTTGAGGCATATCGAAGCGGAACCTTTGTCGGACGCGTCTGGCGGAATGATATCGATGGTCCGGCGCTCGTGACCATCAGGGGCGGCGCGATCGTCGACATCACCTCGAAGCTGGCGCCCACCATGCGCGATCTGTTGGAGCTGCCAGACCCGGTCGCCCATGTCCGCCGACTGGATGGTGAACGGCTTGAGCCGGTGACGGATCTGATCGCGGGGGAGGGTGAGGGCTCGAAAGTTCGCCTGCTTGCCCCCTGTGATCTCCAGGCGGTCAAGGCCTGCGGCGTCACCTTTGCACGCTCGATGATCGAACGCGTCATCGAAGAGCGTGCCGCTGGCGATGCCGCTCGCGCCGAGGCGATCCGTGGACGCGTCACCGCCGTCATCGGCGACAGCCTGCGCAACCTGAAGGCCGGTTCGCTCGAAGCTGCCCGCGTCAAGGCGGCGCTGATCGAGGAGGGCGTCTGGTCGCAGTATCTGGAGGTCGGCATCGGCCCGGATGCGGAGGTGTTCACCAAGGCGCAGGTGTTGTCCTCGGTTGGCTCAGGTGCGGATGTCGGGCTCCATCCGATCTCGCGTTGGAACAATCCGGAGCCGGAAATCGTGCTGGCCGTCGCCTCGGACTGCGCCGTCAAGGGTGCGACGCTCGGCAACGATGTCAATCTGCGCGACATCGAGGGCCGATCCGCTCTGCTGCTTGGTAAGGCGAAGGACAACAACGCCTCCTGCGCCATCGGGCCTTTCATCCGCCTGTTCGACGAGACCTATACGATCGATCATGTCCGCAGGGCCGAACTCGAACTGCTGGTCGAGGGCGCCGATGGCTACCGGCTGAAGGGAACGAGCAGCATGGTGGAGATCAGCCGCGATCCACTCGACCTCGTTGCCCAGACCATTGGGCCGCATCATCAATACCCCGATGGATTGATGCTGTTCATGGGCACCCTGTTTGCGCCGGTCGAAGACCGCGACGAGAAGGGCCAGGGTTTTACCCACAAGATCGGCGACGTCGTGACGATTTCAAACGCCGAGCTCGGCAGTCTGACGAACACCGTGCGCCTGTCGACGGATTGCCCTCCCTGGACCTTCGGCACGGCCGCGCTGATGCGCAACCTCGCCAGGCGCGACTTGCTTTAGCATCGCCCTCTGCTGCTTGCCCAAGCGGCCTGAAATGAGCGTCCTGGTCAGGTGCCGGGCAACGTGGCCGGCTTAAACAACGAAAGGCCCGCCGATCTTCATCGGCGGGCCTTTCGTGTGGTTGTACGACTTAGGCCTGGCTGTTGTCTTCAACAGGTGCGTCCGGTCCGTTCTTCTTGATCGAATCGATGGCGTTCTGAGCGCTTGCCTTGCTTGAGTAGCCTTCGGTCGAAAACATCACTTCGCTGTTGTACTTGAAGCGAACCCGGTACTCGCCGGCCTTGTCTTTGTAGATCTCGAACTTATGAGCCATGTGCCCTCCCATAGGTAACTGTGAATCACGCAAGGACTAGCGTGGCAGTTGCAAGCGGCGTTGACAAGATGTCGGCGGTCTCATTCAAATCGACACGTCCCCTTCACATGGTCTTGATGTGCGCATGGCTGGTTGAGAAATTTCCGCGCGTCGACCCAACTCGCATCGGAAAGGCAGAGCCCACCATGAGCACGGAGACCGATGCCCGCTTCTGGAACCGGACGTCACGGGCCTACGCAGCCGGTAAAATTGCCGACCGGGCTGGATATGAGCGCACGTTGGAGCGAACCCGCGCTCTGTTGACGTCAAGCGACCGGGTCCTGGAGCTTGGCTGCGGCACCGGAACGACCGCGCTCCGGCTTGCGGGATACGTGCACAGCTATGTCGCGACGGATATTTCGACCGAAATGATCGCGATTGCCGAGAAAAAACGCGCCGCCGATTCCGTTTTGGGCTTGAGCTTCCGCACCGCGACCGCCGACATGCTGTCATCCGCCGACATGCAGTTCGATGTCGTCATCGGGTTCAACTATCTGCATCTGGTACGTGACCTGCCCGGCACGCTCGGCTGCATCCGCGCCCTGCTTGGGGAGAACGGCCTGCTCATCTCCAAAACACCCTGTGTCGGCGATATGAACCCGCTCATCCGGCATGCCCTGCTGCCCGCGATGCGCGCGCTCGGAAAGGCACCCTATGCCGGCATCTTTCGGGCTGTGGACCTGTGCCGGATCGTCTGTGCTGCGGGCTTCGACGTCGTTGCCACGGAAGGTCACGCAACCAAGGGCAACGACAATCGTCCCTATATCGTGGCGCGCAAGCGATGACATGAGGGGCCATGACCCCGGTATGCCTTAAAATCGTCAAGCCCGGACTTGCAAACCGGGCCGGTGCATCCGCCGACAGCCTGCGCTCTTGGCAGTCGCAGCAGTCACTCCGTGCTCAGTGGAAAATCGTCGCGATGTTCGGCTTCGACGTCCTCGATGGACGCCGAAGTCGTTGCCACAGACCGCAAGGCCTCGCGGTCAGAACGATCGGCTGTTGTTAGACCAGACCGGTCCCAGGCGCTCTTCTTCCTTGAGGCTGTTCGACCCGTAGGAGAACCGCAGACCACCGAAGATGGTGCCGGTGTCGCCCGACACCGATGATCCGAAACCGGAAACCTCCTCGTTGGCGTATTTATAGCCGCCGAACACTGTGACCGGGAAGTATACCGAGCGATAGTTCGCCGTCAGCTTCAGGCTGCTGATATCGTAGTCGATGTCGCTGGCGGTGATACGGTCGAGCGCGCCGTCGAGATCGAAACGCACATTGTCGGTCGCATAGAAGCGGGCGCCGAGTGCTGCCATGTAATGATCGGCGTCGAAACCTTCCCACCGCGCCTGGCCGTAGCCAGCCGCACCATGGATGGTCCATGTGTCCTGGAAATAGGCGCCTTCGATGCCGCCCATATAGTCGTTGATGTGGCTGTCGAAGCCTGCGTCAAGACGCGCTGCCTGTACGAACGCGCCCACCGCATAGACATTGTCGCGGTAGTAACCGTGCAGAGTGCCGCTGTAGTTGTTCGTATTGGCGTTCTCGATCGAGGCGCTGGTGTAGCCGAGATCCGTCTGGAGATTGAAGCCGCCGCCCGCATCGAAGTTGACGGCGCCTCGCAGTGCCCAGGCGTCGGCATCGATATCGCCGGGAGAATCGATGACGCTTCCATAGGCGCCTTCGATGTATCCCGTCACGCCCAGCGATGCCTGTTCGACCGGCGCCTCATAGTAGTCGTCTGTCCCGACCAGCGGTCCGTCAATATCGGCGGCTGCCGCGAGCGGTGCGCTCGACAAAAGAAAAATAAGAAAACTGTTTGCCCGAAACATCTGCCCACCCCGCTGGAAATCCTACCGAAGAGTAAGCGAACATCGTTAATGCAATCTGAAAGCGTATCGAGTTTGCAGGGCATCAGATTTGAAGGCAGCGAACGCGGTGGTGTCTTTTTGAAAAAGGCGCTCAAGGCGGCAGCGCAGTGCGCGCGAAAGGCACACTTGCCGAGGTGATCGCGTTGCTGAATTTGTTTTTGAAAGAGTTTGGCTGGGGAACCTGGATTCGAACCAGGACTAACGGAGTCAGAGTCCGTGGGTCTACCGTTAACCTATTCCCCAAAGCCGCCGTCGGGGCGAAGCCCGTCGGGTTGGTTGGCGGGCTTATAAACAAATCAGCGGCTGATGCAAATACCTTTTGCAAAAAAAAAATCGCGCATGAAGCGAAGATCGTCGTCGCGGCGGTGATGGGAACGGGCCGGCAGGGCGCTGAACCCGCCATGTTTGCGGGGGGTAGGCCGGAACCGGCCGCTCGTCCGAATTGTTGTGCACAAGCCGTTTCTCAAAAAAAGTTTGGCGAATGGGGGCGGCGCTGGTACAGTCGCCCCAACGAAAAATCGAGAAAGCGCCTTGAGCGGCTGATAAGGCTTTGCGCGGCGCAATGGTTGAGACAAGTGAAAGACCCCGATCACGGCGAAAAGCCGTCCGAATCCGGGGCGTCGGCAGCAGGCCGTAGCGATGGAAACAAGATGGTTCCGCGCAACGGCAAGGGCAAGCGGAAACGGCGCAAGTCGTCTGCTTCGCCGTCTGCAATTGCCAGCCAACCCGGCGGTGCCGGTCTGGCAGGGCGTCCCGCAGGACCAGACGATGCGGAACCGGCGCGCAAGCGCAAACGGCGTCGTCGTTCGAAATCCGCAAAACAGCAGGCTCAGGCTGCACCCGCATCTGCGGGTAGCCGCGATGCGCAGCTTGTCGACCCGGCAATGGGCGACAGGAAAGGCCACAAGCGCAACAAGAAGGCACGACATCGTCGTGGCATTCAGGGACGGCCACTCACCTCGGGCGAGCGGCAGCAGGCGCAGCCGCGCCCCAACGACGGGGCGGCCGTATCCCGGCTTGCAGCGCCTCAGCCTGGCGGACAAGCGCCGTCGCGTTCCGACCAGCCTCGCGCACCCTTCGTTGCCGCCAGCGAGCCACCGGCGCCGCTTTATGCGGCACTGGATCTCGGCACCAACAATTGCCGTCTGCTGATTGCGCAGCCGACCCGTCCCGGCCAGTTCCGGGTGGTCGACGCCTTCTCGCGTATCGTCAGGCTGGGTGAGGGACTGGGCGCCAGCGGCCGGTTGTCCGACGACGCGATGGACCGCGCCGTCGAGGCACTGAAGGTCTGCGCCACCAAGCTGGGTGGGCGTCTCATTCGGCGCAGCCGGTTGATCGCAACCGAAGCCGCCCGTGCGGCAGCAAACGGCGAAAGCTTCCTTGAGCGCGTCGCCAAGGAAACGGGGCTCGAGCTGGAGATCATCAACCGCGAGACGGAGGCGAGGCTTGCCGTGTCCGGCTGCTCGTCGCTGGTTGATCGCGAGACGCGCTCCGTCGTTCTCTTCGATATCGGCGGTGGCTCCTCGGAGATCGCCGTCATCCGCATCGGCGACAACAGATCCAACCGCCTCGCCAACCACATCACCCACTGGACTTCACTGCCCGTCGGCGTCGTAACCCTGTCTGAGCGCCACGGCGGCCAGCATGTGACGCCTGCAAGCTTCGAAGCCATGGTTCAGGAAGTCGAGGGTATGCTGTCGCGTTTCGACAGCCCTCCGGTCGAGGCGCTGGCAACGGGTATAGCCGGCAGCGGCTTCCACCTGATCGGCACCTCGGGCACGGTGACGACGCTTGCCGGCGTTCACCTGGATCTGCCGCGCTATGACCGCCGTCGCGTCGACGGGCTCTGGCTGTCCGACGACGAGGTCTCTGCCATGCAGGCGCGGCTTCTGTCCTGGGATTTTGATGCGCGGGCGGCAAACCCCTGTATCGGCCCCGATCGTGCCGATCTGGTGCTGGCCGGCTGCGCGATCCTCGAAGCGATCCGTCGCCGCTGGCCCTCGACACGCATGCGCGTTGCCGACCGCGGGCTGCGGGAAGGCTTGCTCACCGACATGATGGCCGACGATGGTGCCTGGCGACGCTCGCGGCCGCGCAGGCATCAGCGCAGCTCGACCACATAATTCCTTCAATCGGAAATCGATTTAGGCAATTGTGCGATAACATCTGCAGATACGGCAGGCCCGGCGCGTCCGAAGGGATGCGCGGCCTTTGCCGCCACGAAGGATAAAACACATGACGAAACCTCCTGTTGGCGGCAACCGCAGCGGC
Organism: Sinorhizobium sp. A49; assembly: GCF_002002725.1. GTDB lineage: Bacteria > Pseudomonadota > Alphaproteobacteria > Rhizobiales > Rhizobiaceae > Ensifer. The sequence goes on along the minus strand of NZ_MUNW01000064.1, from coordinate 105,844 downwards.
CGAAAGCTTGGCCAGAAGGTCAAGAAGGGCAAGCTCAAGGCGTCGTCCCGCCGCTGGATCGAGCGCCACATCAACGACCCTTACGTCCAGCGCGCCCAGCTCGAAGGCTACCGTGCGCGCGCCGCCTTCAAGCTTCTGGAGATCGACGAGAAACACAAGATCCTCAATGGCGCCCGCCGCATCATCGACTTGGGAGCCGCCCCCGGCAGCTGGTCGCAGATCGCCGCCAAGGTAACCAACTCGACGGATGGCGATCCGCGCGTGGCCGCGATCGACTTCCTGGAGATGGATCCGCTGCCCGGCGTGCGCATCCTGCAGATGGATTTTCTCGACCCGCAAGCGCCTGAAAAGCTGATGGAAGCGATCGGCGGCACGCCGGATCTGGTCATTTCCGACATGGCGGCGCCGACGACCGGACACCGTCAGACGGACCATTTTCGCACCATGCATCTCTGCGAAGTGGCGGCGCATTTCGCCGTCGACGTTCTGGGCGAGGGCGGGCATTTCCTGGCAAAAACCTTCCAGGGCGGCACCGAGCGCGATCTGCTCAACATGTTGAAGCAGAATTTCCGTCAGGTCGTTCACATCAAGCCTGCATCTTCGCGTGCCGAATCGGTGGAAATGTTCCTGCTTGCCAAGGGCTTCAAGGGACGCCGCGCGACCGACGCGGATGAGCCCGCAGAAGACGAAGCGGCGGACTGAGCCATGCTGCTTTATGTGACGGTCGGCACCAACGATCTTGAGCGCGCGGGCGCGTTTTACGACCCGGTGCTGGCGACGCTCGGATACCGCCGTCAACGACAGGACGAGACCGAAATCGGCTATGGCGCCGATGGCGATATCAGGTGCCGGTTCTGGGTGGTGACGCCGTTCAATGGCAAGCCGGCAACCTTTGGCAACGGTGTGACGATCGCGCTTGTTGCCGAAACGCGTGCGGCGGTCGACGCCTTCCATGCGGCCGCCCTTGCCCAGGGCGGCATCGACGAGGGAGCGCCGGGCCTGCGCCCATTCCACGCCCATTTCTACGGCGCCTGGGTGCGCGATCTCGACGGCAACAAGCTGTCGGCGGTCTGCGAGCGGCCGGAATAGCCCTTAGACCAACCCGCCCCGCTTTTACTTTCCTGCCGACGTTTCGATCTCGCGCACCGGTAACCTGTGTCCGGAGACCGAGGCGCCGGCATTCTTCGCCATCGTCAGGAAAGGGATTGCCGCCAGAAGGTTGGCGATCGCAATGATCATGAACGCTGTATGGAAGTTGTCGAGCTGCAGCGGTCCGCCGCTGAGCGAGGTCTCGATTTCGAGGATCGCGCCGGCGACGGCAACGCCGAGTGCCAAGCTGATCTGTTGCAGCACCGCGCTCATCGACGTTGCCTTGCTGGCATCGGCATCGTCGATATCGGCAAAGGATAGCGCGTTGACGCTGGTGAAGAAGAACGAGCGGGCAAAGCCGGCGATCAGCAGAATGCTGATCATCACCAGATAGGGCGTTGCCGGCGTGAAGAAGCCATTGGCGAAGGTGGTGACCGCCGCGATGATGGCGGCGATGATCAGCGTCGTGCGGAAGCCGGCAAATGCGAGCACGCGGCGCGCATAGAACTTCGTGGTGATCGCGCCGACTGCACCGATGAAGGTGATCATGCCGGATTGGAACGGATTGAGGCCGAAGCCGACCTGCAGCATCAGCGGCATCAGGAAGGGCACCGCACCGACGGAAATGCGGAACACCGTGCCGCCGATCTGGGCGGCGCGAAAGGCGCTGTCCTGGAAGAGCTTGAGGTCGAGGATCGGGTGGGGATGGCGCCGGGCATGGGCGATGTAGAGCAGGCTAGCGATCACGCCCGTTATCACTGAACCGATGCCGATGATCGGCGGCAGCGCCGGCAGGCTGATGACCGATAGTCCGAAGACGACGCCGGATGCGGCGATGCCGCCAAGCAGGAAACCGAGAATGTCGACCGGCGGCGGATTGCGGGGTTCCATGTGGGGCAGGTAGATGCCGGAGAGGATATAGCCGGCGATGCCGACGGGCACGTTGATCAGGAAGATCCAGTGCCAGGAGAAATAGGTGGTGATGAAGCCGCCGAGCGGCGGTCCGGCAAGCGGCCCGACCAGCGCCGGGATCGTCAACAGCGCCATTGCCGAGACGAGTTCACTGCGCGGGGCGCTGCGCACCAGCACGAGACGGGCGACCGGCGTCATCATCGCGCCGCCCATGCCTTGCAGGAACCGCGACAGCACGAAGGCGAGCAGGCTGTTGGAGATGGCGCAGAGGATGGAGCCGGCGATGAAGACGAGGATCGCCGCGCGGAAAATCTTCTTGGCGCCGAAGCGATCGGCCATCCAGCCGCTCAAGGGGATGAAGATCGCCAGCGACACCATATAGGCGGTCAGCGCCAGCTTGAGCGTGATCGGCCCGACGCCGATGTCGCGGGCAATGGCCGGCAGCGACGTGGCAATGACGGTTGAATCCATCTGCTCCATGAAGAGCGCGACGGCAAGGATCATCGGGACGATACGGTTCATGCGAATGTGCCTTGGGCGTGGGCGGCGTCAGCTTGGGCTCCAAGCTAGCGCTTCCGATGGCTTTGTCGGGACCAAACCGACGATTGCAGATCAAAAGCCTGTGATCCCGCCTGTCCATTGCTGTCAAGACGCTACTTCTGGCCCAGAGATGACGAGAGGCAGTCAATAGCGGGAGAAAATGATGACGAGCGACATGTCGATGAAGCGCCGCACCTTGATGACGGCGTCGACAATGGGTGTATTGGCGGCGCCCTCAATCATCACCGGGTTCGCAGTGGCCCAGGAAAAGACGGACAATCAGAACATGCAACCAGCACAACCGCCCACCCGGGCGCTCAAACTCGGCGCGTTCAAGGTCGTGGTGATCTGCGACGGCACCCGCGTTTCTCCCAAGCCGCACGAGACCTACGGTACCAACCAGTCGGAACAGGCAGTCGCCGATCTGCTGGCCCAGAATTTTCTGCCGAACGATAAGCTGGTCAACAGCTATTCGCCTGTCCTTGTCGATACCGGCACAGAAGTCATCCTGTTTGACACTGGTCTGGGCGAGGGCGGGCGTGAGGCCGGATCCGGCCGCCTCGTCGACGGTCTCCGTGCTGCCGGCTACACACCCGAGGGCGTGTCGACCGTCGTGCTCACCCATATGCACGGCGATCATATCGGCGGCCTGATGGAAGGTGGCAAGCCGGCCTTCGCCAATGCCCGCTATATCATCGGTGAAACGGAGTATGCCTTCTGGAAGGATCCGGCTCGGATCGGCACGCCGGCAGAAGGCGGTCACAAGGGCGTGCTGGAAAAGGTGGTGCCGCTTGCCGCGAAAGCCACGTTCATCGGCGATGGGGCTGAGGTCGCTCCGGGCATTTCGGCGATCGCCGCCTTCGGCCATTCGCCCGGCCATATGGTGTTCCGTCTCGAATCGGACGGCAAGGCGATGATGCTGACGGCCGATACCGCCAATCATTATGTCCTGTCGCTGCAACGACCGGATTGGGAGGTGCGCTTCGATATGGATAAGGCAGCGGCCGCCGCCTCGCGCCGCAAGGTCTTCGACATGATTGCGAGCGAAAGGCTGCCTTTCATCGGCTATCACATGCCGTTTCCCGCCGTCGGTTTCGTCGAGGTGAAGGACCAGGGTTATCGCTTCGTGCCGGCAAGCTATCAGCTCGATATCTGAGCTTTTGACGGCTGAAATGTTGCTCTGCAACAACAATGGGTGGAGCCCGGGACATTTCCCGGGCTTTGCTATTTGCATCCTGACATATCCGTGTTACGAGCCCTCGCCAACTTCCAAGACAAGCTTTGAAGTCACCCGGTGGGCAAATCGCAGCCCGTTTCCCGGGGATTTTCGTTATTGAAGGGAATTGGCCATGGCGCGTATCATCGAAACGGCAACCGGTCTGGAGGCTCTGACCTTCGACGACGTTCTGCTCCAGCCCGGGCATTCCGAAGTCATGCCGGGACAGACGAACATCTCGACCCGCATTGCGCAGGATATCGACCTCAACCTCCCGATCCTGTCCTCGGCCATGGATACCGTCACCGAAGGACGCCTGGCGATCGCCATGGCACAGGCCGGCGGCATAGGCGTCATCCACCGCAACCTGACCCCGGTCGAGCAGGCCGAAGAAGTTCGCCAGGTCAAGAAGTTCGAAAGCGGCATGGTCGTCAATCCGGTGACCATCGGTCCCGACGGCACGCTTGCCGACGCGCTCGGCCTGATGAAGATGCATGGCATCTCCGGCATCCCGGTCGTCGAGAACGGCGGCAATGGCGGCCAGAAGCAGGGCCGTCTCGTCGGCATCCTGACCAACCGCGACGTGCGCTTCGCCTCCGATCCGAACCAGAAGATCTACGAGTTAATGACGCGTGAAAACCTCATCACCGTCAAGGAAAGCGTCGACCAGCAGGAAGCCAAGCGCCTGCTGCACATGCACCGCATCGAAAAGCTGCTCGTTGTGGACGGCGACGGTCGCTGCGTCGGCCTCATCACGGTCAAGGACATCGAGAAGTCGCAGCTGAACCCCAACGCCTCGAAGGATGCGCAGGGACGTCTTCGCGCCGCCGCCGCCATCTCCGTCGGCGATGACGGCTTCGAGCGTGCCGAGCGTCTGATCGACGCCGGTGTCGACCTCATCGTCGTCGATACCGCGCACGGCCATTCGCAGCGCGTCCTCGATGCGGTCACCCGTGTCAAGACGCTGTCGAACTCGGTTCGCATCATGGCTGGCAATGTCGCCACTGCTGATGGCACCAGGGCGTTGATCGACGCCGGCGCCGATGCGGTCAAGGTCGGCATCGGCCCGGGCTCGATCTGCACCACGCGCATCGTCGCCGGCGTCGGCGTTCCGCAGCTGGCGGCCATCATGGCTGCCGTCGAAGCGGCTCAGGCGGCCGACATCCCGGTTATTGCCGATGGCGGCATCAAGTTCTCCGGCGACCTTGCCAAGGCGATCGCTGCCGGCGCTTCCGCCGTCATGGTCGGTTCGCTGCTGGCCGGTACCGACGAAAGCCCGGGCGAAGTCTTCCTCTACCAGGGCCGCTCGTTCAAGGCCTATCGCGGCATGGGTTCCGTCGGCGCGATGGCCCGCGGCTCCGCCGACCGCTACTTCCAGGCGGAAGTCCGCGATACGCTGAAGCTCGTTCCGGAAGGCATCGAAGGCCAGGTTCCGTACAAGGGTCCGGTCTCCGGCGTCCTGCATCAGCTCGCTGGCGGCCTGAAGGCCTCGATGGGCTATGTTGGCGGCGCGACGATCAAGGACTACCAGGAACGCGCCACCTTCGTGCGCATCTCCGGCGCCGGCCTTCGCGAAAGCCACGCCCATGACGTCACCATCACCCGCGAGAGCCCGAACTATCCGGGTTCGCACTAAGCATCTTCGCGGGGGCGCCTTCCGGCGCTCTCGTCCGTTCCTGATATGAGGCGCCTTCCGGCGCCTCTGTCTATCCTGAGTGGGTTGTTTCGAGTGGAGTAAGAACGATGACGGGCTTCGAGATCTTCTGGCCGATGGTGGCGCATGTGCTGCTCGTTTTCGTCCTCTATGCCCTCCTGTCGTTCCGCCGCGTCGGATTGGTGAAGGCAGGCAAGGTGCAGGTCTCGCAGTTTCGCGAGAACCGCGAAGAGCCGGGCGAAAGCCTGGTCGTTCGCAACAGCATCGCCAACCAGTTCGAACTGCCGGTGCTGTTCCACGTCTGCTGCGTGCTGCTCTACATCACCGAGGCGGATAACATCGTCTCGCTGGTACTCGCCTGGCTGTTCATTGCCTCGCGCTATCTGCATGCCTTTGTCCATGTCACCAGCAACCGCATTCGTTACCGCCGCCCGCTGTTCATGGCCGGCTTCGCGACGCTCGGCGGCATGTGGATCTGGCTTTCCGTCTGGATGGCGAATAGCTGACACCTTGATGTCTTCCGGCCCCTTGCGCGTCTCACGCGGCGCGTAGCGCTTCCGGCACCCGTGCTGCTCCGGCACGACTGGCGCAGATCTGCGACACTTTCCAAGATGAACTTCGCGCCTTGATGCGTATCAAGTGCCCGTCACTACTTTGCGGATAGTCTGGCTGTTGTTAGCGTAGCCCCTGTCGCCGGCGCCTTTCATGCCCGGTAACGGGGCCTCTGCGCCGACGTCGAACAGACAGCATCGGAGATCGAGATGACCGCAACGATGAAAGCCGCCGTGGTGCGCGAATTCCGCAAGCCGCTCGTGATCGAGGAAATGCCGATACCGGAGCCCGGCCCCGGCCAGGTGCTGATCAAGTTTCAGGCGACCGGCGTCTGCCACACCGATCTGCATGCGGTGAACGGCGACTGGCCGGTCAAACCCAATCCGCCCTTCATTCCGGGCCATGAGGGCGTCGGTTATGTCGCCAAGCTCGGTGCCGGCGTCAAGCGGCTGAAGGAAGGCGACCGCGTCGGCGTGCCGTGGCTGCACACCGCCTGCGGCGGTTGCACGCCCTGCCGGACCGGCTGGGAAACGCTGTGCGGCAGCCAGCAGAACACCGGCTATTCCGTCAATGGCACCTTTGCAGAATACGGCCTCGCCGATCCGGATTACGTCGGCCGCCTGCCGGACAAACTCGAATTCGGGCCTGCGGCCCCCATCCTTTGCGCCGGCGTCACGGTCTACAAGGGGCTAAAGGAAACCGAAGTGCGCCCCGGTGAATGGGCGCTGATCTCCGGCATCGGCGGCCTTGGCCACATGGCGGTTCAATATGCCAAGGCCATGGGCATGCACGTCGCCGCCGTCGATATCTTCCCGGACAAGCTGGCGCTGGCGAGAAAGCTTGGCGCCGATCTCGTCGTCGATGCGCGTGACAAGGATGCTGTCGAGCAAGTGCAGAAGGCGACAGGGGGCGTGCATGGCGCGCTGGTGACGGCAGTCGCTCCCAAGGCGATGGAGCAGGCCTTCAACATGCTGCGTTCCAAGGGAACGATGGCGCTTGTCGGCTTGCCGCCGGGCCAGATGTGCGTGCCGATCTTCGATACGGTCCTGAAACGCATCACCATCCGCGGCTCGATTGTCGGCACCCGGCAGGATCTCGAGGAATCGCTGGAATTTGCCGGCGAGGGCAAGGTCGCGTCCCACTTCACCTGGGACAAGATCGAAAACATCAACGCCATCTTCCAGCGCATGGAAGAAGGCAAGATCGACGGCCGCATCGTGCTGGACCTCAACAGCTGATGTTCCGGTCGCCAGGTATGACCTTGGCCACCCATCCGCGGTAACGCAAGTTTGTATATCCGGAGCCGTCCGCTGACCTATTCTGTCGCGGGCGGTATCCCGTTGGGCTGCCGTTGAGGAAAGAAACCGAAGGAGGCCGTCATGAACAAACCTGTCATCACGCAGGCAATGATCGACGCTTACGACGAGTACACCCATCTCAGTCTGGATCGCCGCCGGTTCATGGAGACGCTGACGGGACTTGCCGGCTCGGCTGCAGCCGCTGCAACCATTGCACCGCTTCTTGCCGCCAGCAGCGCCAAAGCCGAAGTGGTCGCCGACACCGACAATCGCATCGTCGGCGAGGACATTTCCTATCCCGGTGCCGATGGCGACATGAAGGGCTATCTGGTCCGCCCGGCAAACATGACGGGAAAGCTGCCGGCCGTCATCGTCATTCACGAGAACCGCGGGCTCAATCCGCATATTCGCGATGTCGCCCGCCGCATGGCACTTGAAGGCTTCATCGCGCTCGCGCCTGATTTCCTTTCGCCATCGGGCGGCACGCCGGCGGACGAAGACAAGGCGCGCGAGATGATCGGTGCGCTCGATGCCGGCGAAACCAATGCGGATGCGGTGGCAACCGTCGCGTTTCTCGAACAGCACGCGCAGTCGACCGGCAAGGTCAGCGCGATCGGCTTCTGCTGGGGCGGCGGGCTGGTCAATCGGCTTGCGGTCAATTCACCGGATCTCAAGGCCGGCGTCGCCTATTACGGTGCCCAGGCCAAGGCTGAGGACGTGCCGAAGATCAAGGCCGCGCTGCTCTTGCACTATGCCGGCCTCGACGAACGCATCAACGCGGGCATTGACGCCTATCGCAAGGCGCTGGCGGACAATGGCAAGGACGCGACGATCTATGTCTATGACGGCGTCAACCACGCCTTCAACAACGATACGTCGGCCGCCCGCTACAACAAGGCTGCAGCCGACCTCGCCTGGAGCCGCACCGTGGAGTTCCTGAAGGCGAAGCTCGCCTGAGCGGCACATGCCCGTCGGGCGGCTCCCGCAACACCGTCAGGTGCTCGTTGCGCACGCCAGGCTGAGCCACCCGGACGATGGGGCAAGGGTTCGCGCGGCGCGTTAGGGCGCTCACGGTTTTGCGGTCGGGCAGGCTCGGCACGGTCGGGACCGATCGGGACATGCGGAGCAGGGACCAGGCGGCCCTCCCTCCCGGTCTCTGGATCGCGTTAAAAAGGCCGCGCGTCCCATCGGATGCGCGGCCGTTTTTTGTGTCCCGAGCTGCTTACCAGCCCGGAAGCATATGGCTCTGCCGCAGGCGCGGATAGCGCGGGAAGCCCTTGATATCGCCATCGATGTCATCGTTGACGGTGATCGGCGTGATGTTGTCAAGGCAGGCGGTGATGTGGTTGGTGATCGCGTTCGACAGCGACGGCGAAAGGCCCGGGCGCTTCATGATGCCGATCTGTACCGGCGCAAGCGCCGGGAAGCCATCAGCAAGCGTCAGCACCTTCATTCCCGGACGAAGGGCTGATTCCGGCAGAACCGAAACCGCCATGCCGGCAAGCACGGCAGCGGCGACGACCGTCGACGACCAGCTGGTAAACAGGATCTGGTATTCCTTGCCGGTCGCGTCGAGTGCTGCACAGGCCGCCTGCCGCCACTGGCAGTCGCGTCGGCCGACCGCAAGCGGGATCGGCGCGTTTTCCGGTAGTGGATGGTTGATCGAGCTTACCCAACAGAGCGGCTCCGTGCGCACCACGTCCGAGGCACGGGCACGCGGATTGTGCGTGACCAGCGCGATGTCGAGATCGCCCTTGGCCATCTTTTCCGCCAGATCCACCGAAGGTTCGCAGATGATGTAGAGCTCGACGTTCGGATGCGTCTTGGCAAACCGCACGATGATCTCGGGCATGTAGCGGTCGGCGTAGTCATCCGGCGTGCCGATGCGCAAGGTGCCTTCCAGCCGATTGTCGTCGAAGGAGGCCATCGCTTCGTTGTTGAGGCGGATCATCCGTCGGGCGAAATTGAGCAGCCGGTCGCCCTCGACGGTCAGCCGGTTGCCGCGACCGTCCTTCATGAACAGCGGCTTGCCGATGCGCTCTTCCAAGCGCCGCATCTGCATGGATACGGCCGACTGTGTCTTGAAAACCCGGTCGGCGGCCTTGGTGAAGCTGCCCGTGTCGGCGATCGCGACAAAGGTTTGCAGCTGATCGATATCAAGCGGTGCGGACATGGCCGTGATACATCCATAAGATTGTTTGATGAATATCATTAAAAACATTCGTTGGACTGATCAATAAGGATTTGCGATCTATCAGGGGCAAATTTCATTGATCCCGGCCGGCAACAAGTGCCGGTTCATCTCAAGTTCCCTGGCCCACCCCTGCGTATGACCTCGCGCAGGGGACGGGTCTCTTCGTGCCTGAAAAAGGAGTACCGTCATGCGCACGACCGACCACGTCCTCGATCTCGACCTCGTTGCAGGAAAGCAGTCCTCTGCCTCCCGTGCCACTGGCGTTGTCGGCGTGATGACGGCTGCATGGCGCCTGTTTAAAAATCGATGCGAAATCGCGCGCCTGAATGAGCTGGACGACCGTCATCTGCTCGATATGGGGCTGCGGCGCGAAGATGTCCGCGAGGCGATCACCTCGCCCTTCTTCGACAATCCCGCCAGCTATCTGACGCGCGCGTCGCGAAACCGCGTGAACCTCTTCTACAAGGGGATTCGCCACGACTGATTTCCCCATGGCGCATCTCGCCGCTTGAGGTGCGCCAATCGAGCATGATCCGCGCAAGCTGCCGCCAACGCGGATCATGCTCCGAGTTTCGAAAGTTTCGGTGCTGCCGCTACGATCGCGCGCCCAAACGTTCCCCGCAGGGTAGAGCCAATAGACCCTGCCGCTTGGCCCGGTACATGAACCAAGACATGTACCGGGCCTTTTTCTTATCCGCGCAGTTTGAATGTGTGAGGGGCGCCCGGGCTCAGGCCTTGTTGCCGGTGCCGGATTTGTAGCTGTCGAACAGCGCCTCGATGTTCTTCTGATATTCTTTCTGCATCTCCAGTCCGCTGTCGAACATGCTGTTCATCATCTGCGAGAACTGGGCGACCGCAGGGTTGTCCGCAGCCGGCTTGGCCGTGGTGCTGGCGCCCGTTTGCATCATGTCCTGGAAGGCCTTCAGGAAAGGATTGTCGGCAAAGAAGTCGGGTGCCTTGGCGGCTTCTTCCTTCTTGCCGGCGGTGAAGAAGCCTTGCATCGCCTGGGTAAAGGGATTGTCGAAGGGGGTGGCTTGCGGCTCCGGCTTCCTGGCAAGGCCGGAGGCCTCCATCCACTGCTGCATCATCGTCGCCATCGGGTTGTTGGCAAAGGCAGCATTCGCGCCGGCAAACTGGCCGGTTGCCTGCTTGAACAGACCGCCCATCAGCGTATCGGCCATGGCCGGCAGCATCTGCTTGTAGATCTCCTGGCTGATGCCGGTGACCTGGGCCGCCTGGGCCGCGATCGCGCGCGACATTTCCTTGGAGCCGAAGAGCTGCCCGAGAATGCCGTTGCCGTCGGCCATGCCTTGCGGCGTGAACGCCTGGCTGACGTCCTCGAAATATTTGGCGTAGTTGCCGCTGGACATCGCCGTCAGCAGCGCGCCGAAGTCGTAAGGGTTGGTCGTGTTGCGCTTGAAGGCGGCGGAAAAGGCCGGCAGCAGTGCGGCCGTGGCCTTGGCCATCTGCTCCTGGGCCAGTCCGAATTGCCGGGCCATCAGCTCCGTGGCCTGTCCGTTCTGCGCCTGCGTGAACATATCAAAAAGCGGTGCCATCTCCGGGGTTCCCTTCGGCCAAACGACGCATGTCGTTGCACTATAACGGGAAATGTGAGGTGGGAAACCGCTTTTTACTGCATAATTCCTTAAATCGAGTTTGATTTAAGGGCGAAATTATGCAGCAATTTTAAGCTGTTACAGCGTCCTTGGCGCGTCATGCCTGACGCGCGGTGCTGTAATGGCAAGCTTACGGGCTCAGTACTGGTACTCGGCAAAGACCGGATCGACGGAGCCGTTCCAGCGGCCGTTGTAGAGCGACAGCAGATCCTCCGCGAGCGTCGCCTTTTTGGCCAGCACTTCGTCGAGCGGCGCCAGGAATTGGCTTTCGTCGATGCCGTCGCCGTTCAAACGGTTGCGCCGTTTCAGGCCACCGCGCGAGATGGAAACCGCTTCGCGGGCGATATCGTAGAGGTTGCCGGCACGGAATTTTGTGTTGAGCGCCTGGGCGGGCACCGCGTCACGCAAGGTCTCGACCTCCTCGAAGGTCCAGTCGCGGGTGAGCGCTTCGGCGGCCGCGAGCGCCTCGCCGTCGTAGAGCAGGCCGACCCAGAAGGCGGGCAACGCGCAGATTCGGCGCCACGGGCCGCCATCGGCGCCGCGCATTTCCAGGAAGCGCTTGAGGCGCACGTCGGGGAAGAGCGTCGAGAGATGATTGGTCCAATCGCCCATGTTCGGCTGCCAGTCGGCAATCTCGCCCTTGAGCGCCCCGTTCATGAACTGGCGGAACGTGACATGGGTACAGTCGTGATAGTGGCCGTCGCGAACGACGAAATACATCGGCACGTCGAGCGCCCACTCGACATAGTCGATGAACCCGAAGTCTGGTCTAAAGGCCGAGGGCAGCAGGCCGGCGCGCTGGTTGTCGGTGTCGCGCCAGATATCGCCGCGCCAGGACAGAAGTCCGTTCGGCTTGCCGTCGGTAAAGGGCGAGCTTGCAAACAAAGCGGTCGCCAGCGGCTGCAGCTTCAGGGACACCTGCATCTTGCGGCGCATGTCCTCTTCCGAGGAGAAGTCGAGATTCACCTGGATCGTGCAGGTGCGATACATCATGTCCAGACCCTGGGTGCCGACCTTGGGCATGTAGCGGCTCATGATGCCGTAGCGCGATTTCGGCATCTGCGGCGTTTCGGCAAGCGTCCATTTCGGGCTGCCGCCGATGCCGAGGAAGCGAATGCCGAGCGGCTCGGCAACTTCGCGCAAAACGGCAAGGTGCTGGTTCGATTCCTTGCAGGTCTGGTGCAGGTTTTCGAGCGGCGCACCGGAAAGTTCGAACTGGCCGCCCGGCTCCAGCGAGATCGCTCCATTGCCGGAATGTTCGGCAAGGCCGATGATGTTGCCCTCGTCGACGATCGGTTCCCAGCCGCTCTTTGCGGCCATGCCGTTGAGCAGCGCCTGGATGCTGGCGTCGCCGAAATAGGGCACAGGGCTGTTGTCCGCCTTAAAGAAGGCAAATTTTTCATGCTCCGTTCCGATCCGGAACCGTTCCTCCGGTTTCGAGCCCGCCGCGAGGTAAGCGGTCAGGTCAGCGACAGAGGTTACCGGCGTCTGGTCGGTGGTATCTCGGGCCATGAGCGTCTTCTTTTGCTTGAGCGGTTCCGCCGGAAAGCGGAAGTGGATGGTGGCTGCTTGAACCGTAATCAGGTGCGGTGCAAGTCAATTTCTTTCAAGATCTATTCAAAAAAAGTATGCGCCGCGCTTGGCCGCAGGCGACCGGTCAATGCCAATCACCGACTGTTGCCTGTATCACGGCCATTGCCGCAACCGCTGCGGTATCGGCCCTGAGAATGCGGGGGCCGAGTGGAATGGCGGTGACGAAATCGAGGGTGCGCAGTAGGGTCCGCTCGCTGCCGGAAAAACCGCCTTCGGGCCCGATCAGCAAGGCCAGCTTCCTTTCCTTGATGCCGGCGAGGATCGGCAGCGGGTTCTGGCTGTCGCTGCCTTCGTCGCAGAAAATGATGCGACGATCCGCAGGCCAACCCTGCAGCAGGTCTTCAAGCCGGCGGGGCTCTTCCACACTGGGAATGCCGAGCACGCCGCACTGTTCTGCGGCTTCGACGACATTGGCGCGCACCCGATCGAGATTGCCGATCTTGCCCTGGACGTGTTGCGTCATCACCGGTTGCAATACGCCCGCGCCCATTTCGACGGCCTTCTGCACGAGATAGTCGAGACGACCGACCTTGAGCGGTGCAAAGAGGTAGACGAGATCGCAAGGTGCCGGCTGCGGGCGGGTCTGCTCGACCGCGGTCAGCATCAGGCGCTTCTTTGTCGGAAGCGAAAGCTCGGCCCGCCATTCGCCGTCACGGCCGTTGAAGACGAGAATGGAGGCGCCTTCCTCGTAGCGCAGCACGTTGATCAGATAGTTGAACTGCTCCTTGGTGGCTTCCTGTGTCGAGCCAGCCTGGAGAGGGTGCTCAACGAAAAGACGCTGCATGCGGAAATTGGCGCGCATGGGAAATACCTTCAGATGAAAATGGCGGAAAGAACGAAATAGACGGCGGCCGAAAGCGCGGCCGATGCCGGAACGGTGATGACCCAGGCCGCAACAATCGTCAGGAAATGCGAGCGGCGGACCAGGCGGCGGCGGCGGACTTCGGCAAAGTTGGTTTCGGACGATCCCATGAAGTCTGTCTGGCCGGTCTTCTGGCGCACATATTCAAGGCGACGCTTCGAGTGCCGGGTATACCATTCGCGGAAGAAGCCGACGCCGAAAACGGCGCCGACCGCCGTATGGGTCGAGCTGATCGGCAGGCCGAAGGCCGAGGCGAACAACACGGTGACAGCCGTTGCCAGCGCAACGCAGAAGGCGCGCATCGGATTGAGGCGGGTGATTTCCTGGCCGACGACGCGGATCAGGCGTGGGCCGTAGAGCAGCAGGCCAAGCGATATCCCGAGGGCGCCGATCGCCAGTTCCCAAAGCGGCGTCGGCGCCGTCTCAGTGGTGATGACGCCGTCGAGGGCGGAGACGATCGCCGCGAGCGGGCCGATGGCGTTGGAGACGTCATTGGCACCATGCGCGAAGGAGAGCAGTGCGGCCGACAGGATTAGCGGCGCACGAAACAGCTTGCGCAGCGATTGATTGCGATTGTCCAGCCCCTCCGATTGGCGGCGGATCCAAGGCTTGCTGAGGAAATAGGTGGCGATGCCGACGACAAGGCCGAGGCCGAAGCCCACCTTCAAAGAGATCGCAGCAACCTGAACCAGCGCGATCACGGCGAAATAGGTGGTGAAACTGCCGGCCGTCACGCCCATAAGCACCGGCATCCAGCGTCGGGCCGACGCGATCTTGTCCTCGCGGTAGATGATGAATTCCTTGAGGAAGGCAAGGAAGGCGGCGGCAATGACGCCGCCGAGAACTGGTGAAACCGACCAGCTGGCTGTAATCCCCGCAAGCGTCCACCATTGCACGCTGGAGACGCCCGCCGCCGCAATGCCGGCGCCGACGATGCCGCCGATGATCGAATGGGTCGTCGACACCGGTGCGCCGGAATAGGTGGCGATATTGATCCAGACGGCAGACGAGGCCAGCGCCGCCATCATCACCCAGACGATGGTCTGCGGCCCGAGAATATGCTCGCCGTATAAGATGCCCGCCTCGACGGTCAGAGTGACCTGGCGGCCGGCCAGCATGGCGCCGGCGATTTCGAAGACGGCGGCGATCGTCAGCGCCGTCACCATCGACATCGCCTTGGCGCCGACGGCCGCACCGACGTTGTTGGTGACGTCGTTGGCGCCGATGTTCATTGCCATGTAGCCGGCGATCGCGGCTGCGGCGATGATGATCGGCGCGGTGGCCGAGTTCGTGACGAAGCTCGCGGCAAAGGCCATGCTGAGCAAGAGGAACAGGAGGGCAAGGCCGGGTGCGGCCAGGCCGCGCATCACCTGCTGCGACGCCTCCTCGGCAAGGCTGAACTTGTCCAGATCCTTGTCGAGCGTCTGCTTTTCAAGGCGCATGCGCGACTTTGGCAATGGTGGTCTCCCTTTTCACCATGGCCACTACTGCCACCGTGAAGCGCTTTCAAGCGGAATTGATGATGTCTGCAAAGCTGTGCAAACAATGACCGAAGATATCGCCGGTGGTGGCTAGCCGTTGACGGCCTTGGGTGCCGGCGAGGGCGGGATCGCCACGCGGTGGCCGAAGGCGAGGATAAGCTCCTTCAGTGTCGGTTCCGCGACGCGACTGGCGGCTTCTTCGTAGCCGACCCATTCCAGCTTGCGCACGCCCTCTTCGGGAAAATGCTTGCAGAGGTCGTCGACTTCGAGCGCATGCACCTGGACCTTGACCGAAATCTTCAGGCCGTGATCCATGCGTTTCTTGTAGAGATAGAACCCGGCTGGCGTCTTCTGGACCCGGCCCTTGACGCCGGCCTCCTCGTAGGCTTCGCGCTCGGCCACCTCGTGGGCGCGCTTGCCCTGCATCGGCCAGCCCTTGGGAATGACCCAGCGGCCGGTGTCGCGGCTGGTGATCAGCAGAATCTCAAGCGCCTTGGACTTCTTGCGAACCCGGTAACAGAGCGCCGCATATTGCATGCGCGCCGGTCGACGCAGCATAAGCTGCACATCGGATGCGAGCCGGTTCAGGAAGTTCAAGGTCGTTTGCTCTCCTCTTAGCGAATCAGTGTTCTCTAGGTTTACCGGCCAGTATGCCAGCGTCGCGTTGTGTGTAAATGTCGCACAGCGTCGGCCGCCGGATATGCGGTCAGCTTCGCTGCCAACTGTGGTCCCTATGCGACAGAATATGGTTCCTTCGCGCCGGCTTTGCCAGCAGGGCGGCAGCCGGGCGTTGGCCTGGCTTTCAGCTCGCCTGGTCGCGTTGCTGCAGCCGCAGCCGGGCGATGCGTGCCCATTCGCCGGTGCGCTCCGCCTCGCGGGTGGAGGCTGCGACAAAATCGATGTGGCTTTGGGCTGCGGCCTTGGCGGCTTTCGGGTCGCCGGCCATGATCGCGTCGTAGATCGCTTCATGCTGGGCGAGCAGCCGGTCGCGCGCGCCGGGCGCATCGAAGACCGAGTTGCGGTGAAAGAAGATCCCCTGCGTCAGCAGCCGATAGCAGGCGCGCAGCGTGTGCATCAGTATGATGTTGTGGGCACTTTCGCCGATCGCCTGGTGCAATTCGACGTCTGAGGCAAGCTCATCGTTGAAATCGCCATCGCGGTGGGCAGTCCGCATGCGCTCGATGATGCGGGTGAGGATGTCGCGGTCGAAGTCGGTGGCGCGGCTTGCTGCCAGCTCCGCGGTCAGGCCTTCGAGCTCCCGGCGATATTCGAGATAGTCCTGCGTCGCCTTGTGGTGGCGGCCGATCAGCTCGATCAGCGGCTTGGAGAAGACTTCGCCGACGACATCGGCAACGAAGGTGCCGCCGCCGTGGCGGCTCTCGACGAGCCCGCGCGCCTCCAGTTCCTTCAGCGCTTCGCGCAGGATCGGCCGCGATACGTCGAAGCGCTTCGACAATTCCCGTTCGCCGGGCAAGCGGTCGCCGTCACGCAGGATGCCTTCGAGGATGAGAAGCTCGATCTGCTGGACCACCTCGTCCGCCGTGCGGCTGTGGCTGATGCGGGCATAGAGGTCGATCTGGTCTTCGGTCACGCTTGGGTCTCCCATGCGCGGCAATCTAGGCATCGGCAGTCAACTGGTCAATTTCCTTGTCCACTTCGCCCCTTGGTCCGCCAAGCCTGACAAAAGTCAAACTGCGGCAATGCGTCCTTTTGCTTTTGCTCATTCGATTGATAAGAAAGTGATGATGAACGCGTGAGGGGGACAAAGCGCTTCATGGCTAAGGGAAGTTTTGCATTTCCGGTCGCGCCGATGCGGGCGCAGGCACTGGGCGAGGTCCATTCGCGGCCTTACGCCCTGGTGGCGACGCCGCGCGTGATCTTTCAGCTCGCCTTCATGACCGAGGGCGGCTCGATCGTCGACCATGCGGTTCTGTCGGAACTGTCGCGCTCGCGCGGCATCGCCCCGCCCGGACGCGATGCCAACCATCATGCCATGGCCTGGGGGCAGGGCACGTTGCGCTGGGAGCGGCATACGGAATTTTCGACCTATTTCTGGGATGGCCCGGCGCCGGAACGGTTCGGCGGCGAGGTGGAGATCCATCCGTTCGGCGACGGCTTTTCGCCGCCCGGCTCGCTCATCTCGGGCATTCGTCTGGAGATCCGGGCCGATTCTCCGGAAACCCGCGAGGCGATCAAGGTCTTCGACCCGACCAGCCTCTGTTACAGTGAGACGAAGAACGGCCAGGCGATCCTCGTGACGGACTTTCGCCAGAACGGCGATGGCCTCACGCAGATCCTGGTGATCGACCGCGGCATGACCGAGGCCGGAACCGGTGCCTTGATCCAGCGTCTGCTCGATATCGAAACCTATCGCACGCTGGCGATGGTCGGCCTGCCGCTGGCGCAGTCGCTATCGCCGGAGATCCGTCGCACCGAAGACGGCCTGACGGCGATCACCCAGCGCATGAAGGAAAACGTCCGCGAAGAGGCGGACGACATGCTGGCGGAGATCACAAGGCTTGCAGCCGATCTGGAGGCAGGGGCTGCGCTTAGCCTCTATCGCTTCGGCGCCAGCCGCGCCTACTACGGCATCGTCCAGGAACGCATCCGCACGCTCGCCGAAACGGCGGTCCCCGGCTACGAGACGATCGGCACCTTTCTCGAGCGCCGGCTGGCACCGGCCATGCGCACCTGCCAGTCGGTCGAAGAGCGGCAGGCGAACCTGTCGCGCAAGCTGGCGCGCGCCACCGCGCTCCTGCGCAGCTGGGTCGATGTCGAACTGGAACGGCAGAACAGCGCACTGTTGAACTCGATGGACCGGCGGGCGAAGCTGCAGTTGCGGCTGCAGCAGACCGTCGAGGGCCTGTCGGTCGCCGCCATCTCCTATTACGTCGTCGGTCTGTTCGGCTATCTCGCCAAGGCCGTCAGCCACGAACTGCCGATCGATCCCGGCCTTTTGACCGGACTTGCGGTACCCTTCGCGGTGGCCGGCGTCTGGCTCATCGTTCGCCGTATCCGCCACCATCACGGCGACGGTGAGCACAAGTAGTGTCTACTGCTCCCAGTAGGGGACGGGCCCGTAAAGCGTGGCGAGATAATCGATGAACAGGCGCACCTTGGCCGGCAGGAACTGCCGGCTCGGGTAAACGGCCGAAAGCGTCAGGTTCTTCGAACCTTCCCATTGCGGCAGCACCTGTACCAATTGGCCACTGCGCAGTTCCGGGCCGATATCCCAGGTGGACCGCAGCGCAATACCGGCGCCGGCGATCACTGCGGCCCGCACGATCTCCGACGAATTGGTCACAAGCGGTCCCTCGGGATGCCAGACGAGCGAGCCTTCGGGGCCTTCGAGCTTCCAGTTGTCGTTGTTGTGGGCGGGCAGGCAGAAATGCCGGGCAAGGTCGCCGATCTCGCTCGGCGCGCCGTTGCGGGCGATGTAATCGGGTGAGGCGCAAAGCAGCCGGCGGACCGGCGCGAGCTTGCGCGCCACCAGGCTCGAATCGGTAAGCTCGCCGATGCGCACGGCCATGTCGAAGCCGTCGGCGACGATATCGGTAAAGTCGTCGGTCAAGACGATATGCAGCTTGAGGTCCAGATGGTCCTTCATGAAGCCGGTCAGATGTGGCGCGATATGCATGCGTCCAAAGGATGTCGGTGCCGAAATGCGAAGCACGCCCTGCGCCTGCGACGAGCGCCCGGACGCATAGGCTTCCGCCTCCTCAATGCCTGTCAGGATGCCGAGCACGCGGTCGTAGAAGCCCTGGCCCGCCTCGGTCAGCGAGATCTGCCGGGTGGTGCGCTGCAGGAGCCGCGTGCCCAGCCGATCTTCCAGCCGCTTGATCCGTTTGGAGATGACCGCCGGGGAAAATCCGAGCGTCCGGCCCGCTGCCGACATGCTGCCGGAGGAAACGACGCGTGCAAAAATCTCAAGATCGCCTAAATTCGTCATCAATCGTTGCCATTGTTTCCGAAATGGAGAAGCTCAATAGCATTTGCGAGGGGGCTGTCCTAGTGGTAAAGAAAATGAACCAATTGACATCTGGGCGGAGGATTTGATGGCGGAAACGATCGGCTTTCTGCAGCCAAAACCGGCCGTCATCGCCCGCCGACGCGAAATCGCCGCCGACCTCGCCGACCTCTTGCCTCCGGGCTGCCTGATCAGCGACGAGCGCGGATTGAAGCCGTTCGAGACCGACGCCTTCATCGCCTATCGCCGCATGCCGCTCCTTGTCGCCTTGCCTGAAACGACCGAGCAGGTTGCCGCCGTTCTTAAGTACTGCAGCCGTTATGGCATTCCCGTCGTGCCGCGCGGCGCGGGCACCTCGCTTTCCGGCGGCGCCATCCCGCAGGAAGACGCCGTCGTGATCGGGCTGTCGAAGATGTCGCGCATCCTCGACATCGACTTCTTCAACCGCACGGCAACGGTTCAGGCGGGCGTCACCAATCTGAATATTTCCGAAGCCGTGTCCGCCGACGGCTTCTTCTATGCTCCCGATCCGAGTTCACAGCTCGCCTGCACCATCGGCGGCAACATCGGCATGAATTCCGGTGGCGCCCATTGCCTGAAATACGGCGTCACCACCAACAATCTGTTGGGCGTGAAGATGGTTCTGTTCGACGGCACGATCATCGATCTCGGTGGCAAGGCGCTCGATGCCGCCGGCTATGACCTGCTCGGTCTCGTCTGCGGTTCGGAAGGGCAGCTCGGCATCGTGACGGAAGCAACTGTGCGGCTGGTCGCCAAGCCCGAGGGCGCCCGCCCGGTGCTGTTCGGCTTTGCCTCGTCGGAGGCCGCCGGTGCCTGCGTCGGCGACGTCATCGGTTCCGGCATCATTCCCGTCGCCATGGAGTTCATGGACAAGCCGGCCATCGAGATCTGCGAAGCCTTTGCCCATGCCGGCTATCCCCTCGATGTCGAAGCCCTGTTGATCGTCGAAGTCGAAGGTTCGGAAGCCGAGATGGACGCGATGCTTTCAAGCATCATCGACGTTGCCCGCCGCCATGGCGTCACCACCATCAAGGAAAGCCAGTCGGCGCTCGAGGCGGCGCTGATCTGGAAGGGGCGAAAATCGGCGTTCGGCGCGACCGGACGCATCGCCGACTATATCTGCATGGACGGCACCGTGCCGCTCAGCCAGTTGTCCCACGTTCTGCGCCGCACCGGCGAGATCGTCGCTTCCTATGGCCTGCGTGTCGCCAATGTGTTTCATGCCGGCGACGGCAACATGCATCCGCTGATCCTCTACAACATCAATGACCCCGAAGATGCTGCGCGCGCAGAAAGCGCCGGCAATGACATCCTCAAGCTCTGCGTCGACGCCGGCGGATGCCTCACCGGCGAACATGGCGTTGGCATCGAGAAGCGCGACCTCATGCTGCATCAGTTCACCCAGACCGATCTCGACCAGCAGATGGCGGCGCGCGCCGCCTTCGATCCGCAATGGATCCTGAACCCGTCCAAGGTCTTTCCGCTCGAAGGACGCCCTGCCGCATGATCGTGCATTTCGAACCCGCGAGCGAAGAGGGGATTGCGACCGTCGTTCGGGCGATGGCCGCTGACAGGGCATCGCTTGCCGTCATCGGCGGCGGCACGCGATCCGGCCTCGGCAACCCCGTGCGCGCCGATCGGGTGCTGTCCACCCGTCGCCTCTCCGGCATCGTCACTTACAATCCGGCGGAAATGACCGTCAGCGCGCTCGCCGGCACGCCGCTTGCCGAGATTGAGGCGGCACTTGCCGAAAACCGGCAGATGCTGTCCTTCGAGCCGATGGACCATCGCCCGGTCTTTGCAACGACCGGCGAGCCGACGATTGGTGGGGTGTTTGCGGCCAATGTCTCCGGGCCGCGGCGCATCATCGCCGGTGCCGCACGCGACAGCCTGCTCGGCGTCCGTTTCGTCAATGGTCGAGGCGACGCGATCAAGGCCGGCGGCCGGGTGATGAAGAATGTGACCGGCCTCGATCTGGTCAAGCTGCTTGCCGGCTCCCACGGCACGCTCGGCATTCTGACCGAACTGACCTTTCGTGTGCTGCCGAAGCCACCGACCTGCGAGACCATCGTGGTCTCCGGGTTAAACGATGCCGAGGCGGCCGCCGTGATGGCGGAAGCCATGGCGCAAACGGTCGAGGTGTCAGGTGCGGCACATCTGGCCGAGAGCGTGCGCGGCCGGTTCATCGGCGGCTTGCTGCCGGACGGCGCGGCGACCGTCCTTCGGCTCGAGGGTTTGCTGGCTTCCGTGTCGATGCGGATTGAGAAACTGTCGAAGGCGCTCCAACGGTTCGGTGCGGTCACGCGGCTCGGCGAGGAGCAGACTGTGGCACTCTGGTCGGAGATCCGCGATGTGAAGCCTTATGCCGACGGCACGGAGCGGCCGCTCTGGCGCGTCTCCGTTGCGCCCTCGGCGGGGCACCAGCTGGTCGCCGCCTTGCGGCTGCAGACGGGGGTCGATGCCTTCTACGACTGGCAGGGCGGGCTTGTGTGGCTGCGAATGGAGGCGGATCCCGAGGCCGCACTGGTGCGCCGTTATATCAAGGCGCTCGGCGGCGGCCATGCGACCCTTGTTCGCGCAAACGACGCCTTTCGAGCGACCATTCCGTCGTTCGAGCCGCAACCGGCGCCGGTGGCGCTTTTGAGCGAACGCGTCCGGGAGAAGTTCGATCCGCAGCGGATTTTCAATCCAGGCCGGATGCAGGCAGTCTCCTGAGGCACGGACACATGACGAGAGAGGGAGGTATCGATGAGTGACAACGGTCCGCGGGCTCCGTCTCCCAGAGAGACCGATCGCTGGCTCGAACCCGGCAAGGTCAACGTCCAGGTCATCTATGTGCTCTACCTCGTCGCTTTCGCCGTCGGGATCACCGCCATCATCGGCGTCGTGCTTGCCTATCTCAACCGCGGCAAGGGTGCGCCCTGGGTGCAGACGCATTATACCTGGGCGATCCGGACGTTCTGGATTGCGGTGCTGTTCAGCGTCATCTCTGCCTTGTTGATGGTGTTGCTGATCGGGTTCCTCGGGTTTATCGCCACCGCGGTCTGGATCGTCGTGCGCTGTGTCGTCGGCCTGCAGCGCGCCGCCCGTGAAGAACCGATCAGCAACCCGGAAAGCTGGATGATCTAAAAAGTGCCGCGCAGGATTGACGCGGCTTTGCGAGAACGACGCGGAAAAACAAGAGCTTGAATTGCCGCAAACGATCCCCGAGGGATCGCGACGCGCATCAGGGGCAGGGCCCCGACATTGGAGTAAGCGTTTGCAGACCAATTTTACGCCCGCGCAGCTTGCCGATCCGCATGTGGCCGAATCCGAGGCTATCCTGCGCAAATGCGTGCATTGCGGTTTTTGCACCGCCACCTGTCCCACCTATGTGACGCTGGGCGACGAGCTCGACAGCCCGCGGGGCCGCATTTATCTCATCAAGGACATGCTCGAAAACGGCCGGGCGGCCGACACGGAGACCGTGACCCATATCGATCGCTGTCTGTCCTGTCTTGCCTGTACGACCACCTGCCCGTCGGGTGTCGACTACATGCATCTGGTCGATCACGCCCGCATCCATATCGAAAAGACCTACAAGCGGCCACTGAAGGACAGGCTGGCCCGCGCGGTGCTGGCGCAGGTCTTGCCCTATCCCTCGCGCTTTCGCTTCGCATTGAAAGCGGCCGCTCTCGGACGGCCCTTTTCCAAGGTGCTGAAGCGGATCGCGGCGCTCAAGACGTTCGGCGTGATGCTTGATCTGGCGCCGAAGGCGGTGCCGGAGCCCTCGGAAACCGCAATGCCGGGTACCCATGCCGCCAGCGGCAAGCGCGTCGGCCGCGTCGCGCTTTTGAACGGTTGCGCCCAACCGGTCTTGAAGCCGGAGATCAACGAGGCGACGATCCGTCTCCTGACCCGCCTCGGCATCGAGGTGGTCATCTCGGCCGGGGAGGGCTGTTGCGGCGCGTTGGTCCATCACATGGGGCGGGAGGAACAGGCGCTTGACGCAGCCCGACGCAATGTCGATGCCTGGCTCAAGGTCGCCGACGAGGGCGGTCTCGATGCGGTCATCATCACCGCGTCCGGCTGCGGCACGACGATCAAGGATTATGGCCACATGCTGCGCCTCGACCCCGCCTATGCGGAAAAGGCAGCGAGGGTCTCGGCCATGGCAAAGGACATCACCGAGTACCTGTCAACGCTCGACCTGCCGGCGCAGGACCCGCGCGGGATGACGGTGACCTATCATTCCGCCTGTTCGATGCAACATGGCCAGAAGATCACCATGGCGCCGAAGCAATTGCTGAAGCAGGCAGGCTTCGTCGTGCGCGATCCGGCCGAAGGCCATCTCTGTTGCGGTTCAGCCGGCACCTACAACATCCTGCAGCCGGAGATCTCTGAAAAGCTGAAAGCGCGCAAGGTCAGGAACCTCGCAGCGACAAAGCCCGATGTGATCGCCACCGGCAATATCGGCTGCATCACCCAGATCGCCACCGGCACGGCGATCCCGATCGTCCACACCGTCGAATTGCTTGACTGGGCCTATGGCGGGGCGAAGCCGGCCGGGTTGTGAAACGAAAAATGCCGGCGCGATGCGCCGGCATTCGTGTCTCTGGCGAGTGGATCAGCCGCCGAAGATCTGACGGAAGATATCGACGCCGCGGTCGTTGAAGTAGGTGTCGCCGGTCTTGCTGCCGGGACCGATGACGATCACCTTGGTGCCGACGTCGGCGCGCTCATAGAGATGCTCGACATCGTCGTTCATCATGCGGATGCAGCCTGAAGACATGTTCTGGCCGATCGTCCACGGCTGGTTGGTGCCGTGGATGCGGAAGATGGTGTCGCGACCGCCCTTGTAGAGATACATGGCGCGCGCGCCGAGTGGGTTGTCGATGCCGCCCTCTTGGGTGACCGGCAGGATGCGACCCTTGGCCGCTTCGCGTACGCGCATTTCCTTCGGCGGTGTCCAGCTCGGCCATTCCGCCTTGCGGCCCACTTTCACCACACCCGACCAGCCGAAGCCTTCGCGACCGACGCCGATGCCGTAGCGGGTCGCGCGGTTCGGACCGTCGATGTAGTAGAGAAACTTGTTGTTGGTATCGACAATGATCGTGCCGGGAGCTTCGTCGGTGCTGAAGTGAACCTTGGTGCGCCAGAACTGTTTCGGCGGCTTTCTCTGCGTCGCGACGAGGACGACATCGCTGTTCTTGGCAGTGGTTCCGGATGTCGCAGCAGGCGTGAAAGCCTGCGCATTGGCGGCGGCAAGAATAGTGCTGGCCGCGATGGCGATCGCGACCAAATTGCTGGCATGACGTTTCATATACGATTCCCTCTAAGCCCTCGTTGCAAGCAGGCTATGCAAAACGGCCCTAAGTTCAAGTCCGGGATACATCCGATAGATCGAACGTGATCACGGATTTTGTATCTTGAGACCCGCCTGTTGCCTGAAGATCACGTTCAGGCAACAGCAAGACGTACGGGCGCCGGGAAATATTCTATGCAAAGCGCCAATTATATGACGATAACCTTCGTGCCGACATTCACCCTCTCATAGAGATCGACGACATCCTCGTTGCGCATGCGGATGCAGCCCGAGGAGACCGCATAACCGATCGTCCAGGGCGCATTGGTGCCATGGATGCGGTAGAGCGTCGAGCCGAGATACATGGCGCGCGCGCCAAGCGGGTTTTCCGGGCCTCCGTCCATGCGTGCCGGTAGGTAGTGTCCCTTGGCGGCTTCGCGCGAGATCATTTCCTTCGGCGGTGTCCAGCTCGGCCACTCCGCCTTGCGGGTGACCTTATGGGCGCCCGCCCATTCGAACCCCGGCTTGCCGACGCCGACGCCGTAGCGGCGCGCCTGGCCGTTGCCCGTGACGAGATAGAGGAAGCGGTTGTTGGTATCGATGACGATGGTGCCGGCCTTTTCCTTGCCATCATAGGCAACGGTTTGCGGCAGGTACTGCGGGTCGAACTTCGATTTGACCGGCCGCTGGGCGGCGCGGGTCGCATTGACCGGCTGGACCAAAGGCGCGCCGACACGGCGCTTTGCCTGAGGCTGTACGATCTGGCCCTGATAATACTGTTTTCGGGTGGTGGCCGGAATCTGCTGCCGGTAGAGGACCCGGCGCGCCTGCTGCGGCTGGCCGCCGAGCTGCATCACCCAGGGGGCGGTCAGGTCGGGGCTGACGATCACCGGCGGCCGGTTTTGGTACCGGTCCTGGGCTTCCACCTGGCCCGCGACGAGGGTGAGGAAGGATGCTGCAACAAGAAGGGATTTTTTCAACATCGGACGGACTCGCTACCTTTCGCCGAAACGTATCAAAATGGCGCGGCCAGCCGGAGAACGGGTCGCCGGAACGGTCGGCATGCGCCTTGGCAATGGGGCGATCGTGTCATCGCGGCGCCACGGAATGGTAAACGGCGGCCCGTCAAAGGGGCGAAGCGCCGATAAAGCTTTGGGTAGGGTTATCCGTCGCTTTAGGAATCTGGTTTGTGAATGGTAAATGGGCAGGAACAGGATGAAGCGGGGCTGATGATGACGACCAAGGGCATAATGATCGGCGAAGACGGCCTTGGGCGTTGCGCCTGGCAGAGCAATCTCGATGACTACAGACGCTATCATGACGAGGAGTGGGGACGGCCCGTTACGGATGACCGGCGGCTGTTCGAGAAGATCTGCCTGGAGGGCTTTCAATCCGGCCTCTCCTGGTTGACGATTCTGAGAAAGCGGGAGGCTTTTCGCGCCGCTTTCGCCGGCTTCGATTTCGACAAGGTTGCCACCTTCGACGATGCGGATATCGAGCGTTGCCTTGGCGATGCCGGCATCGTGCGCCACCGCGGCAAGATCGTCTCGACCATCAACAACGCCAGGCGCGCCCAGGAGCTTCAAGCCGAGTTCGGCTCGCTTGCTGCCTATTTCTGGTCGCACGAACCTGGTCCCGACGAGCGGCCGGCATTTGTCAGCTACGAGGTGATCGCCGCCAATCCGACGACGCCGACCTCGACACGGATCTCCAAGGACCTGAAGAAGCGCGGCTGGACCTTCGTCGGCCCGACGACGATCTATGCCTTCATGCAGGCCATGGGGCTCGTCAACGACCATATCGAAGGCTGCCATTGCCGCGCGACGGTCGAGGACATGCGGCGGGCGCTAGCGCGCCCGCAACCTTGAATTTGCTTCTTTCCGGGAATGGGTTTAGCCGCCGTTCTTGGCAAGCCAATCCTTCATCATCTTTATCTCGCCCTCCTGGGCCTTGATGATGTCCTCGGCCAGTTTGCGCAGCTGTTCGTCCTTGCCGTATTCGAGTTCGACCTTGGCCATGTCGATCGCGCCCTGGTGATGGGCGATCATGCCCCGCACGAAGTCGGCATCGGCATTGCCGGTAAAGGCGATGTCCATGCCCTTGTGCATGCGGGCATTCGCCTCGGCGAAGGCCTTGCTGGAGGGGGAGGTGTCACCCGCCGGGGCCGCCGCGTCAGCCGATCCGTGATGCATGTTGCTGTGGTCCTGAGCCAACACGGGAGCATGGAGGGACACAGTCAGCGCCAGGGCTGCGATGATCGTTTTCAAAGACATGATGGTATCCTTCTTCATTACATCGTCATCTCGCGCGACTGAGGCTGTGCCATACACGCGTCGAGATGTCGGCCGTTTTTTGCGGCCGGTCATGTGAAATGTCATTTCGTCAGCGCGGCCAGTGCACCTGAAGGTGAGCCGCAAGGACGGTCACACAATCACGAAGGGCTTGGGTGGTGGTGAGAGGGGTCTGATCGTGACCGCGCGCAATACCGGTTCGGTTGCCGCGGCCAGGCGTGACGATGTCATCCCCGCCCGCTCGAACGTCAAGGTGACCGGCCCGATTGCGACGCAGGCCGAACAGAGCGAAGGATGCGCCTGCTTCATCGATTGGTCCTTGCACGATCCGGCGTCTTCGCAGGCTATCTCATGGTCAGCGTGAAGGGCCTGCATCTGCGACGCCTGATGGGCAATTGCTGCGGAACCGGCCGCCAGGTCCTGCGCCTGCAGCATTGCCGAAGGCGCGCCCGAGAACAGGGCTGCAACAAACAGGAGTATGATGGCCGCGAAACGCATGCCCTCTTACTTAGGATGCTCTGTGGCAAAGAGAAGGCGTCATTCGCCGGCGGCAGTCCCGGCCGCTGCCTTCACGCGCGCTTGCAGGCGCTTTGCGCTGTGCAAACCCTTGCCGCCCATGCCTCGATCCGGTAGGGAAAGCTCCAAACCCGCAGATAGTCCGGAATGCTCCCCATGACCGAGAAACAAAAGAAACCGCAGAAGCTCAAGGCGCGCCTGCCGCGTGGCTTTGTCGATCGTTCGGCCGCCGATATTCGCGCGACCGACGAGATGATCGTCAAGATCCGCGAAGTCTACGAGCGTTATGGTTTCGATCCGGTCGAAACGCCGCTGTTCGAATACACCGATGCGCTCGGAAAGTTCCTGCCCGACAGCGACCGTCCGAACGAGGGGGTATTCTCGCTGACGGATGACGACGACCAGTGGATGTCGCTGCGCTACGACCTCACGGCGCCGCTTGCCCGTCACGTCGCCGAGAATTTCAACGAGATCCAGCTGCCCTTCCGCACCTATCGCGCCGGCTACGTTTTCCGCAACGAAAAGCCAGGTCCGGGTCGCTTTCGCCAGTTCATGCAGTTCGATGCCGACACGGTCGGCGCCGCCGGCGTCCAGGCGGATGCCGAAATGTGCATGATGATGGCCGACACCATGGAAGCGCTCGGCATCAAGCGTGGCGACTACGTGATCCGGGTCAACAACCGCAAGGTTCTCGACGGCGTCATGGAGGCGATCGGCCTCGGTGGCGACGACAAGGCCAATGCCCGCCTGACAGTGCTGCGCGCCATCGACAAGCTAGACAAGTTCGGCCCCGAAGGGGTGCGCCTGCTGCTCGGCGAAGGCCGCAAGGACGAGAGCGGCGACTTCACCAAGGGTGCTGGTCTGACCGGTGAGCAGATCGACAAGGTTCTGTTCTTCGTCGGTATCCAGAACTATGCCGAAAGCGCCGACGAACTCGCAGCGCTCGTTTCAGGCACGGCTAAGGGTGGCGAGGGTGTGCAGGAACTCAACACCATCCGCAGCTTGGTCGTCAGCGCCGGCTATGAGGCCGATCGCATCAAGATCGATCCGTCTGTCGTTCGCGGTCTCGAATATTACACCGGCCCGGTTTTCGAGGCCGAGCTGCAGTTTGCCGTCACCAACGAGAAGGGCGAAAAGGTCGTCTTCGGTTCGGTCGGCGGCGGGGGTCGTTACGACGGTCTGGTCTCGCGCTTCATGGGCCAGCCGGTGCCGGCCACCGGTTTCTCGATCGGCGTGTCGCGCCTGATGACCGCGCTCAAGAACCTCGGCAAGCTCGGTTCGGCCGAGGTTGTCGCTCCGGTTGTCGTCTGCGTCATGGATCGCGATATCGACAGCATGGGCCACTACCAGCGCTTCGTGCAGCAGCTTCGCCATGCCGGCATTCGCGCCGAGATGTACCAGGGCAACAAGAAGAACTTCGGCGACCAGCTGAAATACGCCGACCGCCGCGGTGCGCCCTTGGCGATCATCCAGGGCGGCGACGAGCGCGCTGCCGGTCTGGTGCAGATCAAGGACCTGATTGAAGGCAAGCGCCTGTCGGGCGAAATCGAGGACAACGCCGCCTGGCGCGAGGCGCGGGTGGCGCAGGTCTCCGTTCCCGTCGGCGAGCTTGTCGAAAAGGTGCGCGAGATGCTCGCGGCACAGGCCGAGGATCGGGCAAGGGCTGGCTGACGGCGATGCCTCTGATCAACCTTCCCGCCTTCTCCGCAGATCTGCTTGCCGACTTCGAAAGCCTCGGCACGCTTCGGGTCGATACGCCGGTGATCCAGCCGGCGGAGCCGTTTCTCGCCATGGCCGGCGAGGACCTTCGCCGCCGCATCTTCATGACCGAGAGCGAGACCGGCGAGAGCCTCTGCCTGCGGCCGGAGTTCACCATTCCCGTCTGCCTTCGCCACATCGAAACGGCGACAGGCACGCCCAAGCGCTATGCCTATCTCGGCGAAGTGTTCCGCCAGCGCCGCGAAGGCGGCAATGAATTCTATCAGGCCGGCATCGAAGATCTCGGCGATACCGATATCGCCGCCTCCGACGCGCGCGCAGTCGGCAATGCCATGCGGGTTGTTGCCAATCGCCTTCCCGGGCGGCCTCTGGCGGTCACGCTCGGCGACCAGGCGGTCTTCGAAGCGGTTGTCGGCGCCTGCGGCCTTCCGGGCGGCTGGCAGAAGCGGCTGATCCATGCCTTCGGCGATCCGAAACATCTGCAGAAACTGCTGGCCGAGCTTGCCGATCCCAAAGCCGCCGGTGTCTTCGGCCCCGAAGTCGAACGGCTGGCGATCAACGGCATGCTCGATGACGAGGCGCGGCTTGTCGCCCATATCGGCGAAACGATGGAGGCAACAGGCTATTCCACCAATGCCAGCCGCTCTCCGCAGGACATCGCCCGCCGCCTCAAGGAAAAGATGGAGCTGGCCAATACGAGGCTCGATCCCGAAACGCTTGATCTCGTGCGTGAATTCCTGGCGCTCGACATGCCGCTTGCCGAAGCACCGGCTGCCCTTTTTCGCTTTGCCGAGAAGACCGGGCTGACGCTCGATGGCGCGCTCTCGCGCTTTGACGCGCGAGTGGCGGCACTTGCCGCTATCGACGCCGACATCTCCGTCATTCGTTACCGCGCCGCCTTTGGCCGTCCGCTCGACTACTACACAGGCCTCGTCTTCGAAGTCGAAGCCGAGGGCACACCGGCGGTGCTTGCCGGTGGCGGGCGCTTTGACCGGCTGCTGACATTGCTCGGCGCTCAGGAGCATATCCCCGCCGTCGGCTTCTCGCTCTGGCTCGACCGGATCGAAGCGGCGATCACTGCCAGCGGAGGTGCCGCATGACCATCACCATCGCCCTGCCGTCCAAGGGGCGGATGAAAGACGATGCCTCCGCCATCTTCGAGCGGGCCGGCATGAAGATCGTCGCCGTTGGCAACGACCGTTCGTATCGCGGCCGGGTCGAAGGCTGGGACGATGTCGAGATCGCCTTCCTGTCCGCCTCCGAGATCTCGCGCGAACTCGGCAACGGCTCGATCGATTTTGGCGTGACCGGCGAAGATCTCGTGCGTGAGGGCCTTGCCAATGCCGAAGCCCGCGTCGAGTTCTGCGCCCGCCTCGGCTTCGGCCATGCCGATGTGGTCGTGGCCGTTCCGGAGATCTGGTACGACGTCGACACCATGGCCGATCTCGGCGACGTCGCCGCCGACTTCCGTGCCCGCCACGGGCGGCGCCTGGCGATCGCGACGAAGTATTGGCGGCTGACGCAGAACCATTTCTCCGGCAGCCACGGCATCCAGCTCTACCGCATCGTCGAAAGCCTCGGCGCGACTGAGGGCGCCCCGGCCTCCGGCTCCGCCGATATCATCGTCGACATCACCTCGACCGGCTCGACGCTCGTTGCCAACCACCTGAAGATCCTGACCGACGGCGTCATCCTGCGGTCGGAGGCTTGCCTGGTGCGTGCCCGCAAACCGGCGCATGACAGTGACCCGGTCGTCGGCCGCATCCTCTCGGCCGTGCGCGACGCGCTATAAGATCTGAAGCGCGCCGCGCCAGTATGCTTTCGGGCGGCAGCCATCAACCTTTCGAGACGTGCACCCAGCCGCCGGTCTCGCCGGCGAGCACGCCCTGGTCGGCGGGAGCAGGGCGCTGCATCGCCTTGAACAGAGTTTCGGTCGCAGTCCAGTAGGGCACGTACCACTCGCGATCGATGTCCATCACCAGCACGCGGTCGTGTGTCGCATCATAGGCGCCGATCGGCGAGACATGCGGGCCATCCCAGTCGCCGGTGACCACACCCTGATTGAAGTAGACGACGATCATGTCGTTGGCCGACTTCTCATTTTCCGTGAGCGCCTTGCGGAATGCGTCGAGCGTGGCGCTCGTATCCGGGCCGACATGTGCTGCCGAAACGGCTGCCTTGATGTCGAAGGCTTTAAGGCTAGCATCCGTCTGGGCGACAAGATCGGCGAAGAGGACGCCATCGCCGTCCTCCTTGGTCTGCTCGCGCCATTTGCGGCTGTCGACGGCTTCCAGCAGTCCGTCCTGAGTGACGAGATTGTCTTGCGACCCGCCGGGCAGACCGCGCAACGCGTTCGTCAGCATTGCAAGCGAGGCAAGCGAACAGGCGCTCGATGTCTGCTGCGGCACATAGAACGAAGCCATCGCCCAATAGTCGGGGGCCGCCGACATCCGCAGGTGGCCGTTGTCGACGGTAACCGGCACGGCCATGGGGCCGAACTTCGGTTTGCTGGTTTCCTCGGCTTGAAGAGACGGGGCAAAGGCCATCACACCGATAAGGGCGAGCCATCGGGCAGTTTTGTCGGACATGTCTTCCTCGTTGATCGTCGCCTGCGAGCGGGCCGCATCATTCTCTTCCGGGCAAGGCGATTATCGCAGCGCGGTAAATTTTGCCTCACCGGCTGACAAATGCGCGCGGATGACCTTATCTACGCGGCGCAGGCGGCGGGCGCCGCTTGCGCCGTTCGTTTCGAGGAGCATTTGATGGCCGATCTTTCCGCCTTTCCGATTACAAAGCGCTGGCCTGCGAAGAACCCTGGTATCGTCCAGCTCTATTCCTTGCCGACGCCGAACGGTGTGAAGATCTCCATTGCGCTCGAAGAACTGGGATTGCCCTATGAGGCGCACCGGATCTCGTTCGACACCAACGATCAGAAGTCGCCGGAATTCCTGTCGCTCAACCCGAACGGCCGCATTCCCGCCATCGTCGATCCGAACGGTCCCGGTGGCGAGCCGATTGGCCTGTTCGAGTCCGGCGCTATCCTCCTCTATCTCGCGGAAAAGACGGGGAAACTTCTGCCGGCGGATGCCTCCGCGCGTTATGAGACGATCTGCTGGGTGATGTTCCAGATGGGTGGCGTCGGCCCGATGCTCGGGCAGTTCGGTCACTTCTTCAAATTCGCTGCCGACAAGGTCGCCAACAATTCCTACCCGGTCGAACGTTATCGCGATGAATCGAAGCGGTTGCTGGGCGTGCTGGAAGGCAGGCTCCAGGGGCGGCAATGGCTGATGGGCGAAGACTATACCATCGCCGATATCGCCACCTATCCCTGGGTTGAAGGCGCTCGCAGGTTCTATGGCGGCGCCGACGTGCTCGACTACGGAAGCTTCCCGAATGTGATGGCCTGGGTCGAGCGCGGTCTGGCGCGTCCGGCAGCGCAAAAGGGCATGGAAATCCCGGCCAGGGACTGAATGATCGCTGGGTATGGCCATTCGTTCGAGTTGACGAGGCTCGGGCGGAAAGGCTACGCCTTGTTGTACAGACGGATAAATGACGGGTGAGAGCGTGACCGGAAGGCTTGTTGTAATCGGTGGTGGTCAGGCCGCCTTTGCGTTGGTCGCCAAACTGCGGGCGTTGAAGGACGAAAGACCGATCACCATCGTCTCGTCCGAGGCTAGCCTGCCCTATCAGCGCCCACCGTTATCCAAGAAATACTTGCTTCGCGAGATGAGCCTCGACAGGCTGCTCTATCGGCCTGAGGCCTGGTACGGCGAGCACGATGTCGACGTCAGGCTTTCGACCACCGTGACGGAACTCGACCGCGTCGCCCGCCGCGTGACGCTGAGCGACGGAACGTCGCTTGACTACGAGACGCTTGCATTTGCAACCGGCTCCACCCCACGCCGTTTGCCGACGTCGGTCGGCGGCGACCTGGACGGTGTTTTCACAGTCCGCGATTTCAGGGATGCCGATCTCTTGGCCGAAGAGATGAAGCCCGGCAGGCGGGCGCTCGTCGTCGGCGGCGGCTATATCGGCCTCGAGGCTGCCGCGGTCGCGCGCACGCTCGGGCTCGAGGTGACGGTTATCGAGATGGCCGACCGCATCCTGCAACGCGTTGCCTCCGCCGCAACGTCGGGCATCGTGCGCGAAATTCATCGGTCGCGCGGTGTCGACGTCCGCGAGGCAACGGGCCTGAACCGGCTCACCGGCGAGAATGGCCGGGTGACCGGCGTCGAACTGTCCGACGGTTCGGTGCTGCCGGTCGATCTCGTTATCGTCGGCATCGGCGTGACCGCCAATGATCACCTGGCGCATGGGGCCGGCCTCGAAACCGCTGGCGGCATCGTTGTCGACAGCCATGGGCGGACTGCCGACCCGGCGATTTTCGCAATGGGCGATTGCGCCGTCCAGCCCTGGGACACCATGCGTATCCGCCTGGAATCGGTGCAGAATGCCGTGGATCAGGCCGAGGCGGTTGCCGCCGTCATCGCCGGCGGGACGGAGCCTTATGCGCCAAAACCCTGGTTCTGGTCGGACCAGTATGACGTGAAACTGCAGATCGCCGGTTTTGGCCTCGGTCACGACGAAACCATCGTTCGTCCCGGCCAGCGCGAAGGCAGCGTTTCGGTCTGGTACTTCCGCGAGGGAAAGCTCATCGCTGTCGACGCCATTAATGATGCCAAAGCCTATGTCACCGGCAAGAAGCTGCTGGAAGCCGGCATCCATCCGGACAGGTCCGTCATTGCCGATCCGCAATCGGATCTGAAGGCACTTTTGGCACAGGCTTAGCCGCACGACCGTCACGGTCTCATTGAGCCGGCTTGAGATGTTCAACCACAAGGCGGTGGTGTTTCAATCTTCGTTAAGGACGAAAGCATCGTGCCGTTTCGAAACGGCCGTTGCGTTCCGACTTTCACCATTCCTTAAATGGCAGGACGCCAACAGAAGCGATGAACCGGAAGTGGGAATCCATTTTCGGACCAGAAATTTCATTTAGGCGTTTGGCGATGTTCAAGGTTCTCACATGCCTCGTGGTCGAGCATGATCTCAAGCTGGTCGTGCTCGCCGCCCTCATCTGCTTCCTCTCGAGCTACGGTGCCGTGACGTTGCTGCAGCGAGGGCGTTCATCCGCCGGCAAGGCGAGGGCGATCTGGGCGGTGGCTGCCGGCATAGCCAGCGGCTTCGGCATCTGGGCAACCCACTTCATCGCCATGCTTGCCTATGATCCGGGCGTCGTGCTCGGCTATCAGATCGATCTGACGGCCCTGTCGTTGGCCGTCGCGGTCGTTCTGACGACGATGGCACTGCTGATCGCCACCTATGCACAGGGACCTGTCTCCTGGATTATCGGCGGCATCGTTCTCGGCTTCGGTGTGGCCTGCATGCATTTCCTCGGCATGTCGGCGCTCGATGTTCCCGGCCGCATCCGCTGGGACTGGACGCTCGTTGTTGCCTCGATCGTGGCCGGATCGCTGTTCGATGTCGGCGCGCTGCGGACCATCGCGCTCGTCGATCGACCGCTGAAGGCCAAGGTTCTGGCAACGCTGTTCATGACACTCGGTATCGTTGCCTTGCACTTCACCGCCATGGGCGCCGTGACGATCGAAGCCGATTTGCTGTTGCCTGCGCCCGCGGGCATGATACAGCCGCATTTCCTGGCCTTCGTCATCGCCGGAACCGCTTTCTTCCTGCTGACGATGGTTTTGCTGGCTGCCGGCTTCGCACACCATGCCGAGCTTTCGGCCGCCGCTTCCGAACGCGAATTCGCCCGTTTCGTACGGAGCGTGAAGGATTACGCCATCTACATGCTCGACGTGAAAGGCCATGTCGCGAGCTGGAATGCCGGAGCCGAAGCCAACAAGGGCTATACCGCCGACGAAATCATCGGCAGGAATTTCGCATGCTTCTATTCGTCTGAAGACCAGCGGGTGGGGTTGCCGCAAAGGGCACTCGACGAAGCGTGCGCCAATGGCAAGTTCGAATGCGAAGGCTGGCGCTACCGCAAGGATGGCACGCGCTTCTGGGCGCATGTGGTGATCGACCCGTTCCTGCACGAGGATGGGACCCATGCGGGTTTCATCAAGATCGTCAAGGACATCACCAAGCAAAAGGTCGACGCCGATCGCATTGCCGAGGTGAGCAAGAATCTCGACATTGCGCTCGAGAACATGTCGCAGGGCATTTGCCTCTTCGACAGCGGCGACCGTCTGCTGCTGTCCAACCGCCGCTGCCGCGAGATTTTCGGCTTTTCCGAGACGCTGGCCGGAAAGGGCCTGACGTTCCACCAGATCCTCGACGAGGTTTTTGCCCGCACCTATTCCGATCCGGCAATCGCCCGGACAAAGTCGGAAGAACTTTACCAGAAGCACCGCGTCGACATGGTGGGCAAGGGCGGTGGCGACATCGTCGAAAAGTTGCCGAATGGACGCTCGATCCTGACCAAGCATCGCACCCTTGCCGATGGCGGCTGGGTCAGCACCTATGAGGACATAACCGAACGCCTCGACAGCGAGGAACAGATTTCGTTCCTCGCGCGCCACGACAGCCTGACCGGCCTTCCAAACCGCCTGCAGTTCAGCAGCTACCTCGAAGAGGAACTCGACGCGGCCGCCTGGTTCTCGCGCAAGGTCGCCGTCATCGGCCTCGACCTCAACAAGTTCAAGGAAGTGAACGACCTGCACGGCCATGCAGCCGGCGACTTTGTGCTCGTCACGATCGCACAGCGAATGAAATCGTTGCTCCAGGAGGGTGAATTCGTGGCGCGCTTCGGCGGCGACGAATTTGCCGCCGTCAAGCGCTTCGAGGACCTATCCGAGCTGAACGATTTCGTCCGCCGCATTGAAAAGAGCCTGCATGAGGAGATGCGCTTCGGCGACTTCGAGCTGAAGTCCGGCGGCAGCATGGGCGTCGCCATCTATCCGCAGGATGCCGAGACCGCCGAAACGCTGATCAACAATGCCGACCTCGCGATGTACCGTGCCAAGGCGGCGCTCAACCAGACCGTCTGCTTCTACGAGGTGTCGATGGACGAGGCGGCGCGCCAAAGGCGTAGCCTGGCCAACGACCTTTGGGATGCGATCGAGAAGAAGCAGCTGGCACTGCATTACCAGGTGCAGAAGTCGGTTATGTCGGGCGACGTCATCGGCTACGAAGTGCTGCTGCGCTGGCACCATCCCGATCGCGGCATGGTGCCCCCAAACGAGTTCATTCCGCTTGCCGAAGAGTGCGGCGCGATCCTGCCGATCGGCGAATGGGTTCTGCGCGAGGCCTGCCGTGAAGCGGCAGGATGGCAAAGTGCACACAAGATCGCCGTCAATCTCTCACCGGTCCAACTCGCCAACGGCGACATCGTCAGCCTCGTGGAAGCGGTTCTTTCCGAGACCGGCCTTGACCCGAAGCGGCTCGAACTCGAGATCACCGAGTCGACGATCATCGACGACAAGGAGCGTGCGCTGCTCACCCTCCGCCAGATCAAGGAACTTGGCGTCACCATCGCGATTGACGACTTCGGCACCGGCTATTCGTCGCTTGAGACGCTGAGAGCCTTCCCGTTTGACAAGATCAAGCTCGACAAGAGCTTCATGTGGGAAGTCGAGGCAAGCCCGCAGGCAAAGGCAATTGTCCGTGCCATCCTCGCTCTCGGGCAGAGCCTATCCGTTCCCGTTCTGGCCGAAGGCGTCGAGACACAGACGCAGCTCGATATCCTGCAGGCGGAAGGCTGTGACGAAGCGCAAGGCTACCTGCTCGGCCGGCCGGCGCCGATCTCGAGCCTCGTTTCCGGGCGGTCCAAGGTGGCGGCCGCCTGAGGGGAGCCGTTGCGTCTTACCCTCGGGAATGCCGCTCCCGCGGCTGCCAAGCCGTCCGAAAATGACGAGACGCGCCTACTGGCGCAGCAGAGCCTTGCCTGCGCCTTCGACGAGGAAGCGTGGGAAGAAGAAGATGCCGTGGATCGTGCCTGAGTAGCGCTCCTCGAGGCCCGAGGATTCGCCGATGCAGAACACCGGCTGCTTGTGGCCGGATTCGAGGCTGATCGTCGTGGAGAAGCAGAAGGATGAGCAGCTGGTTGCCGCCTGCTCGAAAAGCTCTAGCACGTGATTGCGGTCGGCCGGGTCGTAGCAGCGAACGAAATTGAGCAGCCCGCATTCGCTCTCGTTGAGGCCATGGATGGCCGATGCCTTTTCGCCGAGCTGGAACAGGCCCGTCGAAAGGTCTCCCGCCCAGCCTTCGGACACGCAGAACTGTTCCAGGAATTCCTGATGCGGAAGCCCGGAATGCATTTGTCCCGGGACACCGAGGGGAACTGAATTTGTTCTCGTGATCTTAAACACGGTCTACCCCAGCACGGCCCCTGTCGACTGTCGTTGTTCGACCAGGCAGGCACATCCCCACTATACAACCCTCGCCAGCCATCAACCCATAGCAAGAAGAACACGAACGATAAGTCGTTTGCGTCTTTCTGTACGGAAAGGTCACCAAACTGTGACGTAGCTCGCCAAGCGAAATGATTTCGCAGGAAAGGCCGGCTTAATTTGCGATTAAATACTTATATGCTTTGCGTGATATTCTCAAAGAGAGCTTGGACACACAGTTAATATGAAAAGTTTGAGCTATTTTTCGCTCGCTTTAGGCCCGCCATCCAGTCTCTCGTGAATCTCTGTCCACTTGGGGCGTTGTTATAGTTCGTTTTTTTTCGACTTCAACGCTTTTTTAGTGCTGCTGCAGTCGCCGGGTATTTTTTCCTGAGGACAGCTTTGACGTGCGCGTGAGCCGCGACCCATCAACGCCTACAAAAACAAGAAAGGGCGACCCGAGGGTCGCCCTTTCCGATCCGAATGGATCATCGTGGATCTGCTTGAACAGGTCCGCGACAAGGCTGGCGCCTTATCACATCATGTCCATGCCGCCCGTTCAGCGCGCTTGACGCGCTGAACCGCTCTTAGTGCATGGGCGAAGCTTTATGGACAGTGCTGCGATTAAGGCTGGCGCCTTATCACATCATGTCCATGCCGCCCATGCCGCCCATGCCGCCCGGCATTGACGGAGCGTCCTTCTTCGGCAGTTCGGCGATCATGGCTTCCGTCGTGACGAGGAGGCCAGCAACCGAAGCTGCGTCCTGAAGGGCGGTGCGAACGACCTTGACCGGGTCGATGATGCCCATGGCGATCATGTCGCCATACTCGCCGGTCTGGGCGTTGTAGCCGAAGTTGTCCTGGTCCTTGTCGAGGATCTTGCCGACAACGATCGAAGCTTCGTCACCAGCGTTCTCGGCGATCTGGCGGGCCGGAGCCTGCAGAGCGCGACGAACGATGTTGATGCCGGCTTCCTGGTCGTCGTTCACACCCTTGACGGTGATCTTGACGGAAGAACGCAGCAGGGCAACGCCGCCGCCCGGTACGATGCCTTCCTGAACAGCAGCGCGCGTCGCGTTCAGAGCGTCGTCGATGCGGTCCTTCTTTTCCTTAACTTCGACTTCCGTCGAGCCGCCAACGCGGATCACGGCAACGCCGCCAGCGAGCTTGGCAAGACGTTCCTGCAGCTTTTCGCGGTCGTAGTCAGAAGTGGTGTCTTCGATCTGAGCCTTGATCTGGGCAACGCGGCCTTCGATGTCGCTCTTCTGGCCAGCACCATCGACGATGGTGGTGTTTTCCTTGGAGATCGAAACCTTCTTCGCACGGCCGAGCATGTCGAGCGTGACGTTTTCGAGCTTGATGCCGAGGTCTTCGGAGATCACGGTACCACCGGTCAGGATGGCGATGTCTTCGAGCATGGCCTTGCGGCGATCGCCGAAGCCCGGAGCCTTGACAGCAGCGATCTTCAGGCCGCCACGCAGCTTGTTGACGACGAGCGTAGCAAGAGCTTCGCCTTCGACGTCTTCAGCGATGATGAGGAGCGGCTTGCCGGTCTGAACGACAGCTTCGAGAACCGGTAGCATGGCCTGCAGGTTCGAGAGCTTCTTCTCGTGGAGGAGAACGTAGACGTCGTCGAGGTCAGCAACCATCTTTTCCGGGTTGGTGACGAAGTACGGCGACAGGTAGCCGCGGTCGAACTGCATGCCTTCGACGACTTCGAGTTCGGTTTCGGCGGTCTTGGCTTCTTCAACCGTGATGACGCCTTCGTTGCCGACCTTCTGCATTGCTTCAGCAATGTCGAGGCCGATCTGACGCTCGCCGTTGGCCGAGATCGTGCCGACCTGTGCAACTTCTTCCGAAGTGTTGATCTTCTTGGCCTTGGCCTGGAGATCCTTGACGACTTCGGTGACAGCGAGGTCGATGCCGCGCTTCAGGTCCATCGGGTTCATGCCGGCAGCAACGGCCTTGGCGCCTTCGCGAACGATCGCCTGGGCCAGAACGGTTGCAGTCGTGGTGCCGTCGCCAGCGATGTCGTTGGTCTTCGAAGCAACTTCGCGGACCATCTGGGCGCCCATGTTTTCGAACTTGTCTTCGAGTTCGATTTCCTTGGCGACCGATACGCCGTCCTTGGTGATGCGCGGAGCGCCGAAGGACTTGTCGATGATGACGTTACGACCCTTCGGGCCGAGCGTGACCTTTACGGCGTCAGCGAGGATATCGACGCCACGCAGCATCTTTTCGCGCGCGGTGCGGCCGAATTTAATTTCTTTTGCAGCCATTTGAGAAAACTCCCGGGCTCATTGCCCATTGGTTGTCATGAAAAGGTGTGGACGACGGCTGATCAGCCGATGATGCCCATGATGTCGGCTTCCTTCATGATGAGAAGGTCTTCGCCGTTGATCTTGACTTCGGTGCCCGACCACTTGCCGAACAGAACGCGGTCGCCAGCCTTGACGTCGAGTGCGACAACCTTGCCGCTTTCGTCACGGGCGCCCGAGCCAACAGCGACGATTTCGCCTTCCTGCGGCTTTTCCTTAGCGGTGTCCGGAATGATGATGCCGCCCTTTGTCTTTTCCTCAGACTCGACGCGGCGGACGACAACGCGGTCGTGCAGCGGGCGGAAATTGGTGCTTGCCATTAGTCTAATCCCTCGATCAAATGACATTACGGATCGCTCATCGACCCGATGGATGGGTGTTAGCACTCTCATTTGTCGAGTGCTAGCGAGGCCGAGATAAGGCTGGGTCCGGTGTGAGTCAAGGATTGGCCGTTCAAAAAATTTCAGACGACATGGTTATCGGCGGCGCATGAAAGGCAACGAACGGCGGCCGAGCCGGAAGGTTCGGTTGCCTATTGCATGAAACCGTCGGAATTTGGGCAAGTCGGTCGCGAAAATCTGGCCTGGTGCGGAGGTCCGGTCCGCTCGCCATTTCGGTCCTTGGTGCCGCGGTTTACATCCGACGTCCGATAGACTGCGAGCCGCCTTCTCGGCGCGTGCAGCGAGCGGGCGTCGAATCCTTGGGAATGGCGGCGTTTTTCGTGGGCCGAGGCTTGTATTCTCGCCCCTTCCTTGCCATGCAAGCCGGAAACCGAGTTTGCAGGAAGCCCGCATGGCCGCAAGGATCAACAGTTTTCGGGAAATCGCAGGGCGCTACGACGTCGTGCTCTGTGACGTCTGGGGTGTTCTCCACAACGGCGTCCAGGCGTTTGCGTCGGCCTGTGAGGCCCTGGCGGAAGCGCGGGCTGCTGGGTTGACGGTCGTTCTGATCACCAATTCACCGCGCCCGAGTCCCGGCGTCAAGGTGCAGATCCGCGGGCTTGGCGTTCCCGACGAAGCCTATGATCGCATCGTGACATCAGGCGATGTGACCCGCGCGTTGATCGCCGCGGCCGAAAAGAAGATCTTCTTCATCGGCGCCGAACGCGATCTGCCGCTGCTCGAAGGTCTCGGAACCGAAATCGTCTCGTCGGAAGATGCCAAGACCGTCGTCTGCGCCGGCTTCTATGATGATGAAACCGAAACGCCGGAGCACTACCGTGCGACCTTGACCGGCCTTGCCAAGCGCAAGATCCCCTTCATCTGCGCCAACCCGGACCTGGTGGTCGAGCGCGGACATCGACTGATCCCGTGCGCTGGCGCCATTGCCAAGCTGTATGAAGAACTGGGCGGCGAAGCGCGCATTGCCGGAAAGCCCTACATCGCCATCTACCGCGCCGCGCTGACGGAGGCCAAGGCCGTTCGCGGCGGGCTCGATCTGTCGCGTATCATTGCCATCGGCGACGGCATGCCGACCGACGTCAAGGGCGCCCAGGATGCCGGCTTCGACCTGCTCTACATCAGCGCCGGCATTCACGCGCAGGAATACATGAACGAAAGCCGGACCGACGAGGCGAAGCTCGCTGCCTTCCTGAAAAAGGAAGGCGCCTCGCCGAAGTGGTGGATGCCAAGGCTCGCCTGACGGGAAGACTGAGATGACGGTTTTTCATCGCAACGAGACCCGCGATCCGCTGCCCGAGCGTCTGCGCGGCGGCGTTGTCGCCATCGGCAATTTCGACGGTGTTCACCGCGGCCATCAATCCGTGCTGGAACGGGCGCTGGACGAAGCCAAGACCCGGGGCGTGCCCGCGCTGGTGCTGACCTTCGAGCCGCATCCGCGCACCGTCTTTCGGCCGGACACGCCGGTGTTCCGACTGACGCCCGCGCCCTTGAAGGCCCGCATCCTTGAAGGCATGGGGTTTGGCGCCGTCATCGAATATCCGTTCGACCGCACCTTCTCCGAACTCTCCGCTTCCGATTTCATCCATCGGGTCCTCCTGGAATGGCTGCATGCCTCGCATGTGGTTACCGGCTTCGATTTCCATTTCGGCAAGGGGCGCGAAGGCGGTCCGGCCTTCCTGATGGCTGCGGGCGGCGACAACGGTTTTGGCGTCACTCTGGTCGATGCCTTCCGCGACGAGAACGCCTCGGTGATCTCCTCGAGCTTCATTCGCTCGTTGCTCGGGCAGGGTGACGTTTCCCATGCCGCCGGTTTGCTCGGCTATCGCTACACGGTCGAGGCCGAGGTGATCGACGGCAAGAAGCTCGGACGCACGCTCGGCTATCCCACCGCCAATATGCGACTGCCCCCGGAAGTCGAGCTTAAGGCCGGCATTTATGCGGTGCGCTTCCGCCGGGCCGACGGCTCGTTGCATGATGGTGTCGCGAGCTTTGGCCGGCGCCCGACCGTCGACAGCGACGGCGAGGCTCTGCTCGAGACCTTCGTCTTCGATTTTTCCGGCGATCTCTATGGCGAAGTCTGTTCGGTTTCGTTCTTCGGTCACCTGCGCGACGAGCTGAAGTTCGACGGGCTCGATCCGCTGGTGACCCAGATTCGGCAGGACGAGGAAGAGGCGAGGGCGTTGCTCTCCGGCGTTGCGCCCTTGAGCGACATCGACCGCCGGATCAGCTTAGCTTGAAAGAAATCCGCCGCGCCGAAGCGGCGGACCTTTTCAAAAGGCCGAAAACGCCTTAAACAACCGGCCACCATGACCCGGCACCGTCGACTGACCATCGATCAGCGAATTATTGGCCCGGCTTTCCGCGCGCACTAGGCCGCCGGAAGGTCCGGGATTTCGGCGTTTCCGACGCCCCAGTCATTTCTAGAGCGCCGCGCGTCTCCTGGATGCGCCAAGGTCGCTCTGAAACTTTGAAGCTGCGCATGATCCCTTCCGAAAATCGATCCGGATTTCGGGGTTATGCGCCAGATACCACCCTTTCGCATGCGCGATGATCCGCGCGGAAAAGATGATTGCAAAGACCATGACAGAGACCGCTGAGAAGATCGACTATTCCTCCACCCTCTACCTGCCGCAGACGGAGTTTCCGATGCGCGCCGGCCTGCCGCAGAAGGAGCCGGAAGCAGTTGCCCGCTGGCAGAAGATGGGCCTCTACAAGAAGCTGCGTGCCTCGGCCGCCGGTCGCGAGAAATTCGTGCTGCATGACGGCCCTCCCTATGCCAACGGCAACATCCATATCGGCCACGCGCTGAACAAGATCCTCAAGGATGTCATCAACCGCTCGTTCCAGATGCGCGGCTTCGACGCCAACTACGTGCCGGGCTGGGATTGCCATGGCCTTCCGATCGAATGGAAGATCGAGGAGAAGTATCGCGAAAAGGGCCAGAACAAGGACGAGGTTCCGGTCAATGAATTCCGCAGGGAATGCCGCGACTTTGCCGCCGGCTGGATCCAGATCCAGGCGGAAGAGTTCAAGCGTCTTGGCATCGAGGGCGACTTCGACAATCCCTACACGACGATGAACTTCCACGCCGAAGCGCGCATCGCCGGCGAACTGATGAAGATCGCCAAGATGGGCCAGCTCTATCGCGGCTCCAAGCCGGTGATGTGGTCGGTCGTCGAGCGCACGGCGCTGGCCGAAGCCGAAGTCGAATATGCCGATGTCGAAAGCGACATGATCTGGGTGAAATTCCCGGTCACCGAAGGTGCGGCAGATCTGGCCGGTACCTTCGTCGTGATCTGGACGACCACGCCCTGGACCATCCCGGGCAACCGCGCCATTGCCTTCTCGTCGCGCTACGCCTACGGCCTCTATGAAGTTGCGACCGCCGAGAACGACTTCGGACCGCAGCCCGGCGAGAAGCTGATCTTCGCCAAGCGCCTGGCCGACGAGTCCGCTGCCAAGGCCAAGCTCACCTTCAATTTCGTCCGCGACATCGAAGGCGCCGAACTGGCGGCCGTCACCTGCGCCCATCCGTTGCATGGCCTCGGTGGCGGTTACGCCTTCAAGGTGCCGCTGCTCGACGGCGACCATGTGACCGACGATGCCGGCACCGGCTTCGTGCACACGGCGCCCAGCCACGGCCGCGAGGACTTTGACGCCTGGATGGACAATGCCCGCGCGCTTGAAGCCCGTGGCATCTCCTCGGCGATCCCGTTCACCGTCGACGACGCCGGCTACTTTACCGCTGATGCCCACGGCTTCGGCCCGGACGCCGAAGGCGGCGCCGGCCGCGTGCTTGACGACAAGGGCAAGAAGGG
The DNA here is from genome assembly GCF_002002725.1 of Sinorhizobium sp. A49. Taxonomy (GTDB): domain Bacteria; phylum Pseudomonadota; class Alphaproteobacteria; order Rhizobiales; family Rhizobiaceae; genus Ensifer. Next base: position 62,154 of record NZ_MUNW01000064.1, on the reverse strand, counting down.
CGACGCCAATGATCGCGTGATCAAGGCGCTGATCGCCCGCCATGCGCTGTTTGCACGCGGCCGCCTGAAGCATTCCTATCCGCATTCCTGGCGCTCCAAGAAGCCGGTGATCTTCCGCAACACGCCGCAGTGGTTCGTCTACATGGACAAGGGCTTCGGCGACGGCACGACGCTGCGCTCGCGCGCGCTGTCTGCCATCGACGACACCCGCTTCGTGCCGGGTGCCGGCCAAAACCGCCTGCGTGCCATGATCGAGGGCCGTCCGGACTGGGTGCTCTCGCGTCAGCGCGCCTGGGGCGTGCCGATCGCGATCTTTGCCGGCGAGCAGGGCGAGATCCTGGTCGACGAAGCGGTCAACGCCCGCATTCTGGAAGCCTTTGAGCAGGAAGGTGCGGACGCCTGGTTTGCCGAAGGTGCCAAGGACCGCTTCCTCGGCAATGACCACGACCACGAAAAGTGGCACCAGGTCATGGACATTCTCGACGTCTGGTTTGATTCAGGCTCGACGCATACGTTCACACTTGAAGATCGTCCTGATCTGAAGTGGCCGGCCGACGTCTATCTCGAAGGCTCCGACCAGCATCGCGGCTGGTTCCACTCGTCGCTGCTCGAATCCTGCGCGACGCGCGGTCGTGCGCCCTACAACGCCGTTGTCACCCATGGTTTCACCATGGATGAGAAGGGCGAGAAGATGTCGAAGTCGAAGGGCAACACCGTCACCCCGCAGGAAGTGATGAAGGACGCCGGCGCCGATATCCTGCGCCTCTGGGTGATGACCACGGACTATTGGGAAGATCAGCGCCTCGGCAAGACGATCATCCAGACCAACATCGACGCCTATCGCAAGCTGCGCAACACCATCCGCTGGATGCTGGGCACGCTGGCGCACGACAAGGGCGAGGAGATCGCCTACGCCGAGCTGCCCGAGCTGGAAAAGCTGATGCTGCACCGCCTGGCCGAGCTCGATCAGGTCGTTCGCGAAGGTTATGATGCGTTCGACTTCAAGCGGATCGCCCGCTCGCTGATCGATTTCTCGAACGTCGAGCTTTCCGCCTTCTATTTCGACGTGCGCAAGGATGCGCTCTATTGCGACGCACCCTCGAGCCTTCGTCGCCGCTCGGCGCTCGCCGTCATCCGCAAGCTGTTCGATAGCCTCGTGCTGTGGCTGGCGCCGATGCTGCCCTTCACCTGCGAAGAAGCCTGGCTGTCGCGCAATCCCGACGCGGTCTCTGTTCATCTCGAACAGTTCCCGGCAATCCCGGCGGAATGGAAGAACGACGCTCTCGAGGCGAAGTGGGAAAAGATCCGCGCTGTCCGCACGGTCGTCACGGGTGCGCTGGAAATCGAACGTCGCGAAAAGCGCATCGGTTCGTCGCTTGAGGCTGCTCCGGTCGTCCACATCGCCGACCCGGAGCTGTTGAAGGCGCTCGAAGGCGAAGATTTCGCCGAGATCTGCATCACCTCGTCGATCACGGTGGACGCGGGCGAGGGCCCTGCCGACGCCTTCCGTCTGCCTGAGGTCGCCAAGGTCAGTGTCGTGCCTAAGGCGGCTGTCGGCCGCAAGTGCGCCCGCTCCTGGCGGATCACCACCGATGTCGGTTCAGACGCGCTCTACCCTGAGGTGTCTGCCCGTGATGCTGCCGCACTTCGGGAACTTGGCTTCAAGGCTTAAGGGATCATTTGCCGGATGAATTGCGCTTGCCGCATTCATCCGGTAAAACCTGCCCGAAATTTGGCGGATTTATCCGCCATGGGCGCTGAGTGGCCGCGCACGTGACGGTGGCCGGCTGGAAGGAATTTCATGGAAATGACGCGAGAGTTGCGACTGTTTGCTGGCGTTGCCGCTATTCTGACGAGCGGTCTGGTGCTTTCCGGCTGCATCGGCGGCCCAACCTACGGCACCGACAAGACCGCCGGCGAGCAGCTGATGGACGATCTCGGAAGCGCCGTCAGCATTGCTCCCAAGAGCGGTGCTCCGGTCAAGTATCAGCCCCGCCCTGGCTTGGTGCTGCCTCCGTCCGGCCAGCAGACGGCGCTCGTGGAGCCGCAGAAATCGCTTGCCACCCGAGAAGCGAATCCGGAATGGGTCGAGTCTCCGGAAGAGGCCCGCAACCGTCTGCGCGAAGAAGCCGACGCCAACAAGAATAACCCGAACTATGTTTCGCCGCTCGCCAAGGCCAGCGCCAATGGCCGCCGCCTTTCGGCCAAGGAGCAGCAGGAAGCCTACCGCGAAGCGCGCAAGATCGAGATGGGCGCCTACTCCGACAAGCGCCGTTTCCTGAGCGATCCGCCGCTCGAATACCGCCGCCTTCCGGAAGGTTCCGAGGCTGACCTGGGCGAGCCGGAGAAGACCAAGGAGCGCCGCCGCAAGAAGGAAGCGCAGGTCAAGAATAGCGGCAGCAAGTGGTACTGGCCCTTCTAAATCATGACGATCAGCATTCGCGACGCGCGACCGGAAGACGCCGAAACCATCCTGCGCTTCATCACCGAACTGGCCATCTACGAGAAGGAACCTGACGCGGTCGAGGCAACCGTTGAACAGTTGCAGGCGTCGCTCTTTGGTCCGGACGCGCTCACCCGTGCGGTGATCTGCGAGAAGGACGGCAAGCCGGCCGGTTTCGCCATGTGGTTCTACAACTATTCCACCTGGCAGGCCCGCAAGGGGCTCTATCTCGAAGACCTCTATGTCACACCGGATTGCCGCGGTTCCGGCGCCGGCAAGATGCTTTTGAAGCATCTCGCCAGGATCGCCGTCGAGGAAGGGTGTGGCCGCTTCGAGTGGAGCGTGCTCGATTGGAACGAGCCGGCAATTCGCGTTTACGAGGCCGTCGGCGCCGAGCCGATGTCGGAGTGGACGCGGTATCGGCTCGCAGGCCCGGCACTCGAGTCCTTTGCAGCCGGCTGAGAGGTTTGCTCGCCTCAGCGTTTTCCGGCAAAGAACCCCTTGAGAATGTCCGCGGCTTCGCGCTCGGCGAGCCCTGAATAGACGTCGGGCACGTGATGGCATGTCGGCGAGCCGTAAAAGCGCACGCCGCTGTCGACAGCACCACCCTTTGGGTCTTCGGCGCCATAATAGAGGCGACGGATGCGGGCAAAGGAAATTGCCGCCGCACACATCGTGCATGGCTCCAGGGTGACATAGAGGTCGGCGCCGCTCAGCCGCTCGTCATTGAGCACAATGGACGCTTCGCGAATGGCAACGACCTCGGCATGGGCGGTTACATCGTTGAGTTCGCGGGTACGATTTCCGGCGCGCGCGATGATCTCGCCATCGAAAACGATGACGGCGCCGATCGGCACTTCGCCGCGCTGGCCCGCTTTTTTGGCCTCTTCCAGGGCCGCATCCATGAAGCGTGTCGTATCAGCCATCGCTCAAACAATAATTTCTCTTAACCCACGGGCTTTGACCTGATAGGACAGCCGCAAAAGGCAGGCAACACAAATGACATCCAAAGACAAGCCCACACGGCCTGGCGGCAAGCCCGCTGGCCGGGACAAGAAACCTAATTTCGCTGGCAAGAAGGCGGCAGCGCCTCAGGCCGGAGCCTCGCGTCCGCCCAAGGCTGGTCCGAAGCCCGCCGTCGCAAGCGCCGACGAGCCGCAGCGCATCTCCAAGATCCTGGCGCGCGCCGGCGTTGCGTCCCGCCGCGATATCGAGCGCATGATCATGGAAGGCCGGGTCAGTCTCAACGGTGTCGTCCTCGATACGCCTGTTGTCAACGCGACCCTTGCCGACCATATCGAAGTGGATGGACATGCGATCCGCGGCATCGAGCGCACGCGCCTGTGGCTCTACCACAAGCCGGCCGGACTGGTGACCACCAATGCCGATCCGGAAGGCCGTCCGACGGTCTTTGACAACCTGCCGGACGAGTTGCCGCGCGTGCTGTCGATCGGCCGCCTCGACATCAATACCGAAGGCCTGTTGCTGCTGACGAATGATGGCGGACTTGCCCGCGTGCTCGAACTTCCGTCGACCGGCTGGCTGCGCCGCTATCGCGTGCGCGCCCATGGCGAAATCGACCAGGACGAACTGGACAAGCTGAAGGACGGTATTGCCGTCGACGGCGTGCTTTACGGCGGCATCGAGGCGACCCTCGACCGCGTGCAGGGTTCGAATGTCTGGATCACGATGGGTCTGCGCGAAGGCAAGAACCGCGAAATCAAGAACGTACTCGGCGCGCTCGGCCTCGACGTCAATCGCCTCATTCGCATCTCCTACGGCCCGTTCCAGCTCGGCGAACTGCCGGAAGGACACGTGCAGGAAATCCGTGGCCGGACGCTGCGTGATCAGCTCGGACCGCGCCTGATCGAAGACGCCAAGGCGAACTTCGACGCGCCGCTCTACAATGATCCGTCCGCAACCGTCGCGAACGAAGCGCCGGAAGCCGAAGCCTCCGACACGCGCAAGCCCGAACGCGCCAATCGTTGGGAAAAGCCGGAAGACAAGCGCGAGCGCGCGCTTTCGAAGCTCGACACCCGTCGTGACGACCGCCGCGACGGTGGCCGCGGCAAGGATGCTCCCCGTGGCAAGGGTGGGCCGCGCGACGACCGCGGCGACGCCAAGTTCGAGGATCGGCCGAAGCGCACCCCGGCGCAGCGCGCCCGCACGGCCAACGTCTGGATGGCGCCCGGTGCCCGTCCACTGGCCGAGAAGAAGCCGAAATCGGCTGAAGGCGATGCTTCGGCAAAGCCGGCTCGCCGCGAGCGTCCGGAAGGCGCACCGACAACCAAGCGCTACGGCCGCACCAAGGATGGCTTTGCGACGAAATCGTCCGGCAAGTTCGATCCCGACCGCAAGGGCGGCGCGCCCAGGGACTATGATCGTCCGGCGTCCGCCGCACCGATCAAGCGCCGGGATGAAGAGGGCGAATGGATCAGTGCCAGCGAACCCGCTCGCAAGGGCAAGGACGAAGGTCGTGATGGCGGCTTCGGCCGTCGCAAATCGGGCGATGCGGGCGACCGCAAGTCGCGCGACCATGGTGACCGTCCGCCTCGCCGCGAAGGCGGCGACCGGCCGGCCCGTTCCGAGGGTGGCCCGCGCAGCTTCTCCGACAAGCCGCGGTTCCCGCGCGCCGACGGCGACCGCCCGGCACGTCGCGAAGGCGGCGATCGCCCGCGTGGCGATCGGCCGGCCCGCGCCGAAGGCGGCCCGCGCAGCTATTCCGACAAGCCGAGAGGCCCACGCACCGAGGGCGATCGTCCGCCACGTCGCGAGGGTGGCGACCGCCCGTTCGGTGATCGGCCTGCTCGCTCCGAAGGCGGCCCGCGCAGCTATTCCGACAAGCCGAGAACCCCACGCGCGGAGGGCGATCGTCCGCCACGTCGTGAGGGTGGCGACCGTCCGTTCGGCGACAAGCCCCGCGGCAAGTCCTTCGGTGGCAAACCGTCCGGCGGCAAGTCCTTCGGCGAACGCTCGGGCGGCCCGCGTGGCGGCAAGCCCGGTGGCGGCCGTCCTGGTGGCGGTGGACGTCCGGCCGGTGGCAAGCCGCGCGGCAGAGGAAACTAAGCGGTCGTGCGCATTGTCGGCGGAGAGTTCCGTGGCCGCAGTCTGGCCACGCCCAAGTCGAATGATATCCGTCCGACGACCGATCGGACGCGCGAGAGCCTGTTCAACATCCTGAGCCATTCCTATCCGGAGGCTCTCGATGGGACCCGTGTGCTGGATCTTTTTGCCGGCACCGGGGCCGTCGGGCTCGAAGCCCTGTCGCGGGGGTGCCGCCAGGCGCTCTTCGTCGAGCAGGGCGTCGAGGGCAGGGGCCTCCTGCAGAACAATATCGAGGCGTTCGGCCTTCAGGGCCGTGCCAAGGTCTTCCGCAGGGATGCGACCAGCCTCGGTTCCGTCGGCACGATGGAGCCGTTTCACCTGGTTTTTGCGGACCCGCCCTATGCCAAGGGACTGGGAGAAAAGGCGCTGGAATCGGCGGCTCTCGGCAACTGGCTGGTGCCTGATGCTTTGGTGGTGCTGGAGGAACGTGCAGACGTTCAGCCGGCGCCAACAGCCGTTTTCGAGCGACTGGACGTCAGGGTCTTCGGCGACACACGCATGCACTTCTACCGCTTCCGTGGCGCCTGACGTCACACTTTTGATTCGCTTGCACAGTTAGACTGCCGATTGAACTGGGGCGCACGTCGATGAAGCAGGACGTATCCACCGTGAATGTTTCGCCGGCAAGCGCGAGCGAGCCGTCGGTCGCGCTGGCGCTCGGTGGCGGCGGTGCCCGCGGGCTCGCCCATATCCATGTCATCGAGGCTTTCGACGAGTTGGGCATTCGCCCTGTCGCCATCGCCGGTTCGTCGATCGGCGCCATCATGGGTGCCGGCATGGCGGCGGGCGTTAGCGGCAAAGAAATCCGCGAGCACACGCTTGCCACGGTTGGCCACCGGCGCGAGGTGGTCAATCGCCTGTGGCAGTTGCGACCGGCAAGTTGGTCGGAAGCGATGACCAACGGTTTCCGTTTTGGTCAGTTCAACGTCGAACGCGTCTTGAAGGCGTTCCTGCCCGAAGGCATCCCTGCGACGTTTTCGCAATTGGACGTGCCGCTCAAGGTCGTTGTCACCGACTATTACGGCCAGACGGAGCACGTCTGCGAGACGGGCGACCTGCAGAAGGCTCTTGCCGCATCGGCGGCGCTGCCTGCGGTCTTCATGCCGGTGAAGATCGAAGGACGGGTGATGATCGATGGCGGTATCTACAATCCAATTCCCTTCGATCATCTGCGCGGCCTTGCCGAGATCGTCGTCGGCGTCGACGTCGTCGGCGGCCCTGATGGCGACGGCAAGACGATCCCGAGCCGCATCGACAGCCTGTTCGGGGCGAGCCAACTGATGATGCAGTCGATCATTGCGATGAAGCTGAAAGAGGGCGCGCCGGATATCCTGCTACGGCCCGATGTCGGCCGCTACCGGGTGATGGATTTTCTGCGCGCAAAAGAGATCCTGGCGGCGACCGCTGGCATCAAGGATCAGTTCAAGCGCACGCTTGAAGAGCGAATGAAGGTGGTGAGCGTCTCCGGGTGAGGCCGCAGACGGGTGCTGCTGCTGATCAAGCGCTTTCCCGCGCATCGGCCGGTAGCCCCGGCAGGATGCTGTCCCCGGTTTCCGAGGAATGATCGACGTCGCGCTTGGGCTTGACCAGTGGCTCGGGCCGCACGGGTTGCGAATGCAGCATGTCGCGGCCGGCGGTAATGCCTTCGGCCTCCTGCAGAACGAGACGAGCCTCGTCGCGCTTGCGGATATCGTCCATGATCGCGAGCGCCTCGTCGTTGCCCACACCCAGCGCCTCCAGCGTCTTGCGACCGAAGAGCAGACCGGACTCGAAGGTCTCGCGCAATTCGTAGTCGACGCCCTTTGCTCTGAGTTCAAGCGTGTGCAGCCGATCGTAGGAGCGGGCGAAGATCCGGGCATCAGGATATTCGGCCTGCACCAGATCGACGATCCGGTCGGTGGTTTCCTTCTTCTGCGTGCAGATGGCGATGAGCTTGGCGCGTTCGATGCCGGCGGCGCGCAGCACATCGAGCCGGTTGCCATCGCCGAAATAGATCCGGAATCCGAAAGTTGCCGCCTGGCGAACACGGGCGGCGGAGTGGTCGATGATCGTCACGTCGCGGCCGCCGGCCAGCAGGATCTGCGCGGCGATCTGGCCGAAGCGGGAAAAGCCGATCATCAGCACATCGGCGTCGGCTCCTTCGAAGTCCTCGTCCATCTCGTCGACCAGTTCGTCCTGCTCACGCATCAGCCGAGGGGCAAGCATGGAGGCGATCGGGGTCAGCGCCATCGACAACGTCACGATAGCGACGAGCAGAGAAGCGCTGCCGGTCGAGAAGACGCCGGCGACCGCTGCAGCGGTAAACAGCACGAAGCCGAATTCACCGCCCTGCGGCAGAAGCAGGCTGACGCGCACCGCGTCGTTGTGGTGCGAGCCGGCCAGTCGGCAAATCCAGTAGAGAATGAAGCTCTTCACCAGCATCAACAGCGGCACGGCGACAATGATCACCAGGTAGTTGTCGATGATGACGTCGAGTTGCAGCGACAGGCCCACGGCCATGAAGAACAGCGCCTGCAGGATGCCGCGAAAGGGCTCGATATCGGCCTCGAGCTCATGGCGATAGGACGATTCTGCCAGGAGAACGCCGGCAAGGAAGGCGCCCATGGCCATGGAAAGGCCGGCCATCTGCATCAGAGTTGCGGCCCCCATGACCACCAGAAGCGCTGCGGCTATCATCACGTCGCGCGCGCCGGTGCGGGCGATGATCTGGAACAGTGGGTTGAGCAGATAGCGGCCGGCGGCGACCAGGATCGCAACTGCGGTGATCGCAATGGCAAAATCCTCGAGCGGCGGCGTCGTATCTTCCGGCGCCTGTGCCGCCAGAAGCGGGATCAGCGCAAGCAGCGGGACGATCGCCAGATCCTGCAGCAAAAGGATCGAGAAGGCGCGTTGGCCGAAGCGCGTATTGCGGTCGTTGCCCTCATCGAGAATCTGCATGGCAAAGGCCGTGGACGACAGCGCCAGGCCGAAACCGGCGACGATGCTTCCGGCATGATCGAGCAGTCCGGTCAGGGCGATCCCGTAGGACAGGACCACGCCGGTGATGAGGACTTGCGCCGTGCCGAGACCGAAGATGTCGCGCCGCATCTGCCAAAGTCGCGATGGTTTCAGTTCCAGCCCGATGATGAAGAGCAGGAAAACGACTCCGAGTTCGGAGCCGTGCAGGATCTCTTCGCCGTCGGTGATGCCCTTGGCAACTGGGCCGATCAGGATCCCAGCCGTGAGATAGCCGAGGATCGTGCCGAGCCCGAGCCGTTTGAACAGCGGTGCCGCGATGACTGCGCCCCCGAGCAGTATTAACGCCTGGGAGTAGATGATCGGGGTCGTCGTCATGCGCGCGGCTTTCGATATTGCTTCGTCCTGCCTCGGGCAGACGGAGGTTTCGGCGGGAGTAACATTACGGTGTATGGGCGGGAATCATGCCAATGCCCTTGATGCATGCTCCAGTGCACAATAAATGGGGCAGGAATGAAAGGCCACATCATGTCAGAAACGATCGATTCCGCCTCCCTCGAAAGACGCGCCGCCGAACTGGTGGACCTTGCCCGCAAGGCAGGCGCCGACGCAGCCGACGCCGTCGTCGTTCGCGGCCGCTCCCGTTCCGTCTCGGTTCGCCTCGGCAAGGTCGAAGCGACGGAGGCATCCGAGAGCGACGACTTCTCGCTGCGCGTCTTTGTCGGCAATCGCGTCGCCAGCGTATCGGCCAATCCCGGTTTCGATCTGAAGGTGCTCGCCGAGCGGGCGGTGGCGATGGCCAAGGCCTCGCCGGAGGATCCCTTCGCTTCGCTTGCCGACCCGGATCGCCTGGCGAATTCCTACCCGGATCTCGAACTCTTCGACAATCGCGAGGTTTCGACGGATGCCTTGACGGAAGCGGCACTGGCCGCCGAGGAAGCGGCGCTGGCGGTGTCTGGTGTTACCAATTCCAGTGGCGCGGGTGCGTCGGCCGGCATGGGCGGTCTGGTGCTTGTAACCTCGCAGGGTTTCTCCGGTTCCTACATGGCCACCCGCTTCGGTCGCTCGGTCAGCGCAATTGCCGGCGAGGGCACCAAGATGGAGCGCGACTACGATTACGACAGCCGCATCTATTTCGACGAGCTGCGTGCGGCCGATGACATCGGCCGGGTTGCCGGCGAGCGCGCGGTCGCGCGCATCAACCCTCGCCAGGTGCCGACCGCCAAGAACGTCACCGTTGTCTTCGACCCGCGCATGGCGCGCGGTTTCGTCGGCCATCTCGCCGGCGCCATCAACGGGGCATCCGTTGCGCGCAAGACCAGCTTCCTGCGCGACATGATGGGCAAGCAGATCATGAAGGCCGGTCTGTCGGTGACCGACGATCCCTTGATCGTGCGAGGCTCGTCGTCGCGCCCGTTCGATGGCGAAGGCGTGAGCGGCGCAAAGTTGACGATGGTCGAGGACGGCGTGTTGAACCATTGGTTCCTGTCGACCTCGGCTGCCCGCGAACTCGGCCTTGAGACCAACGGCCGCGGTGTGCGCGGCGGCCCGACCGTCAATCCGTCCTCGACCAACCTAGCGCTCGAGCCCGGCTCTGTTTCGCGCGAAGACCTGATCCGCAGCGTGGGAACCGGTTTCTACGTGACCGAGCTTATCGGCCAGGGCGTCAACATGGTGACCGGCGAATACAGCCGCGGCGCCTCGGGCTTCTGGATCGAGAATGGCGAGCTGACCTTTGCCGTATCTGAGGTCACGATCGCGTCGAACCTCAAGCAGATGTTCATGGCGATCACGCCGGCCGACGACATCGACAGAAAGTTCGGCGTCGCCGCGCCGACGCTCGCCATCGAAGGCATGACGCTCGCCGGTCTGTAAGCTGCGAGCGTCAATGCCATGACAAAAGCGTACGGCCATGCGCCGACGCAAGAGGATTTGAATGTCTGACAAAGCACCATCGATCGCGACGTGGAAGGAGGATCTGGATCTGATCCTTTCCGCCGCGGTCGCCGCCGGCGAAACCGCGCTGCGCTACTTCCGCAACAAGCCCGATGTGCGCTGGAAGAACGAGGGGCGTTCTCCGGTCAGCGAAGCCGATATCGCCGCCAACGACATTTTGAAGGAACGTCTGCTTCTCGCCCGTCCGAACTACGGCTGGCTCTCGGAAGAGACCGACGACGATCAGAGCCGCCTGTCCTGTGAAACCGTCTTCGTTGTCGATCCTATCGACGGCACGCGGGCTTTCATTGCAGGCAAGGATCTCTGGTGCGTGAGTGTCGCTGTCATCCACCGGGGTCAACCCGTTGCCGGCGTTCTCTATGCGCCGGCGCTCGACGAGATCTTTCAGGCAACAGTGGATGGACCGGCGCTGAAGAACGGCACGGGCATCCGGGTGCGCGACGTTAACGACGGCGAGGCCCTGCATGTGGCGGTCGCCGAAGACATCGTTTCGAGCCTGGCGCCTTCCTACCGCAACGGGATCGTTCGGGTGCCGCATGTACCGTCGCTCGCCTACCGGCTGGCAATGGTTGCCGATGGCCGGATCGACGGCACCGTGGTCAAGAAGAACTCCCATGACTGGGATCTCGCCGCCGCCGATCTCATCCTCGAAAGGGCAGGCGGGGGGCTCAATACGCTTGAATCTCAGGCCCTGTCCTACAATCGCCCCAATGTCGTTCATGGCCTTCTTTGCGCGGCATCGAAGGCGGCGCTGCCGGGATTGCTTGCCGCGTCCAGGACCCTTGAGGGCCATTGACCTTTCGGGCCGAATGCCGCAAACCAACGCCCATACCCTATAAGAAAATGGAATTCCGATGGCTCACGACTCCGAGAAGAAACAACGTCTGCATCTGGTCTTTGGTGGTGAACTGACCACGCTCACCGATGTTCATTTCCGTGACCTGGACAAGCTCGATATCGTCGGCATTTTTCCTGACTACGAAAGCGCGCACATTGCCTGGAAGTCGAAGGCGCAGATGACCGTCGACAACGCGCATATGCGTTACTTCATCGTTCATATGCATCGCCTGCTCGATCCGGAAAACGATTGATGCCGATGCCGAGGGCATGCGTGGCGCGTTCCTGCGTGCCCGCTGCGTCTGACCTTCGCCCGAGCTTTCCATTGGGCGGGGGGCAGCAGCCATGAGCAGCTTTCGCGCGCGGCTGGCGCTTTCGAGCTATCGCTGGATCGGTTCGGCGATCTATCCGTTCGTGTGGTCCTATCTTGCCCTGCGCGCCGCGAAGGGCAAGGAGGACCCGGCCCGTCGCCGCGAGCGCTACGGCTATGCCAGCGTGCCGCGTCCGCAGGGTCCGCTCGTCTGGTTTCATGCCGCAAGCGTCGGCGAGACCAACGCGGTCATCCCGCTGATCAAGGAAATCCATCGTCGCGGCATCAATGTGGTCCTGACCACCGGAACGACGACCTCGGCGCGGGTCGCGGCCGGGCGTCTCGGCTCGGCGGTCATTCACCAATACGTGCCGCTCGATTTCAAACCGGCGGTCAACCGCTTCCTCGAATACTGGCAGCCGGATCTGGCGATCATCGCCGAATCCGAGATCTGGCCGATGACGATCCTGGAACTCGGGCGGCGCCACATCCCGCAGGTTCTGGTCAATGGACGGCTTTCCGACCGCACATTCGCACGCTGGAAGAAACGGCCGGCGCTGGCCGACGCGCTGTTTGAGAACCTCGCGCTCGTCATCGCTCAATCCGATGTCGACGCTGAGCGTTTTCGAACGCTGGGCGCCCTGCCGGTGATGGTCTCTGGCAACCTTAAGGTCGATACCGACGCGCCGCCGCACGATCCGCAAGCGTTGAAGGAATACAGCCAGCAGATCGGCGCGCGCAAAACCTGGGCGGCGATCTCGACCTTCGACGGCGAAGAAGCGGCTGCCGGCGTCGTCCATCGGGCGCTGAAGGAGCGCACCGGCCTCTTGACGATCATCGTGCCGCGGCACCCCGAGCGCAGCGATGCGATCGAGGCGGCGCTGACGGCCAAGGGATTGAAGGTTGCGCGCCGCACCCGCCGCGATCCGCTCACACCGGATGTCGATATCTTCCTCGGCGATACGATCGGTGAGATGGGGCTCTATCTGCGACTGACCGAAGTGGCCTTCGTCGGACGCTCGTTGTTTGCCGAAGGCGGACAGAACCCGCTGGAGCCGGCCATGCTCGGCTGCGCCGTTCTTTCCGGTGGCAACGTCCAGAATTTCCGCGAGACCTACCAGATGCTCGCCAAGAACGGCAGTGCCAAGATCGTCCGCGATGTCGAGATGTTGGCCAAGGGCGTCAACTATCTGCTTGCCAACGACGACATGCGTCGCTCGATGATCGATGCCGGCCTTGAAACCGTGCAAGAGATGCGCGGAGCGCTGTCGGCGACGATGAAGGGTCTTGAGCCCTATATCAATCCGCTCGTCGTCAAGGCGCGGCTCGAACCCCGCAACGACCTCTGACCGCCCCGGGAGACGGAAAATCACCATGAGCGCACCGACAGCCATCGCCGGCATCCTGTTCGACAAGGACGGGACGCTGCTCGACTATGCCAAGAGCTGGGTGCCGGTGAATTACGAGCTGGCGAAGATCGCCGCCAAGGGCGACGAAGCCCTGGCCCGCACGCTGCTCAAGGCAGGCGGCATGGATGCGGACACCGGCCACGTGCTGCCCGACAGCCTGCTTGCCGCCGGCAATACCGTCGAGATCGCCTCCGGCTTCGTCGCCGCCGGCGCGCCCTTTACCGTGGAAGCGCTGACGACGCTGCTTGACGGGTTGTTTGCCCGTTCGGCCGAGTATGCGGTGCCGGTCACCGATCTCGGCCCGTTCTTCGCCGGCCTGCATGCCAAGGGCTATCGCCTCGGCGTCGCCTCCAGCGACAACGAGCGCTCGATCCGCGAAACGGCCCGGCGCTTCGGCTTCGACGGCTATCTGCATTACGTCGCCGGCTACGACAGCGGCTATGGCGTCAAGCCGGAGCCCGGCATGGTGCTCGGCTTCTGTGCCGCCACGGGCCTCGATCCGCAGCAGGTGGTGGTCGTCGGCGACAACAATCACGACATGCACATGGGCCGCAACGCCGGCGTCGGCATGACGGTAGCAGTGCTCACGGGCACCGGCTCGCGCCAGTCGCTGGCTGCCGCCTCCGACCATTGCCTGGCCGATATCACCGAGCTAGAAGCCGTCCTCTAGATTTCCCGCCGAGTCACAATTCGTCCATTGCCACCTTCGCGGGGGGAAGTCATGGCTGGTTCACGGCCAGACGACCGCTAGAAGCAAGCCCGACAGATAGAGCCCCAAGCCGAAGACGGCATGCGTAGCCAGGCTGCGCAGCCGCGCAATGTTCGGGTTCGGCGTTTTCGAGGCGGCAATTCCGGCGCCCATGCCCGGCTGCATCAGGAAGAACGGCGCGGCCACGGTCGCAAGGCCGACAATCAGCGCCGGGGCAAGCGTCGGCCGCATCGTCCAGTCCTGGCCCCAGATCAGTAGAAGAAGGCCAGCGAAGACAATGCCGATGGCATAATGGGCAGTCCAGCCGATCGGGCGTTCGCAAGGAACAGGTGCGGCCGCTCCGATGCGCGGGTGCAGGAAGCGACCTTGCGGAAAATGCCCGATCCAGCGGCCGACCATGGCGTAATCCAAAGACGGTATGCCGAGAGAATGCTTCAGAGCCATTGCCCAGAGATCCATCACCGCAGTCGCGCCGATCCCGATGAGGATGGCTCGCAACACCAGATCCGTTTCCATGCCCTTATCCCTTCACATCATAGATGTAGCCGCACTTCGACAGATTGCACGCGCGCGGAAGTTCGATCTGCCATCCGCAGCAGGTCGAAATATCATTCAAACAAACAATTGAATGATAGATGGAGAAATGCTAGGCTTCTGTCAATGGCCGACCCTCAACTTCAGATCTTCGAAGAGCTTGCCGAACTCGCCCGCACACTCGCGAGCGCCCAACGCCTGATGCTGCTCGAGCACATCGCCCAGGGCGAGCGCTCGGTGGAGCGCCTTGCCGAACTCGCCGGTCTCAGCATCGCCAACGCCTCGCAGCACCTGCAGCAATTGCGGCGTGCCGGCTTCGTTGAGACCCGGCGGGACGGCAAGCGTGTGCTCTATCGGCTGGGGACAGGCCCGGTGATCGGGCTGCTTTCGGCGCTGCGCCAACATGCCGAGCATAACCGTGCCCAGATCCGCGAACTGGTTGCCAATCGTTTGGATCGGCCGGAACGTCTTGAGGCGATTTCACGCGAGGAGCTGCTCTTTCGGATGGGCGAGGGGAGCGTCACGCTGCTCGACGTGCGGCCGCAGGACGAATTCGCCTCCGGCCATCTTCCCGGAGCGATCAATATTCCGATCGACGAACTTGAGCGCCGCCTCGCCGAGTTGCCGGCGGGAGCGGAGATCGTCGCCTATTGCCGTGGACCTTACTGTGCCCTGTCGTTCGATGCGGTGACGGTCCTTCGAGGCAAAGGCTTTGCCGTGCGTCGGCTGGATAGCGGCTTTCCGGATTGGAAGGCCGCTGGCCTTTCTGTGGAAGGCAGGGATCCGGGCTGATCACTAGCCCTGGCGGACACGCCATTGTCTTGTACCGCTTGCCTTTTTCCGCGTTCTGACGTTTTTTGTCGGCCAACAATGCCGTCGCCGTTTTTTTGGCAGCGATAGACAAGATGTGCATCGTCCTTCCCGGAAGGACCAGACGGGGTTACGGAAAGAACTATGGTATCGGAAGCGCCGCCGTTCTGGTGGACCAAGGCGGATTGGCGTGCCCGGGCTTTGTGGCCGTTCTCCTGGATTTATGGACGTATTGCCGGCTTGCGCATGGACCGCGCCCGTCGCGCTTCCGTGCCGGTTCCGATCATTTGCATCGGCAACTTTACGGTCGGCGGTGCCGGCAAGACGCCGACGGCGATCGCACTTGCGCGCGCCGTCAAGGCGAAGGGGCTGAAGCCCGGATTCCTCAGTCGCGGTTATGGCGGCTCCCTCGATGTGACGACGGTCGTCGAACCCGAGCACCACAGGGCACGCGACGTTGGCGACGAGCCGTTATTGCTGGCGCGCGAGGCGTTGACGGTCGTATGCCGTCGTCGCGTCGATGGGGCCCGCCGGCTGGTGGCTGAAGGCGTCGACATCATCATCATGGACGATGGTTTCCAGAGCGCGCGTCTCGCCTTCGACTTTGCCCTGCTGGTCATCGATTCCCGTCGCGGCATCGGCAACGGCTATCTCGTGCCGTCGGGGCCAGTGCGCGCGCCGATCTCCAACCAGCTGCGCCACGCGACGGCCCTGTTGAAGATCGGCGATGGTGCTGAGGCCGACGCCTTGATCCGCCGCGCCGCGCGGGCGGGCAAGCAGATCTACGAAGCGGAGGTCGTGCGGCTCGACGACGGCTCGTTGAACGGCGTCAAGGTGCTGGCCTGGGCTGGCATCGCCGATCCGGAAAAATTCTATCGCACTGTTCGCGAGACCGGCGCCGTCATCGAAGAAACCCGCAGCTTCCCCGACCATCATCATTTCTCGGAGGACGAGATGTCGGATCTTCTCGACCGTGCCGCAGCACTTGGCTGCATTCTCGTGACGACCGCCAAGGATATGGTTCGTCTTGAGCCGGGTCACGGCCGGGCGGCGGAGCTGGCGGCGGCGAGCCGGGTGATTGAAATCGACGTGCGCTTCGACGATCCGACGGCACCGGCAAAGATCGTCACATCAGCGCTGTCGGCGGCGCGCGCCCGAAAGCTGCGGGAAGCGGAGCGGAAGTAAGCTGGGGACAGAGGCAAAAGGCAACTTCGCCTTGACCAGAGAGTTGCGGCAACGCTCGATCGCCTGCGTGATACGCATGTCCAGATGGAAAGTCGCCTCGCCCGCCGGGGCTTCAGAAGAACGGAGCAGAGGCGCTCCAGCATTGTGATCCTGGCGCCTTTGAAAGCGGGATGCTTTAGCTTTTTCCGGCGAAGTCTCAGCGGCGCTGGTTCGGCAGGGCGCCGGCGCGCTTCTCGGCTTCGAGCGATGCTTCCGCATCGATGTAGGGCTCCTGGCGTGCGACGCTCCAGTAGCGCAGTTCGTCGACCGGAATGGTCTTGCCCGTCATCGCGCAGATCACATGCGAGCCGGCAAGAACGATCTGGAAGTCACCGTCAAGATAACGGATCTTCGCTTCGCGCGAGGCGCTTCCTTCAAACCGGTTCATCATCGTCTATGCCCATTCCGTCTTCTTGGTCTGGTCTCTGATCTAGCCCGGCGTTCGGCAAAATGCCAGCGCATTTCGCCTTCCCGATCCTCCGGGGTCAGCTCCGGCCGAACAGCCTCTCGATGTCGGAGAGCTTCAGTTCGATATAGGTCGGTCTGCCGTGATTGCACTGGCCGGAGCCGGGCGTTGCTTCCATCTGGCGCAACAGCGCGTTCATTTCCTCGGTGCGCATGCGGCGGCCGGAGCGGAC
Organism: Sinorhizobium sp. A49; assembly: GCF_002002725.1. GTDB lineage: Bacteria > Pseudomonadota > Alphaproteobacteria > Rhizobiales > Rhizobiaceae > Ensifer. The sequence continues at coordinate 45,224 of NZ_MUNW01000064.1, read as the reverse complement.
CGAGCCATGGCAGGCCATCGTTGCGGCGAGATATTCAAGACGGCTTGAAAGCCCGCTCGCCGTGTCCCATTCGGCGATCTCGTCGGCGAGCTGGCGCACGAGGCCAGTCGCATCCATCTCGCCCAGCATTGCCGGCGTTTCTCTGACCGCGATAGCACCGGGACCGAAGCGCTCGATGCCGAGACCGAGGCGGCCCAGTTCGTCGGCATGCGTCATCAGCCGGTCGCAATCGTCTTCCGAAAGATCGACGATTTCCGGGATCAGCAACGACTGGGCGGCAACGGGCTTTGCGTGCAGCGCCGTTCGCATGGTTTCGAACACGAGACGTTCGTGCGCGGCATGCTGGTCGACGATGACGAGGCCGTCTTGCGTCTGTGCGACGATGTAGTTTTCGTGAAGCTGGGCGCGCACGGCGCCGAGCGGAAACGATTGCGGCGCCGGCATTTCCGCGACCGTCCGCTCCGGTTCAGGCAACGGCGATGCCGTACGGGCCGACGGTGCCGAGAACGCGGCGAAGCTTGCCTGTGGCGTCTCAGACAGACCGCGAAGCATGGTATCGAAATGCGTTGGCCGGGAGGGAGAGGTCTCCGCGCTCCAGGGCTGCTGCGGCCGGTACTGCCCGGAGCGGAACGCTTGCATCATTCCGCTTGCGCCCGTCGTCGACGCCCGGTCGCCCTCGCGCGCCAGAGCCTGGCGGATCGCGCCGATGATCAGCCCGCGGATGAGGCCGGGATCGCGGAAGCGGACATCTGATTTTGCCGGATGAACGTTGACGTCGACGAGGGCAGGGTCAAGCGTGATCGACAGCACCGCCACGGGATAGCGGCCATGCGGGATCGTTTCGGAATAGGCCGCGCGAATGGCGGACAGCAGTTGCTTGTCCTGGACCGGGCGCCCGTTGACGAAGACATATTGCTGCAGCGAGTTGCCGCGGTTGTAGGTCGGCACGCCTGTAAAGCCGGTCAGCTTTATGTCCTCGCGCTCGGCGTCGATCTCGATGGCGTTGTCGCGAAAGTCCTTGCCGAGCACCTGCGCCATGCGCGCCAGCCGGTCGTCGCCGGTTGCCGGAAACTCCAGCGTCGTTCGATCCGACCCGGACAGCACGAAGCGCACCTTCGGAAAGGCGATCGCCATGCGTCGCACGACGTCCGAGATCGCCGATGCCTCGGCCTTTTCCGACTTCATGAACTTGAGCCGGGCAGGGGTCGCAAAGAACAGGTCGCGGACTTCGACGACCGTGCCGGTATTGGCAGGCGACGGGCGGACGGGATCCGTTCTGCCGCCGGCGATGCTGATGACGGCGCCCTCGGCCGCACCGGCCGTTCTGGTGGTGATCGAAAGCCGGGAGACCGATCCGATCGAGGGCAGGGCCTCGCCGCGAAAGCCGAGCGTGCGGATATCGAACAGGTTGTCGTCGAGCTTCGACGTGCAGTGCCGCTTGACCGCCAGCTCCAGATCTTCAGGCCGCATGCCGGCGCCGTTGTCGGTCACGCGCAGCAACGTCTTGCCGCCGCCGGCCGTGGCGATCTCGATCCTGGTCGCACCGGCGTCGAGCGCGTTCTCGATCAGCTCCTTGGCGGCACTGGCCGGACGTTCGATGACTTCGCCGGCGGCGATCTGATTGATGAGGGTTTCGGAGAGCTGCTTGATGGCCATCGCCTATTTTCCCGGATTCGGTGGCGGAACGGAAGCGAAAATAAACGTCTGTCCCCGTCCGCTTGCCCGGATCTCCGGGCTTTGGTTGTGCAACCACTTGGTGCACCCAAAAATGAGGCGAGGATTTAATTGCCCCTTAACATTCTGCTGCGATTTTCCACAACAACCTGAATGATCACGGGTTTTGTCTTCGAAGCACTGCGGCGTTGCTGGACGTCGTGTCACCCCGCTCGAAGGCCTGCCTTCCCAGGCAATCCCAGCATGTCCCGAAATGAAACCGCCGCAGGGGCGAGTGAGGACAGCGCAATGAACGATGGGGCGCCGAACGGCGCGGACATCAACAGGATCATTCTCGAGTCGAGCTGCGATGCGCTCGGCTTTGCGATGCTTGTCTGCGGTCGGGACGACACCATCCTCTTTGCCAGCCGCACGATGCTGCAGTACTTCCCTGTTCCATCCGAGATGCTGCTGCCCGGAACGCGCCTGCGCGATTTCCTCGGCGCCGTTTACGACACCGGCGTTCGCCCCGGCACCGTTCCCGAAAACAGCCGTCGCCGGACGAACCGTGAAGATTGGATTGCCGAGCACATGGCGCTGCATTGGCGCGAGCGCTACGAGAATGTCGAGAGGGCCGGTCGCACGCGCTGGGTATCGATGCGCAAGCGGCGTCTCTCCAGCGGTATCGGCATCCTGTCGATTACCGATGTCTCCGATCAGAGGAAGCGCGACGAGCAGCTGCAGACGGATCTCGAAAGGGTCGAACTGACGGAAGAAATTCTCGACGCTCAGCCCAATCCGATCTGCGTCAAGGATCGCAACCTCAACTACATCGCCGTCAACAAGGCGTTCTGCCTGATCCACGATCTTTCCCAGGACGCGATCCTCGGGCGTTCGGCCTGGGATCTGGTTGAAAGCGACCTTGCCGAACGGTTCGAGCAGTCCGATCGGCGCGTGCTTGAAACCGGCAAGCCGCATTCGGAAGCCGAACATATCGTGCGCGCCGATGGCAGCGATCTCTGGGTTCTCACCCGCAAGTATCGCGTCGGCATGCCCGGGCGCCATTTCGTCGTGACCTGCATGAACGACGTGACCGATATCGCCGGCTGGTACAATGGCTCTGAAGACGGCTCTGCTGCCTCGGGCGGCCTTCAGATCAGCGACTACAGCATTTTCGCGCCGGCTCAGAATTTCTATGATCCCTTTCGCGCGCTGAACGTGCAGCAGCTGGTCGAGGCGGGCTCGATGATCGAGACGCTCCCGGCGCGGGGCTTGCGTGTTCTGCTTGCGACGGCCGATCGTTTGACGGAAGACCGGCTGGTAACGCGCCTGCGCGGCTCGGGCCTGGAAGCGTGTGCTGTGCGCAACCTCGACGAGTTGACTGCCTTCGGCATGGCGTCCGAGAGCGCCGGTCTGAAGCTCGACGTTCTGCTTCTCGACGGCGCTCTTCCGGATGGTCAGCATGTCCCGACGGCCTGGCGCAACTGCCCGGTCCTCACGGTCGACGCTGATCAGGACGCTGCCGCAGTGCTTGCCGAGGTTTTCCGCGTTTGCGCCGAGCGCCCGCAAGCCTCGCCGCTGTTGCAATCGGACTGGTCGCTGTCGTTTGAGGACGAGGTGGCCGCGACCGTGCCTGTGTCGCAGGTCGATGTCCTCGTTGCCGAGGACAACCAGATCAATCAGTTCGTCTTCACCCAGATCCTTGAAGGCCTGGGGGTCTCGCACCGCATCGCCGTCAATGGGCGTGAGGCGGTCGAACTCTGGCACGAGCTACAGCCGGCGCTGGTTCTCATGGACGTGTCCATGCCTGTCATGAACGGTTTCGATGCGGCGGTCGCCATTCGCACTGCGGAAAAGACCAAGGGGCAGAGAACCCCGATCGTCGCGGTGACCGCGCAGGCCCTCGATATCGACCTGCAGCAATGCAAGGCATCGGGCATGGACGACCACATCATGAAGCCAGTCAGCCCGGACATGATCGAGGCCGTGTTGCGCAAATTCATGCCGATAAAAGCCATACGAACGACAGGTTGAACGAAAATCGTGTCAACTCGCTAGAATTGGGGATCTCGATGGCAGATGTTGGAGCGACGCGATATCGGATTGTTAACTCCCGATTGCGATCTTCTGCATCGAATTGCCCAAGAGCGTAGAGCCCCATCCCAATGCATCGCAGCCCCACAGCCGTCCAAGCCCATACCCTGCCGGAGGCGCATTTCCGCTCCGCAGGCAGGCGCGGTGCGTCAGGTAAAGTGGTCGGTTGCTCGCGCTGCCCACCTTCTGCTTGGGCGACTTGCCGATGATGTCAGGCGAAACCCCATATCATCGCGTCGGCAAGGAGCCACCGGCTGTCGCCAGCTCGGTCGATCCGTTGACCGGGCTTGGAAATGCGCGCCAACTCCGCAAGACCGTTTGCGACCTGGCTGAAGAGCGCGCCAGCGATCCTGCTCCCTTTACGATCGGCCTTGCCAATATCGATGGTTTCAAGCCGATCAACGACCTGTTCGGCCCGCGGGCCGGAGACGAAATTCTCTGCCAGGTCGCCCATCGGCTGCAAGCCTGTGCGCCCGAGGGCGCAACGATCATTCGCTCGGAAAATGACGAGTTCGCCTTCGTCCTGCCGCTCGTCTTCGAGCGCAAGGGAGCCGAGAAAGTCGGCCAGATGTTGAAGGAGGTGCTGTCGGCGCCCTTCGATCTCGGTGATCGCAACGTCCGCCTCTCGGCCTCGTTTGGTTTTGCCGTCTATCCCTTTGCCGGCGAAGTGTTCGAAGACCTGCTGAAGAGCGCAGACACCGCCCTCTATCGTTCCAAGCGCCGCGGTCGCGGCCAGATCACCGTCTATTCCCAAGAAATCGCCCAGGAAATGAAGCGGGCGACGCAGCTTGAGCAGGCTCTGCGCAATGCCATCATCGCCAACGAGGTCGATGTGCATTTCCAGCCGATCGTTGACCTGCGCAACGACGCAGTCGTTGGCTTCGAAGCCTTGGCCAGATGGTGCGACGCCGATCTCGGTTATGTCTCGCCGGCCGTCTTCGTGCCTCTGGCGGAAGAGCGCGGTTTCATCGAATCCCTGGCCGAGACGCTGTTGCGCAAGGCGGCCCACGCGGCCCTCTCTTGGCCGAAGGAGCTGTTCCTGTCGTTCAACCTGTCGTCGGCGCAGTTGATGGATCCGGCAACCAGCTCACGGCTTTTGACGATCATCAACCAGATCGGCCTGGACCCGCGGCGGCTGGAACTGGAGATCACCGAAACCGCCGTTATGGCCGATGCTGAGACCGCCCAGAAGATCGTGACCGAGCTGCGGGCGGCGGGCGTTCGCGTCTCCCTCGACGACTTTGGCACAGGCCAGTCGAGCCTCGGGCGCCTTCGCGATTTCTCGTTCGACAAGGTCAAGATTGACCGGGCCTTCGTGTCGCGGATCTCGGTCGACCGGGCGTCCGAACATATCATCAAGGCGATCGTCTCGATGTGCGAAGGTCTGGAGCTTCAGGTCGTCGCCGAAGGTATCGAAGATTTTTCCGAAGCCTTGAAGCTGAAGGCGCTCGGCTGCGGCATGGGCCAGGGCTACTTTTACGGCAAGCCGGCTGATGCCGTTGCCACCATGCGCTACCTCTCGGACCGCTATCGCGGCGTCGCAGCCCAGCTTTAGATCCTCGCGTCAATCTGGGCGTCAGTCCTTGGCGCTCTCCGCCCGGTTTCGCGTGCCTTCCGCCAACAGCCAATCCCTCACGCGTCGCGCCTGGTTGTTCAGCTCGCGCGAGCGCGGCCAGACGACGTAGAAGGCCAGTCCCGTCTTCAGCACGTGACTGCCGACCGGCACCAGGGCGCCGGAGCGAACCTGCGGATCGGTCAGGTGTTCCCAGCCAAGCGCCACGCCTTCACCTGACAGCACCGCCTGGATCACCAGAACATAATCGTTTATCGCGAGACGTCGGGCCTGCGGCGGATAGGCAAGGCCGGCGCTGGCAAACCATTCGGTCCAGTCGCAGGCGCGCCGCACCGGTTCTTCCAGGTGAATGAGGTTGTGGCGCAGCAGATCGGCCGGCGTGCCCGGCAGCCCATGCTGCTCGATATAGGCAGGCGTCGCCACCGCGTTGACGACCTCCTCGGCCAGAAGGGCTGCGTGGTAGCGCGGCCAGTGGCTCGGGTCGCCGCCGCGGATACCGAGCGGGATCGGCTCCTCGTCGAGGTCGAGATCGCGCACGCTCGTCTGGATCCTCAGATCGATCTCCGGCAGATCCTCGCGCATGCGATTGAGGCGCGGCAGCATCCACATCGAGGCAAAGGCAGTCGAGGCCGCAAGCGTCACGTTGGTCTCGCGCCCCTTGGAGCGGATGTCTTCTGCGGACTTCTGGATACGCGACAGGCCGACGGAAACGTCGGCATGGAATTTCTCGCCCGCTTCCGTCAACTCGACGGCGCGGTGCACGCGGTGGAAGAGCGGAACGCCCAGCTGTTCCTCCAGTCCGCGAATGGCGTAGGAGACGGCCGCCTGGGTCATGCCGAGCTCGTTGGCGGCGCGGGTGAAGTTTTGATGACGGCCAGCGGCCTCGAACACGATGAGGCTGGCTGCCGAGGGGAGCAGGCGGCGTAGATTTTCCATAACTTAGGCTTATCGCATGGCTCAATTTTTTCCAGCGTTACAACGTGATTTTTCGTCAATACCATCATCTCAAATGATGGGAGAACGGCGATGGAAATGGCAGCGGTGGCAGCGGGTGACGCGCCGAGACGGACAAGGGGGGCAAGGCCGCAGCGCGGCGGTGTCGGTGCCAAGGGCCTTGGCGTGCCCTATATCATCCGCAACATTCCGACCTACGATATCCTGAGCGAGGAGAACCTGCTGCGGATCGAGGCGATCGCCGACCGTATCCTTGCCGAAGTCGGCATCGAGTTTCGCGACGACCCGGCAGTTCTCGATCACTGGAAACGTGCAGGCGCAAGACTCGACGGCTGTCGCGTGACGTTCGAACCGGGCATGCTGCAAGAAATCGTGCGATCCGCGCCGCGCCAGTTTACCCAGCATGCCCGCAATCCCGCCCACAGTGTCGAGATCGGCGGCAACAACGTCGTGTTCTCGCCGGCCTATGGCTCTCCCTTCGTCACCGATCTCGACAACGGCCGGCGCTACGGCACGATCGAGGATTTTCGCAACCTGATCAAACTGGCGCAGTCGAGCCCGTGGCTGCATCATTCCGGCGGCACGATCTGCGAGCCGGTCGATGTGCCGGTGAACAAGCGCCACCTGGACATGGTCTACAGCCATATCAAATATTCCGACCGGGCCTTCATGGGCTCGATCACGGCGGAAGACCGTGCCGAAGACTCAATCGAAATGGCGCGCATTCTCTTCGGTCGCGATTTCGTCGATGCCAACTGCGTCATCCTCGGCAACGTCAACGTCAATTCGCCGCTCGTCTGGGACGGCACGATGACGAAGTCGCTGCGCGCCTATGCGCGGGCAAATCAGGCGGCGGTCATAGTGCCCTTCATCCTCGGCGGCGCCATGGGGCCGGTCACCAATGCAGGGGCGATCGCACAGTCCTATGCCGAGACGCTGGCAGGTTGCGCCCTGACCCAGCTGGAGCGCGAGGGCGCACCGGTCATCTTCGGCAACTTCCTGTCGTCGATGTCGCTGCGCTCGGGATCACCGACCTTCGGCACACCGGAGCCGGCGATCGGCAGCATGGTGATCGGCCAATTGGCGCGGCGCCTCGGCCTGCCGCTGCGCTGCGCCGGCAACTTTTCCAATTCCAAGCTGCCGGACGCACAGGCGATGCAGGAAGGCGTCATGTCGATGTTGTCGGCGGTGCATTGCGGGGCCAACTTCATCCTGCACTCGGCCGGTTTCGTCGACGGGTTGCTGGCGATGTCCTATGAAAAGTTCGTCATGGACACGGATTTCTGTGGTGCGCTGCATTCCTATCTTGCCGGTGTCGTCGTCGACGACAACACGCTGGCCATGGATGCCTTCCTGCAGGTCGGGCCGGGCAGTCACTTCCTCGGCTGCGACCACACCATGCGCAATTATCAGACCGCGTTCTGGGATTCAGGCCTCTCCGACAATGAGCCGTTCGAGAAGTGGACGGAGGAGGGCGGCACGGACATGGCTGTCCGGGCCAACCGCAGCTGGAAGAAGACGCTGGCCGAATACGAAGCGCCGCCATTGGATGTGGCGATCGACGATGCTTTGATCGACTATGTCTCTCGCCGCAAGGACGGAATGGCGGACGCCTGGTACTGAACGGCCGCCAGCTTCTCGGACTGCACAAAACACAAATGATCGAGTGCTTCCTGTCCACCCCAGGACAGGAGACGCTCAAGGGAACAGAAATGACGCTGCCGAAAGACCCGCTGCTCCAGCCCTATCGCCTGAAACACCTGACGCTCAAGAACCGGATCATGTCGACGGCGCATGAGCCCGCCTATTCCGAAGATGGCATGCCGAAAGATCGTTACCGCCTCTACCACTTGGAGAAGGCCAAGGGCGGTATGGCCCTGACGATGACGGCGGGCTCGGCCATCGTCTCGGAGGATTCACCTCCGGCCTTCGGCAATCTCCATGCCTATTCCGACGAGATCGTGCCCTGGCTGAAGAAGATCGCCGACGACTGTCATGAGCACGATACCGCGGTGATGATCCAGCTCACCCATCTCGGCCGCCGCACCGGCTGGAACAAGGGTGACTGGCTGCCGGTTCTCTCGGCCTCGCCGGTGCGCGAAGCCGCGCACCGCTCCTTTCCCAAGGAGATAGAGGACTGGGATATCGAGCGCGTCGTCGGCGACTACGCCGCAGCCGCCGCCCGCATGCAGGCGGCCGGCCTCGACGGCATCGAGCTTGAGGCCTACGGCCATCTGCTGGACGGCTTCTGGTCGCCGGCGACCAACCAGCGCGACGACGATTTCGGCGGCTCGCTCGATAATCGTTTGCGCTTCACCCACATGGTGCTCGACGCGGTCCGCCAATCCGTCGGGCCGGATTTCATCGTCGGCATGCGCATGGTCGCAGACGAGGATTGGGATAAGGGGCTTTCGAAGGAGGAGGGCATCGAGATCGCCCGTCGGCTTGCTAACTCCGGCAAAGTCGATTTCCTCAATATCATCCGCGGGCATATCGACCATGATGCGCCGCTGACCAAGGTCATCCCGATCCAGGGCATGGCGGCCTCGCCGCATCTCGATTTTGCCGGCGAAGTCAGGGCGGCAACGAAGTTTCCTGTCTTCCATGCGGCCCGCATCGCCGATGTCGCGACTGCACGCCACGCGATCGCCGAGGGCAAGCTCGACATGGTCGGCATGACCCGCGCCCACATCGCCGACCCGCATATCGTCAGGAAGATCAAGGAGGGCAGGGAGGCCGAAATCCGTCCCTGCGTCGGCGCGACCTACTGTCTTGATCGCATCTATGAGGGCGGCGGCGCGCTCTGCATTCACAACGCCGCAACCGGGCGCGAGGCCATCGTGCCGCATGTGATCTCCAGAAGCACGGGACCGAAGCGAAAGGCCGTCGTTGTCGGTGCTGGTCCGGCGGGCCTCGAGGCGGCGCGCGTGCTTGCCGAACGCGGCCATGCCGTCGAAATCCTCGAGGCCACCGGCCAGGCCGGCGGCCAGATCCTGCTTGCCCAGCGCAATCCACGGCGTCGGGAACTGATCGGCATCGTCGATTGGCGGCTATCGGAGTTGGAGCGGCTCGGCGTGCCTGTTCATTACAATGTCTTTGCCGGCATCGACGACATTCAGGAGCGTTCGCCTGACCTCGTCGTCATCGCCACCGGCGGCATCGCGCAAAACCCGGCTTTGGAGGCGGGGGACGATCTGGTCGTTTCGAGCTGGGACATCATTGCCGGAGCGGTGAAGCCGGAGGGACCGGTGCTGCTCTATGACGACAACGGCGCCCATAGCGGCATGACCGCGGCAGAACTCATTGCGCGCGCCGGCGTCGAGCTTGAGATCGTGTCGCCCGAGCGCATGTTTGCGCCCGAAGTCGGCGGCATGAACCATGTGCCCTATGCCAAGACCTTCGCGGATCACAATGTGCGCGTAACGATCAACACCCGACTGAAATCGGTTCGGCGGGAAGGCAATGCCCTGGTGGCGACGCTCGGGTCCGATTTTTCGGACAGCGCGTCGAGCGAGCGACGGGTCGCCCAGGTGGTGGTCGAGCACGGCACCGTGCCGATGGACGATCTCTATCGTGAACTCAAGCCGCTCTCCCGCAATCTGGGCGCCGTCGACTACAAGGCGCTGCTGCGCGGCGAGAACCCGATCAGTGTTCGCAATGCCGACGGTAGCTTCGACATGTTCCGTATCGGTGATGCGGTTGCCAGCCGCAACATCCATGCCGGCATCTACGATGCGCTGCGTTATGGCGTTCTAATCTGACAAAGAAGAGCGGCGGTGAAAACACCGCCGCTCCATCTCCTGGTCGTCGCTTGATCCAGCTTACTGCTGGGTACCCTCAGCCGGCGCCGGCTCAATCGCTGTGGCCGGTGCCGTTCCGGTGGTCGAAGAGGTCGTCGACGTGTCAACCGGCTGGTTGGCGTTCTGCTCGGCGACCTGCTGCGCCTTGGTCTTGAACTCCGGCGCCGCCTTCAAGGTTTCGGCGGTTTCCGTCGTCGTCAGCTTCAAGGCATCCGTGTTGGCCTGCTCGGAGATCTGGATACGGTCGAACGGGACCGCAACATTCTTCTCGCCGAGACCCAGGAAGCCGCCGACACCGATCACTGCTGCTTCGACGCCGCCGTCCTTCTTGATGATCAGGTCGTTAATCTCGCCGACCTTTTCATCGCCGGCATTGTAGACGGTCTGGCCGACATAAGTGCTGGTCGCGATCTGGTCGGCGGCCTGCTCGGTTATGTAGGTTCCGTCAGACTGCGCCATGTCGGCAGGCGCCTCGGTCGTTGCAGGCGATGTCGTCTGTGCCTGGTCGGCAGGGGCTTCGGCGCCCGGTGCCGGCTGAATTTCCATGGTCTGCGGCTCGGCCGGCTTCGGCTGAGTAGCGTCCTGAGCGAAAGCCATCGGCGCGAATGCAACACTTGCGATAAGCGCACCGGCCGCAACGGAAGATACAAGTTTCTTGGTCATGTCGAACTGCCTTTCCTTGATGTTGTCGATCAAGGCGCGGTCCTGACTATCGCCAGGTTCCACCGCACCGGTGATACCAAAGCAACGCCCGGCGGCAGAAACGGTTCCAGAAAAATTTGAAGTGACAGCTCTGGAGGTCTGGTAGTCACGCAGGCCATTCGCGTGGGCGCTGACCAATATTGTCGACGGTTTCAGATGATCTATCGGTAATTATCGAGCCTTCTTCATTTCATCTTTGTATTTTAGTGATTTATTGATTGCTTCCTTACGTTCACGGATTCTTGAGTGTTCTTGCCGATACTTGCGGAAGACAGGGAGAGGCTTCCTCGCGGATAGTCGGTCCTGTTGATCTGGGCGGTTCCCCATGTTTCTGCATGTTTCTGCCGCGGCGATTTCTCTCCGTTTCCCTGCTTTCCGTTTTGGTGATGGCCTGCCTTGTCGGCATTGAGCGCAGCCTGTTCGGCGTGCGCTATTTTTCGGAGCGATTGCCCCAAGTCGAGCCCTATAACCTATGGCATGCATGGGTCGCCCTCAGCCGCGCCGATCGGACGACGATGATGACGGGGTAAAGAAAACCCCGCCGAAACGGCGGGGCTCCCAATCCAGCGCTGTTTGACGCGACGGCCGTCTCAGTGGCTTTCGCGCAGAACCTCGCTGCCGCTGCCGCCGACGAGGAAGTCCAGGTCCGCGCCCTTGTCGGCCTGCAGCACCGTATCCTGGTAGAGCTTGTAGTAGCCGCGGGTCCACTTCTGCTCCGGCGGCTGCCAGGCGGCCATGCGGGCGGCGAATTCCTCGTCGCTGATCATCAGGTTGAGTTCGCCCTTCAGCGCATCAAGCCGGATGCGGTCGCCGGTTCTGACGATCGCCAGCGGTCCGCCGGCGTTCGATTCCGGGCTGACATGCAGCACAACGGTGCCAAACGCCGTGCCCGACATGCGGGCATCCGAAACGCGTACCATGTCGCGCACGCCCTTTTCGACCAGCCGGCGCGGGATCGGCATGTTGCCGACCTCCGCCATGCCGGGATAGCCCTTGGGGCCGCAGCCCTTGAGCACGAGGATCGTATCCTCGGTCACGGGCAGATCCGGATCGTCGATCTTGGCCTTCAGATCCTCGATCGTTTCGAAGACATAGGCGGGGCCTTCATGCGCCAGCAGATGTTCGCTGGCGGCCGACGGCTTGATGACAGCACCGTTCGGCGCAAGGTTGCCCTTGAGCACGCGAATGCCGGCGGCTGCCCTGAGCGGGTTGTCGAGCGGACGGATGACGTCGTCGTTGAAGACTTCGGCATCTTCCCAGTATCGGCTGATCGGCATGCCGAAGACGGTCGGCGCATCCGGATGCAGCAGATGCTGGATCCGGTTCATGACGGCAGGCAGGCCGCCGGCATAGGCGAGATCCTCGATCAGATATTTGCCCGAGGGCATGCAGTTGACGATGCAGGGCACCTGGCCGCCGACGCGGTCGAAATCCTCAAGACAGAGATCGACGCCGGCACGACCGGCAATCGCTAGCATATGCACGACCGCATTGGTCGAGCCGCCGACGGCGGCGTTGGCGATGATACCGTTTTCGAAATTCTTTTTGGTCAGGATCTTCGACAGGCGCAGATCCTCATGCACCATTTCGACGATGCGCTTGCCGGTCATGTGCGACAGCGCCATGCGGCGCGCATCGACAGCGGGAAGGGCAGCGTTGGTCGGCAGCGACAGGCCCATCGCCTCGACGATCGAAGCCATGGTGGTGGCGGTGCCCATGGTCATGCAGACACCGGGCGAGCGCGACATGCCGCTCTCGGCCGCCATGAATTCCTGAACGCTCATTTCGCCGGCGCGAACGGCTTCGGAAAACTTCCAGACGTCGGTGCCGGAGCCAATGTCCTTGCCCTTCCATTTGCCGTTCAGCATCGGTCCGGAGGAAACGACGATGGTCGGCAAGTCCACCGATGCAGCCCCCATCAACTGGCCGGGGGTCGTCTTGTCGCAGCCGCCAAGTAGAACGACGCCGTCGATGCCATAGGCGCGGATCGCCTCCTCGACGTCCATCGCGAGCAGGTTGCGAAACAGCATCGCCGTCGGCCGCATCTGTGTTTCGCCAAGCGAGGACACCGGAAACTCGACGGGAAAGCCGCCGGCCTCCCAGACGCCACGCTTCACGCCTTCCGCCAGAATGCGCAGATGGCTGTTGCAGGGCGTCAGTTCCGACCAGGTGTTGCAGATGCCGATGATCGGACGCCCGTCGAAGACGTGATCGGGAAATCCCTGGTTCTTCATCCACGAGCGGTGGATGAAGCCATCCTTGTGGGTGCCGCCGTACCAATGGCGGCTGCGCAGTTCTTTCTTCTTGTCGCTCATGCGAGCTTCCTCCTCACCATGCGATTGATCGCGTGGATCAATTGTATGACTTTTTATTGGCGCTTCGCTACTGCATGTTTCCTTAAGTCCTATTCGATCTAAGGAAAAAACATGCAGCACTTCAAAGTGCTACAGCGACCTTCGCGCGTCTAACAAGACGCGCGGCGCTGTAGGGCTTGCGATCAGAGGCGGAACGACGGCTCGAAACGACCCTTGACGCTGACGCCGAGTTCGAAGGTCTTGCCGGCATGTGGATCGGCCACGCGTGCCGCTTCGTCCAGGTCTTGCCAGGCCGACGTCACCAGCATGCGGTCGGCCTTCGGCCCGATGAAGGCCGTGCAGCTTGGCTGCGTCGTCGGCATCGCATAGCGCGCGATCCGCAAGCCGTCGGGCCGATAAACGTCGACGGTGCCGCTGCCCCAGCGCGCGTTCCAGATCAGGCCATCGGCATCGCAGACCGAACCGTCGATGCCGCCTTTCTCGCCGCTGCCGTCGACGAGCAGGTTAGGCTCGCCCGTCGGTAAGCCGGTTTCGGCGTCGATGTCGACGCGCATCAGGTGGTTGATGTCGGTATCGACGAAATAGGCGACGGTACCGTCAGGCGAAAAGCAGATGCTGTTGGGAATGGTGACCCCATCGTAGAGCTTGGTCACCTTCGTGCCGGCAACGTGATAGATCGCGCCCGCACCCTTCTCGGCGCTGCGACCCATGGTGCCGATCCAGAGCGAGCCGGAGGCATGGACGCGGCCGTCGTTCGAGCGATTGCCAGGCTGGTCTTCCAGCGTCGTCAGCAGGCTGAAGGCGCCTGTCTGCGCATCCCTGATAAATAACCCCTGGTCCGATGCGATCAGTTGCCGGGATGGATCGATCACGGCCAAAACACTGCCGAGAAACGGCAGCGCGTGCACGGTCTTGCGGCCGGATTCCAGATGCAGCTCATGCAGCTCCTGACCCTTGATGTTGAACCACCAGGCGGTGCCGCTGCCGGGGTCGTAGGTCGGGCCTTCCCCGAGGATCGAGGTCGACTGGCAGAGGATGCTGCCGGAAAAGGGAAGGGTATCGCTCATCAGCGTGCTCCGTAGACGGCGTCGTAGGCTTTGATCGTCGCAACGGCCCGCTTGCCGACGTCTGCAGCACTCATGCCCGGTTTGTAGAGGCTCGATCCGAGCCCGAAGCTTCTGATGCCGATCTTGGCGTAGTCGGCAAAATTCTCCTCCGACACGCCGCCGACGGCAGCCACTTCGACGTCTGTCGGCAGGACGGTGCGGATCGCGGCGATGCCGGACGGGCCGAGCACGCTTGCCGGGAAGAACTTGAGGCCGGTAGCGCCGGCTGCGGCGGCGGCGAGCGCCTCCGTCGGCGTGAAGACGCCGGGCATGGTCACCATGCCCTTTTCTGCCGCCAGCCGGATCACCGCCGGTTCGACATTGGGGCTGACCATCAGCCGCCCGCCGACATCGGCAAGCTGTTCGACCTGTGCCGTTGTCAGCACCGTGCCGGCGCCGATCAGGCAGCCATCGGGCGCCATCTTCACGGCGGTTTCGATGGAGCGGAACGGGTCGGGGGAATTGAGCGGGATTTCGATCGCGGTGAAGCCCGCCTCGATCAGCGTGCCGACAACGCCTTCGGTTTCCTCTGGCTTGAGGCCGCGCAGGATCGCGACCAGCGGGTATTTCATCGGTGGGAAAGGGATACGGTTCATATCAGCAGTCTTTCGGTCAGAGGGGCCAGATTGCCTGAGCGGCAGTCGAAAGGCCGGCGCGCACGGCTTCGTCGGCATCGACGATCCGTGGGCTAAGGTCGAGGCTTGCAAGGGCTGCGCGGTAGAGCGCGCCGAGCGAACCGGAGGCAACGAGGCAGACGCTGTCGACGGTGCCTGCCGTCGCCAATGCTCCGGCGATCTCAAGCCCGATCAGCGTGCCCGACAGCGTCGCCTTGGCGTCGGTCGCCGTCGCGCCGTGCAGCAACTGGCCGGCGCGCACGCCGAACGTCAGGTTGGTGGCGAGCGCCGGGTTGGCGCAGGCCGCGGCCACGGCTGCGAGGAACACCGGATGCTCGCCGGAAAACACCTGCGCATCCGCGACCGAGTGGCTGAGAATGGAGTGTTTCGATATTACATCGAACAGTTCGCCGGTCATGAAGGTCGAGAAGCCGGTGACCTTGCCGCCCTCGAGGCGCACCCATTTGCTGTGGGTTCCGGGCATGCAGACGAGATGTCGGCCGTCGCCGAGGCTCACTGCAGCACCGAGCAACTGGGTCTCCTCGCCGCGCATCACATCGGGATGCTGCGGATCGCGCTGGGCGAGACCCGGCAGAATGCGGATGTCGCGGCCGACATCGGGCACCGCGACAGCTCCCGCTGCAATTGTCGCGAGCGAGGCTGGCGTGTCGAGGTAGCCGGCCTCGAGCCAGCCCTGTTTGGCGCCGGCCATGCCGCAGATGATCACGGGCAGGTGCGGCGGTGCGGCTACTGCGGCCAGGTGGGCTTCCAAGATGGTCGAAAAGCCTGTTTTCGCAGCCGTGGTCATGCCTTCGCCGCTGCGCCGTTCGGCAAGGACAGTGCCGTCCTCGGCAACGATCCAGAGCCGAAAGCTCGTGGTTCCCCAGTCGACTGCGGCATAATAGGCTGCGGTCATCACAATGCGCCTCCGTCAATGATCATCGTTTGGGCCGTCATGCCCATGGAACAGTTCGAAGCCAGGTAGAGGCACGGGCCGATCAGGTCGTCGGCGGTCAGGCTTCGCTTCAGGCATTGCTTCTCCAGCATCGTCAGGATCGCCGTTTCGTCCAGCCAGAGCTTCTTCTGGCGCTCGGTGACGATCATGCCGGGCAGGATCGCGTTGACGCGGATATTGTCCGGGCCGAGCTTGCCGGCGAGCGACTTCGTCAATCCGACGATGCCGGCCTTGGCCGTCGCATAGGCCGGGATTTCCGCCATGTTCAGCAGGAAGGCGATCGACGAGAAGTTGATGATCGATCCGCCACCGGCCCGCCGCATGTGCGGCGCCACGGCCTGGCTCATGAAGAACAGGTGCCTGAGATTGACCGCCTGGCTTTCGTCCCAGCTCTCTTCGGTGACATCTTCGAGAGGCTGCCGGTCGTCGCGAGCGGCATTGTTGACGAGCACGTGGAGCGCGCCGAGCGTCGCTGCGGCCGTTTCGGCGGCGGTCCTAACCGCGTCGACATCGCGCAGATCAGCATGAATGAAGAGCGGCCTGTATCCGGTCTCGGCCGAGAGCCTGTCGACGAACTCCAAGCTTGCCGCCGCGTCGATATCGACGAAGGCGACCTGCGCGCCCTGGCGAACGAAACCCTCGACGAGTGCAGCCCCGATCCCGGCGCCCCCGCCGGTGATAAGGACGCGGCGATCCCTCAGATCGTGAAATTGGGCCGCAGGCAACGGCATTTGTCCGGCACTCCCCGTTCGCGCAATTTCGGCGCGCTTGTCGACTTATTTGTTCCGATATGTGGAACGAGATTTTATTATATGGAATTATCGGGCGGCAGCGGTTATTTTGTCAAGATCGGATTGGCGATCCCAGACCCTTATGGGCGGAGATGAAACGGGCGACATGAGTGCGGAACTCACAGGAATTGCGGATGGCGAGGCGGCCGGCACCGGTACGCTCGGCAAGGCCATGGCCGTTCTGGAGGCGGTGGTCATGGCCGACGGGCCACAGCGGTTCACCGATATTCTGGCGAAATCCGGCCAGCCGCGCGGTACCTTGCACCGGTTGCTCAGCCACCTCGTCGAGGAAGGGCTACTCGTGCAGCGGCGCGATCTCTCCTACGAGCCCGGCCTTCGCCTGTTGACACTTGCCTCTCGCGCCTGGTCAGGCAATCGTTTTCGTGATGTTGCCGAACCGCATCTTCGCAAACTGCACGAGTTGACCGGAGAAACCGTGCATCTCGGTATCCTCAGGGAAACCGAAATCGTCTATGTCGACAAGGTCGAAAGTCGGCAGACGGTGCGCATGAGTTCGCAGATCGGCAAGGCCTCTCCCGTCTATTGCACCGGGATCGGCAAGGCGGCGCTGTCGCTGTTGCCGCAACCGGAACTGGAGCGTCTTGTCGCCAGGATGGCGTTCCATGCGTTCACCCCGCATACGCATCGCTCGGCCGAAACGCTGCTGGCGGAAATTGCCGACATCCGCCGCGACGGACACGCTTTCGATCGGGAAGAACATGAGATAGAGATCCGCTGCGTTGCTGCGCCGATCCGTGTGTCGGGCAGCGATCTGACAGCTGGAATCTCGGTTACGGGGCCGGCCTACAGGGTGAGCATGGAGCAGTTGACCGCCTGGTCGGGGGCGGTGCGGGCGGCGGCGGCGGCGATCGGGGAGGAGGCCGCGATTCGCCTCGGTCCGGGCCGCGGTGGACCTTGAGTTCACTTTACGGTAAATTAGAAACTTCGACTGGACGTGGTGTTCCAACCTCGATAACGTTAATATATCAGACTCGCTTTGCGGTTGACCGCGACCAGGTTTGATTTTGTCATTAAGAATAATTTTGACGTGATCTTCATGCGGCGTCAGCGGCCGTGCTCCTCCCCGGAGCCGGATGTGGAGAAGGGCGGAAGATGATCGATTTCAGCGCGAATATGGCGTCGTTGATGCTCCCTGACGGGCGGTCCGTAAGGGGGCCTATCTGTTGCGAGGACGATATCAGACGGGTGATCGGGCAGGTTGCGGACGCCTATGGCTTCCGTGGGTTCCTCGTGCTCGCCGTTCCGGATACCGGCTGCAACAGCCTCGAGGCCAATGCGATCATGACGACCTATCCGGTCGAGTTCCTGAAAGGTTACGACAGCGCTGGCCTGATCAATGGCAGCCCTGTGATCCAGCGCCTGCGCCGCAGCACCATACCCTTCACCTATGACGCCCACCAGCTGGCGCGCCGGCGCGCCGACGGCAAGGGCGACGCGGCGATCTGCGTCTTCGAGCAGGCGGGCATGCCGCGCGGGATTTACCTTCCGGTGCATGACGCCGGCGGCCACCGCGCCGCCATTGCCTTTGGCGGTGATCGCCCTGTTGTGTCGAACGATGAAATGCAAGAACTCAATCTGTGGGCCGGCATTCTCTTCAGCAAGCTGGTCGAGGTGCGCGAGCGCGATCGGCGCGGGTCGGGAAGCCTGTCGCGCCGTGAGGTGGAATGCCTGCGCTGGGCCGCGGCCGGCAAGACCACGAGCGAGATGGCGCGGATCCTTGCGCTGTCGGAATACACAGTGAACCACTATCTCAACCGAGCGACGCGAAAGCTGGATTCGGTCAACCGCGTGCAGACGGTCGCCAAGGCCATGCGCGCCGGTTTGATCAACTGAGAACTGGCACTTTCTGCACATCAAAGCTGGATGCTGCGGCATGGCGCAGTTCGCTTGTCTGGAAATACACAGGCTTTTAGGCGCGTAGGGCAGGGAATCTCGATCATCTGTTGGCATTGGCCTGCAGGTCGGTCTATTTGATAATTGATGAATGCCATGGAACGCGCGAATGCAGGATACGATGACCACCGGGACGACTGACGCAGATCTGCCCCGGGGCGGTGATTTCGCGTCTGAGATCGCAAAACTGGAGACCCAGTTCGACATCATCCGCTATATGCGGCGGGTCACGCAGATGTTTGGCTTCAAAACCTTTCTCATCTGTTCGATCCCGTCCATCGACGTGGACCGCCTGGCTGCAACCACCGTTATCTCCAATATGCCTGCCGAGCTGCTGAACAAGTATGACAGCCTGTCGATGCTGCGCTTCAGCACCGGCGTCAAACGGTTGCGGGAAACGACGACGCCTTTCCAGGTGACGCTCGAAGCCTGGGAAGGCGAGGGTGGCAAGCCTGATTCGGCCAGCGAATACATTGCCATGCTGCGCGACAACGGCATCTTCCAGGCCAGTTACTTCCCGGTGCACGACGCAGAAGGTGGTCGCGGCGCCGTGATCCTGATGGGGCCGGAAGCCGAACTGCCGATGACCGTGACCATGGAACTGCAGATGATCGCAATCCATATCTACAACCGGTTGGCAGAGATCGGCTCGGTCTGGAAGAACGCCAGTGCGTCCCTTTCCGAGCGCGAGATCCAGTGCCTCAGCTGGACGGCGGCTGGAAAGACCAGCGCCGAGATCGCCGGCATCCTCGGCCTCTCCGAGCACACCGTGAACCACTACCTCAACCACGTCACCAAGAAGCTCGACGCGGTGAACCGCACGCAGGCCGTCGTCAAGGCGATGAAGAAGGGCTACATCAGCTAGCCCCTTCCTCATGCGGCTGGCTTGCAATAGCTCCGGCCCGTGCCTCGCCTCGCACCGATACAGAATGCCCCGTTCCTGTGCTGCATTGAGACCATTGCCCATAAACTGGGCAGATGCTCTCCGTCTCCGATCGGCGCGATTCTTATGCTATTTATCTGAAAAAATTCGCTTTTCTCATTGATTTCGAATCTGGCACGCATCCTGCATTGCTTGGGACATGTCCAGAGGGGACTAAAACAAGACAGCGCCCAAGAAGGTCGCGACAAAAAGGGCCGCCACTCAACCCCCGTGTGATTCCGGATCAGGTAAATGATGCCGGATCACACTTGTGATCCCGGATGTACGGACACAAGGGATGAGTGGCGGCTCTGCTTTTTCCGTTATGTCGCATTGGCGAAGCGCCCGGCCTCGACTATCTAAGAGGACAAAAGAATGAGAGGGCGCGATGCCGGAAGTCACCAGAGACGTGGTTCTTGATAAGCTGCGAACCGTGCGCGGTCCGGATATGGAAGGCAACATCGTCGAGCTTGGGCTCGTGTCGGATGTCTTCATTTCGGATGGCAAGGCCTATTTTTCGATCACCGTGCCCGCCGATCGCGCCAAGGAGCTCGAACCCATGCGCGCTGCCGCCGAGCGCGTCGTGCGCGAAATCCCCGGCATCAGCGCTGCAATGGTTGCGCTGACCGCGGACCGCAAGGCCGCACCCGCGGCGGCCCCTGTGCAACGCCCGCAACCGGCCGGCGCCCATGCCGGTCATTCTCATGGCCAGCGGCCGGCAGGCGGTGCACCTGCAAAGGCCGGCATTCCCGGCGTCGGCGCCATCATCGCCGTCGCCTCCGGCAAGGGCGGTGTCGGCAAGTCCACCACATCGGTCAACCTGGCGCTGGCGCTCAAGGCCAACGGCCTGAAGGTCGGCCTGCTGGACGCCGACATCTACGGCCCGTCGATGCCGCGCCTCCTGAAGATTTCCGGCCGGCCGCAGCAGATCGAAGGCCGGATGATCCGCCCGATGGAAAACTACGGCCTCAAGGTCATGTCCATGGGCTTCCTCGTCGACGAGGAAGTGGCGATGATCTGGCGCGGCCCGATGATCCAGTCGGCATTGCTGCAAATGCTGCGCGAAGTCGCCTGGGGCGATCTCGATGTGCTGGTGGTCGATATGCCGCCAGGCACCGGCGACGCGCAATTGACAATGGCGCAGCAGGTGCCGCTTGCCGGCGCGGTGATCGTTTCGACGCCGCAGGACCTGGCCCTGATCGACGCCCGCAAGGGGCTGGCGATGTTCCGCAAGGTCGAGGTGCCGGTGCTCGGCATTATCGAGAACATGAGCTATTTCGTCGCCCCGGACACCGGCAAACGCTATGACATTTTCGGCCATGGCGGCGCGCGCAAGGAAGCCGAGCGTATCGGCGTGCCGTTCCTCGGCGAGGTGCCGCTGACCATGGGCATTCGGGAAACCTCCGATGCCGGTACACCGCTGGTCGTTTCCGATCCGGAAGGGGAAATCGCCCGCATCTATCGTGAGATCGCGACGAAGGTCTGGCGCGAAGTCTCGGCAGCACGAGACGACAAGAGCCGCGCGATGCCGATTATCGTCTTCGAATAGGCCGTCGTCCGCGGCCTCTTCGATCGGGTCGACCCGCCACGCGATACAGGCCGGGTCGGCTCCGAAGCCCTGCGAATAGCGGCACAATTTGTCCGAAACCCGATTTCGATTCGGCGAAACATGCAGTAGGGTGGCGCCGGAACGGTAGACGGCGCCTGTGTCATGTATCGAGGGGGCATTGATTTTGCGTCTGTGTTGCGCCATATGCCGTGCCGCACTTGCGAAGGTGCCCAACTTAGCGCCCTCTCGCCGGAGACCTTGCCCTCCCGCGATGACCGAGTTGAGGATTTTGTCCTGACTGGGAACGCTTCATCCGATGGATTTCGATCGTGGGAATAACGTGGCGCCGATGCGGTTGCTCACTTTCGTTCGGGTACGCGCCGCTGTCGGGTGCCGCGCCTGCGGGAAGGGCGCCTGAATGATCACGGGCTATTGCTCCAACGGAGAGACGGTCACCCTGTCGGTGGCAGACGAGCCTGTTACCCTGCGTCCCGACATCGTCTGGTTCGATCTCGTCGAGCCGACCAAGGCCGAGGATCTGATGATGGAGAAGCTTCTGGGCATCTCCATCCCGACCCGCGACGACCTGAAGGACATCGAACCGTCGAGCCGGCTCTATATCGAGGCCGATGCCGTGTTCATGACCGCGTCGCTGGTCTACCGCTCTGAAACCGATATTCCCGATCTCACCGACGTTGCCTTCATCCTGCACGGCGGGCGGCTTGTGACCATTCGTTACGCAGAACCCCGTGCCTTCGCTCTCTTCAAGACGGCGATGCACCGGATCCCCGGCGGCTGCCCGAATGGCGTCGTGATGTTGACCCGGTTGCTCGAAACGATTGCCGACCGCACCGCCGAAATCCTCGAACAGGCCGTCGGCAAGGTCGATGATCTGTCGCTGCAGGTCTTTGGCGATAAGGCCGTCGTCAAGCGCCGGCCGCCGCACTTCCTCGAAGCGCGTCTGCGCGACGTGGCCGGTCATCACCGTCTGGTCGCCAAGACCCGCGACAGTCTTGCCTCGCTCTCGCGCCTTTTGACCTTCGTCTACACCGTTCCCGAGGTCCAGGCGGACAAGGACAGCCGCGAACTCTGCCGCTCGATCTCGCGCGACATCCAGACATTGTCGGAGCATGCCTCGTTCATCTCCGGCAACATCACCTTTTTGCTCGACGCCTCGCTCGGCCTCATCAATGTCGAGCAGAATGCCATCATCAAGATCTTCTCGATCGCTTCGGTGGTATTGTTGCCGCCAACGCTGGTCGCTTCCGTCTACGGCATGAACTTTCGCGTCATGCCGGAACTCGAATGGCAGCTCGGCTACCCCTTGGCGCTGGCCGCCATGGTGATATCCGCCGTGATACCCTTTTTCTTATTTCGCTGGAAAGGCTGGCTCTAACAGCCAGTAGGACACGCATGACCCAATCGCATGCCCCTTCCACACAAGGGTCGAAAGACCTGCGCCGGCTGCTCGTCCTCGGCCTCGGCTCCATCGGCGTGGTCTACGGCGATATCGGCACCAGCCCGCTCTACGCCTTTCGCGAAGCGCTGCGCCCGGTGTCCCACGACGGCGTGACCGATGTCGAAATCATCGGCCTGATCTCGCTGATGATCTGGACGCTGACGATCATCGTGACGATCAAATATGTGCTGTTTCTGCTGCGCGCCGACAACCAGGGGGAGGGCGGCACGCTCTCGCTGCTGGCGCTGTTGATGAAGACCGGGAACGGCCACACGGCGATCCTGTTCTTCATGGGCATTGCCGGTGCCGCACTCTTTATTGGCGACGCGATGATTACGCCGGCCCTATCCGTGCTTTCGGCCGTCGAGGGCCTGAAGCTCGTGACCCCGGCGCTGTCGGACTACGTTGTCCCCATCGCCGTCGTCATTCTGCTTTTGATGTTTGCGGTGCAGTCGAAGGGAACGGCCGCCGTTTCCAACTTCTTCGGCCCGATCACGCTCGTCTGGTTCCTGGTCATGGGCGGCATCGGGTTCGTCCACATTTCCGACGATCCGTCGATCTTCAAGGCGTTCAACCCCTATTATGCCGCCAGCTTCATGTTCAATGAGGGCTATGTCGGCATCATAGTGCTCGGTGCCGTCTTCCTGACGGTGACCGGCGCGGAGGCGCTCTATGCGGACCTTGGCCATTTCGGCCGCCGCCCGATCCAGTGGGCCTGGTTCCTCGTTGTCTTTCCGGCATTGACGCTCAACTATCTCGGCCAGGGCGCGTTCGTGCTGAAGAACCCCGAGGCGATGTCGGACCCGTTCTTCCTGATGTTCCCGAAATGGGCGCTGCTGCCTGTCGTGATCCTTGCGACCTTCGCCACGATCATCGCCAGCCAGGCGGTGATAACCGGCGCGTTTTCCCTGACGCGCCAGGCGATCCACCTCGGCTTCCTGCCGCGCATGGCGATTTTTCACACCTCGGAAACCCACACGGGCCAGATCTACCTTCCCAACGTCAACACGCTTTTGATGTTCGGCGTGATGGCGCTGGTCTTCGTCTTTGGCTCGTCGGAATCGCTCGCCACCGCCTATGGTATTTCGGTGACCGGCGCGATGGTGGTCACGACGGTGCTCTCCTTCGAGTTTCTGCGCGCGCGCTGGAACTGGTCGGCGCTTTGGGCCGGCGCCGTGCTTTTGCCGCTGTTTGCATTGGAGTTCGTGTTCCTCGGCGCCAACATGCTGAAGATCCATGATGGTGGCTACGTGCCGGTGCTGATTGCCGCCACCTTCATCGTCATCATGTGGACCTGGAAGCGTGGCACGGAGATCCTCCATGCCAAGACCCGCCACATCGACATTCCCTTGGCGAGCTTCGTCAAGTCGATCGAGCGCAAGAGCGAGCATGCGCCGGTTTCTGTGCCGGGCACCGCGGTGTTCCTGACTAGCGACCCGGAATCGACGCCGGCAGCCCTGCTGCACAACATCAAGCACAATCACGTGCTGCATCAGCAGAACTTCATTCTGACGATCCGCACCGCCAACACGCCGAAGGTTCCCAAGACCGAACGCGTCAGCGTGCAGCCGCTGTCGGAGCGCTTCACGCTGCTCGAAATGCGCTTCGGCTTCATGGAGACGCAGAACGTTTCTCAGGCGCTCGGCCTCTTCCGCAAGTCCGGGCTGAAGTTCGACATCATGTCGACGTCGTTCTATCTCGGCCGGCGCAAGCTGGTTCCGGATGCGCAGTCCGGCATGCCGCATTGGCAGGATCGCCTGTTCATCGCGCTTGCCAATGCGGCGATCGACCCTTCCGACTATTTCCGCCTGCCGACCAACCGCGTGGTCGAGCTCGGCTCACACGTCATCATCTGACGTCACCGGTTGGGAAGGCAGCTGGCGGGCTGAAAGTCCGCCCTCACTGTCTTTCAGTGAAGACGCATTAACCAAACATCAAGGTTAATGCTTCATTTTCAAGGCTCGAACGAAGCGTTGCCGGCCAGGCGTCCGGCAGCTTCATTGTCCTAGCGTCCCCGCGCGGAATCTGTCCGCTGGCCCATCGCCGGCGAGGGCAGCGCCGTGCCTTCGATAAGCGTTGCGTGGAGTGGGTTGGTGCGTAAGAGTCAAAAGCTGCGTCGCGAATCTCGTATGAACGTCTCCGCCTGGCTGGTTCCGGCCCTCATCGGACTTGCGGTCTATATCGGTTTCCCGACGGTTGCCGCCTATTCCGACCTGGCGACCTTCCTCTCAGGTATCAATCGCGGTGGTGAACGCTGGCGGATGTACATGACACCGTCACCGGCGGGATCGATCCACGACGTCGAGATGGTCTTTGCCGACCCGATCACCACGAGCGCGCTCGATGGCGGCGCCGGTATCGAACTTCCCGATGGCAGCCGCGTCGCGTTGACCGCGGAAAGCAAGCACGCCGGCACGCCGGACGAAGACCGCGTCAACCGCAGGGGCAAGAAGGGCCGTATCGTCGCGGTCACCCCCGTCACTCCGCCCAAGGATTTTTCGGCCGGCTCGATCCTCCAGCGCACGAGTTCACTGATGGAGCCCGGTTTCGAGGGCGCTGAAAAGATGGTCTTTTCCAAGCCGAAGATTAAAGGCAAGGAGATCGAGATCGCCACGGCCTTCTACAAGAAGAAGCCACCAAAGATCGAGTCCGGCCTCTCGCCGATGCTGGCCAAGCTCGTCACCAACGACAAGCCCGACATTCTTGCGACTGCCTATGTCCGGCCCGAGCCGGACTATGCGCGTGAATCGCCGTTCGATTCGATCCTGAGAGAAGACAAGAACGCCGGGCGTTTCATTCCCGACATCGCCCCGGAAGATCATGCCTGGGCCGCCACCCCGCTGCCGGCAGAAGTCTTCAGCAAGGAAGAGCAGACATGCCTTGCCGAAGGCATCTACTTCGAGGCGCGCAGCGAACCTTTGAAGGGGCAGGCGGCCGTCGCGCAGGTGATTCTCAACCGTGTCCGCAATCCGACCTATCCAAAGACGATCTGCGGCGTCGTCTATCAGAACAAGGCCTGGCGCAACCGCTGCCAATTTTCCTTTGCCTGCGACATGATCCGCGACCTGGTCTATTCCCGGTCGCACTGGAAGGAAGCCAAGGATGTCGCCATGGCCGTCACCGCCGGCAAGATCTGGCTGCCGGAAGTCGGCTCGGCAACCCACTACCACGCCACCTACGTCAACCCCGCCTGGGCGAAGACCATGAAGCGGGTCGGCAAGATCGGCCTGCACATCTTCTACCGGACCTATGGCGGCGGCTGGAGCTGACGCAGGCCGGCTTTGATCCTGCAGCGTTTGGAGCATTGGTCGCGGGCCGGAGATTCTGGCTCGCGATCGGCCGATTCCCGCCCTTGTCTGCCAGCTGGCGTTGTGAAATGCAGTCAAGCTAATGAAATCATTATGAAATATTGTCCACGTCGAAGCGCTATGCACGCCTTGACTATGCGAATGCCTAAAACTATGTTGCGCGCGACTTCAAATGGGGCTGAAACGTGGCTTGAACAGCAGCCTTTTGTGTGGCCGAAATCACGGTCGTGACCGTGTAAGGTAACAATGGGAGAGCCACGTGACAGAGAAACCCGAGGAAAGTCTGGAAGCGCGGCTGAAGCAGCTCGGTGAAAAGATTGAGTCCAAGCGACCCAGTCAGCCGGATGGTGCTGAGGCCCGAGCCGCCGAAAG
The DNA here is from genome assembly GCF_002002725.1 of Sinorhizobium sp. A49. Classification (GTDB taxonomy): domain Bacteria; phylum Pseudomonadota; class Alphaproteobacteria; order Rhizobiales; family Rhizobiaceae; genus Ensifer. The sequence goes on along the minus strand of NZ_MUNW01000064.1, from coordinate 19,143 downwards.
CCGTAAAGGCTATGCCGCGGCAATGAAGCTCTCCAGCGAGTTCATCGCTGGCATCGTGGTTGGGGCGTTTCTGGGCTATCTTTTGGACCACTTTGCGGGTACAGGGCCGTGGGGCATGATCATTTTCCTGCTCCTTGGCTTTTGCGCCGGTGTGTTGAATGTACTGCGTTCGGCCGGGATGGTGGCAACACTCGACTCGGTAAAGCGCAGTTCGGGGAATGACAAGACGGACGGAGATGGCGCCTGAGGCGTCGCCCGGAAAACACGGTATCCGCTCTAAAGGCGGGCAGAACGAAAGAGAAGCGCGGTGTCAAACGATCCGACCCACCAGTTCCTGGTCAACAAGATTGTCCCGATCGAAATTGGCGGAATTGACTTTTCCTTCACCAATGCGTCGCTGTTCATGGTTGCGACCGTGGGTGCTGCGGCCGGTTTCCTCTACCTGACGACATCGCAACGCGGGCTGGTCCCGACGCGCCTGCAGTCGGTTTCGGAAATGTCCTATGAATTCATTGCTTCCATGCTGCGCGAAGGCGCTGGCCAGGGCGGCATGAAGTTCTTCCCGATGGTGTTCTCGCTGTTCATGTTCATCCTGACGGCGAACCTGCTCGGCATGTTCCCTTACTTCTTTACCATCACCAGCCAGATCATCGTCACCTTTGCCCTGGCGCTCTTCGTCATCGGCACGGTGCTGTTCTATGGTTTCTATAAGCATGGTTTTGGCTTCCTGAAGCTCTTCGTGCCACACGGCGTGCCAGGCGTGCTTCTGCCGCTGGTCGTGTCGATCGAAATCATTTCGTTCCTTTCCCGTCCCATCAGCCTCTCGGTCCGTCTCTTCGCCAACATGTTGGCCGGCCACATCACGCTGAAGGTTTTCGCTGGCTTCGTTACCTCCCTGAGCGCGCTTGGTGCGCTTGGTATCGGTGGTGCGATCCTGCCGCTCATCATGACCGTCGCTATCACCGGTCTTGAATTCCTCGTCTGCTTCCTCCAGGCCTATGTCTTCGCGGTACTGACCTGCATGTACCTCAACGACGCTGTCCATCCCGGAAGCCACTAAGGAATACAGTCGCTTGCTTCCGGTCGGTCCTCCGCCGGAAGCGCAATCCTAAGCCGCAACACCATTCGAAGGAGTTCAATCATGGAAGCGGAAGCAGCAAAGTACATCGGCGCAGGTCTGGCTTGCCTCGGTATGGCCGGCACGGCTCTCGGCCTCGGCAACATCTTCGGCAGCTACCTCTCTGGCGCGCTGCGCAACCCGTCGGCTGCTGACGGCCAGTTCGGCCGCCTCGTATTCGGCTTCGCCGTTACGGAAGCTCTGGGCATCTTCTCGCTGCTCGTAGCCCTGCTCCTCCTCTTCGCCGTCTAATAACGGCTGGAGTTTCGGCCGCGACCCGTAAAAGGGCCGCGGCCGCGCATATTCTTGAGTGCACCTGGAGGTGAGCATGTTTGTGACCGCGGCCTATGCCCAGCAGTCAACCACCACTGAAGGCGCCGAAGCACACGATGCCGCTGCGGCCGGTGAGGTGCACACCGAAACGGGTGTGGCCCACGAAGGCGAGGCTGGCTCCGGCGTGTTCCCGCCCTTTGATTCGACCCATTTCGCATCGCAGCTGCTTTGGCTCGCGATCACGTTTGGCCTCTTCTATCTCCTGATGTCGAAGGTCATCATTCCGCGCATCGGCGGAATCCTGGAAACCCGTCACGACCGGATCGCTCAGGATCTCGACGAAGCGTCGCGCCTGAAGGGCGAAGCTGACGCTGCCATCGCATCCTATGAGCAGGAATTGGCAACCGCCAAGGCCAAGGGTCATCAGATCGCCGACGGCGCCCGCGAAGCCGCCAAGTCCAAGGCTGTCGCCGACCGCAACGCTGTCGAGGCCGATCTTTCCAAGAAGATCGCCGCTGCGGAAGACCGCATCGCCGACATCAAGACCAAGGCACTCGCCGATGTTGGCGCGATCGCCGAGGAAACTGTGACGGCTGTCGTCAAACAGCTCATCGGTGGCACCGTCACCAAGGCTGAGATCGTCGCTGCCGTCAAGGCATCGGCCGGTAACTGAGGAGCACTGAACCATGCATCTTGATGCGACCTTCTATGCCCTCGTCGGCTTGATCCTGTTCTTCGTCCTGATTGCCTACCTCAAGGTTCCGGGCATGATGGGCAAGGCGCTTGACGCCCGTGCCGACAAGATCACCAACGAGCTGGCGGAAGCCAAGCGCCTGCGCGAAGAAGCCCAGGCTCTCGTTGCCGAGTACCAGCGCAAGCGCAAGGATGCCGAAGCGGAAGCTGCCGGTATCGTTGCCGCCGCCCAGCGCGAAGCTGAAATGCTGACCGCAGAAGCCAAGCAGAAGACGGAGGAATTCGTCGTCCGCCGGACCGCGCTGTCGGAACAGAAGATCAAGCAGGCCGAAAGCGACGCGATCAACGCCGTCCGTTCGGCTGCTGTCGATCTGGCCATCAGTGCTGCCGAAAAGGTAGTTGCTGCCAAGGCTGATGCCGGCGTCCAGAGCGAGCTGTTCAAGAAGGCACTTGGCGAAGTCAAGTCGCGCCTGAACTAAGCTTCGGCTGCAAGACACGATCTGAAACCCCGCCATGTGCGGGGTTTTTTCGTTCGAGACTTTGTCGGGTGTGCAGACGTTTCGCCGGAATGTGGCCCGCAGCGCCGCGCGTCATAGATGAAGTGCAAGGGATGCGGTCACGCTTTGGACTTGCTGCTTGATTTTCGGCTTGAATCGGTTCTGATTTAACGGGCCTTGCATTGAGGTCGGAGCGCTCGCCAATGGGGCGCGCTGAACTGGTCGACTTTCACCGGCAAGGCGCTGTCCAAAGCGCCCTTCGCGGCGCGTCCGCCAACAGCGGCCGTTGTAGCTGTCCCGATCGCTACAGGGCCGGCCTCGTACATGGCGGGCAGCGGACGCTTTCCCGCTATGAACGGCCTCCATGTCCTTCCCATGAGCAGGTTCGGGAGTCGTGCAGGAGGCTCTGCCGACGTCGACCGTCAGTCCTTGCGCAGCGGACGGAAGCTCATGCGATGCAGCGGGCAGGGACCTTTGGCATCGATTGCCTTGCGGTGCACCACCGTTGCGTAACCGGCATGGACCGCAAAGCCATAGCCGGGATGAGCGATGTCGGCCCGTTCCATCATCCGGTCGCGCGTCACTTTGGCGACGATAGAGGCGGCTGCGATCGAAAGCGAGCGGGCGTCGCCCTTGACCACCGCCTTGGCGTGGCACCCGAGGCCTGGCGGCACATCGCGGCCGTCGACCAGCACGAAGCGAGCCGTCAGCGACAGGCCGTCGACGGCCCTGCGCATCGCTTCGAGGCTCGCCTTGCGAATGTCGATGCTATCGATCGTCGCGGCCGAGGAAGAGGCGATCGAAACCGTGGCGGTTGTCAGGATCTCGTCGAACAATCGTTCGCGCGCCGCTGCGCTCAACTTCTTGCTGTCGTTCAGTCCGTCGGGAATGGCGTCCGGATCCAGAATGACGGCGGCGGCAACGACGGGGCCGGCAAGTGGCCCGCGTCCCGCTTCGTCGGCACCAGCGACAGGCCACGCACCGTCCTTTCGGGCGGCCAGCTCGAAGCTGAAGTCCGGCACAAGGAGAACATCCGGGAAAAGGGGAGAATCGATCGATCTGCGATGTGTCATGCGGCGAAACTCGCATGATCGACCGATTCTCTTCAAGTCCCCCGATCCGAGTGCGGCGGCAGCCGGGGGGTATGCCAGCGTCATCCCGAGGCACGAGGGAGACGCCGGAATTCTTTTCTGTCACGGCGCGTCGGCCATGACGGGCGACGCCCGCAATTGCCTGCGCCGGCTTTCCCATCGGCATCAGATGCCGATCTCCAGTGGCCTGCGTCATTTCAAACGCCTGGCGGCTGCGCTAGAGCCCTGAATTATCGAATGTTTTTAGCTATGGATCGAATATGATCCAAGCAAACATGCAATCGATATCTGAAGCCGCAGCGCCAAGGCCGAGGTTGGCCTGCCTTCCGCCCGACAATCGAGGTCCACAGACGTCCGGGCGGGATCTCGCATTCTTCCACCCATCCGGAAAACTCTCGGCCTCCAGCGACATACGCAAGACCTGTTGCCGCTAGAGCAGCGAAAGCTGGACGCCCGTCCCAAGCGGCGGGACGAAGATGTCGTCGCGCAATTGTCGGCGGTTGAGGTTGAGACCGAGGCGCTTGGCTGCAAGCTCGAATCGTCGACCGATCTGCCAGGCATAGGGTCCAGCACCCTTCATCCGCTTTCCGAACTCGGCATCGTAATCCTTGCCGCCGCGCATCGAACGGATGAGTGACATCACATGCCGATAGCGGTCGGGGTAGTTGCGCAGCAGCCAGTCGCGAAAGAGCGGGCTGACCTCCAGCGGCAAGCGCAACAGCACGTAGGTCGCTTCCAGTGCTCCTGCCGCCCGCGAGGCCTCCAGCACCCGCTCGATCTCATGATCGTTCAGGGCCGGGATGATCGGCGAAACCAGGACGCCGGTCGGTATGCCTGCCTCCGTGAGGGTGCGTATCGCTTCCAGTCGTTTGGAAGGGGTCGAAGCGCGCGGTTCCATCGTGCGCGCCAGCTTTCGGTCGAGCGTCGTCACCGAAATGCCGACCCGTGCCAGTCCCTTTTCAGCCATCGGCGCAAGCAGGTCGATGTCGCGCGTCACCATCGCCGACTTCGTCACGATCATGACAGGGTGGTTGGCCGCCTGCAGCACTTCGAGGATCTGGCGCATGATCCGCCATTCCTTCTCGATCGGTTGATAGGGATCGGTGTTGGTGCCGATCGCAATCGGCCGCACCTTGTAGTCCGAGCGGGCAAGTTCGCGCTCCAGCAGGCGCGGGGCATCAGGTTTGGCAAAGAGCTTCGCTTCGAAATCAAGTCCGGCCGAAAGCCCCATGAAGGCGTGCGTCGGACGGGCGAAACAATAGATGCACCCGTGCTCGCAGCCGCGATAGGGGTTGATCGAGCGGTCGAAGGAGATGTCAGGAGAATCGTTGCGGCTGATCACCGAGCGCGGCTTTTCCACCTGCACTTCCGTCTTGAAGGGCGGCAGATCCTCAAGGCTCTCCCAACCGTCGTCGAAAGCCTCGCGCGCCTGCTGTTCGAACCGGCCCGACATGTTCAGTCCCGCGCCCCGTCCGCGGCGGCGGTCAACCTCGATCCGGAGACCGGTTCCGCTCATCAAAGCTTCAGCAACCTCTGCCGTGTTGGCAGGTGCCAGCGCACCCTGCTTGATCTGAGACAGCTCGTTCATCGGAATCTCCGAGGGATCGCTGAAGTTTGATCCCGTTTTGTTCTGATTATTTTCCTATCGCGAAAACAAGAACAATTCAAGAACAAAAATCGCGCACCCAGAATTCTGAGCGAAAGCCTTCAGACGGTTCACAAACTGGGCGGGAGTGATCATGCCATACGGCGATAGCATTTTACGCTGCAATGCGGTAGGAACAGCTATGCTGACGATCATCATGGAAACGCGCGACAACGAGGCGGAACTGGCACAGACGCTATCCGTGCTCGTGGCAGGTGCCGTGGAAGGATTGGTCAGCGATGTCATCATCCTCGATCACGGCTCCAAGGACGGCTCGGTGCATGTGGCCGATGCCGCCGGTTGCCGTTTCTGCGTCGATTGGGATCTGGGCGAAATCGTGCGCTCGGCGCGTGGCGAATGGCTGATGCTGCTGGAGCCGGGTGCGCGGCCGATCGGGCGCTGGGTGGACGAACTCGTCGAGTACGTGTCGCTTCACAAGAGCCCGGCGCGCTTCTCTCCGTCGCGGTTGCACCGCAAGCCGCTGCTGCAGCGTATTTCGCGGCGAGGAAAGCCGCTCGAGGCCGGTTTCCTCATGCGCAAGGGTGACGCCTTGGCAGTTGCGCGCGGGAAGATGCTGCTGAGCGAGATGACGAATATCCGCGCGGTGCGAAAGCTTGCGACCGAGCTGGTGCCTGCGTGGGTTGCAGTCGACAGCCGCCAGAGCATTTAAAACATGAGCTGGCGCCAACAAAAAAGGTGCCAGTCCTGCGGACGGCACCTCCAAGCGGCTACCAAATATCCTTGCTAGCAAATTCGAGTCCGAGCGACCGGGCGAGCCGCGCGTCGTATGTTTTGTTTCCCCTCGCCGGGGGGACATCGGCGATGGGTTCGTCTTTGCTCCGTTTGAAGGATTTGCTCGGGTCTCGTTGCGGTCCTTCAATGCGGGCTGACGGATGAAGTTGTAGCAGACAGGTAGGCGCTTGCCAGTTCCCCAGGGAACAGCCCCGCTCCCAGCGGGACCGGGTTCATCGATTGCCGCTCGTCCGCTCCGGCGTCTTGCAAGACGCGTCGTAGGTCGAAGACTGCGCCGCTCAGCCCCGCTTCAGATGCTCGTCGAGCCGCGGCATGATCTCGACGAAATTGCAAGGCATGTGCCGATAGTCGAGCTGCTGCTTGAGAATGCCGTCCCACGCATCCTTGCAGGCCCCGGGCGAGCCGGGCAGGACGAAGATGAAGGTGGCGTTGGCGACGCCGCCGGTCGCGCGCGACTGGATCGTCGAGGTGCCGATCTTCTCGTAGGAAATCCGGTGAAAAACTTCCGAGAAGCCATCCATGCGCTTCTCGAACAGCGGCTCCAGCGCCTCCGGCGTGACATCGCGGCCGGTGAAGCCGGTTCCGCCTGTGGTGATCACCACGTCGATTGTGTCGTCAAGCGTCCAGGCCTCCACCTGGTCGCGGATCTCCTGGCGGTCGTCGGGCACGATCGCGCGCGCTTGGAGACGATGGCCGGCATCGCGGATGCGGGCTTCCAGCGTATCGCCGGATTTATCGTCGGCCAGCGTGCGCGTGTCGGAGACCGTCAGAATGGCGATGCCGACGGGCACGAAAGGGCGATTGTCGTTGATCCCGGCCATTCTAGTTCCCTCTGCCCACGGTTCTTGCGGCGAGAACGTACCATTCGGGGTGGGCGGCAGAAAGAGTGTGTGCTGCGTGCTGCGCGCTTTCGTCGCTATCGAACAAGCCGAAGCAGGTGGCGCCCGAACCGGACATCCGAACCAGCGCGGCGCCGGTCTTTGCCAGCGCGTTCGAGACGTCGGCGATAACAGGCTGCAGCATGCAAGCCGGCGGCTCAAGATCGTTGCGCATGGTGGCCATGGCAGCAAGCCAGGCAGCAGGGGTTTCGAGCTTGACGGGGAGGGACAGCGGCGGGTTGCTCTTTTTTTTCAGCGTCCGGAAGATCACCGGCGTCGAGACGGCGACCAGGGGATTGACCAGCACGATCGGAAAAGCGGGAAGCTCCGGGGCGGGGGTGATCTCCTCGCCGATGCCGCGGGCAACAAGCGGCCGCCCGTCGAGACACATCGGCACATCGGCACCGAGCTTGAGCGCCAGGGTCGCGAGCAGCGCAGAGCCGATCCGGACATTCCACAGATCGAGCAATCCACGCAGCGCTGCGGCCGCGTCGGCAGACCCGCCACCAATCCCCGAGGCAATGGGCAGGTTCTTTTCGAGATGAATATGAACCGGGGCTGTGTCGAGGCCCTCTAGGGCGAGGGTCTGGCGCAGCAGGTCCCGCGCCTTGAGCACGAGATTGCCGCCTTGGTCATCGCCCGTCACTGAAAGTTCGGCGGCGAATGGCCCGGAGAGAGTGAACCGGTCCTCGCTCGATGGCGCGAGGCCGATGCGGTCGCCCCGATCGGCAAAGGTAACGAGACTTTCGAGAAGATGGTGGCCGTCGGCCCGTTGGCCGACGACATGCAGTGCCAAATTGATCTTGGCGGGCGCCGCCCGCGTTAGCGCGAAGCCCGCGATCTCGCCTTCAGGCATGCTGGTATCAGGACTTCTTGTCCGGTGCAGGCGCCTGCGGGGTGACCTTCTTCGGCGCGGTCTCCTTGGCGTCGGCGGAGGCCGGAACCTCTTCCTTCAGCGCCGGCAAGCCGTTTTCGATCTTGGTCTTGATCTTCGGAATCTCGGCTTCCTCGGGCTTCAGCTCAAGCGTCTGCGTCCATTGGAACACGGCTTCCAGCTTGCGGCCGACGCGCCAATAGGCATCGCCGAGATGGTCGTTGATCGTCGGATCGCCGGCCATCAGCTCGGCAGCTTTTTCAAGCTCGACCACCGCATCGTCGAAGCGGTTCATGCGGAAATAGGCCCAGCCGAGCGAATCGACGATGTATCCGTCATCCGGCTTCAGCTCGACCGCCTTGCGGATCATGTCGAGCCCTTCTTCCAGGTTGATGTTCATGTCGACCCAGGAATAGCCGAGATAGTTCAGCACCTGCGGCTGATCGGGGTTGAGCTCGAGCGCCTTGCGGAAGCTCGGCTCGGCTTTGTCCCAGAGCTTCTGGCGCTCATAGGCAATGCCGCGCTGGAAGAACACGGTCCAGTCGCTGCGCTTCGGCACCGCGCCGATCTGATCAACGGCTCGGTCGTAAAGCTCGCCCATCTCCTTGTAATCCTTGGCATCGGAAAGCACGCTGCCATAGGCGAGATAGTTGCGGATGTTCTTCGGATCGACGTCGATCAGCGCCTTCAAGTGCTTCTTGGCTTCCTCCACCTTGCCGATGCCGGCAAGACTGAGGCCCAGCTGCAGCTCGGAAAGCCTGCGCATGGGCGAAGCTTCGGGCACACTCTGGTAAAGCTCGATCGCTTCCTTCGGCTTCTTGAGGTTTTCGGCAATGCCAGCGAGCATGACCAGGATATCGGCACTATCAGGGTCGAGACGACGGGCCGTCTGGAGATAGAGCGAGACGATGTCTTCGGCGCCGTCACGGTTGAGCGCGCCGCCGATGGAGAAGAGCACGGCTGCCGCACCCTGCGATGCGTTCTTGACCTGCTGCTCCTGAGGTATGCCGGCCTCGATATTCTTCCTGAGCGCCTCGAGTGGCGTGTAGTTGTTGACCATGTTCTCGCCGACGGCGATCGTGTCCAGGGCCTTCTGCTTGTTGTTTTCACGCGCCTCGAAGCGCGCCAGGGCCTCGACCGCACGCATGAACGTGTCGGGCGCGGCGCTGCCGCCTTCGCGATCGAGGATCGCGTCGTTGAGTTTGGCGCGTGCGGTGGCCTTGTCGCCGGAAGCTATGGCAATGGCGCCTGCGTGGTAGTTCTTGAACACGCGGAACCACTCCGGCCCTTCAAGGCCGTTGACCTGCGCCAGCGCTTCCTTGGGCTTGCCCTGGCCGAATTTGGCCCAAGCGGAAAGCAGGCCGTTCATCAGCCGGTCGAGATCGTTCGGCCCCTCATAGTTGAGAAGCTTCTGCGCGTTGCGGTACTCGCGCTTGCTGATCGCCTCGATCGCCCGGATCACGGTGGTGATGCGCTCGACGGCCGGATCGGACTTCAGCTGCTCGGCGATCTTGGCGCCGTCGTCGAACTTGCCGGCCATCAGCAGCGTGATCATCAGTCGCTGCTTGACTTCATTGTTGTTGGGCTCGAACTGCAGGGCGATGCGGTAAAGTTCGTTGGCCGCGGCAAAGTCACGATCCGTGTCGGCCGTGCGGGCGGCGAGGAACGCGCCGGCGAAGGTGTTTACGGTCGTGATATCGAAAGGCTCGGTCTCCTCGACGGCAGCCTTTTCCTCGGCGAAAACCTGATAGCTGCCGCCAACCGTGGCAAGAGCCATCAGTGCAGCGCCGCTCAAAAGGCGGAGGATCGTCTTTTGCCGCATGTCAAACCTTTCATTGCCGATCTCTCGGCCTTGCGCACGACTGAGGGTTGTTCTGGAATCAGCCACGTGTTGCCCGGCACAACTCTTGAGGAACAGAATGGCTTTTTTGGCGCAACGCGGCAAGAAATTCCTCTTGGATGTCCCGGTTCGGCCGAAGGTCGCCTCAGCTGACCCGGTCGATGCAGAAGTCGATGACCTCGACCAGCGCCGATTTCCACGGCGAAACCGGGAGCGGTGCCAAGGCATCGCGCGCGATCGTGCCGTAGTGCTGGGCACGGGCGATGGTATCGCTCAAGCCGCCGTAGCGCTTGATCAGGCCGAGCGCCTTTTCGAGGTTCGCATCGCTGCTGTCGCCACCTTCAATCGCCTCACGCCAGAAGGCGCGATCCTCCGGCGTGCCACGGCGATAGGACAGGATCACCGGCAAGGTGATCTTGCCTTCGCGGAAATCGTCGCCGACATTCTTGCCCAGCTCGCTGGCCGAGCCGCCATAGTCGAGCACGTCATCGACGAGCTGGAAGGCGAGGCCGAGGTTCATGCCGTAGGATTTCAGCGCATTGCGGTCGGACTTGCTGGTCTGAGCGACGATCGGACCGACTTCGGCGGCCGCGGCAAAAAGCGCTGCGGTCTTGGCGCGGATGACCTGAAGATAGTCGTCCTCGGTCGTCTCCATGTTCTTGGCGACGGAAAGCTGCAGCACTTCGCCCTCGGCGATCACCGAGGCTGCGGTCGAAAGCACGTCGAGCGCATCGAGCGAACCGACATCGACCATCATGCGGAAGGCCTGGCCGAGCAGGAAGTCGCCGACGAGCACGCTTGCCTGGTTGCCCCAGATCGTCCGGGCGGTGGATTTGCCGCGGCGCAGATCGCTTTCATCGACGACATCGTCATGCAGCAGCGTTGCCGTATGCATGAACTCGACGCTGGTGGCGAGCTTGACGTGTGCATCGCCCTCGTAGCCGAACATCGCAGCGGAAGCGAGCGTCAGCATCGGGCGCAGGCGCTTGCCACCCGAGGAGATCAGATGGTTGGCAACCTCTGGAATCATCTGGACGTCGGAGCCGGCCCTCGACAGGATGAGCTGGTTGACGCGTTCCATGTCGGGAGACGTCAGATCAACGAGCGGCTTGACGGACGCCTGTTTGTTTTTGCTGTCTTCCAGCGGTATCACTACGCCCAACACCGGGACTCCTGTTATCATTGTCGCTTTCGACAATAGGAAGGGGGGCCACGTGCGGCAAGAGGCGAATTGTCCCGCTTGCTGAAATAGGACAGGAAAAACCGCTGGATGAAGGAATTGATCCGCACTAACGACGTCGTTCTGCTCTCTTTTGCCGAGAGCCTGATGAAGGACGCCGGCATCAACAGCCTGATCGCCGATCAGGGCATGAGCATTCTGGAGGGATCGCTGGGGCTCCTGCCGCGCCGTTTCCTGGTGCCGGACGACGACGCCGATGCCGCGCGCCGCATCCTCGTCGAAGCGGGGTTGGAAGCGGAGTTGCGGGCATGATTGCCGACTTGTTGGCACCCATCGGTGGTGATCGGCCATGAGCGACGGACCCGAGACCTTTGTCGAGACCGAAACGGTCGACGCGTTCCACCGCGGCAGGTTTCATGTCGTGCAACCGCTGGGGCAGGGCCATCGTTCCGGCATGGATGCGATGCTGCTCGCCTCGCTGGTCGCTGCCGACCGCGCCTGCCGCGTGGCCGATCTTGGCGCCGGCGCGGGTGCCGCCGGCATGGCGGTCGCCTCGCGGCTGGATCTGGCCGAGGTGGTGCTGGTGGAGCGCTCGCCGACCATGGCGGCATTCGCGCGCCGAAGCCTCGCGCTTCCGGAAAACGGGCGCTTCGCCGAGCGGGTTTCGGTGATCGAGGCGGACGTCGCGCTTGCCGGGCGGGCGCGCCGTGCCGCCGGATTGCCTGACGACGCCTTCGACCATGTGATCATGAACCCGCCGTTCAACGATGCCTCCGACCGCCGCACGCCCGATAGCCTCAAGGCCGAGGCGCACGCGATGAGCGACGACCTCTTCGAGATCTGGATCAAGACGGCGGGCGCGATCATGAAGCCGGGTGGGCAATTGTCGTTGATCGCCCGGCCGGAATCGATCGCCGATATCATTGCTGCCTGCGGTCGCCGCCTCGGTGGCATCGAGATAACACCGCTGCATCCGCGCAGCGGCGAAAATGCCGTGCGCATCCTCGTCACCGCGATCAAGCAGAGCCGCAAGCGACTGGTGCTGCGGGCGCCGCTGGTCGTGCACGAGGAGGGCGCTCATCGCTTTTCCAGGGATGTCGACGACCTCAACAACGGCCGTACCGCCTATCGGCGTCGTTGATTTACCGTATGCGGCATTGCGTTTGAGCGACCAGTGCATACATGCAGGAACAAGAGTTCGTATTGCAGGAGTTGAGATGGCCGGGTTCTTCAAAAGGCTGATGCCGAAGCGTTTTCGGCGGGATGGCATTGCGATCCCGGTCGTGCGGCTTCACGGCGCCATCATGGCCGGCGGCGGTCAGTTTCGCCCAGCGCTCAACATTGCTTCTGCCGCGCCTCTGCTGGAGAAGGCCTTCGCGGTGAAGGAGGCTCCAGCCGTTGCGATTTCGATCAATTCCCCCGGCGGCTCTCCGGTGCAGTCGCGGCTGATCTACCAGCGCATCCGCGACCTCGCCCAGGAAAAGAAGAAGCGCGTCCTCGTCTTCGTCGAGGACGTGGCGGCTTCCGGCGGCTACATGATAGCGCTTGCCGGCGACGAGATCATCGCCGATCCGACCTCGATCGTCGGCTCAATCGGCGTCGTCTCCGGCGGTTTCGGCTTCCCGGAACTGTTGAAGAAAATCGGCGTCGAGCGGCGCGTCTACACTGCCGGCGAGAACAAGGTCATGCTCGACCCGTTCCAACCCGAAAAGGAACGCGACATCGAGTTCCTGAAAAGCCTGCAGCTCGACATCCACGATACCTTCATCCAGATGGTGAAGGCGCGCCGCGGGCAATTGCTCGCCGACCATCCCGACGTCTTTTCCGGTCTGTTCTGGACAGGTCGGCGCGGATTGGAACTCGGCCTGATCGACGGTCTCGGCGATCTGCGCGGCGAGGTAAAGAAGCGCTACGGCGAGAAGGCGCGGCTTGAACTGATCCAGCCGGCGCGCAGTCTTTTCGGCCGTCGCCAGACGGGCGCATCGATTTCCGCCGATATCGCTGCACCGATCGCGGCTTCTGCCATGGCGGGTCTTGCCGAAGCCGTCGAGGAAAGGGCATTGTGGGCGCGTTTCGGGCTTTGAGCCGCGACCGGCGCTATGGGCCGACAGCGCCGCGCGTCTTAGTCAGACGCGCAAAGGTCGCTGTAACGCTTTGAATGGCTGGGAGGAAAAATGCCGCAGCTTATCCTGCTCCTGATCGCAGGCTTCGTTCTATGGATCGGCTACCGCAAGTTCATTGCGGATGCCCAGAAACTGACGCGTCAGCGCGATCAATCGCGCCGCGAGCAGCAGACCGGCGCCAGCGGTACCCTGGTCAAGGATCCCGAGACCGGTGAATACCGGCTGAAACGCGAAGACGACTGAGATTTTTCGCGCACTTTTGCGTGCACGCAGGTCGCCTTGAGCGCTTGACCCCTGCCGCCCGGCATGGCACCTGTCCGGCTCTCATTTCATGAAGAATTCGGACGTTCCCCATGACCACCGCCTCTCTGCCCGACCATATGAATCCCAAGCGCTCGTTCCAGGCCCTGATCCTGACGTTGCACAACTATTGGGCCGACAAGGGTTGCGCGGTGCTGCAGCCCTACGACATGGAAGTGGGCGCCGGCACGTTCCATCCGGCAACGACGTTGCGGGCGCTCGGCCCCCGCCCATGGCGCGCGGCCTATGTTCAGCCTTCGCGCCGCCCGACCGACGGTCGCTATGGCGAGAACCCGAACCGTCTTCAGCACTATTATCAGTATCAGGTGATCCTGAAGCCGAACCCGTCCAACCTGCAGGAGCTCTATCTCGGCTCGCTGGAGGCGATCGGCCTCGATCCTCTGCTGCACGACATCCGCTTTGTCGAGGACGATTGGGAAAGCCCGACGCTGGGCGCCTGGGGCCTCGGCTGGGAATGCTGGTGCGATGGCATGGAAGTGTCGCAATTCACCTATTTCCAGCAGGTCTGCGGCATCGAATGCTCTCCGGTCGCCGGTGAGCTGACCTATGGCCTCGAACGTCTGGCAATGTATGTCCAGGGCGTCGACAACGTCTACGATCTGAACTTCAACGGCCGCGAAGGCGACGAGAAGATCAGCTATGGCGACGTGTTCCTGCAGGCGGAACAGGAATATTCGCGCTACAATTTCGAATACGCCAACACCGCCATGCTACATCAGCACTTCATCGATGCGGAAACGGAGTGCCAGGCGCTTCTGGCAGCCGGCGCACCTGGCGACGGCACCAACAACCAGCTGCACAAGTGCGTCTTCCCGGCCTATGACCAGTGCATCAAGGCGAGCCATGTCTTCAACCTGCTCGATGCGCGCGGGGTGATTTCGGTGACCGAGCGGCAGAGCTATATCCTGCGTGTGCGCACGCTGGCCAAGGCCTGCGGCGAGGCGTTCCTCTTGACCGACGCCGGCGGCGCCAACCTCAACCGGGATGCCGCTTGACCACCGCACCAGCCAGCCTCATCGTTCATATCAATGGCTGGCCGGGCACCGGAAAGCTCACCATCGCGCGCCATCTCGCCGAGCATCTCGGCGCGAGGCTTGCCGACAATCACACGCTGATCAATCCGGCCGAGGCGCTGTTTGCCCGAGGCACGCCGCTCTATCGGTCACTGCGGGCGACTGTCAGGACGGCGGTGCTCGATCATGTGCACCGGGCAGATGCCGCGCAATCCTTCCTGTTCACCGATGCGCTGTCGGACGATGAATTCGACAGCCGGTCATTCGACGATTATGCGACATTGGCTGCCGATCGAAGTGCCCGTTTCGTTGCCGTCGTTCTCGATTGTTCGATGGAGGAAAACCTGAAGCGGCTAACGCGTGCGGGTCGTTCCAAGGCTCACAAGCTGACCGATCCGCAGGTGTTGATGGATCTGAGAAGCCGGCATGTTCTGTTGAAGGGAAAATGCGATCAGCTGATCGAACTCGACGTCACCAGTCTCGGCGCCGATGAAGCGGCGAGCGAGATTGCGGCGCGGATTTCGCAAGGCTAGATCTCATGCGACCGCGCCCGCCTTGATGCCGTTCTTGCAGAACGGCTTCTGTGTCGGATAGGCCTCGGTGTAGAGCTGGCCGGAATAGGTTTGCAGGGCTCTGCGAACGCCGGAGGGTTTCTCGGACGGACCAACGTTCGCATAGGCAACGAAGAGCGCCAGAAAGGCGATCACGTTGGTGAGGGTTGCGAGCGTTTTCATGGTCTTCACTTCATATCCGGGGTTGTTCGATGGCGCGACTATCGCCGATCGTCCGGTTCCTCGCCGTTCCCGATGGAACAGGAATCGAAGTGTTTTGGCCTGGGGATGTGCCGCGGCGGTGAACAGTGTGTTCACAGCCTTCGGCTTGCATTTGGAAAGGAGTGTGCTTCGCCACCCAAATGCTCAAGAAAGGTCTTTGAAGCTGAAAAGCCGGTGTTAATCTCTGCCGAGCTTTTTTGGAGGGTATCCCATGATTGGTCTGGCCATCGGCGTTGCCGTTATCCTGTATCTGGTTTTCGTCTATAACGGCCTCGTCAAGGCACGGCAGATCGCCGAGGAAGCCTGGTCGGGCATCGACGTGCAGCTGAAGCGGCGCGCCGACCTCATCCCCAACCTGATCGAAACCGTGAAGGGCTATGCCGCGCACGAGAAGTCGACGCTCGAGGAGGTCATCGCGATGCGCAACCGCGCCCAGGCGGTTCCATCAGGCGATGTCGAGGGGCGGGCGGCGGCCGAAGGCGCCCTGTCGCAGGCTCTCGGCAAACTCTTCGCCCTTGCCGAAGCCTATCCGGATCTGAAGGCCAACGAGAACTTCGCCGAACTGCAGCGCTCGCTGGAGACGATCGAGGGCGAGATCCAGATGTCTCGCCGCTACTACAACGGTGCGGCGCGCGACCTCAACGTCAAGGTCGAGAGTTTCCCCTCGAACCTCATTGCCAATGCCTTCCGCTTCGTGAAGGCAGGCTATTTCGAGATCGCCAACGAAGCGGATCGTGCGGTGCCGCAAGTGAAATTTTGATCGGGCGTTACCCGATACGACCACCCGATGATAAGAGACACGCCTGCCGAGGCGGAGAGCCCCGGCGCCATTCGCATAAAGAGACCCGAGCATGAGTGATACCGTGAAGAAGCTGACCATCCTGCCGACCGACCATCCCCTGCGCGGTCACGTCCGCCCGCCGGGTTCGAAGTCGATCACCAACCGGGCGCTGCTTCTTGCGGGTCTTGCTAAGGGCACGAGCCGGCTGACCGGCGCGCTGAAGAGCGACGACACGCGCTACATGGCCGATGCGCTGCGGGCGATGGGCGTCGAGGTCAGCGAGCCGGATGACACCACATTCGTCGTCACCGGAACCGGTCGGCTGACATCGCCGTCTGCGCCGCTATTCCTTGGCAACGCCGGAACCGCGACGCGCTTCCTGACGGCTGCGGCCGCTCTCGTCGACGGCCCGGTGGTCGTCGATGGCGACCAGCACATGCGCAAGCGGCCGATCAAGCCGCTGGTCGACGCGCTGCGCACGCTCGGCGTCGAGGTGACGTCCGAAACCGGCTGCCCGCCGGTCGCCGTCAACGGCAAGGGCGGCTTCCCCGCCGGCCGTATCGAGATCGACGCGGGTCTTTCCAGTCAATATGTCTCGGCTCTGCTGATGGCGGCTCCCGGCGCCAAGGGGCCGGTTCGCATCGAGCTTGCCGGCGACGAGATCGGCGCGCGCGGCTACATCGACCTGACGGTCGCGGCGATGCGCGCCTTCGGCGCCGAAGTCGAGCAGTTGAGCCCCTCCGTCTGGCAGGTTGCGCCGACGGGCTACCGCGCCGCCGATTTCGCCATCGAGCCGGACGCGTCGGCTGCGACCTATCTCTGGGCTGCCGAGGTGTTGACCGGGGGCTCCATCGATATCGGCGTGCCGGCTTCGGTATTCTCGCAACCCGACGCCCGCGCCCACGCCGTCATTTCCAGCTTCCCGCATCTTCCCGCCGTCATCGATGGGTCGCAGATGCAGGATGCGATCCCGACGATCGCGGTACTGGCCGCCTTCAACGAAACGCCGGTGCGCTTCGTCGGCCTTGCCAATCTGCGGGTGAAGGAATGCGACCGCGTTCGCGCTCTGTCGCTGGGCCTGACCGCCATCCGCCCGGGATTGGCGCACGAGGAGGGCGACGATCTCATCGTCTCCTCCGATCCGGGGCTTGCTGGCCAGACATTGCCGGCATCGATCGATACCTTCGCGGATCATCGCATCGCCATGAGCTTCGCTCTTGCCGGGCTGAAGATCCACGGCATCGCCATCGAGGACCCCGGCTGCGTCGCCAAGACCTATCCGGCCTATTGGGATGCGCTGGCATCGCTCGGCGTCGCCTACACAGGTGACCGTCCTTGATATCGCGCCTCAAGCCTTTTCAGGAAAAGTGCGAAGCGGTTTTCCGTCAGGAAATGCGAAAAACCATGAATTCGCTCCTCGAGATCGATCGAAAGGTCTGAGACCGTATGGCCCGTTTCGTCGCTCTGCTTGGCATGTTGTTCCTCCTGCTGGCGACGGCGGGTGCCGGGCGGGCGGACGAAGTGTTCTCGTCCTATCATTCGGTGATCGATGTCGCCAAGGACGGCACATTGACGATTACCGAGACGATCACGGCCAATGCCGAGGGCAACCAGATCCGGCGCGGGATCTTTCGTGATCTGCCTCTGACCTTCACCGACGCCAAGGGCCGCCGCAGCAAGGTGGATTTCAAGCTGCTTTCGGTCGAGCGCGATGGCGAAGAGGAACCCTATCGCACGGAAACGATTTCGGGCGGCATCCGCATCTACACCGGCTCGGCGGAGGTATTTCTGCCGCACGGCGAGCACACGTTCCAGTTCACCTATGAGACCAGCCGGCAAATCCGCTTCTTCGAGGATCACGACGAGCTTTATTGGAACGTGACCGGCACCGAATGGGCGTTCCCGATCGATGAGGCGAGCGCCACCGTCAATCTGCCGGAAGGCGTGCGACCCGAAGCGCTCGACGTTTTCACCGGCGGCTACGGCGCGACCGGCAAGGACGCGCGCGCGTCCGAGGAAGGCAGCGAAATTTTCTTTGCGACCACCCGGCGGCTGGAGCCGAAGGAGGGGTTGACGATCGCGGTCAAGATGCCGAAGGGCAGCATAGAGCAGCCTTCCTCCAGCCAGGAAAACGCCTGGTGGATGCGCGACCATATGGCGCTTCTGATCGCAGCAGCGGGTCTTGTGGTGGTGGCGCTCTACTATGGCCGCGCCTGGCTGAAGGTGGGGCGAGATCCGGCACGCGGCGTCATGGTGCCGCGCTGGGACCCGCCCGAAGGCATTTCTCCGGCGCTGGTCAACTACATCGACAACAGGGGCTTTTCCGGCGAGGGCTGGACGGCTCTGTCGGCATCCGCGCTCAGCCTTGCGGTCAAGGGACATGTTGTGCTTGAGGACCTGAAGAGCGCCATCGTCATTGCCGCAACCGGCAAGGGCAGCAGCGAAAAGCTGCCGACCGGCGAGGCGAGCCTGATGAAGGCCGTCAATGCTGCCGGCGGCAAGCTGAAGATCGACCGTGCCAACGGCACGAAGGTGCAGGCAACGGGTGCCGATTTTCGCAATGCCATGGAGCGCGAGCACCGCGGCAAATATTATCTTGAAAACACCGGCTACATCATTGCCGGCGTGCTGCTCTCGGTTCTGGCAATCGCTGCCGTATTCCTGTTCGGCGATCTGAGCGAGGACAGCATCCCGCTGGTGATCGTCCCGGTCTTCATAGCCTTTGTCATTTCGATCCTCGCCGTTTCCTTCGGCAAGTCCATGCAGCGCGAAAAGAGCCTGATGAGCCGCATCATGTCGATCGTGGTGATCGCCTTCATCGGCTTTGTCGCATTCACCATCTTTTCGAGCATCCTGGCGGTGGTGTTCTATTCCGCCGCCGAGACCGACGAGCTGCCGCTGCTGTTTGCGATCGGCGGCATCGTGCTCGTCAATGTGCTGTTCTTCTTCCTGATGGGCGCGCCGACGCCGCTCGGCACCCGGATGATGGATGGCATCGACGGCCTCCGGCAATACATGACCCTTGCCGAAAAGGACCGGATGAACATGCAAGGCGCGCCCGAAATGTCGCCCCGACATTTCGAGACGCTGTTGCCCTATGCGGTTGCGCTCGGGGTCGAAAAGCCGTGGACGCAGACCTTCGATCGCTGGCTGCTGGCGGCCGCCGCGGGGGCTGCGGCTGCGAGCGCCTACCAGCCGACCTGGTACCATGGCGACGGTTTCGGCTCGACCTCTTTCGGTGATCGCATCGGCGGCTTTGCCGGCTCGATGGCCGAGACCATGACCTCGTCC
>NZ_MUNW01000025.1 GCF_002002725.1 Sinorhizobium sp. A49 | reverse complement strand
GGCGAGAATGCCACGACGCACGCCAAGAGCGGCGCGGTGACCTTTGCCGACGTCGACACGCTCGACACCCACAGCGCTTCCTTCGCCGCACAGGGCGGCAGCTATCTCGGCACCTTCGCGCTGGCGGCGGTCAACCAGGCGGGCGATTCAGTCGGCTGGAGCTTCCAGGTCGCTGATGGCGTGCTCGACAGTCTGCAGGCCGGACAGGTGCTGACGCAGAAGTATGACGTGACCGTCGACGACGGCCATGGCGGCACGGCAACCCAGACGGTGACGATCACCATCACCGGCACCAACGACGCCCCGGTGATCACCTCGGGCACGCAGAGCGCGACCGTGGCGGAGATAGCCGACGGCGCTGCGGGCGAGAATGCCACGACGCATGCGCAGAACGGCGCGGTGACCTTTGCCGACGTCGACACGCTCGACACGCACAGCGCTTCCTTCACCGCACAGGGCAGCAGCTATCTCGGCACCTTCGCGCTGGCCGCGGTCAACCAGGCGGGCGATTCCGTCGGCTGGAGCTTCCAGGTCGCCGATGGCGTGCTCGATAGTCTGCAGGCCGGTCAGTCGCTGACGCAGAAGTATGACGTGACCGTCAATGACGGCCATGGCGGCACGGCAACCCAGACGGTGACGATCACCATCACCGGCACCAACGACGTTCCGGTGATCACCT
>NZ_MUNW01000078.1 GCF_002002725.1 Sinorhizobium sp. A49 | reverse complement strand
GTTGACTTTCACTCGTATCACCATATGATACTCTTATGAAGAGCCAGACGTGATCAGGTCATTTAAGGACGCCAAAACCGAGGCCGTTGCATGCGGCAAGACACCAAAAGGCTTTCCTTCAGATATCGTGAGGTCGGCAATTCGCAAATTGACGATTCTGAACGGTGCTGCTGTTCTCGACGACTTGCGTTCGCCCCCGGGAAATCGACTTGAAGCGCTGAAGGGCGACAGGGAAGGCCAGCACTCGATCCGGATCAATGATCAGTGGCGCATATGTTTCGTTTGGACAGATGCAGGCATCGAAGACGTCGAAATTGTTGACTACCATTGAGAGCCAATCGTGGCACACAGGGAGCTTGAGATGATCCATATTCTTCCACCGGTCCATCCGGGCGAAATCCTCCGCGAGGAGTACCTACGTCCTCTGAACATGAGTGCCGGTGCATTGGCGAAAAAGCTCAATGTTCCTCGCACCCGCATCGAACGCATAGCGGCCGAGCAAACACCGATAACCACAGATACCGCCCTGCGCCTTGCTAAGTACTTCCGCACAACGCCCGAATTTTGGATGAACATTCAGACCAGCTTCAACCTCAAGACAGAGGAAATAGCGCTCCATGGCGAACTGGAGTTGATCCCAGAAATCGATAGAGCGGCGTAATCGGTCCTGCGCAGTACACCGCCTTCCAAACGATACATTATGCGATC
>NZ_MUNW01000013.1 GCF_002002725.1 Sinorhizobium sp. A49 | reverse complement strand
GGATCCAGTCCGACTTGAAGACGGATTTGCCGCGGGCGATGGGCAAGGCATGGAATGTGCCTATGGGCCGCCGCGCATATTTCTTCAGATTGTCGAAGAACGGCGTTTCGTAGCGCTCCTGCACACCTTCAAGGATGGCGAGATGCATCTCAAGCGGCTCCTCAACCGCGTAGAAGATGCGCCGCACGGCATCCGCCGCCGGGTCGCCGGCAATCTTTTCAACTTGGCGGTCGGAGAGCAGGTAAACGTCGAGTTCCGGCCGGATCCGCTTTAATGCATGCGCGAGGCGAAGCGCCGACATGTCGGGGCTATCCTTCTCACCCAACGGATCCAGCACCGAACGCAGGACCGGCGCGTCGTGCCGCGAACGGTAGGGGAAGCCTTCGGCCAGGACGACAGAGATGATGTCGGGGTTCAATGCCGCGGCGCAGAGCGCATCCTCGAAAGACCCCGCCAGGATGGGCTCATAGATGAAGCCATCTTCCCGTCGGCGCAACCTGCGAATTTCCGAAGCGAACGATTCCCACCGCGCGGCAGGCTGGCTGTTGACGAACAGAACTTCGAAATAGGGCCGGCGGCCACCCGCTTCGCCGGTTCCGGGAGGCATGATATCGACCACTTCGGTCGCCGACATTTCGTCATGGACATCCCACTCGCTCGGGCGCCCGCGGTAGGAGTGGGTGAGCAACCCGTTGGAGATGCGACGCGCAAGTTTTGCCGCCCCGCCAGCATCGTTGGTGGCG
>NZ_MUNW01000091.1 GCF_002002725.1 Sinorhizobium sp. A49 | reverse complement strand
GACGTGCTGCTGCAGCTCGACGAGACCCAGACCCGGGTCGAGCTGTCGATCGTGCGCGGCCAGCTGCAGCAGTTCTACGCCATGCGCGCCCGGCTGACGGCCGAACGCGACGGCGACGCCACCGTCTCCTTCGGCGCGCTCGATATTCCGGATGTGCTGAAAGCGAGCGAAGTGAAGTTGTTCGAGGCCAATCGCCGGATGATCACCAGCCAGGAAGAGCAGATGCGGCTGCAGATCGGCCAGTTCGAGGAGCAGATCCGCGGGCTGAAAGCCCAGACCGGTTCCAGCGACAAGGAAAAGGAGATCGTCGAGAAGGAGCTCGTCAAGCTCGACACGCTTCTGAAGAGCGGCCTGGTGCCGGTCTCCGAGCATCGCGACCTGTTGCGCCAGATGGCCCGCATCGACGGCTCCAAGGGCGAACTCTTGGCCCGCATTGCCGAGGCGCTCGGGCAGATCAGCGAGCTGCGCATCAAGCTGATGTCGATCGACCAGAACAACCGCAAGGAAACGCAAGGCCAGATCGTCGGGCTTGAGGCCAAGATCGCTGAACTGACCGAACGCGCCATCGCCGCCAAGGACCGGCTGTCGCGCATGGAAGTGCGTGCCCCCGTCGACGGTCTCGTCTACGACCTGCAGATCCACACCATCGGCGGCATCATCGCGCCGGGCGCCACCGCCATGTCGATCGTGCCCGAGGGCGAGGACCTGACGGTCGAGATCCGCATCCCGCCTGTCGACATCGACCGCAT
>NZ_MUNW01000014.1 GCF_002002725.1 Sinorhizobium sp. A49 | reverse complement strand
ACAGTCTGCAGGCGAGACGCTGACGCAGAAGTACGACGTGACCGTCGATGACGGTCATGGCGGCACGGCGACGCAGACGGTTACCATCACGATCACCGGCACCAACGACGTTCCGGTGATCACCTCTGCGGTGCAGAGCGCGACCGTGGCGGAGATAGCCGACGGCGCTGCGGGCGAGAATGCCACGACGCATGCGCAGAACGGCGCGGTGACCTTTGCCGACGTCGACACGCTCGACACCCACAGCGCAACCTTCACCGCACAGGGCGGCAGCTATCTCGGCACCTTCGCGCTGGCCGCGGTCAACCAGGCGGGCGATTCAGTCGGCTGGAGCTTCCAGGTCGCCGACGGCGTGCTTGACAGTCTGCAGGCCGGTCAGTCGCGGACGCAGAAGTATGACGTGACCGTCAATGACGGCCATGGCGGCACGGCAACCCAGACGGTGACGATCACCATCACCGGCACCAACGACGCCCCGGTGATCACCTCGGGCACGCAGAGCGCGACCGTGGCGGAGATAGCCGACGGCGCTGCGGGCGAGAATGCCACGACGCATGCGCAGAACGGCGCGGTGACCTTTGCCGACGTCGACACGCTCGACACCCACAGCGCAACCTTCACCGCACAGGGCGGCAGCTATCTCGGCACCTTCGCGCTGGCCGCGGTCAACCAGGCGGGCGATTCCGTCGGCTGGAGCTTCCAGGTCGCCGACGGCGTGCTTGACAGTCTGCAGGCCGGTCAGTCGCTGACGCAGAAGTATGACGTGACCGTCAATGACGGCCATGGCGGCACGGCAACCCAGACGGTGACGA
>NZ_MUNW01000015.1 GCF_002002725.1 Sinorhizobium sp. A49 | reverse complement strand
CGGTGCTGACGGTGATTGCCGAGGTGCTGACGCGGCGCCATTCCAGCTCGATGATCAAGGCGTCGGTGGCGCGCAGCTCGGTGGCCGAAAGCAATGCCCGCAACAGCGACGTGCTGCATGCCATGGGCATGACCGGCCGGGCGGTCGATCGTTTCGAGAAGGCCAATCGCCGCCATCTCGACTGTCAGACCAAGACGTCCGATATCGGCGGCACGCTGTCGGGCCTGTCGAAAGTGCTGCGCATGATCCTGCAATCGGCGATCCTCGGGGTTGGCGCCTATCTGGCGATCCGCGGGCAGATGTCGGCCGGCTCGATCATCGCCTCGTCGATCGTGACGGCCAGGGCACTGGCGCCGGTCGACATGGCGATCGCGCAATGGAAGGGCGTGGTGGCGGCGAGACGCAGCTATCACCGCCTGAACGAGACGCTCGGCGTGCTCGACGAGCGCTCCGGCGCCCTCGACCTGCCGGCGCCGACGACGAGCCTGTCGCTCGACAAGGTGACGACGGTGGCGCCGTCGACCGGGGCGGTGCTGCTCAGCGAAGTGAGCCTGGAACTGAAAGCCGGCCAGGCGCTGGGGCTGATCGGGCCGTCGGGCGGTGGCAAGACGACGCTGGCGCGCGCCATGCTCGGCATCTGGCCGGTCTTACGCGGCGCGGTGCGCATCGACGGCGCCGATCTCAACCAATGGTCCGAGACGCTGTTCAACCAGCATGTCGGCTACCTGCCGCAGGACGTGGCGCTGATGGACGGCACGGTGTCGGACAACATCTCGCGCTTTGCCGAGGCGCCGAATGCGCGCGCCATCATCCGCGCGGC
>NZ_MUNW01000058.1 GCF_002002725.1 Sinorhizobium sp. A49 | reverse complement strand
AAGTCGGCGATCTGTGGCACCGACGTGCACATCTGGAACTGGGACCAGTGGGCCCAGAAGACCATTCCGGTGCCGATGGTCGTCGGCCACGAGTTCATGGGCGAGATCGCCGAGGTCGGCTCGGCCGTGACGAAATACCATGTCGGCGAGCGGGTCTCGGGCGAGGGGCATATCGTCTGCGGCAAGTGCCGCAATTGCCGGGCCGGCCGCGGCCATCTGTGCCGCAACACGCTCGGCGTCGGCGTCAACCGGCCGGGCTCGTTCGGCGAATTCGTCTGCCTGCCGGAATACAACGTCGTGCCGATCCCTGAGGACGTTCCCGACGAGATCGCGGCGATCTTCGACCCCTTCGGCAATGCGGTGCACACTGCCCTTTCCTTCGATCTCGTCGGCGAGGATGTGCTGGTGACCGGTGCCGGCCCGATCGGCATCATGGGGGCGCTGGTTGCCAAGCGCTCGGGCGCACGCAAGGTTGTTATCACCGACATCAACCCGACGCGGCTTGAACTTGCCCGCAACCTCGGCATCGACCATGTCGTCGACGCATCGAAGGAGAACCTTGCCGACGTGATGAAGGCGATCGGCATGACCGAGGGCTTTGATGTCGGGCTGGAAATGTCGGGGGCGGCACCGGCCTTCCGCGACATGATCGACAAGATGAACAATGGCGGCAAGATCGCCATTCTCGGCATTGCGCCTGCTGGATTCGAGATCGACTGGAACAAGGTGATCTTCAAGATGCTCAACCTCAAGGGCATCTATGGCCGCGAGATGTTCGAGACCTGGTACAAGATGATCGCCTTCGTCCAGGGCGGGCTCGACCT
>NZ_MUNW01000038.1 GCF_002002725.1 Sinorhizobium sp. A49 | reverse complement strand
ATCCGGCAGGGCTCCATGTTGCTGGTCAAGGATGTCGATTTCCACAATGTCGAGGCCCAGTTCCACGAGGCGGTCTTCACGCACGCCTCGACCAGCCCCAATCAACAGTTGATCGCCAGTCTCGATGTCGCACGCCGGCAGATGGAGCTTGAGGGTTATGGGCTGGTCATGAACGCGATCGAGATCGCGCTCAAAATTCGCCGGGCGGTCAACGAGCATCCGCTGATCTCGAAGTACTTCCGCGTCCTCGGGGCCGATGAGATGATCCCGGCGGCGTATCGGCAGTCGGGCTTCAAGGACTACCTGGCGCCTGGCTCCACCTGGGCCACAGCGATCAAGGCGATGAAAGAGGACGAGTTCTACCTCGATCCCACGCGCATGACGCTGGTGTGCGGAACGGCTGGTTTCGACGGAACCCAGTTCAAGGGATTGCTGGCGAACGAGTATGACATCCAGCTCAACAAGACGTCGCGCAACAGTGTGCTGCTGCAATCCAACATCAACAATACCCGCAGCGACATTGCGCATCTGATCCGTGTCCTGGTCGAGATCTGCCGTGGCATCGAGAAGCGGCTCGCCGATGGCGGGGAGGATGAGCGTGCCGTTTTCGCAGCGCGGGTTAAATCGCTGATGACCGATGTGCCCGACCTTCCCAATTTCAGTCACTTCCACGACGTGTATCGCGGCGATGCAGGGCGAACGACGCCGGAGGGCGACATGCGCGCCGCCTTCTTCAACGCCTATGACGCCTCGGTATGCGAATACGTGCCGCTTATCGGCGCCGAATGCGACCGGCGGCTGAAGGAAGGACCGGACATGGTCTCCGCCAACTTCGTCATTCCCTATCCGCCCGGATTCCCGATCATGGTGCC
>NZ_MUNW01000016.1 GCF_002002725.1 Sinorhizobium sp. A49 | reverse complement strand
GGAATGATGGTGAAGGGTTTGCCGACGCAGGTGGCCTCGGCAATCATGCCCACCTTCAGCACCTGCGCCTCGATCTGGCCGAAACCGGCGATCAGCGCCACCTTGCCGGCCTCGCTCGGCACCAGGATGCCGGCCGGGCGCAGCATCGGATTGACCACTTCGCCAACCCTCAATGTGAACTGGTGCAACGTACCAGAGGTGCCTGCGCGCACGATGGTCTTGTCCAGGTCAGCCTGGGCTTGCTTCAGCGCAGCCTCGGCGGTGGCCCTCTGCGAGGGCAGCAGCGACGTGATCTTCGTCTCCAGAGTGCGCTTGTTGGCAATGGCTGCATCGACTGCGCCCTTGCGGCCGTCGGCGGCCACCTGCAGCCGCTCGATCTCGCGCGGAGCCACGACATTGGCATTGCGGCGCATCAGTTCTGTCTGGGTTTCAAGCTGGTCCTGCGCCTGGCGAAACGCGCCTTCCGCCTGCTGGATCAGCCCGTCCGCGGCGGCAAGCTCCGTCTGCGCCACCGTCGTCTCGGCATCCACCTCGGCGATCTGACGGCGTGCCAGCTCGGCGGCGGCTTCCTGCTCCGTGCTGTCAAGCCGGAACAGCGGCTCGCCTGCCTTGACGTCCTGATTGAGGGTGACAAAAATCTCGGCAACGCGCCCGCCCGTCTCGGGCAGGATTGCAACCGTTCGGAAGGCAGACGTGACGGTCTTCGTCGACGGATGGAAATAGAACACCAGCGTGATCAATGTCAGCGTCAGCATCACGCAGGCGGTGATGCCGTAGCGAAGCTCGTACCAGACGGAATAGAGCGTGATCTCGCGGCCGAACCGCCTCCCCTGGACATAACGGCGATAGAGATAGTCGGGAAGGATGGTCAGCATCGAGCAGAGCAGGAATTCGAACATGGATCATGCCCTTCCGTCGGTCGAGGTCGAAACGACGCTGGTTTCGACAACGGGTGTCACCGGC
>NZ_MUNW01000017.1 GCF_002002725.1 Sinorhizobium sp. A49 | reverse complement strand
GCCCGGTTGCCGTTTATGGTGATCGAGAGTGCGTGCTTTACCCAAGATGGGCCCGTAGCTCAGGTGGTTAGAGCGCACGCCTGATAAGCGTGAGGTCGGCAGTTCGAGTCTGCCCGGGCCCACCATTTTGGTTTTTGGACTAGGATGGGCTGCTTGGAGCAGATGATCGAAACGGTTGGGGCTGTAGCTCAGCTGGGAGAGCACCTGCTTTGCAAGCAGGGGGTCAGCGGTTCGATCCCGCTCAGCTCCACCATTTTTGGTTAGGACTGGGACGCCGATTGAGCGGCGACGGCCCTTGGCCTTGCGAAGCTGATGCTTCGTTTGAGGCTGACGGTTCGGGTTGAGATATCCTTGGAGAAATAAAAGTTTGCATCGCCTCG
This sequence comes from Sinorhizobium sp. A49, assembly GCF_002002725.1. Classification (GTDB taxonomy): domain Bacteria; phylum Pseudomonadota; class Alphaproteobacteria; order Rhizobiales; family Rhizobiaceae; genus Ensifer. The sequence goes on along the minus strand of NZ_MUNW01000017.1, from coordinate 651 downwards.
ATGAGGTTGATGCCTGTTCTGATTACATTGTGAAGAGAAGATATGTCTGGAAGCTTCCAGGTGTTGAAGATGGTCGAAAGATCGTTGGAGACGTCCGAGCCCAGTCCTTATGAAACCATTGAAGGTCTAGCCGACCGGATATGGAAGAGGGGCTGGAGGTAGGAAGGAAGCCTTGTCCTCAAGACATGGATGTTGTTTGGGTGCTCTTTGGAGTGCCCTTCTGGTGTTCATGTTGGATTGGTGTTGCCTGACCGCGCATCACCGGACAGATCTCGAGAAGCTGGTCTTAAGACAGGCTGCAAGTGAACCGCTCGGCGTGGTTCCAATAAAGCAGGCCTGTCGAACACGTCGATGGCATTGTTAGAAAGCGCGATTGTAAAAGGTAATCGCGCAAAGCTGGTCTGGTGACTGAAAGGTCTCCGGACTTTGACTGTTTCGGCACACTGAGAGGTGTCCGCATAGTCAGGTTTGGCACCCCTTCGAGCGCAAGCGAGGAGGGTAGGTTTGCCAGACCAAGCAAAGACGATGAGCATTGGCAATGAGAACGATCAAGTGAAAGAAGGGCATTTGGTGGATGCCTTGGCATGCACAGGCGATGAAGGACGTGATACGCTGCGATAAGCCGTGGGGAGCTGCGAATAAGCTTTGATC
>NZ_MUNW01000061.1 GCF_002002725.1 Sinorhizobium sp. A49 | reverse complement strand
GGGCGATCGTCGGCAGCGTCAACAAGCTTTATGCGGTACCGGCAGCCCTGCTTGCCTTCGTGCTGGTCATCGCCTTTGGCGTCGACATGCCAGCCGATGCCCTGGCCGAACTGTCTTCGGCGCTGGTGCCTAAGCCGGAATTCGTGATGCCGTCCTTCACGACCCCGGCGATGATCAGCATCGCGCTGCCGCTGTTCATCGTCACCATGGCGTCGCAGAACATTCCCGGTATCGCCGTGATGAAGGTCAACGGCTATGACCCCACGCCCGGTCCGCTGTTTGCGACGACCGGCCTGTTTTCGATGCTGAGCGCGCCCTTCGGCGGCCATGCCGTCAACCTTGCGGCGATCACTGCCGCCATGGGCGCCGGCGCCGACAGCCATCCGGATCCGGCGCGACGCTACTGGTCGACCATCATTGCCGGCATCTTCTATGTCATCTTCGGCCTGCTCGCCGGCGCCGTCACCACCTTCGTCAGCCTCGCGCCGTCGATCTTGATTGAGGCGGTCGCCGGTCTGGCGCTGGTCGGCGCCTTTGCCGGCTCCGCCATGGCCGCCTTCACGGAGGCAAAGACGCGCGAGGCGGCCGCGATCACCTTTCTGGTAACGGCCTCGGGCGTCAGTTTCGGCGGTATCTCCGGTGCCTTCTGGGGGCTGATCGCCGGCGGGTTGATGCTGGCACTTGCGCGCTTCACACGCAAAAAGGCTTAAGAGCGCCGCCTTCGCCATTTGATTTTGCGCCGGTCGTTCGCGCAAAACCGCTGCGCACTTTTGCGCGGCATGCTTTAAAACCGCGGCAAAGCTTGCATTTGCGGGCGTTCTCGTCTATGCACCGCCCGTCCGCGTAGACACCCTTGGAGGCAACGCGGATGAAGCCCATGCGGCTTCGGTTCTTCTGCCATTGCGGATGAACTCTCCAGAATTAGACATAGAAAGGTCTACCTATGAGCCACGCAACTTATGAGCTCAAGGCCGAGACGCGCGAACGGGTTGGTAAGGGGTCCTCCCGTGAACTTCGTCGCAACGGTCTTATCCCGGCTGTCATCTACGGTGACAAGCAGGCCCCCATTTCGATCGCGCTGTCCACCAAGGACGTGACGATGAAGATCCACGCCGGCGGTTTCATGACCACCGTTGCGGTCATCGACGTCAACGGCGAAAAGATCCGCGTCCTGCCGAAGGACTACCAGCTGGATCCGGTCCGCGACTTCACCATGCACGTTGACTTCCTGCGCGTCTCCAAGGACAGCAAGGTCACCGTTCAGGTTCCGGTTCACTTCGTCAACGAAGAGAAGTCCCCGGGCCTCAAGGCCGGCGGCGTTCTCAACATCGTTCGCCACGAAGTCGAGCTGGCCGTTGCTGCCGACGACATTCCGGAGTTCCTGACTGTTGACCTGTCGGGTCACAAGGTCGGCGACGCGATCCACATCTCCAACATCAAGCTGCCGAAGGGCGCGACCCCGGTTATCAGCGACCGCGACTTCACGATTGCAACGATCGCTGCTCCGGCTGGCGGTCTGAAGGAAGAAGAAGGCGAAGCAGAAGCCTGATTCACCTGGAGGTGAAGCGGCGATCCGGCAATTGCCGGACTCTGCACTACCCATTGAAAGGCCCGTCCCGGCAACCGGGGCGGGCCTTTTGCGTTGAACGCGCCAATTGCCGTGCTGTCCCACCCCTACAATCGATCAGGCCTCCTCACGAATTGTAATGTAGCAATTTCAGCAACATTTAAGGTTTTGATGATGTTCTTGCAGCGGGGAATTTGTAAGCAAGCGTCTAAAGAGAATACGAAATGACACGAGTGGCAACGCCTGGGGGATGCGTCCGATGATGCATTCCGTCGAGAACCGATTTATAGCGATTGTATGCGGTGCGATGCTGGTTTTCGTTGCCCCACTCTTTGTGCTTTTCCTCAGTATCTCCAGCGAACGCGTCGCACGGGAGCGCCTGCACAACATCGAGCTTCTGATGGGCGCAAGCGCCGAGGCGCTCGGCAAACCGATCTGGGATTTTGACAGCGACGGCATCAAGCGCATCGCCCGCTCGCTGATGAACGACACCGATATTCTGGCCGTCACCATTCGCGACAATTCCGGCTCGATCCTCGCACAGATGCCCTCCGGAGGCCTTGGAGCCGGCAGCGACAGCCGCACGCTGAAAACGCCCATATCCTACGACGCGATCGACGGCATCAAGGAAATCGGCAGTCTTGAAGTGCGCGCGCCGACACCCGGCCTGCTGTCGCAGTTCAGCAAGGACGAGCTGGCGATCCTCGCCATCCTTCTCATTGCCGTTGCCACCGTTTTTGCCGCCGCACTCATAGGTAACCGCTTCACCGTCATCCGTCCTCTCATGCGCCTGACGGCCGCCATCGAGGCGACGCGGCGCCTGGGCTCGCGCCACCGCGTCGACTGGATCGCAGACGACGAAATGGGCGCGCTTGCCGCCAACTTCAACGAGATGCAGGACCGGCTCGAGCGCGAGTCGATGGAGCTGAAGAGCGCACATGAGCGCGCCACAGACATCTACAACCTGACCCCGGCCATGCTGTTTTCGCTCGATACCGACAATCGCCTCTGCGCTGTCAGCGATTACTGGCTGCTAGCGACCGGCTATGCCCGCGAACAGGTTATCGGCGAAAACTTCACCGACTTCATCGATCCGCACTGGCACGAGACCTATCGCAGCCATGCCAAGGCCATCGCCGTCGGCGACCACAACATCTGCGAGGTCACCGTCCCCTTCCGCAAGGCGGACGGCGAGTTCATGACCGTGCTGATCCTGGAAACGGAAACGACGGGGGATGGCGACCTGTCACTGTCCGTGATGACCGACGTCACCGCGCTCAAGCAGGCCGAAAGCCGCAATCATGCCCAGGCGATCACCGACCACCTGACCGGCCTTCTCAACCGCCAGGGCTTCGAGGCAGCGCTGGACGAAGCCATCGTGACTGCCGATGCCTCCGGGATCCAGGTCGGCTGCCTGTTCATCGACCTCGACCGCTTCAAGTGGATCAACGACAATTTCGGCCATGCCGCCGGCGACGAAGTTTTGCGCCACACCGTCGAACTGATCCGCGCCACCCTGCGCCCCGACGACATCATGTCACGTCTTGGCGGCGACGAATTCGCGATCCTGGTCTCAGATGTGGACGTCGCAACGCTCGCGTCTGAAATCGGCGAGCGCATCGTCAATACGCTACGCGAGCCGATGCACATTGCCGGCAACGAGCTGTTCGTCAGCGCCAGCGTCGGCATCTCCGTTTATCCCCAGCACGCCGAAAACGCGTCCGACCTGCTGCTCAAGGCCGACATGGCGATGTATGCCCGCAAGCACGACGGCAAGAATGGCCTGCAGGTGTTCGACGCCAGCATGCTCGATACCGCTCGCGAGCGCCACGAGATCGAACAATGCATCGAAGCCGGCCTCAAGGATGATCACTTCGAGGCCTGGCTGCAGCCGATCGTCAGCCTCAGCGACGGACAGATCGCCGGCTTCGAGGCGCTGATGCGCCTCAACCATCCGGAAAAAGGCATCATGCCGCCCGGCAAGATCATCGGCATCGCAGAGGAAACCGGGACGATCGCCCGCATCGGCGACTGCATTCTCGAAAAGGCGATCCGCCATCTGGCGGCAATCTCCGCCCTTGATGGCACGCAGAACACCTATCTCGCGGTGAATTTCTCGCCATTGCAGTTCGAGCTGACGCTGCCGCACAAGCTCGCAGCGCTGCTGCTCAAACATCATATCTCGCCGAACCGGATCGTCATCGAAATCACCGAAGCGGTGCTGATGCTCGATAATCCGGAAGTGCATGCCGTACTGAAGCAGCTCAACGAATTCGGCTGCCGGATCGCGCTTGACGACTTCGGCACGGGCTACTCGTCGCTGAGCTATCTCAACCGTTTCCCCGTCGATATCGTCAAGGTGGACCAGTCCTTCACCCGCTCGCTCAGCTCCGGCACCGCCGACGTCCGCCGCAAGAGCCGGATGCTGATCAAGGGCATCCGCACGATCTCACATCAGATGGGCTGCACCGTCGTCGCCGAAGGCATCGAGACCCAGGAGCAATGGCAACTCCTGCGCAAGCTTGGTGTGGATTGTGGGCAGGGTTATCTCTTCAGCCGCCCCATGCCGATCGGCAAGATGCTGGCCATGCTGGAGAGCGACTCCGAAGTCAAAGCAAACACTCAAGGATAGCGGCCGGACACTGGCGCAAAGGAGCAAGGCGTGAAAGAGCTGATACTGGCATTCTTCCTCGGCCTTTCCGCGTCCGCCGAAGCACAGACGATCAAATTCGTCACCGAGGACTATCCGCCCTACAACTTCTCGACCCCGAGCGGTGCCAACGGTTCCTCGGTCGAGCAGGTGGCGGCGATCATGGACGCGTTGAAGCTCCCCTATACGGTCGAGGTCCTGCCCTGGGCGCGGGCCTACATGCTGGCTGAAACCGATGCGTCCCATTGCGTCTTCACTACGGGAATTAACGCCGAGCGCGAGAAGCTGTTTCAATGGGTGCAGCCGCTGCTCGTCGACCACATGATCATGGTGCGGCGCAAGGGATCGGACATCGCCCCCGATACCATCGATGCGGCAAAGCAGTTCACCATCGGCACCCAACGGGAAGATTTCTCCGCCACCTACCTCATGGAACACGGCTTTCGGAAGATCGATTATGCGACCAACCTGGACTCGACGCTGAAGAAGCTGATTGCCGGCCGCATCGATCTGATGATGACATCGGAAAAGACCTTCGAAAGCATGCGCGCCGAAGGCAAGCCCGTCGAAGCGGCGCTGATGCTGGAAGGAAAATACTACGGCATCGCCTGCCACCGCGACATGGACAAGCAGACAGTCGAGAGGATGCAGCGCGAACTCGATCGCCTGATCGGCAACGGCACCCAGGATGCGATCTTCGATCGTTATGGCCTGAGGCCCAGCGGAAGCGTGCAGGCAACGAAATAAGGATTGACTCTGACGGCGTTTCGCGGTCGTGAAGCGGTGAAAGCCCGACGGAGCGTAACGACATGCTGATCATCGCAGGACTTGGCAATCCAGGTTCGAAATATGCCGCAAACCGCCACAATATCGGCTTCATGGCGGTCGACGTGATCCATCGCCGCCACAATTTTCCCTCCTGGTCGAAGAAGTTCAAGTCCGAGATCGCCGAAGGCGAGATCGGCGGAGAACGCGTGCTCCTGATGAAGCCGCAGACTTTCATGAACCTCTCCGGCGAAGCTGTCGGCGAGGCCATGCGCTTCTATAAGCTTGCGCCGAAGGACATCACCGTCATCTATGACGAGCTGGATCTACCCGCCGCGAAAGCCCGCATCAAGGTCGGCGGCGGCCATGGCGGCCACAACGGCATCAAGTCGATCGACGCCCATTGCGGCAAGGACTATCGGCGCCTGCGGCTCGGCATCGGCCACCCTGGCGTGAAGGACCTCGTCCACGCCCATGTGCTCGGCGATTTTGCCAAGGTGGATCAGACCTGGCTGGTGCCGCTGCTCGACGCCATCGCCGACAATGCCGACATGCTGGTGCGTGGCGAGGATTCGCAGATCTTGAACAAGATCGCGCTTGCGACCGGCGGCAAGCCGGATGAGGACAAGCCTCAGGCCCAAAAGAAGCAGGGCGCTCAATCCCATATCCATCAGGCGCGCAATTCGGCCCAGCCGAAGAAGCTGCCGACAAGCGGCCCGATGGCTGACATGCTGAAAAAACTGTTCGGCCCGAAGGGCGACTGAGCGTGGCACCCTCGCTCGTCTCGATCCGTGCCGCCCAGGCAGGCGATCTGCCCGGGCTTCTTGCGCTTTACGGCGAGCTGAACCCGGACGACCAAACGCTCGATGCCGAAGTGGCAGCAGATCGTTTTGCCGCGATCCTCGCGCAACCCGGCATGTCAGTTTTCATCGGCTTTGCCGACGAAATCGCCGCTGCATCGGTCACGTCTGTCGTCGTGCCGAACCTGACGCGGGGCGGCGCACCTTACGCTCTCATCGAAAACGTCGTGACGGCGGCCTCCTTTCGCAAGCGCGGCTTTGCCGGTGCGCTGATCCGGCACGCCGTCTCTGAAGCCTGGGCCGCCGGCTGCTACAAGGTGATGCTGCTGACCGGATCGAAGGATCCGGCGACGCTGCGTTTCTATGAGAATTGCGGCTTCCGGCAGGACAAGACCGGTTACCAGATCCGCCGCCCCTGACCGTCACTCCTGGCCGTCACTCCTCCGGCTCGGTCATGAACATCAGCGGGAAACCGGCATCCTTGGCAAGATCCGTCGCCTCCTTGGCCTTGGTCTCGGCGATATCGCGCACGCAGACGACGACGACGGACACCCCCATCTTGTGCGCCGTCATCATCACCCGGTAACCCGCCTCCTCGCTCATATGAAACACTGCCTTCAGCACCATGACCACGAAGTCGCGCGGCGTGTAGTCGTCGTTGACGAGAATGACCTTGTAGAGCTTCGGCCGCTCCAGTTTTGGTTTCGGCTTGAGCTTTGGTTTTGCGGCAAGACCATCGTCACTCATCGGAAATCCACCCGTTGATGACAGGAAGGCGGTCGCAGTCGGCCATGCGGCCCTGGGACGCTGACACTCAATATCGTACGCCAGACGCCGCCAATCAAGCAAAAGCCCGTTCCTTCGCCGCGCCGAAACGCGCGAAGGCTTGACCGTTCGGCTCCTTTATCCCATAGCCACGCCCAACGAATTCGAGAACGACAGGTTTTAGCCATGGGCTTTAAATGCGGTATTGTCGGGCTGCCGAACGTCGGCAAGTCCACCCTCTTCAACGCGCTCACCAAGACGGCGGCGGCTCAGGCTGCCAACTATCCTTTCTGCACGATCGAGCCGAACACGGGCGAAGTCGCGGTTCCCGATCCGCGCATGCGCAAGCTGGCCGACATTGCCAAGTCGAAGGAAATCATCCCGACGCGCATCTCCTTCGTCGACATCGCCGGCCTCGTGCGCGGCGCATCGAAGGGCGAAGGCCTCGGCAACCAGTTCCTCGCCAATATCCGCGAAGTGGATGCAGTGGTGCACGTGCTGCGCTGCTTCGAGGATGACGACATCACCCACGTCGAAGGCCGCATCAACCCGGTTGCCGATGCCGAGACGATCGAAACCGAGCTGATGCTCGCCGACCTCGACAGCCTGGAGCGCCGCACCGATCAGACCCGCAAGCGCGCCGGCGGCAAGGACAAGGATTCGGTCGCCCAGCTGCCGATCATGGAAGCGTCGCTGAAGCTGCTGCAGGACGGCAAGCCGGTTCGCACGCTGCTGGCCAAGCTCGACGCCGAAGAGCTGCGCATCCTGCAGGGCCTCAATCTCCTGACCGCGCATCCGGTTCTCTATGTCTGCAACGTCGCCGAAAGCGACGCCGTCGACGGCAATGAGCACACGCGCGCGGTTGCCGAAATGGCAAAGGCACAAGGTGCCGAGAGCGTCGTGATCTCGGCGGCAATCGAATCCGAAGTCGCACAGCTGCCGGAAGAAGAAGCCAAGGAATTCCTGAGCGCGCTCGGCCTGGAAGAAGCCGGCCTCGACCGTCTGATCCGCGCTGGCTACAAGCTGCTCGACCTCATCACGTACTTCACCGTCGGTCCGAAGGAAACGCGCGCCTGGACGATCCAGCGCGGCACCAAGGCACCGCAGGCTGCCGGCGTCATCCACACCGACTTCGAGCGTGGCTTCATCCGCGCCAACACTATCGCTTTCGACGACTACATCGCGCTTGGCGGCGAAGTCGGTGCGAAGGAAGCCGGAAAGGCCCGCGACGAAGGCAAGGAATACGTCGTCCAGGACGGCGACGTCATCCACTTCCGCTTCAACACGTAAGACGATGAGCCAAGGCGCGCTTCAGGCGCGCCGCCAATAGCACCACCCGATGTTACGGCGCGGCATGCAACCGCGCCGTAACTGTTTCTGGCAACAGGTTCATGACGATGCGCCGCAGCTTCTGCCAGAAAATGCCGATGAAAAGCACGGTGACGCCGACGGCCGCAAACGCGACGAAGACGTAGTTGTCGAGCGACGCGCCGGTCTGGTTGAGCATCGTCCAGATCGCGCCGCCGAGCGACACCAGCCCTGAGGTCACGAAGGCGCGGCGGTCGATGACCAATCCGACCAGCATGAACAGGGCAACGATCAGGATGGCGGCAACCGCCTGGCCAAGCCCGGCCTGACCATCCCACCACGTGCCGCCGCCGTTCGACACGAAGACCAGCGCGATCAGCGCGTAGAGCAATGCAGGTGCTGCGGCCAGATGCAGCCAGAACGCCGTATCGGAGCGCGCCGTCACACGCTGTGGATCGGAGACGTCGTAGCGCATGGCGACCGCAAACAGGCCCAGGGCTCCGACAAGAACGGTGAGCGCGAGAAGCGTGAAGTGGTTGCCGTTGGCGAGGTCGATCCCAAAACTCCTCTCGATGGCAAACAGAACCGCCACCACGCAAATGAGCGCGATCGATACCATCAGACCGGCGAGCGCCAACGGAACGCGATAGCGCCAGTAGAACAGACCGAGCGGGATGGGGAACGCCGAGAGATAGGCGAGCGCAAAGACCATCGGCTTCCAGGCATCATCATGCTCGTCCACGAACAGCAGCGAAGTCATCCCGACCCAATGCACGAGGGCAACCGTCAACGCCACCGAAGGCAGCGCGAGGCGCTGGCGACGCACGAGGATCTCCGCAAGCACAAGAATGACCGGCAGGGTGGCGAACGGGCCAGTCAAACCCCAAAGACCGATCAGCACGACCACGACGCCGATGGTGATCAGGATGTCGTGAAATCCCCGGACGAACCGCGGCTGCTCGCTATCTTCGGCGGCGCGCGCATCGAGAGCGGCATCGTCCCTATCCGCGGCAGCGTCCCTTGCCGACGGCCCGAAGTTGATGCCGCGGTCAGCAAGATAGGCTTCAAGATCGCTCACCTGATGGGCGGCGATGATCCCCTTTTCGGCAGCGCCGGCGAGCGCCCTGTTCAATTCGGTCACGGACATTCCTCAATCAAGAGCTGGTCGAGATACCAACAAAACAGGTGGTTGCATGAAGATGCGCCATGCGCAACCTGGAAATTCCGCGATACGGATGCGTCAACTGATGCGGGAACACCATGCGCCAGACACGACACTTCGGGGACACCCTAAGGTTTGAAAGACATTGCTTAATTTCCCACTCAAATCGATTCCGGTTTGTGGAATTATGCAGTAGGTAAAGCGTCAGCAAATCAGACGGGACAACCCAGCATGTTGTATTTCGAGGATTTTTCCGAGGGGCGGCGCTTCGACTATAAACCGGTCGAAATGAAACCTTCCGATATGATTGCCTTCGCTCAGGAATTCGACCCGCAGCCGATGCATCTCGACGAGGAAGCCGGCAACCGCAGCATCCTCGGCGGGCTTTCGGCGTCGGGCTGGCACACCAGCGCCGTCGGCATGCGCATGATGCTCGACGCCTTCATGGGCCAATCCACGTCTCAGGGCTCGCCCGGCATCGACTTCATGGACTGGAAGAAGCCGGTGCTCGCTGGCGATGTCCTGACCGGCTTCAGCCAGGTGCTGGAAGCCCGCCGCTCGAAGTCCAAGCCAGGTCTCGGCATCGTCAAGTTCCGCAACGAAATCGTCAACCAGGTCGGCGAGCCGGTGGCGGTTTCGGAATGTTCGGTGCTCTTCCGCTGCCGTGACAAGGTCCAACACTGATGATGACGATGGAGGAGTTTTACGCCACCGGCCGCAGGACCGTCATCGGCAGCCTGACCTTTTCGGCCGAGGACATCATCCGCTTCGCCCGCGACTTCGATCCGCAGCCCTTCCATCTCGACGCCGAGGAGGCCCGGCATTCACTGTTCGGTGGCCTTTGCGCGTCCGGTTGGCACACGTCCGCCGGCTGGATGCAGTGTTTCGTCCGGTTCTGGAAGGACGAGCAGCGGCGGCTTGCCGCCGAAGGCCTGCAGGCGCCAAGGCTCGGCCCCTCGCCCGGCTTTCGAGATCTCCGTTGGCTGAAGCCGGTCTATGCCGACGACACAGTCACCTATGCCGTGACGTTTCTTGAAAGCCGCGCTCTTGCCTCGCGGCCGGGCTGGCGGATTAACACGATCCTCTGCGAGGGCGAAAACCAGCACGGCGAGGCGGTGATCCGCTTCGAAAGCAAGGTCATCGAGTTCGTCTAGAGGGTTTCCAGGAAAAGTGCGAAGCGGTTTTCCGTCCGGAATGCGTAAATGCAGGGAGCCAGCCCGCCGTCACCTGTCCCAACCGAAGGGCGACAATCTAATTCCTTAAGTCAGGAACGATTTGGGCGTAAAATCCGTTCGGACCTTCCAAGCTCCACGCCCGTCGCCGACAGGCCCTGGCGCAGAGGAGCTTCGACAGGGATAACGGAGGGCTATCGATGGAAAAGACCCATGTCCGCGAACTGGCGGAGGAATATCTTCGCCTCGGCGGCCACCGCCGCGTGGCGATCGACGATAACGAAACCTCGATCAGAAGCTGGGAAAACGAACCGCCAGAAGCCGACGCCTTCTGGCGGAAAGAGGTGGAAACACTGACGCCAGCAACACAGCGCGAGGTGCAGCTGATGCTGCCGACGATCAATCGCGCCTGAGGGCGTCAGCCCTCAGTGGCCGTCGAATTCGATCAGCGTGCGGACGTTGACGCCAAGCGCTTCGAGCTTCTTGCGGCCGCCGAGCTCCGGCAGGTCGATGACGAAACAGGCCGCAACGATGTCGGCGCCCATCTGCTTCAACAGCTTGACGGCGGCTTCCGCTGTGCCGCCGGTTGCAATCAGGTCATCGACGAGAATGACCTTCTCGCCCGGCTTGATCGCGTCCTTGTGCATCTCCATCTCGTCGACGCCGTATTCGAGGCTGTAGGCGATGCGCACCGTGTCATGCGGCAGCTTGCCCTTCTTGCGGATCGGCACGAAGCCGGAGGAAAGCTGGTGGGCGATCGCGCCGCCGAGAATGAAACCGCGTGCCTCGATGCCGGCGATCTTGTCGATCTTGGTGCCGGCATAGGGATGCACCAGTTCGTCGATCGAACGGCGGAACGCGCGTGGATTGCCGAGCAGCGTGGTGATGTCGCGGAACATGACGCCCGGCTTCGGATAGTCGGGAATATTGCGGATAGCGGCGATCAGTTCCGATTGAACGGTAGTGGTCATGGGCAAAGAAGGCCTTTGTGTCTCTTGTTACCGCAAACCCATAACACCATCGACCCGCATGTCTATAACGGTTTCTTGCCGCACGGAGGCTGGAACAATTTGGTCGGTCCGGGGGTTGATGCTAGGCTGGGTTCCGTGGCGCGCGGAGGAGATGCGCGCGACCAACCCCTTGCATTGAGCTCACATCGGAAGGAGGAACATCATGCGCCTGTTTGAATGCGGTTCTCTTGTCCCGGGTTGCGAATGGCACACCCGCGCCGATAACGACGCCGAAATCGTCCGCCGCGTGGTGGACCACATGCGCCAGTCCCACGGCGAAACCATGATCCGCGAAAACATGATCGACAACATCAAGGCGCGCATTGTCGAAGAGACAAAGGCCGCCTGACAAAGCTGCCTGTGACCCGAGCGCGCGCGGGTTTCACACCGATGCAGACCCGCGCCGCGTCTCGTTTGTCCTGCCGCCCAACAACGGCGCGCGGTGTCGGACGGTTGTGATGGACAGAACGATCGCGACCGCCCGATCGGGACTGTGCGAGGATCCCCTGCCAACCCTTGAGCCTTGGCACACTTCGGATCGCGCCTTCGATGATCCGGTGGACAAGCGGCAATGGCGCGAAGGAGATTTGACCCGCGCGGTCCTCACGCTTAATAGCCTTGTGATCAGGACACGGCGTTCCGCCCTCGCCTGTCATGGTGATCACTTGCGTTTGCCGGCCGCCTGCGCGAACGTCTCATGCCCTGCACTTTTTCAAACTGGCACTCGGAACCTATGAACGACAAAGCTTTTGACACTTTGACCGGCATGTACTTCACGGTCGACGATCCCGATGGGAGTTATGGTACTGGTCAGGTTATTCGTCTTGCTGCCGAAGGGATCTACTTCGTTCGCTTCGACGGCAATGAGGTGACTCTACCCCTGGAGCTCGTGTCTATCGGCGAGATGCTGCAGACCACCGAAGAAGACTACAAGCTCTGGCGGTTCTTCGATACGACCGAGGAACGGGACAAGTGGATCGAATGGCTGGACGCGCCATCCAAGCCGCGGGTCATCTCGCTTGTGAGGCCGACCAAGTAGCGGCCTCTACTCCGGCGCGGAGACAGGATCCGAACCTGCGACAGGTTAAAAACCGGACGAGCGACTGGGCTGCTCAGCGCGCGGCGTGACCTGTCGTGGCGCGCTCCCGAAGCGGGAGAGCAGAACGCTTCGACTTGGGCGCCTCGAACTCTGCCATGCTCCCACGCCCCGCGCTTCAGGCGCGCGGCACCATCGCTTCGAGCCTTGCGACAAGGTTTGACCGGTCGAGACCGAAGTTGCGCTCGATCCACAGGGTCTCCAACTCGCTGAGGATTTCGCCGACGCGGGGTCCGGCCGGGATGCCGACCTTCAGGACATCGGCGCCCGTCAGCGGGAAACTCGGGCGCTTCCATGCCTCGGTTCGCTTCAAAAGACGTTGGAACGCTGCGGTTTCAGCCAGCAAAGATGGATCGTTTTCGGATTTGCGTCTGGCCGAAGCGAGCGCCAGCCGAAGCCGGGCGGAAATTCCCTCCGGGCCGTGGCGGTAAAGCAACCGGTCGAGTGCCGCATCCACGGTTTTTGCGAGTATCGCCGGCGCATTGGCAAAGCGCGAAAAATACGCTGCCTCGGCCTTCGACAGGCGCAGACGTGCGGCCATGGCTTCGAGCCGCTCTGCGTCCGGCGGCACGATCGCCGCAAGGCGTAAAAGCGGATCGGGAACCCACGAGAATGCGCGCTCTGCGGCAACCAGTTCCGGAATGGCGTCGATGCCCCATTTCTCCGTCTCAGGCAGGATTTCGGTCAACACACCCGCCTGGCGCATCCAGAGCAGGGCACGGCCCGGATCCTCGGCCGAAAGCAGCTTTTTCGTCTCGGCCCAAACGCGCTCTGCCGAAAGCGTCGACAGTTTGGAGCGCGCCTGGGCGCAGGCCCGCAAGCCATCGGCATCAGGGCGCCCGTTGCCGTAATGGGCGAAGAAGCGGAAGAAGCGCAGGATGCGCAGATAGTCCTCGGCCACCCGCTCGGCCGCATTGCCGATGAAGCGCAGAGTGCGGCTCTCGATATCGGTAAGGCCGCCGACATCGTCGATGACCTCCCCCTTGGCGTTGGCGTAGAGCGCGTTGATGGTGAAGTCGCGCCGTTCGGCATCGGCTTTCCAGTCGGTCCCGAAGGCCACTTCGGCACGGCGCCCATCGGTCGCAACGTCTCGGCGCAACGTCGTCACCTCATAGGGCATGCCGTCGATGACCAGCGTCACCGTGCCGTGGTCGATGCCCGTCGGCACCACCTTGATCCCGGCGGCTTTCGCGCGCGCCGAAACCTCGTCGGGATGCCAGGTGGTGGCCATGTCGACATCGCCGACCGGCACGCCCATCAGGCTGTTGCGGACGGCGCCACCGACGACGCGCACTTCGCCGCCCTCGACATTCAGGAGATCGAAGACGCGGCGAAGGGATGGGGCAGAAAACCAGCTCTCGCCGGCAACCGAGGTCATGCATAAAGCCTTTCGTAGAGCATTCGGACGATGCCGGCGGTGATACCCCAGATATTCCGGTCACCATAGGGCATGCGATAGAAATGCCGGTCCTCGCCCTGCCAGTGGCCGCTTCCGCGTCCATGGTTTCCAGGATTCATCAGGAAGGACAACGGCACTTCGAAGACGCTTTCGACCTCGTCCGGGTTGGGCACCAGCTCGAATCCGGGTTGCACCACCGCCAGAACCGGCGTGATCTTGAAGCCTGATAGCGCCATGTAATGCGGCAATCGTCCGATGGTTTCCACGAACCGCGGATCGAGACCGATCTCCTCTTGCGCCTCGCGAAGGGCGGCAAGCTCGATCGACCGGTCTTCGGGATCGACGGCGCCGCCGGGAAACGCCACCTGGCCGGAATGCTTGCGCAGGCTGGCGGTCCTTTGAGTGAAGATGACATGCGCATCCTCGCCGTCGTCGACCACTGGCACCAGCACAGCCGCATCCTTCAGATGCAGGGTTTCAAGATGCGGCACGATGCTGGGATTGAGCAGGAAGTCGCCGTGCTCACGCCACGCGCTTTCCACCGGCCCGCCCATCTGGGTCAGCGCCCGGCGGCGAAATTCGTCGGCGGAATAGGGATGCACGTTCATCGCGACAGCGCTTCCAATTCGGCAGCGGGCATGACCGAGAAGACGGAGCCGCCCGAGCGCACGCAGAACATCTCGACACCGTCGACCACGATCGTCTCGCCGAGTTCGACGATATCGTACATGACCGGCCGGGAAACCAGCGCTTCGAGCCGGCCGCGCACATGCAGGTAGGGCTTCAGCTCACGGTTCTCGCCGTGGATGACGAAACGCAAGGCATGCTCCGGCCCCGCCTCGACAACATCGCCGACATTGGTGCGAAACGTCAGCACCTGCACGCCATCGTTCTGAGTAACGCTCATTTCGACGGCAATGAAGGGCGCATCGACGATGCGGATCGCCACCTTTTCCACAGGTGTCACCAGATAGGTGACGCCGTCCTCGTCCTTGCGCAAAACTGTGGAGAACAGCCGCACCAGCGGCTGCCGGCCGATCGGTGTGCCCAGGTAAAACCAGGTGCCGTCGGCGCGGATTTCCATGTCGATGTCGCCGCAGAATGGCGGATTCCAGCGCTCCACCGGCGGCAGGCCGCGCTTGCCGTCGCCCGTCTGGCCGGCCGCGCGCGTAATCAGCGCCGCCAGTCCGGCCGCGTCCCCGGTTCGCTGAATTTCGGCTTCTGCCATCGTTCCGTCCCGATTGGCCCCGATTTTGCACCGGAGGCGTGTATGCCGTCGCGAGATGCGGCGTGTATGATGTCACGAGATAGTGCGTCTGCGGCGACTTGTCAGCCGTCCGCCAGGGTCTAAATTGGAATAAGGCAACTGAAATTCCCCGGCGGGGCGATTCGGTTCAACAACGGGCGACCGGGGAGTACGACCATGAGTGTGATGAAGGGCGCGACGGACGCGACCGACGAAAAGGCGATCGTTGCCGCGGCGGAAAACGCGCTTTCGGAAATCGCGCTCGTGCGCGCCGAAGTCGGCAAGGTCATCTTCGGTCAGGAGACCGTGGTCGAGCAGACCCTGCTTGCGGTGCTCTCTGGCGGTCACGCCCTGCTCGTCGGCGTTCCCGGCCTTGCCAAGACCAAGCTGGTGGCGACGCTCGGCACCGTTCTCGGGCTTGATTCCAGCCGCGTCCAGTTCACGCCCGACCTGATGCCGTCGGATATTCTCGGCTCCGAGGTCATGGACCAGGACGCGGCCGGCCATCGCTCCTTCCGTTTTATCCCCGGCCCGATCTTCACGCAGCTGCTGATGGCCGACGAAATCAACCGCGCCTCGCCGCGCACGCAGTCGGCGCTGTTGCAGGCGATGCAGGAGTATCACATCACCGTTGCCGGCGCCCGCAAGGACCTGCCGCAGCCGTTCCATGTGCTCGCCACCCAAAACCCGCTGGAGCAGGAAGGCACCTATCCCCTGCCCGAAGCCCAGCTCGACCGCTTTCTGATGCAGGTCGACGTTGGCTATCCCGAGCTTGCCGCCGAACGGCAGATCCTGCTTGAGACCACGGGCACCGCCGAAGCGACTGCCCGTCCTGTCATCGATGCCGCCCGCCTGCAGCAGATCCAGAGCCTCATCCGCCAGATGCCGGTCGGCGAGAAGGTGGTCGATGCCATTCTTGATCTCGTGCGCTCCGCCCGCCCGGGGAACGGCAACGCGGCAACCGACAAGAACGTCGCCTGGGGCCCGGGTCCGCGTGCCGGGCAGGCGCTGATGCTCTGTGCCCGCGCCCGCGCGCTTTATGATGGCCGCCTGGCTCCGTCGATCGACGACATCCTGGCGCTCGCCGAGCCCGTTCTCCAGCACCGCATGGCGCTGACCTTCGCCGCCCGTGCCGAAGGCATGACCGTGCGCGACGTCATCGCCGGGCTGGTGAAACAAGCCAAGGGATAAAGAATGGCCTCCATCGGGCACATAGTTGCGCGTACCCCCGCTGGTGAGGTTCTTTCCCGTGCGCAGCAGCGCGCGATGCTTGTTCCTGATTGCCTCGTCGAAGCCCGCCGCATCGCCAATACGGTGATCTCCGGCTGGCATGGGCGACGCAAGCGCGGGATCGGCGAGAATTTCTGGCAGTTCCGCCCCTATAGCGACGGCGAAAGCCTGTCGCGCATCGACTGGCGCCGTTCCGCCCGCGACGATCATACCTATGTGCGCGACCGCGAATGGGAGGCCGCCCATACCATCTGGCTCTGGGCCGACCTGTCGCCGTCGATGATGTACAAGTCGACGCTCGGTTCGGTGTCGAAGGAAAGCCGGGCACTGGTGCTGATGCTGGCGCTCGCCGAAATCCTCGCCCGCTCGGGCGAACGCATCGGATGCCCCGGCGTGATGGAGCCGATCTCGGCCCGCAACGCCGCCGAACGGCTGGCAACCGCGATCATGCTGACCCCGCTTTCCGAAGGCTTGCCGGAGACGGGCATGATCCGCAACGCCAGCGATCTGGTGCTGATCGGCGATTTTCTCGATCCGACCGACCGGATCATGGAGCGGCTGGGTCCGATCGCCCGCCGCGGCCTTCGCGGCCATGTCGTCGAGGTTGCCGATCCGGCCGAGGAGGTTTTCCCCTATGCCGGCCGGACGGAATTCAGCGACCCGGAAACCGGCCAGAAGCTGACCGCCGGGCGCGCCGAAATCCTGCGCGAAGATTATCAGCGCGCCTACCTTGCGCGCCGTGAAAACCTCGGCGTGACGCTGCGCCATCTCGGCTGGACCTTCACGCCGCACAGGACCGATCGACCCGCCTCCGAGGCGCTGGTTGCCGTCCACATGTATCTGTCCGGCATGCCCGGGCGCGCCACCCATGGAGGCCAGCTATGACCGGCCTTCCCTTTCTCTTTGCCAATCCGGCGATGCTTGCGGCCCTCATCGCCCTACCGGTGATCTGGTGGCTGTTGCGCATGACGCCGCCGAAACCGGCGGCCGAAGTGTTTCCGCCGCTGCGCATCCTTGCCTTGGTCTTGAAGCGCGAAGAAACGCCGTCGAAAAGCCCGTGGTGGCTGACCCTTTTGCGCATGTTGCTGGCCGCCGCCGTCATTCTCGCCATCGCCGATCCCATTGTGAACCCGCGGCAGAACACATTGGCAACGGGCGGTCCGCTCGCGATAGTCGTCGACAACAGCTGGGCGACCGCCACCGACTGGGAACAGCGCGTCGATGCCGTCAGCACGCTGATCGACGATGCGGAGGCGCGCGACCTGGCCGTCTCGATTGCCTTCACCGGCGATCGCCAGCATGACGCCACCCCGGGCTCGGCAGCGACTGCGCGCAACAGGCTTGCCGCCGCCGCCCCCATCCCGCTCGCCGTCGACCGCGCCCAGGCGATTGCCGCGCTGAAAACCGCGTTCGAAGGCACGAAGCCCGGCACACTCGCCTTCGTCAGCGACGGCATCGAGGCGGCAGATCAGAAAACCATGGCGGCACTGTCCGAAGTCGGAGCGGCCGAACTGCGGCTGATCGAGGCCGATGGCAGCCGCACCGTGGCGCTGACCGATAGCAGCAACGGCTCGACCGGCATGTCGGTGACGGCCACGCGCCTGCGCAAGGACGCAGCGCAGACCCTGCCGATCGTTGCCTATGACACCCGCGGCCGCGCCATTGCCGACGGTCAGATCGCTTTTGCCGCCGGCGAAGGTGTCGCCAAGGGCGACATTGAAGCGCCTTTCGAACTGCGCAACGACTTCGCCCGCATCGGTATCGAGAATGCCGCGACCGCCGGCAGCGTGCATCTGCTCGACGATGGCTTCCGCCGTCGCCGCGTCGCGCTTTTGAGCGGCGAGGCCCGCGACCAGTCGCAACCGCTGCTGTCGCCGCTCTACTATATCAACCGTGCGCTCGCGCCCTATGCCGATCTTGTCGAACCGCGCGAGACCGATCTCGCCGTCGCCATTCCGGAACTGCTGGAGCAGAAGCCTTCGGTGCTGATCATGGCCGATATCGGCCGGCTGCCGGAAGAGATCTATCCGAAACTGTCGAAGTGGATCGACAATGGCGGCATGCTCATCCGCTTCGCCGGGCCGCGGCTTGCCGCAGCCCCGGCCGATGATCCGCTGGTGCCGGTAACGCTGCGCCAGGGCGAACGGGCGCTCGGCGGCGCGCTCTCCTGGTCCGAACCGCAACCGCTTGCCGACTATCCGGGCAACAGCCCGTTTGCCGGCATGGCGCGCCCGGCCGACATTCTCGTCAAGCGGCAGGTGCTGGCCGAGCCGACGGCCGATCTTGTCGAGCGGACCTGGGCAAGCCTTGCCGATGGCACGCCGCTGGTCACGACCTCGACCCAGGGCGCCGGGCGCATCATCCTCTTCCATGTCAGCGCCGAGGCGACCTGGTCAAACCTGCCGATCTCTGGCGATTTCGTCGAGATGCTTCGCCGCAGCGTTCAGCTGTCGCGCGGCGGCGGCGTTGCCAATGAGGGCAAGGCGCAACAGCAGACACTCGCCCCCTATCGGCTGCTCAATGCCGACGGCGTGCTCGTCGCCGAGACTGGCAACGCCCGGCCACTCGACGTCGCCCCGGGTCAGGTGCCGGTCGCGACGCCGGAGAACCCGCCGGGTCTCTACGGCTCGGAGGATGGCTTCACCGCGCTCAACCTTTTGCCGCGCAATGCCGAGCTGGCGCCGATCGACATGACGGCCGCCGGTGCGCACACCACCCAGCCACTGGCCGCTTCCGAGAGCTGGTCGCTGAAGCCGTCGCTGTTCACGCTGGCGCTGCTGCTGTTGCTCGTCGACGCGCTGATCGTGCTGTTCATGGGCGGCGCGTTCTCGAGGCTGCGTGCAGCAAAGGCGATGAGCGTAATCCTTCTGCTGGCCGCAAGTGCCTTCCTCGCGTCGCCACCGGATAGTCTGGCCGACGACAGCCGACCGGAGGACGCCGCCATTCTCGAGCGCCTCGACACCACGCATCTGGCCTATGTCGTGACCGGCGAAGGCGAAGTCGATCGTCTCTCCGAGCGCGGGCTTGCCGGCCTCACCGATTTCCTCACCTATCGCACCACGCTTGAGCCCGGCACGCCCGTCGGCCTCGATATCGCCAAGGACGAGCTGTCGTTCTACCCGATCATCTACTGGCCGGTTTCCGCATCAGCGCCGATGCCGAGCCCGCAGGCCGTCAGCCGCATCGACGCCTATATGCGCGCCGGCGGCACGGTGCTGTTCGACACGCGCGACCAGTTCTCCTCGCTCGGTGCATCGTCCGGCGGCACCAGCCCCAATACCGAGCGGCTGCAGGCGATCCTTGCCAATCTTGACATCCCGCCTTTGGAGCCGGTTCCGACCGACCACGTGCTGACCAAGGCGTTTTACCTGCTGTCGAACTTCCCCGGCCGTTACACCGGTAGTCCGCTCTGGATCGAGGCTCAGTTCGACAATCGTGAAGAGCCGAGCAATCGCCCGGCCCGCTCCGGCGATGGTGTCACGCCGATCATGATCACCGGCAACGACTTTGCCGGCGCCTGGGCGGTGGACGCCAACGGCGTCGCGCTGTTGCCGACCGTACCGCCAGACGAGATGCAGCGCGAATACGCCTTCCGCTCCGGCGTCAACATCATGATGTATATGCTGACCGGTAACTACAAGGCCGACCAGGTGCACGTGCCGGCCCTGCTCGAACGGCTCGGACAATGAGGGCCGATCGATGACCGCCGACTTCTCACCCTTCATCCCCTGGCCCTATCTGGCGGTGCTTGCCGCTGCAGCCGCGGTGCTGGCTGCACTCGGCATCTGGCGCGGCGTGCGCGGCGCCTGGGTGCGTGCAGCAGCGCTTGCCGCCTTCTGCCTGGCGCTGGCCAATCCCATCCTCTTCCAGGAGGAGCGCGAGCCGCTGTCGACCATCGTTGCCGTTGTCGTCGACCGCAGCCAGAGCCAGGACTATGCCGGCCGACGCGAGCAGACCGACAAGGCGCTCGCCGACCTCAAGGACCGGCTCGCCCGCTTCCCGCAGATAGAGACCCGCATCGTCGAAGCGGCCGACAGCGAGGAGAGCGAAGCGCCATCGACGCGGCTCTTCTCCGCCTTGACCTCCGTGCTTGCCGACGTGCCGCCGGCGCGGGTCGGCGGCGCGATCTTCATCACCGATGGCCAGATCCACGACGTTCCCGATATCAACCAGAAGCTCGGCTTCGACGCGCCGATCCACGGGCTGATCAGCGGCAAGCCGGATGAGTTCGACCGCCGTATCGAGATCGTCAGCGCGCCGCGCTTCGGCATCGTCGGCGAACAGCAGAAGCTCTCCTTCCGTGTGGTTGACGATGGCAAGACGCCGGGTGGAACCGCAGAAGTCACCATCCGCCTCAACGGCAACGAGATCGCCACCGAAGTGGCCGAGCCCGGCACCGACGTGCCTTTCAGCTTCACCGTGCCGCGCGGCGGCAACAACATCCTCGAATTCGCGGTCAACGGTGTTCCCGGCGAGGTTACCGAGACCAACAATCGCGCCGTCCATGTGCTCGACGGCATCCGCGAGAACCTGCGCGTGCTGCTCGTCTCGGGCGAGCCGCATGCGGGCGAGCGCGCCTGGCGCAATCTGCTGAAATCAGACGCCGCCGTCGACCTCGTGCATTTCACCATTCTGCGACCGCCGGAAAAGCAGGACGGGACCCCGATCAACGAGCTGTCGCTGATCGCGTTTCCGACGCGCGAACTGTTCGTCGACAAGATCAGCGAATTCGACCTGATCATCTTCGACCGCTACCAGCATCGCGGCGTGCTGCCGATCCTCTACTACGACAACATCGCGCAGTATGTGCAGAACGGCGGCGCGCTTTTGATCGCCGCAGGGCCGGAACATGCCGGCAATGATTCGATTGCCGCCACACCCCTTTCGGCCGTGCTGCCAGCAAACCCGACCGGCGTGATGAACGAAAAAGGCTTCTATCCGCGCCTTTCGGACGAGGGCAAGAAACACCCGGTCACCCGCGGCCTCGAAGGGGCTGCCAGCGAGCCGCCGCAATGGGGCCGCTGGTTCCGCACCGTCGACGTCGACAGACCGCTCGGCCAGACCGTGATGGAAGCGGCTGACGGCAAGCCGCTGCTGGTGCTCAATCGCGTCGGCAAGGGCCGTGTCGCCATGCTGCTCTCCGACCAGGGCTGGCTCTGGGCCCGCGGGTTCGAAGGCGGCGGTCCGCACGTCTCGCTCTATCGCCGCACCGCCCATTGGCTGATGCAGGAGCCGGCGCTGGAAGAAGAAGCGCTGACGGCCCGCGCCGCCGGCCGCACGCTCGAAATTACCCGCCAGACCATCGAGGGCGATCCCGGCCCCGCGACCCTCACCTACCCCTCGGGCAAGACCGAGGAACTGACGCTCGCTCAACGCGAGCCCGGCCTCTACAGGGCCGAAGTCAAGACGACGGAGACCGGCCTGTTCGAAGTCGCCAACGACGAATTGACGACGCTCGTCCATGTCGGCAATGTCGACGCGCCGGAGTTCAAGGCGGCGATCTCGACCGAGGACAAGCTGCGCCCCTGGGCTGAACAGACCAAGGGTCTGGTGCGCCGGCTGGCAAGCGCCGATGGCGCCATCGACCTGCCGTCGATCCTGCCGGTGCGCGGCGCCGTGCGCGTCGCCGACGACCAGCGGCTGTCGCTGCGCATGACCGACGAAACCGTGCTCAGGGGCATCAATTCGCTGTCGCTGTTTACCGGCCTCTTCGGCCTTGCCGCCCTGCTCCTGCTGATATCGGCAACCTGGTACCGCGAGGGTCGATGACCGATCCGAGCGTCGCCATCAGCAACCTGCGCGACGTGCCCTACTTCGCCGATGATATCGCCGACCGCGTCTGGCGGGCCTGGTGGGAGCCGCGCGGCTTTCCCTTCGGCCATATCGCCGAGATGGTGGCGGGGAGCCTTGGCGACCACCACATTCCCTTCGCCATCGTCGCCCACCGCGGAGCGACCTTCATCGGCACCGCATCGGTTATCGAATCCGACCTGGAGGAGCGCCCCGAACTTCGCCCCTGGGTGGCGGCCGTCTGGGTCGAGCCTACTTTCCGTGGCCTCGGCATCGGCGCCAGCATCGTGCGCCATGCGGCGGAGGCGGCGTTGTCCACCGGAGTCGAGCGCGTGTATCTCTGCGCCTTGCCGCAGAAGCGCTCCTTCTACCAGCGCGGCGGTTGGCAGCTCGATGAAAAGGATGTGGGTGAAAGCCGGCTCGACGTTTTCAGCATGCGCCGTTCCTGATTTAGGCCACAATGACTGTCGACATCGCAGGGACATTCTTTGGAGCCCTGTAGATGCGTTTGATAGCCTCCTCCTTCCTTGCCCTCGCCCTTACCGGTGCCATCGTCACCGGGCCTGCTCACGCGGCCGACCTCATCGACTTCTGGGACAAGCCGCAGCACGGCGGCAACAGCTTCAACCGGCTGCCGCCGGACGAGGCTTACTTCAAGGCATTGTCCGGCTACGGCGCCACCTGGGTTCGCCTGTCCTACGACAAGTGGAAGCCAGCCAAGCGCGACTATCTGATCGGCAATGCCGACAAATACGAGGGCATTCCGGCGGCCGACCTGAAAACGCTGAAGGAAACGCTCGATCGCGCCGACAAGGCCGGATTGAAGGTGGTCATCACTCCCCTGTCGCTGCCCGGCATACGCTGGTCGCAGAACAACGGCAACAAGTTCGACGGCCGCATCTGGCAGGACAAAGCCTGGTGGATCGAGGCCGCAAGCTTCTGGCGCGATCTTGCCCGCGAGCTCAAGGACCATCCCGGTGTCGCCGCCTACAACATCATCAACGAGCCGGCGCCCGAAAAGCAGAACGGCCTTGCCGAACATGCCGACGAAAAGGCGATGCAAGACTGGTACGCCGGCAAGAAGGGCAGCGCCTCCGACCTCGTCGCCTTCTACGAAACGGTGATCGCCGCCATCCGCGAGGTCGACCCAGTGACCCCGATCATGGCCGACGCCGGCTGGTATGCCGCAGCCGATGCCTTCAGCTATTGGCCGTCAGGCCTCAGCGACCAGAAGGTGCTTTACAGCTTCCACATGTACGAGCCCTATGCGGCCACCAGCGCGCCCAACATGAAGCGCGAAAAGCCCTACGCCTATCCCGGCAAGGTGCCCTTCGGCGAAGGCGAGGAAAACTGGGACAAGGCCCGCGTCGCGGCCTATCTCGGCCAGCCGGTGCAATGGGCGAACGACAAGGGTATTCCGCTCAATCGCGTCGTTGCCGGGGAGTTCGGCTGCATGCGCCGCTGGACCGGCTGCAAGGCCTATCTCGAAGACGTGCTGACGACGCTCGACAAGGACAGCCTGCACTGGGCCTTCTACAGCTTCCGCGAAGACAGTTGGGACGGCATGGATTACGAACTCGGATCGAAGAAGGTCCACTGGAAATACTGGGACGCGATCGATGCCGGCACGCCGGATCCGGTCAAGCGCACGGCGACGCCGGAGTTCGAACCGATCGCCAAGCGGCTGGCGAAGTAGGAACGCCCGTGCTCGAGATCACCGACAAGCCGCCGGCCGAAGCCCTTGAAGCCATCGGCAACGGGCTGACGGCATTCAACGCCGCCGATGTCGGCCCGTCCGAACGACGGCCGCTGGCGGTGCTCGTCGGTGGTCCCGATGCCGGGGGCCAACGCGGCGGCCTCTGCGGCTATACGGCCTGGGGCTGGCTGTTCGTGCAATGGCTGTGGCTGCCCGAAGATCTGCGCGGACAGGGTCTTGCGGGCAAGCTGCTGGCGGCAGCCGAAGACGAGGCGCGGCGACGCGGCTGCCACGGCGCCTGGATCGACACGTTCAATCCGCAGGCCCGGCGCGCCTATGAACGCCAGGGCTACGAGGCCTTCGGCGAGCTGCCCGACTTTCCGCCGGGCCGCAGCCGTGTCTTCCTGAAAAAACGGCTCGTCTAGGACAGGCCGTCAGACCGCAAGCGCCAGTTCGATATCGTCGATCTCGGCTGCCTCATCGGCGGCCGTATCGTCCCGCCAGCCGATGACACCGGACAGGCCGGCATGCACGCCTTCGGCCATCGGCACCACCAGCACCCGCGCCGGATCGACCGGGCCGGGAAACTCCAGCGCGGCGTACCGGACCTTCTCGAAACCGAGCGGCTGATAATAGGGCGGGTCGCCGACGAGAATGACGGCGTGTGATCCCTTCCGCCGTGCGGCTTCGACGGCGATGCGCACCAGTTCCCGACCGATGCCCATGTTCTTGTGCGACGGCCGTACCGCCAGCGGACCGAGCAGGTGGCCCTTGATCGAACCGGCCATGACAGGCGTCATCCTGACGGAGGCGATCGTCTCGCCATTGTCGGCGCAGATGAAGGACAGCGACCGATCGTGAGCGCCCTGCTCGCGGATACGCGCAGCCGCCCGGGCAAACCGGCCGGGGCCAAAGGCTTCTTCATTGATGATTTCGATGGCTGCGTCATGGGACGCGTCTTCGGTCAGGTAGACGAGGTCGTGCTTTGTCATGGGATCAGGAACCAGGCGTACGAACGGACATGGGGATGGCTTCGCCCGAAGGGCGTTGGCAGCATCAGCGTCGTCGCAGGTTTCCCGAGAAGGTCATGAGTTCGGTTCGTTCCGGACACAGAGAAATTTTCTAAAATCGCCGATACCAGAAAATTGCCCGATGTCAAAGCCCAAAACGCACTG
Source organism: Sinorhizobium sp. A49 (assembly GCF_002002725.1). Lineage (GTDB taxonomy): Bacteria > Pseudomonadota > Alphaproteobacteria > Rhizobiales > Rhizobiaceae > Ensifer. The sequence goes on along the minus strand of NZ_MUNW01000061.1, from coordinate 265,723 downwards.
TTCAGAAATCGATACCTACCGAAGACCGATAAAGCAGCTATCTATGAACGACGAAACGACAAAGGAGACCGCCCATGGGCAGGCTTGTAGATGGCGTCTGGCAAGACGTGTGGTATGACACAGCGGCGACGAAGGGCCACTTCAAACGCAGCGAATCGCAATTCCGCAACTGGATCACATCAGACGGATCGGCAGGCCCATCGGGCGAAGGCGGCTTCAAGGCTGAAGCCGGGCGCTACCACCTCTACGTCTCGCTTGCCTGCCCCTGGGCCCACCGCACGCTGATCTTCCGCAAGCTGAAGAAGCTCGAGGAGCTGATCTCGGTCTCGATCGTCGATCCGTTGATGCTGGCGAAGGGTTGGGAATTCAAGGGCAAGGACGGCGGCACCGTCGATCACCTCTTCGGCTTCGACGCCCTCTGGCAGGTCTACACCCGCGCCGATCCGACCTATTCCGGCAGGGTGACCGTGCCGGTCCTCTGGGACAAGCAGAAGAACACGATTGTCTCGAACGAATCCGCCGAGATCATCCGCATGTTCAACTCGGCCTTCAACGAGCTGACAGGATCGACCGAGGATTTCTATCCCGAACATCTGCGCAGCGAAATCGACGAGCTGAACGGACGCATTTATGGCGCCGTCAACAACGGCGTCTACAAGGCCGGCTTCGCCACCAGCCAGGAAGCCTACGAGGAAGGCGTTACCCCGCTGTTCGACATGCTCGATGAACTGGACGAGCGGCTGGCATCCCGACGCTACCTGACCGGCAACCAGATCACCGAGGCCGATTGGCGGCTGTTCACGACGCTGGTGCGCTTCGACCCGGTTTATGTCGGCCACTTCAAGTGCAACATCCGCCGGATCGCTGATTACAAAAACCTGCAGGGCTATCTGCGCGATCTTTACCAGGTGCCTGGCGTGGCCGAGACGGTCAACATGCGCCACATCAAGGAACACTATTACCGCAGCCACACGATGATCAATCCGACCGGGATCGTTCCCGTCGGCCCGATCCTTGATCTGGATGCACCGCATGGGCGGGAATCCATCTAGCCAGCCGGCAGCGCAGGCCTCGAAGCAAGGCGGGGCGTTGCCGCCTCACCAATAGACATCGACAGCGGTGGCGCCGGCAAGCTCTGCAAGCCGGCGGCGCGTTGCGGGCGTCGTATCGTCAGGCAGAGCATCGAGCGCAAAGAAGCCGCTTGCCGAAATCTCCAGATCCGGCGTCTTCGGCGCCAGCTGGCGAACATGGTCACAGCGGTAGAACACCACGTGGTCGCGACGGCTCGTGCGCCTGTTGTAATAGACCTGCGCCAGCATCGGCGGGACTGCCGCCTCGAGATTACCCTCCTCGCGCAATTCGCGCAGCAGGCCGTCGAGTGCCGTCTCGTCACGGTCGAGCCCGCCACCCGGCAGATGCCAGCCGGGCAGATACGAGTGCCGTACCAGAAAGACACGACCTTCATCGTCGAAGCAGGCGGCGCGCACGCCGATCGTCATACCGCGCGACAAGGCGTAGTATCCGTGAGCAAGGCGCATCAGGACGCGGTGATACCAGCGCCGCGCCTCCCCAGGCTGCTGCTTTTCCAGATGCTTATCCTTTCGAATGGACCGCCGGCCCGGATTAATCCGGCGACATGATTCCCCTCAACCGGAATATGCGCTAGACGGGGACGATGTTCAAACTTGCCCATATCTCCGATGTCCACCTCGGCCCTCTGCCCGATCTCTCCTTGAGGGAACTCGCCTCCAAGCGCATCACCGGCTTCGTCAACTGGCACCGGAACCGCAGGCGACACCTGTTCACGGGCACGCTCGACTGCCTGATGGCCGATATCGAGAAGCGCGATCCGGACCATATGGCCATCACCGGTGATCTGGTGAACCTCGCCTCGTCGCGGGAGATCACCGCGGTGACCGATTGGCTTGAAGACGCGGGAGACCCGGCCAACATTTCGATCGTCCCGGGCAATCATGATGCCTATGTGCCCGGCGCCTATGAGAAGACGACGCGCGCCTGGTATCCCTTCATGCGCGCCGATGGCGCCCCGGTCGATTGGCATGAGAGCCATCGTTGTTTCCCCTATATGCGGGTGCGCGGCCCGGTGGCGCTGATCGGTTGCTCGACGGCCGTCGCGACGCCACCCTTCGCCGCAAGCGGCTATTTCGGCCAGCGGCAGGCGCGCGCCACCGTCAATCTGCTGCGCCAGGCGGGCGATGCCGGTCTCTTCCGCGTGGTGATGATCCACCATCCGCCGATCCGCGGCGCCACCTCGCTGCACAAACGCATGCTAGGCATCCGTCGTTTTGCGGCGACGATCTCGTCTGGCGGGGCCGAGTTGGTGATCCACGGCCACACGCATCTCAACACCGTCTATTCGCTGAAGGGGCCGAACGGCCCGGTGCCGGTTGTCGGCATCTCCTCCGCATCGCAGGGCCCGGGCGGCCACAAGCCACCGGCTGCCTACAACCTGTTCACCATCGTCGGCGAGGCCGGCAACTGGCATCTCACCCGCGAGCGATATGCGCTCAACGCCGACGCGACGGGCGCCACGCTGGTTGAGACCACCCGGTTCTAGGGACATCACGAACATGGGAGAGGCCGGCCCGAAATTTGCCGGAATCCCATCCCCGAGGGGAATAAATACGCCTGTTTGCGCGTCACACTCCCGTTCGGGTTCCCACAACCGGCAGAGCGATCTATCCTCTGTGCCGGAGATGGCGTGCTCGGCGCCATTATATCTGTTGGGAGATAGGCATGATGTACCGCAAGACCATTCTATGCACCCTGTTTGCCGCCGGCGCGGCCATCTTCGCAGCGCAGACGGCCATGGCCGCCGGCGAGGATACCAGCGAGCCGCCGAAGAAAACCAAGACGAGCAGCGAATGCACCAACGGCAAGATCTGGGATGCCAAGAGAAATGCCTGCGTCAACGCCAAGAAGAGCGACCTGAGCGACGACATCCTTTTTCAGGCCGCCCGCGAGCTCGCCTATGCCGGCCAGTATGAGAATTCCATCAAGGTTCTCGGCGCCGTCAGGGATCAGAAGAGCGCCCGGGTACTGAACTATCTCGGTTACGCCAATCGCAAGGCGGGCCGGATGGAGCTCGGCATGCAATACTACAAGCGTGCGCTCCAGGCCGACGAAAACTATATCCTCGCCCGCTCTTACATGGGCCAGGCCCTGATCGAGCAGGGCCAGATCGAGGATGCCCGCGTGCAACTGGTCGAGATTCGCGACCGGGGCGGCGAAGACACCTGGGCCTATCGCTCGCTGTTGCAGTCGCTCGGCGGCGTCAGGCACTATTGATGCATGCCGACTGCCTTCCCGCGACCGGGAAGGCAGTTCCGCACCCCGGCTGAAAGCGCCTCCTCAGTTGCGCTTCTTTTCGGTCCATTCCGGCGGCAAGCCCAGGCCGCCGCCGACTATGCCTGTCACCCCAGAGCCACGCCCGAAAACCGCGCAATCGGGATCGGTCGGCTTGCCGGTGACCGCATAGGACAGGCTGTTTGAGACGGCCTTCATCGACGGTAATTCGAAATCCGACTTCATCGGGTCGTTCGATTTTGCCAGCAACGCGCTGAAATCCTCGGAGAAGTCGCCGGCCAGTTCGAAGGCGTCGGCCGCTGTCGATGCGCGCGAGCCGTTGGTCAGGATATTGGCACCCCGCGCCCATGTGAGCCCAGCGATCTGCTTGCCCCTTGCATCGAAGGCCTCTGCCTCGACGGCGAGACTGCCGAGACCGATCGGAATACGCGGGACCGGCACCGGAGCCACCGCCGAGGTGACGGTCGACACGCCGGCGACGACGGCATTGGTTGCCTTGACCTTGCTGACCACGGAGCGCACCGCCATATCCGCAGACTTCGAAACCGGCACGACATCAAAATGGGCGCTGAGCGCCTCGCACAGCGACCGGTCGATGCCCGTCGCCACCAGTTTCTTCTGGGGATCGCCGAGCGTACCGACATCGGCATTGGAGGCAAAGGTCGTCGGGATCAGGTGCACGGTCTTGACCGTCTTGGTCGCATCGGAATCAACCCGGTACTTCGTCTTGGTCACCATGCCGTCGCTGGCGACGAAATCCTTGTAGGACGACAGCGAGCCGGTCTCGCTGAGCGACGCGCTCTGGCAGGCAGCAAGGCCCGCAAGAGATACGCTTAAGCCCGCAACGCGAAGGAACGGCGACGCCGATCGCAACCGCTCACCCAGCACGCGCCCAGAGGATCGCCAGCCGCTACGGCCTGCACGATCGCATTCTTGTTTGTTCATTGACACTTCCCCCGACAACGACTTGCAGTTGCACGGATGAGTGCCGGTCAGATTCGGGCTGAACTTTGACGCACGGCCAGCGCAAGCTTGCAGTTTACGGTAACGACTGCCTCACGAGATGGGGTGCGTGTGAGCGAAGGTTTTTGGGATTACGGCGCAAGAAAGAACAGATTTCGCTTTCCGATCCGGGACTTCCCTTGCAGACTGATGCCCAAATGTTTCATATCATTGGCCGTGGATACTATCTGGCGAATAAAGACACGATCCCGCACGTTTCATTTGGAAGAGCAATGCGCCCAGCGGCAGAAACGAAGGACTTCAGACGCGACTTGGTCAGCCTGCTGCCCAAATTGCGCCGTTTCGCAATGACATTGACGCGCAATGCCCATGATGCCGATGACCTTGTCCAGGAAGCTTGCGAAAGAGCGATTACGCGCAGTCACCTCTGGAACGGAGAAGGCCGACTCGAAAGCTGGATCTACGCCATGACGCGCAATCTCTGGGTCGACGAGATCCGCAAGCGAAAAGTCCGCACCGGCAGCGGCACGGTCGACGTGTCCGACCAGGACGAACTCAGCATCGAGGCCTCAGCCGAAAAGGCCGTCTACGCCAACCAGTTGCAGAAAATGATCCTCTCCATGCCCGAAGGCCTGGCAAGCACGTTCCTCCTGGTTAATGTCGAAGGCCACAGCTACCGCGAGACTGCCGATATCCTCGGCATCCCCATCGGCACGGTCATGAGCAGGCTATCGACAGCGCGCCTCAGGCTCGCGGCGATGATTTCCGAAAACACCGAAAGGAGGGCATGACCGTTGCAGCAGACGAAAGGTCACGCGCTCGAGATTCGGTTGTGCGCCTATATCGACGGCGAACTCGGCGAGGCAGAGAAGACTGAGCTGGAGGCGCTCCTCGCCCGCGACGAGGACGCAAAGGCGCTGTTCGAAAAGCTGAAGGCCGGTAGCGCCTTCGGCAACACGGCGTTCGAGGATTTCCTGCACGATCCGGTGCCGCTGGCGCTGGTACGTCAGATCAAGCAGGGCTCCGGCATCAATCCCAAGGCGGAGCGGGTAACGATCGCGGCCGCCAATGTCAGCCGCGTGCGCGTCTGGCCGCGCATGATGGCCGCCTCCGTGGCGCTGGTTCTGCTCGGCGGCACCGCCGGCTATATCGTCGGAACGACAACCGGCCTCGGTGAGCCGACGAAGCTTGCTTCAGCACGCAACTGGCTCGACGACATCGCCGATTACCACCGCATCTATTCGCGCCAGAAGGAACGCCTCGTCGAGGTTCCTGCCTCCGAAGCACCGAAGATCGAGACCTGGCTCGCCTCCAGCGTCGGGGTGCCGTTCACCATCCCCAACCTTACCGGCAAGGGCCTGAACTTCGAGGGTGCACGCCTGCTTGTCGCAAGCGGCAGACCCGTCGCCCAGCTCATCTATCGCAATGCCGATGGCGACGTGTTTGCAATCTGTTTCCTCAAGGACAGCGACAGCCCGCAATCCGACAGGTTCTCCGAAAGCATCCGCGACGATCTCGGCATGGTTTCCTGGCAGCGCGGCGGCGCATCCTTCGTCGTCGTCGGTCCGTCCGCAAATCCCGGCCTGCACGATCTGGCCGAAGCGGTCTCGACGACGATCTGACCCTGCACCTTCACAACGCTCTACCGCTCTGCGGCCGCCGTGCTTGCGTGCCATTTGTCAGGCTGGATAACGTCGCCGTGAAAGCCAGGTCGGCCGCCGGTGCGGCAGAAAGAAAAACGGCCCAAACCCGAGGCAGCTATTTATTCACATAACCAAAGAGTTAAAGCTGCCCTAGCCGCGAAAATACATCTGCCGCGCCCTGCAAATATTGGCTCCGAATTGCGGCGTCGTCTTGCCCGGAAAATTGGTAAATTTCAGCAAATGAAAACCAAAGGTTGACATTGCAATACTTTATCTCTATCTCTTGCAAATCGATATTTGCTTGCTGAGCTTTGGTTACCGCGCATTTAGCAACCGCGCCCTGAACGAACCTTCCTTTCAAAAATCGCTATCATCATCCGCAGCGCTTCCGCGCGGCGGTCATTCAATATGCTATGAAAGGGTTCATCATGACCACTGGCACAGTTAAATGGTTTAATTCCACCAAGGGCTTCGGCTTCATTCAGCCTGACAACGGCGGCCCGGACGCATTCGTCCACATCTCCGCCGTCGAGCGCGCTGGCATGCGCGAAATCGTCGAAGGCCAGAAGGTCGCCTACGACATGGAGCGCGACAACAAGTCGGGCAAGATGTCTGCCTGCAACCTTCAGGCAGCTTAAATCGGTATCGGCTCTCCCTTGACCACGGATGTACTGGCACTGTCGAGAGCATGATACCCATCAAGGTCAGGCACTATGCCTGGCCTTTTTTTATACTGCGTGTTGCCTGCATGATCCCGCGGATCGGAACCGGTCCGGAGATGAAACCATGTGGGAACCAAAGGGATAGCGCGGTTGCCGCGCGCCTCCATACGGAGGTGCACCACCGCAGGCGAGCCCTTTTTAAGTCGGGAAACCCCCATGACAGAGACACACAACAAATCGCGCCAGCGCGCCGAGATCGCCTTTGCCAAGGAGCAATCGCAGTTCTTTGCCCGTGACAGCGCGGTCGAAGAGCTCGACTCGATCGTCCAGGCTCGCGAGGAGAAGACCTTGCGCCTGCGGGAAGCCCGCCTGGCAAAAGAGTTGCAGGATCGCCTGGCGGCGGCCGCCGCCCCCGTTTCGAAACGTGTCAGAAAGGCCTGACTTTCAGTCAGGGTGACACCTCAACTGGAATAGAGACTTGAGAAACATCAGAAACAACGAACTCACCGACCGTCGTAGCGCCGCCAACGATGCGAAGGCAGCGCTTCTCCAGGCCTATCGTGCTGCAAAGGAAGCAGCCGAACCGACCCAGCTCGCCCGTCAGGCCGAACGCCAGGCGGTCGCTGCCGCCCGCGAGGAACGGCGCATCAATCGCGAGCGGGTAAAGACCGAAGAGCGCGAGCGCGCGCAGGCCGAGGCCGCCGAGCGCGAGGCAGCAATCGCCGCTGCAGCAACGGCTGAGGCCGAAGCACGCGAAGCCGCTGACAAGAGCCGCATTTCACGCGTCATCGAAGACGAAGCCGCGCGCAAGGCCGAACGCGATCGGCGCTACGCCAACCGCAAGGCCCGGCAGGGCTGATACTCTTAGAGTTCGGTCCGAAATCGACCCTGTCGGTCGGGCCGTCCATCGCATGCCCGCGAATGACATTCCAATTGAAAACGCCGCGCGTCGATCACGACGCGCGGCGTTTTGTTGATCAGGCGTTTTTCATGTCCAGCACGCGGTTGGCGGCCGAAACGATCGCTTCCAGCGAGGCGGCGACGATGTTGGTATTGATGCCGGCGCCAAACAGCTTGCCATCAGGATGCTCCATCTCGACATAGGCGATGGCGGCGGCGTTCGAGCCGTGCTGCAGCGAATGTTCGGAATAGTCGGCGACCGAGAGGTCGACACCGAGGTAGATCGACAGCGCGTTGATGAAACCATCAATCGGACCGGTGCCCTTGCCCTCGATGCGCTTCGTCTCGCCATTGTCGGTGATCTCGGCTGCGACCACGCGCACGCCCTTGTGCTCGCCGACCGGATAGGTGTGGTGATCGACGAATTTTATCCGCGCGCCGGGCTGGTCGACGTAACGCTCGATAAAGCGCTCATGGATCCGCTTGGAAGGTAGCTCCTTGCCTTCCTCGTCGGTGATGCGCTGGATATCTTCACGGAACTCGACCTGCAGGTTGCGCGGCAGGTTGATGCCGTAGTCTTCCTGCAGAATGTAGGCAATGCCGCCCTTGCCCGACTGCGAGTTGATGCGGATGATCGCCTCGTAGGAGCGACCGACGTCACGCGGGTCGATCGGCAGGTAGGGCACTTCCCACTGCGGCTTGTTGGCGGTCTTGATCGCCTTCATGCCCTTGTTGATCGCATCCTGGTGCGAACCGGAAAACGCGGTATAGACCAGCTCACCGACGTAAGGGTGGCGCTCGGGGATCACCATCTGGTTGGAATACTCATACACTTCCTTGATCCGCTCGATATCGGAGCAGTCCAGCTCGGGATCGACCCCTTGCGTGAACATGTTCAAGGCCAAGGTCACCACATCGACATTGCCGGTGCGCTCGCCATTGCCGAACAGCGTTCCTTCGACGCGGTCGGCACCGGCCATCAGGCCGAGCTCGGTTGCTGCAATGCCCGTGCCGCGGTCATTGTGCGGATGCAGCGAGATGATCAGGCTTTCGCGATTGTCGAGGTTGCGGCACATCCACTCGATCTGGTCGGCATAGATGTTCGGCGTCGCCATCTCGACGGTCGAGGGCAGGTTGAGGATCAGCTTGTTGTCCGGCGTCGGCTTGACGATCTCGGTGACGGCATTGCAGATCTCCAGCGCCACTTCGAGCTCGGTGCCGGTAAAGCTCTCCGGCGAATACTCGAAGCGGAAGCCGCCGCCGGCCTTGGCCGCCATGTCGGTGATCATCTTGGCAGCATCGGTTGCGATCTGCTTGATGCCGGCGACATCCTTGGCAAACACCACGCGGCGCTGCAGCTCGCTGGTCGAATTGTAAAAATGCACGATCGGCTTGTGGGCACCCTGCAGTGCTTCGAAGGTCCGGGTGATCAGCTCCGGACGGCACTGCACCAGCACCTGCAGCGACACGTCCTTAGCGACGTTGCCCTCTTCGATGCACCAGCGGGCAAAGTCGAAGTCCGTCTGCGAGGCGGACGGAAAGCCGATCTCGATTTCCTTGAAGCCCATGTCGAGCAGCAGCTGGAACATGCGCGCCTTGCGATCATGGCCCATCGGGTCGACGAGCGACTGGTTGCCGTCACGCAGGTCGACCGAGCACCAGATCGGCGCCTTGGTGATCGTCTTCGACGGCCAGGTACGGTCGGCAAGCGCGATCTGCGGGTAAGGCTGATACTTCACCGCCGCTTCCGGCATGCCGTTCTTGATGGAATGGGATTTCTGGATCATTGCAGCTTCTCTTCATCACTGAGCGCTCTGGCCGCTTTGCCATAACCGATCGGGGATCGGATTGCGATGGCAAATGGAGCGGCGGGCGCGCCTTTGTCCTAAAACTCTATGGGATTCGAGGAGCATCTGCCGGCGTGGCTTTTCGGCCGCCGGGCGCTCCTCAGCGAACCCGGCAACCGCGAGTAAGGCCGAGAAGAAGAAGCGAGGCGAAGGCGCGCAACGGCGCACGATTGTCATCGTGTGCGGCAGAGATCGTAGCGATCCGATATGCGCTGGCCTTGGTCATGCCAAAGCCTATACACGGCTTGCCGAAACGGAGCAAGGCGTCGCCTTCAGGAAACAGTGGGTGCTCCACGGGCTCTTCAATCCGTTGCCCCACAAAACAAAAGGGCACCGGCGCGACCGCCGATGCCCTATTTCAAATCAGTCCGCCGCTTCCGGCGAGTATCGGTCTCAGATATCCGAAACCGAGGTGATGATGCGCGAGACGAGACCGTAGCTCTTGGCCTCTTCAGCCGACAGCCAGTAATCGCGCTCAGTATCCTTGGCGATCTTTTCGACCGACTGGCCGGTCGCCTCGGAGAAGATCTTGTTGAGGCGCTCGTTCATCTTGATGATTTCGCGCGCCTGGATCTCGATATCGGACGCCATGCCGCGGGTGCCGCCCGACGGTTGGTGAAGCAGGAAGCGGGTGTTCGGCAGGCAAAGACGACGCTCCTTGGGAACGCCGACATAGATCAGCGCGCCGGCGGATGCGACCCAGCCGGTGCCGATGGTCCAGACCTTCGGCTTCACGAACTTGATCATGTCGTGAATGCTGTCGCCGGATTCGACGTGGCCGCCCGGCGAGCTGACGAAGAGACGGATGTCCTCATCGCTGGCGGACGAAAGCGCCACGAGCTGCGAGCACACCTTCTGTGCCAGTTCCTGGGTGATCGTGCCGTAGATGAAAATCGAGCGCGACTTGAAAAGGTTCGCCTCCGTTTCCTTGCCCAAGGGCAGCTCGGTGTTCTTGTCTTCCTCGTCGCTCATCGGTGATTCTCCGGCGTCTCATGAATTTCTTTGTCAAAGTCAGATAATGCGACTCGACCGCGAAGACAATGCAACAAACCGAAGGGGCGACAAAGCGGCAATCCGGACTGTGCCTATGGTAAACACGGCCACCGCCAAATGCCGTATGGACAGCCAAACAGACGGCAATAAGATCGGCGCGTCAACGAACAGCAAGAACGGGGCTTTCCTCCCAGGCCCTGTCGATCCATGGGGACAGATATGAACAGACGCATCCTGATTGCGGCCACAGCGCTGATGGCATCCGCAGCGCCCGCCTTCGCTCACCTCAACCCGCAAGAGCACGGCTCGTTTGCCGCCGGCTTCTCGCATCCGCTCTTCGGCTTCGACCATATCCTGGTCATGGTCGCCGTCGGCCTCTGGGCCGCACAGATCGGTGGCCGCGCGCTGTGGGTGGTGCCGACAGCCTTCGTCGCCATGATGGCGGCCGGTTTCGCGCTGGCAACCGCCGGCATCGACCTTCCCTTCGTCGAGCCTGCAATCCTCGCCTCGGTTGTTGCTCTGGGCCTGCTGGTGGCCATGGCCGTGCGCCTCGATGCATCAGTGTCGGCGGCCATCGTCGGGCTCTTTGCGCTCTTCCACGGCCATGCCCATGGCGGCGAACTCGGCAGCGCCGGCGCCCTCCCCTTCGCCATCGGCTTCCTGATCGCGACAGCCGCGCTTCATGCAGCCGGCATCGGGCTCGGGGTAGCACTCGGCCGCCTCTCGGGCGGCGGCACGTTGTCCCGTGTTCTCGGCGGCATCACGGCACTCGCCGGCACCGCACTGATCTTTGGCTGACGATCGCGACCAGGGAACGGCGGACCCTGTCCGCCAACCTTTTGCCGAACCCAAGGCGGCGCCAGGGAATGACATTACGCCCAGACCTCGGACTGTTGTTCCTCCACGCTCTTCCACTCGACGGTTCGATGTGGAGCGCGCAGGAAAACCTGCTGCCGGGCGCAACCTACACGCCGACACTCTATCGCCGCGGTCACTCCGTCGGGGAATGGGCGGCTTCGGCTCTGAACGAGGTGGAGGAGGAACGCCTTATCGTGGTCGGCTGCTCAATCGGCGGGTCCTGCGCACTCGAAGTTGCAGCCGCAGCGCCGCAAAGAGTTGCCGCGTTGGTGTTGATCGGAACCAAGGCAGACCATCGGCCCGATCCGCAATTGCATGCATCCGCGCTCGAAACGATAGAAGAGCATGGCCTTGAACTGGCCTGGGAAACCTTCTGGGCACCGCTCTTTTCGAGATGTACGGGGCAATCGGTCGTCGATGCCGCCAGAGACATGTTCTTTCGGCGATCCGCCGAAGATCTACGAACGGGCATCACCGCCTTTCACTCCCGACCAAGCCGCGGCGACATGCTTTCCATGTTTCGCGGGCCCGTCACGGTCGTTACCGGGGCAAACGATATCGCACCGGGGATTAGAGTTAGTGCCGCACAAGCCAGCGCCGCTCGCGACGGGACGCTGATGATCGTTCCAGATTGCGGGCATTATGTGCCACTGGAAAGGCCCGAGCGCCTGAACGAGATTCTGCGCCGGGTGATATCCGCCGAGCACGAACGCTGAGGTCACGCGGCAACGGCCAGACGCACAGCCGCCACCGGCGTTCGAACTCAGCGGCTGTGTGTATCCTGCGTTGGGCTTGAAAACGGCGGGCCAGGCCCGCCACTATTTACCCGCGTCCGCGATAGGTCGGAACGCCCTGGTCCGGCAGCCAGAGCCCTTCGGGGGGCTTGCCGGTCTGCCAGAAGACATCAATCGGGATGCCGCCGCGCGGATACCAGTAAGCGCCGATGCGCAGCCAGCGTGGCGACAGGAGCGTCACCAGCCGGTTGGCGATGTCGATGGTGCAGTCCTCGTGAAAGGCGCCGTGGTTGCGGAAGGAATGCAGGAACAGCTTCAGCGACTTCGATTCCACCAGCCATTCGTCCGGCACATAGTCGATAACGATATGGGCGAAATCGGGCTGTCCGGTCATCGGGCAGAGGGAAGTAAATTCCGGCGCGGTGAACCGCACCAGGAAGTCCGCGCCACGATTTCCGCTCGGCACCCGCTCGAGCACCGCTTCATCAGGGCTTTGCGGCAGATCGACCTTCGCGCCCAGTTGCGACAGGCCGGATACGTCAGTCTGGCTCATTTCCGTACCCCACTTACCTTTACGCGCACACCGTGCGCCGTTTCGCCTTCCGGCTCCACATGAATGGCGATCTTGGCGCCGGGATGAACGGCGCGGATCGCGTCTTCGATGCGGTCGCAGATATCATGCGCCTCTCCAACCGCCATCTTTTCCGGCACGACCATGTGGAAATCCACAAAGATCACCGCACCCGCCTGGCGCGTCTTCAAGTCGTGCACCCCAAGCGAACCCTTGGCATTGGCGGCAATCGCCTGCTTGATCGCCTCCTCTTCATCATCCGGCACGGCTCTGTCCATCAGCCCGTCGATCGAGCGTGAGATGACAATCCAGCCCTGGAACAGAATGTTGCAGGCAACGATGACGGCAAGCAGCGGATCGAGGATCGCGTAGCCGGTGGCAATGGCAAGAACAAGGCCGATCAACACGCCGATCGAGGTGACGACATCCGACAGGATATGATGCCCGTCGGCGCTGAGCGCAGGCGAGCGATATTGCCTGCCGGCGCGGATCAGCACATAGGCCCAGACGGCATTGATGACGCCGGCGACAAAGTTGATCGCGAGCCCAAGGACAGGCGCATCGAGAAGGACCGGCGCCATCATCGCGGGAACCGCTTCCCAGACGATCAGCAGCGCGGCAACGACGATCAGCACGCCTTCGATAACGGCGGAGATATATTCCGCCTTGTGATGGCCGAAAGGATGCCCGGCATCCGCCGGCTTGGCGGCATATCCGATCATGGCATAGGCGATGACGGCCGCAATCACATTGACGGTCGATTCAAGACCATCGGACAGAAGCGCGACGGAGCCGGTCACCCACCACGCCAACATCTTCAGGCCCATGACGCCCAAAGCGAGCGGAATGCCCCAGAATGCAAGTCGGAGCACGGTTCTGTTATCGGATACGGACATCTTCATCATTCCTCATGCAGATGCAAACGAGTTGCAAACGCAAGCCCATTGAAACGCAAAACCGCCCGCGCGAATTTCGCGCAGGCGGTTAATGGCAGACATATGTGCCATCGATAGCGGCTTGTCAAAGGTTTGATCGGACCGTGCGCACCTTCTAAGGGTCCATGGCTGTGCTCGGCAGCAGATCAGGGGCGTCGGCGGCAGTTTCCGCCACGTCCGTGCCCTTGCCGAGGTAGAGGAAGACGATCACCGCCGTTGCCGCGGTAATGGCCGTCAACAGCCACAGCAGCGCTCCGAACGCATCGCCATAGGCCTGAAGCAGAACAACGCGCTCGATCGACGGCACGAGGCTGCCGGCAGCAGCCACATTGCCGGTGACGAGCCTTTGGGCGATGTCGGCGGCGTGCACGCCCGCCTCTGAACCCAGATTGATCTGCGTAAAGGCAGAGAGAAGCGCCGCCACCACGGCGAGCGCGACGCCTTCGCCGGCGACGCGGGTGGTGCTGAAGATGCCTGTCGCCATGCCCGCCCGCTCCTTTGGCACCACGCTGACGGCAAGGCCATCCATCAAGCCCCAGGGCAGGCTGATACCGATGCCGATCGTAAGCAAGGGTGCGACCAACAGCGCTGGCTGTGTCCCCACGGGAAACTGGCCAAGCCAGGCAAGGCCGGCGGCCGACACCAACAGTCCGATCCCGCAGATGGCCGCCGGCGCGAACCAGCGCGTCAACAGACCCGCGGCGATCGGGAGGACAAGAAGCGGCGCCGACAACGCAATCATCATCCGCCCGCCGTCGATTTCACTCATGCCTTCGATGCCGATGAAACGCACGGGCAGCAGAATGAGCAACACGACGAAACCATAGGCCGGGGCGGCGGCCAGCAACTGTACGCCGACAAAGCGAGGGTATCTGAACAAAGAAAGATCCAGCATCGGCCGCGCCACGGAACGCTCGATCCGGTAGAAGATGAAGAAGAAGACGGCAGCAGCTGCCAGCACTGCCAAAACGAAAGGATCGCTCCAGCCGGCCTCAGGCATCTGCAGGATGCCGAAGGTCAGGAATGCCAGCGCAAGTGTGAAGGTCGCCGCCCCCTTCCAGTCGAGCCCCCCGGCATTCGGGTCACGTGTTTCCCGCAGGAAAACGGCGCCGAGCACGAAGGCGAAGGCCGCGAGAGCGACGACGAGCAGAAAGATTGCCGGCCAGCCGAATGCCTCGACCACAAGGCCGGAGGCGATCGGGCCGAAGGCGAGGCCCACGCCGAAGCTCGCCCCGACGATACTGAACGCCCGCAGCCGCTCACCCTCTTCAAACTCCTGCGCCAGCGATGCCATACCGCCGGAAAAGGCGGCTGCGGCGCCGAGACCCTGCAGCGCTCTGAGACCATCGAACCAGACGATGTCGCCGACAAAGGCGAGGCCAAGCGAGAACAGCCCGAAGGCTGCAAGCCCGCCAAGAAACATGCGCTTGCGGCCATAGGCATCGGCAAGCGCGCCGGCGGCCATCAAAGTGCTGCCGAAGGTCAGCATGAAGGCGTTGGTAACCCAGTTGAGCGCCAGCGGACTTCCGCCCAGCGTCCGGCTGATCGAGGGCAGCGCCACCGCCGTGCCGGTGAAGGTCAGCGGCATCGCCGCAGCGGCACAGCAAACGGCGACAAGCACGAACAAGCGTCCCGCACTGCCCTCGCATCCAATCTTTTCTCTCATATCTGTCAGTCCGCCGTGTTCGAGCAAAGGAAGGACCCGACGGCGCACGCAAGGTGGCCGGCTAAATGGTCCGTGTCAGTGACTATCGATTGACTTGAGCAGGATAGATTGGACACAATATGCAGAAAATACCGTCAATGTGCCGCATATAGCGGAACAAAACGCTCGAATAGGAAAAACGATGGATCGCTTGAGCGGGCTGACAGCCTTTGTGCGAACGGCTGATCTCGGAAGTTTCGTTGCCGCCGGACGCGTGCTCGGGCTGTCCGCCTCGGCCGTCGGCAAGGCGGTGACAGGTCTCGAAAAACAGCTCGGCGTTCGCCTTTTTCAACGCTCGACACGTAGCCTGCGGCTGACCGACGAGGGCCGGTTGTTTCACGAACGCTGCCGCCGGGTGCTCGACGATCTCGACGATGCCGAGGCATCGCTCGCCCAGGCGGTCGCGACCCCACGTGGGCGCCTGCGCGTCAGCGTTCCGATCGTCAGCTATCACCTGCTGTTGCCGGTGCTTCCTGAGTTTGTCGAGCGCTACCCCGAGGTCGAACTCGACCTCGACTTCAATGATCGCATCGTCGACCTGATCGACGAGGAGGTCGATGTCGCCATTCGCAGCGGCGACCTGCCCGACTCCCGGCTGATGTCGCGAGCGTTCAGGCCCTTTCGGCTGCTCCTGTGCGCAGCCCCGTCCTATCTGGCAAAGCATGGCATTCCTGAATGCCCAAGGGATCTCGACGGTCACCGGGCAATCCGGTTTCGCTTTCCCAACAGCCGTAAACTTCAGGACTGGCCGATCGCAATGCCAGGTCCTGTCACCTTGCCGCCGATGCCGACCGTTTTGACCTGCAACAATATGGAAGCCTTGCGCGGCGCTGTGATCAGCGGTCTCGGCATCGGCTGCATGCCCGACTTTCTGGCGCGCGGACCGCTTGGCGATGGCGCGCTTAAGACGGTGCTCGATGCGCATCTCGACGCGCCCAGCCAGTTCCACCTTCTCTGGCCATCGAACCGGCACCTGTCGCCGAAGGTGCGTGTCTTCGTCGATTTCCTCAGCGAGCGGCTGTTTGCCGACCATTGCGAAATCCCCGGAGCGCTACGGCTCCCGTGAAGACGCTGGCAAAATGACAAACGAAAAACGCCGCCCCTGGTCAAGGAGGCGGCGCCTGACTGTCTGTGATAGCGTGCTTAAGCGGCCTTGACCTTCGCCCGCTTGGCCAGATGCGCCACCACGTTTTCGATCATGCGCATGCCGGCATCGCCGCCGAGCGTCATGATCGATTCCGGGTGGAACTGCACGGCCGCCACCGGCTCCTTTGTATGCTCGATACCCATGATCGTGCCGTCCTCGCTTTCGGCGGTGATCATGAAATCGCGCGGCAGGCTCGACGGATCGGCAAAGATCGAGTGATAGCGACCGACCGTCACCTCCTTGCCAAGGCCGGAAAAGACGATACCGGGCTCGAGCACGCGAATGCGCGAAGGCTTGCCGTGCATCGGGATCGCCAGTTGCCGCAAGTCGCCGCCATAGGCTTCAGCCAGCGCCTGCAGGCCGAGGCAGACGCCGAAGATCGGCAGGTCGCGGGCGCGCGCCTTCTTGATCGTCGCCTTGCAGTCGAAATCCTTCGGGTTGCCGGGCCCGGGCGACAGCACGACCAGATCCGGCTTCACCCGATCGAAGATCTCCTCGGCCACCGGCGTGCGTACCGTCGTGACCGTCGCGCCGGTCTGGCGGAAATAGTTCGCCAGCGTGTGCACGAAGCTGTCCTCGTGGTCGACGAGCAGGATGTTGACGCCGGCACCGACGGCCGCGACGTCGCGGCCGGCCTTAGCGGCGTTGGCGGATTTCGCGTCACGGATGGCTGCGATCATGGCAGAGGCCTTCAGTTCGGTTTCGGCTTCTTCTTCTTCCGGGTTTGAATCGTAGAGCAGCGTCGCTCCCGCCCTCACCTCGGCAATGCCGTCCTTGATGCGGATGGTGCGCAGCGTCAGGCCAGTGTTCATGTCGCCGTTGAAGCCGACCATGCCGATGGCGCCGCCATACCAGGCGCGCGGGCTCTTCTCGTGGCTCTCGATGAAGCGCATCGCCCAGAGTTTCGGCGCGCCGGTGACGGTGACGGCCCAGGCGTGGCTCAAGAAACCGTCGAAGGCGTCCATGTCGTCGCGCAGGCGGCCCTCGATGTGGTCGACCGTGTGGATCAGGCGCGAATACATCTCGATCTGGCGGCGACCGATGACCTTGACCGAGCCGGGCACGCACACACGGCTCTTGTCGTTGCGGTCGACGTCCGAGCACATGGTCAGTTCGGACTCGTCCTTCTTGGAGTTCAGGAGCTTGAGGATCTGCTCGCTGTCGGCGATCGGGTCGTCACCGCGCTTGATCGTGC
Organism: Sinorhizobium sp. A49; assembly: GCF_002002725.1. Classification (GTDB taxonomy): domain Bacteria; phylum Pseudomonadota; class Alphaproteobacteria; order Rhizobiales; family Rhizobiaceae; genus Ensifer. The sequence goes on along the minus strand of NZ_MUNW01000061.1, from coordinate 248,243 downwards.
CCGAAATCGGGCAGGTCTCGATGCGGCGGCCGGACACGCGAACGAACATTTCCGGCGAGGCGCCGACCAGGTATTCCTGATTTCCAAGATTGATGAAGAAGGAATAGGGCGACGGGTTGATCGCCTTCAACCGGTTGGAAATCTCCGACGGCTTGCTGTCGCAGCGCTCGAAGAATTTCTGGCCGGGCACGACTTCGAAAAGGTCACCGCGGCGGAAGCTCTCCTTCGCCTTGACGACGAGTTCGGCATATTCGCCGGGGCGATGGTCGCCATGCGGCGGAATGCTGTCGACGGTCTGGAAGCGTTCGCTGGCGATCTCTTCCGTCTTGCCTTCGGTCGAAGCGCCGTCCTTGGCAAAATCGTAGCGGTCGATCCAGGCCTTGGCGGCGTAGTGGTCGACGACCAGGATCTCGTCCGGCAGGAACAGCACCATGTCGCGCTGATCGTCAGGACGCTTCAGCTTCAACTCGATCGCGTCGAACTGGAAGGCGAGATCGTAGCCAAAAGCGCCGTAAAGGCCGAGGTTCGCATCCTCTGCCGAATGAAAGAGATTGGTGACGGCGCGAAGCACGGTGAAGACCGTCGGCATCTTCGAGCGCTCTTCCTCGGTGAAGACGCGGTCGGGCACGTTGATCGTCAGGTCGAGACGGGTTGCCGTAGAGGAGACGAGCGTGATGTCGGCAACGGTTTTCAGATGTTCTGCGATGATCGACAGCAGAACTTCGCCACGGCCGTTATAAGCCTCGATCCAGAGCGCGCGACCGAAGGAGGAAATGCCGAGCGGCGGATCGACGACGGCGGTGTCCCAGCGGGTATAGCGACCGGGATATTCGTAGTTGGACGAAAACACCGCGCCGCGGCGCTCATCCAGCCTGTCGACATAGCTGGAAATCGCATCCGCATAGGAGGCCTCGCGCCGCCTGCGGGTGACGACGATGCCGCCCCTGGTGGTATAGCTTTCCGCGCCGTCTTCGAGAATTGCCGTTGCCATTCGTCTCGCTCCGTAAAAGCCCGGTTTTCCCATGCGGCCAGAATACAAAAAAGCCGCCTCGAAATCTCCGGGCGGCTTGATGTATCAATCACGCATGACTGGTCAAGGCCGCCTCAGCGAGCCCACCACCAGATCGAAATGTTGCGTGCATTTGTCATGGGCGAAAGTGTTAGCGCGGGTTGCGCCCTTGCGCAAGCGGGAAAAAGCGGCACCGCAAAGGCAAAAGAAAAGGCGGCCACAAGGACCGCCTTTTCGACTGAAGCTTGTCTGGTATCGATCAGAACTTGGCCTTCGCGGTGACCAGGAAGGTGCGGCCACGGCCGGTGTCGATCGTACTGCCGGCAATGGTGCTGGACGATGGGGTATAGGTCTTGTCGAACAGGTTCGTCACCGTTCCCGTCACCTCGAAGCCATTCTCGAACTTGTAGTTCGCGAACATATCGACCAGGCCGTAACCCGGAACGGTCGGCGGTGTACGGTTGATCGCACCGACGTCCGCACTGGATACGGCGTAAAAGCGCGTGCCGACCGTCAAGCGTTGATCTTCGAGGAAACGCGCGCCGAGCGTGGCGCTGACGATGTTGTCCGGCAGATAGCTCTGCACGCCGAACCCGTTGACCTGCGATGGCAGCTTGCTGTCGGTATAGGTATAGGCGAGGTCGCCGAACACGAAGCCTGCATCATAGGCCGCCTGCAATTCGAAGCCCTGAACCGTCGAGGTGCCAGGATTGTTGGCGAAGAAGATCTGCCGGCCACCGTTGAGCAGGACTGCAGTGATGTAGTTGTCGATCCTGTTGTGGAAGTAATTGGCCTTCACGCGCAGGCTATCGCTGGAATCGAGCAAGCCGTCGAAGGAGAAATTGGCGCCGACTTCCCAGCCCTTGGAGGTTTCAGGCTCCAGGAACGGATTGGGGAAGAAGGACTGGCCGCTCGGGCCTGGATGCGTACCACCGGCAAAGGTTTCGTTGACGGTCGGAGAGCGCGAGGTCTCGGCGTAGGTCACATAGGGCTGGAACCAGTCGGTCGGGTTGAGTGCCAGCGTGATGCTCGGGTTGAGGCGGCCGTCGGACTTGTCAACCGAGTAGGGACCAGCCGGAAGGCCGATCGGGTTGCCGGCGACGACGGCGCCCGAGCCGTCGAGGCTGAAGTGGTCCCACCGCAGCCCGGCCGTCAGGTCGACGATGCCATAGGTGAAGGTCGTGTTGCTGAACACGCCCGTCGTGGCATTGGTGCCACTGCCGTTGACGCCAGCGCCCGGCCGCGCCGTGCTGTTGATGACGTCGTAGTCGTCGCGGAAATATTCGACGCCGTAGTTCGCCTTCACCGCCACTTCGCCGAGATCGAACAGCGAGGTGTTGGAGATGTCGAAGCCCTTGCCGGTATCGGTGATGCGGCGGCCGGCGGCCGTACCGGCACCGTTCACGTCGGTGTCGTACTTCATCTTGAGCCGGTTCCAGTAGGCATTGGCGCGGAAGTCGATGAGCTCGTTGTCCGGCGCATAGGAATAGCTTGCAGCCAGCGTCTGGTTCTTCACGTTCTGGAAGTAGGAGTTGGCGAAGAAGTCGTTGTCATAGGTGATGCCGCTGAACTTAAAGGCGTGATCCTTGTCCGGCGTCACTTCGAACTTCAGCATGCCCGACAGCAGGTCTTCCTCGGTGTAGGGAACCTGAACGCCGTTGCCGTTGTCATAGTTGCCCGGATCGGCCTTGCTGATGCCGCCCAATACCGAGAACACGTCGTTGAACCGATAGGCGCCAATCAGCGATTCCGACCAGCCGGCACCGTTGGTGCCGTAGGTGGCCGAGGCGATGCCGCCATAGTTCTTGCCGTCCTGGATCAGATCCTCGACGTCATAGGTCCTGAAGTTGACCGAACCGGCGAGCGCACCACCGCCAACACCGTTGACCGCGCCACGGGTGACGTCGATCTCGGACAGGAATGCCGGGTCGAAATAGGCAAAGCCCTGCGCTTCGTGGCCGGTGAAGCGGAAGTTCTGGCGTACGCCGTCGATCATCATGTTGACGCGGCCGGATCCTTCGAAGCCACGGATGTTGACGGCCACGCCCGGGTTCTGCGGGTTGTTCGCCGTCGACGTGCCGGGAACGCCGCGCAAGAGGTCGTCCGTTTCAAGTCCGGACTGAAGGTCGATCTGGTCGGTCGTCACCACGCTGACCGGGCCGGCCTTCGCATAGGGGTCGCCGGTGCGTGCACCCTTGACGACGATCGGCGACAGGAAGGTTTCGCCCTTCTTGGCGGCTTCAGCCTTCTGCTCGTTTGCCTTCTGTTCGGTCGTCGCGGTCTGCGCGAAGGCACCAGTGGCAGCGGAAAGAGCAAGTGTAGTCGTGCAAGCCAGAAGTGCCAGGCGACGGTGCCGGTTGAGCATGGACCAATCCTTTGAAATCATGGGCCGGGCTTGCTGGTTGAGCGGCGAACTCAAGGGGCTGGCTGGGCGTGGGTTCGAAAACGTTGCGACATTGCGTCGCCTCATTTAAGCCGCATAAAAAACATGACTATTGTTGTCAACATAGAAACACTTCCCCCACAATTTATGGGATCGTCCCAATTCGAGGCGTTGCCGAACTGCAACGCTCTTTGGACCAGGACGATGAAACCAGATGGCCTCCCATGCGTTCCTCTCCCTCGTAGGTTGCCCTAACGGACCTGTGAAAGGATACGCATGCGTTGCCATATCCCTCTGATCCTGCTGTCGACATTGCTCCTCGCCGGTGCGAGCCTTCCCAAATCCGGACCCCTGCCCCAAGACAAACCGCCAACCGGCAATCAGGCTGAGGCGCCAATACCCGCGCCTGAAAAGAAGCCGGTAACGCCGACGAAGGAAGGGGAGGAAAGCAAGGAAAAGTCGCCCGTCGACGCTGAGCAGGGCAGTCAGGCGCCCACGCCTGAGCCGAAGCCTGCAGAAGCCACGGAAAGCCAGAAGGCTGCCGAAAAGGAAAAGGGTGCCGATGGCAAGAAGAATGGCGATGCCGCGGCGGAAGAAAAGGATGGAAAGGAAAAGGACAAGCCGACTGGCGACAAAACGGACGAGGCCCCGGTCACCTACCCGCCGGTCGAAAACGAGAACCCGGCCGATTACGCCAAATGCCTGTCGGAGCTGAAAGCACTGGGCGCCGTCTTCACCGAAGCCAAGCGGATCGACGATGGCAAGGGCTGCGGCATCGACAAGCCGCTCGACGTCACCGGCGTGCTGCCCGACGTCAAGCTGGCGCCGAAAGGGCTGATGCGCTGCGAGGCGGCACTGGCCCTGGCGCGCTGGACCAAGGAAGCGGTGCAGCCGGCCGCCGACGTGGCATTTGCCAAGGGCACGACAGTGAAGACGCTGAACCAGGCCTCCACCTATATCTGCCGACTGCGCAACAATGCGAAGACCGGCAAGATTTCGGAGCATGCGCACGGCAGTGCCGTCGACATCGCCTCGTTCAGCTTAAGCGACGGCAAGACCATCGAGATCCAGCCGCGCGATGAGGACGGCACGATGACCGGCGCCTTCCAGCGGGCAATCACTGCCTCGGCCTGCCTCTATTTCAAGACCGTGCTCGATCCCGGCAGCGATGCGGCGCATGAGACGCACCTGCATCTCGATGTGATCGAACGCCGGAACGAGTACCGCTACTGCCGCTAACTTTCGACGTTTGCGAGGGCGACGAACTCGCCTTCAAAACGCCCGGCAAGGACGCCGTCATCCAGCAGTTCCGCGGCAACGACGATGCGTGCTTTGCCCCGACGGTGAAACATGCGCAGGAAACCCGGCCAATTGCTGATGTCTGCAAGGGTTGATCGCGCGGAAAATGCACCGGCAACAGGCTTCAGATAGTCCATCCTATTGCTCTGGATCACGAGGCGGGCAGGAACGCCGGCGCAGCTCATGCGCACGTGCAGCAGCGACCAGGCCGAAAGGATCGACAGCGCCGAAACGCTACCGCCGAACACCGTTTCGCGATGGTTGATGTTCGGCGCCAGCGGCGCAGACAGCCGCACGTGCTCTTCCGCCACCTCGTCGACATGAACCTGCATTGCTGCGGAAAGTGGAATATGGGCGTGAAGATAGGCTTCTAGGTCCAGTGGAGTCATGGGCGGCTTGCATCCGTTTCGGGCTGAAGACGTGTTCGCCGGCAGGCATCCACGATCTGAGCATAGAGGCGATCACGCGAACAGTACGTGCCACCTTTTATCGCCAGCGGACAAGCAATCGCCAGAGTTCGTGCGCCAGATTTCCGGTGCCAGATTTCGCGTAACGGCAAAGATGATACGGGCGCCTTGCAGGATCAGGTTCCCTTTCCCAGATAGCAGTCCAGAAACATCACCGTCCCCAAGCCGGAGGAAACATCCATGGCGCTCACAATGTACAGGCTCTCCGTTCCCACCTTCGTCCATGGCTTCGCTGTCCTCGGCAAATTGCTCGACAAGGCCGAGGTCCATGCCAAAGAAACGGGCCTTTCGCTCGACGACCTCGTCAACGCCCGGCTCACCGCCGACATGCTACCGCTCTCGGGCCAGGTCCAGCGCGCCAGCGACACGTCGAAGGGCACTATCGCCCGGCTGACCGATCTCCAAGTACCGGGCTTTCCCGATGAGGAAAAGACGTTCGCGGAACTGCGCGAGCGCATCGGCAAGACTGTCACCTTCCTTGAAACGGTCCGGCCTGCCGATCTCGAGGGCAGCGAGACCCGCGAGGTGACCTTGAACTTCACCAAGCTGAAAATGACGTTGAGCGGCGAGGACTATCTCCTGAAGTTCGTGTTGCCGAACTTCTATTTCCACCTGACGACCGCCTACGACATTCTGCGCCACAAGGGCGTTCCCGTCGGCAAGGCGGACTTCATCAACCTCAGCTGAGGCGGCGCAGCAGAGCTTTTTAGGCCAGCCGGCAATGCCTCGAATTGATTCCATTTCGAGGCATTGCGGATCACCGAAAGTGGCTAAAACAGCCCTTCGATATAGCCCTCCTGGTTGAGATAAATCTTCTCCGACGACGGCACCTTCGGCAGGCCCGGCATCGTCATGATCTCGCCGGTGATGACGACGACGAAGCCGGCGCCGGCGGCAAGCCGCACTTCACGGATCGGCACCGTGTGGCCGGTCGGCGCGCCGCGCAGGTTGGGATCGGTCGAAAACGAATACTGCGTTTTAGCCATGCAGATTGGCAGATGGCCGTAGCCCTGATCCTCCCAAGTCCGCAGCTGATCGCGCACCGACTTGTCGGCGATCACTTCGCTGGCGTGGTAGATGTCCTTGGCGATCGTCTCGATCTTGTGGAACAGCGACATCTCGTCGGGATAGAGCGGCGAAAACTGCGAGTGGCCACCTTCGGCGAGGTCTGCCACCTTTCGCGCCAGTTCCTCGATGCCGGCAGAGCCTTCGGCCCAATGGCGGCAGAGCACGGCCTCGGCACCGAGCGTCGCGACATAGTCCTTGATCGCCTGCACCTCGGCCTCGGTGTCGGAGGTGAAGTGATTGATCGCGACGATCGCCGGCACGCCGAATTTTTTCACGTTCTGCACGTGGCGGCCGAGATTGGCGCACCCCTTGCGCAGCGCTTCGAGGTTTTCCTTGCCCAGATCGTCCTTCTTGACCCCACCATTCATCTTGATGGCGCGCACGGTTGCGACAATCACGGCGGCATCGGGCTTGAGCCCCGCCTTGCGGCATTTGATGTCGAAGAACTTTTCGGCGCCGAGATCGGCGCCAAAGCCTGCCTCTGTCACCACGTAATCCGCAAGCTTAAGCGCCGTCGTCGTCGCGATCACCGAGTTGCAGCCATGGGCGATGTTGGCGAACGGGCCGCCATGCACGAAGGCGGGGTTGTTCTCCAGCGTCTGCACTAGGTTCGGCTGCATCGCATCCTTCAACAGCACGGTCATCGCCCCATCCGCCTTGATGTCGCGGGCAAAGACCGGACTCTTGTCGCGCCGGTAGCCGATGATGATATTCCCAAGGCGCTTTTCCAGATCCTTCAGATCAGTCGAAAGGCAAAGGATGGCCATGACCTCGGAGGCGACGGTGATGTCGAAGCCGGTCTCGCGCGGATAACCGTTGGCAACGCCGCCGAGCGAGCCGACGATGTTGCGCAGCGCACGGTCGTTCATGTCCATCACCCGCCGCCAGGAGATGCGCCGGATATCGATGTTCTGTTCGTTGCCCCAATAGATGTGGTTGTCGAGCAGCGCCGCAAGCAGGTTGTGGGCGGAGGTGATGGCGTGGAAGTCGCCGGTGAAATGGAGGTTCATGTCCTCCATCGGCACCACCTGGGCGTAGCCGCCGCCGGCAGCCCCGCCCTTGACGCCAAAGCAGGGCCCGAGCGACGCCTCGCGGATGCAGACGACCGCCTTCTTGCCGATGAGGTTGAGCCCGTCGCCGAGGCCAACCGTGGTCGTCGTCTTGCCTTCGCCGGCCGGTGTCGGGTTGATCGCGGTTACCAGGATCAGATGGCCGTTCTTGCGGTCCTTCTGGGCGGCGATGAATTCGGCGCTGATCTTCGCCTTGTCATGCCCGTAAGGCAGCAGGTGCTCCGGCGGAATGCCGAGCTTTGCGCCGATCTCCAGGATCGGCTTCTTCTTCGCGGCGCGCGCGATTTCGATATCGGACTTGACCTCCGCCATGGGTTTTCCCCTCCCCCCAAGCTCGTATTCTTTGACCGCGCCCCTTATGGGACGAAGCGTGTCCTCAGCGGCTCCGGGCAGGAGCCGCCGCCATCAGGCATGATGTCTATCGGGCAAGAATGTCGCGCATCTCGACGATGTTGGAGCGCACCCGCAGGATATAGAAGCCCATGGTCGCCAGATGCGTCGGCATGATCCACCCGGCCTCCTCGCCGTTGGAAATGATGAAGGGCTGGATGCGCAGCGCCGAGCGCAGCTGCTTGATCGTCTCCGTCCAGATCGGCGTCAGGCCGCGCTGGGCGACGACGTTCTCGAAGTCGGCGCCGGCGGCCGAAAGGATGCCGTAGTAGCCGTAGAGCTGGCCGTAGGCGAACCAGAAGCGGTCGTCGGCGCGCGTATCGAACCAGCCGCCATTGTGGTTTTCCGAGCGCTCCCTGATGATCGCCGACGTGTTGCCGAGATCGTTGGCGATGCGATCGAGGAACTCGACCAGGTTGTCGGCGCGGCCGTCAAAGACGGCGTCACACTTGGCAAGCGTCGTGTTGAAGGTGCGCATGTCCCTCATGGCCGCGCGATAGAAGCTCGGCGTCGGGGTCTTCGGGCCAAACGGATTGAGGCCGAAATACCAGGTCTCCTCATCGAACTGGATGTTGCCGCGCGCGCGCTGCAGATCGTTGTTGATGCCGGAGGTGCCACGAACGCGACCGAGCGAATCCACGAGCTCTACCGAGGTGCGACGGACCGCCTGGTTGATGCCGCGCTGGAACGATGCCTTGTTGTCGAGCCAGGGCGTATCGTCCCAGTCGAGGCCGAAGAAGCCGACCTTGTAGAGCAGCATCGACGAGATCCAGGCGTTCTCGTTGACGTTGAAGTCGATGAGATCGGCTGCGACATCGACGATCGCCGAGGTCTGGCACTGGGTCCCGGCCGGCAGTTGCACGGCGGCGAGCGCCTCGGGCGTCACTTCGGCGGGCGGAGTGGCGACTGCCGCCTGGTTGGTTGCAGCCGCACCGGGCGTCGCCTGTCCAGTCGTGGCTCCCGGTCCGCTCACCGGCGAACCGGCAGGCACCTTGCGCTCGGCGAGCTTGTAGCGATCGACATAGTCAGGGTTGAAGTTCGTCCAGGCCTGGGTCTGCCAGACGAAATAGCCATAGAAGAAGATGAGGCCGAGCAAAATGATGCCGATCGGTCCCTTGATGATCCAACTGCGCTGGCGATACCAGTTTCCAAGCAAAACGAACGGCCACAGCAGCCAGGCAACGGCCAGGCCGATGCCGCGACCGATCGCGGTAAAGACACGCTGGAAAAACGCAACGATCGGATCAAACATGTCCTATTCCTCTCTGAGGCCGTAAAGCTTGCGGCGGAAGGCCGCCTTGTCTTTGAGATATGTCCCGGTCAGTGTCGCAACAACATATTCCCTGAACTTTTCACTGTAACGCTCGTAGGCGTCATAAAACCCCTGCTTGTCGAAGACGAAGCGGGAGACGAAGTCGCGCGGAACGAGCTGGGCGATCAGGCGGTTGACCAGCCACTGGTCGGCATGAGTGGGCGATGCCCTCACCAGCATGAAGCGGTTTGCCGGGGCCACATCCTGCATCCGGATGCTGCCAGTCGTCTGCACGGCGCGCAGCATTTCCTGCAGAAATGGATAGGCCCCATCTCGGGCAACAAGGGCAGCGTTGCGGTGCATCCAGGTCTGCAGCCAGATCCGGTCGACACGCGCAAGATCCGCCGTCGGATCGGCGTCGTTGATCAGGCCGCGCACCACCATGTCGGCGCGGTGCTGGTAGAGGCCGGAATCCTCGACCCAGGACGCCTGCGGCAGCTGCAGCCGCTTGGTCGAAGCGAGGAAATCGTAGATGCGGGCGTGATCTTCAATGGCGATATAGCTGACCTGCCAGGGCCGCGACCGGCGAAAACCTGGGACCGACGGGTCGCAGATGACCGTCGTCGTCTTGTCGTCGAGGAAGACATAGACGCCGCCGAAATGATTGGCCCAGAAGGCATCGTGGCGGAAGACCAGTTGATCGGGCACCAGAGCGTTCTGGCGGATGTCGCCGGTCACCTTCGCCAGCTCGACCATGCGGTTCAGCATCTCGTCATCAGTCCAGGCCGTCGGCACCCTCTTCAGGCGGTCGACGAGACCACGCAGTTCGGCCGCCTTGCCCAGCATGTCCTCAGCGGAAAGCACCCGGAAGCGCACCTCGTTGATCGACAAGAGGTCGTCGATATCGTCGACGATCGAAACCGAGTCCTCGATCTCGCCGTAGAGCGCATCCTTGATCGTCACCGCGTTGATGGCGCGGCTGTTGGCATTGAAGAACTCGTGCATCAACGCCGCTGTGTTGGAAAAGCTGGTGTGCACCACCGGCAGTTCCGCCTGATCCGGCGTCATGATGATGAAGCGGCGGTTCACCCGGTTGGGATCGAGATAGTCGCGATCGCCAAGCTCGTCGGCAATCTCCGGCGAGAACCCGGTCATGTCGATGCTGAAGCGCTCCAATGCCGTCGGACGCAGGCCAAAGCCCTCAAGCGCCTTGTTGTAGCGCGCGATCAGATGCGGCTCGGCGATATCGAGCAGTCGTCCATAGATGAGCTCGGCTTCGAGAAGGCGTTTCATGCCTGAAGCCCTCCAATGACAACATAGCAAGGTCGAGCAAGGTCGCCGAACTTGTATCGGCCACGCAGGTGCACTCGTCCCCTCTCCCCGCCTGCGGGGAGAGGGTTAGGGTGAGGGGCAAATCTCCATCGTTCAAACATGGCTTTCGCCCGCAGGAATGAATGTCAAATCTGATGTCCTCACTTCGCCCGTCAAACGCTTCTCCAGGATCGCAACAACCGTCTCCAGAACCGCATTGCGCTCATTAAATACTTGCATGTTCCAGAAGCGAACGACGCTCCATCCATTGGCGACCATGTACATATCGCGAATTGAATCGCCACTACTATTCGCGTGCTGGCTCCCATCGACTTCGACGACGAGATGGTGATCCCGACAGGCGAAGTCAGCAAAATAGCGGCCTATCGGAAACTGCCGAACGAACTTGTAGCCATTGAGCCGTCGAGCCCTGAGCTCCGACCACAATATCGCTTCTGCTTCGTTATCCGAACGGCGCAAAAGACGTGCACGTTCGGTGGCTTTCTCGTCCGCTCCTCTCATGCCGGCCCCTCACCCTAGCCCTCTCCCCGCACGCGGGGAGAGGGGATCGCGTCGCGCGCCGTGGTCAACCACAGTGCGAAAAGCAGGCCAAGGCGATCATCTCTTGCTTCAGACATCAGCCCTGCCACCGGCCGTCGCGTTTCATCGCCTCGATCTCCCGGATCGCCTTCTCGCGCTGGCGCTCGCGGCGGATGATGTCGGTGACGGCGGCATCGTCCGACTTGTCGGTGTAGCGGAATTCGCTGTCGGCGTAGCGGTTGATTTCCTGCAGCACCATCTCGATGGTGATCGGGCCGCGCAGCGCCTCGATCATCGCTTTCTTCTCGTCATAGCCCTTGTGCATGAACGAGCCGGCATCCTTGAACCAGTCGTCGGGCAATTCGACGTCCATCGCCCGGAGCTTGACAGCATCGGTGATGTTCTTGATCGCCCGGCCGGTAAAGCGGGGTTCCGCCTCCTTGATCATGTGCAGATAGGCACCGACATCGGCGAGAGTGGCGAGTGCCCCCTTCTCCTTCTGGTAACGCTCCCAGACGGACACGAGCCCTTCTTCCTGTGGTCGCGAATGCGCCTCGTAGGATTGCGACACGGCGCGCTTGATCTCCTGGCCCTCAAACAGCGCGTGCTCGCCGAGCGGGATCTTGTGGTTCTTGCCGACCAGCAGCGCGAAGATGTCGATATAGTCGTCTTCCGTCTGCGGCCCATCGACCAGCCAGCGGGCGCCGGCGCGCTGGCGCAGCGCATCATCGACATTCTCCGGGTAGTTGGAGAACATGCCGAAGGTGCAGTTGCCGCGCACCACCGTCGAGGCACCGGCAAAGCTTTCCATCAGCACCGCCGTTACCTCGTGCTGGCCGGCAGATGCCCGGTCGTCCGAGCGCTTGGCAGCGACCTGGTCGACATCGTCGATCGTGCCGAAGCCGATGGCGCGCGGGTTGATGACGTTGTTGACGAACTCCTTGCAGTTCTGGCCCGACTTGCCCTGATAGGAGGAGATCTGGTCGACGCCGAAATTCTCATAGTGGAAGGCGTAGCCGGCGATCTCGCAATACTCGTTGAGCATGCCGGCGAGCATCTGGATCAGGATCGTCTTGCCGGTGCCCGGCATGCCGTCGCCGATGAAGGTGAAGAGGAAACCGCCAAGCTCGACGAAGGGGTTCATCTGCCGGTCGAAGTCGAAGGCCATCAGCATCTTGGCAAGCTTCAGCGCCTGGTACTTGGCGATGTGGTTGCCGATGATTTCTTCCGGCTTCTTGAAGGTCATCACCAGCGGCTTGCGCTTCTGGCCGGGCGCGACGTCGAAACCGTTCAGCGTGAAGTCGTCCTGATCGAGGCGGATATGCACGTTTTCGAAGCTCTGCAGCCCGGTAAAGCGGCCCTTGCGCGCAATCAGTCCTTCGATGGCGACGCGAGAAAACGCACGGGCACGCGCCGTCAGCGCCAGATCGTCGGCCGCGCCTGAAATGCTGCGGTCAAGCGCTGCGATCAGCCCCTTCAGGGCATCCTGCGGCGTGTCGAACAGAAAGTCCGGCTCGACGGCATCGTCGACCGGCTCGCCCTCGCCCGACAAGGTCGCGCCGAGATAGGCGGCCAGCGTGAAGGCCGAGATATAGGCAGAGGCGTTGAGCAGCGCCTTGAACTGGTTGGCGTCCTCGCCGGCAAGCGGCGCGGTCAGATTGCGCGCCTGCAGCTGCTCGAGGTTCGTCTGGCGCGCGAAGACGTCGGCAACCGCCAGCGCCACCTGGATGCCGCGACGAGTCCTGTAGAGCACCGCATGTTGCGCCGGCGACAGCATCGGATCACCCTGCCGCACCGCCTGAACGGTGCGCGAAAGCTCGACCTCGCGGGTGCGGCGCTGGCCGCCGGTCGAAACCGTCGAGACGAACCGTCGCCCGGTGCCGGCAAGCGGTGCGCCAGCCGGCCCTTCGTCGCGCTCGAGGATCACCAGCTTGGTCACCAGCCCCTGCGCGACCGCCTGGTGCTTGGCGATCTCGTCCTCGTGCAGCGTCGTCAGCCCGGCATTGAGTGTCATGCTTAAACCTCGCTCACGACCTGGTTTCCGGAGATGACATGCACCTTGTAGTCGCCGAAGACCTGGGCCGCCTCGCCGGATGCATAAAGCGCCTGATAGGCATCGTGCGGCACCAGCGCATGTTTCTCGTAGGACGAGACGCCCATGCGCGTGGCCTCCAGATTGTCGGTATCGATGTGGAATTCTTCCTGCGCCGGGGTCGTCGACCAGAAGCCGCGCTGTGCGGCGCGTTCGGCCTTGGAAAACACCTCCTGCACGGTCCAGGTCAGAAGCCAGGCATTTTCCGGTTTCCGCACCTTGGACAGGATCTCGTTGATCTTCGCATTGTTCTCGGTGATCCCGGCCGAGTAGAACGGTCCAAGCACGATGCGCCGCAACTGCTTGGGATGCAGCTCGGCGAAATCCTTGTCCATGTTGGTGGCGATCGTGATCGGCGTCAGCGAGTAGGTGCTGTTCTTCGAGGCGAAGTCATCGAAGCGGCTGGCAAGCTCCGGGTTGAGCAGGCCGCCGACCGGCAGCGGGATTTCCACCTGCGGATTGAGCTTGCCGTCCGCGGTGACGAGCATCTCGACGATCTTATCGGAGGAATCCTCGATCGTCGCCATGTACACCATCGGCAGGGTCTGGGTACCGTCGAAGGCGCCCCAGCTCACGACATAATAGGGCCGCATCGTCTTCGGGTTGACGGCGACGCGGATCGTTTCCGGCAGGATGAAGGGTGAAAAGATCTCGCCCTTGCCGATCTGCTCGAGATAAAGCCGCTCCGCCATGCGCGACTGCAGCGCCTCGGGAAAAGCCTTCTGTCTCAGGATGAAATCGGCCATCTCCTCGCGCAGTGCATCGGCCGGCGGAATATCCGCAAGCCGCTTGCCGGCCGTCTGACGGTCGTTTTCCAGCTCGAGCACGTTCTGGAAAACCGGAAAGCCGCTCTCGGCCCGCGAGATCCTGAACTGATCGACGAAGCCGATGCGGTTCTCCCAGCAGGCGATCGACGCTTTCAGCCGGGCGAGATAGGGAACGATCACCTCGCCAACCACGGTGTTGCGATAGAGCGGCGAATTGCGGTCGCCGAGAAAGAGCTCAAGTCCGGCCAACGCCGAATGGATCGAGGCGAAATACTGCGCAACGGCGGGGGTTGCGGCGATCTTCATGCCGTTCCCCCTGGCGCGCAGCGCAAGGCAAAGTCGAACCGTTTCATGCGCATGCCCATGTGCTCACGCCGATCACTGCTTCACGTAGTTGGCAGTGTTGTGCTTGTCCATGACCGCCTGGAAACGCCGAGCAAAAGCATCGTCGGCCAGCTTCTTGCGGCGCTGGATGTCCTGCGTCGACAGCATGTTTTTCTCGTGCATTTCCAGGAGGTCGCCGATGTGGCGCTGGGCGGCGGCACCGATGCCGGCCATCGTCTCTTCGGCTGCCGTGTCGACCTGGCTTCCGAGCGTGTTGATCTTGTGGGCGACGTCCTGCTGGGCCGCCGTCTTCAATGAATCTTCCAGCGCCTTGTAGAGCACGATGCGCTGTTCGGTATCGATCGTCAGCTTGTTGATCAGGGTGTTCTGGGCCGCGATCTGGTTGTTGAGCGAATCGACGAAGGTCTGGAACATCGAGGTGTAGCGCTCGAGCGTCTGGCTTTCGGCCAGAAGTTCCTGCTCCTTCGCCTGCTTCTCATTGTATTCCGTGGCCAAGGCCGAACGCTCGCCTTCGAGCTCGGTGCGCACCTTCTGCTCGGTCGAAGCGGCAATGCGGTTCTCGATGTCGAGCAGCAGCGGGTTCAACTCCTCGATGCGCTTCTGCACCGTTTCCAGATTGGACATCGTGCCCTTGCGGCGCTCGATCACCTGGATCAGGCTCTGTTCGGAGGTCTTGTAGCGCTGGTCGAGGATCGACTTCTGATCCTTGAGGATGCCGACGATGGTATCGGACTTCGACAACAGCTCTTGCAGGTTACCGGCAAGCGACATGTTGCGCACCCGGTCGGTGCGCATGCGCTGCATCTTCTGCTTGGAGAACATGCCGATGAACTTTTCATATCCGGTATAGTTCTTCATGCTCTCGAACTCGGAGCCGAAGACGTTGGTCGCATCTTCGAGCCCGATGATCAGGTCGGCAATATTGGCCTCCATCACCTTCTGCTGGTTGATCACGTCCTGAATGCGGGCATTCTCGATATCGAAATTGACGTCGCCGAGCTTGGTCTCCGATTTGGCGAACTGCTCCAGCACGACACCGGATTGCTCGAGCTTGCCGCGCATCTGCTCGACAACGCTTTTCGTCTTCTCGATCTCCGCGTCAAAATTCTGAAGAGAAGCCATATCATCCCCCTGGATCGGTCGAGGCAACAGATGCCATCCGGGCCAAATTATTCAGCCTTCGATTGCAGGTATATAAAGGGTGTTTATCGAAAGAGAACAAGCCTAGCCCGCCGGCTTTTTTGGTCAACCGTACCGTCGAAGTGCTTGAGATATCGAAGGCATTGCCTATTTGGCCGCAGATGGGTCCTTGAGATAGGCAATGACGTCGGCGATGTCCTGCGGCTTCCTCAGCCCGACAAAGCTCATCTTGGTGCCGCCCACCATCGCCTTGGGGCTTAAGAGATACTCACTCAGTGTCGGCTCGTCCCAGACATGCCCTTCCGCACCGAAGGCCCTCATGGCATCCGAATAGCTGTAGTCCGGGACGGATGCGACTGGGCGACCGATGAGACCCATCAGGCTTGGGCCCACCCGGTTGTTCGGCTCGGTTGCCGTATGGCAGGCCCCGCATTTGCGGAAAACGGCGGCCCCAGTCTTGGCATCGCCGCCGGCATAAACGGGCGCCGCCCCGAGACAGAGACAGAGCAGGAGAGACGGAAAGATGCGCGGCATCGCTGACCTCATTGGGGGAAGACGGGATCAGCATTGCATCCCGAATGCGTGGTCTTCAAGACGCCAGGCGGTCGCACCAAGGCACCTTCCATCAATCAGAACCTGAAGCCATCAATCAGAACCTGAAGAAAAATGTCACGACGCTGCAAAATCGCGGCATACGGCCTTGAACAGACTCCGGTCTACGCCGTCAGGCAGGGTCACAGCGCATCTTGTCTTCCCAGTGGCGCCGGCAATAGGAGACATATTTCTCGTTGCCGCCCACCTCGACCTGGGCACCCTCGCGAACGACATTGCCCTGCCCGTCGAGACGGACGACCATGGTCGCCTTGCGGCCGCAGTCGCAGATCGTGCGCACTTCGCGCAGTTCGTCGGCAATGGCCAGAAGCGCCATAGAGCCCGGAAAAAGCTTGCCCTGGAAATCGGTGCGCAAACCGTAGGCCATGACGGGGATGCCGATGCGGTCGGCGACCCGCGCCAGCTGCCAGACCTGCTCCTCGTCGAGGAACTGGGCCTCGTCGACGAAGACGCAGGCGATCTTGCCCATGTCATCCGCGTTGAGCCTTTCGATCAGACCGAAAAGATCGTCGCCGCCATGGAAGGGAATGGCATCCGCGTCGAGACCGATGCGCGACGAGATGCGCCCGGTGCCTGCCCGGTCGTCGAAAGCCGCGATCAGCATGACGACGCGCATGCCGCGTTCCTGATAGTTGTAGGATGCCTGCAGCAGCAACGTGCTCTTGCCCGCATTCATCGTGGCATAGCTGAAATAGAGTTTGGCCATATCCTGCCGCCTCCGGAAATCGTCTCGCCGGTACATGACGAGGCTTGGCCCCGAAGGCCAGAGCCTGTTTGCGCGACCCACAGTTTTTCGCTCGACTTGACCATTTCGTGGGCATTGCGACATTCTGCGTCGCAGCGTGCATCCCGTCTGCGTATTGACGCAATACACTTCCTTCGACATCAAAGCGCTTGAATTCGCTATCCAATGGTGTTTGGCTAACACTCCAACCGTGTTTGGCTATAACAATAATAGAGGCAGGGGAACGACAACGATGAACAAAGCACTCTCTCTCAAATTCTTGCTCGCGGGCGCCGTTTCGCTGGCTGCCCTTGTTGCCGGAAACGCCGCGGCAGCCGAGCCGGAAAGCTGTGGCACCGTCCGTTTCTCCGACGTCGGATGGACGGATATCACAGCCACCACCGCGACGGTTTCCGCCGTGCTCAAGGGCCTCGGCTACGAAACCGATATCAAGGTTCTCTCCGTTCCGGTCACCTACACGTCGCTGAAGAACAAGGACATCGACGTCTTCCTCGGCAACTGGATGCCGACCCAGGAAAACGACGTTCGCCCCTATCTCGATGACAAGTCGGTCGAATCCTTCGGCCCGAACCTAGAAGGCGCGAAATACACGCTGGCGACCAACGCCAAGGGTGCCGAACTCGGCATCAAGGACTTCAAGGATATCGCCGCTCAGAAAGACGCGCTCGAAGGCAAGATCTATGGCATCGAACCGGGCAATGACGGCAACCGCCTGATCATCGACATGGTCGACAAGGACACCTTCGGCCTCAAGGGCTTCGAAGTGGTCGAATCCTCCGAACAGGGCATGCTGGCGCAGGTCGCCCGCTCCGAAAAAGATGGCGCGCCGATCGTGTTCCTCGGCTGGGAACCGCATCCGATGAACGCCAACTTCAAGCTCACCTATCTCTCGGGCGGTGACGATATCTTCGGCCCCAATTTCGGCGGCGCCACCATCTTCACCAACGTTCGTGCCGGCTACACCACCGAATGCCCGAATGTCGGCAAGCTGCTGACGAACCTCAAGTTCTCGCTGCAGATGGAAAACGAGATCATGGGCAAGATCCTCAACGACGGCAAGGAACCGGACGCAGCCGCCACGGAATGGCTGAAGGCCAACCCGACGGCCATCGAACCGTGGCTGGCCGGCGTCACCACCAAGGACGGCGGCGAAGGCCTCGCCGCGGCCAAGACCGCGCTCGGGCTCTGACCGACGACAAGGCGGGGCAAGACCCCGCCTTTTTTTCACCGCATCGCGCGATATTGTTGATCTGACGAGACGGATTTACCCCTGTGGAATTTCTGACAGAATACCGCATTCCCATCGGCGGCTGGGCCAAGGCGTTCGTCGACTGGCTGACGACGAACTTCGAGCTGTTCTTCGACCAACTTGCCAGCTTCCTGTCGGGCGTCGTCGGCATTCTGCTCTATATCCTGCAGACGCCCCACCAGTTGATCGTGGTGGCAGTCATCACCGGGCTCGCCTGGTGGTTCCGCCGTTCGCTCGGCGTGACCCTGTTCACCGGCCTCGGGTTGCTGCTGATCATCAACCAGGGTTACTGGAAGGAAACGACCGAGACACTGGCTCTGGTGCTGGCTGCAAGCGTCGTCAGCATGGCCGTCGGGGTTCCGCTCGGCATTGCCGCTGCGCGCCGGGCCTGGGTCTATTCCGTCATGCGTCCGATCCTCGACCTGATGCAGACGATCCCGACCTTCGTCTATCTGATCCCCGCGCTCATTCTCTTCGGCCTCGGCATGGTGCCGGGCCTGATCGCAACGGTGATCTTCGCCATTCCGGCCCCCATTCGCCTCACCCGCCTCGGCATCATCTCGACGCCGCCATCGCTGGTGGAAGCGGCACAGGCCTTCGGCGCAACACCGGCCCAAGTGCTGCGCAAGGTCGAGTTGCCCTTCGCGATGCCGCAGATCATGGCGGGTCTGACCCAGACGATCATGCTCTCGCTGTCGATGGTGGTCATCGCAGCCCTCGTCGGCGCCAACGGCCTCGGCGTTCCCGTGTTGCGGGCGCTGAACACGGTGAACGTCGCAAAGGGTTTCGAGGCCGGTCTCTGCATCGTCATTCTCGCCATCATCCTCGACCGCCTGTTCCGCTCGTCCGACGAAGGAGAGGGTGCATGACCGACGCCGTCGTTTTCAAGAATGTCGACATCATCTTCGGCAACAATCCGCAGACCGCGCTGCAGATGATCGACCAGGGCAAGACCCGCGACGAGATCGGCGCGGCCACCGGCCTGGTGCTGGGCGTCGCCGGTGCAACGCTTTCGATCAACGAGGGCGAGATCCTTGTCTTGATGGGGCTCTCCGGCTCCGGCAAGTCGACGCTGCTTCGCGCCGTCAACGGCCTGGCACCCGTCGTCCGCGGCGAGGTCGAGGTCAAGACCGCCAATGGACCGCTCAATCCCTATCGCACCACACCGAAGTCGCTACGCGATTTCCGCATGCACACCGTGTCGATGGTGTTCCAGCAGTTCGCACTGTTGCCCTGGCGCACCGTTGCCGACAATGTCGGCTTCGGCCTCGAGCTTGCCGGCATGCCCGACGCCGAACGCAAGGCCCGCGTCGGCGAACAGCTTGAGCTCGTCAACCTGACGAAGTGGGCCGGTCGCAAGGTCAACGAACTCTCGGGCGGCATGCAGCAACGCGTCGGCCTTGCCCGCGCCTTTGCGACCGGTGCGCCGATCCTGTTGATGGACGAACCGTTCTCGGCCCTCGACCCCTTGATCCGCACGCGGCTTCAGGACGAATTGCTCGAGTTTCAGCGTCGCCTGAAGAAGACCATCGTCTTCGTCAGCCATGATCTCGACGAAGCGTTCCGCATCGGCAACCGCATCGCCATCATGGAAGGCGGCCGCATCATCCAGTGCGGCACGCCGCAGGACATCGTCAGAAACCCGGCGAACCAGTATGTCGCCGATTTCGTCCAGCACATGAACCCGATCACCATGCTGACGGCGAAGGACGTGATGCAGACCGGCGTCCAGCGCGGAGCGACCGTTGCCGGCGTGACGGCGACCGCCAAGCCGACGACACCGCTCGTCGATATCCTCGACGCCATGTCCCGCCAGCCGGGTAGCGTCGGCGTCGTCGACAACGGCTCCGTGGTCGGAACGATCAACGCGCAAAACATCGTCGAAGGCCTGACGCGACACCGCAACAAAAGTTGACGAAAGCACACAAGAAGCCAATAAAAGCCCGGACCCTGTTCCGGGCTTTTTCGTCTGGAACCGGACCGAAGCTCAGGAAGGACCGAGGAATGACCGACAAGCCGAACGTATTGCGCGAAACCGATGACGAGGCGCGCAAGCTGGCACATACGCTTTTGCGCGGTGCGCGCAGCGGCTCGCTTGCGGCCATCGAGCCGGAGAGCGGCGGCTTCCCCTTCGTCAGTCGGGTTCTCGTCGGCATGGATGTCGACGGTGTGCCGCTGATCCTGATTTCCAAGCTGTCGACCCACACAAAGGCACTGCTCGCCGACACGCGCGCTTCGCTGCTGACGGGAGAACCGGGCAAGGGCGATCCCCTCGCCCATCCGAGACTCACGGTACAGTGCGAAGCCGAAGCGGTTGCACGCGATTCGGAGGCGCACGCCCGCATCCGCGAGCGGTTTGTCCGTCGGCATCCCAAATCGAAGCTCTATGTCGACTTCCCCGACTTCGGTTTCTTCCGCCTCAACCCGTTACGCGCCAGCCTTAACGGTGGTTTTGGTCGCGCTTACGTGCTGACGGCAGAGGATCTGGTGATCGAATCACCGGCCACCGCATCGCTCGCCGCCATGGAAACCGGCGCAATCGAACATATGAACGCCGATCACGCCGACGCGGTTAGGTATTACGCTGAAAAACTCTGCAACGCCCCGGAAGGCGACTGGAAGGTCGTCGGCATCGACGCCGCCGGCCTGGATCTCGCCTATGGCGACCAATTGAAGCGGCTCGAGTTTCCTGCGCCAATGCGGGACAGCTCGGAGTTACGGCCACTTTTACGCGAACTTTACGGTTAATCGCTCGCAAGCTACCCCCATTTCTTGCAGTAGGTAGTTGCCCTTTTATGCATCACGACTAATTATCGTCCTTCGTCAACCATAACTACGTGTGATGTAATTTTCGCATGGAGCACGCAATGCAGCCACTTTCGCCTGAAAAACATGATGAAGCCGAGATAGCAGCCGGCTTCCTCTCGGCCATGGCAAACCCTAAGCGCCTTCTCATCCTCGATTCCCTTGTCAAGGAAGAGATGGCAGTCGGCGCATTGGCCAATAAGGTGGGCTTGAGCCAGTCCGCTCTTTCCCAGCACCTGTCCAAACTGCGAGCCCAGAATCTGGTCAGCACTCGCCGTGACGCTCAGACGATCTACTATTCCAGCTCGTCCGACGCCGTCATGAGGATTTTGGGTACGCTCTCCGAGATCTACGGCGTCGACGCAAATGCCGTAGAAGAAAAGACATTGGTCCGCCGCTCGGCCTGACCTTCTCAGTCCGCAACAGGGATCATGCCCTGAAGTAGCCCCACACGAGCAATCGCGCGGGGCTTATTCTTTTCTGGAAGATCGGCGGACGGGGCAGGCCATTGCCCGGCCGAAGCGCCCCGCTGCCCAAGCAACCTCCATCCTGAAGGTTGCTTGGGGCTTGCCGCCGTTGTTTACGCGGCCTTGAGGTTTCGGGGTCAGGATGCGCCCGGGCGAAACAGCCGGGACATCGGGTTTATGCAGGATAAGGTCCGTTGGGGCATCGCCGGTACCGGCGTGATCGCAAACAGCTTCGCATCCGACATCCAGTTTACCGGCAACGCCGTGCTGACAGCTGTCTATTCCCGAAGCCAGGAGAAGGCAGATGCCTTCGCCGAGCGTTTCGGCGGCATTGCCCGCCATTCCAGCATCGATGCCTTTGCTGCCGATCCTGAAATCGACGCGGTCTACGTTGCCTCGCCAAACGCCGTGCATCTGGAACACGCCATCGTCTTTCTTTCGGCGAATAAGGCCGTCCTGGTCGAAAAGCCGCTGACGACCTCGTTCGACGACGCCCGTTCGCTATCGGCATTGGCCGCAGCCAAGGGCCTCTTTGCCATGGAGGGCCTGTGGACGTGCTTCCTGCCGGCGGTCGCCAAGGCACGCGCACTGCTCGATGGCGAAGCCCTCGGGCGCATTCGGCATGTGACGGCGGAGCTCGCCTATGAAAAGCCGTTCGACCCCACTGACCGCTTTTTCGACGCCAGACTCGGCGGCGGGTCGCTGCTCGACCTCGGCATTTATCCGCTTTCGCTGTGCCTGAACCTTTTTGGGCGCCCGCATGCGATCGACGGCCGCTGGCAAAGCGCGCCCACGGGCGTCGACCTCTCGGCGGAAATGCGCCTCGCCTATGCCGGCTTCAATGCGCATCTTTCCTGCGGCTTTGACCGCGATGGAGACAACCGCTTCGTCATCGATGGCGATCGCGGCACACTCGTCATCGACGCGCCGTTTCTGAAGGCGAGCCGGCTGTTCCTCGCCAACAATGGCCTGGTGCGCAAAGCCATCGCACCGAGAGGCCGGGGTCTATGGGCAAAGACACTGACGCGGGTTGCCAGGCGCGTCGCCCTGCCCGGCCTTCAGCGCTTCGATCTGCCGTTCCCGGGCAACGGATTGCAATTCGAGATCGAGGCGGCAAGTGCTGCAATCCTGGAAGGCTGGCACGAACACATCCTGATGCCGACATCGCGCAGCATCCAGGCGATCGAAATCATCGAGACGATCCGCGCTTTGCCACCGTCATAGATCGCGTGGACGGTAGCCCTGGCGGCCGTTGTTGAGCGCAAGCACGATTTCGGTCAGGTGGCGCGCCGTGGCTCCGGAAAAGAACGGCGGCTCCTTACGCGCGATCGCCTCGGCCTGGGCTGCAATGCCGCTGACAAAATCGATCTTCGAGGGATAGGCGGGCAAGGCCGTAGCCTTGGCCCTGGCGGGATAGCGCACCCGATTGCCGGCGTAGAGCCGGAGAGGCAGCTTGCGGCCGAGCTTCCATTCGACCCAATCGAGAATGCGGTGCTGCAGCGAGCGCTTCGCACCGAAAGCTTCGAGATGGACGGGCGAGCGATTGTCCCAGAGATCGCGCACGACGATGATGCCCTCGTCACCGATGATCGTCAGCGACCGGTCGCGCGGGGCCGCAAGCCCACAAGTCACCCGCGCCGTCACGCCCGAGCGGAAGGAAAGGCAGCCGACGGAGAAATCCGGACCGAGGTGCAACCGTTCCGTACCCGGTCCCTTGTCCGGAAAGGTCAGGGCCGAAACGGCGCTGACCTCGGCAACCGGGCCGAAGAGCGAAACGAGCCAGCTTGCGGCGTAACCGGCGTGTTCGAGCGTGCAGCCGACTTCGAACTCATGCACGCCCGGCCAGCGGGCGCCGGAGCGGCTGCGCCATTCCCGCCAGTTTGCCTTGAACACCGGGCCGTCTTCCATTTCCGCGTAGACGAGACGCGGCGTGCCGATGGCACCAGCCGCCAGCAGCGAGACACAGAGCGTGTGCGCCTCGCTGAGCGCATTGGCCGGCGCACCGCCAAGCACCAGGGCCTGCTCTCGTGCGAGTTCCACGAGTTCGCTCGCCTCATCGACGTCCATGGCCAGCGGCTTTTCGCAATAGACATGCTTGCCAGCGAGAAGTGCTGCGCGGTTTACCGTATAGTGGCTTTCCGGCGTGGTCAGATTGACGACGATCGCAACCGCCGGATCAGCCAGAACTGCCTCCAGCGTCGCGTAGCGGTTGACCTTCCAGTAACCGGCAAACTCCGAGAGGCGGGCTTCGTCCCGGTCCCATACACCGATGAGGCGCAACTGCGGGTGGTTTGCAAGCGTCGTCATGTAGTAGTCGGCAACAAAGCCGGTTCCGACAAAGGCTATCCCGGTCATCGCTGCAGCCCCCTAGCGTGCGTCGGCAAGGAACGACGCGACATAGACGAGCGGTGCGTTCCAGTTGATGGTGATCTCATTGGAGCCGTAAGCCTCGATATCGTCGACATAACAGGTCTGTGGCGCACAGCCCTGCAGCCGCTGTTTGGCAATCGCGTCCACCGGAGTTGAATTCGGCCCCCCGGCAAGCGATCCGACCGGCGGACTGGGCAGGCTCGGGTCTACCTGATGCGCATACCAGCGGCTGTGCTGGTTCTGCGGCGAGCGCGCGCCGTAGCCGGTGATGTAGGACATCGCCAGAGCATTGCGGCCGAGAAGATAGTCCATGCTTTCACGCGCAGCACCGAGGAAGGCCTTGTCTCCAGAAAGGTCGAAGGCTGCCGACAGGACAATGATGTTCTGCAGAATCAGCTGGTTCGAACCCCAATCGTACTGGTGATTTCCAGGGCGATAGATCTGCCCAAACGGCTCGGCTGCCTGCAGCGGCAGGAAGGTCCTGGCCGCTGCCAGAACCGAACGTCGCACCATGTCGAGATCGGCCTTGGGCAAGGCTTCACCGTAAAGCGCCAGCTGCAGCCGGGCGAAACCGGCAACATTGCGCCAGTGGAAGGCGCCGCTCGGCGGCAGCACATCGCCCGACCAGTGCGGCGATGCACGCAAGACGTCGAGATACTTCGCGTCTCCGGTTGTCAGGAAAAGCTCGGTCGCAGCCCAATAGAGTTCGTCGGAAACGTCGCCGTCGTCATAGTCGCCGCCGCCTGAATTCCCGTCCGATTTCGGCGCCAGCAGCACCGGATTGGCATTGGCCGCCACCCACGCCTTGCGCGCGGTCGTCAGCAGCTTTGCGGCAAATGTCGGATTGTCCTTGGCAAACAGCCGCGAGGCCTGTGCGGCAACCGCTGCCACATCGAAGGTCGCAGCCGTCGAGGGTCGGTGTAGCGCCCGCAGCTTCGGATCCTCGCTCGGCAGCATTGGTGGCGACGTCCACTCGGTGTCATGGATCTTGTGATGAACCATCCCGGCCAGCGGTTCGCCATCCGGCACCATCATCGAAAGCAGGAACTGCAGCTCCCATCGCGCCTCGTCGAGCAGATCGGGAATGCCGTTGCCGTTCTCGGGAATGCGCGAAAGCCGATCGCCGAGTGCTGACGATTTGGCGCCGCCAAAGGCACGGGCGCGCTCGAGCGTCGCCAGCAGCTGCGCGGCCGAGATCGCGCCGTTGACCGCATACTTGCCGTGATCGCCGGCGTCGTACCAGCCGCCGGAAACGTCGAGACGATAGGTGCAGGACCAGTCGCCGTAGAGCGCTGTGGCTTCGTCGCCACTGAGGCAGCCGACCGATTTGTCCCCCTCGTTCGGCGCTGCGCCCACATGGCCTGCTGGCCGCGCATAGGCCTTGCCGGCGATATCGCCGCGGATCTGGATGCCGCTGCGCTGCGGGTAGAACCAGGAGAGCGCATCGACGGTGAGGCGACCATAGAGATCGTCGGAGATCGAAAAGCGGTCGCTCGTCCAGTCGCCGGAGACCAGCCGGTAGCCATCGCCGGGCACAGCATAGGCGGAAAAATCAGCCACATGCGTCCGCACCCCGGCCGATGGATCGAAACCGCTCGGCCGCGTCGTTCCCTCGCCAACGACCGCGTCGCCGGCGTCGACCAACTGAAAGGAAATCGCGTTGCGTGCGTCCGAGATCACCGTCGCCCGCTTCGGACCATCGGTGAAATAGCCGAGCTGGTTGACCCGGATGGCCGGGCCCCTGTTCGCCCGGTTGGTGGCTGCGGGAGGTGCAGCAATCTCCACCAATGACACGTCGTCGATACAGAAGCGCGACGGCTTGTCGACACCGCCGAGCGGGAAGACCAGCTGAGCCTCCTCCTCGTCCGATGCCATGAAGTCCGCTGAAAATGACGTGCGCTCCGACGCGCCGCCGATGCTGAACTCGCTCTGCACCGTCCAGGGCTCGGCTGCGCGCTGGATGCGGGCCGGCACGGCACGGGCAGCATCGACCGTGGCCGACATTGACAGCCTGTAGTGGAGCCCCGGCTCGAGTTTCACACCGTTGACGCCGATGAGCCTGTCCCAGGTATCGCCGCCCGCCGAGACGTCAGCGCAGAGTTGCCCTGCGTCGCGGGTCAGTGCCACACCGTCACCGGCCCAGAAACTGTCCCCGCCATGCTCGAAACGGCCGTCGACGATCAGGTCGGCGCCTGCTGCCACACCGGGCAGAAACAGGACGACCATGGCCGCCTGCGCGATCCCCAACCTCGACACCGTCTCGCTACTCCGCTTCATTCGCCACCGGATCGCACCGTCCGGATGACGGTAAGAAGCACGAGCCATGGATCCGGCGATACACGGCGCGGTAGCGTTGACGCAAACAGGTTAAACTTGAGAAAACGTCCGCGCCTGCAACGAAAAATCCGCCGCACCGCTTCGAATGAACAGTCGATTTTTGCGGGAAATCACGCCCATGTATCCGATTGTGGCAAGCCCTGAACCCGCGCACGTGTCGGCGCTCCAGACTTGACCCGAACCGGCGCCCTGATAGTTTGACCAAAGGGTAAAAGAATCCGAGCGGGCACAACCGCCCGACACTGGACCATGCCGAGGAGAACTGGAATGTCGAACCGTCTGAATACCACGCCGAACGATCTGCGCGCCTTCTGGATGCCGTTTACCGCCAACCGGCAATTCAAGAAGGAGCCGCGCCTCTTCGTCGGCGCGAAGGACATGCACTACACGACCCATGACGGTCGCACGGTGCTTGACGGTACCGCAGGTCTCTGGTGCGTCAATGCCGGCCATTGTCGCCCGAAGATCACCGAGGCGATCCGCGAACAG
The DNA here is from genome assembly GCF_002002725.1 of Sinorhizobium sp. A49. Taxonomy (GTDB): domain Bacteria; phylum Pseudomonadota; class Alphaproteobacteria; order Rhizobiales; family Rhizobiaceae; genus Ensifer. Next base: position 222,036 of record NZ_MUNW01000061.1, on the reverse strand, counting down.
GCGGGCGAGCTCGACTACGCGCCGGCCTTCCAGCTCGGCCATCCCAAGGCCTTCGAACTCGCCAATCGCCTGGTCGATATCGCGCCTGAGGGCATGAACCACGTTCTCTACACCAATTCCGGCTCCGAATCGGTCGATACCGCTCTGAAAGTGGCGCTTGCCTATCACCGGGCCAAGGGCGACGGCTCGCGCTTCCGGCTGATCGGCCGCGAACGCGGCTATCACGGCGTCAATTTCGGCGGCATCTCGGTCGGCGGCATCGTCTCCAACCGCAAGATGTTCGGCACGCTTCTGACCGGCGTCGACCACATGCCGCACACCCACCTGCCGGCCCAGAACGCCTTTACCCGCGGCGAGCCCGAGCATGGCGGCGATCTGGCGACCGAGCTCGAGCGCATCGTCACCCTGCACGACGCCTCGACCATTGCCGCCGTCATCGTCGAGCCGGTCGCAGGCTCCACCGGCGTGCTGATCCCGCCGAAGGGCTACCTCCAGAAGCTGCGCGACATCTGCACCAAGCACGGCATCCTGTTGATTTTCGATGAAGTCATCACCGGCTTCGGCCGCCTCGGCACGCCGTTTGCCGCGCAGTATTTCGGCGTGACGCCCGACATCATCACCACCGCCAAGGGCCTCACCAACGGCGTGATCCCGATGGGTGCCGTGTTCGTGACCTCGGAAATTCACGACGCCTTCATGAACGGGCCGGAACACCTGATCGAGTTCTTCCACGGCTACACCTATTCCGGCAATCCGATCGCCTCGGCCGCAGCGCTCGGCACCCTCGACACCTACAAGGAAGAGGGCCTTCTGACCCGCGCCGCCGAGCTTGCCTCCTATTGGGAAGACGGCCTGCATTCCCTCAAGGACTGCCCCAACGTCATCGACATCCGCAATGTCGGCCTGATCGGCGCGATTGAGCTGCAGCCGATCGCCGGCGAGCCGACCAAGCGCGCCTTCAACGCCTTCCTGAAAGCCTATGAGAAGGGCCTGCTGATCCGCACCACCGGCGACATCATCGCGCTGTCGCCGCCGCTGATCATCTCCAAGGCGGAGATCGACGAGCTGTTCGACAAGCTGCGCGACGTGCTCGTCAACAATATCTGATACCATAGACCCGAGAATACGACCCTTTCCCCGGCAACGGGGAGAGGGTTATTCTTATCTACAGGCCGAAATGAGAGGTGCACGGATGGCAACAGCTTTGGAACGAATGATCGACCAGGGCGTCGGTCGCGAGCCGGCAGACATCGTGCTCAAGGGCGGGCACTTCTTCGATCTGGTGACGGGTGAGCGCATCCCCTCTGACATCGCCATATCAGGCGGCCGTATCGTCGGCACCTATGGCGAGTACCAGGGACGCGAGGAGATCGATATCTCCGGCCGCATCGTCGTGCCCGGCTTCATCGACACGCATCTGCACATCGAATCCTCGCTCGTCACCCCGCACGAGTTCGATCGCTGCGTGCTGCCGCTCGGCATCACCACGGTCATCTGCGACCCGCACGAGATCGCCAACGTGCTCGGCACCGAGGGCATCCAGTTCTTTCTCGATTCCGCCCTCGAAACGATCATGGATATCCGCGTGCAGCTGTCATCCTGCGTGCCGGCGACGCATCTGGAGACGGCAGGCGCCGACTTACCCGTCGAACGGCTCCTGCCCTTCCGCGATCATCCGAAGGTGATCGGCCTTGCCGAGTTCATGAATTTTCCCGGCGTGGTGCACAAGGATCCCGTCTGCCTTGCAAAGCTCGAGGCGTTCCAGGGCGGGCATATCGACGGCCACGCGCCGCTGCTCAGGGGCAAGGACCTCAACGGCTACCTCTCGACCGGCATCCGTACGGAGCATGAATGCACGACGGCCGAAGAGGCGATGGAGAAGATCCGCAAGGGCATGCACATCCTCGTGCGCGAAGGCTCCGTCTCCAAGGACCTGCACGCGCTGATGCCGATCATTACCGAACGGCTTTCGCCCTACCTGGCGCTCTGCACCGACGACCGCAATCCCCTCGATATCGCCGAGCAGGGCCACCTCGACCATATGATCCGCACCGCGATCGCAGCCGGTGTCGAGCCGCTGGCGATCTATCGCGCCGCCTCGATCTCGGCCGCCCGCGCCTTCGGCCTTCGCGACCGTGGCCTTGTGGCACCCGGCTGGCGCGCGGACCTCGTCGTGCTCGACAGCCTCGAAAGCTGCCGCGCGCAAATGGTGTTTTCCGGCGGCCGGCGCGTGACCGACGCGCTGTTTGCCACCCGCAGGCCGGTTGCCCCCGTCGGGCTCGACAGCGTCAAGGCCGGCCATGTCAACGCCAGCGACTTCGGCGTGCCCTACTCCGACAGAGAGACGTCCGTCATCGGCGTCCTGCCGGGCAAGATCATCACCGAGCATCGTCGCTACAGGCTGCCAGCCGATGGCAACGAGACCGGCGTCGACCTCGGCCGCGATATCATCAAGGTGGCGGTGATCGAGCGCCACGGCGTCAACGGCAACCATGCCAACGGCTTTGTCCAGGGCTTTGGCCTGAAGAAGGGTGCGATCGCCTCCACGGTCGGCCACGACAGCCACAACATCTGCGTCGTCGGCGTCAACGTCGAGGACATGGCGACCGCCGCCAACCGCCTCGGCCAGATCAAGGGCGGCTTCGTCGTCGTCGAGGATGGCAAGGTCACCGGCGAGATCGCATTGCCGGTCGCGGGCCTGATGAGCCTCGAGCCGCACGAATCCGTGCGCGACACGCTACACCATTTGCGCCAGGCCGCCTTTGCGCTGGGCGCCACGCTGGAAGAACCGTTCCTGCAGCTCGCGTTCCTGCCGCTGCCGGTGATCCCGCACCTGAAGATATCGGATCGCGGGCTTGTCGACGTCGACAAGTTCATGCTGATCGGCTGAGCCTGCCAGCTTGGCTCAGTTATCGGCGGACGCGCCCGAAAGCTCCTTGCGGAAATAGACCACGCGCTCGGTTTCCTCGAAGCCGAGCGCCATGTGCAGGCCATGGCTTTCGAGATTGTCGACGTCGGTATCCGATGCCAACTCGCGGCAACCGTGGCTGGTCGCCCAGCGCTCTGCAGCCGTGATCAGTGCCCGCGCCACCCCATGGCGTCGGTAGCGCGGAAGCACGTAGATGCCTTCGAGAAAGGCGACGGGAGACGTCTCGCAGCCGTTGACGTAATCGGTACGCAGCGAGACCTCGGCAAAGCCTGCCGCGACACCGGCATCGTCCTCGCACAGAAACGCTGCCCGTCGCTCGGCCGCAGCCAGACAGCTGTCGATCTCGTCGCGGTGAACCGCGGCGGGCGTATCGGACCAGAGCGCAAGCCGCATCTCAAGCCAGCGTCCGACCATCTCCCCATCCATCAGCAACACGCGCATCAGAGTTTCCCGCAATAGGCGCTCAGACCATCGAGCTTCAGCACGCCGCCGACAACCTCAGCCGATTGGCCGGGTAGCGGAACGGTCTCCACCAACGCGTCGGAAACGAGGAATTCCTGCGGCTCGCGTGTCAGGTTGAAGACGAACAGCAGCCGTTCGCCATCCTTCTCACGCGTGAACGCCAGAAGGTCGCGGTTGCTTTCCAGGAATGACATGTCGCCATCGTGCAGGGCTGCGTGCGATCGGCGAAAGGCGAGCATCGTTCGGTAGTGGTTGAGGACCGTCTCTGCGCGGCTCTCCTGCGTATCGACCGCCAGCCGCGCCTGCTCGGCCGGCACCGGCAGCCACGGTTTTCCGGTGGAAAACCCGGAATTCTGGGCGGTGGCCTCCCACACCATCGGCGTGCGGCAGCCGTCCCGACCCTTGAACGACGGCCAGAAGCGGATGCCATAGGGATCGCGCAGATCTTCGAAGGCGATGTCGGCCTCAGGCAGTCCGAGCTCTTCGCCCTGATAGAGGCAGACCGAGCCGCGCAGGGTCGCCAGCAACGTCATCGCCAGCTTGGCGACGACATCCCGTTCCGCCTCGCTCTCAGCAAAGCGGCTGACATGGCGCGTGACGTCGTGGTTGGAAAAGGCCCAGCAGACCCAGCCGTCGGTGACGGCCTTCTGGAAATTGTCGACGCAGCGACGGATATGGCCGGCAGTGAAATCCGGGCCGAGCAGATCGAACGTGTAGCACATATGCAGCTTGTCGCCGCCGCTGGTATAGGCCGCCACCGTCTTCAAAGATCGCGCGCCATCTCCGACCTCCCCCACCGTCGTGCGCCCGCCATAGCCATCGAGCAACGCCCGGAACCGCTGGAGAAAGGCGACGTTCTCCGGCTGGCTCTTGTCGTAGAGATGATCCTGCATGCCGTAGGGGTTAACGTCGGGCGCATCATTGCTGGTTGCATCCGGATCCGGCACCAGTGGCGGATTGTCCCTGAGATGGCGGTCGTGGAAATAAAAATTCACCGTATCGAGCCGGAAGCCGTCGACGCCGCGGTCGAGCCAGAAGCGCGCGGCGTCTAGCACCGCATCCTGAACTTCAGGATTGTGGAAATTGAGATCCGGCTGCGAGGCCAGGAAGTTGTGCATGTAATACTGCTTGCGCACCCCGTCCCATTCCCAGGCCGGCCCGCCGAAGATCGAAAGCCAGTTGTTGGGCGCGGTGCCATCCGGCTTCGGATCGGCCCAGACATACCAGTCCGCCCTGGCGTTATCGCGACTGCTCCGGCTTTCGATGAACCAGGGATGGCGGTCGGAGGAATGGGAAATCACCTGGTCGATGATCACCTTGAGGCCGAGGCGGTGCGCCTGCGCCAGCATTTCGTCGAAATCGGCAAGCGTGCCGAACATCGGGTCGACGTCGCAATAGTCCGAGACGTCGTAACCCATGTCCGCCTGTGGCGAGGTGAAGAACGGCGATAACCAGATGGCGTCGACGCCGAGCGAGGCGATGTGGCCGAGCCGGCGCGTGACACCCTTCAGGTCACCGATGCCGTCGCCATCGGTATCCTGAAACGAGCGCGGATAGACCTGGTAGATCACCGCGCCGCGCCACCAATCGTCACCAGAAACCTGCTGAGAAGCCATGCCCTGCCCCCGTGAAACCGATCTGTGCGCCAAGATGTAGCCTTGCCCGGCACGCGAGTAAACGCCGGACTGCTGGCGCAATGTCGCGCAATCGCGTAACATCGAAAAACAATCTCTTGCCGAGACCGGTCTGGAACCTTATCCCGTCAGCACGGGAAAAACCAAAGGGAGAGAAGACGTTGGCCGGAACGATGCTGTCGATCGGGGAGTGCATGGTCGAACTGATGCAGGCCGAGGGCGGCCTGCTGCGCAAGGGCTATGCCGGCGACACCTTCAATGCGGCCTACTATGCCCGCCTGTTCCTGCCGAGCGACTGGTCTGTCGCCTATTGCTCCGCGGTCGGCACCGACCCGGTTTCCGACGAAATGCTCGCCTTCATGGCAGAAAAGGGCATCGACACGGGCCCCGTCCGCAAGATCGAGGGCCGCACGCCTGGCCTCTACATGATCCATTTGAAGGACGGCGAGCGCAGCTTCTCCTATTGGCGCTCGGCGTCTGCAGCACGGCTGCTTGCCGATGATCCTGAGCATCTGCGCCGTGCGATCGAGGGTGCCGATCTCATCCTGTTTTCCGGCATTACCCTTGCGATCCTTTCACCCGACGCGGTGGAAACCCTGCTTGCCGAACTGCGCCGCGCAAAGGCCGCAGGCAAGCGCGTGGTCTTCGACCCCAATATCCGGCATCGCCTCTGGGACGATGCCGAGCGCATGCGCCAGACCCTGAGGGACGGCGCGCGCGCCGCCAGCCTGCTGATGCCGAGCTTCGATGATGAAGTCACGCATTTCGGCGACGGCTCGATCGCGGCGACGATCGCGCGCTACAAGGCGCTTGGCGTTGCCGACGTCGTCGTCAAGGACGGTGAAAAGGGCGTGACGCTGACGTTCGAGGGATCAGGCGAAAGCCATGTCCCGGCAACGCCGGTCGCGCGCGTGGTCGACACCACGAGTGCCGGCGATAGCTTCAATGGCGCCTTCCTTTCCAGCCTCGTCGCAGGCGATACGCCGAGCGAGGCTGCAGCCTTTGCGGCTCGCATCGCTGCGGGCGTCATCGGCCATCACGGTGCGCTCGTCGACAAAGCCAAGCTCGTCGGCTGACGCTCCACTTCAGCTTTCCGCCGCCGTCGAGATTGATCGCTTCGGAGCCAAGTTTGATCCGTTTGGCGCCGAACGGATCCCTGTTTGCGCTAGCTTTCCTGCATCCACATGAAGGAGATGCAGGGAATGAACCGTTTTCACAATCTGGTGGTTGCCGCCTCGATGCTCATCGCCAGCGCGGCCCAGGCTGCCGATTTCACCGTGACAAGTCCTGACTTTGCCGAGGGCAAGGTGCAACAGGCGCAGTTTGCCGCCAATATGGGCTGCACCGGCAAGGATCTGTCGCCGGCAATTTCCTGGGCCAACGCGCCTGAGGGCACCAAGAGCTTTGCCGTCACCCTTTACGACAAGGATGCGCCGACCGGTTCCGGCTGGTGGCATTGGGTGGCGATAGACATCCCAGCCAACGTCACCGCGCTCGATGGCGGCGCCGGCAGCGACATCTCGAAAATGCCGGCCGGCGCGGTGACGATCGCCAATGACGCCGGTCAGCGCGGCTTTGGCGGCGCCTGCCCACCCGAAGGCGAGGTCCATGACTACACCATCACCGTCAAGGCGCTGAGCGTCGACAAGCTGCCCGTGCCGCCCGGCGCATCGCCCGCACTGGTCGGTTTCGTCAGCAACATGAACACGCTTGCCTCAGCAACGGTGTCCGCCAAAGGCAGCCGCTAACCGGACCCACCCTCGAACGTCGAACGCCGCTCGGCTTGCCCGCAGCGGCGCTTCCGCGTTACGACCGTTGTCCGGATCGCTTGCCGAGGAATGAAGCCGCGTGAACCACAAGATCTCCGTTCGGCCAGGCGCTGGCGCCGCGGCACAAATCGTTCAGTACAACCGGCTGCGCTATTCAAACATCCTGATCGAGCAGCCGGTCGTCATCGTCGTCGAGCGCGGCACGAAGATCCTGCGCCAGGGCGATTTCGAATGCGTGATCGCGCCCGGCGAAGCGGTTGCCCTTCAGCAGGGCCAGGTGTTCGATGTGGTCAACGCTGCCGAGAAGGACGACGCGTATCTCGCCCGATGGATCGCCTTCGATCCGGAGCTCATCGCGGCCTTCCATCCAACGAAGAATGTCGGCGCACCGATCGAGAAGGCGCATCTCCTCACTGGTCTGCAGCCGGCCTTTGTCGACGCCTTCGACGCAGCGACAAGGGTCGTCGCCGAGCCCGAGGGCATCCCCCTACCTGTCGCCCGACACCGGATCGGCGAGTTGCTCGTCTGGCTGAATATCTTGGGTTGCTTCTTCCGTCCGGTCAATACCACAAGCTTTGCCCAAAGGGCCCGGCAGAACCTCATCGGCGATCCGGGCACACCATGGACGGGCAGCGGCCTTGGCAAGCGGCTCGGCGTCAGCGAGGCGACCTTGCGCCGCAAGCTCTCCGCCGAAGGCTGGTCGTTTCAACAGCTATTGACCGACGTGCGCATGTCCGCGGCGATGCAGATGCTGCAGTCATCGGATGTGCCCGTGCTGCACATCGCCCAGCAGGTCGGATACGAATCGCAGTCGCGTTTCGCCGCCCGCTTCCGCCAACGCTTCGGCTTTCCGCCGAGCGCGATCAGAGGCCACAGGCGCTGACGCTTAGCGCTTCTTGCGCTTGTTCTCGAAGGGGTTCTCCGAGGCGCGATAATGGATGCGGATCGGCACGCCCGGCAGATCGAAATCGTTGCGCAAACCATTGATCAGGTAGCGCGTATAGGATTCCGGCAGCGCGTCGGGGCGCGTGCACGAAATCATGAAGCCCGGCGGGCGAGCCTTCACCTGCGTCATGTATTTCAGCTTCAACCGGCGGCCGGAGACGGCCGGTGGCGGATGCTGCACCTGCTGGGAATCGAGCCAGCGGTTGAGGCGCGCCGTCGAGATACGGCGGTTCCAGGTCTTGTCCGTGTCGATGATCGCCTGCATCAGGCGGTCGAGGCCATAGCCCGTATGACCGGAAATCGGTATCGCACGAATGCCGCGCGCCTGCGGCAGCAGCCGCTCGGTCTTTTCGCGAAGATCGGCAAGCACCGCCTGCCAATCTTCCACCAGATCCCATTTGTTGAAGGCGATCACGGCGGCCCGGCCTTCGCGAATGATCAGATCGACGATCTGCAGGTCCTGCTTTTCGAACGGAATGGTCGCGTCGAAGACGATGACAACCGTTTCGGCAAAGCGGATGGCGCGCAGCGCATCGGCAACCGAGAGCTTTTCAAGCTTCTCCTGCACCTTGGCCTTGCGGCGCATGCCGGCGGTGTCGAACATCTTGATGGTACGACCGCGCCAGTCCCATTCAACCGAGATCGAATCACGGGTGATGCCGGCTTCCGGACCGGTCAAAAGCCGGTCTTCGCCGAGGAAGCGGTTGATCAGCGTCGACTTGCCGGCATTCGGTCGGCCGACGATCGCCACGCGCAGCGGCTTGGTCTCGTCATAGACTGGCTCGGCCTCGTCGTCCTCTTCCCCCGCCTCACTGTTGGTCGGGCGCAGGTCGATGTCGGTCTCGGCGACGTCGTCTTCCGGCGGATAGGCCCGCTCCTCGCCGATCGCAGCGACGATCGCGTCGCGCAGATCGAGCATGCCCTGGCCATGCTCGGCCGAAATCGGGCACGGATCGCCGAGCCCGAGGGTGAAAGCGTCATAGAAGCCGCCGTCGGAACCACGGGCTTCCGACTTGTTGGCAACCAGCACGACCGGCTTGCCGCGCCGGCGCAGCATCTCGGCCAGCGTCTCGTCGGCGGGCGTCAGGCCCGCCTTGGCATCGACCACGAACAGCGACAGATCGGCCTCGTCGATCGCGGCTTCCGTCTGCGCCCACATGCGGCCCTGAAGGCTATCGGGCGCCGACTGTTCGAGACCGGCGGTATCGATGATGCGGAAGCGCAGGTCGATGAGCTTGGCATCTCCAGGGCGGCGGTCGCGGGTCACACCCGGCGTATCGTCGACGAGCGCCAGCTTCTTGCCAACCAGACGATTGAACAAGGTGGACTTGCCGACATTGGGGCGCCCGACGATGGCGACGGTGAAACTCATGAACGTATCCGTTTCCGACTGAAAGCGCTGCACGTCCTCAAGACATACAGCGCCCCAACACTTTGAAAATCAACATATCCTTTCCAGAGACCGGATCCGGTCTCCAGGGATATGCGCTTAGGCTTTGCCGCTCGCGGCAATGACGTCGAGCAGCATCTGCGCCCGGCCTGCGACATTGCGCGGGCTCTGGGCGTCATCGACGATCTGTTGGAACCAGCTCTTCGCCTTGGCGATATCACCGGCCTTGTAGGCAGCAAGGCCAAGCGCCTCGCGGGCCGAGTGACGCATGTTGTTCTGTGGCACGGCGAGCTGTTCCACTTCGGCCGAAACCTGATCATAGGTGCCGGCATCGACCAGCAGGTAGGCTGCACGCAGACGGGCGGCATCACGAAGCGCCTCGGGCAGGCTGGTATCCTTGCCGATGTCCGAGAACGCCTTGATGGCGGCATCGGTCTCGCCCTTCTCAGCCTGCAGCGTCGCCGCACGAAGGCGGGCGAGCACCGGATAGGCGCCGTAGCCATCCTTCTGCAGCGTGTCGAGAGCGGCAAGCGCCTCGTCAGCCTTGTTCTCCTTGGCAAGGTTCAATGCCTGGAGGAATTCGTCGCCAGACTTCGAGGACGCGCCATCGCGCCAGTAGTCGTAGCCGACCTTGCCGACAGTCCCCAGCACGATGAGCACGGCAATTGCCACGATGACGCTGCCGAAACGGGCCCAGATGTTCTTCATCTGATCCGAACGCAGTTCTTCATTCACCTCGCGGATAAAGCTGTCGTCTTGGTTCGCCATCGATTGCCCCGGCCTCTCGGCCTTCCCTGCACGCTATTAGGATTTTGCGCCTTCTACCCGATTTTGCGGCAGTTGTAAGGGGGCGCGCGTTATTTAGCCGACAACCATCGGAGAAACACCGATCACCAGTTCGTGCAGTTTCCAGACAATCGCGCCGTAAAGGACAGCGCCAAGCACCACCGCAATGAGGTCGTAACGATAGGAAACGAAGGCCGGATAGGTGATTTCGCCGGCGCGCCAACGCTTCTTCATCGAGATGCGCAGGATCACCGCCCAGATGAGAAACGTGCCGAAGAGCAGCACAGACGACGTCTCGCCATTGGCAAGCAGGTGGGCGAGCGCCCAGATCTTGATGGCGAGGATGGCGGGATGTTTGGTGGCCGTCCTGATCTTGCCCGCGGGCAGATAGGCGGCGACGAGACAGATGCTGGCGATCAGCATCAAGGTCAGCGCGATATGCGCGAGGAACGTCGGAGGCGTGTAGAGCATGCCGGTGGTGGCGCGTGCCTGGTCGAAGCCGTAGGCGATAAGACCGAGGCCGAGCAATGCACAGATGCCGTGGATGGCATGCCATGCGCCGGTGCCGCTGCGCGCGATCACCGATGCGCGCAGGCCGGGCGCAAAACTGCGAACGAGATGGATGCCCAGGAAGATCACGATACCCAATATCAGCAGCGCCATGTCGTCACCCGTCCTTCATTGTTGCTCTGTCGGCCATCGACATAGCCGGAGTGCACAGAAATTTCCAGACAGATCAAAGGATTGCCGCATTCCTGGATAAAGGGACGGCATACGCAAATCGTCGCAGATATCATGATCCGAACATTCATTGCCCTTTCCGTAGCCCTTGTCCCTGCCCTCGCCGCGGCCGGAGAACCCATGCACGACGCAGCCGCGCCGGCTGTTCCTGCCAAGGAAAAGCAGCTCGTTATCGTCTCTTTCGATGGGGCGCATGACAACGCGCTGTGGGAAAAGAGCCTGGCGATGGCCAAGCGCACCAATGCGCGTTTCACCTATTTCCTCTCCTGCACCTTCCTGATGACGCGCGCCGACGGCAAAGAGATCTACAAGCCGCCGGGGATGAAACCGGGCCGCTCCAATGTCGGCTTTGCCCAGAGCCGTGAGGAAATCGCCACCCGCGCCGGTCATATCTGGCAGGCCCATCTCGACGGACATGACATCGCCAGCCACGCCTGCGGCCATTTCGACGGCAAGGACTGGACGAAGGCCGACTGGCAGAGCGAATTTGCGACCTTCGACACGGCGCTTCGCGATGCCTGGAAGAAGGCTGACAAGCCGGATGCAGAGCCGCAGGGCTGGGCGGAATTCGCCCGCACCGGCATCAAGGGTTTCCGCGCGCCCTATCTTTCGCTGAGCGACGGCCTGCTGCCGGCGCTGAAAGCCACCGGCTTCACCTATGACGCAAGCCTGGTGACCAAGGGACCGGGCTGGCCGATGGAAAAGGACGGCCTGCCGCGCTTCGGCCTGCCGCTGATCCCCGAAGGACCGTCCAAGCGTCCGGTGATCGGCATGGACTACAACCTGTTCGTCCGCCATTCCATGGGTGTGGAAAACAAGAAGGACAGCGCCCTCTTCGAAGCGCGCACCTATGAGGCCTACCGGAAAGCCTTCGACAAGGAATATGCCGGCGACCGCGTCCCGCTGCAGCTCGGCTTCCATTTCGTCGAAATGAACGGCGGCGCCTATTGGCGCGCGCTCGACCGGCTCTTGACCGAGGTCTGCGGAAAGCCCGATGTCGCCTGTGTCAGCTACGCTGAGGCGCTGCCGATGATCGACCAGGCAAAAAAGAAGGCGGATCGTTCCGCCTTCTGATTGGTTTTCATCCGGCCTCGGTCAGGCCAGCTCTTCTTCGCCACCAACCGCGATGAACTTCTGCTCGATTTCCGGCAGCGGTTCGTCGTCGATTGCCGCTTCGAAGGCGCGCAGACGCTTGTAGATCGACAAAAGCTCGACAATCGTCGGCCAGGACGAAACCAGATACTGGAACGACGACGTCACCTGCCCGAAGGCACCCGAAATCTGGTTCAACGCACCAAGCGTGATCTTGCCGGCGATGATCGACGGCGCCAGGATCAGCAGCGAGAAGATGCCGTTGATCTGCAGATAGAAAATGCGGGCGATGTTGAAGTAGAGGTAGTGGAAGTAGAGCCGGAAATAGTTCCGGCGAACGTTTTCGAAGAGATCAGCGACCGTCGGCGGCTGGGCGCGATCGGCATGGTCCTCACCATAAACCAGTTCCTTGCGGTAGGCCGCTTCCACACGCTGGTTGCGGAATTCGAGGCCCGGCAGCTTGATGCCGACGAGCGCCAGGAACACCGTGCCGAACAGCGACCAAGCCACGGCAGCCGTAACGAGCGGATACGGGATGGCACCGACAATCGGCAGTTCGGTGACGTTGGCCGAGAGCCGGAGCAAGACAGGCGTAAACGCAATCAGCGTCATCACGCTGTCGATCAGGCTGACGCCGAGGCCCTCCACCGTCGTGGAAAAGCGCATCGTATCTTCCTGCACGCGCTGCGAAGAACCTTCGATATGACGCAGCTTGCCCCAGTGGGCCATGTAGTATTGGTTCATCGCCGTGCGCCAGCGGAAGATATAGTGGCTGACGAAGAAGCGGGTCATGACCGCCACCGCGACCGCGACCATGGCGATGCCGAGGAAGACGGCGATTTCCCCATAGAACTCCGCCGCGGTCACCACCTTCGTCTTCGAGACAATTGCCTGGATCAGATCCCAGAACGGCCCGTACCAGTTGTTGATCGCGACGCTCACCTGCACCTGAAAATAGGTAACGAACAGAATGAGGGCCGATCCGAGGATCGACCAGTTCTGCCAAGGGTGTGGCGAGTAGACATACCAGAACGCTGCGAACAATCCGACGACCAGCCCGAAATAGAGGTAGAACCAGAGGAAGGCGGGCGACCAGAAAGCAGAAATGCCGGTAATCGGCGGTGCATCCGCTGGCAAAGGCGGCATTCCGAAGACGGCGCCCAACTGTTCGCCCCCGCCATACCAGAAGGCAATAGCGACAAGCGACCAGACGACAAACGAAATGAAAAAGAGCTTCGGCTTCGGAAAGAAGGATAGGAACAAAGTACGGCACTCTCGTTTCGGGGGAGGAGAACAACTCGCCTCCCGAAGCGCCGAAACTAGGGCAAAGCGCCATTTTCAACAATCCGGTAATATGAACCTTACTGTTATTTCATGATGCCGGAAGGGGATGCCCCGCGGCATTCAGCCGTCGTCTCTGGGCTGTCATCAAGGTGGCGCTTCAGCGCGGCAAGGCCGCTGAAATTCGCCTCAACTCCACCATGATGATGCCGCCGCAGACGAACAGCACTGCAGCCGCAATCAGGGTCGGCGCTGCAAAGCTGCCGGTGCGCTGCGCAAGCCAGCCGGCGACGACAGGGCCGATGATCTGGCCGATGCCGAAGGCGGCCGTCATCAAGGCGAGCGCCTTGCGCGGGCTTTCCGGCGCCAGATGCCGGCCGATCTGCAGGCCATAAGCGGTGATCATCATGAAGGTGGCACCCAGCATCAGGCCGCCGGCAAGCGGCGCATAGGGCAGTGGCAGGCTGACGGTGAGCACAAGACCCGCTGCCTCGACCAGAAGGCCGATCGCGTAGACGCCGGCAAGGCCGAAGCGCGGCACGGCGAAGCGCCAGAGATAGACCGACAGCGCCGCACTCAGGCCCGTCAGCAGCCAGGCGAGGAACTCGATGCCGTGGCCGCCGCTCGCATCGCGGGCCATGGCAACGAGGAATGTCGCGGTGATCACGTAACCGAAGCCGAACAGCCCATAGGTCAGCGTGACCACCGTCAGGGGTCGCGTCCAGATGAGCGGCTTTTCGCGCACGGCGCCGTTGCCCGAAGCGGCTCCGGCCGGCAGCATGAGGGCGACGACGATCGTGCCGGCGAGGCCGACGAGAGCGCCGGTGAACCAGTCGGCCTGAGACGCCGAAAGCCCGGCAACACCGGCAAGAGGTGCCAACCAGACGCAGAGCGAGGAGAAGGCGATGCCGAGCCCGACGCCGCCGAAATGCACCGCCGGCACGTTTGCAGACCGCGCCAGCAGCCCGTGGCCGAGCACGATGCCGGAGATGAAGATCATCGAGAAGGCACTGGCAAGGCCGGCGAGGAAACGGACGAGGCTCAGCACGAAGACCGAAGAGGAAAGCCCCATCGCCGCGAGCAGCAGCGTGGTTGCCGCAAGCGAGAAGAGCCCGATCCTGCGCTCATGCCCCTGCGCCCAGCCGTAGGCGCCAAGCACGGCGCCGGCGAGGTAGCCGACGAAATTCGCCGAGGCGATGACACCGGCATCGGCCGTCGACAGGCCGAGATCCGCCATCATCGCCGGCAGGATCGGCGTGTAGGAGAAGCGGCCGAACCCCATGGCCACCGCCATGGCGATGGCGCCGGCGGCAGCGGTCGAGGCGAGACTGGGCGAATGGGATCTGTCGATCGTGGTCATAGCAGTTTATTGCACTGCAAAACGGCCACCACAAATCACTATAATTGAATGTCCTATTGAAGGAATCGAACGATGCCGCTTAGCCCGGCAGCGTTACCACCAGCGGACCGCCGCGCGTGACCACGACCGTGTGTTCGTACTGCACGGTCGGTGCCCGCGGTTCGCTATAGAGCGTCCAGTCATCCTTGTCGCCGCTTTCGGCCCAGTCTGCCCCCATCGAAAGAAAGGGTTCGACGGTAAAGACCATGCCGTCGGTCATGCGCCGGCGCTCGCTCGGGTCCGGCCAGGTGGCGATTTCCTTGGGCTCCTCGTGCAGGGAGCGGCCGATGCCGTGGCTGGCGAGGTTGGTGACCAGCGAATAGCGGTTCTTGCGGGCGAAATCGCCGATGGCGTTGCCGATCGCGGCGAGCGGCTGGTCGGGGCGAACCTGCTTGAGCCCGACCCACATCGCCCGCTTGCCGTCCCGGCAGAGCCGATCGATCGCAGCCGACACCGGCGGCACCGGGAAGGACGCGCCGGTATCGGCAAAGATGCCGTCTTTCTCGGCCGAAACGTCGATATTGACGAGATCACCGGCGCGGATGATACGGCTGCCGGGAATGCCGTGGGCGATTTCCTCATTGACGCTGATGCAGGTGGCGCCGGGAAACTGGTAGCAGAGCTCCGGCGCGGACCGCGCGCCAGCCTCTTCCAGCACCTTGCGGCCGATGGCATCCAGTTCCGCCGTGGTGATGCCGGGCTCCAGCGCTTCGCCCATCGCCTGCAGCGCATTGGCGCAGATGCGGCCGATTTCCTTCAGCCGCAGCAGATCTTCTTCGTTGTTGAGGGTCATCCGTGTCTCGCTTTCGTGCCCACATGTAGCCCGTCGGCGCCGGATTTTCCAGCGCCGACGATCGACAGATGACACGCCGGCGATGCCTTAAGCCGAAACGGCCTGTCCGGCCTTCTCTTCGGCCAATGCCTTGCGCACCAGCGGCGCCACCTTGGTGCCGTAAAGCTCGATGCCGCGCATGATCTGGTCGTGTGGCATCGGGCCGATCGCCATCTGCAAAAGGAAGCGATCGTTGCGGAACAGTTTCCAGTTCTCGACGATCTTTTCCGCCACGGTTTCGGGATCGCCGAGGAAGAGATTGCCGGCAGGGCTGCGCGCCTGGTCGAAATGCGCCCGGTTCGTCGGCCCCCAGCCACGCTCGCGGCCGATGCGGTTCATCACTTCGGCCTGCGGCCCGTAAAACTGGTCGGCGGCAAGATCGGTGGTATCGGCGATGAAGCCATGAACGTTGATGCTGGTCTTCAGCTTTGCCTGATCCTGGCCGGCCCGGCGGGCAGCCTCGCGATAGAGGTCGAACAGCGGCGCAAACCGGCGCGGCTCGCCGCCGATGATGGCGAGCGCCACCGGCAGCCCGAGGGCGCCGGCACGGGCAACCGACTGCGGCGTGCCACCGACCGCAATCCACAACGGCAGCACCTCCTGCAGCGGGCGCGGATAGACGCCGCGGTCGCTGATCGCGGGGCGCATCTCGCCCGCCCAGGAAACCTTTTCCGTTTCGCGCAGCGCCATCAGCAGGTCGAGCTTTTCGGCAAAGAGCTGGTCGTAATCGTCGAGCGACTGGCCGAAGAGCGGGAAGGATTCGATGAACGAGCCGCGCCCAGCCATGATTTCCGCCCGGCCATTGGACAGGAGATCGAGCGTCGAAAACTGCTGGAACACCCGCACCGGATCGTCGGAACTAAGCACGGTGACGGCACTCGTCAGCCGGATGGACTTCGTCTTCGCGGCGGCGGCTGCAAGAATGACGGCCGGAGCGGAGGCCGCATAATCAGGGCGGTGGTGTTCGCCAAGGCCGAAGACATCGAGGCCGACCTGATCGGCGAGTTCAATCTCTTCAAGCAGATCGGCAAGCCGGCGCTGGCCTTCCCGGCCCTTGTCGGCAGCGTTCGGATCGACATCCGCAAATGTGTAAAGCCCGAGTTCCATGGTGCCCATCCTGTCCTTGTTTACCGACAGATAGTTGGCGCGGGGACAAGCGGCAAATGCGCATCCGGGAAACACTGTGTTTCCCGGATGGAGCCAAACGGCGCTTTGATCAGATCTGGGTCAACGTGCGCTTGACCGCATTGCGCCAGCCCTTGAGCTTTACCTTGCGCGTCGCCTCGTCCATGGCGGGCTCGAAACGGCGATCACGCGCCCAGGACTTGGCAAAATCCTCCTGCTTCGGCCAGACGCCGGCACGGCTGCCGGCAAGCCAGGCAACGCCGAGCGCTGTCGTCTCGAGGATGGTCGGCCGGTCTACCGGCGCATCGAGCAGGTCGGATAGGCGCTGCATCGTCCAGTCCGAGGCGACCATGCCGCCATCGACGCGCAGCACCGTTTCTTTGCCGTGGCTGCGCCAGTCCTTGTGCATGGCTTCAAGCAGATCGCGCGTCTGGTAGCAGACCGCTTCGAGTGCGGCCCGTGCGAATTCCGCAGGGCCGGTATTGCGCGTCATGCCGAAGATCGCGCCGCGGGCATCGGGGTCCCAATGCGGTGCGCCGAGACCGGTGAAGGCAGGCACCAGATAGACCTCCTGCGACGGGTCGGCGCTTTCGGCAAGCGTGCCGGTGTCGGGCGCTGCCTTGATCACCTTCAGGCCATCGCGCAACCACTGCACCGCCGCGCCGGCGACGAAGATCGAGCCTTCGAGCGCGTAGGTTGTTTCGCCGTCGAGGCGATAGGCGATGGTGGTGAGCAGCCGGTTCTTCGAGCGCACCATGTCCTTGCCGGTGTTGAGCAGCGCGAAGCAGCCCGTGCCGTAGGTCGATTTCAGCATGCCGGGTTTGAAGCAGGCCTGGCCTATGGTGGCGGCTTGCTGGTCGCCGGCAACGCCGAGGATCGGGATCGCCGCACCGAAGAGCGCCGGATCCGTGACGCCGAAATCGGCGGCGCAATCCTTCACCTCCGGCAGCATGGCTCGGGGAACGCGCAGGATGTCGAGCAGTTCGTCGTCCCAGGCATTGTCGGCGATGTTGTAGATCAGCGTACGAGAGGCGTTGGTTGCGTCGGTTACAAAGGATTTTCCGCCCGTCAGCCGCCAGATGAGAAAGGTATCGATCGTGCCGAAGCAGAGCTCGCCCTTGGCCGCTTTGGCCTGGGCACCCTTGACGTTCGACAGCAACCACTGAAGCTTGGTGCCGGAGAAATAGGGGTCGAGCAGCAGGCCTGTTTTCCTGGTGAAGGTCTTTTCCAACCCCTGCTTCTTCAGCTTGTCGCAATAGGCAGCGGTGCGGCGATCCTGCCAGACGATGGCATTATGGATCGGCTTTCCGGTTTGGCGATCCCAGACGACGACGGTCTCGCGCTGGTTGGTGATGCCGATACCGGCGAGATCGCGGGCAGAGATCCCCGCCTTCTTGATCGCCTCGTTGACGGTAAAGACGACGGTCTCCCAGATTTCCTCTGGGTCATGCTCGACCCAGCCGGATTTCGGAAAGTGCTGTTTGAATTCCTTCTGGCCGACGCCAGCCACCTGCTGCTTGCCGTCGAAGACGATCGCCCGGCTCGACGTCGTGCCCTGATCGATCGCAAGAATATATCCGCCCATATGCCCCTCCCCGGCCTCACATCACGTATTTCCACGCACTTCCTCAAGCACGCGGCGTCCATTTCGAAAAACTTCAATACGATGGCAAAACGAATGTCAAACGAAAACAAAACGCAAAAAATCGTGAGGAAGCCTCCGGCCGCAACTCTGCGTCGGCGGCCTGAAAAACACAATTGTCACCTCAGCGGTTTTACGCGTAGGTTGGCACTGTTGCGTCGCAAAAACCGGCAAGATTGGGCGACGCTGCAAAGGGAGAGTTGAGGAATGACGAGAACTGCGGTCATCACCGGTTCGACGAGCGGCATCGGCCTTGCCATAGCCAAGGCTTTCGCCAAGGGCGGCGCCAACATCGTTTTGAACGGCTTCGGCGCGCCTGACGAAATCAAGGCCGCGACGGAAGAAGTCGGGGCACTGACCGCGGCAACCGTGATTTACCATCCGGCCGACATGACCAAGCCGGACGAGATCGCCGACCTGATCGCGACGGCTGAAAAGCGCTTCGGCAGCGTCGACATCCTCGTCAACAATGCCGGCGTTCAATATGTCGAGAAGGTCGAGGACTTTCCGGCCGAGCAATGGGACCGGATCATCGCCATCAACCTCTCCTCCTCCTTCCACACCATTCGCGCCGCGCTGCCCGGCATGAAGGCCAACGGCTGGGGCCGCATCATCAACATCGCGTCTGCCCACGGGCTCGTGGCCTCGCCGTTCAAATCGGCCTATGTCGCCGCCAAGCACGGCGTCATGGGGCTGACGAAGACCGTCGCACTCGAAGTTGCCGAAAACGGCATCACCGCCAACTCGATCTGCCCCGGCTATGTGCTGACCCCGCTGGTCGAAAAGCAGATCCCGGATCAGGCCCGCACCCGCGGCATCACCGAGGAGCAAGTCATCAACGACGTGATGCTCAAGGGCCAGCCGACCAAGAAGTTCATCACCGTCGAACAGGTAGCGTCCTTGGCCGTCTATCTCGCCAGCGATGACGCCGCGCAGATCACCGGCACCCATGTTTCGATGGACGGCGGCTGGACGGCGCAATAGAGCGCCGCCCGTCCATTGAGACGAGGCGCAGGACGCCCTAACTCTATGAAAATGCGCAAGGGTCCGTCGCCAGGAACAATCCCGGCTTTCGCGGCCCTGCACCAGCAGGAATGAATGGCATGCCCAACGATAGGGACCGCACGGACGATAGCATTCGCTTTATCCTCAATGACAGCGAGGTGACGCTTTCCAATGTCGCGCCGACCGCCACGCTGCTCGACTATCTGAGGCTTGAACGCCGACTGACGGGCACCAAGGAAGGCTGCGCCGAGGGCGATTGCGGCGCCTGCACCGTGCTCGTCGGCCGGCTTGCCGGCGATAAGCTGGTCTATGAAAGCGTCAACGCCTGCATCCGCTTCGTCGGATCGCTCAATGCAACCCACGTTGTGACCGTCGAACATCTCGCGGCCCGGGACGGCACGCTGCATCCGGTGCAGCAGGCGATGGTCGATTTCCACGGCTCGCAATGCGGCTTCTGTACCCCCGGCTTCGTCATGTCGCTTTATGGCCTGTGGCTGTCGAACGACGATCCGAGCCGCGCCGACATCGAAAAGGCGCTGCAAGGCAACCTCTGTCGCTGCACCGGTTACGAGCCGATCGTCAAGGCGGCCGAGGCCGCCGCCAACGCGCGGCCTTCCGCCAACTTCGATCCGATCACGGCGGCGCGCGATGAAACGATCGCCCGCCTCAAGGCACTTCGGCCGGAAAGGACGATCACGATCCGCCATGGCGAACACTGTCTGATCGTGCCGGCGGATACTGCTGGTCTCGCGACGGCCCTTGCCGCACACGAGGGCGCAACGGTGGTTGCCGGCTCCACCGATGTCGGCCTCTGGGTGACAAAGCAGATGCGCCCGATCAATCCTGTCATCTTCATCAACGGCATCGCCGAACTGCAGAACATCACGGAAAGCGAAGCCGGCCTCACCATCGGTGCAGGCGTCAGCTATTCAACGGCCTTCGCAGCGTTGAGCAGCGCCTATCCAGCTTTCGGCCGGTTGATCGACCGCATCGGCGGCGAACAGGTGCGCAACATGGGCACAATCGGCGGCAACATCGCCAACGGCTCGCCGATCGGCGACAGCCCCCCGCCGCTCATCGTGCTCGGGGCAACCGTGACGCTGCGCTCGACGGAGGGTGTGCGAACGCTGCCACTCGAGGATTTCTTCATCGCCTATGGCAAGCAGGACCGCAAAGTCGGAGAGTTCGTCGAGAGCATCTTCGCGCCCCGGCTGCCGACGGATGAGCTGTTTGCCGCATACAAACTTTCCAAGCGGCGCGACGAAGACATTTCCGCCCTGCTCGGCGCCTTCCGCATTTCGCTGGATGGCGACAGGGTAAAGGGCGCCCGCATCGCCTTTGGCGGCATGGCAGGCACCCCGAAGCGCGCGGCAAGCGTGGAGGCCGCCCTCATCGGCAAGCCCTGGACCGAGGAAACGGTGCGCGCAGCGCAAGCCGCCTTCGAGGCAGACTATCAACCTTTAAGCGATTGGCGCGCGACCAGCACCTATCGCCTGCTGGCGGCAAAGAACCTCTTGCTGCGCTTCTTTCTGGAAAGCGCCGGCGAGACCGCGCAACTGCGTCGTTTCGAGGGGGTCGTATGAGCATGGTCAGCGATTTGGGACTGCCCCTCACCCTAGCCCTCTCCCCGCGAGCGGGGAGAGGGAATGGAGACGTCGCCGCAATGTCCCTTCTCCCCGTAGCAACGGGGAGAAGGTGGCCGGCAGGCCGGATGAGGGGCATGTTCTTCGAAAGGATTGAGCAAGATGGATAAATCGACCTTCGAGGAACGCAAGGCGATCAACGGCCAGATGCATTCGCGCCAGCGCCACGACAGCGCCCACAAGCACGTGGCCGGCACCGCCGACTATATCGACGACATGCCGGAACCGGCCGGCACCCTGCACGGCGCGTTGGGCATGACCGATCGCGCCCATGCCGAAATCACCGCCATGGACCTGTCTGCCGTCATCGCCGCGCCCGGCGTGATCTGCGTGCTGACCCCCCGTGACATGCCGCATTCCAACGACATCAGCCCGAGCCACCTGCATGACGAGCCGGTGCTTGCCGATGGCATCGTCCAGTTCCACGGCCAGCCAGCCTTTGCCGTCATCGCCGAGACCCGCGACATCGCCCGTCGCGCCGCAAGGCTGGCAAAGATCAGCTATCGCGACCTGCCGCATTTCACCGATATCACCGACGCCGTCGCCCATGGCGGCGAGCTCGTCACCCAGCCACTCACGCTGCAGCGCGGCGATGCCGAGGCCGAACTGGAAAAGGCGCCGCGCCGGCTGAAGGGCCGGATGCGCATCGGCGGCCAGGAGCATTTCTACCTCGAGGGCCATATCGCCCTTGCCATTCCCGGCGAGGACGACGAGGTCACCGTCTGGTCGTCGACCCAACATCCGAGCGAAATCCAGCACATGGTCTCGCATGTGCTCGGCGTTCCCTCCAATGCGGTGACCGTCAATGTACGCCGCATGGGCGGTGGTTTCGGCGGCAAGGAAACGCAGGGCAACCAGTTCGCAGCCCTGGCTGCCGTGGCGGCAAAGAAGCTCAATCGCGCCGTGAAATTCCGCCCCGACCGCGACGAGGACATGACCGCCACCGGCAAGCGCCACGACTTCCTCGTCGACTACGACGTCGGCTTCGACGACGACGGTCGCATCCACGCCGTTCACGCCAATTACGCGGCGCGCTGCGGCTATTCCTCGGATCTTTCCGGGCCGGTCACCGACCGCGCGCTGTTCCACGCCGACAGCTCCTATTTCTACCCGCATGTGAAGCTGACGTCGCAGCCGCTGAAGACCAACACCGTCTCCAACACCGCCTATCGCGGCTTCGGCGGCCCGCAAGGCATGGTCGGCGGCGAGCGCATGATCGAAGAGATCGCCTACGCGCTCGGCAAGGATCCGCTCGAAATCCGCAAGCTCAACTTCTACGGCGAGAAAGGTTCGGGGCGGGATATCACCCCCTATCACCAGCACGTCGAAGACAACATTATCGCCCGCGTGGTCGCCGAGCTTGAAGCCGACGCCGACTATCAGGCGCGGCGCAAGGCGATCATCGACTTCAACCGCACGAGCCGCGTCATCCGCAAGGGCATCGCGCTGACGCCGGTGAAGTTCGGCATCTCCTTCACGCTGACAGCCTTCAACCAGGCGGGCGCGCTGGTGCACATCTATCAGGATGGCTCGATCCACCTGAACCATGGCGGCACCGAAATGGGCCAGGGCCTTTATGTGAAGGTCGCGCAGGTCATTGCCGACAGTTTCCAGGTCGATCTCGACCGCGTGCGCATCACCGCAACCACGACCGGTAAGGTTCCGAACACGTCCGCCACTGCCGCCTCGTCCGGCACGGATCTGAACGGCATGGCCGCCTTCGATGCCGCACGCCAGATCAAGGAACGCCTCGTCGCCTTTGCCTGTGAGCGCTGGCAGACGACGGCGGAAAACGTCAGTTTCGTTCCCGATCACGTGAAGATCGGCGAGGAGCTGGTACCCTTCCCCGAGTTCATCAAGCTCGCCTATATGGCGCGCGTGCAGCTGTCTGCTGCCGGCTTCTACAAGACGCCGAAGATCCATTGGGATCGCGCGACGGGCCGCGGAACGCCGTTCTATTACTTCGCCTACGGTGCCTCGGTATCGGAAGTCTCGATCGACACGCTGACCGGCGAATACATGGTCGACCGGGTCGACGTGCTGCACGATGTCGGCCACTCGCTCAATCCGGCAATCGACCTTGGCCAGATCGAAGGCGGCTTCGTGCAGGGCATGGGGTGGCTGACGACGGAGGAGCTGTGGTGGGACGACAAGGGCCGCCTGCGCACGCATGCGCCCTCGACCTACAAGATCCCGCTCGCCTCCGACCGGCCGAAGATCTTCAATGTCAGACTGGCCGAGTGGGCGGAGAACGCGGAAAAAACCATCGGCCGGTCGAAGGCGGTGGGCGAACCGCCCTTCATGCTGCCGATCTCGGTGCTCGAGGCCCTGTCGATGGCAGTCGCAAGCGTCGCCGATTATCGCGAATGCCCGCGCCTCGATGCGCCGGCGACGCCGGAGCGTGTGCTTATGGCCGTCGAGCGCCTGCGCCAAACCCGTTAAAAAATGAGAGCGCCGCGCATCCTGTTCGATGCGCGGCGCTTTCTGGAACTCCGGTCAGAACCGGGGCAAGTCAGCGCTGTTGAAGACACGCTGCGCATCCTTCTGCGCCTCGGCATCGTCCCCATAGGGACCCCGGCCATCCATGAAACCCATGTCTCTTTTGATGTAGTCGGACAGCGCATTCACATCCAGCACCGGCTTGGCTGCAACGGCACTGCCAAACAGGGAGGACGTGAACCGCACGATCGCATCCAGTGAAAGAACCTGTTTTCTTTCAGTATGTTCGATAACGTCGCAAGTCATTTTGATCACCTGTTCGTCTTGGGAAGTTGACTTGCAGAATGACGTGGAGGAGGATTGAAATCCAATCGAACATCCGTCTGCATGCATCAAGAGAACTTATCCATGAAGATGTCCAAGCAGTTTCCGCTGAATGCGCTCCGGGTCTTCGAAGCCGTGGCTCGGCTCGGCAGTTTTACCAGGGCCGGCGAAGAGCTGGGCATGACCCAGACCGCCGTCAGCTACCAGGTCAAGCTGATCGAGGAGAGCGTCGGCGAGCCCCTGTTCCTGCGCCGTCCGCGCCAGATCGCTCTGACCGATGTCGGCCAGCGGCTGGCGCCGCGGGTCACCGAAGCCTTCGAGATGCTACAGGAAGCCGTCTCCTCGGCGCGCGGCGACATCGACAGCGCGCTGCTGATCAGCTCGACGCCAACCTTCGCCTCGCAGTGGCTCGCCCGCAACATCGGCACGTTTCAACTCGCCCATCCAAACATCGCCGTGCGGCTGAGCACCAACGACAACATCATCGATTTTGCCAAGGAACCCGTGGATCTCGCAATACGCTCCGGCGCCGGCATCTGGCCGGGCCTTGATACCCATCCGCTGATGCGCGTCGAGTTCAGCCCGATGCTGAGCCCGGCGCTCGCCGAAACCGTTGGCGGCATCCGCGAGCCGCGCGATCTCCTGAAGCTCAGGATCATCGATGCGGGCGACCCCTGGTGGCGGATCTGGTTTTCGGCAGCCGGCGTCGACGATCCCGATCTCGAAGGTCGTCCGACAAGCCGGCTCGGCGCGCAATCCTTCGAGGCGCGCGCCGCCGTTGCCGGCCAGGGCGTGGCAATCCTGACGCCGGAATTCTACGGCGACGACGTGGCGCTCGGCCGGCTCTACCAGCCATTCGACCTGCGCTGCAGCGACGGCTGCGATTATTGGCTGGCCTATCCGCACGCACGCCGCAACACGCCGAAGATCCGCATCTTCCGCGACTGGATCCTCGGCGAACTCTGCCCGTCGGTTCAGTTCGGGGCTGATTGGGTCAAAGAGCGCAAGGCGGCTTCCACCGGCTGACGGTTAACCCCTTAGAATCCATCAGGTTTATCATCGGCGAGATTTCATCGCGAAATCGTCCCGATCCCTGCAAAACACGCCCACAGGTGCATGCTCCCCCTTTCCCAACTCCCGGTTTTTGCGCAAGGTGCGCCGACGGAGAGAACAAAGGGGACCCCGAATGTACGAGTTCGCCATCGCCTGGGAATGGCTGGCCTTTGCTGTGCGCTGGCTGCACGTCATCACCGCCATCGCCTGGATCGGCTCATCCTTCTATTTCATCGCGCTCGACCTTGGCCTGGTGAAGCGTGATCACCTGCCTGTGGGTGCCTATGGCGAGGAATGGCAGGTGCATGGCGGCGGCTTCTATCACATCCAGAAATATCTGGTCGCCCCCGCCTCGATGCCGGAGCACCTGACCTGGTTCAAATGGGAATCCTACGTCACCTGGCTTTCGGGCTTCGCCATGCTCTGTCTGGTCTATTACGGCGGCGCCGATCTGTTCCTGATCGACCGCCACGTGCTCGACATCTCCGCGACCACCGCGATCCTGATCTCGCTTGCCTCGCTCGGCATCGGCTGGATCTTCTACGACCTGCTCTGCAAGTCGCCGCTCGGCAAGAACACCTGGGGTCTGATGGCGTTTCTCTACGTGGCGCTGGTGATCATGGCCTGGGGCTATACGCAGGTGTTCACCGGCCGGGCGGCCTTCCTGCATCTGGGCGCCTTCACCGCGACGATCATGTCGGCCAACGTCTTCTTCCTCATCATCCCCAACCAGAAGATCGTCGTTGCCGACCTCATCGCCGGCCGCACGCCGGATCCCAAGCTCGGCGCGCAGGCCAAGCAGCGCTCGCTGCACAACAACTACCTGACCCTGCCGGTCATCTTCTTCATGCTGTCGAACCACTATCCGCTGGCCTTTGCCACCGCCTTTAACTGGATCATCGCGGCGCTGGTGTTCCTGATGGGCGTCACCATCCGCCACTGGTTCAACACGACGCATGCGCGCAAGGGCAGGCCCACCTGGACGTGGCTCGCCACCGTGCTCATCTTCATCCTGATCATGTGGCTGTCGACCGTGCCGAAGGTGCTGACCGGCGAAGAAAAGGCCGAGATCGCGCCGGTCTTTGCCCGCTTTGCCACGAATGCGCACTTCCCCGCCGTCAAGGACGCGATCTCGACCCGCTGCTCCATGTGCCATGCGGCCGAACCGGTCTATGAAGGCATCGCGCGGGCGCCGAAGGGCGTGGTGCTGGAAAGCGATCAGGAGATTGCCGCCCACGCCCGCGAAATCTATATCCAGGCGGGGCGCAGCCATGCCATGCCGCCCGGTAACATAACCGACATGACGACGGACGAGCGCCAGCTGCTGACAGCCTGGTTCGAAAGCGCCGTCGAGGAAGGCAAGACACAATGACATCGACGCTTATCCGCGGACGCCTCTTGAGCTTTCATCGCGCGCCGCTGGCAATCGACGACAGCGCCGCCTACGCCTATGAGGCCGATGGCGCGCTGCTGATCGAGGGCGGCCTCATCAAGGCGTCGGGTGGCTATGCGGCCGTCAAGGCCGAGGCTGCGGATGATACCCTCGAGATCGATCACCGTCCGCATCTGATCGTGCCCGGCTTCATCGATACGCATCTGCATTTCCCGCAGATGCAGGTGATGGCGTCCTATGCCGCCAACCTCCTGGAATGGCTCAACACCTATACCTTCCCTGAGGAGTGCCGCTTCGTCGAGACCGCCCATGCCGAGCGTATTGCCAGCCGCTTCTTCGACGAGATGGTCCGCCACGGCACGACCACGGCGGCTGCCTATTGCTCGGTGCACAAGGCATCTGCCGATGCCTTCTTCGCCGAAGCTCTGCGCCGCGACATGCGTATGATCGCCGGCAAGGTGATGATGGACCGCAACGCCCCGCAAGGCCTGCTCGACACGCCGCAGATGGGCTACGACGAGACCCGCGCGGTGATCCGCGAATGGCACGGCAAGGGCCGCAACCATGTGGCCATCACCCCGCGTTTCGCCATTACCTCGACGCCCGAGCAGATGGACGTCGCCAGGTCGCTCGTGCGCGAGTTCCCCGACCTGCACGTCCAGACGCATCTTTCTGAAAACCGCGACGAGATCGCCTTTACCTGCGAACTCTACCCGGAAGCCACGGACTATACCGACGTCTACGCCCGTTATGGCCTGCTCGGCCCCAAAAGCCTGTTCGGCCACTGCATCCATCTCTCCGAGCGCGAGGCCGATGTCATGAGCGAGACGGGATCGGTCGCGGTCTTCTGCCCGACATCCAACCTTTTCCTCGGCTCCGGCCTTTTCCCGTTGCGGGCGCTCAACCGGCGCGACAAGCCCGTGCGCACGTCCGTTGCCTCGGATATCGGCGGCGGCACCAGCTATTCCATGCTGAAGACGCTCGACGAGGCCTACAAGATCCTGCAGTTGCAGGGCGAGCGGCTGAACCCGTTCGACAGCTTCTTCATGATGACCCGCGGCAACGCCGAGGCGCTTTCCCTCGTCGACAAGATCGGCACGCTCGAGGCCGGCACCGACGCCGACTTCATCGTGCTCGACATGGCGGCGACACCCGCGATGGCTCTGCGCGCCGAGGTGGTCACCTCGCTTTCCGACGAGCTTTTCCTGTTGCAGACCATGGGCGACGACCGCTCTGTGGTCG
The DNA here is from genome assembly GCF_002002725.1 of Sinorhizobium sp. A49. Classification (GTDB taxonomy): domain Bacteria; phylum Pseudomonadota; class Alphaproteobacteria; order Rhizobiales; family Rhizobiaceae; genus Ensifer. The sequence goes on along the minus strand of NZ_MUNW01000061.1, from coordinate 194,910 downwards.
AGACCTATGTAGCAGGGAACCCAGCCAAGTCGGCGCTCGCCACCGCCTGACTTTCTTGCAAAACACCAAGAGGTCAAAAAAATTGACCTCTTTGCCTCAGCGCTATTAACAAGCCTCCGGCAAACATGGTAAGGCCTCTGAAGTCATTGCTGGAGCAGGCGTGCGCGGTTTTCCTCGGCCAGCTCTAACCCTTGGTTCAGATGAAGGCCGTTTCCATGACGCAAATCCTCGAAATCAGCGATCTCAAGGCGCTCGCCAAGCGCCGCGTCCCGAAACTCTTCTTCGACTACGCCGACAGCGGCGCCTGGACTGAAGGCACCTATCGCGCCAACGAGGAAGATTTCGCCAAGGTGAAGCTGCGCCAGCGGGTGCTGGTCGATATGACCAACCGCTCGCTGGAAACGACGATGATCGGCCAGAAGGTATCGATGCCGGTGGCCCTGGCGCCGACAGGCTTGACCGGCATGCAGCACGCCGACGGCGAAATGCTGGCGGCCCAGGCAGCCGAGGCCTTCGGCGTTCCCTTCACGCTGTCGACCATGAGCATCTGCTCGATCGAGGACGTCGCCTCGGTCACGACCAAACCTTTCTGGTTTCAGCTCTACGTCATGCGCGAGCGCGAATTCGTGCTCAACCTCATCGACCGCGCCAAGGCCGCGAAATGCTCGGCGCTGGTGCTGACGCTCGACCTGCAGATCCTCGGCCAGCGCCACAAGGACCTGCGCAATAGTCTCTCGGCCCCGCCGAAGCTGACGCCCAAGCACCTCTGGCAGATGGCGACCCGGCCCGGCTGGTGCATGAAGATGCTTGGCACCAACCGCCGTACTTTCCGCAACATCGTCGGCCACGCCAAGAGCGTCACCGACCTCTCCTCGCTCGGGGCCTGGACGGCCGAACAGTTCGACCCGCAGCTGTCGTGGAACGACGTTGAGTGGATCAAGGAACGCTGGGGCGGTCCGCTGATCCTCAAAGGCATTCTCGATCCGGAAGACGCCAAGATGGCGGCTGCGACCGGCGCCGACGCAATCATCGTCTCCAACCACGGCGGTCGTCAGCTCGATGGCGCCCATTCCTCGATCAGCATGCTGCCGCGCATCGTCGATGCGGTCGGCCACCAGATCGAGGTGCATCTCGACGGCGGTATTCGCTCCGGCCAGGACGTGCTGAAGGCCGTCGCCATGGGCGCCAAGGGCACCTATATCGGCCGACCGTTCCTCTATGGCCTCGGCGCCATGGGCAAGGAAGGCGTGACCAAGACGCTGGAAATCATCCGCAAGGAGATGGACATCACCATGGCGCTCTGCGGCAAGCGCGATATCAACGACGTCAACCGCGACATTCTCGCGGATTGACGTGCGCCGATCCGCAAAGCCGCAATTTAAGGAAAAGCGCAGCTTCGCAGCCCGCCCCCAACTCCAGCGTGGAGTGCCTGCAGCTTCAAAACTGATCGCATCGGTCGAACCTATGCAATCAGCTCTTGCGGCGAGCCGTCAAGAAAGGCGGTCCAGTCGCAACTCTTAGAGCATTTCCAAGAAAAGTGCGTAGCGGTTTTCTGTCCGGAAATGCGTAAAAACAAAGAGATAGAGCGCTTCTGCGATTCCGGATAATTCGGAAACGCTCTTAGGATTGATCTACGCGGCCCGAAGATCCAAGCGTTTGCGGCTCTCCGATCTCTATTGCGTGCCCGTCGGGGTCATAGAAGCGGAACACCCGCTGCCCCCAGGCTTGCCGCTCGATCGGGTGGATCAGCTCCACCTGTGGCGCAATGCTTTCGAAGGCGGCCTCGATATCCTCATGCTCGAAGTAGAGCAGCATGTTCCTTCGCCCATAGGGTTCTTCCGTGGGAGAGACTTCCCGCCACACCGTCTGTTCCAGCAAGCGCCCATCGTGGATCGCAAAGCCGGTCTCGAAGAGAACGAAGTTTCCGAAATCTTCCAACACCGTCAGGCCGAGTGTATCCCGGTAAAAGTCCCTGGATCGATCGATGTCGCGGACGAAGGGGATGGGATTGACGAAACGCATCGAACTTCCCTCGTGAGTTTCAAAATCGTCGCACACAATTCCAATCAATGCGACGGTTTTGAACTTATCCCGCGAACATGCGTGCGTCTGAACTCAGCTCCCGCGATAGGTCGAGTAGCCGTAGGGCGAAAGAAGCAGCGGCACGTGATAGTGGCTGGCCGGATCGGCGATGCCGAAGCGCAAGGGGATCAGGTCGAGAAAGGCAGGCTCCGGCAGGTCAGCGCCGACACGGCGCAGATAGTCGCCGGCAAAAAAGACCAGCTCGTAGCTGCCGGCCATGAAGCTGGCGCCTTCCACCATCGGCCCATCCACCCGCCCGTCGCTGTTGGTATGAACGGTGCGGATCAACTGCCGCTCCTCGCCTTCGAGCCAGTAGAGATCGATGCGCAGGCCTTCGGCCGGCTTGCCGAGTGCGGTGTCGAGGACGTGGGTGGTCAGGCGGCCGGTGCTGCTCATCGCGTCTCTTCCTTCAGCTCGCGCTTTCGATGACGAAGGGCTCTTCGTAGAAATACTCTTCTAGATTGTTGCCCGGGCCCTCCCGGTCGACAACGATGAAGTCGCTGACAGCACCGACCGACATCAGCGGATGGTGCCAGACATTGCGGCCGTAATTGACGCCCTGCCGTCCGTTCGCCCGGAACACCCGCGGCGCGCCCGGTCGGCCACCCTCGTCTTCGGCAACAACTACCAGCCAGGGCCGGTCGTCGAGCGGCGAGAAGCTCTGGCTGCCGAACGGATGCCGCTCCATCATCGCGACCGTGTAGGGGAAGGCACGCGGCTGGCCGCGAAAGATGTTGATGATGACATTGGCGCCCTCGCCGGTGACGTCGGCGCGCGCCAGGCCGTGGAAGCGTTCGGTGTTGCCACCGTTGATATAGCGCATCGATGCCGGATCGGCTTCGATGACGGTCCCGAACGGGGCGAAAGCATCCTGCGTCAGGGGTTCGATCGAAAGAATGCGCGACATCAGGCCGTCGCCCCGCAGCTGTTGTTGCGGGCAGACGTGGCATGATCCGGTTCGACTACCCTCCGTAGTGATGAGAGCAGAGTGCGAACGGGCAAGTCAGGCATTTTCGTCTCCTGGAAGCATGGATTGCAGCCGCAGACGAGCGATTTTCTCCACCTGCGCACAGGCGGTCTCAAATTCCTCTTCGGTCGAATTGTCAATGCGTCTTTCGAACGAGGCGAGAATGTCGTTCTTCGTCAGGCCCTTGACCGCGATGATGAAGGGAAAGCCGAATTTCTGCGTATAGGCCTCGTTGAGCGCCGTGAACCGGCCGTGCTCCTCGGCCGAAAGCCGATCGAGCCCGGCAGACGCCTGCTCGGCGGTCGAATCCGCCGTCAGCTTGCCGGCGATCGCCAGCTTGCCGGCAAGATCCGGGTGCGCCCGCAGCACCGCCAACCTTTCGCGCGGCAGTCCGGCGCGAAAGGCCTGGCAAAGCGCCGAGTGCACGTTGCCGGCTGAAAGTCCCGTCGCGGCCGCCCGGTCGTAAGCCCGTTCGGCAACCCAGGGAGAATGCTCGAACACGCCGCCGAAGCGGCTGACGAAGGCGTCGCGATCGGTCATCAGAGAGCCCCTTCCGGCTTGTGGTGTTCGTACCAGTGACGGGCGATATCGATGCGCCGCGGCACCCAGACCTTGTCGTGCGACATGACGTAGTCGATGAAGCGCGCCAGTGCGGCAGCGCGGCCCGGACGGCCGACCAGGCGGCAGTGCAGGCCGATGTTCATCATCTTGGCGTCGCCCTCCTTGCCTTCCTCGTAGAGCACGTCGAACGTGTCCTTGAGATAGGTGAAGAACTGGTCGCCGGAGTTGAACCCCTGGTTCGTCGCAAAGCGCATGTCGTTGGCGTCGAGCGTGTAGGGGATGATCAGATGCGGCTTGTCGGCCGTCAAACCCGGAACCCAATAGGGCAACTCGTCCGCATAGCTGTCACTGGAATAGAGAAACCCGCCCTCTTCGAGAATAAGCTTCAGCGTGTTGTTGGAAGGCTTGCCCTGGTAAAGGCCGAGCGGGCGCTCGCCGGTCAGTTCGGTGTGCAGCCGCACGACTTCGCGGATGTGCTCGCGCTCCACCTCCTCGGGGAAATCCTTGTATTCGAGCCAGCGCAGACCGTGGCTGGCGATCTCCCAGCCCGCTTCCTTCATGGCCGCGACCGCTTCCGGATTGCGGGCCATCGCCTGCGTCACGCCATAGACCGTCAGGGGCACATCGCGACTGGTGAACATGCGCCAGAGCCGCCAGAAGCCGGAGCGGGAACCGTATTCGTAGATCGATTCCATGTTGAGGTTGCGCTGGCCCGGCCAGGGTTGCGCGCCGACAATCTCGGAAAGCAGGTTCTCGGATGCCGGGTCGCCATCAAGGATGCAGCTTTCGCCACCCTCTTCGTAGTTAAGCACGAACTGCACGGCGATACGCGCGTCACCCGGCCAGTTTGCCTTGGGCGGGTTGCGGCCATAGCCGACGAGGTCGCGTGGATAGGTAGTCTCAGACATCAAATCACCCTTCGAATTTTCCGGAACGGTATCATTGCCGACCGGATTGTCGAGACAAAATGACGTCAGTGCAGACGGTTAGCGGCCGGCCATCAAGGCTGCAACCATCCGCGACAAGGGCGGAACCGGGCTCGGTGCAAGCGTCGCCTCGGCTGCTGCCCGCTTGATCCGGTCGGCCCGTTTGGCCGCAGAGATCTTGCCGAGCGGGTGCTGCGAGTGGACGCGCATCGGCGCGCCCGATTCCTGCTCGACGAACAGCGCCAGGCTGCCAATCGTCAGCGGCGCCACCAGGCACGGTTCGAACAGATCGCGCAACGGCGTCTCGATGCGGCGCATCGCGTCCTGATTGAGCGGCCCGGTCAGCATCATGTGGAAGCGATATTCATCCATCACGTGAGGATCGCCCCAACGATGCAGATTGGAAAATTGTGGCGCAGACAACCGGTCCGGGTCTGAGCGCTCGATCTCGTCTTCGCTCAGCGGCGCGCGGAAGGGGTCGAATTCCTGGATGGTGCTGGCGGCGAGCAGATGCATCGCCGTGCTCGGGATCTGCGGCATCAGCCCCCAGCACTGGCCAAGCCGGGCGACTTCCAACTTCTCGATTTCGAACGGCGTCTGGGCACCGGCAAAGTGCATCAAAGCTTTGAGCAACTGCGCTTCGTCCATATCAGGGTGAAGCCTGAAGGGCGACATCACCACCGCATGAAAGCCGAAGCGACGCGGAACGGCCGTATGGAAGGCAATCTCGGATGCGGTCAATCCGGAGATCGACGGCAGTTCGGTAGGCTCGCCTGAGTAAACGTTGCGACCCAGCCAGCTTGCGGCAACCGTTGAGAGCGGATCGGCCATCGGCGGTGTGAAACAAATGGCGTAGCGCATGTGCATGCTCCGGAAATCCGTTCTGGCACTTGCCCGCGACAACCGATCTCGATCGTCACCAGGGCGCGGCGCAGGTTCAAAACCTTGAGAGCGTCAACGATGTCTCCCGAGGAAACGCGACGCTCTACTGCCCGCGTCTTAGGTGATTTGCGTGACAGATTGACGAAGTAAACGGGGCATGCCTGGGGATCGCACCCAAGGTTGTGACCCGAACTCTTTCGGAACCATCCCGCCCGACAGCCGTTCCCCAGAGGTAGCAAACAACGATGGAGAAGAAGCGTGACCTATCACAATGCGAACCTTCAGGACGCCAGCATCAAGGAAACCCACGACCTGATCGCCAGCGACAAGGTTGAAGGCACGAAGGTTTATGGCGCCGACAGCAAGCACATCGGCTCGATCGAGCGCGTCGTTATCGAAAAGCGCAGCGGTCGCGTGGCCTATGCCGTGCTCGGTTTCGGTGGCTTTCTCGGCATCGGCGAAGATCACTATCCGCTGCCCTGGGCGAAATTGACCTATGACGAGAGCCTCGGCGGCTATCGTACCGATGTGACTCGCGAACAGGTCGAGCGAGCGCCGAAATATCACGGCAACGAGGAATACGACTGGAACGCCGAGAACGGACGCCGCGTCTACGATTATTACGGCGTACCGCCTTACTGGATGTAAGTATCGGCTGTACGGTATTCCCGACACACGAGGCTCCGCCAGCGGCGGGGCCTTTATTTTGCCGTCGCCCTAGAGATGTTTCTCGCGAAGTGCGGCTATGTGATTCCGGCACAGGAAGGATTCCGGAACTTCAATCGTCGGCTGACCTGCGATTTCGTCGACGACAAAACGCGCGAGGCGGTGGGCAATGCCGAAGCTCACCTTGAAGCCACCTGTCAGAACCGACAGGTTTTCGTGGTCCGGATGGCGCCCGACCATCGGCTCCCGACCAGTCGATTTCGGCCGGATGCCGGCCCAGCGCTCGACCACCTCCGCCCCGCGTAAGGTTGGGACCAGCATTTCGGCACGCAACAGCAACTCATTCAGGAGTTCATCCGTCGACAGCGGATCGGCGTACTTGTTCTCGCTGGTGCTGCCGACGGCGACATGCCCATCGTCATGGGCGACGATATAGACGCCATCGGTGAAGATGACGGGCAATTGTGGGTCGACGTCAGCCAGAAGCAACGCCGCCTGTCCCTTGACCCCGGTTCCGCTCGGCTCGTGGAGGGGACCGCACAGCGTGTCGATCAGCGGGAAGCTGCCGACGCCGGCGGCAAGAATGCAATGGCCGAAGGCGATGTCCACGCCGTCATCGAGTTCGGCGCGGCCCGGCCCCGGATGAATGGCCCGCACGCCGGCTCCCTCGACAATCCGCACGTTCGGCAGTTGCGCCAGGGCTGCCCGCAGGACCGCCAGCATCTGGCGCGGAGCAAGCCGTCCGCCAAGCGTATCGAACACCAGTCCGCAGGCAGCTGCCTCCGCGCCGAGCGAGCCGGACGGCAGCTCGTCGCGCACATGCCAGAAGAACCGGCGGTCGCCGGCCTGCCAGTTTTGCAGGGCATCCTGCTCGTGGCGAAGGGCGATCTCTCGCAGATGCGGCTTGGCGAGCGGCATGATCCGGCCACTGCGGCGATAGCCTGCCGAAAGTCCGGTTTCGGCCTCGAGCGCTGCGACGTCGCTTTCGAGCGACACCAGCGCGTCGAACTGGAATTGTTTCTTGGCGTTCCATTTGTCCGGCATGTGCGGCATCAGTGCGCCGAGGATGCCGCCGCTGGCGCCGGCACCGATGTGGCGCCCTTCGACCAGACAGACGTCCATGCCGGCCCGTGCTGCCATAAGGGCTGCCCAAAGCCCCATGATGCCACCGCCGACGACCAAAACTTCGCTCATCGATTGACCTTCTCCGGTGGCGGGATTATCGCCATCTAATGACAGGATCCGCCGCAGAACCGAACCAGCCCCCGGCCCATCAATGCCTCGATTGGCACGAGGGCGATATGCCCTATTCCCGGGAATTTGGCGATCACTTTTATTGCCGCACCGACGGTCGGCTCGAATGCGGGCACGTGTTCCTCGCCGGCAACGGCCTGCCCGAACGCTGGGCCGCCGGCGGAGCCTTCACCGTTGGCGAGTTGGGCTTCGGCACCGGCCTCAATTTTTGCGAGACGTGGCGACAATGGAAAGCGGCGGCGACAGGCGGCACGCTGCATTTCGTCAGTTTCGAACGGTTTCCGATGCAGGTGGAGGAAATCTCCCGGGCGCTCGCCCATTGGCCCGAGATCAATGTAGAACGACTTGCTCTCACCGATCGCTGGCCAGCGACGAACGACGGCAGGATCGAGATCGATTTCGGCGGCGGCGTTCGCCTGACCGTCGTCTGCGGCGCCGCGCTTGATGGCCTCGGCAAGGCGACGGAGCGCTTCGATGCCTGGTTCCTCGATGGCTTTGCACCGTCGCGCAACCCCGACATGTGGTCGGAAGAGCTGATGCGGCTTGTGTTCGACAGGACAGCACCCGGCGGCAGCTTTGCCACCTATGCCGCAGCCGGCTTCGTTCGCCGCAATCTTCAGGCTACCGGCTTTGCCGTCGAGAAGCGCAAGGGCTTTGCCGGGAAGCGCGAGATGCTGCGCGGCGACAAGCGCTGAGCGAAGCAGCGAGGCGCTCTCCACAGACGTTTTGACGGCCTTTACTCCACCAGAGAACTGAACTGTCGCAAATGGCAGGGGCATCGAGGCCAAAAATCTGCGACAGAAATCCATCGGCAACGCGGTGGGTTTCTCATGAACAACGATCAGTTTCCGGATGCTGCAGCAGGCGAATCCTCCTCCCCGCTTGAGCGGCGACGCAGGCCGGGCGGTCGTGGCGGTGAACGCACGCGAAAATCCTCAGGCGGCAAATATCTCAATCTCGTCAATACCCAGAGCAAATCCTCGGTGCTATCGGACGATGCGCTCGAGGCGGTCCATCAGGCGTCACTGACGATCCTGGAAGAGATCGGCATGGACGTCATCCTGCCGGAGGCGCGCGAGCGCATGAAGGTGGCGGGCGCCGATGTCACTCCCGGCACCGACCGCGTGCGCTTCGATCGCGGGCTGATCATGGACATGATCGCCTCTGCCCCCTCCTCATTCACCATGCATGCGCGCAATCCCGCCCGCAACGTTGCGATCGGCGGCAACAATCTGGTGTTCGCCCAGATCGCCAGCGCACCCTTCGTGGCTGACCGCGAAGGCGGCCGCCGCACCGGCAACCAGGAGGATTTCCGCAAGCTGGTGAAGCTCGCCCAGTCCTACGACATCATCCACACCACCGGCGGCTACCCGGTCGAGCCGGTCGATCTGCACGCTTCCGTGCGCCATCTCGATTGCCTCTCCGACATGGTGAAGCTCACCGACAAGGTTTTTCACGTCTATTCGCTCGGCCGCCAGCGCAACACCGACGGCATCGAGATAGCCCGCATCGGCCGCGGCGTCTCGATGGAGCAGATGGAGCGCGAACCGTCGCTCTTCACCATCATCAACACCTCCTCGCCGCTGCGCCTCGACGCGCCGATGCTGCAGGGCATCATCGAAATGTCCTCGCGCAATCAGGTGGTGGTGATCACGCCCTTTACGCTCGCAGGCGCCATGGCGCCGGTAACGATCGCCGGTGCCCTGGTGCAGCAGAATGCCGAGGCTCTGTGCGGCATCGCCTTTACCCAGATGGTGCGGCGGGGATCACCTGTCATGTACGGCGGCTTCACCTCGAACGTCGACATGAAGACGGGCGCACCTGCCTTCGGCACGCCGGAGTACATGAAGGCAGTCATCGCCGGCGGCCAACTCGCCCGCCGCTACAACATTCCCTACCGCACCTCCAACACCAACGCCGCCAACACGCTCGATGCGCAGGCCGCCTACGAGTCCGCCCTGTCGCTCTGGGCACTGACGCAAGGGGGCGGCAACTTCATCATGCATGCGGCCGGCTGGAGCGAAGGAGGGCTGACCGCCTCGTTCGAAAAATTCATCCTCGACGTCGACATGCTACAGATGGTGGCAGAATTCCTAACGCCGCTCGACGTCAGCGAGGATGCGCTCGGGCTCGACGCAGTACGCGATGTCGGCCCTGGCGGCCACTATTTCGGCACGCTGCACACGCTGCAGCGCTACGAGACCGCCTTCTATTCGCCGATCCTGTCCGATTGGCGCAATTTCGAGACCTGGACGGAGGCCGGTCGACCGACGACCTATGACCACGCCAATCGCGTCTTCAAACAGAAGCTCAACGAGTACGAACGACCGCCGCTGGATCCGGCGATCGAAGACGAACTCGACGCCTTCGTTGCCAAACGCAAGGAGGAAGGCGGCGTCCCGACAGATTTTTGACGGGACGCAGCGTTTCAGATTGCGGGAAAAGCCTCAGGGGTAGACGGCAGAGCGGGCGGTTGCGATCAGTTGCTCGATCGGCACCGTCACGCAATTGCGGTCGATTTCGGCGACTGTCTTCTGCTTCACATTGGCGGACAGCAGCTTGCGCAGGTCGCCCAGCGTCCTTGGAGCTGCGCAGATCACCAGGCTGTCGAAGGCATTGTCGTTCAGATAGCCTTCGATCTTGCTCGCCACATCGGCGGCAAAGCGGTGTTTCTCCTCGCGCACCGGATCACTGCTATATTCCATGGCGGAGCGCCCATGACCGACCGAGGAATGACTGCGCCCCGGCTTGTCGGCCATAATGTCCTGGGCCCGCTTGGGATCGGTGTGGATCACCTCCTCCTCCGGGTGCTGACGTTCGTCCTTCCGCAGGTTGACGCCCTTGACGAAGCGCGCCGTGTTGCCATCCGCGGCCAGTATCCAAGTCCGGTTTTGCACGATTGTCTCCCATGAAATGATGTTGCTCGTGGGCAGGCCAGAATAAGCCTGTAATAGAAACGGATGAAGGCCGATCCGGTTCCATTCCTTTCGTCAAATGCGTGCACTTTCTTGGTGTATCGGCCGTTTCACATGCGCGCGAGATAGGCATCGAAGCTGCGCTCTGGTGACGGCTGGAAATGATCGCGCTCGACCTTCATCTCCCGGATGCGATCCACGCGAAAATCCCGGAAATCCTGGCGCAGTTCGCACCAGCTGGTCAGCAGCCAATGATGCCCAAAGACGCTCAAGCCCAGCGGCCAGACAGTGCGTTGCGAATTCTGATCGGCGAGGCTTTCATAGGCGATGCGCACCTTTCGCTCCTCCGTGATCGCCCGGCGCAGGTCACCGAGCACCGGCGGCGTCTGCGGCTGCAGCGCCGAGCGGAAAGCGCGGATCGGGGCGCTGCGCAATCGCGTCACGTGTTCGGGCGGAAGTCCATGCTCGATCTTGTCCATCGCTTCGCGCGCGGCCTGCGCCAGCCTGCTATCGCCGAGCATCTGAACCGCCCGCGCGCCGAAGGCCAGCGCCTCGAGTTGTTCGAAGGTGAAGGCGAGCGGCGGTGCGTCGAAGCTTTCGCGCAGGAGATAACCGACACCGCGCTCGCCATCGATCGGCGCGCCCGACGCCATCAGGTGCTCCATGTCGCGATAGATGGTGCGGCGCGCGACCTCCATCTTCTCGGCAATTTCCTGCGCCGTCATCGCCCGGCCGGTCGCCCGCATGAGCTGGATGATTCGAAACAGCCGGTCGGCAGGTCTCATTGGCGCAATCCCATCGCAGGTCCGAGTGCGGTTGTGGCCATAAGGCTGTCAGTTGCCTTGTGATTAAGTCAAGCGGCAATCAACAGGGAGCATGACATGACCACCGAAAGCATCCTCGAACTCGCCGTCTGCATCGTCGCGGACAGGCCGGCCGCCGCGGCCGCCCGTCAAAGGGCGATGCAGGCCGTCTCGCAATATCCGGGTTTCATTTCCTGGCGTGCCGTCGGCTCCTGCGAAAAGGCAGATATGCTCGCCGATCTGGTCGAATGGGAAACGCTGGATGCGGCCAAATCGGCCGGCGAGCGCGTGCGCCGAGACCCGGATTTCGCCCCTTACATGGCAGCGATCAGCGCGGTAATGCTGATGCAGCATTTTGCGGTCGAGCAACAGATCTGAGCAGAAAGACGATCCAGCAATGGCTGAACCACTGAAGAACCTGCTGCATCCGGGCGTCGTCACCACCATCGCAGACCGCCTGAGCGCGGTCCACCCGACCTTCGACCGCGAGCGGTTCGAAGCGCTTGCCGGCGAAAATCTCGAGGCGCTGGAACTGATGCAGCGATCCCTTCAGATCCGCGATGGGCTGATCGAAACCCTGCCGCAATCCTTCCCGCAAGCAGCAGCCGCCCTTCGCGACTGCCTGCCAAACGATGATCGACCCGGCCTCAGCGGCTGGGCCTTGCTGCCGATCAGCCAATATGTCGCCGCGCGCGGCCTTGGCGATTTCGAGTTGTCGCTGTCACTGTTGCGCGCGCTGACGCCGCACTTCACCTCCGAGTTCGGTATCCGCGTGTTCATCGACCAGGACCAGGAACGGGCGCTCGCGATCATCGGCTCTTGGGTAACAGACGCCAATCACCACGTCAGGCGTCTGGCGAGCGAGGGCACCCGCCCCCGCCTGCCCTGGGCGATGCGATTGCCGAAACTTATCCGCGATCCCCATCCGATCCTGCCGATCGTTAAGTCCCTTATCGACGATCCCGAAGACTATGTGCGCCGCTCGGTCGCCAATAGCCTCAACGACATCGCCAAGGATCACCCGGATCTGGTGGCCGGCTTCGTGGCCGAGCACATGGCGGGCGCCTCGCCCGAACGGCAGCAACTGCTGCGCCACGCGTCGCGAACGCTGTTGAAGCAGGGCCACGGGGCCGCCCTCTCGAACTTCGGCTTTGCGGCACCCGCAGGCATCGACGCAGCTTTCTCGCTTGACCGGCCGGAAATCACGCTCGGCGAGAGCCTCGTCTTCAAGCTGGCTGTCAGGCACACCGCAAAGACCGCCCAGAAAATCATGATCGACTACGCCGTGCATCACCGCAAAGCCAATGGCACGACCTCGCCCAAGGTTTTCAAATGGACATCCGCGACGCTGGAGCCGGGTGCGACGATGGAGATCGAAAAGCGCCACGCCATCCGGCCGATCACGACCCGCCGTTATTATCCCGGCGCCCATCGCGTCGTCATCCTCGTCAACGGCCAGGAGGCAGCCGACGCTGATTTTCAGCTGTCGGTTGATGAATAACCCTACCTCATTTCGCACCTGCGAAAAGATGGACCTTGACTTTTGGGGCCAAAACGACGACATGGACGCAGCGTCACCTTCAGGCCGCCGCGTGAGCGCGCCCTCGGCAACACAGAAAGCCGTGAAGAAGGAAAAGCGCACCCATACGCCGTAAGCGGCGACAGCACAGGCGCTTGACGACTTTTTCTTAACCCACAAGTTCCCAATTCACGCGGGGTTCTTGACGCCGAACGACACCGGAACAGCAGACTGCGGTTCCGGCGAATGCGTTTGGCGCCCCCAAAAGGTATATGCATTTGTCCACCTTTAAAGATCTTGGTCTTTCCGAACACATTCTGGAGACCCTGTCCGCCAACGGCTTTGAAAAGCCGACGCCGATCCAGGCGCAGGCCATTCCGCTGGTGTTGAAGGGCCACGACCTGATCGGTCTCGCCCAGACCGGAACCGGCAAGACGGCCGCCTTCGGCCTGCCCATGATCGAAAAGCTGGTTGCCGACGGCAAGCGTCCCGACCCGCGCAACATCCGCGCCCTCGTGCTGGCGCCGACCCGCGAACTGGTCAACCAGATCGCCGCCAACCTCAAGCTGTTCGTCAAGAAGTCTCCGCTGAAGATCGGCGTTGTCGTCGGCGGCGTCTCGATCAACAAGCAGACCGAACAGCTCGCCCGCGGCGTCGACATCCTGGTTGCCACGCCCGGCCGCCTGCTCGACCTCATCAACCGCAAGGCCGTGACGCTCACCCAGGGTCGCTACCTCGTGCTCGACGAAGCCGACCAGATGCTCGACCTCGGCTTCATCCATGACCTGCGCAAGATTTCCAAGCTCGTGCCGAAGAACCGCCAGACGCTGCTGTTCTCCGCCACCATGCCGAAGCTGATTGCCGAACTCGCCGGCGAGTACCTGACCGACCCGGTCAAGGTACAGGTCACGCCTCCGGGCAAGGCTGCCGACAAAGTCGAGCAGTATGTTCACTTCGTTCCCGGCAAGGACCTGAAGACGGTTATCCTCAAGAAGACCCTGACCGAGAACCCGGATGGCCTGTCGCTGATCTTCAGCCGCACCAAGCATGGCGCCGAGAAGCTGATGAAGCATCTCGACCACGTCGGCTTCAAGGCCGCCTCGATCCACGGCAACAAGAGCCAGGGCCAGCGCGAGCGCGCCTTGAAGTCCTTCCGTGACGGTGAGATCCGCGTGCTTGTCGCCACCGACGTCGCTGCCCGCGGCATCGACATCCCCGGCGTCACCCACGTCTACAACTACGACCTGCCGGAAGTGCCGGACGCCTATGTTCACCGTATCGGCCGTACCGCCCGCGCCGGCCGCGACGGCATTGCGATTGCGTTTTGCGCACCGGACGAAATCCGCCTGCTTCGCGACATCGAGAAGCTGATGGGCATCAACATTGCTGTCGCCAGCGGCGAAGCGCCTGCCGACCAGGCTCGCCCGTCCAAGGGACGCGGCGGTCGCGGCAACGGCAATGGCAACGGCCAGCACCGCGGCAATGGCGGCGGCGGTCAGCGCCAGGAAGCCCGCCCGCGCCGCGAGCGCCCGGCTCGCCAGTCGGCACTCGCTCCGAGCAGCTTTGCCGGTGACGACCTCCTGCGCGACGACCGTCCGCAGAAGACGGAACATCGTGGCCAGCGCCCGGCCGGCCAGGCCCATGCCGAAGGCCGTTCGGAAGGCAACCGCAACCACGAGCCCAAGAAGCACCATGGTCGTCCCGGCCAGAAGCCGGGCGAATGGCGCAACAAGGGCCCGCGTCCGGAAGGCCAGGCCGGCGAACGCCGTGAAGGCGGCCAGGGCGGCATGCGCCGTGGCGCCGGTGGCGGCAACCGCGGCCAACAGGGCTGACCTTCACGCGCATTTCAGGCGAGCCGTGTGAAGCGGCTTCGTCCGGAAATACATGAAAACAAAGAGTTGAGAACGGCGGGTCGCTTCGGCCCGCCGTTTTTTATGCCTGCTGTTTGCGGTTGGTGAGGTAGACGCCGGCGACGGCAATCACCGTTCCGATGATCATCGGCAACGTCAGCGCCTCGCCAAAGAACAGCCAAGCCTGAACGGCCGCCAGCGGCGGCACGAGATAGATGAGCGAGGCCGCGCGCGACACCTGGCCGCGGCGAATGAGATAGAGCAGCAGCGCAATTGCGCCCATGGATAGCCCGAGCACCGACCAGGCGAGCGCTGCAAAGATCTGCAGGTTCCAGGTGACGTGAAGATCTTCGAGCATCAGGGCAAGCGGAATGGTGACGATCAGCGCGCCGAGATACTGAAGCGCCGCAATGGTGCGGATGTCGCCGCTTTGCAGATGCCGCTTCTGGTAGAGGGTGCCATAGGTGACGGCGGCCATGCCAAGGACGTTGATGAGAACCGGCAGCAGATGGATCGGCGTGGCGCCGGTATCGATGACAAGCACCTTCGGCAGCACGGCAAGGGCGATGCCGAAAAAGCCGAGCACCAGTCCGAGTTTCTGCTGAACGCTCAGCTGCTCGTCGATGACGACGGAGGCGGCAACAGCCGTCATCAGCGGCTGCAACCCGGCGATGATCCCGGAAATTGCCGCCGGCACGCCCTGCCCGATCGCCCACCAGACGGCGCCGAGATAGAGCCCGTGCAAAAACATGCCCGAGACGACCGCGTGGGCAGCGGCCGACCATGACGTCGGCCATTTCGCCCGGGTCACGAGACAGAAGCCGATGAACAGCAGGATCGCCAGCGTATAGCGCAACACCAGAAACGTCAGCGGATCGGCATAGACAGCCGCATATTTGGCGACGACCCAGCCGGTCGACCAGAGCAATACGAAGATGGCCGGAGCCAGGCGGGCGAGCGTCATTGACCTATCCAAACGGGCAAAGGGAGGTCAGCCGCGATAGACGCGGGGGCGTTGATGGTCAAAGCAATTTTTCTGATGGTGACGATCAGCCGGCTGCATGAGTCTATAAATCGCAACCGGTTCGTGGGCAGGATTATGCAGAAGTTTTAATGTGTTATCCCGCCCTTTACGCGCCATCCGTCACGCGCGGCGTAATGGGAACCATCAGCCGCAGCGACGACAGCGACAGTGAAACGAAGCCCGGATCGTATTCCTCGCGGTAGTGCAGCCTGCTGGTATCGACCGCCAAGCCTTCCGACGCGATCCAGTCGAACATGCGCTCATAGTGAACAAAGACGTCGCCATCATCAGGGTGGTGCATTGCGCTGACGAAGCGCATGACCGGGAGGTCGACATGGCCAGGGTGGCGGGTCGTTTCCGCCGTTTGCGATATGAACCCGACAAGATAGCGGAAGCCATCAAGGCGATCGTTCCAGGAAAGGCCGACGAGGGTCGGGTGATCCTTCGGATGCAGCCGCAGATGATGCTCCTGCATCTGCGCGATCAACCGGCGGACGGCACCATCAGCCGCCTCGACGAAGGTCCCTTCCCAGAAGGAGCCGGCGATCCGCTGCGCGGGCCTTTCGACGATTTCGAACACGATTGCCACCTCTCGCGAAAGCAGGGCATGGGCGCCGCAAGCGGCGGTGACTATTGATAATCCAGCCGCATCAGATGGCAATCGTCTCTGCCAACAGGGCTGTCAGAGCAGATCGACGAAGGCGCGCGCCGCGCGGCTGAACTGGCGGTCGCGATGCGTCAACAGCTCGAAGCTGCGCTCGGCAAGCTCGAACGGCAACTCGACCAGCCGGCCGCTATCGACGAAGGGCTGGGCGGCGAGCCTGGAGACGGCCGTGATGAACGGACCGCTCTCGACGGCCGTCAGCACCGCCTCGTTCGACGGCAATTCGAGCTCGACCTTCAGCTGATCGGTATCCGCACCATGAGCCTGCATCGATTGCAGGAACATGGCGCGCGTACCCGATCCTTCTTCGCGCAGCACCCAACGCGCGGCAAGCAGCGCTGCGAGATCGACGGGCCTGCCGGCAAGCGAATGGCGAGGCGGCGCATAGATCGCGATCCGGTCGACCGCAACGCTGCGATGGTCGAGTTTCTCCGCATCGACCCTGCCCTCGACAAAGCCGAGCTGCGCCGTTCCCTCCTCGACCGCCTCGGCAACCACCGCCGTGTTGCGCACGGTCAGCCTCACGTCGATATGCGGATAGTCATGGGTGAAGCGGGCGAGACGCACCGGAAGCCAATAGCTTGCCACCGTCTGGCTCGCGGCGATTGCGAGCGTCCCTCGGCGCAGGTGTGAAAGGTCGTTGAGGCAGGCAGTCGCCACGCTAGCGCGCGCCAGCACCGCCTTCGCCTCCGGCAGAAACGCCTTTCCCGCCTCCGTCAGCGCCAGTCCGCGGCCGATGCGGTCGAACAACCTGACGTCGTGCTGCGTTTCAAGGGCTGCGATCGCAGCACTGGCGGCGGATTGCGTGACGTTCATGGCCTCGGCCGCCCGCGTCATATGCAGACGCTCAGCGACAGCCACAAAAATGCGAAGTTGATCGAGTGTCATAGAAAATCAATCGCAAAAAGCGATCAGATTGACAAGAACAATCCGTTAGACTGATTTATCAATCGGACTAAGTTGCGGTCATGTCCAGATCGCATTCCATATCCACCACCCCGGCAACCACAGTCATTTCCCGCATGACGCGCATCGCGCCGGGTCTGATCCTCTGTTGCCTCGTCGCACTCGCCGCCTTCGTCCTTGAACGGTTCGAGGCGAGCTGGACCGGCCGTCCCTGGCTGGAAGCGCTTGTCATCGCGATCCTTCTCGGCGCGCTGCTGCGTATCTTCTGGACACCGGGTGATCGCTGGATGGCCGGCATCCGCTTTTCGTCCAAACTGCTTTTGGAAGCGGCGATCGTTCTGATCGGTGCGAGCCTCAGCTTCAAGGCGATCCTGGCAAGCGGCCCGGTGCTGCTCGCCAGCATCGTCGGCATCGTCTTTCTTTCGATCGTCTCGGGTTATCTGATTGCGCGGCTGCTCGGCCTGCCCAAGCGGATGGCAACGCTGATTGCCTGCGGCAACGCCATTTGCGGCAATTCGGCGATCGCCGCCGTTGCGCCGGCAATCGGTGCCGAGGGCGATGAGGTCGCCGCAGCCATCTCCTTTACCGCAATCCTCGGCATCGCCGTCGTTCTCACACTGCCGCTGATCGGTGGCTGGTTCGGCATGTCACCCTATGGCTTCGGCGTGCTGGCCGGCATGACCGTCTACGCCGTGCCGCAGGTGCTGGCGGCGGCCTCGCCGTTCAGCGCGCTGTCCGTCCAGGTCGGAACCCTGGTCAAGCTCGTGCGTGTGCTGATGCTTGGCCCTGTCGTCCTTTGCTTCTCGATCATCAACCGTGAGGGCGAAGCGCATCCACTGGCGCCAAGCTTGCCTACCGGCAAGCGCCCTACCCGCCCTGCCACATTCGCGCATTTCGTCCCCTGGTTCATTCTCGGCTTCCTCGCAGTCGCAATCGCCCGCAACAGCGGCGTGATCCCCGACGCTGCCGCCGCCGGTGCAGCGCACCTCGCCACGTGGCTCACCGTCGTCGCCATGGCCGGCCTCGGCCTCGAAGTCGATATCCGCAAGCTCGCAGATGCCGGACCGCGCGCAAGTGCTGCCGCCACACTGTCGCTGCTGGTTCTGGCCAGCCTGGCGGCTGCGGCGATCGTTCTGTTTGGCCTCGGCTAGTTTTCCGAGCCCGCCCAAATTTCAAGCATTTGCTTATTTTCTGAGGCACCGGAATCGGTGCACGCTCGTCCGCCGGCGCCTGCCGCCCCATTGTTGGGCATCGCCGTGCCCGAAAGCGCCGGAATAACGCGCCAAAACTTTCTTGTCCCCCGACTGTGCACGCTTCTTGCATTGCATCCAGCGTTGTACTCAAATGGTCAAAAATAAGGGGACCACGCCTTTGGCATTTGACGAAATGATGAATGCGGACAGCAGTCCGCGCCAGCCATATTCGACCTATCATGAATGGTATGCCAGCCAGGACAGAAATCGGCTCATAACGAAATCAAAGGACGCCGAGAACATCTTCCGGAAAACCGGCATCACCTTCGCGGTCTACGGACACGCAGACAGTTCCGAAAAGCTCATCCCCTTCGATCTCATCCCCCGCATCATTTCCGGCCGCGAATGGCGCAAGCTCGCCCAGGGCATCGAACAGCGGGTCATCGCCCTCAACGCCTTCCTCGACGACATCTACCACAAGCAGGAAATCATCCGCGCCGGCCGCGTGCCGCGCGAACTGATCGAGAAGAATGTGGCCTTCCTGCCGCAGATGATCGGCTTCAGGCCGCCGGGCGGCGTCTATACCCACATCGTCGGCACCGACATCGTGCGCACCGGTGAGGATCAGTTCTACGTGCTGGAGGACAATGCCCGCACGCCGTCCGGTGTCAGCTACATGCTGGAAAACCGCGAAACGATGATGCAGATGTTCCCCGAACTCTTCCATCAGAACCGCGTGCGCCCGGTCGAGAATTACCCGAACCTCCTGCGCCAGAGCCTGGCGTCGCTGGCGCCTCCCGGCTGCAGCGGCAAGCCTCGCGTCGCAGTCCTCACCCCCGGCATCTACAACTCAGCCTATTACGAACATGCCTTTCTCGCCGACATGATGGGCGTCGAACTGGTCGAGGGCTCGGATCTGCGCGTCATCGACGGCAAGGTGAAGATGCGCACCACCCGCGGCTACGAGGCGATCGACGTGCTCTATCGCCGCGTCGACGACGACTTCCTCGATCCCCTGACCTTCCGTCCGGAGTCAGCGCTCGGCGTGCCTGGCATCATGGATGTCTACCGCGCCGGCAACATCACCATCGCCAACGCGCCCGGCACCGGCATTTCCGACGACAAGGCGATCTATTCCTACATGCCCGAGATCGTCGAGTTCTACACCGGCCGCAAGCCGCTCTTAGAAAACGTGCCGACCTGGCGCTGTTCCGAGCCGCAGAGCCTGAAATACGTGCTCGAGCATCTGGAAGAACTGGTGGTCAAGGAGGTACACGGCTCCGGCGGCTACGGCATGCTGGTCGGCCCGACCGCCAGCAAGAAGGAGCGCGCGCTCTTTGCCGAAAAGCTCAAGGCCCGCCCGACCAACTACATCGCCCAGCCGACGCTGTCGCTGTCGACCGTGCCGATCCTCGTCAACAAGGGCATCGCGCCCCGGCATGTGGATCTTCGTCCCTATGTCCTTGTCTCCGACAAGGTGCAGATCATTCCCGGCGGCCTGACGCGCGTCGCCCTCAAGGCCGGTTCGCTTGTCGTGAACTCCAGCCAGGGCGGCGGGACCAAGGACACCTGGGTGCTGGAGGACTGAGACCATGTTGGGAAGAACTGCAAACGGTCTCTACTGGATGTTCCGCTACATCGAACGCGCCGAAAACAGCGCCCGGCTGATCGATGCCGGCCTGCGCATGGCGCTGACCCGCAGCGGCGCAACGGAGGGCGACTGGGACGGCGTGCTGCAAAGTGCGGGCGTGCGCGAACTCTACGACGAAGTGCACGAAACACTGACCAGCATCGACGCCATCGACTTCCTTTTGCGCGACCGCGCCAATCCGTCGAGCGTGATGTCCTGCATCGAGGCGGGCCGCCACAACGCCCGCATGGTGCGCACCGCGCTGACGCGCGAGACCTGGGAGGCGACAAACGAGTGCTATCTCGAGATGAAGGCGATGCTGTCGAGGAAAGCGCGCCAGACCGACATGCCGGAGATCATCGACGCGATCAAGCGTCGCGCCGGCCTCATCCGTGGCGCCTTCCACGGCACCATGCTCCGGAACGAGATCTTCAATTTCTCGCGCATCGGCACTTTCATCGAGCGGGCCGACAACACCGCGCGCATCCTCGACGTGAAATACTACGTGCTCTTGCCGGCGGTCGCAGCCGTCGGCTCGTCGATGGACAATGTGCAGTGGGAATCGATCCTGCGCTCGGTCTCGGCCCACCGCGCCTACGGCTGGGTCTATGACGCCGAACTGAAACCGGCCAACATCGCCGACTTCCTGATCTCCAACGGTCGCATGCCGCGCTCGCTGGCCTACTGCTACGAGAAGATCGCCAGCAACCTCGGCTATCTAGAGCGCGAGTATGGCGAGCGCCACGAGGCGCATGAAACGGCTGACCGCACGCTGGCCGCACTCCGCAGCCGCTCGATCACCGACATCATGGACCAGGGCCTGCACGAATATCTCGAGGATTTCATCAGCCAGAACAATCGTCTGGGCCAGGAAATCTCCGACGGCTATCGTTTCAACTGAGTTTCGGGAGGACAGCATGCACCTGAAAATCAGCCATACGACCGAATACCATTACGACGAGCCGGTGCAGTATGCGCTGCAGCGGCTGCGGCTAACGCCGACCACAGGCGTCGGCCAGACCGTACTCGGCTGGCAGACGCTCCTCGACGGTGCGGCGATGGAGGTGAGCTACGACGATCACTTCGGCAACCGTGTCCATCTGGTCAGCGTCGACGGCGATCGGGAGGCGATCCGCATCGCCGCCTCCGGCGAGGTCCACACCGAGGATCGCGCCGGCGTCTTCGGTCCGCACCAGTCCTATGTGCCGCTGTGGCTCTTTGCCCGCGAGACGCCGCTGACAAAGGCGGGCAAGCTGATCCGCGACCTCGCGAAGTCGGCAGAGGGCGAAACCGACCTTGCCCGCATGCATGCGTTGATGGCGATGATCCATGAGGCCGTGGAGTACAAGGCCGGCGAAACCCATGCGGAGACTTCGGCCGAAGATGCGCTTGAGGCCGGCAAGGGCGTCTGCCAGGACCATGCCCATATTCTGATCTCGGCGGCCCGCTCGCTCGACATGCCGGCGCGCTACATCTCCGGCTACCTGATGATGGAAGGGCAGACGGAGCAGACGGCCAGTCACGCCTGGGCCGAAGTGCATCTTCCCGGCCTCGGTTGGGTCGGCTTCGATGCCGCCAACAAGATCTGCCCTGATGACCGTTACGTGCGCATCGCCACGGGCCTGTGCTACCGCGATGCCGCCCCGATATCCGGCCTGATCCATGGTGAGGCGAATGAAACGCTGAAGGTTTCGGTGACCGTCGAGCAGCAGACGCAAAGCCAGAGCCAGACGCAAAGCCAGTGAGACCTCCGATGGGACGCACAACGGTGCACCCCATTGAACCACCCTCGCGCGGCTTCAGCGCGTGCTTGTGAACGTCGGTGCGCGAGCAGAAATGAGCGATCTAGCGCGAGGCGCTCGACTGCAACAGCCGGCAGAGCGAAGCCAGCCCGCTGTCATAACCGCCATCGAGCACATCGCGACAGCGCTTCAGCACCTTTCGCCGCTCCCCCGCGGGCATATCGTCGAACGCTGCAAACGAAGCGCCTGGCGAAGCAACGCCGCTCCCACTTCGACGTTTCCTTTTGAACGACAGGCAGGGCAGAAGCAAATGATCATGCCGAAGCTGGTTTTCCTGGTACTTGTCGGCCGAAACAACGCGGCAGCTCCGGGGTGATGATTAGAGGAGCACGAGCGACGATTTCGCTCGTGCTCAGTCTGCCTAGTGGCTGTCGCGTTCGACGACGGAACCGCGCGCCCCAACCAGGAAATCGAGGTCGGCGCCGGTGTCTGCCTGCATGACCGTGTTGACGTAAAGGCCGGCATAACCGCCCTTTTGCGGCTTGACCGGGGAAATCCAGGCCGCCCGACGCCGGGCCAGTTCCTCATCGGAAACATCGAGCTGGATGCTGCGGGCTGGAACGTCGACGGCAATCATGTCGCCGTTTTCCACCAGCGCCAGCGGACCGCCGTCGGCGGCTTCCGGCGCGGTGTGAAGGATGACGGTGCCATAGGCCGTGCCCGACATGCGCGCATCGGAAATGCGGATCATGTCGGTGATGCCCTTCTTCAACACCTTCGGCGGCAAGCCCATGTTGCCGACCTCGGCCATGCCGGGATACCCCTTGGGCCCGCAGTATTTCAGCACCATCACGCAGGTCTCGTCGATGTCGAGATCATCGCGGTTGATGCGGGCGTGATAGTCCTCGATGCTTTCGAAGACCACGGCGCGGCCCTTGTGCTGCATCAGGTGCGGCGATGCCGCCGACGGCTTCAAGACGCAGCCCTTGGGCGCCAGATTGCCGCGCAGCACCGCGATGCCGCCCGACTGCGTCAGCGCCTTTTCGCGCGGAACGATGACGTCGTCATTGTAGTTGGTGACGTCCTTGACGCCGTTCCAGATCGTGTCACCGGTGACGGTCAAAGCGTCCTTGTGCAGGAGGCCCATTTCGCCGACGGCCTTGATCACCACCGGCAGACCGCCGGCGTAGTAGAACTCTTCCATCAGGTGCTTGCCCGACGGCTGCAGGTTGACGATCGTCGGCACGTCGCGGCCAAGCCTGTCCCAGTCGTCGAGCGTCAGTTCGACACCGATGCGGCCGGCAAGCGCCAGCAGATGCAGCACCGCATTGGTCGAGCCGCCGACAGCACCGTTGACGCGAATGGCATTCTCGAACGCCTCGCGCGTCAGGATGTCGGACGGTTTCAGGTCCTCCTTGACCATGTCGACGATACGACGGCCGGAAAGCTGGGAGATCACCCGCCGGCGGGCATCGACGGCGGGGATCGCAGCATTGCCGGGAAGCGTCATGCCGAGCGCTTCGGCCATGGAGGCCATGGTCGAGGCCGTGCCCATGGTCATGCAGCTGCCGGCAGAACGCGCCATGCCCTGCTCCGCATCCATGAACTCATCCAGCGACATCTCGCCGGACTTCACCATTTCCGAAAACTGCCAGATGGCGGTGCCGGAGCCGACATCCTTGCCGCGCCACTTGCCGTTCAGCATCGGGCCGCCGGAAACGAGAATGACGGGGATGTCGACACTGGCAGCCCCCATCAAGAGGCTCGGCGTGGTCTTGTCGCAGCCGCCAAGCAACACGACGCCGTCAACCGGATTGCCGCGGATCGCCTCTTCGACATCCATGGCCGCCAGGTTGCGGAACATCATGGCCGTCGGCCTCAGCGTGCTTTCGCCGACGGAAAAGACCGGGAATTCGACCGGGAAGCCACCCGCCTCGTAGACGCCGCGCTTCACCCGCTCGGCGAGATCGCGCAAGTGCGCGTTGCACGGCGTCAGCTCCGACCAGGTGTTGCAGATGCCGATGATCGGCCGGCCGTCGAAGGTGTCGGCAGGCAGGCCCTGGTTCTTCATCCAGGAGCGATGCATGATGGCATTCTTGCCCGTGCCGCCGAACCATTCCTGGGAGCGCAGCTTGCGCGGCCACTCAGCTTTCTTCTTCATGTTGTCCTTCCTTGAGCGGCCCGCGCCGAAACGCGGGCCCTGGACGGCGCCCCTTAAGCCAGGGTGTAGGCCGTCTTGACGGTTGTGTAGAATTCGGCGGCATAGCGCCCCTGCTCGCGCGAGCCATGGGAGGAGCCCTTGCGGCCGCCGAAAGGCACGTGGAAATCGACGCCGGCGGTCGGCAGGTTGACCATCACCATACCGGCCTCGGCATTGCGCTTGAAATGCGTCGCATGTTTCAGGCTGGTGGTGGCAATGCCCGACGACAGCCCGAACGGCGTGTCGTTGGCAACGCTGAGCGCCTCGTCATAGTCCTTCACCCGGATCACCGACGCGACCGGTCCGAAGATCTCTTCTTGGCTGATGCGCATCTGATTGGTCGCCTCGGTAAACAGCGCCGGTTGCAGGTAGAAGCCGGGCGTGTCGCGCTTCAGGAGTTCGCCGCCGAAGGCGAGTTTCGCGCCTTCCTGCTTGCCGATGGCGATGTAGTCGGTGTCCTGCTTGAGCTGGCTCTGGTCGACCACCGGACCGATATGGGTGCCGGCCTTCAAGGCATCGTCGATGACCAGACCCTTCATGCGCTCGCCCATCGCCTGAACGAACCGGTCGTGAATGCCTTCCGTGACGATCACCCGCGAGGACGCCGTGCAGCGCTGGCCGGTGGAGAAGAAGGCGGAGTTGACGGCAGCCTCGACGGCAACGCCAAGATCGGCATCGTCGAGCACCACGAACGGGTTCTTGCCGCCCATCTCCAGCTGGTACTTGCGATTGTGCTCGACCGAGGCGAGCGCCACACGCTTTCCCGTACCGGTCGAGCCGGTAAAGGTGATCGCCTGGATATCGGGGCTGTCGAGCATCGCCTGGCCGACGACCGAGCCCTTGCCCATGACCAGGTTCAAGACGCCCTTCGGCAGGCCGGCGCGCACGAGGATGTCGACGATCGCCCATGAGCAGCCGGGCACCAGTTCGGCCGGCTTGAAGACGATGGTGTTGCCGTAGCAAAGCGCCGGCGCGATCTTCCAGGCGGGAATGGCGATCGGGAAATTCCACGGCGTGATGATGCCGACGACACCGACCGGCTCGCGGGTGATCTCGACACCAATGTTCGGGCGCACCGACGGGATGACCTCGCCGGCCAGCCTGAGCGCTTCGCCAGCGAAGAAGTCGAAGATCTGGCCGGCTCGCACGGTCTCGCCGATGCCTTCGGCCAGCGTCTTGCCCTCTTCGCGCGACAACAGGCGTCCGAGTTCATCCTTGCGCGCCAGGATCTCGTCGGCGGTCTTTCGAAGGATGGCATGGCGCTCGAGAATGCCGGAGCGCGACCAGCCCGGAAAGGCAGCTTTGGCCGCAGCAATCGCCGCCTTGGCATCCTCGGCCGAGGCGCGGGCATACTCCCCGATCACGTCGTTGGTGTCGGACGGATTGATATTGGCAACGCCATCACCGCCAACCCATTCGCCGGCAATCAGGTTCTGGTGCAATGTCATGGGCCTCAGCCTCCTTCATCTTGTTTTCGCGGGTAGCCGCTGCTCGGCGGCCTGCCGCCGGCATACCAGATATATCAGAGCTGATGTATGGCGACCGGCTCGTCGGTGGCGATGGCTAGCGGGTTGCGCAGGGCGAGACCGAACTCGGCGGCCTCGATCTCGAAGACATCCCCCTCCTCGGTGCGGATGCCATCACCGAAGGACAGTGTCGCCGTGCCGAACATGTGCACATGGACGTCGCCCGGCTGACGGAACAGGCCGTACTTGAAGTGGTGGTGTTCGAGGTTGGCAAAGCTATGCGACATGTTGGCCTCGCCCGAAAGGAACGGCTTTTCCCAAAGCACCTTGCCGCCGCGCAGGATGCGCGATGTGCCCCTGACATCCTCAGGCGCCGCACCGACGCGAATTTCAGGGCCGAAGCTCGCCTGGCGCAGCTTCGAGTGGGCGAGCCAGAGATAGTTGACCCGCTCGGTCTTGTGGTCGGAAAACTCGTTGGCAACGGCAAAGCCGATGCGGAACGGCACGCCCTTGTCCGAGATCACGTAAATGCCGGCCATTTCCGGCTCCTCGCCGCCGTCTTCGGCAAAGGCCGGCGATACGAGCGCCGCTCCGGGAGCGACGGCAGAGGTACCGTTGCCCTTGTAGAACCATTCCGGCTGCGCACCGATTTCACCTTGTTTTGGCTTGCCGCCTTCAAGTCCCATGCGGAACATCTTCATGGAGTCGGTGAGCGTCTCCACTGCCGTTTCGGTGGTCTTCTTGTGCATGGCGTCGCGGGTTGCGGCTGAGCCTAGGTGTGTCAGACCGGTCCCGGTCAGATGCAGATGGGCCGGATCGGGATGGGTGATCGGCGGCAGGAAACGTCCATCGGCATAGGCCTTTTCGAGATCGACCAGAGCGCCAAGACCCTTGGCCTCGATCGTCTCCTTGAGGCTGCGCCCGGCATTGGCCGCTTCCATCGCCAGCGCGTAAACGCTCGTTGCACCGTTGACGGCGCGGGCCGCTTCACCCGCCGCGCGCACCGCGACCGTTACCGATCCGTCTTCGTTTCTGATCTGAGAAATCAGCACGATCCTGTCCTTCCTTGCATCGTATGGGCCATGCTCTCACCTGGTCTCAGGCAAACAGCCACCCCTCGGGTGGCTCGCGCCACCCAATCCTGACAGTCCAGGCTGTCACTCCCGGCAGCCGAGGCTGCCCGCTCAATGGTACTTGTTCGATCCGGGCGTTCCGGTCGCTCGTCAGCCCTTGTTCTTGTTGTAGACGTCGAAGAAGACGGCAGCGAGCAGCACCAGACCCTTGATCAGCTGCTGGTAATCGATGCCGATGCCCATGATCGACATTCCATTGTTCATCACGCCCATGATGAAGGCGCCGATCACCGCGCCGGTGATCTTGCCGACACCGCCGGAGGCCGAAGCGCCGCCGATGAAGCAAGCAGCAATGACGTCGAGCTCGAAGCCGACACCGGCCTTCGGCGTCGCCGAATTAAGCCGCGCGGTGATGATCATGCCGGCGAGTGCTGCCAGAACGCCCATGTTGATGAAGGTGTAGAAGGTCAGCCGCTCGGTGTTGATGCCGGAGAGCTTCGCCGCCTTGACGTTGCCGCCCATGGCATAGATGCGACGACCAACCGTCGAGCGCGTGGTGACGAAGGTGTAAAGCGCGATCAGCACGCCCATGGCGATCAGCACGTTCGGCAGGCCGCGATAGGTCGAAAGCTGATAGCCGATGAACAATGCAACGACGGCGATAACCGCCATTTGGATGGCGAAGAAGACGAAGGGCTCGTTTTCGCTGCCGTGCTGCTCGTTGACCCGGCGATTGCTCACGCCTGCATAGATGGCATAGCCGACAAGCGCCAGCACCGCCACCAACGCCACCATGTTCTGGATGAGGTCGGGTTTGGGATTAAGGAAGTAAAGGAAATCCGGGACGAAGCCGGTCGAAAGCAGCTGGAATTCCTTCGGGAACGGGCCGATCGGCCGACCGCCGAGCACCACATAGGTGAGCCCGCGAAAGACAAGCATGCCGGCCAGCGTGACGATGAACGACGGTATCTTCTGGTAAGCGACCCAATAGCCCTGCGCCGCCCCCATGATGCCGCCAACGATCAGACAGGCGGGGATGACGACGATCGCCGGTAGGCCCCATTTGACCAGCATGATCGCCGATATCGCTCCGATGAAGGCGACGATCGAGCCGACCGAAAGGTCGATATGACCGGCAACGATGATCAAAAGCATGCCCAGCGACATGATGACGATGAACGAGTTCTGCAGCACCAGGTTGGTGATGTTGACCGGGCGGAATAGGACGCCATTGGTGACGAACTGGAAGAACAGCATGATGACCACGAGCGCGACCAGCAGGCCGTATTCGCGGATGTTGTTCTTGAGATAGTCCCCGATCGAGGGTTTGTTTGGTTGGTTGCTCGTATCGGCGACCATTAGTGTTTCTCCCCTGAACGCATGATGGCACGCATGATGGATTCCTGGCTCGCTTCCGCCTTCGAAAGCTCGGCGACGATGCGGCCTTCGTTCATGACGTAGATGCGGTCGCAGGTTCCAAGCAGTTCCGGCATTTCCGATGAAATCATCAGGATGCCTTTGCCCTCGGCTGCAAGCTGGTTGATGATGGTGTAAATCTCATACTTCGCGCCGATATCGATACCGCGTGTCGGCTCGTCGAGGATGAGGACCTCCGGATTGGTGAACAGCCATTTCGACAGCACCACCTTCTGCTGGTTGCCGCCGGAAAGATTGACCGTTTCCTGATAGATCGAGTGCGAACGGATGCGCAGCTTCGAACGATAATCGGAGGCGACCTTGACCTCCTTGCGATCGTCGATGACGCCGTTGGACGCCACGGCCTTCAGGTTGGAGAGCGTGGTGTTCTCCTTGATATTATTGATCAGCACGAGGCCCAGCTGCTTGCGGTCCTCGGTGACGTAGGCAAGGCCGGCGTCGATGGCGCGCGGGATGGTGCTGACGTCGACCGGCTTGCCGCGCATCAAAACGTCGCCGGTGATCTTGTGGCCCCAGGACTTGCCGAAGATGCTCATCGCTGTTTCGGTTCGCCCGGCACCCATCAGGCCGGCAATGCCGACGACCTCGCCGGCGCGCACGGTGAAATTGACGTCGTGCAGGAACTGCCGGTCGCGGTGATGCTGGTGGAAGACGTTCCAGTTCTTCACTTCCAGCAGCGTCTCGCCGATGTCAGGCTCGCGCGGCGGGTAACGGTCTTCCATGGCGCGGCCGACCATGCCCTTGATGATCCGGTCTTCACCGACATCCTCGGTCTTACAGTCGAGCGTTTCGACAGCACCGCCGTCGCGCAGGATGGTGATCTGGTCGGCGACCTTGCGGATCTCGTTCAGCTTGTGAGAGATGATGATCGAGGTCATGCCCTGCGCGCGAAACTCCATCAGGAGCTTCAAAAGCGCATCGGAATCGGTTTCGTTGAGCGAAGCGGTCGGCTCGTCAAGGATCAGGAGCCGGACCTTCTTCGACAACGCCTTGGCGATCTCGACCAGTTGCTGCTTGCCGACGCCGATGTCGGTGATCAGCGTCGCCGGCGGTTCGCTCAGGCCCACCTTCTTCAGGAGCTCCTGGGTGCGGGCAAAGGTCTGCGGCCAATGGATCACGCCATTGGTGGCGATCTCGTTGCCGAGAAAGATATTTTCGGCGATCGACAGCAACGGAACCAGCGCCAGTTCCTGATGGATGATGATGATGCCGAGGTCTTCGCTGTCGGAGATGGTCGAGAAGCGGCGGGGCTCGCCGTCGTAGTAGATCTCGCCCTGGTAGGTACCGGCGGGATAGACGCCGCTCAGTACCTTCATCAGCGTCGATTTGCCGGCGCCGTTTTCACCGACCAGAGCGTGGATCTCACCTTCGCGAACCTTGAAGCTGACATTGTCCAGCGCCTTGACGCCAGGAAACGTCTTGGTGATGCCACGCATTTCGAGAATGATATTGTCCATGTTCAGTCATTCCAGCGGCAGTCGGCAAGAGAGTACAGTCTCTCTCACCTGGATAAAAGGGTCCGCGAAGGATCGCGGACCCCTTGTGCTTCTTCCGATCAGTTGTTGATCTGATCTTCGGTGTAGTAACCGGAGGAGACCATCACATCCTTGACGTTGGACTTGTCGACCGCAACCGGCTTCAGGAGGTAGGACGGAACGACCTTGACGCCGTTGTCGTAGGTCTTGGTGTCGTTCACTTCAGGCTCCTTGCCTTCCATGATCGCGTTGACCATGCCGACCGTGACCTTGGCGAGTTCGCGCGTGTCCTTGAAGATCGACGAATACTGTTCGCCGGCAAGGATCGACTTGACCGACGGCAGTTCGGCGTCCTGGCCAGTGACAACAGGCATAGGCATATCACCGGAGCCGTAACCGACGCCCTTCAGAGCCGAGATGATACCGATGGACAGACCGTCATAGGGCGAAAGAACGCCATCGACCTTGGCATCGGTGTAGTTGGCGGACAGCAGGTTTTCCATGCGGGCCTGGGCAACGGCACCGTCCCAACGCAGCGTGCCGACCTGATCCATGCCCTTCTGGCCGGACTTGACGACGATCTTGTTGCTGTCGATCAGCGGCTGCAGAACCGACATCGCGCCATCGTAGAAGAAGAAGGCGTTGTTATCGTCAGGCGAACCGCCGAACAGTTCGACGTTCTTCGGTTCGGTCGCGCCGTCGAGCTTCAGGCCCTGCACCAGCGAGGTTGCCTGCTGCACGCCGACCTGGAAGTTGTCGAAGGTGGCGTAGTAATCGACATTGCCCGAATCGCGGATCAGACGGTCGTAGGCGATGACCTTGACGCCGGCGTCATGGGCCTTCTGCAAGATGTCGGAAAGCGTCGTGCCGTCGATGGCGCCGATGACGAGAACCTTGGCACCCTTGGTGACCATGTTCTCGATCTGGGCAAGCTGGTTCGGGATATCATCGTCGGCAAACTGCAGGTCCGGCGTGTAGCCGGCTTCCTTGAACAGCTTCTCCATGGTCTCGCCATCGGAAATCCAGCGGGTCGAGGTCTTCGTCGGCATGGAAATACCGACCGTGCCCTTGTCCTGAGCGAAGGCGGGTGCCGCAAACGACGCGACAGAGATCGCGGCCGCTGCGAGAAGCGAAGTAATCAGTTTCATCTGGTCTCTCCCAAAAGTGTTGAAGCCGGCAGGCCCGCAGCCTCCCCGTCCTATGCGCAGCGATCCACCGGCCCGGAGATCGCGTCTCCGGCAGTGGATTGAGGTGAAGGAAGTCCTCCCCGCCCGCATGCTCCCACATGCACTGGCACATGGGAAAAAACTGGAATCAAAAGCCATAACTGTCAAATACAATATCGCTTTGCTACCATACCATTATTGATATAATACTCAAAAACAGTGTGATTTTTGAAACATCCTGAAAACTGGATTGCCTGCGATGATCAAGGACGGAAAGCCCGGCGCCACAGGGGTTGCTGCCGAACAGTTCGACAGCGGGCTGTTTCGCTCGGGCCTGAAGATCAATCACCTCCGACTGATCCTGGCGATCGACGATCATCGTCGCATCAGTGCGGCTGCGGAGACCCTCGGCATCTCCCAGCCGGCCGCATCGCGCATGCTCGCGGAGATCGAGACGATCCTGAAGGCGCCGATCTGCGAGCGAGTCGCACGCGGCGTGGAACTGACCCGCTACGGCCAGGCGCTGGCGCGGCGGGCGCGCACGATCTTTCTGGAACTGCGCGAGGCCTCACGCGAAATCAACGAATTGAAGACCGGCAGCGGCGGCTCGGTGTCGATCGGCTCGGTGACCGGACCGGCGCTCAACCTCGCCGTACCGGCGATCCGCCAGGTCATCACGGCCTATCCCGGCATCGAGATCAACATCCAGATCGAAAACAGCAACGTGCTGACACGCGAGCTGCTCGCCGCCCGCCACGACTTCGTCGTCGGGCGAATCCCGGACGATCTCAGCCCGAGGCTCTTCAACATGGTCGAGATCGGCTATGAGGAGGTCTGCCTGATCGTGCGCGACGGCCACCCGCTGCTCGAAAAAACCGTCGCCGATGCCGAGGATCTCCCCGCCTACGACTGGGTGTTCCAGCCGCCGGGAACGCTGCTGCGTCGCGCGGTCGAAGACAGCTTCATGTCCGCCGGCGTGCGGCTACCGGCGACCGTGATCAACACCTCCTCGATCATCCTGACACTGTCGATCGTGCGCAACACCAATGCGATCGCGCCGGTGGCGCTCGACGTCGCCAACCTGATCGCCGACAACGGCACGCCGGCCGGCGAAATCCGCATCCTCAAGACCGAGATTCCGATCCGTATCAAACCCTATGGATTGATCACCGCCGAGGGACGCGCTCTGCCGCCGAGCGCCAAGCTGCTCTACGATCTCATTCTCAAGCAGGGGCGGGCCTGATCAGCCTGATCAGCCCGGCATGATCAACCATGTTGATCAGCCTGGGATAATCTCCATCCGGCATTTTGCGCCGGATTGGCGGAGGTTGCATGTTTGGAATGTCGGTGTTTCAGTCCGTGCTCGAGCGGCTGAAGACGGAAGAAGACGAGGAAGGAACCGCCGAAACGGAAATTGCCGCGACGCCGCGCGCGCCTTCGTTCGCAACCACGTTCGTCGCCGGCGCCAACGAGAGCGGATCGGCTGCGCGCAGCGCGGTCGAGCGCGCCTATTTCGATACGTCGTTCGTCGAGCCGCCCCCGGCAGAGCCGATGCCGGAGTTTCTCAATCGCACCAGCCTTGAAGAAGTTGCCGAAGAACTGGACCTCGGCGACCGGGAAACGCTCGCAACGCTTGCCGCCAAGCGGCGAAGCTTTGCCGCGGCCAATCATCCCGACCGCCTGCCGCAGGATTTTCGTGCCAACGCCACGGTGCGGATGAAGCTCGCCAACATGCTGATCGACGAGGCATCACGTCAGTTGCTGGCGGCCTGACTTCCCTTCAGGCGTCGTTGTCGGCCTTTGGCGCTTCGTCATTCGCAGCAGTACTCTCAACACCTGCAGCCTTCGCAGCAGTACTCTCAACACCTGCAGCCTTGTCGGTCGGCTTGTAGAACAGCAAAAGTGAAGAGCCGACATAGGCAGCGATCGCGAGCGCGATGATGCTGAAGAACGGCTGGTCGTGATAGAATTCAAGCGCTGCCCATCCTGCACAGACCAGGAATATCAAGATCCGGCGCCACAGGGGACGGTAAAAGGCGTGGTCCGGGTCGATGAGTTTGATCATCCTGTCCTCTGGCTGCTTGCGCTCGAATTCGGCAAAGGATTTCTTGTAGGGGAAATGCACCCGCTGCCGCAAGCCCGCGGCCGTTGCACGCCCTTGACGGACACCATCAAAATGGAATAAAAATTCCGAAAATGATTTCATCGACCTTTTCATTCCGAACGCACATATCAAAGTGCCGTGCGGGAGAAAGGGGCGAGCGAGGGAGAGGAAGGCGCGCGGCATCCGCTGGCGCAACATTGCCGACAGACACCTTGCAACCGATTCGCGGAATTGCCCTTCCGCGGCGCCTTTGCGCGATGAGCGCCGATCATCACGCCCCTTCCCGGTCGCGTACCGGAATTCGAGAGAAACTGAGATGACAGTGAGATTTGGTCTTCTGGGCGCCGGACGCATCGGCAAGGTTCACGCAAAGGCCGTCAGCGGCAATCCCGATGCCGTGCTCGTCGCCGTTGCCGATGCCTTCCCGGCGGCCGCCGATGCCATCGCCAAGGCCTATGGCTGCGAGGTCCGCACTATCGAGGCTATTGAAAAGTCAGCTGATATCGACGCCGTCGTCATCTGCACTCCGACCGACACCCATGCCGACCTGATCGAGCGTTTCGCCCGCGCCGGCAAGGCGATCTTCTGCGAAAAGCCCATCGATCTCAATGTCGATCGCGTCAGGGCCTGCATGAAGGTGGTTGCCGAGACCAAGGGCAAGCTGATGGTCGGCTTCAACCGCCGCTTCGATCCGCATTTCATGGCCGTTCGCAAGGCCATCGACGCCGGCAAGATCGGCGATGTGGAGATGGTGACGATCACCTCGCGCGATCCCGGCGCGCCGCCGGTCGATTACATCAAGCGTTCGGGTGGCATCTTCCGCGACATGACCATCCATGACTTCGACATGGCGCGCTTCCTGCTCGGCGAAGAGCCGGTATCGGTCACGGCGACCGCTGCCGTGCTCGTCGACAAGGCGATCGGCGAAGCCGGCGACTACGACAGCGTTTCGGTGATCCTGCAGACTGCATCCGGCAAGCAGGCGATCATATCCAACTCGCGCCGCGCCACCTACGGCTACGACCAGCGCATCGAGGTGCATGGTTCCAAGGGTGTCGTCTCGGCCGAGAACCAGCGCCCAATCTCGATCGAAATCGCCAATGGCGACGGCTACACCCGCCCGCCGCTGCACGACTTCTTCATGACCCGCTACACCGAAGCCTATGCCAACGAGATCGAGAGCTTCATCTCTGCGATCGAAAAGGGCACGGAAATCACGCCTTCCGGCAAGGATGGCCTGGCAGCGCTGGCGCTTGCCGACGCGGCGGTAAAGTCGGTCGTGGAAAAGCGCCAGATCAGCGTCGGTTAAGACCTACTGCATGTTCCTTCATTCGTAACCGATGTAAGGACAAAAACATGCAGCAGTTCAAAGTCTTACAGCGACCTTTGCGCGTCTGATAAGACGCGCGGCGCTGTAGGCAAGCCCCAAAAATAAGCGGCCGGGCGCATGGCGCTCGGCCGTTGGCGTTTTCAGGCTACCGCTTCAGCCGTCGGCGCGCAGCGCCGCTGTCGCCCATTCGCCTACCTGCTCCTCCTGCCCCGTGCTCGGCGCAACACCCGGCCTGCCGGTGAGGAACCCCTGAACCTGCAGGCAGCCTTCGTCGACCAGGATCTGTTTTTGCCGCTCCGTTTCCACGCCCTCGGTCACGACAGGCAGGTTGAGACTGTTGCCAAGCGCGATGATCGCCCTGACGATCGCATGCGCTGAAGGGTCCTTGTCGATCAGGGCCGTGAAACTGCAATCGATCTTCAGCTTGTCGAACGGGAAGGTCTGCAGGTTGCTGAGCGAGGAATGCCCGGTACCGAAATCGTCCATGACGATGTGCACCCCGTGGATGCGCAGTCGTCCGAGGGTGGCAAGGACATCTTCGCGATTGTGCAGAAGGGCAGCCTCGGTGATCTCCAGCTCCAGCCTGCGCGGCTCCAATCCCGTGCGCCGCAGGATGCCGAAGATCTGGTCGAACAGATTGGGAAGCAGGAATTGCACCGGTGAGATATTGACCGACACCGGCAAGGGCTCGTTCCATTTCACCGCCTCCCGGCAGGCCTGCTCCAGCACCCATTCGCCGATCTGGATGATCGAACCGCTTTGCTCGGCGATGGGGATGAAGACATCGGGACTGACCAGGCCACGCTCGGGATGCATCCAGCGCAGAAGCGCTTCGTAGGCGACAATCCGATCGCCACGCAGGTCGACGAGCGGCTGGTATTCAAGGAAGAGCTGCCGGCGAAGCACGGCGTGGCGCAGATCGTTTTCAATCTGCCGGCGCGTGCGCACGGTTTCGTCCATCTCCGTGTCGAAGAAGCAGGCAATCCCCTTGCCCGACTGCTTGGCACGGTAGAGAGCGGTGTCGGCATTGTTTCGCAGCCGGTCGGCGGTGTCACCATCAGCAGGGTAGATCGCAGCACCGATGCTGACGCCGACGGCGGTCGGATCGCGGTTCGTATCCATCTCCGCGGCAAAAAACGTCAGGATACGGTCTGTCAGATGACGGGCGGTCTCCGGTTGCGCGCCCCCGACCTGAAGGATGGCAAACTCGTCACCGCCAAGCCGCGCGACGGTATCCCCCTCGCCGACCGCCTTGCGCAGGATGTCGGCAACCTTCTTGAGGATGCGATCCCCCTCGCCGTGACCAAAGATGTCGTTGACCGCCTTGAACCGATCGAGGTCGAGACAGAGGATCGCGAGTTGCTCGTCCTTCGCCGCCGCAGCCGCCATGGCCTGGGTAAGGCGGAGGTCGAAGAAACCACGATTGGGAAGGTCGGTGAGGGCATCGTGATGCGCCAGATGTTCGATGGTGCGTTCCGCTTCCTTGCGCGCGCTGAGATCGCGCACGAAGATCACCTCGCATTCGCGCCCGCGATATTCGATCATCCGACAGGTGAACTCGACCGGAACGGACTGCCCGGCCACATTGACCAGGTCGATCTCTCCCGGGCCGTCGCCGCGATGGTGGCCCTCCAGCCCCTCCTCGCCAAAGGCGAAAATCTCCGCCGGCTTTCGGCCGGCAAGCTCCGCGACCTTGTATCCCGCCAACCGCGCAAAGCGCTCATTGGCGTCGATGACGCGGCCTTCGTGCACGATGGCCATGCCTTCGAGCGATGCATTGGCCAGCCCGCGCAGGTCGGTCAGGTGGCGGTCGACGAACACCGCGCCGAAAGCAAGGATGATCAGCATGGTCGAGGCGGCGATGACCCCGCCGGCAAGCCAGGCGGGATGAATGACATCGGTTGCAGGAATATCCGGCGCCGGCACCAGCGTAACGCCGCTCATCGACGTGAAATGGAGGACGCAGATGGCAACAACGAGCAGCAAGGTCGAAACCACCAGCCGGCGGACATTGCGCAACACATGAAAGGCATGAAGCGCTGCCGATGCCAGCAAGGTGCCCGCAACGATGGCGAAGCCCGTGAACCTGGTATCGTAGACGATGTGGCCGGGCATCTCGAGCGCCTGCATGCCGGTAAAGTGCATGGCGGCGATGCCGAAACCCAGGATGACGCCGCTTGACGCAAGCGCGTAAGGCGAGCGCGCACCGAGCCCGACCGTGAACGCGACCCAGGCAGCCGCAACGGCGACCGCAATGGAGAGCGCTGTGCCGGAGGCGCCGTAGGAAACCGTCATCCCGCCATCATAGGCAAGCATGGCAATGAAATGGGTGGACCAGACGCCGATGCCGCAGGCAAAACCGCTGGCGGCGACCCAGAGACCGCGCTGGTTGTTTTCGCTTCGCTGGGCGCGTAGCAGAAGCAGCATGGTTGCGACACAACCGGCCAGGCAGACCACGGCGGCCACCAATACCAGGCGCCAATCGTGGTCATCGCGTATACATGCAATCACTGAAAACATGATCGTCTCCCGCGTCAACGACACATTGACAAGGAGTTGCTAAATAACTGTAAATTGCATTGCCCCGCTTGTTCGCCTTTGACGCAACCCCAAAAATGGTTGCCTCATCCCGCTCCACGAGCGCGCCGGTCAGGCCGAGGCGATCTCGCTATCGATCACGCCCAAGGCTCGCTCGAGATGTCCGTCGAAAACGAGCCGTTGCTCGTCGAGCACAACGGATATTTCGGGCGGCCCCTGAAGTCGGAGCTGGAGCGACTGGGACACACCTTCCTCCAGCCCGCCCTGCAGCAGGTCGAAGTAGCGCGTGCCCGGGCCGGTGACGTAGATCGGCATGCGCTCATAAAGACTGAGCATGCGCGATATGCCGTTGCCAAGTGCAAGGCCGGCCTGCCGAAAGGCATAGCCCGCCATGCGATGCCCTTGTCGCGCACTCGCCGCGATCTTGTCCATCTCGGCAA
The DNA here is from genome assembly GCF_002002725.1 of Sinorhizobium sp. A49. Classification (GTDB taxonomy): domain Bacteria; phylum Pseudomonadota; class Alphaproteobacteria; order Rhizobiales; family Rhizobiaceae; genus Ensifer. The sequence goes on along the minus strand of NZ_MUNW01000061.1, from coordinate 158,097 downwards.
TCGGCACGAACTTTGCGGGGATCGTATCGGGCGGCACCTCGAACGCTGCCCTGAGGATGCCGTAGAACCCGGCGGCGGCTTCGATGCAGCCATAGGCCCCGCACCGGCACAATCCCGCCGATGGCGCATGCAGCATGTGCCCGAAGTTTGGCGCCGTCACGTCGATCTCGCCGGACCTGCCCTTGCGGGCGACGCCGAGGCCGATGCTGTGGCCGAGCGAGATGGCTGCAAGCGATCGGAAACCGGCTTCCGGCGCTCGCTCCGCTTGCGCCGCCAGCGCCTGCGCCACCAGCAAGGTTTCATTGTTGAGCATCACCTTCGCGCGCCATTCCGGCGCAAGCAGGGCTGCAAAGTCGAGTTGCTCGCTGCCGAACACGGGTGACCAGAGCAGCCTTGCCGCGCCCGTATCGACGTCGACCAGCCCTTTGCTGCTGATGGAGACGGCCAGCACACGGTCGCGCGTCAGGCGCGAACGCTGCAGCAGGCGCTCCAGCGCATCGACGAAGATCTGCGCGAAGGCGGATGTGCCGCGCTGGTCATGATTGCGGCTCTCCTCGAACCGGTCGAGCAGCGTGCCGCCGTAATCGGTCAGCGAATACTGCACCACATCGGAAGAGATGCGCACGACGATGACATAGCCGCAGTCACGGCGCGGCGTGAACAGCACGCGCGGACGCCCGCGCCCGCCCTGCACCTGCTGCTCGGCCTTGGCGATGACGCCGGCCCTCTCGAGCTCTGCCGTGATCGCCGAAACGGTCGCGGACGCCAGCCCGGTGGCGGCGGAAATTTCGGTATGGGAAAGATTGCGGGCGCGCCGGAGCGCGGCAAGCACCAGAGCGCTGTTTTGCTGACGCACGAGCTCAGTGCTGGACTTGGTCAGCATCATACGTCCTTGCCGGTGGCGAGTCCTTCGAACACATGCCCTCCCAAAGCATCTGCTGCGCGGCGAAGCAAGGCGCTGACGGCCTTGTCGACAGCCTTGCCAATCTCTGCCATTGATTTTCTCGACTGTCGAGAAATAATCCACAGGCCATTTCACACGCCAGGCAAACGCAATCGCCCTGTTCGGCGTCAGCCGGAGAGACTTTGCCGCGAGTTGCATCGCCCGGCCGCCGACCAAGATCCGCCGAGCCAGCGGGCAAGGCTCTCGGTACCCATCCGGTGATCGTCGCGGAGATCGGTTGAAATGACACAACAATCCTTTCTTGACCGACTGCGGGAGCCCTGCCCCCTTTGTGGCGCAGCGGTTGCGCGCATCGGGAGCGGGTGCATTCAGACGTCGAGTGCAACCGGGCTGCCCGTGTTGACAGGTCCCGGATTCTCTGACATTCATTTTCTCGACTGTCGAGAAAATAAAGCCGAACGATGTTTCGGTGGCGTTTCGACAGCGTTGCAAGGCTGGTCGAGGATGGTGCGGGAGGTTCGCACGCTCAGCCGGCCGCCACTCGGGAGGAATAAATGAAATCCGTTTTGAAGCTGATGGCAGGGGCTGCCATCATCGCGTCGATGCATTCCGCTGCCATCGCCAAGGACCTGGTGGTCGGCGTTTCCTGGTCCAACTTCCAGGAAGAGCGTTGGAAAACCGACGAAGCCGCCATCAAGGCAGCGCTTGAGGCATCCGGCGACAAGTACATTTCCGCCGACGCCCAGTCTTCCGCTGCCAAGCAACTGACCGACGTCGAGTCGCTGATCGCCCAGGGCGCCAACGCCCTGATCGTGCTTGCACAGGACAGCGACGCCATCGGCCCGGCCATCGAAAAGGCTGCTGCCGAAGGCATTCCGGTCGTCGGCTACGACCGCCTGATCGAGAACCCGGCCGCCTTCTACATCACCTTCGACAACAAGGAAGTGGGCCGCATGCAGGCTCGCGAAGTGTTCAAGGTCAAGCCGGAAGGCAACTACGTCTTCATCAAGGGCTCGTCTGCCGACCCGAACGCCGACTTCCTGTTCTCCGGACAGATGGAAGTGCTGAAGGAAGCCGTCGACGCCGGCAAGATCAAGAACGTCGGTGAAGCCTACACCGACGGCTGGAAGCCGGAAAACGCTCAGAAGAACATGGAGCAGTTCCTGACCGCCAACGACAACAAGGTCGACGCGGTCGTCGCTTCCAACGACGGCACGGCGGGCGGCGCGATCGCAGCCCTCGACGCCCAGGGCCTCGCCGGTTCCGTTCCGGTGTCCGGCCAGGACGCCGACAAGGCGGCCCTCAACCGTGTAGCCCTCGGCACCCAGACCGTCTCGGTCTGGAAGGACAGCCGAGAACTCGGCAAGCGCGCTGCTGAAATCGCGGCCGAACTCGCAAGCGGCAAGAAGATGGAAGAAATTGCCGGCGTGACCGCCTTCAACGGCGGCCCGAAGGGCGTCGCCATGCAGTCGGTCTTCCTCGCACCGCTTCCGATCACCAAGGAGAACCTCAACGTCGTCATCGACGCCGGCTGGATCTCCAAGGACGAAGCCTGCCAGGGCGTCAAGGGCGACGTCGCTGCGTGCAAATAAGCCGCCCGGACAGGGTTGAGCTCTGACCTTAAGACAAGCGCCGCAACGCACTCCGTTGCGGCGCTTGCGCAAGGTGCGGCCGGGGCGGACAATGTGGCAAGACCTTCGGGCACGCATTGGCACGAACGACAGAAGCGCTCGACAGCTGTCTTCATCATCAGACTTGTCGCGTCCCATTCCGGCTTCTTGGCGCCGGCGGATGCGGTGACATCAACAGAAAGTGGGGGGAAGGCACGTCCATGGCCGACATCACACAGGGCAACCAGACACAAAGAACCCAGGCCAACCGGGCCCGCAATGCAGACGAGAACCCGGTGAAGCGCTTTTTCCGCGCCACCGAGATCGACACCCGCTTGCTCGGCATGGTCGGCGCGCTGGCCATTATCTGGCTCGGCTTCGAAATCATGACCGGCGGCCTGTTCCTGACGCCGCGCAACCTTTGGAACCTCACGGTTCAAACCTCGTCCGTCGCCGTGATGGCGACCGGCATGGTCTTGATCATCGTCACCCGCAACATCGATCTGTCGGTCGGCTCCGTGCTCGGCTTCTGCGGCATGATCATGGCGGTCATGCAGGTAAAAGTCCTGCCGCAATATCTCGGGCTTGAACATCCCGCCATCTGGATCATCACGCTTGCCTGCGGCATCGCCGTCGGTGCTGCGATCGGCGCGCTCCAGGGCTCAATCATCGCCTTCCTCAACGTGCCGGCCTTCATCGTCACGCTCGGTGGCCTGCTCGTCTGGCGCGGCGCCACCTGGTTCGTCACCAGCGGCCAGACCGTCGCACCGATGAATTCCACCTTCCGCCTGATGGGCGGCGGCACCGAAGGATCGATCGGGGCAACTGCCAGCTGGATCGTCGGCATCATCGCCTGTATCGCCATCGTCGGCGCCATCCTCAACTCGCGCAAGCAGCGCAAGCGCTTCGGCTTTCCGCTGAGGCCGGTCTGGGCCGAATACTTCCTCGGCATCCTCGGCTGTATCCTGGTGATGGGTGCCGTCGCTATCGCCAACCACTATTACTGGCCGGTCAACATCGCCCGCAAATATGCCGATGCCAACGGCATCGCCTGGCCGGACGGCGGCCTCCTGATCTCGCATGGCATCGCCATCCCCGTGCTGGTCGCCATCACTGTCGGCATCGTCATGACCTTCATCGCCACCCGCCTGCGCTTCGGCCGTTACGTCTTTGCGCTCGGCGGCAACCCTGAAGCAGCCGAACTGGCAGGGATCAAGACCCGCTGGGTCACCGTCAAGATCTTCATGCTGATGGGCGTGCTCTGCGCCATCGCCGCTGCGATCTCGACCGCCCGCCTCAATGCCGCGACCAACGCGCAGGGCGAACTCGATGAGCTCTACACAATCGCAGCCGCGGTTATCGGTGGCACGTCGCTTGCCGGCGGCGTCGGCACGATCGCCGGCGCGATGATCGGTGCACTCGTCATGCAATCGCTGCAGTCGGGCATGGTGCTGCTCGGGATCGACAGTCCGTTCCAGCGCATCGTCGTCGGCGTGGTTCTTGTCGTGGCCGTCTGGCTCGACACCATCTACCGCGCCCGTGCCAAGTAAGAAGGGGTCCGACCAATGAAAGACCAACGCACTCCGCTCGTGGAAATGAAGAACATTTCCATCTCCTTCGGCGGCATCCATGCGGTCGACAACGCCTCCGTCGACCTCTACCCCGGCGAAGTGGTGGCGCTTCTCGGCCACAACGGCGCCGGCAAGTCCACGCTGATCAAGATCCTGTCGGGCGCCTACAAGCGCGATGGCGGCGAGATCCTGATCAATGGCGAGGCCGCCGACATCAGCAACCCGCGCGACGCCAAGAAGTACGGCATCGAGACGATCTACCAGACGCTCGCCGTCGCCGACAACGTCGATGCGGCCGCCAACCTCTATCTCGGCCGTGAGCTCAGGACCCCCTGGGGTACGCTCGACGACGTGGCGATGGAGGCCAAGGCCCGCGAAGTCATGGGGCGCCTCAACCCCAACTTCCAGCGCTTCAAGGAACCGGTGAAGGCGCTCTCGGGCGGCCAGCGGCAATCGGTGGCGATCGCCCGCGCCATCCTGTTCGACGCCCGCATCCTGATCATGGACGAGCCGACGGCGGCCCTGGGCCCTCAGGAAACCGCCCAGGTCGGCGAACTGATCAAGCAGTTGAAGCGCGAAGGCATCGGCATCTTCCTGATCAGCCACGACATCCACGATGTCTTCGACCTTGCCGACCGCGTCTCGGTGATGAAGAACGGCCAGGTCGTCGGCCAGGCCCGCACCGAAGATGTGACCAAGGATGAGGTGCTTGGCATGATCATCATGGGCAAGGTCCCGCCCAAGGCGATCCCCGGCCCCGGCGCGATGCAGACCGCCTAACCAAAAGTACAGAATGGCCCGGCACTCGCCGGGCCATTCCTTTTGATGCCCACGTGGCTCCGCCTCGAAACAAGGAAGCGCCGCGTGAGGACGCGGAGGGCAAGCAGCAGCAAGCTGCAAGGCCCATGCCGACCTCCCGGGTTCGCAACACTCCCCTCTCCCGCGCTGCCAGCTCATACATGTCGCAAGCCGACACTCGCTCCTCCTCCCCTCACCTGCCGAAACTTGTTCAAGGGGCTCATTCGACTGGTCGCCTTGGCAGCAATTTGCGGTCCTTCGCAAATTCCCCTGCGAACTCCGTCATTTCACCATTGAAGCGACGCGCAAGCTAAGCTATGAACCGCTCACAGCCCGCTTCGGCGGCCTCGCTGCAAACGGATGCACCCGTAGCTCAGCTGGATAGAGTGTTGGATTCCGATTCCAAAGGTCACAGGTTCGAATCCTGTCGGGTGCGCCAAATCTCCGCCATAGAGAAGTCATGCCCCCACAGAGGTGAAGGCTTATTTTGCATGCAATGAAGCCGCCTATCATTTGATGATGCCCCGGCACCTGGCCCGGATAACGTAGGCCTGGCTTCATCTTCAAACCCAGGCGACTTGACCCGGGTTGATCAGCCGCGCGGGCATTCATTCTGCATTCCGTTCGTGCCGTTGCTCTTCGATCACTTTTCCGAGCCGCTCCAGTTCAAGCGAATAGCAGAAGAGCGCGAACAGTACAGCCATGACACCGAGCGTCTTGGCGATGCCCTGGCCAAGCGGCGGCAAGACTTCGAGCTGCGGCACATGGCGGAAGAAGATCACCGAGAACAGCGCGCCGCCGAAGAAGAAGCTGGCGCGACTGGCGAACATGAGGAGGTGGCCGACGAAGCAGCTATGAAACGGCCTCCAAACGGCCACGTACCGGTATCGCGCCCAATAGCACATTTGCATGACGGTCGCGGCAGACACGACCCCAATCACAACGAAGATATCCAGCTCTTGGGCTTCGCCGGAGCGCATGACGAGCTTCTGGAACAACGGAAAGATCATCCAGAACAGCACACTGGCAGCGCCGGTTTGCACAAGCAGCAAGGTGAAGTAGACAACGAAGGAGCGGTCTGCGGCGACAGGCGCTTCAGGGGCCATCGTCGACCTCCACAGCTGCAAGATCCTGAAGTCCGCGAGCCATGTCCCTCGGTTCGACGTCGCCGAGAAGCGCGGACTGCACCACGAAGCCAAGTATCTCGGCAAGGACGACCTTGGCGACATCGCTTGTCGATGCGCTCTTCCGCAGCAGTCCGGCATTGCACCATGACACAGCCACATCGGCGAGACGCGCACGGAACGCGAGATAGAACCCCCGAATGGTTTCACGTAGCCGCTCGTTGCGCTGCGCCTCGCTCCACCCAAGCAGCGCGATGCGTTTGAGGTCGTAGCTTTCGCGCGTCGTGAAGTCGGAGATCGCCTGCGTGATCTTCTCGACGAACAAATCCGGAGACGGCGGCGCAGATCTGAGGATGGGCTCGACCCGTTCCTGCAGGCCAATCAGGGAGGTCGTCACGGCCGCGACAATGAGCTCCTCCTTGCTCGGGTAGTAGGAATAGACCGCCCCGGCCGAGAGCCCCGATGCCCGGATGATGTCATCCATCGTCGTGGCTTGCAGCCCCTGCTTCTGAAAGCAGAGCCAGGCGGCTTCGAGTATCTGAGCCCTGCGGGCGGCACGCTTTTCATCGGATATCTTCGGCATCGTAAATTAATAAAACGAACGACCGTTCTTTACAAGAGTTCTCTGTTGCGTTAAAAACGAACGATCATTCGATTTTAGGAGCACCCGATGATCAAGGTCACCGCGATCGAGACAGGCAAGGCTCGAATGAAGACGGCACAACGCACCGGACGCGATGATCGCGGGCCGATTGGCCGCAAGATCGACATCTTTCGTGACAGGGACTGGGTCGAGCCGCTGCCCATACTCTGCTTCCTGATCGAGCATCCGGAAGGGCGTTTCCTGGTCGATACCGGCGACACCTGGCGCAACTCGGTGCCAGGTTATCTGCCGGGATGGAACCCGTTTTACCGGCAGGTGTCGATCCGGGTCGCGCCCGAGGAAGAGATCGGTCCGCGCCTGCGCAACCTGGGGATCGATCCGGCGCGCGACCTGTCAGCCGTGATCCTTACCCATTTCCACCACGACCACACCGGCGGTCTCGAGCATTTCCCGCACAACCGGATCATTGGCCCACGCGCAAACTACGCGGTCTCGACGGGGTTGCGCGGAATGATGATGGGCTGCCTTCCGCAACGTTGGCCGATATGGCTGACGCCGGAGCTGGTGGACCTGAATGGTCCACCGATCGGCCCCTTCCCTACATCACACCCGATCACGACGGACGGACGCATTGCCCTCGTGCCGACGCCGGGCCACGTCCGCGGTCATTGCTCGGTCATCGTCCAGGCCGGAGACGTCGCCTATTTCCTCGCCGGCGATGCGACCTATTCACAGGACAATCTGCGTGCCGAACGCACCGATGGTGTCACCAACGATCCCACGACGGCGCGTGCAACGCTGCGGGCTATCAAATCGTTTGCCGCCCTCCGACCGACGATCATCCTGCCTGCCCACGATCCTGACGGACCACGCCGTCTCGCAGAAAGAGACATTTTCGCCTGACACGAGATCTCAAGCTCCGCTTCGGCAAACCCAAGCCCAAACGGATGCAACAAGAGCTTTCAGTTGCCCTCTGCCGCACCGCTTTTCATGTTGATCTTGCTGGCAGACACAAGGCCAGCAACGGGCAAGCCGGCTAGCCCTCTGTCTCCGCCCGCGCGTACCGCCCCGGGGCCTCCCCCACATGGCGACTGAAGGCCGTGCTGAATGCGCTCGCCGAGCCGTAACCGACCCGCTCGGCGACATCGGAGATCTCGGCGTTGTGGTTGCACAGAAGATCCTTGGCCATCGCCATGCGCCAGCCGAGCAGATATTCCATCGGCGCCACGCCGACATTGCGGGTGAACCTTTCGAAGAACGCCGAGCGGGAAAGTCCCGCCGCTTTGGCAAGCTCGGCCACCGTCCATGATCGCGCCGGGTTGCCGTGCATCGCCCTTATCGCTTCCGCGAGCCGCTGATCGGCAAGCCCACGCAGCAATCCCGGTGAAGCGTCCGGCCGCTGGGTCAGCCGCAGCGCCTCGATCAGCAGCACTTCGACAAGACGCGCCAGCACCAGATCGCGGCCGGCGCGCCGTTCGGCCGCTTCCTCCGTCAGCAACCGAACCAGGATCGAAAGCCGCTCGGCCCCGCGCACATGCACCTGTGCCGGCAGCAACGACACCAGCAAACCGGCATCCTCAGTTGCAAAGACGAAGTAGCCGCCAAGCAGCCGCACGCTTGCCGGTCCATCGCGGTCGCCGTGGCGAACCTCGTCACCCGGGATGGGCGCCGCCTTCGGATCGATGAACGTCGGCGTCACGGGCTCGAAGCCCGACAGGGTGAAGCCGGGTGTCGTCGGCAAAAGAACGAAATCGCCCGCCTCAAGCACCAGCGGCTCCTGGCCGTCGACAACGAGACGACAGGCGCCGTCGAGAACGGTGCAAAACCCGGGGTGACCGAAGTCGGAATAGCGCACGCCCCAACGGCCGGCACCGCTGATGCTTTTCGTAAACACGGCGCGTGGCCTGAGCAGCGTGATGATTTCCGAGAGTGGGTCGATCATTTCAGGACTATTGCAAACGAAATACGGACGTTCAATCATATATCGTCCGGAATTTCATCGATACCTTGGCATCATCGAAACCGACCAAGGACATCACCATGCAAACCGTATTGATTACTGGCTGCTCATCCGGCTACGGCCTCGAAACCGCCCGCCTCTTCCACGCCAACGGCTGGAACGTGGTCGCGACCATGCGCACCCCACGTGAGGATATCCTGCTGCGTTCGGACCGCATGCGCATCGTGCGGCTGGATGTGACCGAGCCCGAAAGCATTTCGGCAGCGCTCGAGGCCAGTGGTCCGATCGATGCGCTCGTCAACAATGCCGGCATCGGCGTGGTCGGCGCCTTCGAGGCGACGCCGATGGCGCATGTGCGCAAAATCTTCGAGACCAACACATTCGGCGTCATGGCAATGACGCAGGCAGTGATCCCGCAGTTTCGCAGCAGGCGATCGGGTGTCGTGGTCAACGTCACGTCCAGCGTCACGCTCGCCGCCATGCCGCTGGCCGCCGCCTACACCGCCAGCAAGACGGCGATCGAAGGGTTCACCGGGTCGCTCGCCCACGAGCTTGCCGCCTTCGGCGTGCGCGCCAAGCTGGTCGAGCCCGGCTACGCCCCGAGTACGCGGTTTTCGCAGAATACCGGCGTGCGCATCGAGGACCTGATCCCGGAAACCTATGCCGCGTTCGCACGACCGATCTTCGCCGCCTTTGCCAACCCGGTGCTGATCACCACGGAGAGCGATGTGGCGGACGCGGTGTGGCGCGCCGTCAATGACACCTCGGAACAATTGCATTTCCCGGCGGGCGCGGATGCCGTGGCGCTGGCGCGCGCAAGCTGACATCCCCCGGTTGACCCCGCGTCACCCGGCGACCCCCGTGTCGCCCGGCAGCAACCGTCAAGCGAGCGGCAGGCCCGCAGCGTGCACCCTGTCGATGAGCGCTTCGGTGATCGCCCGGTCCTGGAAGAACTCCTGTGTGCGGATGTAGCCGGCCGACAGCTTCGGGTCGAGCGCCTGGATCTGCGCCACCAGCTGGCGCGCCCGACCGGTATCGCCGCGCGCCATGCGTGCGGCGATCCGGTAGATCAGCGTGCGTCGGGTTTGGTAGGGCAGCGCCCGCGCCACGGCGAAGAGCGCATCGTAGCGGCCGAGCATATAGAGCGAGGCAACCCGCTCCTCGACGATCCACACCGGCAGGAAAGGGTCCAGCGCCTCGGCCCGGTCGAGCAACTCCAACGCCCGCTCCGCCTCGTTGGCGTAGGTGTAGAAGGCGGCGCATCGCCCGGCGATGTAGGCATCGTTGGGCGCCAGCTCGATCGCCCGCTCGTGATGATGCCGCGAGGCGACAAAGTCGCCCTCCATGCACTTGATCGCACCCATGATGCGGTGGGAGTCCGGGTCGGTGGGATCGAGATCGAGCGCGTGCGCGACTTGGCGCTCGCCGGCCGAAAGGTCGAAATCCGGCATATTGCTCCAGGCGCAGACATGCATGGCGACCGGCCGACCGAAGGACGGGTCCGCATCCATCGAACGCTCGAACCAGCGCATGGCTTCGCCGATATGCCGGTCGGCGACGCCGATCAGGCGATGGTGGTCGAGCCCAAGAAGATAGTACTCGTAGGCCGACATGTTTTCCGGGCGCTTCAGCCGCGCGGCAACCAGCTCCGCCTGTTCTATCCGCCCCGCGACAGTCGCGGCGATCCGGGCTGTCACCTCGTCGATGACGACGAGCAGTTCTTCGAACGGCCGCTCGATCCGGTCCGACCAGACGAGATGGCCATGGATGGTCTCCGACAGCGACACATTGAGGCGAACGTGACCGCCGAGCTTGCGCACCGAGCCCGAGACCACGTAGCGCACCCCGAGTGCCTTGCCGACTTCGACGGGATCGCGGGTGGACAACGCCACGGAGGCCGAGCGCGAACTGACAAACAGGCTCTTCAGGCGGCCAAGCTCCAGGGTGAGGTCGTCGGTCAAGCCTTCCGTCAGGAAGGACTGGTCGTCCTGGCCTGCCACAAAGGCGACGAAAGGCGTGACGATGACCGAATTCGGCCGCATCGTGGCCGGCGGTGCCTCGCGCGTCGGCGCCGAGAGAAACCGGTGCCTATCGATGTTCGTGCCCACCCGGTAGACGCGAATCGGATCGGCGACCCCCTTGAACCGACGCTCGCCGATCTCCTCGAAGCCGCAGGGCGATGCCCGGCGCACTTGCTGGTAGAGCGCTTCGGACACCTCGATCTCGCCGGCGGCGGCGCTCGATTGCAGTCTGGCCGCAAGATTGACGCCATTGCCCCTCAAATCATCGCCGACCGCAAAAACGTCGGCAAGGTGCAACCCGAAACGCATGTGGCTTGGCGTGGCATCGGGGATCGCCGCAAGCGAGCTGCGTGCCTCCATGGCCGCGCGAAGAGCGTTGACCGGGCTTGTAAACTCCGCCAGCACCGCATCGCCGGCCGTGTTGAAGACGCGGCCATCATGACGCACGACCGTATCGCCCACCGCCCTCAAACAGGCGGAGACGCACTCGACGGCTTCTTCCTCATGGGATTCCATCGCCGCTGTCGACCCGACGAAATCCGCCACCATGATCGCAACCAGCTTGCGCTGCATCTCCACCGCCTCGCCGGCACCCGGGCCACCAGCACTAGAGGATAGCACAAGATGACGGGTCAGACAGCAGTCGCTATTTTAGCTATTTCTTCAAAAAAGAGGGTGCGCCTCTTTGCGCGCCGGCATCTGGGCGGCGCTTGAGGGCCGACCTGCGGGCTAACTTCATCATTTCTTCTTCGTCGTCTATAACGTGCCGGGTCGAAGTGACGAGAAGGCCGGTAAAGCTGCAGCCAAATGGTTTATTGAGCCGTTGTTTTCATATACAGGCTGCAACGTGTGGAGTGTGCAGATTTGACGGTCGAGATTCGAACAACAGAAACGGCGCCGTTCCGCGTGGCTCTCATTCGCTGGCACAAGTTTATAGCTAACCATGGGACAAGTTCGTATGGCTGAGAAATCTAAGGTCGCCCTCGTCACCGGCGTCACGGGGCAGGATGGCGCCTACCTTGCACAACTCCTGCTGGACAAGGGTTACATCGTACACGGCATCAAGCGGCGGTCTTCGTCTTTCAATACCGCCAGGATCGACAACATCTACCAGGATCCTCACGAGAAGAATGCGCGCTTCTTCCTGCACTATGGCGACATGACGGATGCCACAAACCTCATTCGGATCATGCAGGAAACGCAGCCGGACGAAATCTACAACCTGGCCGCACAAAGCCACGTTCAAGTCTCGTTCGAAACGCCGGAATATACCGCCAATTCGGATGCGCTCGGCACTTTGCGGTTGCTGGAAGCCATTCGCATCCTGGGGCTGACCGACAAGGCACGGTTCTACCAGGCATCGACGTCCGAACTCTATGGCCTGGTCCAGGAAGTCCCTCAGCGCGAAACAACGCCGTTCTATCCGCGAAGCCCCTATGCCGCGGCAAAGCTCTACGCTTACTGGATTGTCGTAAACTATCGCGAAGCATACGGAATGCACGCTTCGAACGGGATTCTCTTCAACCACGAAAGCCCGCTGCGCGGAGAGACCTTTGTTACGAGGAAGATCACCCGCGCGGCCGCGGCCATCAAGCTCGGCAAACAAGACAAACTCTACCTCGGCAACCTCGACGCCAAACGAGACTGGGGCCACGCGCGCGAATATGTCCGCGGAATGTGGCTTATGCTGCAACAGGACAAGGCCGACGACTACGTCCTCGCCACGGGGAAAACTACCGAGGTGCGGACCTTCGTCGAATGGGCTTTCGCCGATGTTGGCATCAAGCTGCGCTGGCAAGGCAGCGGCGTGGAGGAAACAGGAATCGATGATGCGACCGGCCAGGTGCTCGTCGAGGTCGATCCACGCTATTTCCGGCCAACCGAGGTCGACCTGTTGATTGGCGATCCGTCCAAGGCCCTGGAGAAACTGGGCTGGTCGCATGAGATCGGTGTCAGAGATCTCGTCAGGGAGATGGTAGAACACGACCTGCGCGAAATGGAAAGCCAGTAACCCTGCCGTGCTCCTGCACGAACCGCGAAGCGAGATACGAGAGTGACGAAAATCCTGCTAACAGGTGGCGGCGGTATGGTTGGGCGCAACCTCGTATCGCTGTGTCGCAATGTCGGTATCGACATTGTCGCCCCTGGCCGAAGCGAGCTTGACCTGCTGGACTTTAACCAAACGCAGAATGTCCTGAAGCAATTGAGCCCCGATCTGGTGATACACGCCGCAGGCGTCGTCGGCGGCATTCAGGCCAACATCAAACACCCGGTACGGTTCCTCTCCGACAATTGGGCCATGGGAAACAACATCGTCCTTGCGGCCCGATCGGCCGGCGTGGCGCGGTTGCTCAATTTGGGCAGCTCCTGCATGTATCCTCGAAACAGCGAAGATGCGTTGCGAGAGGACCAGGTTCTGAGCGGGACGCTCGAGCCGACGAATGAAGGATACGCTCTGGCCAAATGCGCCGTTGCGCGCCTGTGCGAATACGTGACGAGAGAGACCCCGCAATTCGACTACAAGACGATCATACCGTGCAATTTGTATGGCCCGTTTGACAAATTCGACCCGGGCGTTTCGCATCTCATACCCGCGATCATTCACAAGGTGCATGTCGCCAAACTGCGCGGCGAGACATCCGTCGAGATTTGGGGAGATGGGTCGGCAAGGCGCGAATTCATGTTTGCCGGAGATCTTGCGGACGCGATCGTCTTCGCCATCGCCAACTTCTCCTCCATGCCGAGCTTGCTGAATATCGGCCTGGGCCACGATTTTACTGTGAACGAATACTACCAGGTTGCTGCCGATGTTGTCGGCTATGACGGCACCTTTGCGCATGACATCTCAAAACCGGTCGGAATGAAACGCAAGCTGCTGGACGTGACAAAACAGACAATGCTGGGGTGGGCGCCGCGCACGACGCTTCGCGACGGCATCCGCAAAACCTACGAATACTACCTTTCAATGGAAGCCTGATATGCCTTATCCGTTAGCCAATTCCACTTGGGATGAAGAAGAATACGAAGCCCTCCAGACGGTGATAAAATCTGGCATGTTTACCATGGGCGAGAAGGTTTCGCAGTTCGAGCGGGCCTTTGCAGACTATGTCGGCAGCAAGTATTGCGTCATGGTCAACTCCGGTTCCTCCGCCAACCTCTTGATGATCGCCGCCCTGCGGTATCGCTCGACGTCGCCTCTGCTGCCGGGAGCGGAAGTCATCGTTCCCGCAGTGTCATGGAGCACCACCTACTACCCGCTTCAGCAGTATGGGCTGAAGGTCCGGTTTGTGGACATCGACGCACAGACGCTGAACTACGACCTCGAGCAATTGTCTCAGGCGATAACGCCGGATACAAAAGCGATCATGGCGGTGAACCTGCTCGGCAATCCCAATGATTTTGCCCACATCAAGGCCATTATCGGCGATCGCGACATCACCCTCATCGAAGACAATTGCGAGTCGATGGGCGCCTTGTACGAAGGCAAGCAGGCCGGCACTTTCGGGCTGATGGGGTCCTTCAGTTCCTTCTTCAGCCATCACATATCCACCATGGAAGGCGGGCTTGTCGTGACCGACGACGAGGAACTGTTCCATGTCATGTTGTCGTTGCGCGCCCACGGCTGGACAAGAAACCTGCCGAAGGTAAACCGGGTGACAACCGACAAGAGCGATGACCCGTTTACGGAGTCGTTCCGCTTCGTGCTTCCCGGCTACAATCTGCGCCCCCTGGAAATGAGCGGCGCGCTGGGATTGGCCCAGCTTCGCAAGCTGCGCAGTATCATCCAAGAGCGCCGGGAAAACGCCGAAAAGTTCCTGGAGCTGATGCGCCGCTATCCGTTCCTGCGGGTTCAGCGCGAAATTGGCGAAAGCAGCTGGTTTGGCTTCAGCCTGATTGTCGAACCCGACTCGGGCGTGACGCGGCAAAGCATGCTCCAGTTGCTCACCGAGGCGCAGGTCGATGTCCGGCCAATCGTGGCGGGTAATTTTGCCAAGAACGAAGTTCTCAAATGGTTTGACTATTCCATTTCCGGCGACCTGCGGAACGCCGATACGGTCGACAAATCCGGCTTCTTCATCGGCAACCACCATTACCCGCTTGAGCAGGAGTTCGAACTGCTGCGCTCGGTCTTCGACAGGACGAATTGGAAGTAGCGACGGCGGGGGCTCCTGTCCTTGCCACGCTGATGACGGGAGCCAGTTCTTCCACTGCCCCGATGCAAGCGGCGCCGGCAGCAGTCCATCTGCCGCGCGCCTTCGCCTATATGCGAGGTTTTTTTCCGCAACCCGATCGCGCGATCGAGGCGGCGAGAAAATGCTTCGATCCAGCAACGGCCGACTGCAGAGGCGAAGCCGCTAAAGAACACGGAAACTTGTCAATTGGGGCACCGCAGACGAGGCACATCAGCGTCCGACATCAGGCGTTAAAGCTTCTGCGCTGGTGGCATTCGGCCCCACTGTTGCCGAGAAACCGGATGACCACACCCGTGAGATCACCCGAAGCGCGCGCAAGTTTGTCCCGCCACTTCATCTCATACGAGTAACACCGGTTGCCTCGCTCGCGGCCCAGCGCCACTCACGGATTCCCGGGTTGAAGCACTACAGTCGTTGCCACGTGGCAGGCAGGATATCGCTCGCATCGTGCTCCTTCGAGCGGAACCACTGTGCCGGCGCGATCACGTGCTTGTCCGCTCGCGGATTGAGCCACGCGCCCCACCAACTGAATGTGCTGTTGGCGATAATGTGTGCCAGGCACGCCGCCATCAGATGCATATCCTCGCCGTCCTTGCCATCCGCCTGAGGCTCCACGAAGATCATGGACGGCCAGGACGGCAGGTTGGCGCGCGCCCAGGCCGGATCATCGGAAAACACAAAAAAGGACGGATTGTCGAAACGCGCAGCCATCTGGCGCATCGCCTCGGCATACCACCCCGGTTCGCAGGTCCCGTGAACGGCGTTGGCTGAGGGATTGCTGACATAGTCACCGCGGCGTACGTGGACGGAGATGGGCGCATCGGCAGCGCGCACCTGCCGCAAGACCTCGTGCCTCCCGGCGCTGAACGGCGCATTCAGCTGGAACTCCTGACGAACGACATCTGCAACCGAAGCAAAGTACTTCTCTGTCTGCCAATACCCTTGGAGGTGCACTGGACCACGCAAGTCGAGGATCGCTGCGTCGAAAGTATTGGCTCGCTCCTTGGCGACAATGCAGGCCGATGCCTTGGGAAGGAGACGCGACTTCACCTTGCCGAGAAGCCCCCTGCCCGGCCGCGCCGGCACTTCTTCCGGGCGAGCGCTTTCGGCTTCGATCGCAAACTGCTCCAACCCGAAAGCCCAGGTCTTGTAGCTTTGCATTTCCGTCAGATCCAGCTTCAGCGTTTGTCCGCTTGCCGACGCAAGCGACCGGCCAGCGGCATACTGAAACATCTGGTTGCCAAGACCGCCAAGGATACGCGTGATGATCAAGAGTTTACCTTCGATTGTTGGGTTGCTTCAACAGGTACTGCCCCGTCCCGCCGTGGCTGTCATGCCTCGTTCGGCTCTTTCCATCGCCCTACATATGGCAGATTGCTCAGGAAGCGACCGATATCGTCACGAGCGCGATAAATCGCCCGCAATCGCCGGAAACGCCGCGACTTCTTCGCACGCTGCCCCCCTTGCCAAATCTCCGATTGCTCGGCCGTTTCTGCCGCATGCGTGACAGGCAGTGGCGAAATTCCGTAGGAACCGACCCCATGGGTCCAGAACCGGTCCAAGTGGCAATCGACGGGCTCGAACCAGATCGCGGCCTTGGCCAACAGCTTGGACGCAGCCTTTGGCGATACCGCATAACATGACGTGCCGTGCGGTCCGCGCTCGAACCGGACAATGCGCATAGAGTCGTCCAGGCGCTCGCACGTCGCCCAATGGCGACGCTTGTGCCCGGAAAAACGCAAGAGTCCATAACGCTCGATCTTGCGGGTGGCGAAATGATAGGCTTCCAAAAATTTGTCGTTGAGAACGACATCATCCTCAAAGATGAGAAGCGGCTTGTTCTCTCGCACGCTTCGTTCCCAGAGAAGATAGTGGCTGGCGAAGCACCCGAGTTCGCCTGCGTTGAGAATGAACCCTCTGCGAACTTCAGCAAGACGCTCGTCAAAATGGTCAAAAGACGAATGGCGCTCCTTGCGCCCGTCGACCGCATCGAAAAAGCTGTAGGGCAATCCCAGTGGTTCAAGCAGACGCACCATGTTCTGGCGTCGCTCCACAGAACGTTCCAGATTGACCACGACAATCTCGAGTTCAGTATCCTTCACTTTATCGATCATCCCTTGGTCGCTTAATCATCACGTTTCGTCAGGTTTCTGTGCCAATTGGCGCGAATTTGTCAATCCGTCACCGCAGTCCCGACCTGGGTATCGCCGGATTCATCTTATCCACGTCAAGACGGGTTGAATGCACAGCGCTGGGGCGCGGCCCGCGTGATCGTCCGCAGAACCGGCTTGCTCCGTCCGCGACGGCGCGTTGACCTTTACAAGCCATCACCGGCACAGCCGAACCTCCGGAGATATCGCATGGAAGCCCGCGGCTCCGCAATTGCGCAAAATCGTGGCTTGGTCTAAGCGAAGACTTTCATTGGCAGCAATACTGTGGCCGTTGTGGCACGCCCTACCAGCGCCTTGTAACCTCCCGAGCACTCCGCCCGCGGGAGCTATCGCGCGAAAGGCAGGCAGCAAGCCGCCGCATCTAGCAGGAAGAGCAATGCCCCGGATTGACCTTTGCATCGTCGCCACCAGGCGCCCCGAATTGCTTGCCCAAACCCTTGCCAGTTTTCGTGAGAGGGTGCTGAACCAGCTGGACATGGGGTCGGCCTACCTCAATCTCGATCCGGTCTTCGGCTCTCCCGAGGACCATGCAGCATGCATCCAGATCGTTCGCGATCACTTCCCCGATGCGGTGATTTTCGAGCCGGAGCAACCGGGTTTTTGCGCCGCGGTCGCGAGAGTATGGTCGGCAAGCACATCGGAGTATGTCTTCCATCTGGAAGACGACTGGATTTCGCTGCGAGAGATGGGCCAGGAACTGCTTGAGCCCTTTGCCGATCCGTCGATCATGCAGGTGTCGTTTCACACCGCCGACCAGAACTGGGATATCGCGCGCAAGGGCCATTTCCATCAGCGCAACGAATATGCGCGGCTGCTCGGCATCAAGATCCCGCTGTTTCGAACCTTCCCGAAGTTCACGACCTCGCCGTCGATCCTGCGTGGCAACTTCGCGCGCCATTGCGCCGGCCTGATGGATCTCACCCGCGATCCGGAAAAGCAGTTCTACTCGGGCGTCAACCCGGCCATGGAGGCCTACGTCGCCGGATACCGCAATTACATCTTCTCGCCGGAAGCAAAGCCGGTCATTCGCGATATGGGACGGGAATGGCGTGAGCAGCGCAACATCCGCAAGGTGATTACCAACTCCACCTCGACCTGGGAAAATGGCAGCTAAGTCCACAGTGTTCCGCTTTCAAGTGGAACGCCCGCCGGCAGATAGGGGACTTTAGAGTCAACGCGCCAGCGCGGGCTGAGTGCATTCTTCTCGGCGTTGCCCACGTTGCCCACGTTTGGCGCGACAAGCGTGCATCAACCAGCCGTCGATCCTGTTTCGGCGCGACGGCTGGTTTGTCAATGTCAGGCAGCAGCGCCCTTGCGCTGGAAGCCCTTGCTCGCCACCATCAGATTGCGGGTGTAGTCCTCACCGATCCGACCGGCAACGAGATCAACCGAGGACAGCCGCTCGACCACGCGGCCGTTTTGCATCACCGCAAGACGATCGCACATGTGGGTGACGACGCCGAGGTCGTGGCTGACCATGATGAAGGTGAGCTTGCGGTCGCGCCGCACCTGTTCGAGCAAGTTCAGGACCTCTGCCTGCACCGAGGCGTCGAGCGCCGATGTCGGCTCGTCGAGCAGCAGGATCGACGGCTCGAGGATCAGCGCCCGGGCAATGGCAATGCGTTGCCGCTGGCCGCCGGAAAGCTGGTGCGGATAACGGAACCGGAAGCCTGAACCGAGACCGACTTCGTCGAGTGCTTTCAGAATGCGGCGTTCGCCATCGGCAACGCCGTGGATCGCCAGAGGTTCGAGCAACTGCCGGTCGATCGTCTGGCGTGGGTGCAGCGAACCATAGGGGTCCTGGAAGACCATCTGCACGTCGCGATAAAACGCTTTGTCACGGCGGTTTCCGACGAGAACCCGGTCATGCACGCGGATCTTGCCTGCCGTCACCGGCGCAAGGCCCGCGACTGCGCGAAGTAGGGTCGACTTTCCAGAGCCGGACTCGCCGACGAGCCCGAAGGATTCGCCGGGCGCGACATCGATGCTGACATCATCCAGTGCCTTGAACTCGTCATAGGTCACGACAAGATTTTCAGCAGATATTGTGGCGGTCGTCATAGGGCCCACTCCGGTTTGCGATCGAGAACCGGCAAGGGATGGCGATCGGAACCGATCGCCGGCATGCAGTTCAACAGGCCCTGGGTATAGGGATGTTTGGCGCTTGCGAGGTCGGACGCCTTAAGCTCCTCGACGATCTTGCCGGCATACATGACGATGACGCGATCACAGAACGACGACACCAGCCTGAGGTCGTGCGAAACGAAGATCAGCCCCATGCCGCGGTCGGCCACCAGCTTGTCGAGGATACCAAGCACTTCGAGCTGAACCGTCACGTCGAGCGCCGAGGTCGGCTCGTCGGCGATCAGAAGCTCAGGCCCTGCCACCAGCATCATGGCGATCATCGCGCGCTGTCCCATGCCGCCCGAAACTTCGTGCGGATAGAGGTCAAAGACGCGGCCGGGATCGCGGATCTGCACCGCCTCCAGCATGTCGAGCGCCCGCTCGCGCGCTTCCGCACGGCTGACGTTTTCGTGGCGCGTCAACGTCTCGACGATCTGCCGGCCGATGCTCATCACCGGGTTCAACGAGTATTTCGGGTCCTGCAGGATCATGGCGATGCGCTTGCCACGCAGATCCCGCCGCACCTTCGGCGCCGCCGACAGCAGGTCGATGCCTTCGAAAGAAAGCGTCTTGGCCGTCACCCGCGCGTGCGCCGGCGTCAGCCCCATGATCGCCCGGCCGGTCTGCGACTTGCCGGAACCGCTCTCGCCAACAATGCCGAGGCGCTCGCGGCCGAGCGTGAACGAGACCCCGCGCACGGCCTCGACCACCCCAGTGCGGGTCGGAAACGAGACCTTGAGGTCGTCAACGGTCAGAAGCGGGTTCATTGTCCGCTCTCCCGTGGGTCCAGCGCGTCGCGCAGGCCGTCACCAAGCAGGTTGAAGCCGAGGCTGACGATCAGGATCGCGACGCCGGGCATGGTGGCAACCCACCACTGGTCGAGGATGAAGCGGCGACCGGAGGCGATCATCGCGCCCCATTCCGGCAGCGGCGGCTGTGCGCCAAGGCCGAGGAAGCCGAGGCCTGCCGCCGTCAGGATGATACCGGCCATGTCGAGCGTGACGCGCACGATCAGCGACGACATGCACATCGGCATCACATGCCGGAAGACGATGCGTGTCGGCGACGCGCCCATCAGTTGCACGGCGGCGATGTAGTCGGAGTTGCGCACCGTCAGCGTTTCGGCGCGCGCAATGCGGGCATAGGGCGGCCAGGAGGTGATGGCGATCGCGATGACGGCATTCTCGATGCCGGGGCCAAGTGCTGCCACGAAGGCGAGAGCCAGAACCAGCTTCGGAAAGGCGAGGAAGATGTCGGTGATGCGCATCAGCACCGCATCGACCCATCCGCCGGCATAGCCCGCAACCGCGCCGACGATGAGGCCGACGGGTGCCGCGATGATCGCGACCAGCAGCACGACCGCAAGCGTCAGCCGCGAGCCGTGGATCAGCCGCGAGAGAATGTCTCGGCCGAGATCATCGGTCCCGAGCAGGTAACCCTCCGTTCCAGGCGGCAGCAGGCGGGCGTTGGCGAGATCGCCGATATAGGGCGAATGCGGTGCCAGAACATTGGCAAACGCCGCGACGAACACCAGCGCCAGCAGGATGAGCAGGCCGAGAACGGCCAGCTTGTTGGCGGAAAAGCGCTGCCAGGTCATGTAGGCGCGGCCAAGACGCGCCTGGGTGCGCGATTGCGGCCGGTCGGTCAACAGCCATTCGCGGCGTGTCATCGGGCGGGTTTCAGTGACGGTGCTCATCGCTGGCGCGTCCTCGGGTCAAGCGTCCGATAGAGAAGATCGGACAGGAGATTGATGCCGATGAAGACCGAACCGATGACGATGGTGCCACCGAGAACGGCATTCATGTCGGCATTCTGCAGCGAATTGGTGATGTAGAGGCCAAGGCCCGGCCAGGCGAAGACGGTTTCGGTCAAGACCGAACCTTCGAGCAGGCCG
Organism: Sinorhizobium sp. A49; assembly: GCF_002002725.1. Classification (GTDB taxonomy): domain Bacteria; phylum Pseudomonadota; class Alphaproteobacteria; order Rhizobiales; family Rhizobiaceae; genus Ensifer. Next base: position 137,123 of record NZ_MUNW01000061.1, on the reverse strand, counting down.
GCATAGGAAAGCGCAATCACGGTGACGAGCGGCACGGCGGCATTGCGCAGAGCATGGCCCCAGATGATGCGGGTTTCCGAGAGCCCCTTGGCGCGGGCGGCAACGATATATTCCTGCTGCAGCTCGTTCAGCATGAAGCTGCGCGTCATGCGGCTGATATAGGCGAGCGAGAAATAGCCGAGCAGCGACGCCGGCAGGATGATGTGGCGGAAGACGTCCCAGAGCACATCCCACTGCCGCTGCCAGAGCGCGTCGAACAGGTAGAAGCCGGTGATCGGCGTGAAGGTGTATTCGAAGACGATATCGATGCGGCCGGGATAGGCGACCCACTTCAGCCGGGCGTAGAACACCAGGAGCGACAGCAGCGCCAGCCAGAAGATCGGCACCGAATAGCCGACGACGCCGATGACGCGGACGATCTGGTCGGCGATGCTGCCGCGCTTGACGGCGGCGAGAACGCCGAGCGGCACTCCGAAGATGGCGCCGATCAGGGTGCCGAGCGTCGCCAGTTCCATGGTCGCCGGGAAGACGCGACGGATGTCGGTCATCACGGGATTGGTCGTCAGCACCGAGATGCCGAAGTCGCCGGTCAGCGCCTGGCGGACATAGATGAAGAATTGTTGATAGAGGGGCAGGTTCAGCCCCATCGCCTCGCGCGTCCTTTCGACGACATGCGTCGGCGCCCGGTCGCCGAGGACGGCGAGCACCGGGTCGATCGGGATGACCCGGCCGATGAAGAAGGTCACGGCCAGAAGGCCGAGATAGGTGGTCACGACGATCACCAGGAACCGCAAGACGGCGCCCATGATCTTCGCCGGACGGGCGCGTCGGCGCCCGCCCATCCGTTCTGTTCCGCTCATGCTCAAGGGAACTATCCTTTCGGGTTATTCCTTCGAGATGCCTGCAACGAAGTTCGTGTCGAAGCTCGGGCCAAGCTTCAGGCCCTTGACGTTGCCGCGGTAGCCGGCGACTTCGGTCTGCTGGAAGATGATGACGAACGGGCTTTCGCCCAGCACCGTCTTCTGCAGTTCCTTGTAGGTTTCCGCACGCTTGGCGCTGTCACGCTCGAGCAAGGCAGCCTTGGTCTTCTTCGTCAGTTCCGGAACGTCCCAGGCATTGCGCCAGGCAAGCGTCTTGTTCTTGCCTTCGTCGGAGTTGTCGGGGTTGGCGGTGAAGGTTTCGGCATTCGAGTTCGGGTCGAAATAGTCCATGCCCCACTGACCGATATACATGTCGTGGTTACGGGCACGGTACTTCGTCAGCGTCTGCTTGCCGTCGCCGGGGATGATCTCCAGCTTCACGCCGGCCTGGCCGAGCGTCTGCTGGAAGGATTCGGCAATGCCGGTGACCGGCTGGCCGTTGCGCACGTCCATGGTGACGGTGAAGCCGTCGGCAAGACCGGCCTTGGCCAGCAGTTCCTTCGCCTTGGCGACGTCGAACTTGTAGGGGTTCTCGTCAAGTGCACCCAGAACGCCCTTCGGCAGGAAGCTCTGGTGGATCTCGCCGATACCCTTGATCAGCGTCGAGCCGATGGCATCGTAATCGACCAGATACTTGAAGGCTTCGCGCACCTCGGGCTTGGCAAGGTTGGCGTTCTTCTGGTTGAGGCTGATGTAATAAACGGTGCCCTTCGGCGCGTTCGTCGTGGCAAGGTCGCCATTCTTTGCAACAGCGTCGAAATCGCCAGGCTCCAGGTTGCGTGCAACGTCGATGTCACCGGCTTCCAGCGCCAGGCGCTGGCCCGAGCTTTCCTTCATGTGGCGATAGATGACGCGGGCAAGCTTGGCCTGTTCGCCATAGTAGTTTTCGTTGCGTTCGAGAACGATGACTTCGTTGGCGCGCCATTCGCGCAGCTTGAACGGGCCCGAGCCGGCATAGCCGGTCTTCAGCCATTCATTGCCGAAGTCGTTGTCGTACTTGTACTCGTCGCTCGGCGTGACCGGCTTGACGTTTTCAAGCACCAGCTTCTTGTCGAGCACGGCACCAACGGTCGCCGTCAGGCAGTTCAAGACGAAGCTCGGCGCGTAGGGTTGATCGACGGTGAAGACGAAGGTCGTGTCGTCGGTCGCCTTGGCCTTTTCCGTCACGTTGTCGCCGTTAAGGCCGAACTGGGTGAGGATGAAGGCGGGGCTCTTGTCGAGCTTGACGGCGCGCTCGAACGACCAGGCGACATCAGCGGCGGTTACCGGGTTGCCGGAGGCGAACTTCAGGCCGGACTTCAGCTTGAACGTATAGGTCAGGCCGTCGTCGGAAACGTTCCAGCTGTCGGCCAGATCGCCGACGACCTTGGTGGTGTCGTTGATGTCGAGGCGCACCAGCATGCTGTAGGTATTGCCGGTGACTTCGGCGGCGGTCAGCTCGAAGGCTTCGCCCGGATCCATGGAAATGACGTCGTCGATCGCAAAGGCTTCGACCAGCGTGTCCTTCGGCGTTTCGGCAAAGGCCGGTGCAGTCGCGGCCATGACCATGGCGAGCGCTGCCGAAGCGGTCAGAAGACGAAGACGTCCATTGAGCTTGTGCATCATTTTTTGCAGTTCCCTCGTTTGCGCCCTTTTTGGGGGCTCTTCTTCATGGGTTCAGGCGGCCTCGTGCCAAGCCTGCCCCAGAACTCTCAGCCAGTTCTCCCGGCATATCTTTGCCAGTTCGGCGTCACCATATCCGGCACCCTTAAGCGCCGCAACGAGCTTCTGGCTGCCCGCCGCATCGCCGATATCCTCCGGGATCGTTGCGCCGTCAAAATCGGAACCGAGCCCGACGCAGTCGATCCCCATGCGCTCGACCATGTAGTCGATGTGGCGAACCATGTCGGAAAGCGGCGTAGCGGCGTTTTCCTGTGCGTCGGCGCGCAGCATCGTGGTTGCGTAATTGAGGCCGACGAGCCCCTTGCTTTCGCTGACGGCATCGAGCTGCTTGTCGGTGAGGTTGCGCGCAACCGCCGTCAGTGCATGGGCGTTCGAATGGCTGACGACCAGCGGCTGGTCGCTCGCTTTGGCGACGTCCCAGAACCCTTTTTCGGTGATATGTGCGAGATCGATAAGGATGCCCAGGCGGTTGCACGCCTTCACCAGTTCGAAGCCGGCCTCCGTCAACCCCGGCGCCGTGTCGGGCGACATCGGGAAGGCGAAGGGCACACCGTGGGCAAAGACGTTGTGGCGGCTCCAGACCGGTCCGAGCGAACGCAGGCCGGCGGCGTAGAAAGTTTCGAGCGACGACAGATCGGCACCGATCGCCTCACAGCCCTCCATGTGCAGAACGGATGCGAAAGTGCCTTGCGCGGCCGCGTCGCGGATTTCCGCAGTCGACCGACAAAGCTTCCAGGCGCCGGCCCGGTCGAGACGAACCGCAATATCGGCCATCTCGACGGCAACGCCAAGCGACGGCAGATGTTCGAGCGGTGCGGAGAGCGGCGTGGCATAGTGGCCATTGCCGTCCGGACCCGCCAGCACCAGATCGCCTGAGGGAACGTAGATCGCGCAGAGACCGCCGACCAGGCCGCCGGTTTTCGCACGCGGCGCATCGATATGCCCCTTGTCGGTGCCGCCGACGAACTCGCCAACCGGGTCGCTTCCCTTGCGTGCGTTCTGCCATAGCCGCAGAAGCACGTCATTATGGCCATCGAAAACCGCCTGCATTCCGGATTTCCTTATCATTTCAGGGAGATCGGATGAGGCATTCGATGCCGCACCGAAGGAGGAAAGATCGGATGCTATTGAAACGCTGAAGCGTTTTCAATTGATATTGAGGGGTTTTACCCAACGCCCGCTGTCGCGAAATGTTGCATGTTTGCCGCATGTGCACCCTCAGAGAGGGCGCAAACAGGCTGAAAAGCTATTCCGAGGGCAGAAATTCTGCCATTTCTAGGGCATGAGACTTGCCGGGTCCGGGGTTATGGATCGGCACGCCGCATGATGCGGCATTGGGGGTTTTTTTGCTGCGTTTGTTTTCTTGGGCTGGCCGACCGGGCCAGGTGGGCCGCGTCGCCACCGTTCTGCTGCTGGCATCCGTTCTCGCCGCATGCGCCAGCCGCCCCGTCGGCGTGCTCGTTCCATCGGGAACGGCCGGCGGCGCTTCGGAAGTCGATCTGCTCGTCGCCACCACCCGTGCGCCCTCGACGGAACCGGGCGTGCTTTTCAGCGGTGAGCGCGCAGATGAATTGTCCCTCACCGAAATCGTCGTCTCGATCCCGCCCGAAAAGACCCGCACGGTCGGTCAGGTTCAATGGCCGAAGAAACTGCCGGCCAATCCCGAACGCGAGTTTTCAACCGTCAGCGTTACGCCGCTCAAGGGCAAGGACGATGCCCAGTCGTGGCTGAAGGGCAATCTGCCGAAAAGCCGGCGCGTGCTGATCTTCGTCCACGGTTTCAACAACCGCTATGAGGACGCGGTCTATCGCTACGCCCAGATCGTCCACGATTCAGGAACGGATGTCGCGCCGGTGATCTTCACCTGGCCCTCGCGTGCCAGCGTCTTCGACTACAATTACGACAAGGAAAGCACCAACTATTCCCGTGACGCGCTGGAAGACCTGCTGCGCCGGGCGTCGCGCGATCCGAAGGTCGGCGAAATCACCGTCATGGCGCACTCGATGGGATCCTGGGTAACCGTAGAGGCGCTCAGACAGATGGCGATCCGCGATGGCCGGATCGCGCCGAAGATTACCGACGTCATTCTCGCCTCCCCCGATCTCGATGTCGACGTGTTCGGCAAGCAGATCCAGGCCATGGGCAAGGCGCGGCCGAAGTTCACGCTGTTCGTTTCGCGCGACGACCGTGCGCTCAACCTTTCGCGCCGGATTTCCGGCAATATCGACCGGCTCGGGCAGATCGACCCGACGGTAGAGCCCTATCGCACCCAGCTGGAGCAAGCCGGCATCACCGTTCTCGACCTGACGGCGCTCAAAGGCGGCGACAAGCTGAACCACGGTAAATTCGCCGAAAGCCCCGAAGTGGTGCAGTTGCTCGGCAACCGGCTGATCGCCGGGCAGACCGTGACCGATTCCGATGTCGGCCTCGGGGAACGCGTCGGCGCGGTGGCCCTCGGCACCGCCCAGACCGTCGGCAGTGCCGCCAGCGTCGCCGTCTCCACGCCGATCATGATCTTCGACCCGCGCACCCGCGCCAACTACGGCAATCAGGTCCGTCGTCTTGGGCAGTCGGTCGAAAACACCGTCGGATCGACCGTTGCCCCCTGAGGTCGCCGCATGTTGCCTCAGGAAAGCCCGGTAGACTATAATCGACCGGGCAACGGGAAAATGAAATGAATCTCAAGGAGTTCGCAGGCCGGCTGGGGCTGTCGCAAACGACAGTCAGCCGGGCGCTGAGCGGCTATCCGGAAGTCAAGAAGACGACGCGCGAACGGGTGTTGAAGGCGGCAGCCGAGCTCGGCTACCGACCGAACACCAGCGCGCTCGGGCTTGCGACTGGACGCGTCGGAACGATCGGCATCGTCTTTCGCGGCGGCGGCGATTTCGGCCCGCACACCAGCGAGTTCATGGGCGGGCTCGGCAGTCGGCTGCAGCAGGCCGACGTCGATATTCTGCTGTCGACCGTCGATAGTCGGGAGGCGGAGCTTTCGACCTACCGAAGGCTTGCGGCCAGCAAGCGAGTCGATGCAGTGATCCTGCATTCGCCTGCTGTCGACGATCCGCGCATCGCCTTGCTTTCCGACCTGCGGTTGCCCTTCGTCCTGCATGGACGCACGGAGACGACAGGCGACTTCGCATTTCTCGACATCGACAATTTCGGCGCCATCCGTCAGGCGACCGAGCTCTTGACCGCACTCGGCCATCGCCGCATCGCTCTGGTCAACGGTCATCGCGGCTATACCTTCACCGAACATCGCCAGGACGGTTACGCGGCCGCGCTTGGCGCACGCGGCATCGATATCGACCCCAACCTGCTCGGCAACGGCGACTTCACCGACGAGATGGGCTTCCGCCTGATGCAGGGATTTTTGGGCCAGGAAGACCGGCCGACGGCAGTGCTGGCCGGCTCGATGATGTCGGCGCTTGGCGCCATGCGTGCCATCCGCAGTGCCGGGATGACGGTGGGCGAGCAGATCTCGCTGATCGCCCACGACGACGTCTTTCCCTATCTCAGCCCCGAGAACCTGATCCCGACGCTCACCACCACGCGCTCATCGATCCGCGCTGCGGGAACGCGGATCGCCGAGATGGTTCTGGATCTTCTTCAGGGTACGCCGGCGGCCGACCTCAGAGAGATCTGGCCGGTGGAACTGGTCATGCGCAACTCCACCGCCCCGCCTGCGGGCTGAAACCGTATCAGACAGCCAGTTCGCGCCTTTCGGCTTCGGTCTCCAGCGCCAGGTCCAGCACCTTCTGCAGGTTCGCCGCATGGCGGAAGCCGGGCTCGACCGTCCTGGCGTCCTGAACTGCGGCCGCAAAACGCTGGTAGTTGGTCGGCACCGTGCCGGCATCGATATCCCGCCAGGTTGCCGTCTCGACATCCGGTCCGAGGCAGGCACGAAGCGTCGAGCGATCAGGCGTATGCACCACCTCGAGCGCGCCCTTGTCGCCGTGAAGCCGCAGGCGCAACTCGTTGAGGTGGCCGGTCGCCCAGCGGCTGGCATGGATCACACCCATGGCGCCGTTGCCGAACTCCGCGGTCATCACGAAGCTGTCATTGGCGTCGAGATCATATTCGCCGATGCGGTTTCCCGGCGCCTTGTCGAAGGTCTTCAGCCGCGCGAAGACCCGTTCGGCATCGGCCCCCGCGCCATAGCCGGCAAAGTCGAGGATATGGATGCCGACATCGCCGAGCACACCATTCGACCCATGCTTGGTCGACAGCCGCCACAGCCATTGCGATTCCGTCGCCCAATCGCCCCAGGCCTTGGAGACGAGCCAGCTCTGCAGATAGGAGGCCTCCAGGTGCCGCAGCTTGCCAACCTCACCGGCCAGCACCATCGCCCTCGCCTTCTGCAGCGGCGCGACATTGCGGTAGGTCAGGTTGACCATGGTGACGAGCCCGGATCGCTCGGCGGCGTCGGCCATTTCCGCGGCCTTGGCGTAGTTTTCCGCAAGCGGTTTTTCGCACAGCACGTGTTTGCCGGCGGCCAGCAAGGCCAGCGTCGTCGGATGATGTGCCTTGTCGGGCGTTACGTTGGTCGCTGCGTCGAATTCGCCCCAGGCGATCGCCGCGTCGAGCGAGGTGAAGGTATTGGCGATGCCGTGTCTCTCGGCAAAGTCCTTGGCGCGCTTGGGGTCGACGTCGACAGCGCCGACCATATCAACGCCTTCGATCCCGGCGAAGGCTTCGGCATGGCTGTTGGCCATGCCGCCGGTTCCGACAACAAGAAGACGCATAGCGATCACCTGTACCCGGCTTCGCCGGCCTCATGCAGCTTGGGGCCGCGCTCGACGATCGGCTCCAGAGCATTTTCCACCGGCACATTCGGTGCGTCGTGGATCGCGGTGTAGCGGTTGTCGGCGTTGTAGGCCCACTTGACCGAGTTGCGCAGCACCGTCTGGACATTGCCGTCATGATAGGTCGGATAGGTCTCGTGGCCCGGGCGGAAATAGAAGATGTTGCCGGCGCCGCGGCGCCAGGTCAGGCCGGAGCGGAACACTTCGCCGCCTGCAAACCAGGAGATGAACACCGTTTCCAGCGGTTCCGGCACCGAGAACTGCTCGCCATACATCTCCTCGTTTTCGAGCACGAAATTCTCGCCGATGCCTTCCGCGATCGGGTGACGCGGGTTGATCGCCCAGAGCCGTTCGCGCTCGCCGGCTTCGCGCCACTTCAATGCGCAAGGCGTGCCCATCAGCCGCTTGAAGATCTTGGAGAAGTGGCCGGAATGCAGCACGATCAGGCCCATGCCCTCCCAGACGCGCTTGGCGACGCGCTCCACCACGTCGTCGCTGACGGCACCATGATCCTTGTGCCCCCACCACAAAAGCACGTCGGTCTTGGCCAGACGCTCCTCGCTCAGGCCATGTTCCGGCTCCTGCAGCGTCGCCGTCGTCGCCTCGATCGAAACGTCGGTGTTCAGCGCCGCTGCGATCGTGTTGTGCATCCCGTTGGGATAGATGTTCCGCACGACCTCGTTGGTCTGCTCATGGATGTTTTCGCCCCACACGACTGTCCGGATTGGCATCGGCAAACTCCCGTTTATGCGCAGCTGTTAAAATTGAAAGCGGTTTCAATTTATAGAACTAGTCATACGCAAACGCCTTTGCAAGCGCTTTTTGGCCTGGCGGACGCCAGTGGCCTGACATCAATGGCCAGGCATCAATGGAACGTGGATTTCGAGAAGACGTTGAGGACGACGACGCCGGCGATGATAAGGCCGAGGCCGAGTATGGCGGGAAGATCCAGCTTCTGGCCGAAGGCGAAGTAACCGACGAGCGAAATCAACACGATGCCCAGACCGCTCCACACCGCATAGGCGATGCCAACAGGAATGTAGCGCAGGGTGTAGGACAGAAAGAAGAAGGCAATGGCGTAGCAGACCACCATCGTCACCGTCGGCACCAGCCGGGTGAAATGCTGTGCTGCCTGCATCGCCGACGTGCCGAGCACCTCGAAGACGATAGCGACAACCAGGACGGCATAGAGCATCGCGGGGTTCATCTGGGTCTCCATCCGGCCTATCGCGCCGAAAGCGCTTTGAGATTGTCTGCCAGCGCGACACGCGCCTCGGCACTAATGTCATGGCTCTGCATCAGGTCGGCGAGCCAGAGACCGTCGGCGGCAAAGCGGGCGAGCACGCAACTGGGCGACGCATCGGTTTCGGCGAACTCCTGGGCACGACGGTTGACCCATTCGCGCCAGCGGACTTTCAAGTTCGGCTCGGCAATCAAGGCGATCGTCAGCATCCGCCAGCCCGGTACATCCGTGTCAGGATCGAGCTTCGAGCAGACGTCGACATAGGCGCGGGTAAAGCGCCCCTGCGCCACCGGATCGCCAGCCATTGCCGCCTTGATCGCCGCATCGAAACGCGCGACGAGGTCGTCGAACAATCCATCGAGCAGCGCCGACTTGTTGGGGAAATGGTGCAGCAGCCCACCCTTGCTGACGCCGGCTGCGTGCGACACTGCATCAAGGGTGATGCCGGCCACCCCCTGCTCGTGCGACAGGCGTGCGGCGACCTCCAGCAATTGCTGGCGGACCTGCTCGGGTTGCTTCTTGCGGCGATGGGCTTCTGTCATGGCGCCATAAAGATACCGTCTGGACGGTTTGTCAAGATCACCGCTATGATTCCGCGCCGAAACGCCGCAAAGTCAACAGTGGAAAGCCGTTGTCCGCCAAGTCGTGGCGGGCTAGGACAACGGGACGAAGGATGCGGCCATGGCAGATCAGGAAACGACCACCCTCTACGAAGCGATTGGCGGCGACCAGACGGTGCGCGCGCTGACCCATCGCTTTTACGAGCTGATGGATACGCTGCCCGAAGCCGCCCGCTGCCGCGCAGTTCATCCGCCGGACCTCTCCGGCAGCGAGGAAAAATTCTACGAATACCTGACTGGCTGGCTCGGCGGCCCGCCGATCTATGTCGAAAAGCGCGGCCACCCCATGTTGCGGCGCCGGCATTTCGCCGCCGAAATCGGGCAGCAGGAGCGCGACGAATGGCTGCTCTGCTTCACCCGAGCGCTGGAAGAAACGGTAGAGCACCCGAAGCTGCGGCAGATCATCCTCGATCCGATCACCCGCCTCGCCTTGCACATGCAGAACAAGGAATGACCATGCCTTCAAGTGGATTGCGTGCAACGACGCTGTTTGTCGCCGGATTGATGGGGCTTGCCGGGGTGGTCAGCGCCGCCGCCGCATCGCATGGCCCCGACCCCAGGCTGCTTGCCGGAATTTCGGCCATGTGCCTGGCGCACGCGCCGGCGCTGGTCGCGCTTTATGCGGCCTGGCCGAATTTCCGCACCGCGCCGGTCGCAGCCCTGCTGATCGCTTTTGGAACGGCGCTGTTTTCCGCCGACCTCGCCATGCGCCACATGACGGGACAGGGCCTGTTCGCGATGTCGGCGCCGCTCGGCGGCACAACGATCATGGCCGGTTGGCTTGCCGTTTCGCTCGGTGCCTTCCTTCCAAAGAAGGCGCCGTAACGCTTATACGCCGATCGAAGCGCCTGGGATCAGGCCCCTTCGACGACGGAAAAACCTTCGAACTTCGGCGGACCGAGATACATCGCCCGGTTGTCGCCGGCATTCTTGTGGGCTGCGCGGAAGTTCTCCGACTTCGTCCAGGCGGAGAAGGCATCCTTGTCCTTCCAGGTCGAACTCGACACGAAGAGCGTGTAGCCCTCCTCCGCTACGCTATCGCCCCTCAAAAGGTGGAACGAGACGAAACCCGGCATGTCGGCAAGGCTTGAATCGCGGCCCTTCCAGACGGCCTCGAAAGCCTCTTCCTGGCCAATGGCGATGCGAAAACGGTTCATTGCGAAGAACATGACCTGCCTCTTGCTTTATGCGCTGTCTTTCTTGCGAGCCGGCTCGTTGGCGGCTCTCGGGAAGGCCACAATAGTGGCCTCCTGCGGCTCTGCAAGCCCGAAAGGATCTCGGCCCGGCCGGCGCGTTTCCCACGACGGGAACTCGGTGACATTGGGGTTTTCCTCAAGCATGCGCGCGCGCCGCGTCAGCAAGTCGTAGAGTTCGGGTACGAGCCCGTCGCCATTCTGCGCTGCCAATTTGTGCAGGCCGATCATCATGCACTTGTCCGGGCGGTCTTCAATCATGTCGAAAAATCTCCAGGCGCGCGGGCGGCCACTCGCCGTCGCCGCGCGTCATATTTTTGGGTGGTTCTAGTCGTTGCGGCTGTTGGTGAGATCCTGCAGCGCCCGCTCAAGGCTCGACTTCGAGCCGTTGCGTAAGGGCACGAAGGCCTTGCCCCACTTCTTGCAGCCGGTCTTCACGCGAAGACACGCATCATGGCTGATGCAATCAATCGGGCAGAAGACACAGTCGACGGAGGGAAGAACGCGGTCGATGCGCGATACGGCCTCGCGCAGACCGCCATCGTGGTGCAGCAGCTCGGCACCGAAAGAACTGGCAATTTCGCGCAGGTGCGCCACCTGGCAGTCGCGCCCGCCGACATAGAGAAAGCTGCGGCCTTCGAGTGTCGGTGTCGTCTTGGCGACCTCCTCGCGGGCTTCTGCCCGTTCGGAACCGGAACGACCCTTGCCGTTCTTGGCCGCATTGTGGTGACGCTTGCCGCGCATGCAATCTTCTCCGCCTCATTGCCGCGTCGGCTACCCTCATGGCAACCGATCGCATCGGGGTCGACACACACCGTTCGGTTGCGTCACGGCGGCAACTTATTAAACTTGATTATCAGAGTAAAGTATAAACATGAGTTTTCTAATCATATTTACATCGCGCATGGCGAGGAAGGGCGCCGCGATATCAGGCGAGCCGCAAGGTGCGCCCAGTAGCCATCATTGCCGGCGCCTTAGCGTGGATTGTAGGCGATCGGCAAACTGAACGGCCAGCTATTGCGGCCTGCATTTGCGGGGATAGGCGGAAACGGTGCCGCCCGCTGCACAGTTTCCAATGCGGCTTGATCGAGAATGGGCGATCCAGAACTTCCTGCCAGCCGGAGGTTGGAAAGCCCTCCATCCGCCGTCACGACAAAACTCACAGTTGCAGTCCCCGTAATACCCTGGCGGTTCGCTTGAGAGGGATAGCGATGCTTCCTCATCACCTTATTGCGAACCTTGCCACTGTAGTTCGACACGTCAGCGTTGCCGATCGTCGACGATCGGTTCTTGCCGGTTGCCGCCGCAGAATTGCCGTTGACGTCCCCATCCAGCTTACCCTTGACCTGACTCTGGGCCTGCTCGCCCTTGTCGCCCGTCTTCTTCCGGGTGACCTTCTTCTTCTTGACCGGCTCCTTCTTGGGTTCGGGCTTTTCAACCTTCTCCTTCTTCGGCTCCTGGATCTCCGGCTTTTCCTCCGGGACGATTGTCTCGACCGGCGCGACGCTGGCGGTGACAACGGCTTCCGCGACCTGGAGTGTCGGAACCTGCTCGGCAGGAAGAATGACGTCGGCTTCCGTTGCGATCAAATCATGCGGCTGCTCCGCAGTGATCTCCGGTGTGGTCGAAGTGACGTCTTCGATCGGGGCAATCTCCTCGGGCTTGACCTCGTCGGGAACATCTTCCGTGGGCTCGACGACTTCCGTCGGTTCGCCCGACTGCAAGGTCTCTTCGAAGGCATCACCGAGGATCGCCACTTCGACCTCGGCACCGCCCGCAATCAGGTCTTGCGCCTGTTCCGGCGTCGATGAGGCAAGATACATCGCCCCGCTGGCATGCGCCACGAGGGAGAAGGCGATCGCGCCGATCCATTTGATGGTATGCTTCATCTTAGCCTAACCTTCGCCGCGAACCGCGACGCAAACGCAGTACTCAATGCGAAAACCCGACCTCAGCCCTTGAGTTCGACCGGCGACTTCGAGCCGGTCTTGAGGCCTTTCATGCAGGCATCGCCCTCGACGCCGTCGCCCACGCATGCGGGCGCGTCATTGATCAGCAGGCTCTTCACCGCCTCGCAATTGGTGCCGGGAAGATCGAACTGCCGGACCTTGGTCTTGCCCGCAGGCAGGTCGCGGAAATCCAGCACCGCCATGCGCTCGACCAGCCCCTTCTGATCGAAGATCACGAACTCGAACGAAACCTTGCTCAGGTTCTGCACGAACGCGTTGCCGGCGACGAAGGTGAGTTTGCAGCCCTTTTGCGACGGCACGACCTCGTTGAGCTCGATGTTGAGCGCGCCGGCGGGGGCCGCGTCCTGGGCGACGGCAGCGCCTGCTGCAAGCACGAGTGCAACGGCCACGGGAACAACCATACGGGAAAGGTGCATCATTCTAATACCACTCGCGATCGGCGCTCCGAACCTTAAGGAGCGTTGAAGTCGTCGCCATCTGTCCACAAGCGCGGAGCATCTAAGTTGAGTGTGGCGATCCGGTATTGCGTCCATAAAGAAATATGAGTAATGAAGTCAAGATAGTAAACGAATTGTGCGGCAGGAAATGCGGGAAAAAACCCGCGACCCGCCATCTAGAGACGACCGAACCGTGGCAGCTGACGACACCGATTATGCGCGACTTTCGCAACCTGCGGTATCCGTGCCGCGTGCCCAGCGGGTCGTCGAAAGCCGCGACCTGTTTCGCGGCGAAAACGAGATCCTCATTTCTCACGACGGGGCGATCTACCGCATGAAGATCACCCGCCAAGGCAAACTGATCCTGAACAAATAGGCGAATGACAATGACCGAGAGCCTCCGTCCCACCCCGTCCGAAATCCGCGCCTACCGCGCCGAGAACCCGAAAATGCGCGAGCGCGATATCGCAGCTCAGCTTGGCGTTTCGGAAGCAGCGCTTGTCGCCGCCGAATGTGGTTTGACCGCCGTGCGCATCGACGCGGACGCCAACCGCTTCCTGCTGCACGCCGAGGAGCTGGGCGAAGTCATGGCCTTGACCCGCAACGAGAGCGCCGTCCACGAGAAGATCGGCGTCTACGAAAAGATCACCACCGGCGAAATGGCCAGCATCGTGCTCGGCGAGCAGATCGACCTGCGCGTCTTCCCGAGCGCCTGGGCGCATGCCTTCGCCGTGACCAAGACCGACGACAGCGGCGAAGCCCGCAAGAGCCTGCAGTTCTTCGACAAATGGGGCAACGCCGTGCACAAGCTGCACCTGCGCCCGGCCTCCAATGTCGCCGCCTATGACAAGATCGTCGAAGATTTCCGCCTCGACGACCAGGCGCAGACCTTTGTTGCCGACGCCAGCACACCGGCTGCCGACGACAAGCCGGAAAACGTCGTCGACGTGACCGAGCTGCGCGACCGCTGGGCCAAGATGACCGACACGCATCAGTTCCACGGCCTCTTGCGCAAGCTGAAGATCGGCCGCCGCCAGGCGCTGCAGCATATCGGCGACGATTTCGCCTGGCGCCTCGACCCGTCGAGCGTCGAGACGATGATGCGCGCCGGCGCCGAGATCGAACTGCCGATCATGTGCTTCGTCGGAAACCGTGGCATGATCCAGATCCATTCTGGCCCGATCGCCAAGATCGCCCCGATGGGCCCGTGGCTCAACGTCATGGATCCGACCTTCCACCTTCACCTGCGCACCGACCACATCGCCGAGCTTTGGGCCGTACGCAAGCCGACCGCCGATGGGCATGTCACCTCGATCGAGGCGCTGGACGCCAAGGGTGAGATGATCATCCAGTTCTTCGGCAAGCGTAAGGAAGGGTTTGCCGAGCGCCCCGAGTGGCGCGACATCGCCGAGGGCCTCGCACGCCTCGACACCACCGTCGCAGCTTAAAGGACAGCGTGATGATCAAGGGTCTCGACTTCCGCCGCCTTCGCCGCTGGGAGCTGGCTTTGGCCGCCTTTGCGGTATCGGCTCCTTTCCTGCTGCCCGCCGTGGCGCCGGGGGCGCCGTCGTTTATCCGCCCGGCCATGGCAGAAAGCATCGAGAAGCCGGACGTCTCGCGCGTCGTTTCGGTCGGCGGCGCGATCACCGAGATCATCTACGCACTTGGCGAGGAAGGCCGACTGGTAGGCCGCGACTCGACCAGCACCTACCCGGAAGCGGCAAACAAGCTGCCCGACGTCGGCTACATGCGCGCGCTCGCGCCTGAAGGCATCATCGCGGTCAATCCGACCGCGATCGTCGCCGTCGAAGGCAGCGGCCCTCCGGAGGCGCTTGCCATCCTGAAGGATGCCAACATCGCCTTTACCAGCGTTCCGGAGACCTTCGACAAGGACAGCATCCCGGCAAAGATCCGCTCGGTCGGCGCTTTCCTCAATGTGCCCGACAAGGCCGATGCACTGGCGAAGTCGGTGGAAGCCGATCTTGACGCAGCGGTCGCCGATGGCGCCAAGCGCGCGGAAAGCGAGCGCAAGCGCGTTCTTTTTATCCTGAGCACCCAGGGTGGCAAGATACAGGCTTCCGGCACCGGCACCGCCGCCAACGGCATCATCGAGCTTTCCGGCGCGATCAACGCCGCCGGCCAGTTCCCCGGCTACAAGGCCCTCACCGACGAGGCGATCATCGAAGCCAAGCCCGACGTCATCCTGATGATGGATCGCGGCGGCGAACACAGCGCCAAAGCGGCCGAGCTTTTCGCCTTGCCGTCGCTGAGCTTGACACCTGCCGCCAAGACCCAGGCGCTGATCCGCATGGACGGCCTGCACCTGCTCGGCTTTGGCCCGCGCACGGCAAGCGCCATTCGCGAACTCAATGCCGCAATCTACGGAAAGAAGGCCAATGCCTCGCAGTGAGGCATTGAACCGCGGCATGCGCCTGACCGCCCTTACTGCCGATATTCGGGCCGAATGGCGGTCCGGCAATCGCGCGCGGCTGGCGCGCGTCGTCATCGCGCTGCTCATCGTTTTCGCGGCAGCCACCTTCGTCGGTTCGATCATGACAGGTGCCGCCGACGCGTCGCTGTCGAACGTCGTGCGCTGGCTTCTGGGCGCGAGCGATGCGGACCAGATCCTGAGTGTTCGCGACCGCATCATCATTCTCGACATCCGGCTGCCGCGCGCCGTGCTCGGCATGCTCGTCGGTGCGTCGCTCGCCGTCTCCGGCGTCGTCATGCAGGGTCTTTTCCGCAACCCGCTGGCCGATCCGGGCCTCGTCGGCGTTTCCTCCGGCGCGAGCCTCGGCGCCGTTCTTTTGATCGTGCTCGGTTCGGCAGTCTTTGGGCCATTGTTTGCGCTCTTCGGCTTTTACGCCTTGCCGGTCGCTGCCTTCATCGGCGGCCTTGTAACCACGCTCCTGCTTTACCGGATTGCCACACGCGGCGGCCAGACATCGGTTGCGACGCTGCTTCTCGCCGGTATTGCGCTCGGCGCGCTCACCGGCGCCTTCACCGGCGTGCTGATCTTCATGGCCGATGACAAGCAACTGCGCGATGTTACATTCTGGGGTCTCGGCTCGCTTGCCGGCGCCAACTGGACGAAGATTGCTGCCGCTGCGCCCATCATCCTGCTGTCGCTCGCCGTCACGCCCTTCCTGGCGCGCGGCCTCAACGCCATTACGCTCGGCGAAGCGGCCGCCTTCCATATGGGCATCCCGGTGCAGCGCATGAAGAACATCGCCATCGTCAGCGTCGCCGCGGCAACGGGTGCGTCGGTTGCGGTCAGCGGTGGCATCGGCTTCGTCGGCATCGTCGTGCCGCATCTCCTGCGCCTGGTCATCGGGCCGGATCACCGCTATCTCGTGCCGGCATCGGCGCTCCTGGGCGGAACCTTGCTGATCCTGGCCGACATGATCGCCCGCACCATCGCCTCGCCCGCGGAACTGCCGATCGGCATCGTCACCGCCTTCATCGGTGCGCCGTTCTTCCTGTGGATCCTGCTGCGCGGTCGCACGACCATGGGGCTGTGAGACGAAACCATGATCAACGTATCCAACCTTTCCGTCCGATTGGGCGGCCGCCAAGTCATTCACGGCATTTCGCTTGAGGCAGCGCCGGGGGCGCTCACCGCAATCGTCGGGCCGAACGGCTGCGGCAAGACGACGACACTGAAGGCGATCTCCGGCGAACTGCCGCCGGAAAGCGGGTCGGTCAGCATCAACGGCCGCAATCTCAAGGGCCTCAAACCCTGGGAACTCGCGCTCAAACGCGGCGTGCTGCCGCAGTCGACCGTGATTTCGTTTCCCTTCACGGTGCGCGAAGTGGTGCGTCTGGGCCTGACCGCAGGCGCGACATCAGATGCAAAGGCCAATGACCGCATCGCCGCCGACGCGCTCGAAGCTGTCGATCTTGGCGGCTTTGCCGGCCGCTTTTATCAGGAGCTTTCGGGCGGCGAGCAGCAGCGCGTGCAGCTTGCGCGCGTCCTCTGCCAGATTTCCGACCCGGTCGCCGATGGCGAGCCGCGCTACCTTCTGCTCGACGAGCCGGTCTCAAGCCTCGATATCCGCCACCAGCTGACCATCATGCAGCTGGCGCGCAAATTCTGCGGGCGCGGCGGCGGCGTCATCGCGGTCATGCACGACCTCAACCTGACGGCAATGTTCGCCGACCGGATGATCATGATGAAGTCGGGCGTTATCCGGGCAAGCGGCGCGCCAGGCGATGTGTTGACCGACGAGACGATGGAGGCGGTGTTCGGTTGCCGCATGCAGGTCAGCGCCATGCCGGCCGCCGGCGTGCCCTTCGTGTTGCCGCAGACGGCGACGCTCTAGCCGCCGCGCCGCAAATCGCGCCAACTTCAAGATTTATCGAAACAATTTGCGCACTCGTGCGTTGTTCTCCCTGAAGAGCCGGCCGTGGCGATGAACGCGTCATGCCGGCTCAAGCGGATCACGCCGGTCGACCTTGGCCGGCGTTGTAGCGAAAAGGAGACCAATCATGGCTTCAGGCCTCTTCTCAGGTTCCAGTTCACGGTCGAGCAAGCGCAACGGCGCGCTCACTGACATTTCCATCGAAGACCAGCTCAACGAACTGCGTGGCGACATGGCAGCGCTGGTCGCACTGCTTGGCGATCGCGGCGCCGATGCGTCGAAACATGCGCGCAGTAAGGCGCACGATGCGCGCGAACAGGCCGAAGCCGGCCTTCAGGATCTGCTTGCAACCGGCGAGGAATTGCTGGGCGATCTGCGTAGCCGATACGCCGGCACGGAAAAACAGCTGCGCAATGCGGTCCGCGAGCACCCCTTCGCAACGCTTGGCACTGCGGCGCTGATCGGCCTGATCGCCGCTGCACTTCTGCGGCGCTAGGCGAGCGTTAGGCCACTACGGAACAGGGTGGGCACGCCACAAGCGTCCCACCCGTTTTGACGTCTTTTCAGGAGTAGAAGCGCATGGGTCCACTTGGGGCTGCCCTGTCCGCCTTGCTGGCCGCCGACATCGGCGCCACCGCATCCCGTTTCAAGCGCAACGCCGCGCTCTGCGCCGTCGTCGCCGTGCTGCTTGTCACGGCTTACATTTTCGCGCTGATTGCCATCGCGCTCTATCTCAGCGCCACCTATTCGCCCGTGATCGCAGCCGCGTCGATCGCCGCCGCTCTCATCTTGACCGCCCTCATCCTGATTATCGTGATGATTGCCCTGCAGGGGCGCGACAGAAAGCTGGCGGAAGAGCGCCGTCGTCGGTCGATGATGCGAACCAACCTGACGATGCTGGCCGCAACCACCATTCTGCGCAAGCAGCCACTCATTGCTGTCGGCACGGCCCTGGCTATCGGCGCCTTGCTCGGCACGGGCAAGAGGCGTCGGCCGAACCGGGATGCTTGAACGGCAACCGGCTAAAGCGGCAGGCGGATCAGGGCGGTGACGCCGGCCGCCATGTATTCGACCTTCACCGAACTGCCGAGAACCTTGTCGAGGCTGCGCTCTATCAGAATGGAGCCGAAGCCTCGGCGTTTCGGTTCGCGAACCGGCGGGCCGCCGACCTCGGTCCAGGTCAGATGCAGCACTGCCTCGCCTTCTTCCACGACATTGCGCGCGGTCAGCACCACCTTGCCGTTCGGCACCGACAGGGAGCCATACTTCACCGCGTTAGTCGCAAGTTCGTGCAGCACCAGTCCGAGGCCGACCGCCTGGTCGGGGCCGAGCAGCACTTCGTCCTTGTGCAGTTCGATCTGGTCCGCATAGACGCTGACATGCGGCATCAATTGCTTGGAGATCAGGTCCGCGAGCCGGATCGTGCCCCACTCGTGATCCGATAGCAGCCCATGCGCCTCGGAGATCGCCTGAAGCCGCCCGGCAAAGGCGGTCATGAATTCGGCAGGATCGCTGGTCTGGCGCAGCGTCTGGCGGGCGAGCGACTGCAGCATTGCCAGCGTATTCTTGACCCGGTGATTGAGTTCCTTGAGCAGCAACCTTGTCCGCTGGACCGACATCTGCTGGTCGGTGACATCGATGGTGACGCCGATGAAGGTCAGCGGATTTCCCTTGGCATCCCGTTCATGCACCCGCCCGCGTCCGAGCAACCAGCGCCCGGTGTCGCCGACCCGGAACATGCCGTCATATTCCTCATCCGCCTTCATCGCCTGGCGAAGTTTGGCAAAGGTCGCGCCGCGGTCGTCGGGATGGATGGCACCGAACACTTCTCGTGCGCCGAACGAACGATCGGCGGGCAATCCGAACATGCGCATCAAGGCGCTGTTACCGGCGATCACGCCGGAGCGGACGTCCCAGAGCCAGCTGCCGATATTGGCCGCCTCCAGCGCCATCGCGTGGCGCTGTTCCTCGCGGGAAAGCGCGGCCTCCTTGATGGCACGACGACGTGCTTCGTCCTTAAGCTTGAACAGGGCAGCGGCAAGGCCGGCAAGCCGGCGCAACTGTTCCATAAGATGCGGTGCAATCTCGCTGCGCGCGGCAACGTCCAGCACGCAGACCGTGCCGACCGGCTGGCCATCGAGGACGATCGGCGCGCCGGCGTAAAAGCGCAGGAACGGCGCACCGGCGACGAGCGGTCGACTGCGGAACCGCAGATCGGCTGAAGCGTCGAGAACGACGAGGCCCGCACCTGCGGCATCCGCTGCCGCGTGTACGCAGAACGAATCTTCCGATGACGCCCGCGGTTCCGACGTGCCGACAGCAGATTTGAACCATTGCCACTCGCGGTCGAGCAGGCTGACGAGTGCGATCGGCGCATCGAAGACGCGGGCAGCGATTTCGGTAATGCCGTCGAAATCCGTATCGGGGACGGCCATATCCGGCACTGTCGCGTGCAGCACACGTAAGCGCTCGGGCGCGTCGAGCAGCAATGTCTCCGGCGAGGCAGTGTTTTCTTCTCGTTCTTCGCGCATCCGGCCCCAACTCCAAACTGCCGCCTCGGCCACCGGCGCCAATTGCCATTGACGCACGGCGCTCCTATGCGGAGGCATTCTGGCCGCCAGTGAAAGCAGGGCTGCTCTCGATTTGCAACGCTCTGGCGGCCAAAAAAGCTTTCGAATCAGGAAACGAATGCCCGAGAGGTAATGGGAGCGGACGTTTCGTCCGGACCGTAATCGTTTTCGCCCTGAACCTGGAGGATATCCTGAAGGCGCTGGCGGGCGCGATTGACCCGGCTCTTGATCGTGCCGAGCGCACAACCGCAGATCGTCGCCGCTTCCTCGTACGAGAAACCCGACGCTCCGACGAGAATGATCGCTTCGCGCTGATCCGGAGGCAGCGTCTCGAGTGCCCGGCGGAAATCCTGCAGGTCGAGCGAACCGTATTGTTCCGGATGGTGGGCGAGAGATTCGGTGAAGTGGCCGTCGCTGTCCTGGACCTCGCGTCCGCGCTTGCGCATCTGGCTGTAAAGCTCGTTGCGCAGGATGGTGAACAGCCAAGCCTTCATATTCGTGCCCATCTGGAAGTGATCCTGCTTGGCCCAGGCTTTCATGATCGTATCCTGGACAAGATCGTCCGCCCGGTCATGGCGACCGATGAGGGACATGGCAAAGGCGCGCAGGCTCGGCAAGGCGGCGAGCATCTCTCGCTTGAAATCATTCTTTTCCGACGACATTCTGGCGCTCACTCCCTACCCTGCAGAACCGACTGCTGCTCGGCCGCATCGAGTTTCTCCAGAAGATCGAGAAAGCGCGACGGTATCGCTTCTTCCTGAACGGACTGATAGAGCGCCTTCAGCTTGGCTGCGATCTGCGCGTTCGGGTCTTCGGTCCATGAGGTCGTACCGGAAGTGCGCCCCGCCCCTGTTTTATACTTCATTGTCAATCTGTCGCCTTGTGGTGTTCATTACCGCCTTAACGCGTCTGAAAAATGAAATGTTCCCTCCCGGAACTTTTTTTTGCGTGGAACGTTTTCGGGACGTCACTGCAAATAATATCTCGAGGGAGTTCCCCATGACATTGTCCACACGGATCGCGCCGCTGCTGCCCTATCTGCGCCGCTACTCGCGCGCATTGACCGGCTCGCAGACTTCAGGCGACGCCTATGTGGCCGCCGTGCTCGAAGCGCTGATTGCCGACACCTCCATTTTCCCGGAGGCCAGCAACGACCGCGTCTCGCTGTTCCGCCTTTACACGTCGCTCTTCGGCTCCTCGTCAGTGCTGGTCCCCGAACCGATTTCGCCCTTTGCGTGGGAGCAACGCGCCTCGGTCAACCTGGCAAACGTATCGCCGCTTGCCCGCCAGGCGTTCCTTCTCGTCTCGGTCGAGGGCTTTCGCCCCGAAGAAGCCAGCGAGATCCTTGACGTCACCGACGACAAGATCGGTTCGCTTCTCGACCGCGCTTCGCAGGAAATCTCGCGTCAGGTTGCAACCGATATCATGATCATCGAAGACGAGCCGCTGATCGCCATCGACATCGAAAACATGGTCGAGAGCCTTGGCCACCGCGTCACCGGCATTGCCCGCACCCGCGACGAAGCAATCGCGCTTTACAAGAAGACCCGGCCAAGCATGGTGCTTGCCGATATCCAGCTGGCCGACGGCAGCTCGGGCATCGACGCGGTCAACGACATCCTCAAGACCAGCGCCATCCCGGTGATCTTCATCACCGCCTTCCCCGAGAGACTGTTGACCGGCGAGCGTCCCGAGCCGACCTTCCTGGTCACGAAGCCTTTCAACCCCGACATGGTGAAGGCGCTGATCAGCCAGGCGCTGTTCTTCAACGAGTCGACCAAAGCCGCCGCTTAAACGCCGCAACACCATTCAAGCCGCCGGCGGCTACGGTCGCCGGCTTTCGTTTGTCTGAGTACCGCTTGTCTTGATCAGCACAACCGCGGCCCGGAAACAAAACAGCCAGTGCCGAGGGAAGGCACTGGCTGACATTGTTCAACTCACAGGGGGAGTGTGAGTTGTAAACCGGCGGATTACCTCCGGCGCCACATTGGGGGCGATGCGCGCCACCGTCCGGTCTGCAAACAAAATGCGTGACGCAAACAAATGTTCCGGGTTTTCGCGTTTCCCGATCATTTTTTTATTGAAGCGCGTCGAGCTCGTCGCGATGGCGGTAGAGCGCGAGGAAGCGGCGGTAGTCGCGATCATAGATCGCGCGCGTTTCAGGGTTCGGCAGTCGCTCGCGCCCGCCGGACGACATGGCATCGCCGGCCGCAGCAAGGTCGGTATGGACCTGGCCCGCAACGGCTGCCGCCATCGCGGTTCCGAGAAGCACTGCATCGGGCGCGTCCGGAGCCACGACCCGGCACCCCGTGACATCGCAGTAAAGCTCCATCAGCAGCGCATTGCGCACGTGACCGCCGGTGACGTGCAGTGTATCGAGCTCGTAGCCGACCTCACGCATCGTCTCGAGGATATGGCGGATGCCGAGCGCGATCGCGACGCAGGTGCGCCAATAGAGCCGGCACAGCGCATCGAACGACGAATCGAACGGCAGGCCGCTGATGACCCCGAGCCCGTGCGGGTCGGCAAGCGGCGAACGATTGCCGTGAAAATCGGGCAGAACATGCAGCCGCTCGGCAAACTGCGCCCCGTGAAGGGCGCGCAGTTCCTGCACACGCGCAATGATCCGTCCGTGCGTCTCGGTCGAAGGCTCCAGGCCGCCGCCATGGATACGCACGATGTGATCAAGCAGCGCGCCGGTTGCCGACTGGCCCGCCTCGATCAGCCAGGCACCGGGTAGCACCGCTTCGAAATAGGGTCCCCACATGCCGAAGCCCGGCTTCATCTCCCTGGAGAAGGAAACGATGCAACTCGAGGTGCCAGCGATCAGCGCCAGTTGCCGCTCGAGCTTTTCCGGTTCCCCGGCAAAGCCTCCGAGCACGCCGAGCGCACCCGCATAGGCATCGATCAATCCGGGCGCCACCTGACAATCGGTATCAAGGCCGAGGTCTGCTGCAGCCTGCGCCGACAAGCTGCCCACCGAGCTTTCGAGCTGCAGCGTTTCCTGCGGCAACCCGCCCCGCGTCAGCAGATCCTCAAGGCCGATCCGCTCGAGATAATCCGCCTGCCAGCCACGCTTCTCATGGGCGAGATAGTTCCACTTCGCCGTCAGAGTGCAGCGCGAGCGCGCCGCACTGCCGGTCGCCTTCCAGGAGAGGTAGTCGGCGAGATCGAAGAAATAGCCCGCCTTTTCCCACCGTGCCGGCAGGTTCCGCTTCAGCCACATCAGCTTCGGCATCTCCATCTCCGGCGACATGACGCGACCGGAGAAGTCAAGAACCGGGTGTTTGGTTGCCGTGCAGAAATCCGCTTCCTTGAGCGCCCGGTGATCCAGCCAGACGATCGTGTCCCAGCGCGCCTCGCCCTTCCGATTGACGGAAAGCGGCGCACCGTCCCGGTCGCGAACGACGAGCGAGCACGTCGCGTCGAAACCGATGGCAGCGATATCCTCTGCCGCGATGCCAGCCTTTTCCCTGGCAGTCTTCACCGAGCCGCAGACGGCTCTCCAGATATCGTCCGAATCATGTTCGGCATGATTTTCCTCCGGCCGGTTCATGGCGATCGGCAGGTCGGCACGCGCCAGCAGCCTGCCGGTCCGGTCGAAGATACCGGCGCGGGCACTGCCGGTACCGACATCGACCGCAACGACGAATTCACGCATCAATGGAGGTCCCCGTCCCCGTTACCTCGAGCTTTGCGCACCATCCCTGACGTGCAAAGCTCGCAGTAAAATCCTGAAACTGCTGCATAATTGTTATCCTTAGATCGGGTTCGACTTAAGGAGCCATGCCGTATTGGCGGACAAACTGTAACAATTCGCCCATGTCGTCAAACAGCACGTCTGGGCTGAGTTCGGCCAGCGTCTGTCGATGACGATCGCTGCGCGCATGCCCCCCCCCGGCGAAGGCAAATGCGCGCATGCCGGCGGCATGTGCCGCCTCGATACCGGCCGGACTGTCCTCGACGACGATACAGTCCTCGGGCGCATAGCCCATCTCCCGGCTCGCCAGCAGAAACAGGTCGGGCGCAGGCTTGCCATGCTTGACCATCGTCGCAGAGAAGATGTTCGGCTCGAAAAGATCGATCAGACCGGTGACGGTCAGCGATAGCCGGATGCGTTCCGGCTGGCTGGACGATGCGACGCAACAGGCAACGCCAAGCTCTTCGACCGCCCGGCGGATGCCGGCGATCGGCTGCAGCTCGGAGCGGAACCGCTGGTAGAGCCGCGTGCGCATGTCATCGAGAAAGGCGTCGTCGGTCGCCAGGTCGTACTCGTCGTGGAGGATGGCGGACATGCTCTTGAGGCTGCGGCCGAGAAACCGTTCGGTCGCCTCCTCCGTCGTCATCGATACGCCGGCGGACGAGAGCACATCGACCAGGACTTCGAGCGATATCGGTTCGCTGTCGACCAGCACGCCATCGCAATCGAAGATCACTAGCTTGGACGCTTCATCCCCCATGATAGCCTACTCCTTACAGCGCCGCGCGTCTTCCGCGACGCGTCAAGGTCGCTGTAACGCTTTGAGTTGCTGCATGATTTCATCCTTGGATCGGCGCGGCCCCCAAGGAATTATGCAGTAAGCTTGCCATCCAGATAAAGCTGGAGCGTAGCGCGCGTACCCTTTTCCCAAAGGGTTTTCAATGCTTGGGCGAAGCGCTTGCGGAAAAGATCGGATTGCGCAACCTCGCCGAAAATGTCCGACAGCGCCAGAAAGGCCATGGGATCGTCTTTGGCTGCACGGGCCGCCGCCTGAAGCCGGTCGGCGTTCTGGTCGTTGAAGACGATCTCCTTGCCGCTGTCCGATACACCGGCGAAGTAGCGGCACCAGAGTGCCGAGACCAGCGCCAGCCCGACGACATCTTCGCCGCGTGCCAACCGGTCGGCGGTCGACGGCAGGATGAATTTCGGTTGCCGGTTGGACCCGTCCTGCGCCAGCCGCGGGATCGTGTCGCCGATCTTCGGATTGGAAAAGCGGGTCTCGATCAGCTTGTAGTAATCGCCAAGATCGGTGTTCGGCACCGGCGGAATGACCGGAATGATCTCGTCATGTTCGAGCTTGGCGAGGAAGGCGCGGATCAACGGCTCCTCCATCGCCTCGTGGACGAAATGGATGTCGAGCAGGGCGGCCGGATAGGCGATTGCCGCGTGGCCGCCGTTGAGAATGCGGATCTTCATGTGCTCATAGGGCGCGACGTCGGGCACGAATTGCACCCCGACCTTTTCGAGCGCCGGACGCCCTTGCGGAAAATGATCCTCCAGCACCCATTGCTTGAACTCTTCGCAGAACACAGGCCACGCGTCCTCGATCTCGTAATCGGTCGCCACTATGCCGATTTCGCGTGCGCCGGTGGCCGGCGTGATGCGATCCACCATGCCGTTCGGAAAGGCGACATTTGCATCGATCCAGTCTGCGAAGTCAGGATCGAAGAGCCGTGCGAGGCCCGAGACCGCCGCATGGGTTACTTCGCCATTACCCGGAATGTTGTCGCAGGACATGACGGTGAACGGCGGGATGTGCCTGTCGCGGCGCGCTTTCAGGCCCGCGACAACAAGGCCGAAGACGGTCTTCGGCGAAGCCGGGTTCTGGGCATCGTCGACGATGGCGGGATGCGTCGGGTTGAAGACGCCGGAGGCCGGATCGATGAAGTAGCCGCCCTCGGTAATCGTCAGCGAAACGATGCGGATTGCGGGATCGGCGAGCCGGTCGACGATGCCTGCGACGTCACCCGGTTTCAAATAATCGATCATCGCGCCGGTCACATGCGCGCCGGTGCGGTTGTTGTCCTGCTCGACCACCGTCGTCAGGAAATCCTGCGCCGCAAGCTTCGCCCGCATCAGTTCGTCGGACGGCAGGACACCGGCGCCGACGATCGCCCAGTCATGGTCGTGTCCCGCATTGAAGAGATCGTCGAGATAGACGGCCTGATGGGCACGGTGAAAATTGCCGACACCGAAATGCATGATGCCGGCTTTCAGATCGGCACGATCGTAGCTCGGCACGCCGGCCTTGGCCTTGACCGCATCGAGCGCAGCAAGAGAGAGTTTGGTCGTCATGGTCCCGTTCCTTATCGAGGCACCGTCGGAAAGACGGGCCTCAGCTCATCCAATTGCCGCCATCGACGTTGTAGGTCTGCGAAACGACGTAGTCGCTCTCGGCCGATGCGAGGAAGATCGCCATGCCTGTGAGATCCTCGGCCGTTCCGATGCGCCCGTAGGGCACTTCCGCTCCCACGAGCCGCTTCTTCTCGCCGCGCGGGCGGTTCTCGTATTTGGCAAACAGTGCATCGACGCCGTCCCAGTGTTCGCCGTCGACCACGCCGGGGGCGATGGCGTTGACGTTGATGCGGTGCTTGATCAGGTCGAGCCCGGCCGACTGGGTCAGGCTGATAACCGCGGCCTTGGTGGCGCAGTAAACGGCGACCAGTGCTTCGCCGCGCCGACCCGCCTGGCTTGCCATGTTGATGATCTTGCCGCCCCTGCCCTGGGCGATCATCTGCCTGGCGGCCGCCTGCATCGTGAACAGCGTTCCCGAGACATTGATCGAAAACAGCCGGTCATAACTTTCGCGGGTGATTTCCACGATCGGCGCAAGATCGAAGAGTGCTGCATTGTTGACGAGGATGTCGAGACCGCCGGCCTCGGTAACGACCGATGCTATCGCCGCGTCGATCGAGCCCTGCTGCGTCACATCCATTTCAACCGCATAGGCGCTCGGTCCGATTTCCGAAGCGGTCTCGCGCGCCCGCGCCATATTGATGTCGGCAATCGCCACCCTGGCGCCTTCGCGCACATAGGCTTCGGCAAAAGCGCGACCGATACCGCGCGCAGATCCGGTGATCAGCGCGCTTTTTCCGTGAAGACGTTTCATCGAACTGCCAGTCCCTTGTCGTCGAACCTGTGCACACGCTGGGCATCAGGCGTCAGGAACACCCGGTCGCCATGGGTCACCGGGAAATCGCCGCCGACGCGCGCCGTCATCGTGCCGATATTGTCGACATTGACGTGCAGGAACGTGTCGGAGCCGAGGTGCTCTGCGACCCCGACGGTGCCGGCCCAGGTACCATTCTCCTTCGAAAGCACCAGATGCTCCGGCCGGATGCCCATGGTGTGCGCCTGGTAGGCGGCGGCCGGGGCACCGGACACGAAGTTCATGCGCGGCGAACCGATGAAGCCGGCAACGAAGAGATTGTCCGGCTTGTGATAGAGGTCGAGCGGCGAGCCGACCTGCTCGATCCGGCCCCGATTGAGCACCACGATCTTGTCGGCCATGGTCATGGCCTCCACCTGGTCGTGAGTCACATAGACCATCGTCGTCTTCAGATCCTGGTGCAGCTGGCTGATTTCCAACCGCATATTGACGCGCAAGGCCGCATCGAGGTTCGACAGCGGTTCGTCGAACAGGAACGCCTTCGGCTGGCGCACGATCGCTCGACCGATGGCGACGCGCTGGCGCTGGCCGCCGGAAAGCTGGCGAGGCTTGCGATCGAGATAGTCGGTGAGGTTCAGCACGCGGGCTGCATCGGCCACTTTCTTGTCGATGACCGCCTTATCCTCGTTGGCCATCTTCAACGGAAAGCCGATGTTCGAGCGCACGCTCATATGCGGATAGAGCGCGTAAGACTGGAACACCATCGACAGGCCGCGTTGTGCGGGCGGCAGCTCGGTGGCGTTCTTGCCGTCGATGACGATCTCACCATCGCTGACATCCTCAAGTCCGGCGATAAGCCTCAAGAGCGTCGACTTTCCGCAACCCGAGGGGCCGACGAAGACGACGAATTCGCCATCGTTGATGTTGAGGTCGATCGACGGGATGACGGCATGGGCGCCGAAGACCTTCGAGACGTTTCTGAGCGTTATGTTTCCCATTGTCGTATCCCTTATTTGACCGCGCCGAAGGTGAGGCCGCGCACGAGCTGCTTCTGCGAGAACCAGCCGAGTATGAGGATGGGGGCGATCGCCATGGTCGAAGCCGCCGAAAGCTTGGCGTAGAACAGGCCCTCGGGGCTCGAATAGGAAGCGATGAAGGCCGTCAGCGGCGCCGCCTTCGCGGCACTCAGGTTCAGCGTCCAGAACGCCTCGTTCCAGGCAAGGATGATGTTGAGCAGAAGCGTCGAGGCGATGCCGGGGATCGCCATCGGCGTCAGCACGTAGATGATCTCCTTGGACAGCGACGCGCCGTCCATGCGGGCCGCCTCGAGGATCTCGCCGGGGATCTCCTTGAAGTAGGTGTAGAGCATCCAGATGATGATCGGCAGGTTGATCAGTGTCAGCACGATGACGAGACCGGTGCGGGTATCGAGCAGCCCGGTATTGCGGAACAGCAGGTACATCGGCACGAGCACGCCAACCGACGGCATCATCTTGGTGGAGAGCATCCACATCAACACGTCCTTGGTGCGCTTGGTCGGCGAGAACGCCATAGCCCAGGCGGACGGGATGGCGATGATCAGGCCGATCAG
This sequence comes from Sinorhizobium sp. A49, assembly GCF_002002725.1. Classification (GTDB taxonomy): domain Bacteria; phylum Pseudomonadota; class Alphaproteobacteria; order Rhizobiales; family Rhizobiaceae; genus Ensifer. The sequence continues at coordinate 108,885 of NZ_MUNW01000061.1, read as the reverse complement.
CGTCGAGCCGAAGGAGATGACGACCGAGTTCATGAAGTGCAGCAAGTAGTTCGATCGGCTCTGCACCTCGTGATAATTCTCCGTCGTCCAGTCGAAGAAGAACAGCGACGGCGGCGAGGCGATCGCCTCGGCCTCGGTCTTGAAGCTCGTCAGGAACGTCCAGAGGATCGGAAAGAAGATCAGGATGCCGATCGTCCAGGCGACGACGGTCACGACGATCTTTCTTTGGGTGGAGACATTGCGTGCCATGGGTATCAAGCCTCCAGCGTCTTGCCGATCATGCGCATCAGGAAGAATGCGACGATGTTGGCGAGTATGACGGCGATGATGCCGCCGGCGGATGCGCCGCCCACGTCGAACTGCAGCAAAGCTTGCGCATAGACGAGGAAGGTCAGGTTGGTGCTTTGCGTGCCGGGACCGCCATTGGTCGTCACCAGGATTTCCGCAAAGACCGAGAGCAGGAAGATCGTCTGGATCAGGATGACCACGGTGATGGCGCGGGAGAGATGCGGCAGCACGAGGTAGATGAAACGGCTCCAGGCGCTGGCGCCGTCCATCTGGGCCGCTTCCTTCTGCTCTTCATCGAGCGATTGCAGCGCCGTCAGAAGGATCAGCGTCGCAAAGGGCAGCCATTGCCAGGCGACGATGAGGATCACCGACATCAGCGGCGCATTCGCGAGAAAGTCGAAGGGCTGGAGCCCGAAGAGCTTGGCCAGCCAGGCGAACAACCCGTTGACCGGGTTCATGAACATGTTCTTCCACACAAGGGCCGCGACCGTCGGCATGATCAGGAACGGTGCGATCACGAGGATGCGTACGATCCCCTGCCCGAACATCGGCTGGTCCAGGAGAAGCGCCAGCGCGATGCCGCCGACGACAGTGATGAACAGCACGCCAAGCACGATGGCGAGGGTGTTGAAGAGCGCCTGGAAGAAGGCGGGATCGGTGAGGAAGTACTTGTAGTTCGAGAAGCCCGCGAACTCTTCCATTCCCGGCATCAGGAGATTGTAGCGCAGGAACGAGAAATAGATTGTCATGGCCAGCGGAACGATCATCCAGGCCAGAAGCAGAAGCACCGAGGGCGCGATCATCAGACGCGCGGCGGAGCGGGTGTGCAAGGTCGCCATGGCGTCCCCCCAAATGACGGAATTCAACGCTGTTTCGAGATCAGGCCGGGCCGGCGCGTTTTTCCGCGCGAGCCCTGTGGCTGCCTCCGGGAATTACCGGGGCGCCAGCCATTTGCGGCCGGCACCCCGGGCCCTTGGGAGCCTTATTTGATGTACCCGGCCTTGGTCATTTCGCGTTCGGTCAGCTTCTGGGCGCTGGCAAGCGCATCATCGACGCTCATCTGGCCGGCAAGGGCGGCCGAGAACTGCTGGCCCACCGCCGTGCCGAGACCCTGGAATTCAGGGATCGCCACGAACTGCACGCCGACATAGGGCACCGGCTTGACGGCGGGGTTCTTCGGATCGGCGGCATTGATCGAGTCGAGCGTCATCTTCGCAAACGGCGCTGCCTTCTGGTATTCGGGGTTAGCGTAGAGCGAGGTGCGCGTGCCCGGAGGAACGTTGGCCCAGCCTTCCTTGTCTGCCACAAGCTTCAGATAATCCTTGCCGGTTGCCCAGGCGATGAACTTCTCGGCCGCGGCCACCTTTTGCGAACCGGCGGGGATGGCGAGGTTCCAGGCCCAGAGCCAGTTGCCGCGTTTGCCAAGCCCCGTGTCAGGCGCAAGTGCAAAGCCCACCTTGTCGGCCACCGTCGATTCCTTCGGGTTGGTGACGAATGAGGCCGCAACCGTCGCATCGATCCACATGCCGCACTTGCCGGTCTGGAACAGTGACAGGTTTTCGTTGAAGCCGTTCGAGGATGCCCCGGGCGGTCCGGCGTCGTTCATCAACTTGACGTAGAAGTCGAGCGCATTCTTCCATTCCGGCTGGTCGAACTGCGGCTTCCAGTTCTCGTCGAACCAGCGGGCGCCGAAGGCGTTCGCGGTCGCGGTCAGGAAAGCCATGTTCTCGCCCCAGCCCGCCTTGCCGCGCAGGCAGATGCCGTAGACTTCGTTGTTCTTGTCGGTGATCTTGCGGGCCGCCTCGGCGATGAAGTCCCAGGTCGGCGCGTCGGGCATCGTCAGCCCAGCCTTCTCGAACAGGTCCTTGCGGTACATCACCATCGAGCTTTCGCCATAAAACGGTGCGGCATAGAGCTTGTCGTCGATGGTCAGACCCGAACGGATCGCCGGCAGGAGGTCGTCGACGTCGTAGTCGGCGCCGAGATTGTCGAGCGGCAGCAACCAGCCCTGCTTGGCCCAGATCGGCACTTCATAGGTGCCGATGGTCATGATGTCGTACTGGCCGCCCTTGGTGGCAATATCCGTCGTCACGCGCTGGCGCAGCACGTTTTCCTCAAGCGTTACCCACTCGAGCGTAATGTCCGGATTCTTGGACGTGAAATCATCCGTCAGCTTCTGCATCCGGATCATGTCGCCGTTGTTCACGGTCGCAATGGTCAGCGTTTCTGCTTGGGCCAGACCTGCCAGTGCGACTGCCGAGCACGTGCCCAGCAGGAAAGTTCTCAAATTCATCGACTTCCTCCCAGAAGAAATTGAGCATTTGCTTCGCTCATGGGCAATTACTCACTTATCACAAAAGAATGTCAATCCGCTTTCGTTGCTGCGTTGCAAACGGAAAGGTTACGAAGCTGTTTTGATTGTCGATTTTTTATCAGCAAGCGATCATATGAACGCCAAAAGGCCGGCACATGGCCGGCCTCCGTCAACTGGAGTCGCTGCGATCAGGCGTTGAGCAGATAGGCCGCCGTCGCCTCATCGGTGATAATGCCGTTGATGATCCGGCCCTTGAGAGCCGCCCTCAGCGCCTCGTATTTGCGCCGTCCCTTGGCGAGACCGATCACCGAGGCATTGTCACGGGATGGGAGCGGAACCGAGGCGACCCGGTCGTTGAAACTGCCCGCCATCAAGGCGCCGTCGTGGTCGAACATCCAGCCGCAGATTTCTCCGGCGGCACCCGATTTCGTCAACTGCCCCATTTCGTCCTGGGACAGAAACCCATCCTGGCAAAGCGGCGCGTCGGGGCCGAGTTCGCCGACACCGACAAAGGCGACATTGGCTTGCGCCCCGAGCTTCAGCGCCACCTGGACGAGGCTCTGGCTGTGCAGCACTGCGCGCTCCTCGGCCGAGGAAGCCAGCACCGGCAACGGCATCGGGAAATGCCGTGCCTTGACCGCATCGGCCATGCTGAAGATGACGTTGTAATAGGCAGCCGAGCCATCGAGCCCGATGTTGCCGGTGAGCGACACGATGCGGTGCTGCGGACACTCCATTGCCGGCAACTGGTCGATCGCCGCCTTCAGGGTACGACCGGTGCCGATCGCCAAAACCTGGGGCTCGGGCAATTTGAGCCAGCGCTCGATTTCTGCGGCGCCGGCTTCGGCGATGCCGACCGTTGTCGAACTCGAGCCGGGATCGCTCGGAACCACATCCACATGCCTGAGATCGTATCTTTCGCGAAGCCGTTCGGCGGCCTCCAGGCATGCGGCAATCGGATGATCGAGCCGGACCTTGATCAGGCGCTCGGCCATGGCGAGCGACACCAGCCGCTGGGCCGATTGGCGCGAGATGCCCATGATCGTGGCAATTTCGTCCTGGGTGCGGCCGGCGACATAGTAGAGCCAGCCCGCACGGGCAGCATCATCAAGCCGGTTGTTCGCCTCAGCCCTGCGCGCCATGCCAATTCTCCGTTCCCACCGCGATCGTAATGATTTGGGGTCGAATCAACCCAAAACATCACGGTCACCACCCCACACACTTTTCCTCAATCCCGCTCTGATTTGCTGCCACTAATTGCCCTTCCCTGTCAAACAGCGCTCAAGAACAAGCACTTGGCACGTCCACAGCAAAGCGCCGGATCACAAGGCTTTCGGGTCATTCCAACGTCAAACTTTTACCGTTTGATAAAAAAATAAAGCGTGTTACCGTTCCATCATCCTGAGAAAACATTGGGAGCCAAAAATGGGAACGACACAATCTGGGATCCTCGGCGGCCGCCTGCCGCTCGCGGACTACGAAACCAATTTCTCCGACCTTCATCCAGCCCTCGACAGACACGAGGCATTGGTCGCATCCGACCGCTGTTATTTCTGTCATGACGCGCCATGCATGACGGCCTGTCCCACCTCCATCGATATCCCGCTGTTCATCCGGCAGATATCGACGGGCAACCCCATCGGCTCGGCCAAGACCATCTTCGACCAGAACATTCTGGGCGGAATGTGCGCCCGCGTCTGTCCCACCGAAACGCTCTGCGAGCAGGCGTGCGTGCGCAACACGGCCGAGGAGCGCCCGGTCGAGATCGGCCGCCTGCAGCGCTACGCGACCGACATCGCGATGAAAGAGAACAAACAGTTCTACACCCGTGCAGAGTCCTCCGGTCAAAGGGTTGCCGTCGTCGGCGCCGGCCCGGCGGGACTTGCCTGCGCCCATCGTCTTGCGGTCAAGGGCCACGAAGTCGTCATCTACGACGCCCGTGAGAAATCCGGCGGCCTCAACGAATACGGCATCGCCGCCTACAAATCCGTCGACGATTTCGCCCAGAGCGAGGTCGACTACGTGTTGTCGATCGGCGGCATCGAAGTCCGCCACGGCCAGGCACTCGGCCGCGATTTCTCCCTTGCTGATCTCACCGAGCAGTATGACGGCGTCTTCCTGGGCCTCGGCCTTGCCGGCGTCAACGCGCTGCGCATCGAAGGCGAAAACGCGGAAGGGCTCGAGGACGCCGTCGATTTCATCGCTGCCCTTCGCCAGTCGAAGACCAAGGCCGACATTCCCGTCGGTCGCCGGGTCGTCGTTCTCGGCGGCGGCATGACCGCGATCGACGCTGCCGTCCAGGCGAAGTTGCTCGGCGCCGAGGAGGTGACGATCTGTTACCGCCGCGGCAAGGAGCACATGAACGCATCCGAGTTCGAGCAGGACCTGGCCGCCTCCAAGGGCGTGACCATCCGCCATTGGCTGCAGCCCAAGCGCATCGCACTCAAGGACGGCAAGGTCGCCGGCATCGAGCTCGAATACACAACGCTCGTCGATGGAAAGCTGACCGCGACGGGCGAAACGGGTATCATTGCCGCAGACCAGATCTTCAAGGCGATCGGTCAGTCGTTCGAGGCATCGGGCCTCGGATCGCTTGCGTTCGAAGGCGGCCGTATCGTCGTCGACGCCGAAGGCAAGACCTCTCTTGCCAATGTCTGGGCTGGCGGCGACTGCGTGCTCGGTGGCGAGGACCTCACGGTTTCCGCCGTCGCCATGGGCCGCGATGCCGCTGAAGCGATCAACCGGGCTTTCGCCGCGGCCATGCCGCGCGCGAGCGCCGTTGCATAACGGATCGGGAGAACGGAACAATGGCTGATCTTCGCAACAATTTTGTCGGCATCAAATCCCCGAACCCGTTCTGGCTGGCGTCCGCGCCGCCGACGGACAAGGCCTATAACGTCGAGCGCGCCTTCAAGGCGGGCTGGGGCGGCGTCGTCTGGAAGACGCTTGGAGAGGAAGGGCCGCCTGTCGTCAACGTCAACGGACCACGCTACGGCGCGATCTGGGGCGCCGACCGCCGGCTGCTCGGTCTCAACAACATCGAGCTCATCACCGACCGCGACCTCTATGTGAACCTGCGGGAAATGAAGCAGGTCAAGATGAACTGGCCGGACAGGGCCCTGATCGCTTCGATCATGGTGCCCTGCGAGGAAGAGGCGTGGAAGGCGATCCTGCCGCTGGTAGAAGAAACCGGCGCCGACGGCATCGAGCTCAACTTCGGCTGTCCGCACGGCATGTCGGAGCGCGGCATGGGGGCCGCGGTCGGACAGGTGCCGGAATATATCGAAATGGTCGTGCGCTGGTGCAAGCAGTACACGCGCATGCCTGTTATCACCAAGCTGACGCCCAACATCACCGACGTGCGCAAGCCGGCGCGCGCAGCCAAGGCCGGCGGCACCGACGCCGTTTCGCTGATCAACACGATCAACTCGATCGTCTCGGTCGATCTCGACACCTTCGCCCCGAACCCGACGGTCGGCGGCAAGGGCACCCATGGCGGCTATTGCGGCCCGGCCGTCAAGCCGATCGCGCTCAACATGGTCGCCGAGATCGCCCGCGATCCCGAAACCTACGGCCTGCCGATCTCCGGCATCGGCGGCATCACCACCTGGCGCGATGCGGCCGAGTTCCTGGTGCTTGGCGCCGGCAACGTGCAGGTCTGCACCGCGGCGATGACCTACGGCTTCAAGATCGTCGAGGAAATGATCTCGGGCCTCTCCGACTGGATGGATGCCAAGGGTCACCGTAACCTCGACGACATCACCGGCCGCGCCGTGCCTAATGTCACCGACTGGCAGTACCTCAACCTCAACTACATCGCCAAGGCCAAGATCGATCAGGACTCCTGCATCAAGTGCGGCCGCTGTCACATCGCCTGCGAGGACACCTCGCATCAGGCGATCACCCAGTTCGTCAACGGCGTACGCCACTTCGAAGTGATGGATGACGAATGCGTCGGCTGCAATCTCTGCGTCAGCGTCTGTCCGGTCGAGAACTGCATCACCATGGAAGAACTGCCGGCAGGTGCAATGGACCAGCGCACCGGAAAGCCGGTCGATCCGAACTATGCCAACTGGACGACGCACCCGAACAACCCGATGACCCGCCAGGCCGCGGAGTAAGCAAAAGAGCGCGGCTTCACGAGAACCGCAGGTCCTTTGCTGAAATAGCTTTGGCGCTTTAAACAAACGCCGCCGGATTTTCGATCCGGCGGCGTTGTTGTCGAAAGGGTCTCAGACTTCGACAACGACCTTGCCGAAGGCGCCGCGATCGAGGTGCGCCAGCGCCTCGCGGAAATCCGCGAACCGGTAGCGCGCGTCGACCACGGGTTTCAGCCCGGTCTGATCGACGGCAGCCGCCAGATCCTCCAGCGCTCGGCGATGGCCGACGCCGATGCCCTGAATGACAGGCGACTTCAACAGCACCAGCGGTGCAGGCGCCGATATCTCCGCCCCTTCAAGCACACCGACGACCGAGATCCGACCCTGCACCGCCACCGCCTGCAGCGACCGGCCGAGATTGGCACCGCCGGCGAGTTCCAGGATATGATCGGCACCGTGATCACAGGTGATCTCAAGCACACGCTCCACCCAATCTTCCTTGACGCGGTCGATGCCATGGTCGGCGCCGAGTTCCAGCGCGCGATCGAGCTTGTCCCGGCTCGACGACGTCACGATGACTTCGGCGCCATGCGCCTTGGCGATCTGAAGCCCGAACAGCGAGACCCCACCGGTCCCTTGCACGACCACGCGGTCGCCGGCCTTCGGCCGCCCCTTCTCGACCAGCGCGTACCAGGCCGTCACACCGGCGCAGGGCAGCGTGCTCGCCTCGCCATCGTCAAGGCTCTTCGGCGCATGCACGAACCAACCCTCAGGGAAGGCGACATATTCCGAAGCGACGCCCGGGTTGAGACCGCCGAGCGCATACGATGTCGGCTGGCGGGCTGTCCCCGGCTTTTGACCGTCGATCCACGTGGGATCGAAGACGGAAATGACCCGGTCGCCAACCCGAAAACGTGTCACGTCGCTGCCGACCGCCTCGACGACACCGGCCATGTCGGAACCCGGTACGAAGGGGAAGGCGAGCGGCATGCCCATGCCGTTTTCGAGCACCAGCTTGTCGCGAAAGTTGAGCGAAAAAGCGGCTGTGCGGACCAGCACTTCGCCCGGCCCGGCCTGCGGGATCGGTCGCTCCGTGAGCTTCAGGTTCTGAGCGCCGAATGCGTCGATAGTCCATTCCTTCATCAGTCTTGCCATGGTCTTTCCTTTCATCGGATTGATCTGATGGGAAAGCATAGCGTTGAAATTATCTCTCCAGTTGCGATATTATTTCGTCATATTGGTTCCGCAGAGGATACAAATGAGTTACCTGAACGGCGTTTCGGTGTTCGTGGAGGCAGCCGATGCCGGCGGTTTTTCCGCGGCAGCAGAAAGGCTCAACCTGTCGCGTTCCGCCGTCGGCAAGACCGTGGCCAAGCTGGAACAAAGGCTCGGCGTTCGCCTGTTTCATCGCACCACGCGCACCCAGAGCCTGACTGACGAGGGGCAGCTCTTCTATGAGAATTGCCTGCGAGGGCTCGGCGAGATCCGGGCCGGCGAGGCACTGCTCGAATCCGGGAAACAGGAGATACAGGGACGGCTGCGCCTGTCGATGCCGGTGCATTTCGGCCGCCAATGCATCATGCCGCTGCTGTCGGAGCTGCTCCGTCAACACCCGCGCCTGGAGTTCGACCTCAATTTCAGCGATCGCAACGTCGATCTCGTCGAGGACGGCTTCGATCTCGCCATCCGCACCGGCCCGCAGCGGGGTGAACCAGAACTGATGATGCGCAAGGTCGCCGACCAGCGCATGATCGTGTGCGCCTCTCCTGCCTATATCGAAGCGAACGGCATGCCGAAAACGATCCAAGACCTGGTGGCGCACCAGGCAATCCTCTATCGCCGCAGCGGACAGCCGCTTGCCTGGTCCTTTCCGGTGAAGGTCGGCCAGACACAGATCGTCACGCCAGCGACGCGTCTGCGGCTCGACGACCTGACGTCGATCGCCGACGCGGCGGCCGACGGCTTCGGCATCGCCTGGCTGCCCTGCTGGCTCGTCGGCAACCGTATCGCCGCCGGCTCGCTCGTGCAGATACTCGCCGATGTGCCGGCCTTGTCCTACGATACCTATGTCGTCTGGCCGAAAACCCAATACATGCCGCCGAAGCTGCGCCTGCTCATCGATACGCTTGCCGCGCGCCTGCCAGCCATGATGGAATGACGCCGACGGCTGCCGCTGTCGCGAGCCTTCGGACGAGGTCAGGGAGTGCAACCCGATCGAGCTCTGGCAGCCGAATCCCGCCGAATAGCGCCGGCAGCCGCTGTCGCGCAAGACACGATAACGAAACAGATTGTGTAGAAAAGGTAAGTTGTCGGCGTATGCGATCTGGATAATAAAGAGGAAATAACCGAAGCCGGTGTTTCGCCGGCAGAGCTGGGCTCGCTATTTGACGATCATTTCCGCCAATAGACGCAAGCGCATTCACCTCGTGTCTGGGGCAGTGCTTGGTACGTTCAGCCTTGCCCATTTCCTCAACCATTCGCTCGGCCTGATCTCCGTCGAGGCCATGGAAGCGGGCCGCAAGGTCTTCAACGTCGTCTGGCACAGCGTGCCCGGCACGATCCTGCTCTATGGCGCGCTGCTGGCGCATTTCATCATGGCGCTCGATAGCCTCTATCGCCGCCAAACCCTGCGCATGCCGATGCGCGAGGCGCTGAAGATCATCTTCGGCCTCAGCCTGCCGTTCCTGTTGATCGGCCACGTGACCGCGACGCGCATCGAACCGCTTTTGACCGGCGTCGAAGCCGACTATCCCGGCATGCTGAGGGCGCTTTGGTCAAGCTGGACCAATGCAACCCGTCAGTCGCTCGCCTTGTTGCTCGCCTGGAGCCATGGCTGTCTCGGTGCCTGGTTCTGGATGCGCGGGCGAACCTGGTTTCCGCGCTACGAAATCCTGCTCTATACGGTGGCGATCCTCGTGCCGATCTTCGCGCTTCTCGGCTTCTTCAGCGGCGCCCGCTCGCTGGAGCGAGTCTATGAGGAACACGGCGGCTATGGCGACCGGGCCGAGATCAAGCCAGCCTACGACATCAACCTGCTCGAAAACATCCGGTTCGGCCTTTATCTCGGCTTTGCCGGACTGATCGGCGGCACCTTCATCCTGCGCGTCCTGCCCAAGGGCGGGCGTATCCGGGTGCGCTATCCCGATGGTCGCGTCGCCACCGTCAATCTCGGCTTCAGCGTGCTGGAGGCGAGCCGCGCCGCCGGCATTCCGCATGTTTCGGTATGCGGCGGCCGCGGCCGCTGCTCCACCTGCCGCGTGCGGGTGATCCAGGGCCTCGAAGGCAACCCGGGGCCGGAAGACGCCGAGCTCACGACGCTGACGCGGATCGGCGCACCCGACAATGTCCGCCTTGCCTGCCAGTTCCGCCCCGTCCACAACGTGACCGTTGTTCCCATCCTCGATACCGACAGCATCGGCATCAAGAAACAACTGGTGCGGCAGGACGGCGAAGGCCGCGAGCGGCGCATCGCCGTGCTCTTCTGCGACCTGCGCGGCTTTACCAGCATCGCCGAGCACAAGCTGCCCTTCGACACCGTCTTTCTGCTGAACCGCTACTTCGAGATGGTCGGCGAGGCCGTGGAGGATTCCGGCGGCGTCATCGACAAGTTCATCGGTGACGGCGCACTTGCAATCTTCGGCCTGAAGAACTCCTTCACCGAGGCCTGCCAGCAGTCGCTTGCCGCTGCCGTGCGCATCTCCAAGGGGATCGAGGCCCTCAACCAGACCTTCGAGGGTGAACTCGACGAGCCGCTCAGGATCGCGATCGGCATGCACGCCGGCCCCGCCATCATCGGCGAGATCGGCTATGGCCAGGCAACGTCGCTGACCGCCGTCGGCGACACCATCAACACGGCAAGCCGGCTCGAAGGCCTTGCCAAGGAGCACGACGCCCAACTCGCCGTCTCGGCCGAGCTCGTCAACCGCGCCGGCGTGGTGATGGACGCACACAAGCGGCTCGACATCAGCCTTCGCGGACGCCAGGCGACACTCGAAACCTGGATCGTCGAAGATGCCGGCGATATCGCCAAGGCCTTGCAACCGTCGCCGGCTCCGGCTTAGGTGCGCGGGCACACGCATCTCCCGCCATCGACAGTTCCGGAAGCCAGCATGAAACAGGATGTATCGCCGAAAACGGCGCACCAGAGCCACGCCAAGGGCGCCGAAAAGCTCAAGGCGCATCTGGCGATGCTGACCTTTTCGGCGCTGATCGCGGGCTCCTTCTCCTTCGGCGGGCTCGCGGCGCAGCACATGGGTGCCGGCCCGCTGACGCTCTGGCGCTACCTCCTGACCGTCGTCGTCCTTGGAGCGCTCACCTTCGGCTATGCCAGGGTGCCGTTCCAGATCCCCAGGCAATTGTGGCGCTTCCTCATCTTGGGCGGGCTGATTGCCGTCTACATGCTGACGATGTTCAAGGCGCTGGAGTTTACCGATCCGGTATCGACCGGCGCCGTCTTCACGCTGATGCCGCTGTTGAGCGCAGGCTTTGCCTTTCTGCTGCTCGGCCAGCACACGAGACCAGGTGTTCTGGCGGGCTTGATCATCGCCGCACTTGGCGCCGTCTGGGTGATCTTTCGCGCCAACATCCAGGCGATCCTCGCCTTCGATATCGGTCAGGGCGAGCTGATCTTCTTCGTCGGCGTCATCTGCCATGCGATCTACGTGCCGCTGATCCGCAAGTTCGACCGCAAGGAGAACCCTTTCGCCTTTGGGTCCTGGGTTGCCGCCTGCACCGTGCCGTGGCTTCTGGTACCGGGCGCCGCCGGCCTTGCCACCACCGACTTCGCCAGCCTGCCGGCCATCGTCTGGATCGCCGTCGTCTACCTCGCGGTCGTCACCACAGCGATCACCTTCCTGCTGCTGCAATACGCATCCCTGCGCCTGCCATCGTCGAAGGTGCTCGGCTATGGCTATCTGACGCCAAGCTTCATCATTATGCTTGAAGGTATTCTTGGCCATGGCTGGGTCAGCCTGCCGGTTCTCGCAGGCGCACTGACGACGGCCTGCGGCCTGGCGCTGATGGCGCTGCTGCCGGACTGATCCCGGAGATACTTTAGGAAGCGGGCTGCTCGCTCACCTGCAGCCCGTCGACGAACAGGCGCTCCAGAAAGCGCGCCGCATCCTCGAACCGGCCCTCGCCGGAATTGCCCTGCCCGAGCACGGCGCGAACCTGCACGTCGAAGTCGGCATAATGCTGCGTCGTCGACCAGATCGCGAAGATCAGGTGGTACGGGTCGCACTTGGCGATCTTGCCGGCCTTGGTCCAGGCGCGGATGACCTCCGCCTTCTCGTCGACGAGTTCCTTGAGTGGCCCCTTGAGTTCGTCTTCGATATGCGGTGCGCCCTGCAGCACTTCGTTGGCGAAGAGCCGACTTTCGCGCGGGAAATCCCGCGCCATTTCCAGCTTGCGCCTGATGTAGCTGCGGATTTCCGTAACCGGGTTTCCCTCCGCGTCGAAGGCGCGCAACGGGTCGAGCCAGGTATCGAGCACGCGATCGATCAGCGCGCGATGCATCGCTTCCTTGGTGCGGAAGTAATAGAGCAGGTTCGGCTTCGACATGCCGGCAACATCGGCGATCTGGTCGACGGTTGCGCCGCGAAAGCCGTGGGCGGAAAACACCTCCAGCGCCGCCTCCAGAATGCGCTCTTCCTTCTCCTCCTGGATGCGTGTACGCCTCTGGGTCTTGGCCGCTCTCGGAAGTACCATTTCGCCCCCTGCCGGTGCCTGCGCGCTGATCCGCACAGGCGGTATCTGCCCAAATTTCGGCGCCGCCATCTTTTTGGGCAACAACTTCGTTTTTTTGTTTTTCCGGCTTGAGTGCCGCAACGGAAGTTGTAATGTTTACCAACCGGTCAAATTATCAGCCAGTTCGCCATCAAAGGCAACGACTGATCGAAGGGCACCAGAAAAAACCAAGCCTGGATTTGACCAAGGGAACATGAGGGGCATGCACCACCCAAGGTGCAGCCCGAAAGAATGAGGAGACCGCCGTGGCAGCACCTGGCGAGAACATGCGCGTCAATGCCGACCGCCTGTGGGATACGTTAATGGACATGGCCAAGATCGGCCCGGGCATCGCCGGCGGCAACAACCGCCAGACGCTGACCGACGAGGACGGCGAAGGACGAAAGCTCTTCCAGTCCTGGTGCGATGAGGCGGGCCTCACCATGGGCGTCGACACCATGGGCAATATGTTCTTCACCCGGCCCGGCACCGACCCGGATGCGCTCCCCGTCTATGTCGGCTCCCATCTCGACACGCAGCCGACCGGCGGCAAGTTCGACGGCGTGCTCGGCGTACTCTCGGGCCTTGAGGTCGTTCGCTCCATGAACGATCTCGGCATCAAGACCAAACACCCCATTGTCGTCACCAACTGGACCAACGAGGAAGGCGCGCGCTTTGCGCCTGCCATGCTCGCCTCCGGCGTCTTTGCCGGCGTGCACAGCCAGGACTTTGCCTATGGCCGCAAGGACCCGGAAGGCAAAACCTTCGGCGACGAGTTGAAGCGCATCGGCTGGGTCGGCGACGAAGAGGTCGGCGCCCGCAAGATGCACGCCTATTTCGAATATCACATCGAGCAGGGCCCGATCCTCGAAGCCGAAAACAAGGACATCGGCGTCGTGACCCACTGTCAGGGCCTGTGGTGGCTGGAGTTCACGCTGACCGGGCGTGAGGCGCACACCGGCTCGACCCCGATGAACATGCGCGTCAACGCCGGCCTTGCCATGTCGCGCATCATCGAGATGGTCCAGGCAGTGGCGATGGAAAACCAGCCGGGCGCCGTCGGCGGCGTCGGCCAGGTGGTGTTCTCGCCCAATTCGCGCAACGTCCTGCCCGGCAAGGTGGTCTTCACCGTCGACATCCGCTCGCCCGACAAGGCCAAGCTTGACCGCATGCGCGCCAAGATCGAGGCGGAAGCACCCAAGATTGCCGATGCCCTCGGTGTCGGCTGTTCCGTCGAGGCGATCGGCCATTTCGAGCCGGTGACCTTCGATCCGAAACTCGTCACCGCCGTGCGCAACGCCGCCGAAAGACTCGGCTATAGCCACATGAACCTCATCTCCGGCGCCGGGCACGATGCCTGCTGGGCGGCCAAGGTTGCGCCCGCGACCATGGTCATGTGCCCCTGTGTCGGCGGCTTGAGCCACAATGAGGCGGAAGACATCTCCAGGGAGTGGGCAGGCGCCGGCGCCGACGTCCTCTTCCACGCCGTCGTCGAAACGGCCGAAATCGTCGAATGAGTTTGCGGGCGGGACGAAAGTTCCGCCCTTTTTCGTGGCGGCCGAGGGGCCACCGGAAGCACAATCGCGAGGATGAAAATCAATGAGCACTGTCATCAAGGGTGGAACCATCGTCACGGCCGATCTGACCTACAAGGCGGACGTGAAGATCGAAGGCGGCAGGATCGTCGAAATCGGCCCGGACCTCAAAGGCGACGAAACGCTCGACGCCAGCGGCTGTTTCGTCATGCCGGGCGGCATCGACCCGCACACCCACCTCGAAATGCCGTTCATGGGCACCTACTCCTCGGACGATTTCGAAAGTGGCACAAGGGCAGCGCTTGCGGGCGGCACGACCATGGTCGTGGATTTCGCCCTGCCCTCGCCCAACCAGTCGCTGCTCGAAGCACTCACCATGTGGGACAACAAGTCGACGCGCGCCAACTGCGACTACTCCTTCCACATGGCGATCACCTGGTGGGGCGAGCAGGTCTTCAACGAGATGGAGACCATCGTCAAAGACAAGGGCATCAACACCTTCAAGCATTTCATGGCCTACAAGGGTGCCTTGATGGTCGACGACGACGAGATGTTCTCGTCCTTCCAGCGCTGCGCGGCCCTCGGCGCGCTGCCGCTCGTGCATGCGGAAAACGGCGACGTCGTCGCACAATTGCAGGCCAAGCTGCTTTCGGAAGGCAACAACGGCCCGGAAGCGCATGCCTATTCGCGACCGGCAGAAGTCGAGGGCGAGGCCACCAACCGCGCCATCATGATCGCCGACATGGCCGGAAGCCCGGTTTACATCGTCCATACCTCCTGCGAACAGGCGCACGAAGCCATCCGCCGCGCCCGCGCCAAGGGCATGCGCGTTTTCGGCGAACCGCTGATCCAGCACCTGACGCTCGACGAAACCGAATATTTCAACAAGGACTGGGACCACGCCGCCCGCCGCGTGATGTCGCCGCCGTTCCGCAACAAACTGCATCAGGACAGTCTGTGGGCCGGCCTTGCTTCCGGTTCGCTGCAAGTGGTGGCGACCGACCATTGCGCCTTTACATCCGAGCAGAAGCGCTTCGGCGTCGGTGATTTCACCAAGATCCCCAACGGCACCGGCGGGCTTGAAGACCGCATGCCGATGCTGTGGACCCACGGCGTCAACACCGGCCGCATCACCATGAACGAGTTCGTGGCGGTCACCTCGACGAACATCGCCAAGATCCTCAATGTCTACCCGAAGAAGGGCGCCGTTCTCGTTGGCGCCGATGCCGACCTCGTCGTCTGGGATCCGAAGCGCACGAAGACGATCTCGGCCAAGAGCCAGCAGTCGGCGATCGACTACAACGTCTTCGAGGGCAAGGAGGTGAAAGGCCTGCCGCGTTACACGCTGACGCGCGGTGTCGTCGCCATTGAGGAAAGCACCATCAAGACCCGCGAAGGCCACGGCGAATTCGTCCGCCGCGATCCCTTCCCGGCCGTCAGCACCGCGCTCACCACCTGGAAGGAAGTCACCGCCCCCCGCGCCGTCCAGCGCAGCGGCATCCCGGCGACCGGGGTTTGATCCTGGTGTTTCGCGGTCTGCACGTCTTCACGCCACTCTGTCCCACCGGACATGTCCCGCCACGCCGGTGGGACGCTTCTGCGCGGTTGCAGGTTGCGTCAGCCGGGCACGAGCGCGTCGAGCTCCGGCAGGAGGACGACGCTTTCCTGCTCCTTCGGGTCGGTGCGGGCAATCACCGCAGAACAGGGAGCATCGGAGAGGTTTGCCGGCAGATGCGGCACTCCGACCGGAATATAGAACATTTCGCCGGCGCGAACGACAACATGCTCCTCGAGCCGCTCGCCGTACCAGGTGTGAGCCTCGCCCGACAGCACATAGATCGCCGTCTCGTGCCCCTCATGCAGATGGGCCTTTGCGCGCCCACCGGGCGGGATCGTCAGGAGATGCATGCAGATGCCGGTCGACCCGACGGTTTCCGCCGCGATGCCCTCGAAATAGCTGAGCCCCTGCTTTCCGGCATGTCCGCTGCCGGGGCGAACCACGCGACAGCCAGGATTGGATGATCGAGACATGACTGTTCTCCAGAATTCCCTGAAAAACCAGCAGCAAACGGCTCCGCTTGCAAATCCGCGATTGCATGTTGCCGGTCCGGATAGCAGTCTGACACAGCCAAGCCAGAATGAGTATTCGCCGATGACGTCCAATACCGCATCCGTGGTTTCGGCCCGGGACCTCTGCCTGACCTTCGAGACTGCCGACGGCCCGGTGAACGCACTGACCGGCGTCAATCTGGATGTTGCCAAGGGAGATTTCGTTTCCTTCATCGGCCCCTCCGGCTGCGGCAAGACGACCTTCCTGCGTGTCATCGCCGATCTGGAAAAGGCGACCTCCGGCACCATCACCGTCAACGGCATGACGCCCGAGGAAGCCCGGAAGCAACGTGCTTATGGCTATGTGTTTCAGGCAGCTGCGCTTTACCCTTGGCGCACCATAGAGAACAACATCGCCCTGCCGCTGGAGATCATGGGCTATTCCAAGGCGGAGAAGAAGGCGCGCATCGACCGCACGCTTGATCTCGTCAACCTCACGGGCTTCGGCAAGAAATACCCCTGGCAGCTTTCGGGCGGCATGCAGCAGCGCGCGTCGATTGCCCGCGCGCTCGCCTTCGACGCCGATCTCCTGCTGATGGACGAACCCTTCGGCGCGCTCGACGAGATCGTTCGCGACCACTTGAACGAACAGCTTCTGAAGCTCTGGGCGCGGACGAACAAGACCATCTGTTTCGTCACCCACTCTATTCCGGAAGCCGTCTATCTCTCCACCAAGATCGTGGTGATGAGCCCCCGCCCCGGCCGGGTCACCGACATCATCGAATCGCCCCTGCCGCGCGAGCGCCCGCTCGGCATTCGCGAAACGCCTGAGTTTCTCGAGGTCGCCCATCGCGTGCGCGAAGGCCTGAGAGCGGGACACAGCTATGAAGAATAGCGCGGCGTCTGCAACTGTCTGCCGTCCCGCAACGCAAGGCGACATGCGCGCCTGCACCGATATTCTCAATCGCTGGATCGATGCGACCGCCTGGATGCCCCGGATCCACGACCGCGCCGACGTCGAGCGATATTACCGCGAGACAGTCTTTCCCGAACGCACCGTGATCGTGGCCGAGCGGGACGATCGCATCGCAGGCTTCATGGCGCTCGCAAGCGATCACTACGTGACGGCGCTCTATATCGACGCACCTGATCGCGGCATGGGCGTCGGCAGAGACCTGCTCAGCACCGCCAAGACCTTGTCGCCACAGGAATTGAACCTCTGGACCTTCGAGGCAAACGCCAGGGCCCAGCGCTTCTACGAGAGCCAGGGCTTCTCCGTCGTTCGCCGGACCGATGGCGACAACGAGGAAAGCCTGCCCGACATTCTCTACCACTGGCGTGGCGCGGAGGGCCGGCCATGAACCTTGCCTATGTCCTCTGGCTGCTGCTGGCCACCACCATCTTTCTCGGCGGCGCGACGGCCTCGCGCGCCTATGTCTCCAACAGCCATATCGGCGTGCTGGTTCTGGCACTGGGGCTCTACATGGTCGGCAACATCATCATGGTCAAACTGATGCGCGATGGCGGGCTCGGCCTCGCGATCTCGCTGTCGGCCATCGTGCAATTGGTTCTCGTCAACATCATCGCCTTTGCCGTCTTCGGCGAGAGGCTGAGCCTCACCCAGGCGGCAGGCGTCATGCTCGGCATCGCCGCCATGGGCCTGATGTTGCTGCCGACAGCTGGAAAGGCGTGACGATGCGCGAGGAAAGCTTTCTTCGAGACAAACTCCTGCCCGTCGGCTCCGTCGTCGCGCTGCTGATCGTCGTCTGGTACATCGCAGTCGTGTTCCTGAACGCACCGTTCGAGCGCGACACGGCAGCGCGCGCCGGCACCGAAATCAGTTTTTCCCAGATCGTTCACAATACGATGTCGCAGGAGCGCCCGGTGCTGCCGGCACCGCACCAGGTGATCGCCGAGATCTGGGACACGACCTTCAACAAGCCGATCACCTCGAAGCGCAGCCTGGTCTATCACGCCTGGATCACGCTTTCGGCCACCCTGCTCGGCTTCGGCATCGGCGGTGTACTCGGCATTATCCTGGCCATCGGCATCGTGCACAACCGCGCGATGGACCGGTCGCTGATGCCCTGGGTGATCGCCAGCCAGACGATCCCGATCCTCGCCGTCGCGCCGATGATCATCGTCGTCCTCAACGCGATCGGCATCTCCGGCCTGCTGCCGAAAGCGCTGATCTCGACCTACCTCTCGTTCTTCCCCGTCGTCGTCGGTATGGTGAAGGGCCTGCGCAGCCCCGAGGCGATCCAGCTCGACCTGATGCACACCTACAACGCCTCTAAGGCACAGACCTTCTGGAAGCTGCGCTGGCCGTCGTCGATGCCCTATCTCTTCACCTCGCTGAAGGTCGCCGTGGCGATTTCGCTTGTCGGCGCCATCGTCGGGGAGCTGCCGACCGGGGCCGTCGCCGGCCTCGGTGCCCGCCTGCTCGCCGGCTCCTATTATGGCCAGACGGTACAGATCTGGTCGGCCCTGTTCATGGCGGCAGCGCTTGCCGCCGTCCTGGTGATGATCGTCGGCTTTGCGCACACCGCCGTCCTCAAGCGCATGGGGGCCAAGCCATGAACCTTCCGATCCTCGTTGGTGCCATCGTCTTCTGGCTTGCGGCCTGGGCCTTCAACGAATGGCTGGTGCGCCAGCGTTTTGAAAGCGAAATTGCCAATCGGGCGGCACACTTCGCTGTGCCGGTCCTTTTCGGCATCACGCTCCTGGTGCTGTGGGAGGGCATCGTGCGTGGCTTCTCCGTGCCCTCGGTCCTGCTGCCGGCACCGTCGATGATCTGGCACCGCCTGATCAACTCGCTGCCGACGCTGGCGGCCGATTTCCGCCAGACCTTCCTGAAGGCAGTGCTGACGGGTTACGCGCTCGGCTGCGGCCTCGGCTTCGTCGTTGCCATCCTCATCGATCGCTCACCATTCCTGCAAAAGGGGTTGCTGCCGCTCGGCAACTTCGTCTCGGCGCTGCCGGTCATCGGCGTCGCTCCGATCATGGTCATGTGGTTCGGCTTCGACTGGCAGTCCAAGGTCGCCGTCGTCGTCATCATGACGTTCTTCCCGATGCTGGTGAACACCATCGCCGGGCTGGCGGCGTCCAGCCACATGGAGCGCGATCTGATGCGCACCTATGCCGCCTCCTGGTGGCAGACGCTGATCAAGCTGCGGCTGCCGGCCGCCTGGCCGTTCATCTTCAACGCGCTCAAGATCAATTCCACCCTGGCGCTGATCGGCGCCATCGTCGCCGAATTCTTCGGGACACCCATTGTCGGCATGGGGTTCCGGATCTCCACGGAAGTGGGCCGCATGAACGTCGACATGGTCTGGGCCGAAATCGCCGTCGCGGCGGTCGCAGGTTCGGCTTTCTACGGGGTGGTGGCGCTCATCGAGCGCGCTGTCACCTTCTGGCATCCTTCCATTCGCGGGGGGCGCGCCTGAAAAAGACGCAGTACTTCGAATAAAATGAAGCAAAAACAAGAGGGAACTGACATGAACAAGAGACTTGCATCGCTTCTCGCCGCAGGCGTCTTTTCGCTTACAGCGTTCCAGGCCGAAGCCGCCGACAAGGTAACACTGCAGCTGAAATGGGTCACGCAGGCCCAGTTCGCCGGTTACTACGTCGCCAAGGACAAGGGGTTCTATGAGGCGGAAGGGCTTGATGTCGACATCAAGCCGGGCGGCCCGGATATTGCGCCGGCGCAGGTGATTGCCGGTGGCGGCGCCGACGTCGTCGTCGACTGGATGCCGTCGGCCCTTGCCACCCGCGAAAAGGGCGTGCCGCTCGTCAACATCGCCCAGCCGTTCAAGAAGTCGGGCATGATGCTGACCTGCCTCAAGGAAAGCGGCGTCACCAGCCCGGACAAGTTCAAGGGGCATACGCTCGGCGTCTGGTTCTTCGGCAACGAGTATCCGTTCCTGTCCTGGATGTCGCACCTGAAGATCCCGACCGACGGCGGGCCGGAAGGCGTCACCGTTCTGAAGCAGGGCTTCAACGTCGATCCGCTGATCCAGAAACAGGCGGCCTGCATCTCGACCATGACCTACAACGAGTATTGGCAGGTCATCGATGCCGGCATCAAGCCGGACGATCTCGTTACCTTCCAGTACGAGGACCAGGGCGTGGCGACGCTCGAAGACGGCCTCTACGTGCTCGAAGACAAGCTCAAGGATGCCGCCTTCAAGGAAAAGATGGTCAAGTTCGTGCGCGCCTCGATGAAGGGCTGGAAATACGCCGAGGAGAACCCGGATGAAGCAGCCGGCATCGTTCTCGAAAACGACTCCACCGGTGCCCAGACGGAAAAACACCAGAAGCGCATGATGGGTGAAGTCGCCAAGCTGACCGCCGGCTCGAACGGCGCGCTCGATGAAGCCGACTACAAGCGGACCGTGCAGTCTCTGCTTTCCGGCGGTTCCGATCCCGTTATCTCCAAGGAGCCGGAAGGCGCCTGGACGCATGAGATCACCGACGCTGCTCTGAAATAAGAAGAAACGAACTGAACGATAGAAGAGGGTCGCGCGACAGCAATCGCGCGGCCCTCTTCCGTTTCCGTGCAAGCCGTTCATGGACCCGCCAGGGTTGCCTCGAATGTCCGGGCGTGGGGGTGGCAATTCGAGGCCAACGGGCGGTTGATGCGCCTCAATTGTCAAGATCGTGTCGAGATTGCAACCAAGACTGCAGAACGCGAGAAATATTGAGGAACCATCACTTCACCGCACTTGTAAGCACATGATGTCAAGATTACATAGGCGCGGATGTTTGTTGGAGGCAAGCAACACGGAGGAGTTCATTTTCCGAATGTCTTGCCTGCGGGATTAGGTCCCAGTTCTGCCTGCGCTCACGGTCTGATACCGTGTGAGCGGCGCATGAATACAATGGCCGTGCGCCTATGCCTTGTTTCGCTGGTCGGCGAAAACAGGTGTCGGCGAAACTGATAATCGCTTGATTGTGCAGGGATCCGGCCTTGAAAGGCACAGATCCTCTTTATGTCGTTTCCGTTGCCGGGATTGTAAAGCCGATGGCTCACAAAGTAATACCTGCTCTCAGCGTTTGCGCTGCGATGATCATTGCCCCTTTTTCAAGTGCATTTGCCGAGGAAGCTGCCAAGGTCCAACCGGCACACAACCTGCCGTCCATCGTCGTGACTGACGCTGTCGCTCAATCGATCAGCGATCGGGTCGTTGCAACCGGGACGATACAGGCGGTGGAACAGGTCTATGTCGCGCCCCTGGTTGAGGGATTGTCGATCCGCTCACTGAATGTCGACATCGGCGACAAGGTCGAAGAAGGCAGCGTGCTGGTCGTTCTGAACGATGACGCGCTGCGGCTTGAAAAGAGCCAGCTCGAGGCTTCGCTCGCCAAGGCGGAAGCCGGGCTTGCACAACTCAACGCCCAGCTCAGCGAAGCCAAGGCAAATTCCGAGGAAGCGACACGCGTCAGCGATCGCAACGCGGAGCTTGCCAAGAACGGCACCGTCTCGACCGCAGAGGCCGATCGTGTCCGCGCGCTTGCCGCAGCCACCCGCGCCCGCGTCCGCTCTGCCGAACAGGCCGTTGCCGTCTCCAATGCCGATATAAAGGTGGCGCAGGCCCAGATCGACGACATCGATCTCCGCCTCACCCGCACCGAGGTCAAGGCCCCGGTCGCCGGCGTCATCTCCGCCAAGAACGCAAAGGTCGGCGCGATCGCCAACGGCAGCGGCGAGCCTCTGTTTGCGATGATCCGCCACGGCGCGATCGAGATGAAAGCCGATGTCGCTGAAGCCGACATCATCAAGCTTGCCGTCGGCCAGCCGGCGACGATCACGCTTGCCGGCGGGAACACCAAGGTCGAAGGCGCCATTCGCCTGATCGCCCCGACGGTCGATCCCGTTTCCCGCCTCGGCACCGTCTTCATCAGCCTCAAGGACACAGCCAAGGCACGCTCGGGCATGTATGCCAACGCCATCATCACCGCCGAAGAGAAGACCGCTGTCGTTCTGCCGCAAACAGCGGTTACCAACGAGGACGGCAAGACCATCGTGCGCAAGGTCGACAACGGCGTGGTGAACATCATCCCGGTGAAGACCGGCATCTCCGACGGCAAGTTCGTCGAGGTGGTCGAAGGGTTGAAGGCCGGCGAACAGGTCGTGGCCCGGGCCGGCGCCTATGTGCGCGACGGCGACCGCATCAACCCCGTCAAATCAGCGCAACCAGCGACCAACTGACAGGAACCGTGACCATGAATTTCTCAGCCTGGTCCATCCGAAATCCGATCGCTCCGATCCTCGCCTTCTTCGTGCTGATGGTGCTCGGCTATCAGTCGTTCAATAGCCTGCCGATCACCCGCTTCCCCAACATCGACGTGCCGATCGTTTCGATCAGCGTGGCGCAGAGCGGCGCCTCGCCGGCCGAACTCGAAACCCAGGTCACCAAGGAAATCGAGGACGCGGTCGCCAGCGTCACCGGCGTCGACCATATCCAGTCGACGATCAATGACGGCACATCGACCACGGCCGTGATCTTCCGCATGGAAGTGCCGACGACGCAGGCCGTGCAGGACGTCAAGGACGCCATCGACCGTGTCCGCGGCGACCTGCCCACGTCGATCGAGGAGCCCATCGTCTCCAAGGTCGACGTCGAGGGCCAGGCGATCCAGACCTTCTCCGTCTCCGCACCCGGCATGTCGCTCGAAGAACTCTCCTGGTTCGTCGACGACGTCATCAAGCGCGAAATTCAGGGCAAGAGCGGCATCGGCCGCGTCGATCGCTACGGCGGCGCCGACCGCGAAGTCCGTGTCGAGCTCAACGAAGACAGGCTGAATTCGTTGGGGATCACCGCCGCCGACGTCAATGCCCAGCTCCGCCGCATGAACATGGACCTGGGCTCCGGCCGCGGCCAGGTGGGCGGCAGCGAACAGGCAATCCGCACACTCGGCGACGCCCGCAATGTCGATCAGCTCGCCAACACGATGATCTCGGTTCCGAGCGGCCGCTTCGTTCGCCTTTCCGAGCTCGGCACGGTGCGCGATACCTATGAGGAGCCCCGCTCCTTCTCGCGGTTCAACGGCAACCCCGGCGTGACCTTCGCCGTCTTCCGCGCCAAGGGCGCCAGCGAAGTCAGCGTTGCCGAGACCGTCGCCAAGTCACTGGAGAAGATCAGGGCAGCGAACCCTGACGTCACCATCGAGATGGTCGACGATTCCGTCTACTTCACCTACGGCAACTACGAAGCCGCGCTGCACACGCTGATGGAAGGCGCACTGCTTGCCGTCATCGTCGTCATGCTGTTCCTGCGCAACTGGCGCGCGACGCTGATTTGCGCCGTCGCGCTGCCGCTCTCGGCGATCCCGACCTTCTGGGTCATGGAACTGCTCGGCTTCTCGCTCAATCTCGTCAGCTTCCTGGCACTAACGCTGGCAACCGGCATTCTCGTCGACGACGCGATCGTCGAGATCGAGAACATCGAGCGGCATATCCATATGGGCAAAACGCCCTATAGGGCGGCAATCGAGGCGGCGGATGAAATCGGCCTTGCGGTTATCGCCACCACCTTCACGATCATCGCGGTTTTCATACCGGTATCGTTCATGCCGGGCATCGTTGGCCAGTATTTCATCCAGTTCGGCCTGACCGTGGCCGTCTCGGTGTTCTTCTCGCTGCTGGTTGCGCGGCTGATCACGCCC
Organism: Sinorhizobium sp. A49; assembly: GCF_002002725.1. Lineage (GTDB taxonomy): Bacteria > Pseudomonadota > Alphaproteobacteria > Rhizobiales > Rhizobiaceae > Ensifer. The sequence continues at coordinate 85,207 of NZ_MUNW01000061.1, read as the reverse complement.
GTCATGGCCGCCTATCTGATGCGTCCATCCAAGCTGGAAGCACATCAACTCGAAGACGGCTACCTGATGCGCAAGTATACGCGTCTGGTCCATGCGACGACGAAGCGCTGGTACATGCGCTATCTGACGGTGCTCGTCGCGATCGGCGTGACCGTGGCATCCGTAGTCGCACTTTTCATGTTCGTGCCGGGCGGGTTCCTGCCTCCGGATGACGTTTCGCGTGTCAGCCTGTCGGTCGAACTGGCGCCGGACGCCATGCTCGAGGACACGGACCGCACGACGGCGCAAATCTACGAAAGGGTCAAGGACCTCGATGGCGTGGAAAGCGTCTTCGTGCTCGGCGGCGCCTCGCCCAAGGGCGACCTGGAACTGCGCCGGGCTACGGTGACGGTGCTGCTGGAAAAGCGCGACCACTCGCTTCTCAACAAGATCGTCAACGACGTGCTTGGCCGCCTGCCGGTCATCGGTCAATATCTGCCGAAGCTTGAACCGGAAGGCCGCATCATTCCTCAGGCGCAGATCGAAAAGGAAATCTTTGCCCGCGTCCGCGATTTGCCCGACGTCCGGGTGATCAAGCTTAACGACCGCGGCGAGCGAGAGCTGTCCTTTAACCTGCTTTCGAACAACGAGAAGGATCTGGACAAGGCCGTTGCCATTCTCGAAGCCAAGCTGCGCAGCGATCCGCTGCTGGCCAATGTCAGCCCTGACGGTGCCCTGCCCCGTCCGGAATTGCAGATCCGTCCGCGGGACGAGCAGATGTCGCGCCTTGGCATCACCACCGCGCAAATCTCGGAAGTCATCCGCGTTGCCACCATCGGCGACATCGACGCGGCCCTGACGAAGATTGCCCTCGACGGCCGGCTCATCCCGATCCGCGTTCAGATCAATCGCGACTTCCGCACGGATATCGCCGCGATCCGCAACCTGAAGATCCAGACCGCTTCAGGCTCGACGGTGCCGCTGTCGAGTGTTGCCGACATCAATTATTCCGAAGGCCCGAGTTCGATCAAACGTTACGATCGCAACCGCGTCGTGGCACTTGGCGCGGACCTCCCGATCGGCGTGGCGCTCAATACCGCCTCGGCTCGCTTCGAGCAGATAGCGGCCGAAGCCGAGATGCCAAGCACCGTGCAACTCCTCAAGAGCGGTGACGCCGAGGTTGAGGAGGAGATGCAGGTAAGCTTCGTCAACGCCATGCTGCTCGGCCTGATGCTGGTGCTGGTGGTGCTGATCCTGCTGTTCAAGGATGTGATCCAGCCTTTCACCATCCTGTTCTCGCTGCCCCTTGCCATGGGCGGTGTCGCAGCCGGCCTGATCCTGACACAGAACTCGCTGTCGATGCCGGTTCTCATCGGTATCCTGATGTTGATGGGCATCGTCACGAAGAACGCGATCCTGCTGGTCGATTTCGGCATCGAGATGATGCATCATGGCATGGAGCGCACGCAGGCGATGATCGAAGCGGGCCGCAAGCGCGCCCGCCCGATCATCATGACCTCGATCGCCATGTCGGCAGGTATGTTGCCTTCCGCGCTCGGCGTCGGCGAAGGCGGTTCGTTCCGTGCGCCGATGGCGATCGCGGTGATCGGCGGCATCATCGTCTCGACGGTGCTCAGCCTCGTCGTGGTCCCGTCCTTCTTCCTGATCATGGACGATCTGTCGCGCTTGCTCGCCTGGGCATTCGGCCGCTTCGTCGGCAAGAAGGACGAGGAGAACCTGCCGCTTGATCGCGAGGCGCTGACCGAACTCGTCAACGACCAGGGCAAGACGATCGAGGGGCTGGAAGAGCGCCTGAAGACGATCGAGGACGGCCAGCCGAAGGGCAAGTCCACCGGCAAGGTGATCAACCATCCGGCGCTTGCCGCCGAATAGCCGGCACAAATCACCCGACAATCGGGCCCGCACCCACCGGTGCGGGCTTATTTGTGAGAATTGTTTGATCGAGGTCAATTCACGTTTCAAAAGCCCGGCTACCCTGATGCGACTTTTGTTTAGGGCCGGTGCGATGAAGACCTTGCGATTGAACTCGAATGACAAAGCGGTGCTGCTCGGCTCCCGCTTCTTCGAGAAGCTGTCAGCGGCAGCGTCCGATGCCATTCTCGAAGGCGCCGTGGTAACCAACCACGAGGAACACGACATCCTGTTTCAGCAGGACGAACCCGTCGACAGCGTCTTCTGCGTCCTGTCCGGTCTCGTTCGCGTCTATCGGCTCGGCAAGGATGGACGCGAGGCCGACATCGCCGTTTTCACCAAGGGTGAGCTTTTCGGCGAAAACGCCATGTTTCTCGGCAACCGCGCCACCGCCAACGCGCAGGCGATCGGGTCCTCGACCATTGCCCGCCTCGACAGCCGCAATCTGCGCAAGCTCGCCGAACAATATCCGGATATCGCCCAGGCCCTGATGGAGCTGCTCTGCCGGCACGGTCAGATGGCCGAGGATTGCCTTGCGGAAGACCGCCTGCTGACGGCACCTCAGCGTGTCGCGAGCTACATACTCGGCCATTGCCCGGATGGCTCGACCACCTTTTCGTTCCGCCTGCCGTTCCAGAAGAATGTGCTGGCCGGCAAGCTGGGCCTGGCGCCCGAGGCACTTTCGCGCGCCTTCTCGGCCTTGCGCCGCTCCGGCGTCACCGTCAAGGGACGCATGATCGAGATCCACGACCGCCAGGCGCTGGAGCGTTTCTAGCGACAACAGACAATCGCAGCATCAGAACTGCATCCGATCCCCCGTGATAGCGACGATGCGATTGCCTTGTCGCGGATCGCTTCGCCGCCCACCTTGCTCGGACCTTAGAGCCCGCCGTGCAACGTCAGGAAATCGACGATCCGGTCGACACCGTCGCCGCGTTTCATGTCGGTGAAGACAAAAGGCTTATCCGCCCGCATCCGGGTCGCATCGCGATCCATGACGTCGAGGTCTGCACCGACATAGGGCGCGAGATCCCGCTTGTTGATGACCAGCAGGTCGGACTTGGTGATCCCGGGCCCGCCCTTGCGCGGGATCTCCTCGCCCTGGCAAACGGAGATGACATAGATCGTAAGGTCGGCGAGATCCGGGGAGAAGGTGGCGGCCAGATTGTCGCCGCCGGATTCGATGAAGACGACATCGAGATCGGGGAAACGACGATTGAGATCGGCGATCGCCTGCAGGTTGATCGTCGCATCCTCGCGGATTGCCGTGTGCGGGCAGCCGCCGGTCTCGACACCGACGATACGATCGGACGGCAGCGCCTGCATGCGCACCAGCGCCTCGGCATCTTCCTTGGTGTAGATGTCGTTGGTCACGACGGCGACCGAGTATTTCTCCCGCATCGCCTTGCAGAGCTTGTCGGTCAGCGCCGTCTTGCCGGAGCCGACCGGCCCGCCGATGCCGATACGCAATGGACCATTCTTCGATGCCATATGACGTTCCTTTCGCAGGTAGAGCGCACGCTCCGGAGGAGTTTCCGCTTTGGGCGGCGAAACCCCTCTTCTCATTGTCTTGCCGTATCCCTCACGGAGAACCGCTTCGCGCCTTTCCTGGGAATGCTCTAGGAGCGGAAAAGCCGGGACTGCAGGGTTTCGTGCCGGAGAGATGAAATATCGGCCGTGATCGTGGCCGAGCCAAGGTCGTTGAGCGATGCGGCGCTTGCCTTTCGGGCAACCGTCGCGATCGTCGGCTCAAGGGCTGCGATCAGGCCGACGCCGTCACGTTGACCGGTAACGCCGCAGCGGATTGCCACCGATACGGCGTTCGAAACCGACGCATGCAGATAGGCGGCAATCGCCGGCTCAAGACCTGTCGTGTGGGCGCCGGCAACGGCACCGACGGCGACCGGATAGGCAACGCCCTCACCAAGCCGCCCAAAGACGGGATGCGGCCAATGCCGCGCTGCGGCCAGAAACGCCTCACCCTGCAGCATGGTTTCCATGTGCCGTTCGTGGCTCGTCGCCATCGCTTCGGCCAAGTCTATGACGGATGCAAGGCGCAGCGGATCATCGAAGGCGCGATAGGCCTCGCCGAGCAACACCGCGTCATTCCAGCCGGATCCGTGGCAAATCAGCGCCTCCAGCCATCGTCGCAGGCTTTCGGCATCGCTGACATGACCATCGTGAACCGCCTGCTCCAATCCATTCGAATAGGAGAAGGCGCCGACCGGAAAGGCCGGCGACAACCAGGCCACAAGGCGAAGCAGCGCCTGCGTATCGACCCGTTCAGCCATGATGGTGGTGGTGATGGCCGTGATCGTGGCCGCCGGCCGCGTGATAGGCACCGCGCACCGGATGGAACGGCTCGGCGATTTCAGCGACGGTCGCGCCTAGTCCCTCGAGCATGGCCCGGATGACCGGATCGCGGGCAATCAGAATGCGGGCGGTCTCTATCTGCGCCGGGAGGTGGCGATTGCCCAGATGCCAGGCCAGCTCGATAAGGTGTAGCGGGTCGCGCGGAAGGATTTCGTAAAGCGCTTCGGATGCCGCGACGATGCGGATATGGCCGCCGCCGTCGAGCACCAGCAGGTCGCCGTCGGCCAGCATCACCGCTTCCTTGAGGTCGAGCATGACGACATCGTCGTTTTCGAGATGCAGCAGCTTGCGGCGCAGATGCCGCGCGTCGTGGCTCAAGGTGATGCTGTGCAAGGGCGCCTTATCCTTGGGGCCGGGCGAAAGCACCTCGGTCGAACGATAGGGCATCTCAGAGAACCTCAACCTTTTCCGGATGCACAAGCTCGATGCGCGCCTCGATCAGCAGATCCGCCATTGCGGCCTGAAAGGCCTTCAGATGCGGTTCGGCGAAATGCGCGTCGACCGCGGCCCTGTCCTTCCAGGTTTCGACGAACACCAGCGTATCGGGGTCGGCAGGCTTTTGATAGAGCTCGTAGCTGATGCAGCCCGCCTCGCGACGCGTGGCCTCGATCAGTGGTGCGGCCAGCCGCAGGACTTCCGCGCCCTTGCCGGCGTGTGCCGTCAGATAAGCGATAATGTAAACCATTGAACCCTCGACATCTTTTTCATCTCACAGTGTAGCAATAAAAAACCCCGGCGCTAGCACCGGGGTTTCAAAAATCGGCCCATTCGCCAGCCTGATCAGGCTGCGAGCTTCTGCGACTTCAGCGTCTCGAGAATGTTCTGCGGCGAGGAAACGCCGTAGGGATCGCTGTCGCAGTTGTCGGAATAGCCTTCTTCCTCGAACCACTGCACGACAACACCGTTGTCGACGACAGCGGCGTAGCGCCAGGAGCGCATGCCGAAGCCGAGATTGTCCTTGGCGACGAGCATGCCCATCTTGCGGGTGAACTCGCCCGAACCATCCGGGATCAACTTGACGTTTTCGAGGTTCTGCGACTTGCCCCAGGCGTTCATCACGAAGGCATCGTTGACCGAGATGCAGTAGATTTCGTCGACGCCTTCAGCGTTGAATTCGGCTGTCAGCTTTTCGAAGTCGGGCAGCTGGAAGGTCGAGCAGGTGGGCGTGAAGGCGCCCGGGAGCGAGAACAGGATGACGCGCTTGCCGGCGAAGTAATCGTCGGAGGAAACGTCCTGCCAACGGAACGGGTTGGAGCCGCCGACGGCTTCATCGCGAACGCGGGTGCGGAACGTTACGGAGGGTACTTTTCTGCCGAGCATGGTCATCTCCTTCAGTGCGGGCACTCGATCGCGAGCGGCCCTGAAGAACAATCGCGATCGAGGAAAATATCAGCCCGCTTCCTACCGGAAATTCCGCTGCGGTGCAGCACGAAAGGCGGCGATTCACCCGCGGGCATGGCAGCCATGCGGCAAGCGCATGCCTCTGGCGGCCGTACCGAACGCAGCAATGCCTCAGTTATGAAGCCGCAACGACAGGCCAAGGGTCGATGGCAGGGGATTCCACAGCCCCGTCCGCAAGCCCGCTTCGCGCAAGGCCCTTGCCGTCCACGTGTTGCAGCCGAACAGCGCGTTGAATGTACCCTCCGCCTCGAAGAAGCGGTCGGCGTATCCATAGGAAAAGCCTTCGACCGGAACGGCGGCGGCGCCGTTCCTTGCAAAGCTTTCGGAGATGAATGTCATGAGTCTGTCGAAATCGACGCGATCGAGATCGACGCTTGTGACCGACGGCTGTGGCTCGACGATCGGACCGGCGATATCCACATGCATCACCGAGCGGTCGACCGTCAGCGCCCGAAAAACCGGCATCAGCTTCAGCTCCGACCACGTCGGCGTTTCCAGGTAGAACGAGCGGCCACCCCAGCCGAAAATCAGCCATCGCGCCTCCGGATGATCCAGCGGCACGCCCGCCTCACCGGCAAAGGCAAACATCGCACGGGTCTCGTCGTTGAGCGGAATGGCGATATCGGTGTGGATCGGGCCGGAGAGGATCAGGATACGTTCGCCGACGGCAGTCGCTGCCGCGGCTGTCGCGGTCATCGGTAGCAGCGGTCGCGGGACAAGGGTTCCGAGCACGACAGCAAGGACAAGCCCCAGCAGTCCATAGGCGGTCCATTTGAGCGCCCGCCAGACGCCACCATTTCGAGACAACGTCGTTTGCCGATCAGAACAGGAAATAGCGCTGCGCCATCGGCAGAACGGTCGCCGGCTCGCAAGTGAGAAGCTCGCCATCGGCGCGCACCTCGTAGGTTTCCGGATCGACCTCGACATGCGGCGTCAGGTTGTTGTGGATCATCGACGCCTTGCCGATACCACTGCGGGTGTTCCTGACGGCAACGAGCTGCTTGGCGACGCCGAGCCTTCCGGCAAGCCCCGCATCGAGCGAGGCCTGCGACACGAAGGTGACCGAGGAATTCGTCCGGCTCTTGCCGTAAGCGCCGAACATCGGCCGGTAATGCACCGGCTGCGGCGTCGGGATCGAGGCGTTGGGATCGCCCATGGGTGCTGCCGCGATCGTGCCACCGATCAGCACCAGATCGGGTTTGACGCCGAAGAAGGCCGGGTTCCAGACAACGAGATCGGCGCGCTTGCCGACTTCGAGCGAACCGAGCTCGTGGCTGAGGCCATGGGCGATCGCCGGGTTGATCGTGTATTTTGCGATGTAGCGCTTGACCCGGAAATTGTCGTTGTCGCCGTTTTCCTGCGGCAGCGCGCCCCGCTGGCGCTTCATCTTGTCGGCGGTCTGCCAGGTGCGGATCGCCACCTCGCCGACGCGACCCATCGCCTGGCTGTCGGACGAGATGATCGAGAAAGCGCCGATATCGTGCAGGATGTCTTCGGCGGCGATCGTCTCCTTGCGGATGCGGCTTTCGGCAAAGGCAATGTCCTCGGGGATCGACGGCGACAGATGATGGCAGACCATCAGCATATCAAGGTGCTCGGCGAGCGTGTTTTTGGTGTAGGGCCGGGTCGGGTTGGTCGACGACGGGATGACGTTGGGCTGGCCGCAGATCTTGATGATATCGGGCGCATGGCCGCCACCAGCGCCTTCCGTGTGGAAGGCATGGATGGTGCGGCCCTTGATTGCAGCAATGGTATCCTCGACGAAGCCGCTCTCGTTCAGCGTATCGGTGTGGATCATCACCTGGACGTCGTAGTCGTCGGCAACGCTGAGGCAGCAGTCGACGGCAGCCGGTGTCGAGCCCCAATCCTCATGCAGCTTCAGCGATGTGGCACCCGCAAGCACCATCTCGACCAGCGCGCCGGGAAGCGAGGCATTGCCCTTGCCGGCAAAGGCAAGGTTCATCGGAAAGGCATCCGCCGCCTCGATCATACGGGCGAGATGCCACGGGCCGGGCGTGCACGTGGTTGCAAGCGTCCCGTGCGCGGGCCCTGTTCCGCCGCCGAGCATGCAGGTGAGCCCGCTCATCAGCGCTTCCTCGATCTGCTGCGGGCAGATGAAGTGGATGTGGCTGTCCATGCCGCCGGCGGTAACGATTTTGCCTTCGCCCGCGATCACCTCCGTGCCGGGGCCGACGATGATCGTCACGCCTTGCTGCATGTCGGGATTGCCGGCCTTGCCGATCGCCGCGATGCGCCCGTCCTTCAGCCCGATATCCGCCTTGACGATGCCCCAGTGGTCGACGATCAGCGCATTGGTGATGACGGTATCGACGGCGCCTGCCGCCCGCGTCACCTGGCTCTGGCCCATGCCGTCGCGGATGACCTTGCCGCCGCCGAACTTCACTTCCTCGCCATAGGTGGTGAAGTCCTTCTCCACCTCGATGAACAGCTCCGTGTCGGCAAGCCGAACCTTGTCGCCGACCGTCGGGCCGAACATGTTGGCATAGGCCGCGCGCGACATCTTGTAGGGCATGGGTTCAGGCTCCTTGGGACAAGTCTGAAGAAAACGGGGAAAGACGACGAAGCTGGCCACCGGCCACCAGAGCATCGACATAGCGGCGCTCGGCGGCAAAGGGATGCAGCCCCCACCCGTCATGACCGAACCCAGCCAGAACAATGTCGTCGCCGGCCGAGGCGAAACCGGAGAGCACGTCGGCAATCACCACCATTCCGCTCGACGGCACGACATAAGGCGTGGGCGCGAACCGCGACAAATCCCGGTCCAGCTGCTCGTGCGCGGCGACGGAAATGATCCGATGCGCCCGACCGGTTGCCACCGCAAAGCTCTCGAAACCAGCGGTGTAATCGTCGCAGAAATCGTCGAGATCCGGATGCGTTTCAGCCAATTCCGCACGCATGCCGGCAAACTTCTCACCCGACCGCACGCTCCAGATCTCGCGCGCCTGCCGTACAGCGGCGCTGTTCTTCCAGCGTCCACCGCCGAGCATCGCAAGCGCCGGCCGGCCGGTATTGCAGACGGCGACGATATCGGTCCTCGTCCCACCCGTTCCAACCGACCGGCAATCGTTGAAGCGGATGACGACATCAGCCGCGTCGATCGTTGCGGCACCGCCTTCCGGCACATCTCCATTACCGACGATCATGATGGTGCGGCGAGACATCTGGGCTAGTTCTCTGTGGGCTCGAGCAGCGCTTTCAGCTCCTCGGTGCGTGTCGTGGTCAGTTGCGCCAGGCAGCCGGAGACGAGCATCGGCTCCATTGAACCGCCACGTGCCTCGAAGCCGGCAAGCTCGCACTGACCGTCACGATAGCCGATCCAGGCGCGCTGCGCCTTCTTCAGCGCCTCCTCCGCACCGACATAATCGGCGCTGATATCGCCCAGTTCCTTGTCCTTGGCCCGCATCGCCACAACAGTCTGCTTGTAGACCGTATTGAGTTCGGTATCGGCCGCCTCATAATCCCTGTGAGAGCAGATGTTCATATCCGCCTGCGTCATTGCGTTGGCGCAATTGATATCATCCTCCTGCGCCAGAGCCGGCGACGCCGCAAGCAGCAATATGCCGGCGATAATCGTGGTTCTGATTTTCATCCCTAAAGCTTTCCCATGACCTTCTGGCGGAAGCCGAAAACCTCGCGCTTGCCCGAAAGCGGAATGAGTGTGACCTGTCTTTTCTGTCCCGGCTCGAAACGCACAGCCGTGCCCGCAGGAATATCGAGCCGCTTGCCGTGAGCAGCGGTGCGGTCGAAGTCGAGCCCGGCATTGGTTTCGGCAAAATGATAGTGGCTGCCGACCTGCACCGGCCGGTCGCCGGTGTTGGAAACCTCGATGGTTACCGTCTCCAGCCCGTGGTTGAGTTCGATCTCGCCGCTTGCGGCAATGATTTCCCCTGGGATCATGTCTTGCTCGCTCCCCTCTCAAGCCGCGTCGGCGTCAGCACAGCCTTGCGGCTTCAGCACCCGCTCGGTCGATGCCGGATATTTCACAAGCAGCGCGGCGGGTCGCACCGGGCGACGGGTAAACTCGCCGCCGCAGTTAGGGCAGGATCCGCCGAGCTTGCCTTCGACGCACTCGGCGCAGAAGGTGCACTCGAAGGTGCAGATCATCGCTTCGCGGCTGTCGGGCGGCAGATCCTTGTCGCAGCATTCGCAGTTCGGGCGTAGTGCCAACATGTTCCAACCTCCTCAGCGGATCGGTTCGTGCACGGTGACGAGCTTGGTACCGTCAGGGAAGGTCGCCTCCACCTGGATGTCGTGGATCATCTCCGCGATCCCTTCCATCACCTGCGCACGGGTGATCACATGGGCGCCCGCTTCCATCAGCTCCGCAACCGATCGGCCGTCACGTGCGCCTTCGACGACGAAGTCGGTGATCAGCGCGATCGCTTCTGGATGGTTGAGCTTGACGCCGCGCTCCAGGCGGCGACGGGCAACCATCGCGGCCATGGAAATCAACAGCTTGTCCTTTTCGCGCGGGGTAAGATTCATGCGTCGCCACCGGTTTGATTGCGGATTAGAGAACCCAGACTTTCGGCACTGTCTTTTGCTTGCGCAAGTGCGAAATGACCGGGATGAGGATTTTTCTGAGCGAGAAGCCGTCCGCGGCTGCAAAGCGTGCGACCAGTTTGTCGCGACCACCGATCTTGATGTGACTGATGCCAGCCCCCGCTTGCGTTTCGACGCGTGCGCGCAGCTGCGGCAGCAGCAACTCGCAATCGGGTCCGGTGTAAAGCAGCGTCGCGAATGCCACGCTCCCGCCCAAGACGGCGGTGCGGGCGACAAGGGCGGCGATATCGTCGGCGAAGGTCAGGTTTTCCGCGTGCAGCAACCCGTTATCGACGCGAATGCGCCAGCGGTCGCGAAAGAGGCCCGCCTGCATCGCTTCACCCATCGCCTTGCGGCCGAGCAGTACGGCCTCGACGGCGAGAAATGTCGCGCCGTCGTCAAGCTGGACGTCGAGCGAGCGCGTCAGCGATGCACGGTCGAACAGGATCGTCTCCTGCGGTAGCCAGTCGACCCGTGCGCCCGCCGCCACGTCGATCCGTGTCGTGACGTCGACCGTGCCGGCGCTTGCCTTATAGATCTTCTCGCAGGCCTGCGTGGTGACGGTCAGCTCGGTCGCGGCGCCCGCTTCGATCTCCCAGGCCATGCGGTCGCCGCCGGTGAGCCCACCCGACGAATTGATCAGCACGGCTTCCATCGAACTGTCGAAGGTTTTCGGCAGCCGGATCTTGGCGCAGCCTTCCTGGTAAAGCTCGGCAATGCGCGTGCGCCCGACGGCCGCTTTCGCGACCAGCCGGCCTTTTCCGAACGCCCGCTGCGGGGCGATGATTGCCGCATTGCTCATGACCATCCGCCGAAATGCTTCACAGGCCGAAACGGCCCGAGAACGTCGCTATCGTCAGCATCCCGCACCTTCAAGTCAAGCTATTGTTTTGCAAAGAAAAACGGCACGGAGGCCGGTTTCTGTGCAGCCAATGCCCATCAAACAGCCACTGTCTCAGGCAACGCGATCCGGCGGCTCTCGGCCTTCGAAGAAGGCGGTGATGTTGTCGACCACCTTCATGCCCATGGCGACGCGCGTTTCCTCGGTCGCACTGCCCAGATGCGGCAGCAGGACGACGTTTTCGAGCGCCCTTAACCCGGCCGGTACATTCGGCTCCGCCTCGAACACGTCGAGACCGGCGCCCCTGATCACGCCGGTCTTCAACGCCTCGATCAGCGCCGGCTCGTCAACCACGTCGCCGCGCGCGGTGTTGACGAGATAGGCTGCCTTTTTCATTTTCGCCAGCCGTTCGGCGTTGATGAGGCGCCGGTTCTCGCCGCCACCCGGGCAATGCAGCGAAACAAAGTCGGCGACCGCAAGAACCTCGTCAACGGTATCGAGCTGACGGGCACCATAGCGCGCGGCTTCCGCCGCATCGACGCGCGAGCGGTTGTAGAAAACCACCTCCATGTCAAAACCGAAATGACAGCGTTTCGCCATCGCCTTGCCGATGCGGCCGAAACCGATGATGCCCAGCGTCTTGCCGGTCACCTTGCTACCGATCATGTGCGTCGGCCGCCAGCCGGTCCATTCGCCCGCCCTGATCTGGCGCTCGCCCTCGCCCGCACGCCGGGCGACGGCCAGCATCAGCGTCATGGCGATGTCGGCAGTGCAATCGGTCAGGACGCCGGGCGTGTTGGTAACAACGATGTTGGCGGCCTTGGCGGCGGCCACATCGATGTGGTTGTAGCCGACACCATAGTTGCCGAGGATTTTTGCGCTGATGCCGGCGCCGTCGAACAGGCTTGCCGGCAGACGGTCGGAAACGGTCGGCAACACGGCATCGAAGTCACGCAGCGCCTGCGCCAGTTGATCGGCCGACATGGGCACGTCATCCTGGTTCAAGACGACATCGAACCGCTCGGCCAGCACGCGCTCCACCGCTTGCGGCCAACGGCGGGTGACGAGAATGCGCGGCTTGGAACTCATGGGACAACCTCAGAAAACAGAATCGTTCGGCGATAGTGCACGAAATGGCAGCGAGGGACAGCCTTGCGCTGGCGGAGCGAAAGCCGCGTTGCGCGAGCCCTTGCTGACATAGAGCACGTTGTCCAAGCGTCACCATCCGTCGAAACACTCGTCCAGAAACGAAAAGCCCGGCGATCGCTCGCCGGGCTTTCGAAGTTCTGACGTGGTTCAGCGAACCTCGAAGCGAGATTTACTCGTTTTCGAAGTAGCTGTACTTGCCGTCTTCACCCTTCTTCCAGGTGTACATGACGTAGTCCGGACGGGTGATGTCGCCCTTTTCGTCATAGCCGAGTTCGCCGATGGCGGTCTTGAACGGGCCCTTGGCCTTGATCGCTTCGGCAACGGCCTGCGGGTCGGTGGTGCCGCCAGCCTTGGCAGCTTCAGCCACAACCTGCAGAGCAGCGTAGGCGTAGAGCGTGTAGGCTTCCGGTTCGAAGCCGGCAGCGCGGAACTTTTCGACGAGTTCCTTGGCAGCCGGGTTCTTGCGCGGATCCGGAGCAAACGTCATCAGCGTGCCGTCAACAGCGTCGCCGGCGATCGAGGCCAGTTCGTTCGAAACGATACCGTCGCCCGACATCAGGGTAGCCTTGAGGCCCTGGTCCTTCATCTGGCGCATGATCAGACCGGCTTCGGTGTGCAGACCGCCGTAATAGACGATCGAAACGCCGGCTTCCTTCATCTTGGCGATAAGGGCCGAGAAGTCCTTGTCGCCGGTGTTGATGCCTTCATAGAGGGCTTCATTGAGGCCGGCTTCGTTCATCGACTTCTTGGTTTCATCGGCAAGGCCCTGACCATAAGGGGTCTTGTCGTGAATGACGGCGATCTTGGCGTCCTTGTGGTTGGCAGCAAGGAAGGCGCCGGCAACGGCACCCTGCTGGTCGTCACGACCGCAGGTGCGGAAAGTGTTCCAGAGGCCGCGCTCGGTGAACTGCGGGTTGGTGGAAGCCGGCGTTACCTGCAGGATGCCGTTTTCGGCATAGACTTCGGAAGCCGGGATGGACACGCCCGAGTTGAAGTGGCCGACAACGAACTTCACGCCGTCAGCAACGAACTTGTTGGCGACCGAAACGCCCTGCTTGGCGTCGGAAACGTCGTCGCCGAGCACAACCTTGATCTGTTCCCCATTGATACCACCGGCAGCATTGATGTCTGCAGCAGCCTGTTCGGCACCTTTCTGCAGCTGTGCGCCGAAGGCAGCGTTCGGGCCCGTCAGCGGGCCAGCAACGCCAACGAGAATATCAGCCCATGCGGTGCCGCTGAAAGCGACCATCGCCGACAGGGCAACGACCGACAGAAGAGACTTTTTCATTTTGTTACTCCCAATTATCCGAGCGGGTCTCGTTACCAACCTGCGCAATGCCCACCGTAATTCGCGCCGGTATTTCTTTCGCACCGGCCGCGGCGGCCGGCGCGCGCTGTTCCCTTTATTTGGCTTTCCAGGAGAAAGGCGAAGCCTTCTCATAGAGCCAATAGTAGTTATTGGTCATTTGCTTGGTCCGGTAGTACCGGAAACCTATGGTAGCAAACAACAAAAGTACCACCGTGTCTACGATGTAGTAATGCAGACTGAACATCGTGCCTTCGAAGAGGGCGTGGTGCACAAAGCGGATACCAAGCCCCAGAAGCGCCACGTACACAAAGAGGCGCGGAAGCTCCTCCCAGCCTTCGGCGACGCTCTTTCCCGTTCTCCACGCGGTCCAGCCGCCCAGAACACAGGTGATGAAAAGAAACTGCCAGATCGACACTTCTTCGTAGAGAATACCCTGCATGTCACAAACTCCAGATGCGGCGCATCAATGGCGGCCGCCTTCGAGATAGGCCGCGCGGACTTCCGGATTGGCGAGCAGTTCCTTGCCCGAGCCGCTCATCGTCACGCGGCCGTTGACCATCACGTAACCGCGGTCGGAAAGCTTCAAGGCGCCGAACGCATTCTGCTCGACGAGGAACACGGTGAGCCCCTCTTCCTTGTTCAGCTTCTTGATGGCTTCAAAGATGCCCTTGACGATCAGCGGCGCCAGGCCGAGCGAAGGTTCGTCCAGCAGCAGGAGCTTCGGACGCGCCATCAGCGCGCGGGCGATCGACAGCATCTGCTGCTCGCCGCCCGAAAGCGTGCCACCGCGCTGGGCCTGACGTTCCTTCAGCCGTGGAAACAGCGTGAACACCTTCTCGACGTCATCATTGAAGTATTTGAGGTTGTCGAGACTTGCGCCCATCTGCAGGTTTTCGAACACGGTCATGCGCGGGAAGATACGACGACCTTCCGGCGACTGCGCGATGCGAAGACGCGCGATCTCGTGCGTCGGCATACGAGTGATTTCCTCGCCTTCGAACATGACCGCACCGGTGCGCGCCTGCGGGCTGCCGCAGATCGTCATCATCAGCGTCGACTTGCCGGCGCCGTTGGCGCCGATCAGGCAGACGATTTCACCGCGATGCACTTCGACATCGACGCCGCTCAGCGCCCGGATGTTGCCGTAGTAGGTTTCGACGGCCTTTACTTGCAGGAGAGGCGCACTCATTTCTTGGAGCCTCCCTGTCCGCCTTCGATTTCCTCGATTTCTTCGATCACCTCTTCAACCTCTTCATCCTCGACACCCAGATAGGCCGCAATGACCCTCGGATCGTTCTTCACGAAATCCGGGTTGCCGTCGGAAATCTTCTGGCCGTATTCCAAAACGACCACGTGGTCGGAAATTTCCATGACCACCGACATATCGTGCTCGATCAGCAGGATCGACGTGCCGGTTTCGCCGCGAATGCTGCGCAGTAGCTCGTTGAGCGCCAGCGATTCACGCGGGTTGAGGCCGGCAGCCGGTTCGTCGAGGCACAGGAGTTCCGGCCCGGTGCACATGGCACGGGCGATTTCGAGCCGCCGCTGGGCGCCGTAGGGCAGATCGCCGGCCGGGTCGTCGGCGCGATCGACCAGCGACGCCTTTTCCAGCCAATGGCGGGCAAGCTCGATCGATTCCTTCGAGGCCTGCTTGTAGGCGGGAAAGCCGAGCAGCCCGAGGAATGTGTAGCCGGATGCCTGCATCAGCTTGTTGTGCTGCGCGACCAGCAGGTTTTCGAGCACCGTCAGACCGGAGAACATCCGGATGTTCTGGAACGTACGCGCGACCTTGGCCTGCTTGGTGATCTCGAAATCCGGCAGGCGTTCCAGCAGATATTCCTTACCGGACTTCTGCTTCATGGTGATCATGCCCATCGTCGGCTTGTAGAAGCCGGTGATGCAGTTGAACACCGTGGTCTTGCCGGCTCCGTTCGGGCCGATCAGCGCGGTGATGTCACCGCGATAGGCTTCGAAGGAGAAGTCGTTGATGGCCATGAGACCGCCGAAGCGCATCGACAGGTGCTCAACCGAGAGAATGGGGTCTTTTTTCATTGTCGTTGTCGTTGTCTCGAGGGCCATCAGCCATGCCCTTCCTTGGTGAAGCTGCCGGAGATCGCCTTGCGTTCGCGCAGGAACGCTGTCGGTTCACGCGAGCCGACAAAGCCACGCGGTTTCCAGACCATGACGACCACCATCGCCAGACCGAAGATCAGCATGCGGTAGAGTTCCGGCGTGAAGTCCGGCCCGAAGATCGCCTTGAGGAAGGAAAGCTCGCGCAGGATTTCCGTGCCGCCGATCATCACCGCAGCGGCAATCGCGATACCGGTCAACGAACCCATGCCGCCAAGAACAACGATCGCCAGAATGACGGCCGATTCGAGGAAGACGAAGGATTCCGGCGAGACGAAGCCCTGGCGCACGGCGAAGAACGCACCGGCGAAACCGCCGAACATCGCACCCGTGGCAAACGCCGTCAGCTTGGTCGTGACCGTGTTGATG
Source organism: Sinorhizobium sp. A49 (assembly GCF_002002725.1). Classification (GTDB taxonomy): domain Bacteria; phylum Pseudomonadota; class Alphaproteobacteria; order Rhizobiales; family Rhizobiaceae; genus Ensifer. The sequence continues at coordinate 69,161 of NZ_MUNW01000061.1, read as the reverse complement.
CCGAGCGAGCGGCAGGCGATCTCGTCCTCGCGCAGCGCTTCCCAGGCGCGGCCGATCGGCATGCGGCGAAGGCGGATGGTGACATAGGCGGTCAGAAGAGCGAGCGCCAGGATCAGATAGAACAGGAAGATCTTGTAGTAGGCCGACGACATGGAAAGCCCCATCATCGCGGCAAAACCATCCTTGGATGCGTCGAACTTGATGCCGAACAGCGTTGCCTTGGCGATACCGGAGACGCCGAACGTCCCCTTGGTCACCTCGGTCCAGTTTATGAGAACCAAACGGATGATTTCTCCGAAGGCGAGCGTGACGATCGCGAGATAGTCACCCCTCAATCTCAAGACCGGGAAGCCGAGGATCATGCCCCAGAAGGCGGCAAGGATGCCGGCGACCGGCAACAGAATCCAGAACGACAGGCCGAAGTAGGTCGACAGAAGCGCGTAGGAATAGGCGCCGACCGCGTAGAAGGCGACATAGCCAAGGTCGAGCAGGCCTGCGAGACCGACGACGATGTTCAACCCCCAGGCGAGCATCACGTAGATCAGGATCTGAACACCGAAGTTATCGACCCATTTCAGCGAGCCCTGCACACCGACGAGCGCGAGAACCACAGGCGGATAGAAGATGAGCGCCACGATCGCGATCTTCGAGAAGTGACGCTTGAAGAATGTCTCTTCCTTGACGACGGCCTCGGCCTCAGCCTTGGCCGCCTTGCGGCGCGCCATGGCCGGCTGGACGTAGGCGACCATCAGAAACCGGCCGACGGCAGCCACGATCACGAAGATCGAAAGCAGACCCCAGCGCTGGTTCAGCACCAGCTCGTTACGAATGTTCTGGTCGGACTTCAGGCCGACGAACAACACGAAGAGGCCGAGTGAGATCAGGCCCGCGAAGACAGCCTCGCGCAGGGCCCGCGCCGTCAGGTCACTGCCGGCGCTTGCAGATGTAGAAGCAATGTTTGCCATTGAATTATACCTTCTCGACTTCCGGTCGTCCGAGTATGCCAGACGGCTTGAAGATCAGGACGATTGCGAGAATGGAGAACGTCGCAACATCCTTGTAGTCGATGGTGAAATAAGCGGACCAGAGGGACTCGATGAGGCCGATCAGCAACCCGCCGAGAACAGCGCCCGGCAAGGAGCCGATGCCGCCAAGAACAGCTGCAGTAAAGGCCTTGACCCCCGGAACAAATCCGTCGGTGAAGACAACCACACCATAATACATCAGGTACATGGTGCCGGCGACAGCGGCGAGCGCCGCGCCCATGATGAAGGTCACCGAGATGGTGCGGTCGACATCCACACCCAGGAGTGCAGCCATCTTGCGGTCCTGTTCGGTTGCACGCTGGGCGCGACCGAGCGGCGTCTTGTTGACGATATACCAGAAGATCGAAAGCAGGACCGCCGTGATGATGATGATGATGATCTGCTTCAGCGAAATCGTGATGCCCATGACCTCGTAAACCGAGGAGACGAGCGGCGGGATCGGCTTGTTGCGTGGCCCCTGCGTCACCTGGATGAAGTTCGAGAGCGCAATCGACATGCCGATCGCGGTGATCAGCGGCGCCAGGCGGAACGAGCCGCGCAGCGGCCGATAGGCCACCTTCTCGATCGTCCAGTTCCAGAGACCTGCGGTCAGCATGGCGACGACCATCATCAGCAGCAGGGCAAGTACAACCGGGACGCCTGCGATGAATGTTGTGAGAAGCAGAAAGACAATCAAGGCGGCAAAACCGCCGAGCATGAAGATATCGCCGTGGGCGAAGTTGATCATGCCAATGATGCCGTAGACCATGGTATAACCAATTGCGATCATACCATAAATAGACCCAAGAGTCAGCCCGTTGACGAGCTGCTGGACGAAATACTCCATCAATCTTCCCCTGGACCAGATCCATAAGGTCCGGTCTCTTGTTTTTTGAGCTCATTGTTGAGCGTTCTGTTTGACCGATTCCATACCTCTTTCAAACGAAAAGAAAAGCTAAAAAACGTGGGACCGGCAAAATCTTCGCCGATAAAATCGATTTGACGCTTTTGAAGTCATAAAAAACAAAAAAAATGCACGCCTCGCCTGCGGAATAGTCAACTTTAGTCTTAAAATCGCGTGCAATCCCGGCTGTGGATGAATCGGCAAGCAACAAGACCAGCTTGCCGATCCGAGCGCCTCAGGCACGCATGCGTTGACCGTTTGCGTCGAACAATGGGTAGGGTTGCAGCCGCGCCGGCAGGATCTCGCCGAGCAGTTCAATCGCCCAGTCCCCCTCCTCGTCGGCGATCTCCTTGGGCACATAGCCGAGCGCCACCGATACGCCACCGGCGTGGGCATAGCCACCCGAGGTCACCCAGCCGCGCACGGCACCGTCGAAGTAGATCGGTTCGTCGCCGATGACATCGGCATCGCGTGTCTCGATCAGGAAGGTGCGCAAACGAAGCTGCCCGCCCTCCGCCTTCTCGGCGATTGCCGCCGCCTTTCCGATGAATTCCGCTGGCTTGCCGAGCGCCACGAACCGACCGAGACCGGCCTCCAGCGGACCGTAGAGCGGCCGAAATTCGCGCGACCAGCTGCCGAACGACTTTTCGACCCTGAGCGCGTTCAGGGCGCGAAGGCCAAACAGCCTGATGCCAAACCCTGCGCCCTTCTCCAGGATCAGATCGAACAGATAGCGCTGATATTCCGGCTTCATCCAGATCTCGTAACCGAGATCGCCGGTGTAGCTGACCCGTCCGACGATCGTCGGCGCCATGCCGAGATCCATGCGACGAATGTCCATGAAGGCAAAGGCCGAATCACCGACATCGAGATGGGTCAGTGACGCCAGCACGTCCCTCGCCTTCGGCCCGGCGATCGATAGACCGACCAACTCCAGCTTCAATGGGCGGATCGAGACCGATCCGTCCTGCGGCAGGTGCTTCTCGAACCAGCGCATGTGGTAATCCTCAGCGATGCCGGAGCCGATGAGGAGGAAATCCTGCTCTCCCAGCTTGGCAAGCGTGAAGTCGCCGATCAGCTTGCCGTCGTCCTTCAGCATCGGCGCCAGCGACATCCGGCCGGTGGTCGGGATACGGCAGGCAAGCATCCGGTCGAGCCAGCCTTCAGCCCCCGCCCCCTTGATCTCGTATTTGGCAAAGCCGGAGGTTTCCATCAGCCCGACGCCGGTGCGCACGGCGCGGGCTTCATCGCCGACCGTGTCGAAATCGGTCGAGCGGCGCCAGGAGAAGTGATCCTCGACACCTGGAGGCGCAAACCAGAGCGGCGTTTCCAGGCCATAGGAGGCGCCGAACACGGCACCGGCCGCCTTCAGCCGGTCGTAGATCGGCGTCGTCAACAGTGGCCGACCCGCCGGTAGCTCCTCATTGGGATAGCGGATCGAGAAACGCCGCGAGTAATTCTCGCGAACCTTGCCGTTGGTATAGGCAAGCGTGGCGAAGTCGCCGTAGCGTGCCACGTCCATGGCAAAGACGTCGAAGCCCGGGTCGCCCTCGATCATCCAGTTGGCGAGCGCCAGGCCGACGCCGCCACCCTGGCTGAATCCGGCCATGACGGCGCAGGCCGACCAGAAGTTGCGCAAGCCCCTGACCGGCCCGACCAGCGGGTTTCCATCCGGCGAGAAGGTGAAGGGGCCATTGATGACCTTCTTGATGCCGGCCTTGTTGAAGGCCGGGAAGTGCCGGAAACCGACTTCAAGCTCCGGTGAAATGCGGTCGATATCTTCGGCCAGCAACTCATGGCCAAAATCCCAGGGTGTCGTCACCGGCGACCAGGGGCGGCAGGCCTTCTCATAGGTGCCCATCAGCATGCCGTTACGCTCCTGGCGCAAGTAGATCTCGCCGTCAAAATCGACGCAGTGCATCAGCTCCTTGCCACGCGTCTGATTGAATTCGATGACCTCAGGCATGTCCTCGGTGATGAGGTACATGTGCTCCATCGCCAGCACCGGCAGTTCCAGCCCGACCATGCGGCCGACCTCGCGCGCCCAGAGGCCTGCCGCATTGACCACATGCTCGGCAATAATCTCGCCCTGATTGGTGATGACCCGCCAGGAACCGTCCTCGCGCTGCACCAGATCCTCGACCTTGGTGTGCAGATAGATCTCGGCGCCATTCTTCTTGGCCGACTTGGCATAGGCATGGGTGGTGCCATAGGGATCGAGATGGCCCTCGACCGGGTCGAACACCGCGCCGACGAACTGATCGGGATCGAGCAGCGGCATCAGGTCGTGCGCTTCCTTCGGCGTGAGCAGCTCGGCTTCGAGCCCCATGTAACGGCCCTTGGCGAGGATCGACTTCATCCAGTCGAAACGCTCCCTGGTCGCGGCCAGCATCATGCCCGAGGTCATGTGCAGGCCGATGTCCTGGCCGGAATAGTCCTCGATCTCCTTGTAGAGCTCGACCGTGTATTTCTGCAGCTTGGCGACGTTGGGGTCGCCGTTGATCGTGTGCATGCCGCCGGCCGCATGCCAGGTCGAACCGGAGGTCAGCTCGGATCGCTCCAGGAGCACTACCTCGGTCCAGCCGAACTTCGTCAGGTGGTAGAGGACCGAGCAACCGACAACACCGCCACCGATCACGACGACTCTGGCATGGCTTTTCATGCGCGCACTCCGCTTTCCCGCGCATCCGGGCGAAGCGCGGCTCGATTTACAGGGGAAAAGGATCAGGCACGACTGCCGTCCGCTGAGGTCCGTTCCCGCACGGGAACGGCACGTGGCGAACAGGTAAAAGCCTAGCCAGAAAGACGGCTGCGATAAAGACGTGGCTGCGAAGAACGCTTGTCCGTTTCCGCCATCCGCTGGCGGATCGGCGACCCAAATGCGGCATTCGATGCCGCATTTGACTTCATTCGGAAAAAGCAGCCGAAAGATCGAACGGACGCCCCATTGTCATCAGGTCCTCGAACAGCGATTCGGCAAAGCTGCGCGAAACGATCAGCTCGAAGATATCCTCGCCGGTGCGTGAGAGGTTGATGGCGATATGGCCGCAAAGCACGTTGGTGCTGCCACCGAGTGCGAAGGCTGCAGGGTGAAGATCAACGCCGATGCCCTTGGCAAGGATCTGCCGCGCCGACGGCCCGGAAAGACGCAGGAGAACGCGGCCATCGCTCTGGTCGATCACATGCGCCTGCGTGCCACACAGCATGTCGAGACGGCGCATCAGGCCAACAGGCGTGTCGACCTGCGACACCACCAGCCATTCACCTGGTCCGCAATAGCGCAACGACAGGTCGGGCGTCGACGAAAGCGCCCGCTGCACCGCCGCATCAAGCCCTGCATGGGCAAGCACCGTGGCAATCGCCTGCCAATGGCCGACTTCGAGGTGATCCACATGCGCCGGCTTCGGTGTGCCGCGCAGCTTCTGGTCGAGAGCATGGCGGTTGTTGTAATCGCGAACCATCAGCGCCTCCTCAGGCTTTCAGCTTCTTGTTTTCGGGATCGACGAACACCGGGTCGCAGACCTCGGCGACGACCTCGTGATCGCGCAGCTTGTCCCAGACGACGATCTTTTCGCCGTAGCGCTCGCGCCCGGATTTCAGGAAGGCGAGCGCGATGTGCTGCCCCAGCACCGGCGAGTAGCCGGTGGAGCTGATCCAACCCTGATCGTTGAGCGTCGACGGCTTCATGCCCTCTTTCAGTAGATGAGCGCCGGCACGCATATCCTTGTCCTTGTCCACCGGCTTCAGACCGACAAGCTGCATGCGGTCTGCTGCTGTCAGGCCGTAGCGCGCGGACAGGTGTTTGCCGATGAAATCGGGCTTTTGTGCCGAAAACATGCGCCCAAGCCCGGCATCGTCGGGCGTCACCCGGCCGTCGAATTCCGCATGGGTCAGAAGCCCTTTTTCGAGCCTGAGCACGTTCAGTGCCTCGACGCCGTAGGCGCAGATCCCATGCGCCCGCCCCGCCTCCATGATCTGCTCGGCCACCGCCTCGCCATAACCGGCGGGAACAGCCAGCTCGAAGGCGAGTTCGCCGGAAAACGAGATGCGGAACAGCCGGGCATGGATGCCGCCGCGAAGCACCATCGAACGCGCCGCCAAGAACGGGAAAACTGCTTCCGAGATATCCTCGTCGATCAGTTGCTGCAGCACGTCGCGCGCTTTCGGTCCGGCAATCGCCATCTGTGCCCATTGATCGCTCACCGAACAGAACCGGACCTTGAGATCGGGCCACAGCACCTGTGCGCAATAGTCCATATGGGACATGACAGCGCCGGCCATGGCGGTGGTCGTCGTCACGAAGAAATGGTCTTCCGCCAGCCGGCTCACGGTTCCGTCGTCGAAGACGAAGCCGTCCTCGCGCAGCATAAGTCCGTAGCGGGCCTTGCCGACCGGCAACTTCAGCAGGGCGTTGCAATAGAGCCGATTGAGAAACTCGGCCGCATCCGCCCCGAAAACCTCGATCTTGCCGAGCGTCGACACATCGCAAAGTCCGACATTGGCGCGAACGTTGAGAACTTCCCGGTCGACGCTTTCCCGCCAGGTCTTTTCGCCGGCGCGCGGGAACCAGGCCGAGCGAAACCAGAGACCGGAATCGACGAAGGTCGCGCCGTGCTTCTTTGCCCATTCATGCAGGGGCGACTTGCGGGTCGGTGTCGCATGGCCGTCACGGGATGTGCCCGCCAGCGCGCCGAAGGACACCGGCGTATAGAACGGCCGGAACGTGGTCGTGCCGACCGCGGCCGGGCTTACGCCGCGCATGCCGGCGAGAATGCCGACCGCATTGATGTTGGAAAGCTTGCCCTGGTCGGTCGCCATGCCGCTGGTGGTGTAGCGCTTGGCGTGTTCCACATGGCCAAAACCCTCGCGTAACGCGAGACCGAGATCCTTGGCGTGCACATCGTTCTGGAAATCGACGAAGGCCTTCGACTTGGCGCCCGGCACATACCAGAGGGCTGCGAACGAAGGGTCAGTCTCGGGCTCAGTCACCGGCAACTGTGCTGCGGCGGCATTGAAGCCCAGTTCGGCGGCAATCGCCGTCGCCTTCTCGGCACCGTCGCGCAGGCAGCCGCCAAGCGTATAGACCCCATTGGCCGATCCGACGACACGAAGGCCGTTGCCGACATCCGGTGCTGAGAATGCCTTCAAATCCTCCGACCACACCGGCCGGGCACCGCGCTGGCAAGCGAGATGAATGACCGGGCTCCAGCCACCGGACATGCCGAGCGCATCGCAGGCAATCAGTTCCTCGAAACCGGAGCGCTCGACGACAATGCCGGATAACCGCTGCCGGCCCTTGGTATCGACGATCGCGCCGGAACGGATCACCCGCACGCCATCGGGCGCCGCGTCGCTCGCCTCCGCACGGCTGTCGACGACCGCCGAGACTGTCACCCCTTTTGCCGCCAGGCCACGCGCTGTGCGATAGCCGCTGCTGCCGCTGGTGAAGATCGCCACCGATTTGCCGGCGGAAACGCCATAGCGCTCAGCGTAGGTCGAAACGGCGCCGGCCATCATGACGCCGGGACGGTCATTGCCTCCGAACACCAGCGGCCGCTCTTCGGCGCCGGTCGCCAGCAAGGCGCGTTTGGCCGCAATGCGCCAGACGCGTTCGGTGGGCAGCTTGGCCGAAGGTTCGGCCACATGTTTCTGCACCCGCTCGACGGCACCGAAGACATTATCGTCGTACCAGCCGAAGACAGTGGTTCGCGACAGAAGCGTGACGTTGTCGAGAGACAGCAATTCGGCGACGACCCGCTCGGCAAAGGCCGGCGCCGGCGAACCGTCGATCGTTTCCGTTTCCGACAACAGCGATCCGCCAAGACGAAAATCTTCGTCGGCAAGGATGACGCGAAGACCGGCCCGGCCGGCCGTCAGAGCAGCCATCAACCCTGCCGGGCCGCCGCCGACGACCAGCAGATCGCAAAAGGCCCAGGTCTTTTCGTAGCTCTCGGGGTCGCGTTCGAGCACGGCCCGCCCGAGACCGGCTGCCCGCCGGATCACCGGCTCATAAAGCTTTTCCCAGAGCTGGCGCGGCCACATGAAGGTCTTGTAGTAGAAACCGGCACCGAGAAACGGCGAAAGCAGGCCGTTGACCGCGCCGACATCGAAGCCGAGCGAGGGCCAGCGGTTCTGGCTCTTCGCCGTCAGACCAGCATAAAGCTCGGCAACCGTCGCCTTTGTGTTCGGATCGCTGCGGGCGCCCGAACCGAGCGTCACCAATGCGTTCGGCTCCGACGGCCCGGCGCTGACGATACCGCGCGGCCGATGGTACTTGAAGCTGCGGCCGACCAGCAACTGGTCGTTGGCGAGAAGTGCTGAGGCAAGCGTATCGCCGGCAAGGCCGCGCAGCGGCCGGCCGTCGAAGGTGAAGCTCAAAACCTTGCTGCGATCGACGAGGCCGCCGGAGGAAAGGCGATAGGCGCTCATCGCTGGGCCTCCCGCGCCGCAGTCGCACCGTCGACCACCGAATAGACCTCGTGGGTCACCGTGTCGCGCTCGACAACCAGGAAGCGGCGACAGCCGGCGACATGGTGCCAATGCTCGACTGTGCGACCCCGCGGATTGGCGCGCACATAGACATAGTCATGCCAGGCTTCATCCGAGGCCGAAGGTGCCGGCCGAACGAGCGATGCATCGCCACGGATTGTGAACTCTTCCTTCGGGCGAACCCCGCAATGAGGACAGGTGATCAGGCTTGCCATTGTCTTCCGTATCCTGGAGCCCCAACGCGGCTCGCTCATATTCCTGGGTAGCCGGATGGTCGTCATCCGGTTCGCGCCGCTCTAGTGAAGGTTCGGCTGAGGGCCGGCACCGGCCTCATCGACAGCATAACCGCGCGCGAAACGGTCGAGCCTGAGCGCCCGCGCCACCGGATGGGTGTCGTTCCTGGCGATCAGATGCGCGAAGCAATAGCCGGACGCCGGCGTCGCCTTGAAGCCGCCATAGCACCAGCCGCAGTTGAGGTAGAGGTTGTCGATCGAGGTGCGGTCGATGATCGGCGAGCCGTCCATGCTCATGTCCATGACGCCGCCCCAGGCGCGCAGCACCCGCACGCGCGACAGGCCGGGGATCATCGAAACCCCCTCCTCCATCACATGCTCGGCCGTCGCCAGGTTGCCGCGCTGGGCATAGGAGGAGTAGCCGTCGATCTCGGCGCCGAAGACCAGCCCGCCCTTGTCCGACTGCGAAATGTAGAAATGCCCGCCGCCATAGACGATGACGTGATCGATACACGGCTTCAGCCCCTCGGTCACGAAGGCCTGCAGCACATGGCTTTCAAGCGGCAGCTTCAGATCCGCCATCTCGCCGACGCGCGAAGAATTGCCGGCTGCCGCCAGCGCCAGCTTGCCGCAACCGATGATGCCCTTCGAGGTTTCAACGCCGGTAACGACGCCGTTTTCGCGACGAATGCCGGTGACTTCGCAATGCTCGATGATGTCGACGCCGTGCTGGTCGGCGCCGCGGGCGTAACCCCAGGCGACGGCATCATGGCGAGCCGTGCCCGCGCGCCGCTGCAGAAGGCCGCCGAGGATCGGGTAGCGCGCGTGGTCGTAATTGAGGAAGGGGATCATCTTCTTCAGCTGTTCGCGCTCGATCAGCTCGGCGGACACGCCTTCCATCCACATCGCATTGCCGCGCCTGACATAGGCGTCGCGCTGGGCGTCGCTGTGGTAGAGCATGATAACGCCGCGCTGGGAGAGCATGACGTTGTAGTTCAGGTCCTGCTCCAGCCCCTCCCAGAGCTTCATCGAAAACTCGTAGAAGGGCTCGTTGCCGGGCAGCATGTAGTTGGAGCGCACGATCGTGGTGTTGCGACCGACATTGCCCGACCCGAGATAACCCTTCTCGAGCACCGCGACATTCTTCACGCCGAATTCCTTGGCGAGGTAATAGGCGGTCGCAAGACCATGGCCACCACCGCCGACGATGATCACGTCATAATGGGATTTCGGCTGCGGCTGTCGCCATTGCGGTTTCCAGTTCAGGTTTCCGGAAAGGGCGTTCCTGACGATCGAGAATGCGGAATAACGCATGAAGGCATCCAGTTCAGTTGCGTCGGCACATTTGCACAGCCGGCGCGAGGAGCAAAGATGCAAGCTTCTCGCAGGTGCAAAAATCAAGTCGGCCTTTTGCCGCAACCGCCGAAAACCTTTCGCACACGCGCCTGAGACAGGACATTTCGCGCGAACCGTCGAAAACTATGGGCAACTTCCGCCGTGGAGTGTGGTATGGCGCGACAAAGGCCTGAAAGACGACAAACAATGCTCGACATTCTCAAGAAATCCGCGATCGCCGCCGGGCGCGCCATTCTCGACATCTACCACTCCGGCCCGGAAGTGCTTTACAAGCCCGACTGTTCGCCAGTGACGGATGCCGACGAATGTGCGGAGCGCATCATCCTGGCCGATCTCGCAGCCGCCTTTCCGGATATCCCCGTCGTGGCTGAGGAATCGGTGGCCGCCGGCTCCATCCCCGATATCTCGGGCAAAACGTTCTTCCTTGTCGATCCGCTCGACGGTACCAAGGAGTTCATCGGCCGCCACAACGACTTCACAGTCAACATCGCGCTCATCGAAAACGGTGTGCCCGTTGCCGGCGTCGTCTATGCGCCGGCGCTCGGCATCCTCTATGCTGCAAGCGCCGGCAAGGCATTGAAATCGGTCGTCTCCGAGGCTTTTCTGGTCGAGCCGGAAACCGTGATCGGCTGTCGCAGCCGCGGCGATCGGCTGGTAGCGTTGGCGAGCCGCTCGCACAACAGCGCCGAGACCGTCGCCTATCTCGCCGAACACGGGATCACCGATTACGAGGCCGTCGGCTCGTCGCTCAAATTCTGTCTGCTGGCCGAAGGACTTGCCGACGTCTATCCGCGTTTCAGCCGCACGATGGAGTGGGACACGGCCGCCGGCGATGCGATCCTGCGGGCGGCGGGCGGCGAAACGCTGACGATGGAAGGCACGCCGCTGACGTACGGCAAGCGCAATCAGGCAAACGACAGCGATTTTGCCAATCCCTGGTTCGTCTCGCGCGGCAAGACCTGAGAGGACGACAACGGCCGGCAGACTGTTAGACCGGCACCGCTTCGCCGTCCTTCGGCGTCGTTTCGCCGTCGCTAGCGCCGCTCTTGGTTGGCGGCTTGATCCGGAACCAGGCGAGATAAAGCGCCGGCAGGAACAGAAGCGTCAGCACCGTCCCGACGATGATGCCGCCCATCATCGCATAGGCCATCGGCCCCCAGAAGATTTCCCGCGCGATCGGGATCAGCCCGAGGCTTGCCGCTGCAGCCGTCAGCATGATCGGCCGCATGCGATGTTCGGTCGCCTCGCGCACCGCATCCCAGGCCGCCACCCCTTCCTTGCGCAGATCCTCGATCTGCACGACGAGGATGACCGAGTTTCGAATGAGAATGCCGATCAGCGCCAGCACACCGAGGATCGCCACGAAGCCGAGCGGCGCACCACTTGGAAGCAGCGCCGCGACCACGCCGATCAGCGCCAGTGGCGCCACGGCAAAGACCAGGAACAGCCGCGAGAAACTCTGCAACTGGATCATCAGGATCGTCGCCATCACAAACAGCATCAGGGGCACGACGGCGACAATCGGCGCCTGGCTCTTGGCGCTTTCCTCGATCGTGCCGCCGATCTCGATTTTGTAACCGTCCGGAAGCGCGGCGCCAAAGGCCGCCACGTCCTTTTCCAACTGTGCGGAAACCGTCGAGGGTTGTGCCGTTCCGTTGATTGCCGCCTTGACCGTGATCGTCGGCAGGCGCGAACGGCGCCAGACGACCGGCTGCTCCATCTCGTAGCGGAAGTTGGCAACCGCCGCCAAGGGCACCGAGTTCCCGTTGGCGCCGGGAAGCTGGAGATCGCGTAAAGTTTCGATCGATTGCCGTTCGGAGTCGCGCGCACGGCCGATAACATCGATCAGGTAGATGTCGTCGCGCACCTGTGTGACGGTCGTCCCCCCGACGATGCCGTTGAGGGCATTCGCGATATCCTGCGAGGTCACGCCGAGTTGGCGCGCCTTGTCCTGCAAGACGTCGACCTTGATCATGCGCGCCGGCTCGTTCCAATCGTAGACGATCTCACCCAATTGCGGATTGCGGCCGAGCACGGAGCTGAGATCGAGCGCATGTTTACGCACCTGTTCGATATCGGGCCCACTGACGCGATACTGGATCGGTCGCCCAACCGGCGGGCCGATGTCGAGCAGCTTCACATAGGCGTCCGTACCGGGGAACGTCTGCTTGAGATAGGCCTGCAGGTCAGCGCGCACCTTGTCGCGCACGTCGAGCCCCTTGGTGACGATGATCATCTGGCCGAAGGAGGGATGCGGCGGCTGCACGTCGAAGGACAGCACGAAGCGCACGGCCCCCTCGCCGACATAAGTCGACCAGCGCAGCACATCCGGATTGCCGGTGAGCTTCTCCTTCTCGAACTTCGCCATCTGCGCATTGGTTTCCTCGATCGAGGAATTCTGCGGCAGCGACCAGTCGACGATGATCTCGGGTCGGTCGGATGAGGGAAAAAACTGCTGCTGCACGAAACCCATGCCGAAGACCGAAAGGCAGAAGACGGCGACCGTGGCGATGATCGTCGTCCAGCGCCAGTGCATGCAGAGATCGAGCAGCCTGGAAAACAGCCGCCCGACCCGGCCTTTTTCTCCGGCATGCTGCTTCATCGTCTTCGGCAGGATCGTGACCCCCAGAAGCGGCGCGAAGATCACCGCCACGATCCACGAGACCAGCAGCGAAATGGCGATGACGACGAACAGCGTGAAGGTGAACTCGCCGGCCGCGCTGTTGTTGAGGCCGATCGGGATGAAACCGGCAACGGTGACGAGCGTGCCTGTCAGCATCGGAAAGGCCGTCGAGGTATAGACGTAGGTCGCCGCCTTGCGCAGCGAATCGCCGACCTCCAGCCGCGCCACCATCATTTCCACCGCAATCATCGCATCGTCGACGAGCAGGCCAAGCGCGATGATCAGCGCGCCGAGCGAAACGCGCTGCAGCGAGATGCCCCAGTAGGACATGAAGACGAAGGTGATCGCCAGCGTCAGCGGAATGGAAAGCGCCACGACCAGGCCGGCGCGCATGCCCAGACTGACGAAGCTGACGGCAAGAACGATGATCACCGCTTCGAACAGCGCCTGCGTGAAGCCGGAGACCGCCTCCTCGACCACGAGCGGCTGGTCGGACACCAAGTGAACATCCACGCCGACCGGCAACCTCTGCTCGAGGCGCTCGATCTTCCGCTCGACCGCCTTGCCGAAATCGAGCAGATTGGATCCCTGCTTCATGCCAATCGCCAGCCCGATTGCCGGCCTGCCCTCGAAACGGAAGAGGGCTGACGGCGGATCGACATAGCCGCGGCTGATCGTTGCTATGTCGCTGAGACGAAAGAAGCGGTCATTGACCTGCAGGTTGACCGAACGGATGCTGTCTTCCGATGAAAACTGGCCGCCGACACGAATGCTGACGCGCTCGCCTTCGGTCTGGATGACGCCCGAGGGAGAGACCGCGTTCTGGGCCTGCAGCGTCTCGATGACCTGCTGCTGGTTGATGCCGAGGGCTGCGAGCTGGCGCGGCGAAAACTCGAGGTAGATCACCTCGTCCTGCGCGCCGATCAGATCGACCTTGCCAATGTTCGGCACCGTCAGGATATCGCGGCGCGCATCCTCGACATAGTCGCGCAGCTGGCGCGGGGTCAGCCCGTCGCCGGTGAAGGCATAGATGTTGCCGAAGACGTCGCCGAAGCGGTCGTTGAAGGCAGGACCGATGACACCCGAAGGAAAATCCCCGCGAATGTCGTTGATCATGTTGCGAACCGTGACCCAGGTCGCCGCCACATTGCGCGCCTTCGTCTCGGGCTTCAGGTTGACGAAGACCAGCGTCTGGCCCGGCGTCGTCATGCTCTTGGTGTAGTCGAGCGATTCCAGTTCCTCGAGCTTGCGCTCGATGCGCTCCGTGACCTGAAGCGTGGTTTCCTCGACCGACGCGCCCGGCCAGGCGGCCGAGATCGTCATCGTCTTGATGGTGAAGGACGGGTCCTCCTCGCGGCCAAGCTCCACATAGGAGGTGATACCGAGCACGACGAAGACGATCATGAAGTACCAGACCATCGAGCTGTGATCGAGCGCCCAGTCCGAAAGGTTGAACTTCTTCATGAACGCGCTCCGTCGGAAATCTTTACCTTCTGGCCTTCCTCAAGGCTGTGCGCGCCCGCCGTGGCGATGCGCTCTCCCGGCTTGAGCCCCGCGGTCACCGGCCTCAGGCCGCCGGAACTAGCGCCGACTTCGACTTCCCGTGCCGTGACATCGCCGCCCGGTTCATTGACGATCCAGACAAAGGTCTTGCCGTCGCGTTCGAACACGGCAGTCGAAGGAATGAGCATGAGTTCATGCTCGGCGCCCTGGCGCGTCGCTGTGATCGTCGTTCCGAGCCTGAACCCGACGGGCGGATTGTCGAGCGCGATCTTCACGCGCCGGGTCCGGGTGACCGGGTCGGCGGCCGGCGCGATCTCGCGCACCGTGCCGTTGACCTTGAGATCCGGATTGATCTGCAGCGCGACCGAGAACGGCGTGCCGATCGGAAACAGCGCGATGCCGTCGGGCACGTCGACGACCGCATCGCGCTCGCCGGGCCTGGCGACGGTCACGACCATCTCGCCGGCCGACACCACCTGGCCGACCTCAGCTCCCGTCGCCGTGACGATGCCGTCGAAATCGGACTTCAGCTTGGTATAGGAGAGCTGCTCCTCGGACTTCGCAAGCCCCGCCGTCGCCCGTATGAGCGATGCCTGGGCCGCCTCGTGCGCTTGCTGGGCACTGTCGACCGTGGCCTGGGATTCAGTATCAGTCTTCAGGAGAGCGGTGAGCCGCTCCTCGGCGGCAGCCGCATTGGCAAGGGTCGCCTCGGCGCTTGCCTGGTCGGCCTTTGCCGATCGCAACGCCAACTCGAAGGCGGTCGGATCGAGGGCGGCAAGCTCGGCGCCTGCGACCACCGCATCGCCGACGGTCACATCGCGGGCGACAAGCCGGCCGATCACCCGGAAGCCAAGCTCCGTCTGCACCTTGGGCTGAACTTTTCCGGCAAAGCTCGCGGCTGCGTCAACGCGCTCACTGACAACCATAGACAGAACAGGGCGAACGACCTCGATCGCCTGCTCCTCTTCCTTCTGGCACCCGGCGAGCAGCAGCAATACGGCAATCGGCACGATCGGCCGCGGGAATCTCGACCAGCTCATTTCGCCTGCTCCTCTGCCACCGCATGCACCGCCAGGCCCGGGCGCAGGAATTTGCCGCCCTCCGCCACGATCCTGTCGCCGGCCGAAAGCCCGGAAGCGACCAGCACCCGGCCGCTTTCATAGGACTTCACCTCGATCGGCTTGAGGCTGACCGTGCTGTCCCTGGGATCGACGATCCAGACCGCCGGCTTGCCGTCGGCGGCAGTCAGCGCCGTCCACGGCAGCGCAATGACCTTGGCCGGCTCGAAACGGGCGACACCCGTCACCGACGAGCCGAGCGTCATGCGCTCCGGCGTCTCCTGCATCGCCAGCTTCACCCGCACCGTGCCGGCCTTGTCGTCTATCGTCGGGGAGATCTCGCTCACGCGCGCGATCGCCGTGATCGAGGGGTCGCTGACCAGCGCCAGCGTCACGTCCTCGCTCGCCGGCCTCATGAACAACAGGCCCTCGTGAACATTGAAGATGGCGTCCCGCGGGCCGTCCTTGGCAACGGAGAACATGGTTTGCGCCGCCTGTACCACCTGCCCCACCTCGGCATGCCGCACCGTGACGATACCGGCAGCACTTGAGCGCAGCTCGGTATAGGAAAGGGCAGTTCGCGCACTCTCCAGTTCCGCGTTGGCAGCATCGAGCGCGCTTGCAGCAGTGCGCGCGGCAGTCTCGGCCTGGTCGAGATCGCGGCGCGTGGTAAAGCCTTGCGCCATCAGCGTGTTTTGCCGTGCCAATGTCGCCGTGGCCTGCCGCAGCTGCGCTTCTGCGGCCTTTACCGCCGCTTCGGATGCTTGAACATCAGCTTCCTGTTCGCGCGGGTCGATCTTCGCCAGAAGCTCGCCTTCATCGACATGGCCGCCGACGTCGGCGAACCACTGCGTCACCTGGCCGCTGACGCGAAAGGCAAGGTTCGCCTGCACATGCGCCACGACTTCGCCGGTCAGGGTGACGGTCTGCTGGTAATCGGTGAGCGCCGCTTCGACGATCCGAACAATTGTTTCCGGCCTTGCGGCTTCCGCCTCCTGCTTCTCGCACGAGGCCAGAAAAATCGTCGAGGCGAGCGCGATTGCCCAACCACAGTGCCGCACGCTGCATGTGAATTGCGCCATACGCTCCACCCGGCTCCAGCATTGATCGGGGCATTTTCGAATGCCCGCCAAAAGACAAGATGTGCCTCGCCTTCGTCGCGAGGATGCCAACAAAGTCGCATACTTGGCCGGTGTCTGGAAGTCCTCAGTCTGTAAACAGCGCTGCGACCGATGGTGGCAGCGCTGCTCGACACACGCAGTGAAGAAGCACAGGGCGAGGCGGTTAAACGCCCTCGCGCCTGGTGGCCATGGCGATCAGATTACCGATCGAGCTCTCGTTGAACGGTTTGTCGATCCTGGGAACGCGGCGCAGATGCGCCGGAAAGATCTCCGCATCGCCGTATCCGCTGGTAAAACCGAAACACAGCCCACGGGCTATGATCGCGTCGGCAACCGCAAAGCTCGTCTCATTCTCGAGATTGACATCGAGCATGATGAAATCGAACGTTTGTGCCGAAATGAGCTGCATCGCCTGCTCGGCGTTGGTTGCGATCTGCACGTTGGAGATCCCGATGGATGTCAGGATTTCCTCCGCATCCATCGCGATGATGAAATTATCTTCCAGAACGAGCACAGTTCTGATCGACGGTGGAATCTCGATCGTTGGCATTCGGTCCACCTTTCATGCTTGCCTGTTTGCGAAGGCGTTTATGACCTGCGCAATGAAGCTACGAGCTATAGGCCCGATAAGACTTTGGGGCATTTAAAAAAGACATGTTGCCCTTCATCGCAGCGGCAGCCTTCATCACATCTTCGAGTGCGCGCAAAGGAACAACCGGCGCGACCGGGCGTTCAATGGAAAGCGGCGCAGGGGCGGACGGCAGCCGCGCGCCCGTATCACGACACGAATATGATTTTCCGAAACGGATTGGAGAAAGATCATGGCACAGGCAGCCTCCGTGCTGAAACCGAAGGTCAAGGACGAGGAATTCGACATCGGGCTGAAGAAGGCCTATCGCCAACAGATGGCGGCCGCTCTCTCCGACATCCTCGCCGACACCTACAAGCTCGTCATCAAGAGCCACATCTATCACTGGAACGTCGTTGGCCCACTGTTCAAGCCGCTGCACGAATTGACAGAGGAACACTACAACACCCTGTTCAAGGCCACCGACATCATCGCCGAGCGCATCCGCGCGCTTGGCCATCTCGCCCCGGCAAAGCTTGGTGAGGCCAATCAATTCGCTCCGACCAGCGCCTCGGTCAACCACACAACGGCGGCCGATATGGTCGCGGACCTGATTGCCGACCACGAGGCCGCCGTCCGGCGCATGCGTGAAGCCGGAACAAAGGCCGATGAGAACGACGACCTTGTGACGACGGACATGCTGACCGATCGCCTCACGTTCCACGAAAAGGCACTGTGGATGCTGAGAGCGATCGTCGCCGCCTGACGGCTCCAACCCCTGTGACGTCGCGTCAAGCCCCGCCGCCCGGCGGGGCTTCTTGCGTCTTGATCAAGAACGGTGAAGCGTCAGATCAGCGGCCGCTTGGTCTCGCTGAACCCTTCCCAGCCGGCGATCGCCAGCAGCCCGTCGATATCGCGGACATTGCAGCCCTTGTCGGCCCAGCGGATCATGCCGCGTTCGGCCAGCTTCTTCAGCGTCTTGTTGGTATGGACGATCGACAGGCCGAGCGTATCGGCTACGTGCTGCTGGGTGATGGGGATTGCCACGCGGCTTCCGTTGAACAGGTCGAGTGCCTTTGCGCGCTGGTAAAGGAAGGCGATGAGATAGGCCGCACGCTCCAGCGCCGAGCGGCGGCCGATGCTCAAGAGGTTCTCATCGAGGATGCGCTCTTCGCGCGCAGCAATCCAGGTCAGATCGTAGGCGAGGTCGGGATAGCTCGCGTAGAGCCGATTGAGCTTGCCGCGTTCAAAGACGCAGAGCGTGACGGGGGAGAGCGCCTCGATCGAGTGCTGCATTTCCCCCATGAGGCTGCCCTGCAGGCCGATGAGATCCCCGGGCATGATGTAATTGAGGATCTGCCGGCGCCCGTCGTCGAGCATCTTGTAGCGAAATCCCCAACCAGACAGGACGGTAAAGAGATGGGCGCTGTGTGCGCCTTCCACCAGGATCGTCGCGCCGCCGTCGACTGCAAGCTCGCCGGTCTTGAATTTCGAGACAAAGGCGAGTTCTTCCGGCTCAAATGCACGGAAATGCTCCAGTTTGCGCAAGGGACAGCTTTCGCAAGGTGTCCGCTTGTCATTCCGCGCTTCCGTTGCAGCCATCAATCCATCCGATACATGTTGCGGCAGGCCGGTTCGGCCGCCAGTTCCTGATCGGAACTAGCGTGCGTGGCCGGGCCGGCAAGGTTTGCACTGGTAAAAATGGATAGATTTCAGGCGCTTCATCACTCCGGGCATTTCCTGCGGCGATGGACAGCCGTCAGTTCGCGCCCTATCTCTTGCGTCAGATCCTGACTGCTGGAGCCTCCGTCATGCCTCATCCCGCTTTTGCCCCCGACCATCTTGCCGTCGTCACTGGTGCTGCGTCCGGCATCGGCCTTGCCAGCGCCCGCCGCTTTGCGCGGCTCGGCATGCGCGTCGTGCTCGCCGATCTCGAGGGCGAGCGCCTGACGCAAGCCGCGGCGGAGGTCTCGGAGCTCTCGCCGCATGGCACGACATACGTTGTCGCCATTCCCACCGATGTCTCCCATCTTGAGAATATCGAAGCGCTGCAGCACGCCGCGCGCGAGCGCTTCGGCCCCGTGCATGTGCTGATGAACAATGCCGGCATTCAGCCGGGGAGCGCCATGTTCGGCCCGCAGGCAAACTGGGAGGCGGTGCTCGCCGTCAATCTCTGGGGCGTCATCAACGGTTCGCGTGTGTTCGCGCCTCACATGACCGCACATGGGCAACCGGCCGTGATCATCAACACCGGCTCGAAACAGGGCATCACCACGCCTCCAGGCGACCCCGCCTACAATGTTTCGAAGGCCGGCGTGAAAGCGTTCACCGAGGCGCTCGAACATGACTTGCGCAACATCGCCGGAGGCAAGCTTCACGCCCATCTGCTTATTCCCGGCTTCGTCTATACGTCGCTCACCGCCAATGGCCGCACGGAAAAGCCCGAGGGCGCCTGGACACCGGATGAGACCGTCGACTTCATGATGGAAAGCCTTGAGCGCGGCGACTTCTACATTCTCTGCCCCGACAACGACGTCGCGAGGTCAACCGACGAGAAGCGCATCCTGTGGGCAGCCGGCGACATCGTCGAGAACCGGCCGCCGCTGTCGCGCTGGCATCCGGACTATGCCGACGCTTTCAAGGCCTTCCTCGCCGAAGACCGGAGCTGATTTTCCGCCCACGTTGAACACAGCGTTCTCAGCCGCGGTTCTGGCGCCGGCGATCCGCCTGTGGTTTGTGAGCGCATCATATCGGGAGACGAAACATGACGAGCGGCATCCACCACATCACGCTGATTGCCCGCAAGGTGCAGGCCAATGTCGATTTCTACGTCGGCTTCCTCGGCCTGCGCCTCGTCAAGCGGACTGGCGGCTACGAGGATGCGACCCAGCTCCATCTCTTCTACGGCGACGCCGAAGGATCGCCCGGTTCGCTCGTGACGTTTCTGATGTGGGAAGACGGTGCGCCCGGCCGCGTCGGCCACGGCCAGCCGAGCGAGATCGCCTTTGCCATCGCGCCTGAAAGCATCGGTTTCTGGTTGACGCGGGCGCTCCAGCACAACATCAAGATCGCCGGTCCGGCTCAGGAATTCGGCGAACCGGTGCTGCGGCTGAAGGACCCCGACGGGGTCATCGTCAAGCTCGTTGGAACGCAAGCGCTGTCCGCCGCAGCCCCCTGGAGCACGCGCGACATTCCCGAGGCCGACGCCATCCGGCGCCTGCGTGGCGCCACGATCCTGACGGAGCAACCGGCCGAATCCGCCCGTTTTCTCGCCGAGCATTTCGGTTACAGCGAAACCGGCTCCACCGACACCATCCGCCGCTTCACCTCGCAATCGGGCGACATCATCGACGTGCGCGATGCCACCGGCTTCTGGACTGCAGCACCCGGCACCGGCACGATCGACCACATCGCCTTTCGCGCTCCCGACAAGGAGACGGTGCTGAAGGTCCGCGACGACCTCAAGCGCGACGATGCCACCGTCAATGCCCATGATCGAAAATACTTCTATTCGCTTTATGTCCGCGAACCCGGCGGCTCGCTCTGCGAGTTTGCAACCGACAAGCCCGGCTTCACGGTCGATGAGCCCAGGGAGACGCTCGGCACGCAACTGTTCATCCCGGCCCATTTCGCCGACCGCACCGCAGAAACGCTGGTCAGCCTGCCGCAATTCGCGCTGCCGGGCGAGCCGCGCCTGACGGAGCGCGATCTGCCTTTCGTTCACCGTTTCTATCATCCAGAGACGCCCGACGACCGCACCTTCGTGCTTCTTCATGGCAGCGGCGGAAACGAGACGCAGCTCCTCCACCTCGGCAATCAGGTGGATGGCGACGCGACGCTGCTCGGCGTTCGCGGCCGCTCGACAGAAGAAGGCTCGCCGCGCTGGTTCCGGCGCTATTCCTCGACCACCTTCGACCAGAAGGACGCGCGCGCCGAAGCCGATGCCTTTGCCGCCTTCCTCGAAGGTGCGCGCGACGGCTACGGTATCGATCTCTCAAAGGCCGTGTTCATCGGCTATTCCAACGGCGCCAACCTGCTGGTCGCACTGATGACACTGCATCCGGGTTTGATCCGCAACGTGGTACTGATGCGCTCGATGATGGTGCTCGACGACATGCCGACACCGGACCTTGCAGGCACGAACATCCTGCTTTTGACCGGCAAGTCCGACAGCTACGGCCAGTTCGCGCCGCGCCTGAGAGCCGAGCTGGAGAAGACCGGCGCGAACCTGACGGCGATCGATCTCGACATGGGCCACGAGATCGGCGCCTGGGACATCGCCGCCATCCAGCAGTGGTTGGAGGAAGAAGGCGTCTAAGGGGTCGCAGGCTGCCGGGGGAATCCGGTGCTATGGCCCACGGCCGACCCACGCTCAACGTCATGCTCGGGTTTGACCCGAGCATCCATACCCGCCAAGCCCTGAAGGGCCGTGTGGGCAACCACTATGGATCCTCTGGTCGAGCCCGAGGACGACAAAATTCGGTCTTTCGCCATAGGCAAGACCTGAAGAATTCGCTTCAGAAGCGACGGTCTTAACGGCCGTTCTGCGCTCCGGCAAAGTCGGCGAAAGCCTTGACGAACGCGCGCAGCCTATCGCCGGCTTCTGAGTCCGTCAGCGCCCCATCCTGATCGAACAAGGTTTCCGCGCGCGGCAGCATCAGCCGTTTGCCCGACCAGAGTTCGGCGCCGAGCGTGCGCATGACCGGCAGCCAGGCATTCTGGCTGAGGATGGTGCCGAAATTGCCCGGCGACGTGCCCGCGAGCGCAAAGGGACGGCCACGGAACACCTTGGCGATATCGGCCGAGGGCCGGCTCAGCCAATCGATCGCGTTCTTGAAAACACCGGGCATCGAATTGTTGTATTCCGGCGTGAACAAGATCACGCCGTCGGCCGCCATGATCTTATGCTTCAGCGCGGTGACCGCTTCGGGATTTCCGTCCTTTGCTTCGACGTCGCCGTCATAGAGCGGAATGCCGTGCAGCGTCGCGGTGTCGAACTCGATACCGTCGGGCGCATCGGCCGCGGCCGCCCTCATCAGACCAGTGTTGAACGACGCCTTTCTGAGGCTTCCTGAAATGCCGAGGATTTTCACCATGACCTGACCCTTTTCTGCCTGTTGCCGCCATCATGGGTCGGAGCAGTCAGAAAGCCAATGGGATCAGAGGGATATAGACGAAAAAGCCGGGGACGAGCCCCGGCTTTTTGCAATTTCATCGTTACTCCAGCGGCTTCAGCCGTGCCTCGATCTGGGCGCGCTTCGGCTCCAGGAACGGCGGCAGCGACAGGCTTTCGCCGAGCGTCTCCATCGGTTCGTCGACGGCAAAGCCGGGTCCATCGGTGGCGATCTCGAACAAGACGCCGTTCGGCTCGCGGAAGTAGAGCGAGCGGAAATAGTAGCGCTCGACCTCACCGCTCGACGGCAGGCGGAAGCCCTGCAGGCGCTCGGTCCATTCCGTCAGCGCATCCGTATCCGGCGCCCGGAAGGCGACGTGATGCACGGCGCCAGCCCCCTGACGAGCAATCGGCAGACCCGGCTGAACCGCCACATGCAACTCAGCCGCCGGACCGCCCTCGCCCATTGAGAACACATGCACCTGACCCTCGCCATCCGGCGACGGATAGCGTCTCGCCTCGATCATGTTCATCACCTTGGTCAGCACCAACTCGGTGTTGGTGATATCAGGAACGCTGATGGTGATGGGACCAAGACCCTTGATCTGGTGCTCGGCCGCAACCGGGCTCCTTTCCCAGGGGTGCGAAGGCGAAAGTCCGCCGTCGTCGATCAGCCGGAAACGCTGGCCTTCGCCATCCTCGAAGTCGAGCGAGGTGCGGCCATCGATTTCGCTGACGTCACCGGCGGTGACTTTCATATCGTCGAGACGACCCTTCCACCAGCGAACGCTGTCGGCGCTGCCGACGCGCAGGCCGGTGCGCGAAATGCTGTGCGTGCCGCGGCCTTCCGGCCCGACCGGCCAGTCGAAGAAGGTCAGGTCCGTTCCGGGCGTGGCTTTGCCGTCGGCGTAGAAGAGGTGATAGGCGGTGGTATCGTCCTGGTTGACAGTCTTCTTGACCAGGCGAAGCCCGAGAACCTTGGTGTAGAAGCGCAGGTTTTCCGGCGCGTTCGCCGTGATCGCCGTCAGATGATGGATACCCGTCAGTTGCAAACTCATGATTGCCTCCAATGTGTGGCTTTTCCGTTGAGCACAATATGGGTCGGCACGGCGATTGCGAAAGTGGACAATGGAGAACGGAATGTTCTTCAGGAGTGAACGATCTCCAGATGTCTCAGGCTCGGTTCAGGTCACCGAGATAGGTATTTTCCAACCGCGAGATCGCAAAGCTTGCCGGATTGATATCGGCGAAGATCAGCGTCTCGTGGCCCGCGTCACCCTTGGCGAGCACCTGCCCGTCCGGCGATGCGATCCGCGAGAGGCCGGCAAAGGAGAAAAGCGGGTCGGAGCCGCAATGGTTGATATAGGCGACAAAAACCTGATTCTCGAAAGCGCGTGTCTGGATCATGTGGTCGGTGATGAAGGTGCCAGACCACCCCGCCGGCAACGCCGTCGGAACAAGAACCGCCTCGGCGCCTGCCAATGCCAGCCGGCGCACATTCTCAGGAAACTCAACGTCGTAGCAGATCAGCATGCCGCAGGTGACGCCGCGATGGACGAAGAGCCGCGTAGTCGGTTTTTCGGGCGCAAACAGCGATCGCTCGTAATCGCCGTAGAGATGCGATTTCCGGTAGACGGTTGGCTTCGCATCGCCATCGACATAGACGGCGCTGTTGTAGACGGCGTCGCCATCCCGCTCGGCAAAACCGGCAATCAGCGCGATGCCGGTCTCCCGCGATATCTGCGCCAGGCGCTTGACGATCGGCCCGTCCACGGGCTCGGCGAGAGCGCGGATGGCGTCCCCCGCGCCATAACCGGTCAGCCCGAGTTCCGGCGTCATCAGCAGTGTTGCATCTTTCGCAACAGCCTCCTTTGCCGCCCGCTCGAGGCGGTCGAGATTGGCGGCGACGTTGCCGCAGGCCGATTGCATCTGGAGCGCGGCGAGCTTCATCATTTTCCGTCCGACGACATGGCGCCCAAAAGCTTCGGCAGATCGCCGAAGCGGGCAACGAGACCGAAGATCACGGCGGCCGTGGTGACGAAAAGCACCGTGACCGACGCCATGGTCGGCGTGTAGCCGTAGCGAAGCGCGTTGAAGATCTTGATCGGCAGCGTCTCCATGGTGAAGCCGACGGTCATGTAGGCGACGATGTATTCGTTGAGCGACAACACGAAGGCAAACGCGTAGCCGGAGACGATATAGGGCAGGATCAGCGGCAGGACGACGGTGCGGAAGATCGTGCGTTCGTCTGCGCCCATGGTCGATGCCGCCTCGACCAGGGACCGGTCGATCGAGGTAAATCCCAACGACAGGGTCACCAGCGGTAGCGTGACGAAGAAGATCGCGTGGCTGACGACAGCGGTCCAGGGCTGGCCGTAAAAACCGACCGTCGCCCAGAATGTGAGCATGCCGAGAGCGGTGATGACCGGCGGCAGCGTGAAGGGCGCGACACCGAGCACCTGGAAAATGTTGGCCCAGGGCGCGATCCGCCGCCAGAGGAACCAGGCGAGCGGCAACGCGATCGCGACCGCAAGTGCCGCCGACAGCAAAGCCAGCGTGACGGAGGCAAAAAGCGCGCTGCGCCATTCCGGATTGAAGAAGATCTCGCCGTACCAGGAGAGCGAAAAACTCTGCGGCGGAAAGGCGAGCGTCTGCTTGGCATTGACCGAGACGCCGGCAACGACGATCAGAGGCAGCGCCAGGAAGAGCCCGATCAGGAAGAAGTAGGCCTTGCGGAAGATCGAGGTCATGCCGCTTCTCCCTTGCGTCCGGCGATCACGGTCAACGCCACGAGCCCGAGCGTCACCAGCACCAGGAACACGGCCATCGCCGCGGCGAAAGGCATGTTTGACTGGTAGATCGCCTGGTCGGTGATCAGCACCGACAGCGTCCAATGCTGCGGCCGGCCGAGCAACTGCGGCAAGAGGTAGGAGCCGAGCGCGAAGATGAAGACCATGATCAGAGTGGCAGTAATGGTGTTTCTGAGCGCCGGCACGACGACGGTGAAGAAGGCTTTGAGCGGCGAAGCGCCGAGCGTCCGGGCTGCCTCCGTCAGTGTCGGGTCAAGCCGCACAAGCGCCGGGAAAAGCACGAGCACCGTATAGGGGAACGCCTGGTAGACCATGCCGGTCAAGACCGCGCCGAAACTCGGCGTCAGCGCCTTCGCCTCGCTCATGACCCCGAGCGCCACGAGAATGTTGGTGATCCCTGCGGTGCGCGAAAACAGCGTCGACCAGGCAAAGCCGATGATGACTTCCGACAGCGACAGGATCGAGAGCAGCGCCACCAGCCAGAGCACCTGCACCTTTCGCCCCATACGCGTCAGCATGTAGGTAAAGGGCAGCGCCAGCACGACGCAGCAGATCGCCACGGTGATGGCAAGCAGCAGCGAGAAACCGAGCACGCCGCCGAAGAAGGCGGAAAGGAAACGCGCATAATTGTCGAAGACGAAGGCCGGCGTGTAGAAGCCGCCCTGCTGGCGCTGGAAGAAGCTG
This sequence comes from Sinorhizobium sp. A49, assembly GCF_002002725.1. Taxonomy (GTDB): domain Bacteria; phylum Pseudomonadota; class Alphaproteobacteria; order Rhizobiales; family Rhizobiaceae; genus Ensifer. The sequence goes on along the minus strand of NZ_MUNW01000061.1, from coordinate 43,674 downwards.
ACGGCGATCATCGTGCCGAAGGGCACGACAAAGAAGATCGTCAGCATCGCGGCGGGAAAGAGAAGTGGCGCGTAATCGCCAAGGGTCTGGGGCGGTTCGCGTCTCATTTTTTCAGCACCACGCAAACATCAGGAGTGAGCGCGATGCCGACCTCCTGTCCGACGGTAACGTCCGGCCGTGCACGCGGCGTCGACACCGCGACGATCTGCCGGCCGGCAATGTCGACGAAGGTTTCGATCGTGCCGCCGAGATCGCGCACGAAGGTGACCTTGCCAGAAAGCGCCCCGGCTCCGGGCGCGGTCAGATGCACGTCTTCAGGGCGAACCGACAGAGTTCCCTTGGAGGCGCCCGCCGGCAGGGCGAGGCCGGCAATCGGCTGTCCCAGCACCTCGACGCGCCCAGTGCTGTCGGCCTGCACTTCGAGAAGATTGGTCTGGCCGATGAAGTCGGCAACAAAACTGTCGGCCGGTCGGCGGTAGATCTCGATCGGCGATGCCGCCTGGCGGATTTCGCCGCCGTTCATGACGACGACCGTATCGGCCATGGTCATTGCTTCGCGCTGATCGTGGGTGACGACGATGGTGGTGATCCCCAGCTTCTGCTGCAATTGGCGCAGTTCCACCTGCATCGCCTCGCGCAGCTTGGCGTCGAGTGCCGAGAGCGGCTCATCGAGAAGGAAAAGCTTGGGCGAGATCGCGAGCGCCCGGGCAATCGCCACGCGCTGGCGCTGGCCCCCTGAAAGTTTGGCAACGGGCCTGTCCGCATAACCGGTCAGATGGATCATCGACAGCAGCTCGTCGACCCGCTTCTTCTGGTCTTCCTTTGCCGCACCGCGGATGCGCAAGGGATAGGCGATGTTCTCGCCGACGGTCAGATGCGGGAACAGCGCCAGCGACTGGAAGACCATGCCGAGATTGCGCTTGTGCGTCGGCACATGGGTGATGTCATCGCCATCAAGCCGGATCGCCCCACCGGTCGGCAGGTCAAGGCCGGCGATCATGCGCAAAAGCGTGGTCTTGCCGCAGCCTGAGGGCCCGAGCATGCAGACGAACGTCCCGTGCGGCACGTTGAGGTCGACGTTGTTGACGGCTCTGAACGATCCGAATTCCTTGACGACGTTTTGAAGGGCAAGTCCGGACATTGTCTCTCCGCGCGATAGTCCCCTCCCGTTTGCGGGAGGGGTTACAAGGGAGACGACGCCCCCTTCAATTGAGCTCCGGCCCTCCCCCTAAAAGAAGCGGAGGGCCAACGTCCTATCATCAGCCGACGATCAGCTCGGTCCACTTCTGGTTCAGCCAATCCGACTTGGACTGATAGAGGTCGTAGCGCGGCACGATCGGCTCGATATCCGACGAAACGGCTGCGAATTCCTTGTCCGTCAGGTCGGTGACTTCGCGTCTGACGGTCGGCGACGTGCCTACCTTGCGCGACAGGGTCGCCTGGATCGAAGGCTGGCACATGTAGTCGATGAAGATATGGGCTTCCTCGGACTTCTGCGACGCGCGCGACAGCGCCCAGCAACCGGAATCCTGGATGCCGCCTTCCTTCGGGAAGGTTGAACGCACCGGATTGCCGTCGGCAGCCGCAAGGCCGGTCACGTCGTGGTAATACTGGCCCATCGGAATTTCGCCCGACTTCAGCGACTGCTCGAACTGCGCCTCGTCGCGATACCAGAGTCGGACGTTCGGCTTCACCTCGGCGAGCTTTTCGAAGACCTTGAGGATGCCCTCTTCGGTATCGAGCGCATTGGTGCCGCCGAAGTAGGTCTTGGCGGTGACTTCGAGCAGGAACGAGTTGGAAACCAGCGCCAGCAGGCCGAGCTTGTCGGCGTTTGCCGGATCCCAGAAGGCGGCCCAGGAGGTCGGCGCTTCCTTGAAGACGTCGGTGTTGGTCACCAGCGTAATGTACCAGGAGACGGCCCCGATACCGGCAACGCGGCCGTCCGGATACTTGTTGATGAAGCGGTCGATCAGGTTCGAGCCGTTCTTGATCTTCGCCATGTCGATCGGCGTCCAGAGTTCGGTCGACTGACCTTTCAGCATCGCCACCTGCGACATCATCGAAACGTCGGCTGGCGCCTGGCCGGCGCGTGCTGCCTGTTCGAGCTGGACGAGCCAGGCTTCGCCGGTCGGCTCGGCGATCGATTCGACGGCGATGCCCGTCGCCTTGGTGAATTCCGGAAAGATGTTCTTGTCGAACGAGGTTTTGAAATAGCCGCCGTAAACGCCGACCTTCAGCGACTTGTCCTGGGCGCGCAGCACCGAGGGCATCGCCAGCATCGAAGCACCGGCAAGGCCCGCGCCGAGCAGCGTGCGGCGCTTGATGGAAGTTGTAATCATCGTCTGTCTCCTTTGTTTCGGCGGTGATCCGCCTTGTTCCCTGTTCTCGTTGATTTCTTGCACATTTTCGGTCTCAGTGCGCGGGTATTTTGCGCTCCAGCATGCGTGCATATTGTGTCAGCGGATAACACAGCACGAAGAAGATCACCGCAACCAGCCCATAGACCGTGAAAGGTTCGAAGGTTGCATTATTGATCGCATTGGCTGTTCTGAGAAGCTCCTCGAAGCCGATGATCGACGTCAGCGCCGTGCTCTTGATGAGCTGGACGAGAAAGCCCACAATCGGCGGCCGGGTGATTGCAAACGCCTGCGGCAGGATCACCAGCCGCAGCTCCTGCAGGCGGTGCAGCCCGAGGCTGGCGCCGGCATCCCACTGGCCGAGCGGCAATGCCTCGACGCCGCCGCGCCAGATCTCGGCGAGATAGGCGCTGGCATAAAAGGTCAGCCCCAGCGCCGCAGCCGTCCAAGGCTCGATACGAAAGCCGAGCATCGGCAGACCGAAGAACATCAGGAACAGCTGCATCAACAGCGGCGTGCCCTGAAACAGCGCGATGTAGCCCGAACCGAAGCGGCGCAGCCACTTCTGTTTCGAGATGCGCGCAAACAGGATCATCAGGCCGACCGCAGCACCGCCGGCAAAGGCAACGGCCGAGAGAAGCACCGTCCAGCGGGTGGCGAATACCAGGTTGCGTACGATGTCCCAGAAGGTGAACTCGATCATGACACGCCCGCTCCCAACACACGCCTGCCGCCGGCCACAAACAGGCGGCGGATCGCCATCGACAGCGCGAGATAGATCAGCGTGACGACGAAATATGTTTCGAAGGAGCGGAATGTCCGCGCTTGCAGCAGGTCGGCCTCATGAGCAAGCTCCCGCACCGCGATCTGCGACACGACGGCCGATTCCAGCATCATGATGATCACCTGGCTGATCAGCGCCGGAAAGATGACTTTCAGCGCCTGCGGCAGGATGATCTTGACGAAGACCTGCCGTGGCCTGAGCCCGAGCGCATATGCAGCCTCGCCCTGGCCCTTCGGCACGGCGTCGAGGCCGGCGCCGACGATCTCCGTGGTATAGGCCGCCATATTGAGCGTCATCGCCAGGATGGCAGCAACGATCGGATCGAGCCGGATGCCGATGCTCGGCAAACCGAAGTAGATGAAGAACAGCTGCACCAGAAACGGCGTGTTGCGGATCACTTCGACATAGACGGCGACCGCCTTGCGCAAGACGCCGTAGCGGCTGCGGCGGGCGGCGGCAAAGAGAATGCTGATCAGAATGCCGAGCACGGTGGTGCAGGCGATCAGGAAGAGCGTCATCGCGGCGCCGTGGGCAATTGCGCCCGCGGCATCCCGAAGCCACCCGAAATCGAGGCTGTAACCCATCGTCGCAACCTTTCCCCGAAAGGCCCACGGAGACGCCAAGTCCCCGTGGGCGTCAAGAGCGGATTAGTCCTTGAGGTTTTCGGGGTTGAGCGGCGTCTTCAGCCAGGCCTCGGAGCTGGCGTTCAGCTTGCCGTCGGCCAGCATCTTGGCAACGGCGTCGTTGACCGCCGTCTTCAGCGCTTCCTCGTTCTTGTTGAGACCGATATGCGACGGCGAGGTCAGGAGCTGGAACTTCTGTTCGGGCTTCAGCGCCTCCTGGCGGGCAAGCACCTGCGCACCGACGTCGTTGCCGACGACCATCAGCTGGGTCTGGCCGGAGATGAACGCCTGGATGACGGCGTTGTAGTTGTCGAAGCGCTGGATTGCGGCGCTCGACGGCGCAGCCTCGGTCAGCGAAGTATCCTCCAGCGTGCCGCGATTGACGGCGATCGTCTTGTCGGCAAGGTCGTCCTTGCCGGCGACCTTGAGGTCCGCCGGGCCGATGACGGCGATGTAGTAAGGCGCGTAGGCGGCTGCGAAGTCGATCACTTCGGCGCGCTCCTTGGAGAAGCCGACGCTCATCAGGATGTCGACGCGCTTGTCGTTGAGATAGGGAATGCGGTTCTGGCCGGTGACGCTGACGAGGTTCAGCTTGACGCCGAGACCGTCGGCGATCTGCTGGGCAACATCGACGTCATAACCCTTGATGCTCATGTCGGCGCTGGCCGAGGAGAAGGGCGGGAAATCCGAAAAGATCCCAACATTGATCTGGCCGGCCGATTTGATGTCGGCGAGCGCGTCGGCACGCGCGATACCGGTTGCGGCACCCAGCATCAGAGCGGCAGCGAAGGCTGCTTTCATTGTCTTTTGAAGTGTCATTGTCGTTCCCCTGTCTGGAAGCATTGTTGATTGTGGGCATTTTCTGGTCGGCCGCCGCTTCCAGTCCGGCAGCCGACGAATCTTTCTCTGAAGTGTCAGGCCGATTTGCCGGTAACGGCCGGGCTGAACACCATGAGGCTGAGGATCTCGAACAGAACCTGCGCGCCGGCATGCGCCGTGTTGGTGGTCGCATCATATTGCGGCGCGACCTCGACGACGTCGCCGCCGACAAGATTGACGCCCTTGAAACCGCGGATCAGTTCCAGCACTTCGCGGGTGGTGAGACCACCCACTTCAGGCGTTCCGGTGCCCGGCGCAAAGCTCGGGTCGAGGCTGTCGATGTCGAAGGAGAGATAGGTCGGGCCGTCGCCGACGATCTTCTTCGCCTTCTCGATGATGGCGGGAATGCCGAGACCGGTCACTTCCTCCGCATGGATCACGGTCATGCCGGACTCATAGGAGAACTCCCAGAGATATTCGGCCGAGCCGCGAATGCCGATCTGCACAACACGGGTCGGATCGAGCACGCCGTCAAGCACCGCGTTGCGGAACGGGCCGCCGTGGTGGAACTTGGTCAGGTCATAGGCGCCGCCGGTGTCACAATGGGCATCGATGTGGATCATGCCAACAGGCTTGTTCTTGCCGACGGCCTTCAGGATCGGATGGGTGATTGAGTGGTCGCCACCGACAGACAGCGGTATGACGCCGGCATCGACGATCTGGTTGATGCGCTTTTCGATGTCGTCATGGCTGAGTTCCAACCGGTAGCGGCTCTGGAACGGCACGTCGCCGATGTCGGCGACACGCAGCTCGTGAACCGGCGCGCAGCCGAGCACGTGGTTATAGGGTCCGATGCGCTCGATCGAACGCAACGCCCGCGGTCCGAAGCGCGAGCCCGGACGGTTGGTGACGCCGAGATCCATGGGAATGCCGACGATGGCGACCTGCAAGTTGCCGAAGTCAGGCTCGTCGGCGTCGACGGCCATGTGCGGCGCGGTCAGGAAGGTCGGGATGCCGGAATAGGGCGCAAGGCGCGTGCCGCTCTTGGTGAAGATCTTGTCGGCAACGCGGCGGAAGGTCGGGTCGAACAGCTCGCCGCCATGGCTCTCGCCGTATTTCGCCTTGAGTTCGCCAAGCTTCTTATCGTCCCAGGCCATCCACAATCCTCCGTCACGTCAGCCGGGGAATGCGCACGAGGGCGCCACAGATCAACATCTGCGGATGGGGCCGGTTCTCTCCGGCGCTATCAAGTTCCCCAGGCTTTTTGCCCTTGTTAAGCAGCATTAGGTGACAAATCCGCTGGAAAATCAATTGACATTGTTATAGCGTTTCGTGTGAGAAAAATTCACATCGTTTGAGCTCGCCGGAACCCGCAGATTTGTCCAGCCGCCTGCCGCCTCTCAACCCCTTGCGCGCCTTCGAGGCAACGGCGCGCCGTGGTTCCGTGTCGTCTGCCGCGCGCGAACTGAACGTGACGCACGGCGCCATCAGCCACCAGATCCGCGCGCTGGAACTGTCGATCAACGCCACGCTGTTCGAGCGTGGCGGCAAGCGACTGAAGCTGACGCCGCAGGGCGCGCTACTGCTGCCGGCCGTCACCCACGCCTTTGCCGAGATCGCTGCGGCAACCGCTGCCATGACGCGCCCGACGACGAGCGGCGAACTGCGCATCACCTGCGTGCCGGCCCTCCTCTCCTTTTGGCTGATCCCACGCCTGCATCTCTTCACCGAGCAGTTTCCCGATGTGCAGCTGACGTTGATCGCGTCGAATGATGCCGCCTATCTCGATGCGTCCGACGTCGACGTCTGCCTGATCTATGGCGACGGCAACTGGCCCGGCTGCTGGTCGAAGCTCTGGAGCCGCCTTGCCCTTTTCCCGGTCGTCAGCCCGACATTGCTCAACATGCGGCCGTTGCGCTCCGTGCGCGACCTGCGCGACCATGTGATGCTGCATGGCGACGACGGGCGCGAATGGAACACGTGGCTGGCCGCGGCCGATGCCAGTGACCTTCAGCGCGGCCGCCAGCACTTCATGAGCGATGCGCGGCTTTCGACCGAAGCAGCCCTTCACAATCAGGGCGTCGCGCTTGGCGACACCATCACCGCCGGCAGCCTGATCGCCCGCGGCGAGCTCATCGCGCCCTTCGACCTGACGGTTCCGGCCAATGATGCCTTTTACGTTGCCTGCCGCAACGAGGTGCTGGCCGCCCCGATCGTGCGCATCTTCATCGACTGGATGTTCTCGGCGCTCGAAAGCGACCCGATGCCGGAACTGCAGACGTCGGCGCGCACGATTATTCGCAGCCGAGCCTCGAAATCCGAGCCGACAGACCGTAAATCGGTGAAGGACGGTTTTCAGCCGGTTTCAGCTCCGGCCCGCGGCCGGCGCACGGAACGCCCACAGAAACGCAAGAACAAAGCCTGAGCCATAGGAACACCTGCCATGCCGCATTTCAATCCGCTCGTCGAAAAGCTCTCGCCGCCGCCCGTGCCGTCGGTGCTCGCCTGGGCGAAAAGCTATGATGGCTCCCGCGGGCCGCTGATCGACCTGTCACAGGCAGTGCCCGGCTACCCGGCGCATCCCGACATGCTGGCCTGGCTCGGCGAAGCCGCCGCATCGACTGCCTTTACCGGCTATGGCGCGATCGAAGGCGAAGCGGTGCTGCGCGAGGCCTATGCCGCGCATGTGGCGGGCCTCTATGGCGCCGCGATCACGCCAGACAACATCCATATAACGTCGGGCTGCAACCAGGCTTTCATCTGCACGGCGATGGCGATCGCCGCTGCCGGCGATACCATCCTGATGACCAACCCCTACTACTTCAACCAGGAAACGACACTGGCCATGCTCGGCATCAATGTCGAGCTGGTGCCCTGCGACGCCGGTCACGGCTTCCTGCCCGAGGTGGACGCGATCACTGCTGCGCTTCGGCCGGGCATTCGCGCTCTTGCGCTGGTGTCCCCGAACAATCCGACCGGCGCAATCTACCCGCCCGAGCTTCTGTCGCGTATCCACGAGGCCTGCCGCGCCAACGGCACCTGGCTGATCCTCGACGAGACCTATCGCGACTTCCTGCCCGATGCGGCCGCCGCACCGCACGGTCTGCTGCAAACTGAGGGATGGCAAGACAGTTTCGTCGGCCTCTACAGCTTCTCCAAATCCTTCTGCATTCCCGGCCATCGGCTCGGCGCGATCACGGCGGGGCCGGCGCTCGTTGATCAAGTGACCAAGATCATGGACAATCTGCAGATCTGCGCGCCGCGGTCGGCGCAGGCCGCCGTCGCCAAGGCCATCCCCACCCTTGCCGATTGGCGCCTGGGCAACCGCGCCGAGATCGCCGCGCGCGCCGATGCGCTGCGCGATGTCATGAGCCGGCTGCCGCAATGGAAGCTGCAGGCGATCGGCGCCTACTTCGCCTATATCAGGCATCCCTTCCCGGATATCGATTCGCAGTTCGTGGCCGAGAAGCTGGCGAAGCTCGCCGGCGTCGTCTGCCTGCCGGGCGACTATTTTGGCGAGGGCCAGGAAAACTACCTGCGTTTTGCCTTTGCCAATGCCGACGCCGACACGATCCGCCAGTTGGAAGAGCGGCTCGCCGGCTTCAACCTGCCCGGGCTTTGACCGGGCTTAACCTCGGCGGGCGATCAGGATGCCGACGAGCACGATCGCCCCGCCGATTGCCTGCATCAGCCCGACGGGCTCGGAAAGCAGCATCCAGGCGAGAATGGCTGCCACCACCGGCTGCAGTAGAAGCGTCAGCGACGAAAACGCCGGTGGCAGATAGGCGAGCGCATAGGTGATCGCCACCTGCCCGCCCGCATGGCTGACGAAAGCAAGGCCGAACAGCATCGACCAGCCGAAGAGCGTCGGCGGCAAGAGCGAGGGCTCGGACAAAAGCACGATCGGCAGCATGCAGATGGCGGCCGATGCCGTGCTCCAGACCATGATGCGGATGGTGCTGAACAGGCTGCGCAGCCGGCCGATCGCCAGGATGTAGCCGGCATAGAACATTGCAGCGACAACGGCGACGCCGTCACCCAGAAGGTTGCCGTCGCCAAGCGCCATCGGCCCACCCTTGAGAGTGATCACCCCCACGACTGCCGTCACAAGCCCGATGGCAAAGACGGCGCTGATGCGGGCGCGGAAAAGCAGCCAGCTCGCGAGCGTCACGAAGACGGGGGCAAGGTTGGCAAGCAGGGTGGCATTGGCAACCGATGTCTTGGTCAGCGCATAGTGCCAGGCGGCAAGGTCGATCGCCAGAAAAATGCCCGGAAGCACCAGCAGCGCATATTCCGAGAGCTTCTCCGGCCGCCGGTCGGACGCGGGCGCTCCGCGAAACCAGGACCAGGCGAGAAGCGGGATCAGCGCCAGCGCCACCCGCCAGAATGCCGTCGCCATCGGCCCGACCTCGGATAGCCGTACGAAGATCGGCGAACCGCCGATCGCAGCCCCGCCGATCAGCAGAGCGGCCATGGCAAGGCGGTTGTGGGAAGAGGCGGTGGCGGGTGCTGGGGTCACGGCAAAATCCGGCTGTCTGCTGGCGGGCGATCAAGGCGCCCTCAGGAAGGCAGCTAACAGAAGACCGCCATCGGCGACAGTCGCGATAAATCACCCGATGCAACAAAGACGGCCGCCGTGCAGAAGCACGAGCGGCCGCAAGCTTGTTTCATCGCGCCTGACCGGCGCGATGCTTCGTCTTGTCAGGCGGCGTCGGGGATGTGCACCGTCTTGACCTCGAGGAAATCTTCGAGGCCGAACATGCCGCCTTCCCGACCGTTGCCGGACTGCTTGTAGCCGCCGAAGGGGCTGCCATAGCGATGTGGCCCGCCATTGATGTGCACCATGCCGGCGCGCAGGCGCGACGCCACCCGTTCGGCTCGCTTGGGGTCGCCGGTCTGCACATAGGCGGCAAGGCCGTAATTGGTGTCGTTGGCGATCGCGATCGCTTCCTCCTCAGTATCGAAGGGGATGATCGCCAGCACCGGTCCGAAGACCTCTTCGCGGGCGATGCGCATGGTGTTGTTGACGTCGGCAAAGATGGTCGGCTTGACGAAATAGCCGGTCTCGAAGCCCGCAGGCTTGCCCGCACCACCGACGACAAGACGCGCGCCCTCGGCGATGCCCGCCTCGATCAGCGTCTGCACCCGGCCGAACTGGACGTCGCTGACGAGCGGACCGATGTGGCTGCCCTCCCTGGTCGGATCGCCAACGGCCGCCTCGCGGCCGACGCGACCGGCGATCTCGACCACCTTGTCGTAGACGCTGCGCTCCACCAGCATGCGCGTCGGCGCATCGCAGGACTGGCCGGAATTGTTGAAGCATTCGAGCACGCTGCCGGCGACACGATCTTCGAGGTCTGCATCGGCAAAGACGATGTTCGGCGACTTGCCGCCGAGCTCGAGCGTCACCCGCTTGACCGTTTCGGCCGCGTCCTTGCTGACGGCGATGCCGGCGCGCGTCGAGCCGGTGAACGACATCATGTCGATGTCCCGGTGCTTGGATAGCGCCGCACCTGCGTTGATGCCGTCGCCGTTGACGAGATTGAAGACGCCAGCCGGGAAGCCAGCCTCATCGATCATCTCAGCATAGAGCATGGCGTTGAGCGGGGTGAATTCGCTCGGCTTCAACACGCAGGTCGAACCCGTTGCAAGGGCCGGAACGACCTTGAGCGCGATCTGGTTGATCGGCCAATTCCAGGGGGTGATCAGGCCGCAGACGCCGATCGGCTCGCGCAGGATCACGTCGCCGTTCGGCAGCGTGTCGCGCGTCTTCAGCCGCTTCAACGCATCGATGAAGCCCTGCAGATGGCCGACGCCGACATCGGCCTGCTGCTCGCGGGTCATCGTCGTCGGGGCGCCGAGTTCCATGGTGATGGTCGCGACCATCTCGTCATAGCGACGCTTGTAGATTGCCAGCAGCTTTTCGAGCAGCGCCAGACGCTCGTCGACGCTGGTGCGGCTGTAGGTGGCGAAGGCCTTCTTTGCAGCGGCAACCGCACGATCGATGTCCGCGGCCGTGCCCATCGAGATCACAGCGACCGGCTTCTCGGTCGCCGGGTTCAGCACCTCCAGATCGTTGGGCGTGATCGGATCGACCCATTGGCCATCAATGTAAAACTTCCTCTTGTCGAGCATGCGCTCCTCCTTCCCGTCAGATTGTCTTTTCTTTCTCCGCGAGCCAGTCCTTGATCAGCGCGCGATAGCGCGCGCCGGAAAAGCTCGGAAAATGTCCGCCGTGGACGATACGCGCCGGAATGCGCAGCAATCGTTCCATCGACGCCAGATAGTCGTCGGCATTGGCGTGGTAGGTGTCCTCGATCAGCGGCCCGTCGTAGAGGATGTCGCCGGAAAAGAGCACGCCGGTCTTCTCTTCCCAAAGCGCGATGCCGCCCGGCGAATGCCCGGGCGTGTGGATCACTTCGAAAACGCGATCGCCAAGATCGATACGATCGCCGTCATCGAGCAGCCGCGTCGCCGGCGCCGCCTTCACGGCATAGCTGGTCGAGACGTAGGGTTCCGGCGGCAGCGCGTCGAAGATTTCATCGGCGACATACGGATCGGCCAGCGTGTTCCTGCGCGTCGGATGCGCCAGCAGATCCGCCTCGGCCGCGTGCACACAGCGACACTCGAATTCGTGGTGGCAGCCGATATGGTCGAAATGCGTGTGGCTGGCGACGGCCGTCAAGGGGCGTTCAGTGACCAGCGGCACCCATTCGCGCAACGACACCACGCCCATGCCGCTATCGACCAGCATGTCGCGGTCCCGGCCGCGCACATGCCAGATGTTGCAGCGATAGAATTCCTGGATGAAGGGTTCGCAGATATAGGTGACATCGTCGTCGAGACGTTTCACCTGATACCAGTCTTTCGGAGCAATTCGCCGCATTTTGCTACAGGGTTCCGCTTGCTGCAGGCAAAGCTACGACGTCGGCCGCCCGCACGGCAAGGGGGACAATCTCGCCGTCGCGAACATCCGAGGATTGCGGCAGGTGCGCGACGAGCGCGTCGCCATCGGTCGCGCAAGGCTGGAGGTGGCAGCGGTAGTGCGTGCCGAAGAAGGCGCTGCCGGCAACCCGTGCATCACCCAAGGCGAACATCGGATCGTCCGATTTGTCGGTGCCGCGAAAATGCTCCGGCCGGATGCTGAGCGTGATCGCGTCGCCGGCCTTCGGCACGGCAGCGGTGAAATTGGCCGCGGGAAGCGCCAGGTTGCCGAGTGAGGTCTCGACCTGCGCCGACAATGCGTCGGCGGCCCGCACGCGGCCGGGAACGAAATTGACCTCACCCATGAAGCCCGCCGAAAACAGCGAGCGCGGCCGCATGTAGATCTGCGACGGCGGGCCGAAATCCTCGATCCGGCCCTGGTTCATGACGACGATGCGGTCGGCGATCGCCATCGCCTCCTCCTGATCGTGGGTCACGTGCACGAAGGTGGTGCCGACGCGCTTCTGGATCGCCTTCAGCTCGTCCTGCATCTGGCGGCGCAACTTCAGGTCCAGTGCACCAAGCGGTTCGTCGAGCAAAAGCACTTCAGGATCGACAGCAAGGGCACGGGCAAGCGCCACGCGCTGACGCTGGCCGCCGGAAAGCTCGTGCGGCCGCTTTCCGGCCGACGCCTTGAGACCGACGAGATCGAGAAAGCCGAGTGCCTTCTCATCCCGCTCCGCCTTGCCGAGGCCGCGCATCCGGAGCCCGAAGCCGACATTGTCGACGAGGCGCATATGCGGGAACAACGCGTAGTCCTGGAACATCGTCGTCGTCGGGCGTTTGGCCGGCGTCACGAAGGTCATGTCGCGATCGCCGATGACGACGCGGCCGGAGCTTGGCGACAGGAAGCCGCCGAGAATGGAGAGAAGCGTGGTCTTGCCGCAGCCCGAGGGACCGAGCAGCACGATGAACTCCCCTGCCCGGATATCGAGCGAAACCTTGTCCAGCGCCGTGAAGTGGCCGAAGGTCTTGCTGACGTTTTCGATCGAGACGGGAGCGGTCATTGTTTCTTCGTCCTTCCGAACAGGGAAAACTCGAGGATCAGCAGCAGCGCCACCGAAGCGAGGAAGACCAGCGAACCGATGGCATTGGTCTTGGGGTTTAGGCCGGAGCGCAGCATGCTCCAGATCTCGACAGGCAAGGTCACGTCGAAGCGCGACAGCAGGAAGGCGATGATGAACTCGTCCCAGCTGAAGGTCACCGACAGGAAGAAGGCAGCCAGGATCGACGGCATCAGCATCGGTGCCGTCACCAGCGCCATCACCTTGAAATCATTGGCGCCGAGATCGCGTGCCGCCCGCTCGATGTTGATCTGGTGATCGCCCATCGAGGCGTAGATGATGGCAAAGCAGAGCGGCAGGTTGATCACCACGTGACCGATACCAACAGTCAGAAGCGACAGAGGCATGTGCAACGCATTGAGCAGCGCCAAGAGCCCGAGCGCAATGATGAGATAGCTGACAGTCATCGGCGCGATCAGCAGGCCCCGTTGCAGGGCCGAGCCCGGCAGCTTGTAACGAGCCAGCGAATAGGCGGCGAGAAAGCCGAGCACGCAGGAGACCACCGACGAGGAGATGGCGACCAGCATCGAATTGCCGAGTGCTGCCATCAGCTTGCGATCAACGAAGACGGCCTCGTACCATTGCGTGGAAAAGCCGTTGAACGGCGGCACCGGCAGACGTCCGTCCTGGAAGGAGAAGAGCACCAGCACCGCGACCGGAAGGAAGATGAAGGCGTAGACGAGAGCGAGGTACGCCCAGGACACGCCGCCGATGAGAATTCTGCGCAGCATCATGCCCTCTCGATCTTCAGCCAACGGGCACAAAGCACATAGGCGACGGTGACGGCCAGCATGAGAATGATTGACAAAGCTGCTGCCATCGGGAAATCGGCGCGCCGGCCAAGCTGCAGCATGATGATCTGCGGAAGCACCAGCTCGTTGTTGCCGCCGAGGATCTGCGGCGTCACGTAGTCGCCGATGCACAGCACGAAGGTCAGGAACGCGCCGGTCATGATCCCCGGCAAGGTCAGCGGCAGCACCACATGCCAGAAGGTCTGGAAGGCGTTGGCACCAAGATCGGCGGCCGCACGCCGATAGTTCGGCGAGAGCTGGATCAGGTTCGAATAGATGGTCAGCGTCAGGAGCATGACGAAGAAATGCACGAAGCCGATCACGGTTGCCGTCCGCGTACTGGCGATCTCCAGCGGTTCGCCGATCAGCCCGATGCCGGTCAGCATCTGATTGATGACACCGTTTTTCGACAGCACCAGGAGCCAGGAGTAGGAGCGCACGACATAGGAGGTCCAGAACGGCAGGATCGCCAGGATCAGCGCCATGCGCTGAAACCGCTTGGGCACGCGTTCGGCGATGATCCAGGCGAGCGGATAGGCAAGCAGCACCGACAGCACCGTGACGATCATGGTGATTTCGAGCGAATTGACCAGGCCCTGCAACAGGGCGTTCTCGGAAAAGAAGCGCAAGTAATTGTCGAGGTTCCAGACGCGGGCGATCTCCCGCCCCTCGCGCTTCCAGAGGCTCATCGCCGCCATGAACAGGAAAGGCACCACGAAGAAGGCGAGCGTCCACAAAAGCGCCGGTGCTGCAAAGCCCCAGGCCTTCCGGCGGTCGGCATCTTCTAGGGTTGTCGTGGTCATGAAGGCTCCAGATTTGCGCGCGCCGACAAAGTCGGTGGCAGCAGTCCACCGTCCCACGGACAAGTGGGGCGGCGATCGGGCTGAAGGATCGGCGAACGCGGCACGCGTTCGCCAGGCACCGGTTGTTACTGCTGCAGCATTTCGGTCCAGGCATCCTGGAACTGCTGATCCAGCCCTGTCGACGGGATCGGATAGAGCTGCGTCTTCTTCAGGTATTCGGCCTGCTCGTTGAAGCGCAGCGCCGCCTTCTGCGGGTCGGTCAGATGCTCGCCCGCCTTGCTGTTTGCCGGCATCGCCCAGTAGCAGGAGGATGTCGCAAGCCGCGCCTGGCCTTCGGGGCTGACGATGTACTGCACGAATTTCAACGCCAGATCCTGCTTGGTCGAATCCTTCATCACGCCAATCGACTGCGCCCAGCGCACCGCCCCCTGCTCCGGGATCGTCCAGTCGAGGTTCGGCTTGTCGGCCGAAAGCACGGCGGTGATCCATTCGCCACCGCCAACCAGAATATCGACTTCGCCCGTCGCCAGCGCCGTCTGCGAAGACACGACGTCGCTGACCTGCTTCGACATCGCGCGCATTTCCGCCAGCTTCTCCTTGAGCGCCGGCATGTCGGCCTCGGAAAGCTCAGCGGTCTTCTTGCCAAGGCCAAGCCCGGCAAGGCCGATCATCGGAAGGTAGTAGTCATAGAGCGCGATGCGCCCCTTGTATTTGTCGGAGAAGACAACCGACAGATCCTGCATGTCCTTCGGATCGACCTTGGACTTGTCGTAGGAGACGGTGTTGTAGCCGAATTTTTCCGTGACGGCGTAGGTCTTGCCGTCCTTGGTGTTGTTGGCTTCCATCCGGACCTCGGGGAAGATATCCGCCGTCGGCAGCGCATCGGCCGGCATTTCGGCGAGCAGATCAAGATCGATGGCACGGTGAACGTCGACTCCATCGATGACGAGCACATCCCAATCACCCGGGCGTGACTGGTCGAGGATCGACAGCGCTGCCCCGGTGCCCTCATAGACCTTCAGGTTGACCTTGACGTCGTTGGCCTTTTCGAACGGCTCGACGAGAGCCGGATCCGTGTGGTCGCACCAGACGAGCGCGTTGAGTTCTTCGGTGGCAAAGGCCGGTGCCGGAACCGAGACGAACGAGGCGCTGACGATCGCGCCTGCGGCGACCGAGGAGAAAAATCGGCGCAGGGTCGCGCCTCCATGAAATGACTGCATGCTGTTGCCCTCTTGTTTTGACGCTCGTTTCGGCGTCTTCAAAAAAAGATTGAATGAATTCATTTTTTAAGTCAATCTCAATTTTGAGGACATTCATAATTCAGGAAAACACATATGACAGGGCTGCGCGCACGGCAGAAGGCCGACCGGAACAGACGTATCCTGGACGCCGCGGCTTTGTTGTTTCGCGAGGTCGGCTACGACAGCGCCCGCATCGAGGACATCGCCGAGCGGGCCGAAGTGTCGGTCGGCACCTTCTACAATTATTATGAGAACAAGGGTGACATCCTGGTCGCGACCGTCTCAATGGAAGTCGAGGAAGTGCTCGCCGCCGGACGCACCATCGTCGACAATCCGCCCTCCTCCGTCGAAGGCGCGCTAGAAGCCCTCATCGGGCAATACTATGATCATTCGCTCGTCTATCTCAGCAAGGAGATGTGGCGCACGGCGATGGCGATCTCGATCCAGCAGCCGGAGAGCCCCTTCAGCAAGCGCTACACCGAACTCGACCGCCGGCTTTGCGATCAGGTCGCGACGCTTATCCACAAGCTGCAGGTCAAAGGCCTTGTTACGCCCGGCACCGATGTTCGCGCCGTCGGCGAGATGCTGTTCAACAATCTCAATCTGATGTTCATCGAATTCGCAAAGGACGAGGCGATGCCGCTCGATCAACTCAAGGCCCGCGTTGCCAGACAGAACCGGCCGCTCGCAACGTTGATCGCGGCGCCCTGATCCAACCCAGACAATGAAGAGAGTATTGATGCAAGACTTGGAACAGTCGGTGCTTGCCGCCGCCGATCGGCTCGTCGAGGCCTTTGCCCGCCATGATGCGGACGCCTATTTCTCAGCCTTCGCGCCGAACGCGACGTTCATCTTCCACAATCTCGACAGGCCCTTGCGCAGCCGGGCAGAGTATGAGGCCGAATGGGCGTTGTGGGAGACCCGCGACAGCTTCCGTGTCCGGGACTGCCAATCCAGCGACCGGCATGTGCAAGTGATGGGCAACGTTGCCGTCTTCACGCATGGCGTTCAGACCGAACTTGAAATCGGCGGCGAGGCGATGACGTCGCAGGAAAGAGAAACGATCGTGTTTGAACGGGACGGAACCGGAGCCTGGTTGGCGGTACACGAGCATCTGTCGCGCGCCAGCTAGTGGTGAAGACGTTTGGCTAGAGAGCGCCGATGACCACGGCGGAGATGAAACAGAACGCAGCCACGAAGGCGATTGCGTGCGGGAAAAGTGTGATCGGCGAGCGGCGCTGTGGAGCCGCCGCGTAAAACGCGTATCGGGACTGGATCGTCGGCTTCGCAGCGTTCATCGCGTCTCTCCGTCGTTCAGGTCGGAAACAGGACCATCAATAGTCATGTTCTCCGATATTCTCGATTGAGTTTATAGATATTATTTTCTCCGTTCCACCCCGAAAGTGAAAAATTGTCCGCCGACCGTCCGCTTCAGGGCCGATCGCGGTCGCGCTCCTGCACATGTCTGGACCAACTTTCGCTGAACCATGGCGTCAGCAACGACACATTGGCTTCGCGATGGGAGCGCGTAAGTCCGCCGTCGGCCTCAACACAGGTCCACACCGTAAAGGCCGTCAATTCGTGTTTGCCGAAGGTCTGGATCAGCGGAATGTCGGCGGCATCGCGGCCACGGGCAACGGCGATGCGCCCTGCCCGGCGCACGTTGTTCTTGGCGTCGAACGTATACCAGCGGTCACCGAGAAAGACCTCGAACCAGGCATTGAAATCCATCGGCGCCACCCTGGCCTCGGTTTCGAGGTCGGCCATATAACCGTTGACGTAGCGCGCCGGCATGTTCATGCAACGGCAGAGCGCGATGGCAAGATGCGCATAGTCACGGCTGACGCCGAGCCGATCCTCATGCGCTTCGAGCGCGCTGCGCATCGCCTGGGCGTAGCCGTAGCTGAAGACCAGGCGCTCATGCACATAATCGCAGATTGCCTGCACGCGCGACCAGCCTGGCGCCGCATCCCCGAAAAGCCTCCAGGCAAGCGCGCCCAGCCGATCGGTCTCGCAATAGCGGCTGGCGGCGAGATAGGGCAGCGTGTTCGGCGGGAGCTTTTCGACGGGAACGGCCTGCGCCAGCGGATCGGAAGGGTCTGGCCGACCATCGTCCTCGATGACGGCATCATAGGTGAGCATGAGATCGCCTTCCGGAGCGATCATGCGCAGGCAGGCGTTCTTGTGCGGGTCGACAACTTCCTCCATCTTGACGATCGGCGAGGTCACAGGCCCGCGCTCGCGCCTGATATCGGATCGCCTTTCGGCAACCACGGAAAGGTAAGTCATCATCGGCGTCGGCTGGGGGCAACGGATGCCGATCTCATAGCCAAAGCGTACAAACATCTCCAACCTCCCTCGTTCGGCAGGAATGTTTCG
The DNA here is from genome assembly GCF_002002725.1 of Sinorhizobium sp. A49. GTDB lineage: Bacteria > Pseudomonadota > Alphaproteobacteria > Rhizobiales > Rhizobiaceae > Ensifer. Next base: position 25,829 of record NZ_MUNW01000061.1, on the reverse strand, counting down.
CGACCCCCTTTGTTCCCTCAGGATCGGGACAAATCCGTGCTGCATACGCACACAAGAAAACGCTGAAACAAGACGGGTCGCAGGCTCGACAAAGGTCGAAATATCGATGGCCCAGGCTGACGGGGAGCCCGGCCAACCCCTTTCCTCCGCCGACACAAGCCCGGGTCGAGCCTGCCCATTCCGATGACAATTCTAGGCCCGAACGCCCCAGGCGACAACCGCATTCGCCTGTGCCACCCAGCCGAAGTCCGGCAGGCCGGGCTCGACAATTGCTGCCGGCAGGAAAGTCTAAACCGGCACATGACATCTGGCGAAACTCGCCTATATTGGCGCGAAAGCGGCAGAAATGCCGACAAATCAAATGTTTGGAACCGTTGATGACCGCCCCTTTGTTCCCGAAGGCAGATACGAGACCGCCCGGAAAATTTGCGACCAGCAAAATGTACGCTCTCTTCCAAACGTTCGACTGGTCCGCAACGGCGCTCGGAGCGGCCGACAACTGGCCCGCGGCGCTGACGATGACCCTGAGAATGATGTTCTCGTCGCCGGTCGCAATGGCGGTCCTTGCCGGTCGAGACGGCGTGATGATCTACAACGACGCCTATATCGAGATCGCCGGCAAGCGCCATCCCGATTGCTTCGGTCAATCGGTGTTGACCACATGGCCGGAGGTTGCCGCCTTCAACCGCCAGATCATTGCCGATGTCTTTGCCGGTGAAACCGCATCCTTCGAGGATGCGCCGCTGACCTTCTATCGCAACGGTGCTGCCGAAAATGTCTGGCTCGATCTGGACTACAGCCCTGTTGTCGATGACGATGGCAGCACAATCGCCGTGCTTGCCATTCTCGCGGAAACGACCAAGCGGGTGAAAGCGGAAAAAGCCCTTCGCGACAACCAGGAACGCCTGTCGCTGGCGCTCAGCGCCTCCGGCGTCGTCGGCATCTGGGATTGGCGCGTCAGGGAAGACCGGGTCTACGCCGACGAACGTTTTTCCGACCTCTTCCATGTGCCGCGGGAGCTGGCCCGCGACGGTGCGCCGATATCGGCCTATCTCGCGTCCATCCATCCGGATGATGTCGCAAGCCTTGAAGCGGCGATGACGCGGGCCATTGAAACCGGCGAAAGCCTCACGTCGGAATACCGGATCGTCCAGCCGGAAGGTGGCGTGCGCTGGGTGCTTGCCGAAGGGCGGCCGGCACTCGACGAGCATGGCATCTGCGTCCGCTTTCCAGGCGTTGCCGTCGATATTACAGAGCATAAGGCAGCCGTCGAGGCGCATGCCCGATCCGAGGCGGCCTTTCGAACGCTCGCAAACGCCATGCCGCAAATGGTCTGGTCGACCCGGCCCGACGGCTATCACGATTATTACAACGCCCGCTGGTACGAATTCACCGGCGTGCCGGAAAACTCGACCGATGGCGAAGGCTGGAACGGCATGTTCCACGAGGAAGACCAGGAGCGCGCCTGGGCGAGTTGGCGCCATTCTCTGGAAACGGGCGCCCCCTATCAGATCGAGTATCGCCTGCGCCACCACAGCGGCGTCTACCGCTGGGTGCTGGGACGGGCCCTTGCGATCCGTGACGACCGCGGACGCATCACCCGCTGGTACGGCACCTGCACCGATATTCACGACACCAAGATGGCCGCCGCCGAGCGTGAGGTGGTCGCCCACGAGCTCAGCCACCGCATCAAGAACATCTTCTCCGTGCTCAGCAGCATCATCAGCCTGTCCGCGCGCTCGAAGCCCGATGCCCAGCCCTTTGCCCTGGAACTGCGCAAGCGCATCGAGGCGATGGGCCGGGCGCATGATTTCGTGCGCCCTCACAGCCAGGCCTCGCGGCCGGTGCCGGTCGAACAGTCGATCTTCGGGCTGGTCGAGGAATTGCTGGTTCCCTACGGTAACGCTGAAGAACGCATCAGTGTCAGCGGTGAAGACATCCAGCTTGGCGACAGTGCCGCCACGCCGCTAGCGCTTTTGCTGCACGAACTCGCGACGAACGCGGCAAAGTATGGCGCGCTTTCTGGCGATGCGGGCAAGCTCGCAATCAGCGGCCGGCAGCATGAAACCGACTATATCCTGGAGTGGCGCGAGCATGGCGGAACAGGTGCGATCGGCGAACCCGATCAGGAAGGCTTCGGATCGCGGCTGATGAGAATCAGTGTCGAGGGCCAGCTCGGCGGCAAGCTCGTCAGGCGCTGGGAGCCGGATGGCGTGCACGTGACGGTGACGATGCCCCGCGCAGCGGTAACGCGAACAAACCGCCTTTCCGGTCAGTAGGACCGAAACACCATGAGAAAGGCGCAGAAAGGCGCCGCCTTTGATTGCCCTTGCAGTCGGGGCACGCTCAGGATCTCAGCGCTCAGGCGAACAGCTTCAGCCGCTCCGGCGGCTCGGCCTCAAGCGTGTGGCGGCGCGCGACGGCGTAACTGACGGCCTGCTTCATCTCATGATCGGCAACAGGCTTGCTGATGACGCCGACGGTTCCGGGAACGCCGTCCCCGAGTTGCGCCGGATTGGCTGTCATGTAGAGCACGGTGATGCCGTGTTCGGCGGCGAGCATCCGGCCGATGTCCTTGCCGGTCGGCCCATCCCTCAGGTTGAGATCGACAAGCGCGACTTCCGCCATCGGAGCAAGGCTGATCGCGGTTGCCTGATCGGCAGCGATGCCCACTGCACGATGCCCGAGCTCCGAGACCACGTATTCGATTTCGGTCGCGACGAGAAACTCGTCTTCAACAATCAATACTCTGCAAGCCATATCAACTTTCCAACGCTTCACTTCGTGGCATTGGCGGAACCGTCTCCCAAGGTTTCCGGCTTATGCCTGTTAAACTTCAACGGTACAACGCACCATTGTCCAGCAGGGTTCCCCCTGTTTTCAATCGCGACACGCCGTTCTGCACAAGAAGGGAAGCCCGAGCGATGCGGACATACCTTCGGGCGACAGGAAACGATCCCTGCCGCCTTTTTGTTCCCGGAAAATGAAAATAATCTGAACCCGGCTTTACCAGCCGACGGCATCCTTGAAGGAATACCACCAGGAGCCGATCGTCGAGTACTGTGCGCGGAACATCCGCCCGCCAGGGAACGGATACCAGGGCAGCTTCTCGAACACGTCGAAGCGCGCCGCGTCGCCGTCGATCGCCTCGGCGAGCGTACGCCCGAACAGGTGAGATCCCGTCACCCCGTGGCCGCTATAGCCGTGGGCGAAATAGGTGTTCGTCCCGATGCGGCCCATCTGCGGCACGCGGGTGAACGAGAGTGCAAAATTGCCGCTCCAGGCATAGTCGATCTTCACGCCTTTAAGCCTCGGGAAGACCTTTTCCAGATTGGGCTTAAGCTTGGCGACGACATCTGCCGGATCCGTGCCGCCATAAACGGTACCGCCGCCGAAGATCATGCGCTTGTCGGCGGAAAGTCTGAAATAATCGAGGATGTAGCGCACGTCCTCGACGCACATGTCGCTCGGGATCAGCGAATGGGCAAGTTCCTCGCCGAGCGGCGCCGTGGTGATCATCTGGGTTGAGACCGGCATGACGCGCGACACGAGCTTCGGCACGGCATCACCGAGATAGGCGTTGCCGCAGAGAACGACTGTTCGCGCCGACACTTCGCCATCGGCGGTATAGACCGTGGGCTTGACCGCCTCATGATCGACGCGCGTTACCGGCGATTGTTCGTAGATCGTGCCGCCAAGGCTTTCGAGCGCGCGCGCTTCGCCAAGCACCAGATTGAGCGGATGCATGTGCCCGCCCGTCGTATCCAGCATGCCGCCGCAATAGGCGTCGGACGTCACCAGCTTGCCGAGCGCGTCGCGGTCGAGAAGTTGGTGGTCGTCCATGCCGTATTTGCGCCAGAGCGCCTGCTTGGCTTCCAGTTCCTTCATGTGCGCGGGCGTATAGGCCGCATAGATATTGCCCGGCTTCAGGTCGCAGTCGATCTGATACTGGCTGACGAGCCGGCGGATGATCTTGCCGCCCTCCTGGACCAGCCCGCCGACGAAGCGGGCCGCATCTTCGCCGTAGCGGCGCTGGATGGTGGCAAGGCTGGCATTGAGGCCGTTGACGACCTGGCCGCCGTTGCGCCCTGACGCGCCCCAGCCGACCTGCGCCCCCTCAACGACGACGACCTTGTAGCCTTTCTCCGCCAGGTGGATCGCCGTCGACAGGCCGGAATAGCCGGCGCCGACGACGCAGATATCGGCCTCGACGCGACCTTTGAGCGAAACCGGCGTGCGGGTGATGTTGCGGGAGGCGGCGTAATAGCTCGTGGGATAGCTGCCGTCACCGGCATAGGATTTTTGGTTTCTCGTCATCATACGATTTCCAGGTAGGCGCTGAATTCATAGTCCGTGACCTGCTCGGCAAAACCGGCGATCTCCTGCCTCTTGCAGGCGATCAGCATCGAGCGAAGTGTCGGATCGAAGATCTCGGCAGCAATCGGCCCTGCCTCGAAGGCATCGACCGCCTGCCCCCAATCAGAGGGAATTTTCGGCAGTTTCTCCGCCGCATAGGCCCGGCCCGTCACCGGCGCCGAGGGTTTCCATTTGTTGCGGATGCCGACGAGTGCAGCACCCAGGATCGCGGCGATGACGAGATAGGGATTGGCATCGGCACCGGCGACACGATGCTCGATGCGGCGCGCTGCCGGATTGCCGCCGGGAATGCGGATCGCCGACGTCCGGTTCTCATAGCCCCAGCAAACAGCCGTCGGCGCATGCGTATCCGGCCGCAGACGGCGGTAGGAATTGAAATGCGGCGCAAACAGCAGCGTCGTCTCCGGCATGCCGCGCAGCAACCCAGCGACCGCGTTCTTCAGGACCGCCGACCCTTCGTCGCTGCCATCGTTGAAGACGTTGTTGCCATCCGCGTCGAGCAGACTGAAATGGATGTGCATGCCGTTGCCCGAGCGGGTGCCGTAGGGTTTGGCCATGAAGGTCGCCGCCAGGCCGTGCTTGCGGGCGACGCCCTTGACGATGCGCTTGAAGAAGATCGCGTCGTCGGCCGCCTTTAGGGGGTCGTCGGTGTGCAGCAGGTTGATCTCGAACTGGCCGATGCCGTTTTCGGCGATCGCTGCATCCGCCGGCACGTTCTGGCGAGCGCATTCCTTGTAGACGTCGGAGAAGAACTCGCCGAAATCGTCGAGTTCGTCGATCGACAGGATCGCGTCGGAATCGAGCCGCTTGCCGGTATAGGGCGAGATCGGCGGCACCGCGCTGTCGGGCTCCGGATCGATCAGATAAAACTCCATTTCGGTCGCGACGACAGGGCGCAGGCCCAGCTCTTCATATTCGCGCACGATCGCCGCCAGCGCCTGGCGCGGATCGGCCAGGAACGGCTTACCGTCTTCAAGCAAAAGCCACAGCGGCACCAGGGCGCTCGGCCGCGAGGTCCAGTTGACCGGCAGCGCGCCGCGCCCGGTGACGGCGCAGATGCCGTCCCTGTCGCCGCTCGCAAACACCTGCTCGCTGTTGATGATGTCCTCGCCCCAGACGTCGACGCCGACGATCGACAGCGGCATGCGGATGCCGCCCCCAAGCACCTTGGAGGCCTGTTCCACCGGCACCCGCTTGCCGCGCATGATGCCGTTGAGGTCGCAGACCACCGCCTGGATGCTTTCGATAGGGCCGTTCTGCTCCAGCCAGGCCTTGAAGGCGCTCGGGTCTTCCGCGTCGAGGGTCATATCGCAAATCTCATTTTGTGATCACATTTTCGCAAAGTTGACATAATTTAGAAGTTGGAGTCAACCTCGACGGATGCTATCAGCCCGCGACCATTCCCCGTGTGGCAGAAGGAGCCCGCTGATTTGAAGACCCCGACGCTGCCGCTATTCGACCGCCCGGAAGGCATGACCACCCATGACTACGCCTTCGCCAGACTTCGCCAGGCGATCATGGTCGGCAGCTTCCGCCCCGGCACTTCGGTGACCATCCGGGGGCTCGCCGAGGCGCTGGAAAGCAGCCCGACGCCGGTGCGCGAGGCCTTGCGGCAGTTGACGTCCATCGGCGCGCTACAGGTCCTCGAAAACCGCCGCATCGTCGTGCCGCGCATCACGCCAGCCCGTTTCGAGGAACTGATATCGCTGCGCATCGCGCTCGAAAGCCATGCCGCCCGCCGCGCCGTCGCCCATCTCACCGAACGCCAGATCGAACGGATCTCGGCGATCGACGACAGCATCGAGGACGAAATCCGCCGCGGCGACCAGGCCGCCGCGCTGATCGCAAACCAGGCTTTCCACCGGACGATCTATACTGCCAATCCCGACCAGATCGTCATGCCACTGATCGAAAGCGTCTGGTTGCAGCTCGGCCCGATCCTCGGCATTGCCATGGAGCATGTGAGCGAACTTTATGTCGTCGACCGCCATCGCGAGGCGATTGAAGCCCTGCGCCGCCGCGACGAGGACGCCGTTGCCGCCGCCATCGCGGCCGACATTCGCGAAGGCATCGGCGGCTTCGACCAGCAGGCCATCGCACGCCTCTTGAAGCTTGCAGCCTGACGGCAAAGAAGGCTTGGATCGGTGAAATTTTAGTGTAGCTAAAATTTTCGTTGACAAGGCGCGAACGTCGCCCCAAAGTCCAGAAAACACAAGCACATCACCCTGAAATCCCTAGCGATTTCCGGGCATGGATGGCGCGCCCGCGCAGGAGATCCTCCCCGAAAAGAGGACGTGGGATGAGAGGGGATTTCGCAGTGGATTCGCAGTCTCGGCCAGACAATCCCGTATCGGAGCTTCCGCCGCTCGGCGATCGCCTGCGCCAGCGTCGAAAGGCTTTGAAGCTGACGCTCAAGGACGTCGCGGATCAGGCGGATTTTTCCGTTGGCTTCATCTCGCAAATCGAGCGCGGCATCACCGTACCGTCGCTGACCTCGCTCGTTGCGGTCTGCCGCGTGCTGAAGGTCGAGGTCGGCACGTTCCTCAATTCCCCCAAAGTCGCAACGCCCTTTACCCGCCATGACCAGCGCCGCGCCTATGCACTCGCCGGATCGCCCGACAACAACATAGCCTACGAGCGCCTGTCCGCTTCCTTTCCGGGCAGCGTCCTGCGCAGTACCGTGGTGCACACGCCGCCCGGTCACCGCAGCGAGGCGATGACCCATGAGGGCGAGGAGATATTCTTCATCCTTCAGGGCGCCCTGACGATCGAGATCGATGGCGAAGAGACGATACTGGAAACGGGCGATTCCGCGCATTTCCTCTCAGGGCTGACCCACCTCACCTGGAACCATACCAGCGAGGCGACATTGATCTTGCACACCTGCACGATGGACGTCTTCGGCGACACACAAGCAACGGAAACGCCAGAAGGCGCCTTTGCGGTAACGCGCGCCGACGATCGGCGCAGTGCCGCCGCAAGCCCGGACAAGGGCACCGGATAGTCCGCCCGATCCGGCCGCGCAAGCGCTTCGGCGACTGCGCTCCTCAGTTCCCTAGCCTTTCGTCCGGGCGCCTTAGCCCGGCGACCGCCGCGCGTCGATCGACGCCCGAACACGAGACCGGCGCGCGGCCCCTCACCTGACCCAACCCTGCCAGAACCAGAACTGGAAACGCCATGACTGAACTGACGAAAGCACGCTTCGCCGCCCTGCGGGCCAAGATGAACGAAACAGGCAGCGGGCTGGTGGCACTTGCCCCAGGATCGCACATGGATTGGCTGATCGGCTATCACCCGCACCCCGACGAACGCCCCTGCCTGCTGCTGATCGGCCCTGAGAAGGAAGCCTTCCTGATGCCGGCGCTCAATGCCGAAGGCACGCGCGAGCACACCGACATTGCCTTCCACAACTGGGCCGATGATGTCGGCCCCACCGATGCCCTGACCGCAGCCCTCGCCGACGTCGGCGCTGCTGCACCTGGCCGCGTCGTTCTGGACGAGACCATGCGCGCCGATTTCGCGCTGCTGCTCCTCGACAATCTGCCCACGGACACCGCCCGCGACTTCACGCCGGAAACCCTCGGCGCCCTGCGCATGCGCAAGGACAGAATCGAATACGACCTCCTGAAGATGAATGCCGGCATCGCCGACCGCGCCATGCAGGCGGCCTTCTCGAAAATCCGCCCGGGCATGACCGAGAAGGAACTGGCCGCGGAAATCCGCTCGCATTTTGCCTCCGAAGGTGCGGCACCGGCCTTCTGGATTGTGGGTGCAGGCGGCAATGGTGCCTTCCCGCACCATTCCGCCAGCGAGCGGGTGATTGCCGAAGGCGATGCCGTCGTCATCGATATCGGCGGCCGCAAGCAGGGCTTCCCGAGCGACATCACCCGTATGGCAATCGTCGGTCGTGCGCCGGAAGGCTACGGCCAGATCCACACGATCGTCGAGCGCGCCGTGCAGGCGGCGCTGAAGGCGGCTCGTCCCGGCGTTCTCGCCAAGGACGTGGACGATGCGGCCCGCAAGGTGATCGCCGACGCCGGCTACGGCGAGTATTTCGTCCACCGCACCGGCCACGGCATGGGCATCGACGGCCACGAGCCGCCTTACATCACCGCCACGTCGGAAACGGTTCTGGAGGAAGGCATGGTCTTCTCGATCGAGCCCGGCATTTACCTGCCCGGCCGCTTCGGTATTCGGCTCGAGGATATCGTCATCCTGCGCGCCGATGGGCCGGAAGTGCTGTCGTCGCTGCCGCGTGACGTTCACGTCGCACAAATCTGATACGACATTGGTGGCGCCTTCGGGCGCCACTTTTCTACCCGCTCCAGCTTGCCTTGGCTGAAGGAAGGACTGAGCACCTATCGGGTCGGCGGTTTGCGCCCCTTTTGCCATTGACCGCCGTCGGCATCCTTGCCGCGACGCGGCTCATAGACCGGCTCCCGCTGTTCGGCCGGCGGCCAGATCCAGAAGATGTGGCCGTAGGGCTTGCGCTGGATGCCCTCGTAATATTCCCCCTTCCTGGTCCGCATTTGTGCCTGCGCATCGCCGGCGACCATTGCCGCGCTGATGATTGCCGCGGCGAAAAGCACATATCTCGACTTCACCATCTTCAATCTCCTTGCCCCTTGTCTACGCCTGCCGGCGGCGAGGTCAACTGACTTCGAGCTTAATAAGTTCCTGCTTGACGGCCTCCGACACCTTCGACATATTGATCAGATGTCAGACCAATTTGGCGCCGAGGGGGAGGCTGAATGACTGAACAAGCCAGAGCCGCACTTCTGCCATTGCCGCCCGCCGACCGGGCGCAGCAGGTCATTGCCGCGCTCGCCGATTACGTCCAGCAGTCCGGCCTGAAACCCGGCGACCGCCTGCCGGCGGAACGCGAACTGATGACGGCGCTTGCCGTCGGGCGCTCGACCGTGCGCGAAGTCATCCGCCATTTCCAGGCGCTTGGGGTCGTCGAAGCACGCAAGGGCAGCGGCACCTATCTGCTGCGCGCCATATCCGCCTCAACCCTCCATATGCCGCTGACGCTCGACGCCGGGCATCTTCGCGACGTGCTGTTGATGACGCTTGAGGTCCGCCGCGGCATCGAGGTCGAGGCCAATATGGTCGCGGCACGCCGACGCACCGAAAAAGACCTCGAGATTATCGAAGTAAAGCTCAACGAGATGGAGCGAGTGCACATCGCCAAGGGCACGTCAGGTCCGGAAGACCTCGCCTTCCACCTGGCGATCTATGACGCCACCCACAATCCCTTGTTCCGGCAGTTGCTCGAACAGATGCGCGAGGCCTTCGAGCGCTTCTGGGATCATCCTTTTGATCGCACGGATTTCGCCCGCCGCTCCTTCCCGTTCCACCGCACCCTCTTCAACGCGATCGCGGCAAAGGATCCTGACACCGCACGCGAAGAAACGCTGAAAATCCTCGCGATCGTCGAGGAAGACATCAAGGAAATGTCCAAATGAACAACGGCCTCGATCCGTTCGACCACGCCTCGCTGATCGTCGCGCATGACGAAGGCAATGCCTTCGATGCCGTCGTTCCGCCGATCGTTCAGACCTCGCTTTTCACCTTCAAGGACTATGACGACATGGTCGCGTCCTACAAGGGCGAGCGCGTGCGGCCGATCTACACCCGCGGCCTCAACCCGACGGTGCGGATGTTCGAGGAGATGCTGGCGAAACTGGAAGGGGCAGAAGACGCGATCGGCTTTGCCAGCGGCATGTCGGCGATCTCGTCGACCGTGTTGTCCTTCGTCGAGCCCGGCGACCGCATCGTCGCCGTCAACCATGTCTATCCCGACGCCTTCCGTCTCTTCGGCACGCACCTGAAGCGCATGAAGATCGAAGTGACCTATGTCGACGGCCGCGACGAGGAAGCGGTTGCGAAAGCCCTGCCCGGTGCCAAACTTTTCTACATGGAAAGCCCGACGAGCTGGGTGATGGACACCCATGATGTCGCCTCTCTCGCCCACCTTGCCAAGGACCAGGGCATCATCACCGCCATCGACAACAGCTGGGCGAGCCCGATCTTCCAGCAGCCGATTTCGCTCGGCGTCGATCTGGTCATCCATTCGGCCTCGAAATATCTCGGCGGGCACAGCGACGTGGTCGCAGGCGTCGTCGCCGGCTCGAAGGAGCTGATTGGCCGCATCCGTTCGGAAGCCTACCCCTATCTCGGCGGCAAGCTCTCGCCCTTCGATGCCTGGCTCCTGATCCGCGGTCTTCGCACCCTGCCGATCCGCATGAAGGCGCACGAGCGTTCGGCGCTGACGGTAGCGCAGCGCCTGCAGGCCCATCCGCTGGTCGAAACCGTCTGCCATCCCGGCCTTGGCAACACCTTGCCGCCGGGCCTGTCCGGCACATCGGGTCTCTTCTCTTTCATCTTCCGTGAGGGCGTCGATGTCAGACGCTTCGCCGACCACCTCGACCTGTTCAAGCTCGGCGTTTCCTGGGGCGGACACGAAAGCCTGATCGTGCCGGGCGAAGTCGTGCTGTCACAGAAAGCCCAGCCCAATTCCGCGGCCGCCTTCGGCATCTCACCGCGGTCCGTACGACTCCATGCAGGCCTGGAGGGAACGGAGGCCCTCTGGAGCGATCTTGAAGCGGCGATGTCTGCCGCTTCGTCAGGCTGACAGGAGCGGGATGCCGCATCCCGCTCATTGCATGTGGATCAACCATCAAAAAACAAAGGGAACAAAAATGAGGAAACTGATTACCGCCACTCTGCTTGCCACCCTGATGGCAGGAAATGCACTGGCCGATACCAAGCTGAAGCTCGTCGAGGTCATCACCAGCCCCGAGCGCACCGAAACGCTGAAGTCGATCGTCGCCAAGTTTGAAGCCGCAAATCCCGGCACCACGGTCGAGATCATCTCGCTGCCTTGGGGCGAAGCCTTCCAGAAGTTCGCGACCATGGTGTCGGCCGGCGAGCTGCCCGACGTGATGGAAATGCCCGACACCTGGCTTTCGCTCTATGCCAATAACGGCATGCTCGAGAGCCTCGAACCCTATCTCGAAAAGTGGGAGCACACGCCGGGCCTGACCGAGCGTACGCTCGAGCTCGGCCGCGACATCAAGAACACCGCCTACATGCTGCCCTACGGCTTCTATCTGCGCGCCATGTTCTACAACAAGAAGCTCTTGTCGGAAGCCGGCGTCAGCGAACCGCCGAAGACCATGGACGATTTCGTCAAGGCATCGGAAGCCGTCTCCAAGCTGCCGGGCAAATCCGGCTACTGCCTGCGCGGCGGTCCTGGTGGCCTCAACGGCTGGGTGATGTTCGGCGCGACCATGGCCGGCAGCAACAAATTCTTCAATGAGGACGGCACCTCGACCATGAACAGCGAAGGCTGGGTCAACGGTCTCACCTGGGTGATCGACCTCTACAAGAAGGGGCTGGCGCCGAAGGACAGCGTCAACTGGGGCTTCAACGAAATCGTCGCCGGCTTCTATAGCGGCACCTGCGCCTTCCTCGACCAGGACCCGGACGCGCTGATCGCGATTGCCGAGCGGATGAAGTCGGAAGATTTCGGCGTCACCACCATGCCTAAGGGCCCGAGCGGCAAGGCCTTCACCACCATCGGCTTTGCCGGCTGGTCGATGCTGTCGGCAAGTCAGAACAAGGACCTCTCCTGGAAGCTGATCGAGACGCTCGAAGGGCCGGAAGGCAATATCGAGTGGAACAAGCGCACCGGTGCGTTGCCGGTGCACAAGGCAGCCGAGAAGGATCCTTTCTACGCAAGCCCGCAGTTCAAGGGCTGGTTCGACGAGCTTGCCGACAAGGATGTGGTGCTGACCGTCATGCCGACCTACCTTGAGGAATTCGCCTTCTTCAAGGATTCGCTGGCGATCAAGACGACGCAGGAAGCCCTGCTCGGCGACATCACGCCGGAGGAGCTCGCCAACCAGTGGGCGGATTACCTCACCAAGGCGCAGCAGAAGCACCTCGCCAAGAAGTGAGCCCTTCAACCGGCGGCGGACCTCCCCCGCCGCCGGTCACCCAACGTCGTGAAAACAAGGCACGTCAAAAGAACCGGCGGCCGCACAGGGGAAATTTCGATCGATGGCCTATGTCGCCCGCCAAGACGGCCTGCACGCACGCAGGCCGCCGCTGATGAAGCGCATCGCCGATGGCGCCGCACCCTATCTCTACAGCGCCCCGGCGCTGATCCTGATCGTCACCGTCATGCTGGTGCCGCTGGCACTCGGCGTCTCCTACGCCTTCCGCGATATCCAGTTGCTCAACCCGTTCTCCGGCGCCTTCATCGGCCTCGATCACTTCCGGGCGCTGTCGCAGGACCAGGCTTTCTATCGGGCGCTGCGCAACACGCTCTGGTGGACCGGAGCCTCGGTCTTTCTGCAGTTCCTGCTGGGTCTCATCCTCGCACTGCTGCTCGACAAGCCGTTCTACGGCCGCGGGCTCGCGCAGGCGCTCGTCTTCCTGCCCTGGGCGGTGCCGAGCTTCCTTGCCGGCCTCAACTGGTCCTGGCTGTTCAATCCCGTCGTCGGACCGCTGCCGCACTGGTTTTATGCGCTCGGCATCATGAGCGAACCGTCCAACATCCTCTCCGATCCACAGCTGGCAATGTGGGGGCCGATCATCGCCAATGTCTGGTGGGGAATCCCGTTCTTCGCCATCACCCTGCTTGCCGCCCTCCAGGCGATCCCGCGCGATCTCTACGAGGCGGCGAGCATCGACGGCGCCGGCCCAGTGCAGCGCTTCCTGTCGATCACCCTGCCCTTCCTGGCGCCGACGATCGCCATCACCATTCTGCTTCGCACCGTCTGGATCTCGAATTTCGCCGACCTGATCATCGTCATGACCAATGGCGGCCCGGCCGATCGCACCCAGATCGTCGCCAGCTACATTTTCACCCAGGCCTTCAAGCGGCTGGATTTCGGCTATGCCTCGGCGATCGCGCTCGTGCTACTCGCGCTGCTGCTCGCCTACTCCATGCTGATCGTCATCCTGCGCCAATGGCTGCTGAGCAAGGATTGAGACCATGCGCGCCAAACCCATCCTTCTCGTAGCCGCACATCGACTGGCGATCCTCGCCTATATCGCCTTCGCGCTCTTCCCGCTCTACTGGCTGCTGAAGGTCGCAGTCACGCCCAACGACCTGCTCTACTCAGAAGGCATCCGTCTCTGGCCCTCGCGTGCGACCCTCGACCATTTCGATTTCGTGCTGCGCCACAGCGCCTTCCCGACCTTCTTCAAGAACAGCCTGATCGTTTCCGGCTCAACCGCCGTCATCGTCACCATTCTCGCCTCGCTCTCCGGCTACGCGCTGTCGCGCTTCAACTTCCGCGGAAAGTACTGGCTGGTGGCGCTGATGTTGCTGACGCAGATGTTCCCGCTGGTCATGCTGGTTGCGCCGATCTTCAAGATCCTGTCGCCGCTCGGCCTCACCAACAGCCTGACCGGCCTTGTCATCGTCTACACCGCCTTCAACGTGCCGTTTGCCACCTTCCTAATGCAGTCCTTCTTCGACGGCATTCCGAAGGATCTCGAAGAGGCGGCGATGATCGACGGCGCCACCCAGTTCGTCGCCTTCCGTCAGATCATCCTGCCGCTGACGCTTCCCGGCATTGCCGCAACCCTCGGCTTCGTTTTTACCGCTGCCTGGAGCGAGCTTCTGTTTTCGCTAATGCTGATCTCGGGCAACGACCAGGCGACTTTTCCGGTCGGCCTGCTGTCCTTCGTGTCGAAATTCTCGGTCGACTTCGGCCAGATGATGGCCGCAGGCGTGCTGGCGCTAATTCCGGCCTGCCTCTTCTTCCTGCTCATTCAACGCTATCTCGTCCAGGGCCTGACGGCCGGCGCGGTCAAAGGCTGAGGATACCCCCATGGCTTCCATCGATATCGCCAATATCCGTAAATCCTACGGCATCCACCCGGTCCTGCACGATGTGGACCTGAAGATCGGCGACGGCGAGTTCGTCGTGCTGGTCGGCCCGTCCGGCTGCGGCAAGTCCACCCTGCTGCGCATGATCGCCGGCCTTGAAAGCGTGACCTCGGGCGAAATCCGCATCGCGGGAAAACGCGTCAACGAACTGGCGCCGAAGGACCGCGACATTGCCATGGTGTTCCAGTCCTATGCGCTCTATCCGCATATGTCGGTCGCCAACAACATGAGCTACAGCCTGAGGCTTCGGAAGGTCGCCAAGGAAAAGATCGCCAGCGTCGTCGCCGGTGCGGCGTCCAAGCTCGGGCTCGATCCGCTTCTGGAGCGACGCCCGCGCGCCCTTTCCGGCGGCCAGCGCCAGCGCGTCGCCATGGGCCGCGCCATCGTGCGCGAACCCAAGGCCTTTCTCTTCGACGAGCCGCTGTCAAACCTCGACGCGAGGCTGCGCGAACAGATGCGCGCCGAGATCAAGAAGCTGCACAAGGATCTGGGCGCCACCTCGATCTACGTCACCCACGACCAGATCGAAGCGATGACGCTGGCCGACCGGATCGTCGCCATGAATGGCGGCTTCGTCCAGCAGGTCGGCAGCCCGCTCGATCTCTATGACCGTCCGGCCAACCTCTTCGTCGCCGGCTTCATCGGCTCGCCCGGCATGAACTTCTTCGAAGGCACCTATCGAAACGGCCAATCGCCTCGCTTCGAGACCAAGGGTGGCGTGACCATCCCGGCGCAAGTGCATGCAGAACTGGCTGATGGCGCCAGCGCAACGCTTGGCATCCGCCCCGAGCATGTCGAGATTGGCACAACGGCACCGGATGCACTGAAGGCGACAGTCGATCTTGTCGAGCCGACCGGCTTCGGCATCATCCTGCATCTGTCTTTCGGCAAGGCGATCTTCAAGGCCTTCACCAACGACCGCGCCTTCCTCAAGGCATCGGGCGAGATCCCGGTGCGGTTGCCGCCGGAACGCCTGCACTTCTTCGACGCCGACGGCAATCGCGTCTGATTGCCGGGTCGCAGGCGGAGTTGCACGCCCCGACAGGAGCCCGACGGTATCGCCCAAGACCGGAGATTGACATCTTCCGGACGAGGCGTACCGTCATCCCGTCGCAAGTATCAACCGCCCGTGGCGCCCAATTGAGAGAAGCAAGTACCGCCAAGACGACGAATTGACGATAGCCTTCCTTGCCACGCGCCCGGCGATTTTGAGGAAGTGTCATGCGAAACTTTGTTGTTGCCCTTGCCTTTTCGACAACGCTGCTCTGTCCCGTCGCCGCCCTTGCGCAAGAGGGCGATGCGGAGGCGGGCGCGACCGTATTCAAGAAATGCGCGATCTGTCATATCGTCGACAGCGATACCAACAAGGTCGGCCCGTCGCTCAACCACGTGCTCGGCCGCACCGCCGGCACCCATCCCGACTTCAAGTACTCGCCGGCGATGATCGATGCCGGCAAGGGCGGGCTTGTCTGGGACGAGGCGACGTTGCGCGACTATCTCCACAATCCGAAGGCGAAGGTGAAAGGCACCAAGATGGTCTTTCCCGGACTGAAGGATGAAGGCGATATCGCCAACCTGCTCGCCTATCTCAAGCAATATTCGCAGTAGACGCAACGGTTGGAACCGCCGACAGGCACTCCACCGAACGGTCAATTGCGAGTATTTTCCGTTCGTGCAATACTTGCATTTGGAACTCTACGGATTGCGTATTCATGCCCACAGCCGCAAGCGGCGAGGAGGGACAAGAAATGGCCGTGGTGGTTATTCTGGTTTTGCTGGCCGCCGGATCGGTGTTGTTCCATTTGTTGAGCCCGTGGTGGTGGACGCCGATCGCGTCCAACTGGAACTACATAGACAATACACTCATCATCACCTTCTGGATTACCGGCGTCGTCTTCGTCGCCGTCGTCCTGTTCATGGCTTACTGCGTCTTCCGTTTTCGGCACCGCCCGGGAAACCGGGCGGCCTATGAACCCGAAAACAAGAAGCTCGAAAGCTGGCTCGCCGCCGGTACGACGCTGGGCGTCGCCGCCATGCTGACGCCAGGTCTGTTCGTCTGGCATCAGTTTATCACCGTGCCGGACGGGGCAAGGCAGGTCGAAGTGGTCGGGCAGCAATGGCTGTGGAGCTACCGACTGCCCGGCATCGACGGCAGGCTCGGCACCTCCGAGACGCGCGACATCTCGCCTGAAAATTCGCTCGGCCTCAACCGCAATGACGCGGCCGCCCTCGACGACATCATCATCGAAGGCGGCGAACTGCACCTCGAGATCGGCAAGCCGGTCAAGGTGCTGTTGCGCTCTGTCGACGTGCTTCATAATTTCTACGTGCCGGAGTTCCGCGCCAAAATGGACATGGTGCCCGGCATGGTGACCTTTTTCTGGCTCACGCCCACGCGCACCGGCACTTTTGAAGTTCTTTGCGCTGAACTTTGCGGAGTCGGCCACCCGCAGATGCGCGGCACCGTCATCGTCGACAGCGAGGCCGACTACCAGACCTGGCTCGCGAGCCAGCAGACCTTTTCGCAGTTGATGGCAGCAACGCAGACGAAGGAAACGGCACAGGCAGTCAATGCCGCCCCGGCGCGGTAGGAGGCGCCCCGACGGCCAAAGCTGGGAGAGTTTAGATGGTCGATATCCGGTCAGGCACAGATGGGGCGCTCGGACACGCCGAGGTGGAGGATGTCGAGCTCTACCATCCCCACAGCTGGTGGACGCGCTATGTGTTCAGCCAGGACGCCAAGATCATCGCCGTGCAATATGCCTCTACTGCCATTGCCATCGGCATGGTCGCTCTGGTTCTGTCCTGGCTGATGCGCCTGCAACTGGGCTTTCCCGGCGCCTTCGCCTTCATCGATGCCGAGCGCTACTACCAGTTCATCACCATGCACGGCATGATCATGGTGATCTATCTGCTGACGGCCTTGTTTCTCGGCGGCTTCGGCAACTATCTGATCCCGCTGATGCTCGGCGCGCGCGACATGGTGTTTCCCTACGCCAACATGCTGAGTTTCTGGCTCTACTTTCTCGCCGTGCTCGTGCTTGTCTCGAGCTTCTTTGCGCCCGGCGGGCCGACCGGCGCCGGCTGGACACTTTACCCACCGCAGGCCGTGCTGTCAGGCACGCCCGGCGGCAAGGACTGGGGCATCGTTCTGATGCTCTCCTCGCTCATCCTGTTCATCATCGGCTTCACCATGGGCGGGCTGAACTATGTGGTCACCGTGCTGCAGGGGCGTGCGCGCGGCATGACGTTGATGCGCATGCCACTGACGATCTGGGGTATCTTCACCGCCACGGTGATGGCGCTGCTCGCTTTCCCCGCCCTCTTCGTAGCCTGCGTCATGATGCTGTTCGACCGCATTCTCGGCACCAGCTTTTTCATGCCGGCGATCGTCGAGATGGGCGAACAGCTGCAGCATGGCGGCGGCAGCCCGATCCTGTTCCAGCATCTCTTCTGGTTCTTCGGCCATCCCGAAGTCTACATCGTCGCCCTTCCCGCCTTCGGCATCGTCTCCGATCTGATCAGCACCCATGCCCGCAAGAACATCTTCGGCTATCGCATGATGGTCTGGGCGATTGTCGTCATCGGCGCGCTCTCCTTCGTCGTCTGGGCGCACCACATGTATGTCAGTGGCATGAACCCCTATTTCGGTTTCTTCTTCGCCACGACGACGCTGATCATTGCCGTGCCGACGGCGCTGAAAGTCTACAACTGGGTGCTGACATTGTGGCGCGGCGATATCCATCTCAACCTGCCGATGCTGTTTGCGCTCGGCTTCATCGTCACCTTCCTCAATGGCGGGCTCACCGGCCTCTTCCTCGGCAACGTCGTCGTCGACGTGCCGCTGTCCGATACGATGTTCGTCGTTGCCCATTTCCACATGGTCATGGGTGTGGCCCCGATCCTCGTCATCTTCGGCGCCATCTATCACTGGTATCCGAAAGTCACGGGGCGCATGCTCAACGAGGCGATGGGCCAGCTTCACTTCTGGGTGACGTTCGTCGGCGCCTACCTGATCTTCTTCCCGATGCACTATCTCGGCCTGATCGGCATGCCCCGACGCTACTACGAGATGGGCGAAACGGCCTTCGTGCCGGCCTCGGCCCACACGCTCAACGAGTTCATCACCATCGTCGCCCTCATCGTCGGCGCGGCCCAGATCGTCTTCCTGTTCAATCTGGTCTGGAGCATCCGCCATGGCCGCGAGTCCGGCGGCAACCCCTGGCGGGCAACGACGCTCGAGTGGCAGACGCCGGAAACGCCACCGCGCCATGGCAACTGGAAAGACCTGCCGGTGGTTTATCGCTGGGCCTATGACTACAGCGTACCGGGCGCGCCGGAAGATTTCATCCCGCAGAACCAGCCAGGCCCCGACAACCTGACGCGGGAGGCAGCGACATGACAGTGACGCTGATCTTCCTTGCCGTCATCGCCGCGATCGCCGGATGGTGGCTGTCACAGCAACGGATGTTCTCGAAACCCTGGCTGGAAGTCGGCCAACACCACGACACGCGCCCGCAGGGCCGGCGCCCAATAGAGCCGGCAAAGATCGGCCTCGGCGTCTTTCTCGCCGTGGTCGGAGCGCTGTTCACCCTCTTCATCAGCGCCTACTTCATGCGCATGGCGTCGACCGACTGGTGGTCGACGCCGATGCCGAAGCTTCTCTGGCTGAATACGGCCGTGCTTGCGGCAGGAAGCCTGATGCTCCACGCCGCCAAGGTATCGGCTGAACGCCACCGCGACGATGCCAGCCGCACAGCTCTGATCGCCGCCCTTGCCCTGGGCCTCGCCTTTCTCGTCGGCCAGGTCTTCGCCTGGCGCGAACTCACCGACGCCGGATACCTTCTGACCGGCAATGCGGCGAACAGCTTCTTCTACATGATCACCGGCATGCATGGCCTGCACATCATCGGTGGCCTGATCGCTCTTGCTCGCACCATTCTCTCAACCCGCAAGGGGCCGATCGACGCACGAGCGACCCTGTCGATCACGCTCTGCGCCACCTATTGGCACTTCATGCTCGCTGTCTGGCTCGTGCTGTTTGCGCTGTTCTCCGGCTGGGCCAACGACTTCATCGACCTCTGCCGGCAAATCTTGACCTAGGAGCTGCCCCATGTCCGCGCCGACACATTCTCCTGTCACAGAGCCCTTGCCACGGCCATCGGGGCTCGCCGGCTTTGCCGCCGACTGGGCAGCGGATCAGCGCACTTTCAAGAATGTCTCCTGGGGGAAGGCCATGATGTGGATCTTCCTGCTCAGCGACACCTTCGTCTTCGGCTGTTTTCTGGTCGCCTATATGTCGGCGCGCATGTCGACCGCGGTCCCCTGGCCCAACCCGAGCGAGGTCTTCGCACTGCACATCGGCGGCTCCGACGTGCCGCTGATCCTGATCGCCATCATGACCTTTGTGCTGATTTCATCGAGCGGCACCATGGCCATGGCGGTCAACTACGGCTATCGCCGCGACCGCCGCAAGACGGCCGCACTGATGCTGCTGACGGCGCTCTTCGGCGCCACGTTCGTCGGCATGCAGGCCTTCGAATGGACGAAGCTGATCTCCGAAGGCGTGCGCCCATGGGGCAACCCGTGGGGAGCGCCGCAGTTCGGCTCCACCTTCTTCATGATCACCGGCTTCCACGGCACGCACGTGACGATCGGCGTGATCTTCCTGCTGATCATCGCGCGAAAAGTCTGGCGCGGCGATTTCGACACGGGCAAGCGCGGCTTTTTCACCAGCCGCAAAGGACAATACGAGATCGTCGAAATCACCGGTCTCTACTGGCACTTCGTCGACCTCGTCTGGGTCTTCATCTTCGCATTCTTCTATCTCTGGTGAGGAACGGCCATGATTGACGCACCGGCACACAGCGCTGCAAGAGAGCATCAACAGCACCCGATCGGCCTGTATCTGCTTGTCTGGGGCCTGCTTTTCGTGCTCAGCGCCTTCTCCTACATGGTCGACTATGTCGGCCTTCAGGGCTATCTCAGATGGTCGCTGATCCTCATCTTCATGATGCTGAAGGCGGGGCTGATCGTTGCCGTCTTCATGCATATGGCCTGGGAGCGTCTGGCGCTGATCTACGCGATCCTGCTGCCGCCGCTTCTGGTGCTGGTCTTCGTCGCACTGATGGTGTCAGAATCGCACTACGTGCTCTTCAGCCGCCTCACCTTCTTCGGTGCTGCGCCATAACCGGTCCGGGCGACAGTGTTCAGAGCAGCAGCAGTTTCTTGAGAACCGAGAAGACTTCCTTGTAGGGGAGTATCGTGGCGCCGGCAGCTGCGATGGGCAGAAGAGCGGCCGCCGCAACAGGCACGATGGCCGACCGGTTCAACAGCATCGCCGACAGCTTGCGCGTGGTTTCGAACTGTTTCGTCGGGTCGGCAATGTCGTCTGCCTGTTGCTGGGCCTCGTCCGTGCTCACCGCCACCACATTGGTCCCGAGAATCTTGCGCTCGTTTGATCGGTGATAGCGTGTCGCCTGTGTTCCCAGCATCAGCAGACTGCGCTCCTTCAACTGTCCAAGCGGCTTCGAGAAGGCCGAAAGCGGATAGGCAAAGAGCGCCAGTACAACCACCAGCCAACCGCCGGCAATCATGCTGAACGTGGTGCTCGTCAGGCTTTCCTGCAGCAGATGCTTGGCGATCGCCGCACCGATTGCCGCACTGACGCCAAATATGAAAAGAGCATATGCGTTGGGATAGCTCGCAAGAAACGCGAGCCCGCCATTGCCATCCGGATGGGTTGCGACCAGCCTGAGTTCCAGCCCTGCAATCCGGCGCAAGAGCTGGGCCCAGACGAAGTGTCGCCAGAGCCCGCGCAACAGCAGGAAAACGAACAACGGTTGACTGACAAACACCATCCACCAGGCCGTCGCCGTAAGGCGGTTACCGTCGGCCGAAACCTCGACCGCCCAGGAGGATACCGTCGCCGTGTGCGTGTTGGCAAAGGCCACCACCCCAGCGATAATCGCAAGGACAAGGCAAATCGCTTCTGCAACCCGCGAGTCGCGCCTTGCGAGTGCGGTTGTCACGGCCTCGGCGAAGGGCGCAACCGAACCGGGTGCGATCAAAGGTGCCTTCAGAAACTGACCGAGCTTTATGCGCAACCCGCGTTCGACCTGCTGTTCGGCAAGCACGAAGGCGCCGATCCCCACCACGAAACGGGCCCAGACGCCGAGATCGCCGAGGTAGGAGCCAGGCGTGTCAGCCGCGAGAAAGCTGCGCGGTAGCCCGAGCAAGAGCGGCACGAACCAGGCCAGCCCGACGAACAACAAGGCCCGCCTGCCAGTCTTCAGCGAGCGCTCGTGAAGCAGCCCAAATCGTCGTTGCAACTCGAAAAACGGCCCTCCATGGGCCGCCAGATACTCGCTGGCGGTAGGATCAAGACGCCGCGGCTCTGGCGCCGCTTGTCCCTTCCCCGCTTGCTCCTTGTTCTTGATACCCAAGAGCGCTCAATCCTCGGTAATGGTCCAGTTGTCGTTGGGATTGAACTGCTTGATATCGCGCGCCATCGCATCCGTCCCCGCTCCGAGATCGGCCTGATAGACGATACCGTTGCGGTTGACGACGAAAGTATGGATGCCCGTTTCGCCATATTTTACCGGCCACGCGACGAGCCCGAAGCCTGCAATCATATTGCCGTTGATGACATAGTCGTAGGAGCCGCCGGCGATGTTTCCGCCCTGGCGCGTCAGGATCTTGAAGCGGTAGCCATAATAGCCCTCATCGGCCTTGGCCTTGTCCAATTGAGCTTGCGAGAGATCGCCTGCCGGACTGTCGCCATCCCCCTGCTCTACAGGCCAATAGAGACCATCGGTCTTGCCTTCACTTGAAATCAGCTTCTGGGCATATTCGAACACGCCATCCCCATCGTGATCTTCCTGGGTATACTCCTCCTGGGCGTCCACATAGGCGCGCACCGTGTTGATCGCCTCAAGCTCGTTCTCGCCGACGCGGCGGTTGATGATCTCCTCGATGCCGGCATAAGTGTCGAAAGCCCACTTGCCGTCGTCGCCCTTGACGATTGGGAAGGGCAAGGGCCAGAGCTGGTCGCCGACCTGGATGATCTTGTTATCGCCCGCATCCATCAGGACTACCTTCTTCGCGGCACCTGCCTTTATCTGTTCGTAGGTGTCCATCACCCCTTCGCCCGCCTTCAGCTTTTCGGCATCAAGGCCCAGCAGCGTGGCAAGTTTGCCGAAATCGCTCGAACTCATCGCCTCCTTGAAAGCCGAAACCGCCTTGTCGGGATCGTCGAAGGTGGGGGGATCGGTCGGCGAGATATAGTCTGCGAGCTCCGGCGGCTCGCTCTCTGCCGCCAGTGTAACTCCGGCATAGGCCGACAGGCCGAGCAACGCTAGCCCGACACCCGAACGGAAAATCATGCTCTGACGATGATACCTGGTCATGACCATACCCTCCCGTTTCACGCGCTCAACGACGACGTCCACCGCCGCCACCATGACGAGCCCCACCGCCACCGCCGTGCCGGGCCACAGACCGTCCACCGCCGCCGCCACCCTGACCAACAGACCGATGCGGCCTGTTCCCGCTGCGGGCGCCGCCACCCATAGCCTGGCCACCGCGCCGCGACTGAACCTGCGTCGCCTTGCCGGAACGCACTTCGCCGAGACCTGACGGCTTGCGTGGACGATTGTCGGCTTTTCCTGCCGGACGCGGCTTGCTCGCCGGCCGATTGACCTTGCCGCCTGAACCGCCGCCGGGCTTCGAGATGTTCCCGGGCCGCTGCGCCGCACCGGCAGCGCCTGCCTGCCGGTTGCCCGCTCCGGCATTCGGCCGCGCGTTACCAGCCCGGTTCTTCGCGCCATCGAGCTTGTTGCTGCGAACATCCTTCAGGTCCTTGAAGGAGCCCGTGTCGACCTTCTGCCGCAGGTTCGCACTCGCATCGCTTCTGGTGATCTTGGCCTTGTCGCGGATGTTGTTATTGCCGTTCGCTTCGATCCTGTTCTTCATGTTCGAACGATCGAACTTGGCGAGTTGGTTCTTGTCGATGTTGATCTTGCTGCGATCGACATTCTTCCAGTCGATGTCGTTGAACTTGACCTTACCGTTGATGTTGTTGAAGCAGTTGTTGCAGTCGACGTCGATGTCGCCATCGTAGCGTCCGCCCCACACGCCCCAGTCATCCCAATCGACCATCGCACCAAATACCGCTCCGGTCACCGCGCCCGCAAAGAACGTCGCCGCCGGATAGTAGTAGTTCGGATATGGCTCGGGATAATAAGACAGGGGCTCCGGCGCATAGTTCGGCGCGTAGAGCATCTCCGGCTCGTATTGCGGAATGTAGATCTTTTCCGGATTGGCCGCCTGGATGATGACGTTGTCGTTCTCCTGAACGATGGTCATCTTGTCGTCAGTCTTCAGCACGCCCGAGGCCACCGCCTTATCACGAAGCTGCTGAATCGCGATCAGCACGTCCTTTTGCTGGTAGGCCATCGCATCGGACAGGGACTGCGTCCAGTCGATGTCCTCGCTCATCATCGTCACGATATCTGGATAGTTCAGCAGCGAGATCACGCTGCCGTCCCAGCTGTCCTTGGGCTTCAGGTCCTTGTTCTTCTTGAGATTGTCGAGATAGCGCTCGGCCTCGACAATCTGCAACGGAAAGAGTGAAGCCGACGCGATGAGCGCGACCAATTCGTCGGGATAGAGCGCGATGCGGGCAACAAGGACTTCGAGTTCGTCCTCGCTGAGTGGCTCCGGTCTATCCGCATCGGCCTGCTGCCCGGCCGCCGGATCGGTGGCAGCCTGTTCCTGCGCAAAGGCCCTGAAATTGTACGTGTAGGGTTCCGGAATGAGCAGACACGCAGTCGCCAGGAAGCAGATCGATCGATGCAAACGGATGACACTCTTGACTGCCATTTCCCCTCCCGATCGGACGCACTATGGCGTCACCTGTAACTGTCTGCTGGTGCGTGTATCTGTGTCTGCCCGTCTGCTGATCTTAAATGTCGGCAGCGCTTCTGTTGCAACTGCAAGGGCATACTAGTGCATAAGTTCTTTCTTTTTCAATGCATAAATGATGACCGCATGCCGGCTTCCGCCTGAGGTTGTGCCAGGTTGGCGCGACAAGACCGTGCGTTACGGCCAAACGGCTAGACCCTACCCAAACGGGCGTAGACGAATTGCAGGCTCTTCTTTTCCCGCAACTGGCTACAGAATAGCGGTTCAATTCGGACCCATGTCCTGCGCGATCTCGCAGGGGCTGCGCTGAACGGTGGATTGGAGAGACGGCGATGACGGAAACTCGTCCCTTGTCGGAAACGGCGCCGAACGCGAACACCAATCAGATCACGGTCGCAAGCGCTGCCGCCGGGCACCTCGCGCTGGTTCCCACCTGGCTTCCCCTCGAACTCGTTCCCGATCCGGACCACAATTCGGCCGGCAGCGGCGGCAACGGAACGAGCATCGGCACGCTCGACAGCAACACGCTCGCCGTCTTCATGCCCTCGAACGCCGCCATTACCGGCCCCCATTCGGCCGCAGATGCGCAACAGGGCAATGACGCGCTGATCAACCAGCATGCCACCGAGATGGCCGGCATGGGCGGCGATGGCGGCAATGGCAACTCTGCGGGCAGCGGTGGCGGCAATGCCGGGGGCGGCGGCCACGGCACCTTCATCGGCAGCCTCGTAAGCACCGACGTGGGCGTATTTGCCCCGGTGAACACCGCGGTCGCGGGGGGGCCTGGCTCGACGGCGACAGCCAGCCAGGTCAACAACGCGGCCATGCTGCAAGGCGCGACCCAGATAGGCGGCATCGGCGGTTCGGGTGGCGATAACAACATTGCCGGCGGCGGCTCGTCTGCGAACCACGCAACATCCATAACCTTTACCGGCGATAATTTCGCCGGGCATGGCGGCGACGGCACGTTTATCGGCAGCATGATCGACGTCAACGTAGCCGTTTTTTCGCCGATCAACATCGCTGTCGGCGCCGCCGGCGGCGACGCCCAGGCCCACCAGACCAACAACGCCATCTTCGATCAGGGCGGCGTGCAGATCGCGGGCATCGGCGGTGCCGGTGGCGGTTTCAACCTGTCCTCCGACACGATCTTCACCGGCGACGGAATGGCCGGCGGCGGCGGATCCGGCTATTCCAACGGCAGCATGGTCGATGTCAGCATCGGGTATTTCCACCCCATCAACATCGCCGTTCCGGCCGGTGGCACCGCCGATGCGCAGCAGCTCGACCACGTGCTCTATGATCAGCACGCGCTGCAGATGGCAGGCATCGGCGGACTTGGCGGAGAGGGCAATCTGTCCGACGCCCATTCGGCACTTGTCGACGACATCCTCAGCCTCGTCGACGGTAGCTGAATTTTGCCGAACCCTGCCCGCCGCGCGGCGGCGGGATTGGGGAACAGATATCAAAACGCACCCGCAACCGGGTGCGTCAGACTGCTGACAAACCCGTCGATTTTTCGGCGGGTTTTGTTTTTGATCTTGTTTTTGCGCTGAGGTTTCTTGGTTGATTGGCCGGGACCGGGTCAGGCGGGGACTTGTTTTGGTGCTTTGGTCAG
>NZ_MUNW01000018.1 GCF_002002725.1 Sinorhizobium sp. A49 | reverse complement strand
CGTTCAACTCGTTTGCGTCGATCACGAAATGGGCGGCCGATTGTGGCTACAAGGGCGTGCAGGTGCCGACGTGGGATAGCAGGCTGATCGATCTGAAGAAGGCGGCGACATCGAAGGCCTATTGCGACGAGCTTGCCGGCATTGCGAGAGACAACGGTGTGGAGATCACCGAGCTTTCGACGCACCTGCAAGGCCAGCTGGTCGCCACGCATCCGGCCTATGACGAGGTGTTCGACGGCTTTGCCGTGCCGGAAGTGCGCGGCAATCCGAAGGCGCGCCAAATATGGGCGGTCGAGCAGGTGAAGCTGGCGCTGACGGCCTCGAAGAATTTGGGGCTCGATGCGATGGCGAGCTTTTCCGGCGCGCTTGCCTGGCCGTTCGTCTATCCCTGGCCGCAGCGGCCGGCGGGCCTCATCGAGACCGCGTTCGACGAACTGGCGAAACGCTGGAAACCGATCCTCGACCATGCCGAGGATTGCGGCGTCGATATCTGCTACGAGATCCATCCGGGCGAGGACCTGCACGACGGCATCACCTTCGAGATGTTTCTGGAGCGCACCGGCAACCATGCCCGCGCCAACATGCTCTACGACCCCTCGCACTATGTGCTGCAGTGCCTCGACTATCTCGACAACATCGACATCTACAAGGATCGCATCCGGATGTTCCACGTCAAGGATGCCGAGTTCAACCCGACGGGGCGGCAGGGCGTCTATGGCGGCTACCAGGGCTGGGTCAACCGGGCCGGGCGCTTCCGCTCGCTCGGCGACGGCCAGGTCGATTTCGGCGCGGTGTTTTCCAAGATGGCGGCCAATGATTTCGCCGGCTGGGCGGTGGTGGAGTGGGAGTGCTGCCTGAAGCATCCCGAGGACGGCGCGCGCGAGGGTGCCGACTTCGTCAAGCACCACATCATCCGGGTCACCGAAAAGGCGTTCGACGACTTTGCCGATAGCGGCACCGACGAGGCGGCCAACCGGCGGCTGCTGGGGATCTGAGGCGGAGCCACGGAGCCGGCGGGAGGTTTGCGACGGGCGCTGAGCCTGCGGTAGCCACAGCTGCAGCCGCGACCTTGGTTCCCGGCCGCGGCCCCTCACCCTAACCCTCTCCCCGCTTGCGGGG
>NZ_MUNW01000066.1 GCF_002002725.1 Sinorhizobium sp. A49 | reverse complement strand
TGACCTGCCACGGAACTTTCACCCAGCAGCGACTAGAGCCCCGGCGGTTCTGAATACGCCAAGTGGCGCGGTGTGAGCAACCGGCGGAAACGCGAAGCTTTCATCTTGTGCAGCGTTGGAGCCGGTTGCGGCGATGGTCCCGGCAAAGTCTGCCGGGGTTTTGTATCCGAGCGATGAGTGCGGCCGGAAATGGTTGTAATCGTCCGCCCATTCAGCAATGGCGCTACGGGCATGATCGAGGCCGAAGAACAGGCTTTCATTGAGCAACTCGTCGCGCATCCGACCGTTGAAACTCTCGACATAGCCGTTCTGCATCGGCTTTCCCGGCGCGATGTAGTGCCACTCGACCTTGTGATCCTTCGACCAGGCAAGGATGGCATTCGACGTTAGTTCGGTGCCGTTGTCGGAGACAATCATTCCTGGCTTGCCGCGTCGTTCGATCAGCGTCGTCAGTTCTCGGGCGACACGTCGACCGGAGATGGATGTGTCCGGGATCGCCGCCAGGCATTCGCGCGTCACATCATCGACAATGTTGAGGACGCGGAAGCGTCGGCCGCAGGCAAACTGGTCATGCACGAAGTCCAGCGACCAGCGGGCATTGGCCTTCGCCTCGACCAGGATCGGCGCACGCGTGCCGACCGCACGCCGCCGGGCTTTGCGCTTGCGAACGGAAAGACCTTCCTCGCGATAGAGCCGGTAGATGCGATTGACGCCGGACGGCTCTCCGTCCCGCCGAAGCAGGACGAACAGTCGCCGGTATCCGAAACGCCGTCGCTCATTGGCGAGGTCGCGTAGCTTCGCCCGCAATTCTACCTCCGGCGGTCGGCAGGACCGATATCGCACCATCTTCCGATCCGCAGATATAATCTGGCAGGCCCGCCGTTCCGAAAGACCCATGACGGTCTTCAGATGCGCGACGGCGTCGCGTTTGGCGGCAGGCCCTACCATTTTTTTGCAAGAAGCTCGCGAAGTGCGGCTGCATCCAGCATCTGTTCGGCCAGCAGCTTCTTCAGTCTCGCGTTCTCGTCTTCAAGCGCCTTCAGCCGCTTCGCCTCGGAGACTTCCATGCCACCGTATTTGGCTTTCCAATTATAAAACGTTGCTTCTGAAATTCCGTGCTTGCGGCAGAGGTCGGCCACCTTCGCGCCAGCCTCCTGCTCCTTCAGCACCGCAATAATCTGCTCTTCCGTAAATCTCTGCTTCTTCATTCGTCCGTCCTTTAATGGGCCGGACTCTAATCCATTCTGGAGGAAATTCTCAGGGGCAGGTCA
>NZ_MUNW01000085.1 GCF_002002725.1 Sinorhizobium sp. A49 | reverse complement strand
TTTTAAGGACCCGTCACTGTTTCGCCAGGCTGCCCTGATTGGTGGCGAATGGATCGAAGCGGATGCCGCCAATGCGATCGATGTAACCAACCCGGCGACGGGCGAACTCGTCGGACGCGTGCCGAAGCTTGGAGGCAAGGAGACGAAGGCGGCGATCGAAGCGGCGCGTCTGGCGCAAAAGGGCTGGGCTGCTCGCACTGCCAAGGATCGCGCCGGTGTGCTTCGCCGCTGGTTTGAGCTTATGATCGAGAACAAGGACGATCTCGGCCGCATCCTCACGCTCGAACAGGGCAAGCCGCTGGCCGAAGCGACCGGCGAAATCGTCTATGGCGCCAGCTTCGTCGAATGGTTCGCCGAAGAGGGGCGCCGCATCTATGGCGACCTGATCCCCGGCCACCAGCCGGACAAGCGCATCATGGTGATGAAGCAGCCGATCGGCGTCGTCGCCGCGATCACGCCCTGGAACTTCCCCAATGCGATGATCACCCGCAAGGCCGGCCCGGCCTTTGCCGCCGGTTGCGCCATGGTGCTGAAACCAGCGGCACAGACGCCGTTCTCGGCCATTGCCATTGCGATTCTTGCCGAACGTGCCGGCCTGCCAAAGGGGCTCTTCAGTGTCGTCACCGGCTCGGCTCGTGAGATCGGCGCCGAGATGACCGCCAACCCGGTGGTGCGCAAGCTGACCTTTACCGGCTCGACCGAGGTCGGCGCCGAGCTCTATCGCCAGAGCGCCGGCACGATCAAGAAGCTCGGGCTGGAGCTCGGCGGCAACGCGCCATTCATCGTCTTCGACGATGCCGATCTCGATGCGGCCGTGGAAGGCGCCCTGATCGCCAAGTTCCGCAACAATGGCCAGACCTGCGTCTGCGCCAACCGCATCTATGTGCAGGACAAGGTCTATGACGCCTTCTCCGACAAGCTGGCGGCGGCTGTTGCCAAGCTGACGATCGGCAATGGTCTCGACCAGGGCGTGATCCTCGGCCCGCTGATCGACCAGGCGGCACTGGAAAAGGTGGAGGAACACGTTGCCGATGCCACCGCCAAGGGCGCGCGCGTGATTCAGGGCGGCAAGCGCCATGCGCTCGGCGGCACCTTCTATGAGGCGACGGTGCTGGCCGACGTCACCCAGGCGATGGCCGTGGCGCGCGAAGAGACTTTCGGCCCGGTTGCGCCGCTGTTCCGCTTCAAGGACGAGGCCGATGTGATCGAACAGGCCAACGACACGGAATTTGGCCTGGCCTCGTATTTCTACGCCAAGGATCTGGCGCGGGTGTTCCGCGTTGCCGAGGCGCTGGAATACGGCATGGTCGGGGTCAACACTGGACTGATCTCGACGGCGGAAGCGCCGTTCGGCGGCGTCAAGCTCTCCGGCCTCGGCCGCGAAGGCTCCAGATATGGCATCGAGGAATTCACCGAGATCAAATATGTCTGCCTCGGCGGCATCGCCTGACGCA
>NZ_MUNW01000020.1 GCF_002002725.1 Sinorhizobium sp. A49 | reverse complement strand
CCACCGGTATCCTCTGGGAATTGCAGGCAATCACCGCGGTGGTCGTCGGCGGCACGGCTCTGAGGGGCGGCGTCGGTCGCGTCTGGGGCACGGTCTGCGGCGCGTTCATCCTGGAGATCGTCGGCAACATCATGCTGCTTTCGAATTTTGTCAGCGAGTATCTGATCGGCGCCATCCAAGGTGCGATCATCATCATCGCCATGCTGGTGCAGCGGTCGCTGATGCGCCGCGCCTGAAAATTGACCGGGCCATTGGGGCGAGCCCGGTTTCATTGCAATCGAGGCCCCGTGGAACTCTTGGGAGGGAGACTATGCGTAGGACAATTATCGGTTTGACCGTCGCCGCCGTGGCGGCATTTGCAGGCGCTGCACCGGGCGCCTGGGCACAAGACAAGAAAGTGACGATCGGCGTATCGATCCCGGCCGCCGACCATGGCTGGACGGCCGGCGTCGTCTTCCACGCCGAACGGGTCGCCAAGCTGCTGATGCAGGAACATCCGGGCCTGAACGTCATCGTCAAGACCTCGCCCGATGCCGCCACACAGGCAAATGCCGTGCAGGACCTCGCGGTACAGGGCCTCGATGCACTGGTCATCCTGCCGTCGGATCCGGATCCGCTCGTCAACGCCATCCAGCAGGTCAAGGATTCCGGCGCCTTCGTCGCGCTCGTCGACCGCGCGCCGTCGGTCAACGACAGTTCGATCCGCGATCTCTATGTCGCCGGCAACAACCCGGCGCTCGGCCAGGTCGCCGGCGAATACATCAAGAAGACGACGCCGGACGCCGAAGTCGTCGTCATCCGCGGCCTGCCGATCCCGATCGACCAGCAGCGCCAGGATGGTTTCGACAAGGGTATCGCCGGCTCCAACGTCAAGGTTCTCGATCGCCAATACGGCAACTGGAACCGCGACGACGCCTTCCGCGTCATGCAGGACTACCTGACGAAGTATCCGAAGATCGACGTGGTCTGGTGCCAGGACGACGACATGGCCGTCGGCGTTCTCGAAGCTATCGGCCAGGCAAAGCGCACGGATATCCAGTATATCGTCGCCGGCGCCGGCTCGAAGGACATGATCAAGAAAGTCATGGACGGCGACAAGATGGTTCCGGTCGACGTGCTCTATCCGCCGGCGATGGTGGCAACCGCCATGCAGCTGACTGCCGCCAAGTTCTATGATCAGGTTCCGGTGAGCGGCGAATACATCCTCGACGCCACGCTGGTGACCAAGGACAATGCCGAGCAGTTCTACTTCCCGGATTCTCCGTTCTGATCAACATGGCGCGCCCGCATGTCGGGCGCGCCATTTCGTTTCACAAACATTCTGCAGGTCGAAATCGCGCCTGGCCAACCCTGTGCCCGGCGCCACCTGACCATGGCGCCAACCCGGCCACGGCAGCTTAGACGAGGAAAAATCATGAAAACGATCAAGGGCCCTGGCCTGTTTCTGGCGCAGTTTGCCGGGGATGTCGCGCCGTTCAACTCGTTTGCGTCGATCACGAAATGGGCGGCCGATTGTGGCTACAAGGGCGTGCAGGTGCCGA
>NZ_MUNW01000021.1 GCF_002002725.1 Sinorhizobium sp. A49 | reverse complement strand
TCGTAGACCGTATGTTCGCACGGGGAAGGCAGCCCGCCTTCGTAGTAAGCATGAAACGGCGGTCGCACCGGACGGGCCGGTGCCGAGCCCCATGCTTAAGCGAGGACGGACCGTGGACAAGGATAGCGAACTTTTCATCGGACTGGATACATCGAAATTGAAAATCTCAGTGGCGGTCGCCGACGGCGGGCGGAACGGTGAGGTGAGGTTTTACGGAGACATCTCGTCGGATCCGGGATCGGTCGCCTCGATGGTGGAGAAGCTGGCGAAGCGAGCTTCGCGGTTGCATTTCTGCTACGAAGCGGGGCCGACCGGATACGATCTGTATCGGCAGATCATTGAGCTTGGCCATGCTTGCGAGGTTGTTGCGCCATCGCTCATTCCCAAGCGATCGGGCGATCGGGTCAAGACCAACCGGCGCGACGCCGTGAGCCTGGCGCGATTGCACCGGGCGGGGGAACTGACGGGAGTTTGGGTTCCAGACGAGACCCATGAGGCGATCCGCGATCTGGTCCGGGCTCGTGAGGCTGCAAACGACGCCCTGAAGAAATCCCGCCAGCAGTTGCAGGCTTTCCTGCTGCGTCGCGGTCATATTTACAGCGGCCGCTCGCCCTGGACGCAAATCCATCGGCGATGGTTGGCAGAGCTGTCGTTCACCCATCCCGCCCACCACATCGTTCTGGCAGAATACATTCAGGCCATCGAAGACGCGGAGGTCCGGGTAGAGCGGCTGACCAAACAGGTCGCCGCGACTGTGGCCTCCTGGTCGATGGCGCCAGTCGTCGAAGCCTATCAGGCGATGCGCGGCGTCGCGCTCCTCACCGCGGTGACTTTCGTGGTTGAAATCGGCGACGTCAGGCGCTTCGAAACGGCTCCGCAGCTGATGGCGTATCTGGGGCTTGTGCCGTCCGAGAGCTCGACGGGCGAACGGGTGAAACGCAAGGGTATCACCAAGGCGGGAAATACGCGGGCCCGCCGTGTTCTGATCGAGGGCGCGTGGACGTATCGATACCCGGCCCGGGTAAGTCGGGCCATCCAGGCAAGACTGGAGGGGCTGCCACGGCCGGTCCGCGAAATCGCCTGGAAAGCTCAGATCCGGCTATGCGCACGCTACCGTCAACTTATCGGCGCGGGGAAGCTCAAGGCAGTCGCCATCATCGCGATCGCTCGGGAAATGGCGGCGTTCCTGTGGGCTATCGGTCAAGAGGTCGCTCCCGCCGCATAAGCATGATCAACGCCAACCTCAACACATGAAAGGAAGCAGCTAATCAGCATTCGCATACATCTGCTGATGTATAAACTTGGGGGCAGAGCCCCGGTGGGGAATCCTCGCCAAATCCACGTGGCAAGCGTTGAGCTCATGCCCGATCGTAGACAGAGGCAGCCCCAGACGAACCTACGGAAATGCGGTAAACAACCCGCGCATAAGAGTATGCCAACCGTCGTCGAAAGCCCTGCCTCCAACTTTGTATATCAGCTTCATCTACACGGCTTCATCACTACTGATGGAAGGGACACAATCATGCCTAGACCACTTGACAACGAACATAAGAG
>NZ_MUNW01000079.1 GCF_002002725.1 Sinorhizobium sp. A49 | reverse complement strand
GCTGCGCAATTTCCCTGGAAACGCACTAGGTCATCATCATCACAAGCACCATGCCCCAGATCGTCAGCAGGGTGTTGCCGACGGCATAGGTGACGGTATAGCCGAGCCCGGGGATCTGGCTCTTGGCGCGATCGTTGATCATGCCGAGGGAGGCAGTCGTCGTGCGCGCGCCCGAGCAGCACCCCAGGAGAATGGCAGGGTGGAACCGGAACACATATTTTCCCACATACATTGCCAGAACCAGCGGCACGGTCGTTGCGAATATGCCCCAAAGGAACAGGCTGAAACCAAGCTGCTGCAGACCGGCAACAAAGCCCGGGCCCGACGAGATCCCGACCACGGCGATGAAGACATTGAGGCCGACCGAATTCATGAACCAGACCGTCGATGTCGGTATCCGTCCGAATTTCGGCCGCACGGAGCGCAGCCAGCCGAAGAAGAGCCCGGAGATCAACGCTCCGCCTGACGTCGACAGCGTGAACGGCACGTCGCCGACCTTGTAGACGAGCGCGCCGATCAGGGCGCCGATGGCAATCGCCGCACCGATGAACGCGACGTCGGCGACATCGCTCGGACGATCGGCAACGCCGAGTGCCTTGGCGGCAGCCGCGGTATCCTGCGTCCGCCCGACGATCGTCAGGATATCGCCGCGATGGATCTGCGTGTTCGGAAGGATCGGGATCTCCGTCGCCGTCGCGCCACGGGCGATCCGGCGCAGGAACACGCCACGGGACGTTGGCCATTGCGCCAGCTCGGCCAGCGTCTTACCGTTCGCCTCCTTGGTCGTGACAAGGACATCGACCCCTTCGACCGGGACTGCCAGCAATTCGCGGTCGTCGACTTCTTCCGCCGCATGCCCAATCAGGCTTACCAGCACGTCCCGCCGGCCGGCCACGGCGACGACGTCGCCCGCCTGGATCACGGTCGTTGCCGTCGCATCTTCGATCTTTCCCCCGCGACGAATACGCTCGATGAAGACCCGCTGCTCGGGGATCATGGATTCGGCTTCATGCGCCGTCTTGCCGACGACCGGCCCGCCCTCTCGGACCCGATAGGCGCGCAGCTCGTAGTGATGCCAAGCGGTTCCCGCTCCGCCCACTTCCTTCTTGCCGCCCTGCTCCGCCTCGTAGCGTTTGCATTCCGCTTCCAGGTCGATACCCATGAGCGCGGGACCGATCAGGGCCAGCACGATGGCCGATCCGATCGTGCCGAAAATATAGGTGACCGCATAGGCGACCGGCATCGCGTCCAGCAACCGCTTGGTCTCTTCCGGTGCCAGACCGAGACGATTGATCGCGTCCGTTCCCAATCCCATCGACGCGGAAATGGTCTGGGATCCGGCATAGAGCCCGAGCGCAGAGCCGACATCGTAGCCGGCTATCTTGGCGGCGATATAGGGGGCACCGAGGCAAAAGACGCAGACAACCGCTGCGAATAATGCCTGCGGAAGACCGTCCTTGGCGATGCCCCGCACGAACTGCGGCCCGACGCCATAGCCGATCGCAAACAGGAACATCAGAAAGAACGTGGCCTTGAGCGGTGGCGATATGGTGATCCCGAGCTGCCCGATGATGACGGCCGCAATCAGCGTGGCGGTCAC
>NZ_MUNW01000022.1 GCF_002002725.1 Sinorhizobium sp. A49 | reverse complement strand
CGCACCGGCCGTCATTGACGGTCACGTCATACTTCTGCGTCAGCGACTGACCGGCCTGCAGACTATCGAGCACGCCATCGGCGACCTGGAAGCTCCAGCCGACGGAATCGCCCGCCTGGTTGACCGCCGCCAGCGCGAAGGTGCCGAGATAGCTGCCGCCCCGCGCGGTGAAGGTTGCGCTGTGGGTGTCGAGCGTGTCGACGTCGGCAAAGGTCACCGCGCCGTTCTGCGCATGCGTCGTGGCATTCTCGCCTGCAACACCGTCGGCGATCTCCGTCACCGCACCGCTCTGCACCGCAGAGGTGATCACCGGCGCATCGTTCGTGCCGGTGATGGTGATCGTCACCGTCTGGGTTGCCGTGCCGCCATGGCCGTCATCGACGGTCACGTCGTACTTCTGCGTCAGCACCTGGCCGGCCTGCAGCGAGTCCAGCACGCCATCGGCAACCTTGAAGTTCCAACTGACCGAATTGCCCGCCTGGTTCACCGCGCCGAGCGCGAAAGTACCGAGATAGCCGCCGCCTTGCGCTACGAAGCCGGCGCTGTGGGTGTCCAGTGTATCGACGTCGGCAAACCCCACCGCGCCGCCATGAACATGCACCACTGCATTCTCGCCGGCCACACCGTCAGCACGCTCCGTCACGGTAGCGCTCTGTGTACCAGACGTGATCACCGGTGCGTCATTCGTACCGGTGATCACGATCGTCACCGTCTGTGTCGCGACGCCGCCATGGCCGTCATTGACGAGCACGGTGTACTTCTGCGTCAGCGTCTGGCCGGCCTGTAGCGAGTCCAGCACGCCGTCGGCAGCCTTGAAGTTCCAGCCAATCGTATCAGTCGCCTGGTTCACCGCATTTAGCGAGAAGGTGCCGAGATAACCGCCGCCTTGCGGCCAGAAGCTAGCGCTGTGGTTGTCCAGTGTATCGACGTCGGCAAAGGTTACTGCACCCCCCTGCACATGGACGACGGCATTTTCGCCGGCGGCACCGTCAGCACGCTCCGTCACGGTAGCGCTCTGTGTACCAGACGTGATCACCGGTGCGTCATTCGTCCCGAGGATTACGATCGTAACCGTCTGCGTTGCCGTGCCGCCATGGCCGTCATCAACGGTCACGTCATAGGTCTGCATCAGGACTTGGCCTGCCTGCAGCGAGTCGAGCACGCCGTCGGCAACCTGGAAGTTCCAGCCGACCTTGTCGGTCGTCTGGTTCAGCACGCCGAGCGAGAAGGTACCGAGATAGCCGCTGCCCCCCGCTGTGAAGCTGGCGCTGTGCGTGTCGAGCGTGTCGACGTCGGCGAAGGTCACCGCGCCGTTCTGCGTGTGAGTTACCGCATTTTCGCCCACGGTACCGTCAAGCCGTTCCACCACGCCGCCGAGCTGCCAACCGGACGTGATCACCGGGGCGTCGTTGGTGCCGGTGATGGTGATCGTCACCGTCTGGGTTGCCGTGCCGCCATGGCCGTCGTCGACGGTCACGTCATACTTCTGCGTCAGCACCTGTCCGGCCTGCAGACTGTCGAGCACGCCATCAGCGACCTGGAAGCTCCAGCCGACTGAATCGCCCGCCTGGTTGACCGCGGCCAGCGCGAAGGTGCCGAGATAGCTGCCGCCCTGTGCGGTGAAGGAAGCGCTGTGGGTGTCGAGCGTGTCGACGTCGGCAAAGGTCACCGCGCCGCTCTTGGCGTGCGTCGTGGCATTCTCGCCTGCAACACCGTCGGCAATCTCCGCCACGGTCGCGCTCTGCACCGCGGAGGTGATCACCGGAACGTCGTTGGTGCCGGTGATGGTGATCGTCACCGTCTGGGTTGCCGTGCCGCCATGGCCGTCATTGACGGTCACGTCATACTTCTGCGTCAGCGACTGACCGGCCTGCAGACTATCGAGCACGCCATCGGCGACCTGGAAGCTCCAGCCGACGGAATCGCCCGCCTGGTTGACCGCCGCCAGCGCGAAGGTGCCGAGATAGCTGCCGCCCTGTGCGGTGAAGGAAGCGCTGTGGGTGTCGAGCGTGTCGACGTCGG
>NZ_MUNW01000024.1 GCF_002002725.1 Sinorhizobium sp. A49 | reverse complement strand
CATCGAGACTGGCGATCAACTGTTGATTGGGGCTGGTCGAGGCGTGCGTGAAGACCGCCTCGTGGAACTGGGCCTCGACATTGTGGAAATCGACATCCTTGACCAGCAACATGGAGCCCTGCCGGATCGCCGACATCGACTTGTGCGTCGAGTTGGTCTGGTAGACCCGAAGGCGGACAAGACGCGGATCGGGGATCAGCCGCGCGGCGAGCAAGGCTTCGTCCGAGGGATCCTTGCCGAGTTCGGCGCGCTGCTTTTCATAGGCACTGACGGACGCCGGGTCGCGCAGCCATTCCTCTATATCCCCCGCGGCACCCATAGCCGTGCGTGGACGCAGGAACGGCGAAAACCGGGCAAATCCGGACCAGGCCTCATCCCAAAGGAAGATCAGGTCGGGTTTGATGGCAAGGCATTCCTCCATCACCCGCCTGACATTGTACATATGCCCGTCGAAGGTGCAGTTGGTGAGATCAAGCAGTTTCAGCCGGTCGAGGCGTCCTTCCGCCCTCAAGGCCAACAGCGCGCGCTTGATGGTGGCGAGCGGCACGGCGCCATACATCGAATACTCCGTCATCGGAAAGGCTTCGACGTAGTATGGCTGTGCACCGGTCAGCACCATGCCGTAGTGGTGCGATTTGTGGCAGTTACGGTCGACCACCGCGATGTCACCGGGCGCCAGCAGCGCCTGCACCGCCATCTTGTTGGAGGTGGACGTTCCGTTCGTCACGAAGAAAACGTGGTCGGCGCCGAAGGCGCGTGCAGCCATTTCCTGCGAGCGTTTGATGTTGCCCGTTGGCTCCAAGAGGCTATCGAGACCACCCGTGGTCGCACTGCTTTCCGCCAGGAACAGGTTGAGCCCATAGAATTCGCCCATGTCGCGGATCCAGTCCGACTTGAAGACGGATTTGCCGCGGGCGATGGGCAAGGCATGGAATGTGCCTATGGGCCGCCGCGCATATTTCTTCAGATTGTCGAAGAACGGCGTTTCGTAGCGCTCCTGCACACCCTCAAGAATGGCGAGATGCATCTCAAGCGGCTCCTCAACCGCGTAGAAGATGCGCCGCACGGCATCCGCCGCCGGGTCGCCGGCAATCTTTTCAACCTGGCGGTCGGAGAGCAGGTAAACGTCGAGTTCCGGCCGGATCCGCTTTAGGGCGTGCGCGAGGCGAAGCGCCGACATGTCGGGGCTATCCTTCTCACCCAGTGGATCCAGCACCGAACGCAGCACCGGCGCGTCGTGCCGCGAACGGTAGGGGAAGCCTTCGGCCAGGACGACAGAGATGATGTCGGGGTTCAATGTCGCGGCGCAGAGCGCATCCTCGAAAGACCCCGCCAGGATGGGCTCGTAGATGAAGGCATCTTCCCGCCGGCGCAACCTGCGAATTTCCGCAGCAAACGATTCCCATCGCGCAGCAGGCTGACTGTTGACGAACAGGACTTCGAAATAGGGCCGGCGCCCACCCGCTTCGCCGGTGCCGGGAGGCATGATATCGGGCACTTCGGTCGCCGACATTTCGTCATGGACATCCCACTCGCTCGGGCGCCCGCGGTAGGAGTGGGTGAGCAACCCGTTGGAGATGCGACGCGCAAGTTTTGCCGCCCCGCCAGCATCGTTGGTGGCGATGCGCTCCGAGAGCGCGGAAAGCAATCGTCCACCCGGATAGGCGTGGTACTCCTCCGCCGGCGCGACTGCGGCGATCGCCGCCTCCAGCGCTGCCCGTTCGCCGCGGTTGTCGGCCCAGGCGTCTGCCAGTGTCGTGATCTCGCGCCAGTCGTCGGCACGACCCGAATGGACGAGCAGAAACTGATCAACATGTGCGGTCTTGTTTGGCATTACGCGCTCCCAACTCTGTTCTGAAAGGTTTGCATGCGACCACCACTCCGCATTGACGCTCCGTTGGCGGCTGCACTTCTGATGGCACAATAGGACTGATACAGTTCGATAGCCGGCTTCGAATGTTGTTGTTCCGCGCTTCGAAAGACGCGACAGCAGACGCGCCGGCAGAGCGTTTCCCATTCAAACGAGATCGCAGACACGGACTATCCCTTTGTTTTCACGCATCCCCTGACGGAAACGGCTGCGCAATTTCCCTGGAAACGCACTAGGTC
Organism: Sinorhizobium sp. A49; assembly: GCF_002002725.1. GTDB lineage: Bacteria > Pseudomonadota > Alphaproteobacteria > Rhizobiales > Rhizobiaceae > Ensifer. Next base: position 95 of record NZ_MUNW01000024.1, on the reverse strand, counting down.
ATCATCATCACAAGCACCATGCCCCAGATCGTCAGCAGGGTGTTGCCGACGGCATAGGTGACGGTATAGCCGAGCCCGGGGATCTGGCTCTTGGC
>NZ_MUNW01000046.1 GCF_002002725.1 Sinorhizobium sp. A49 | reverse complement strand
GGCTTCCCCCTCTAGGGGTTGGGGGTGGGCGACACTACGACATTCCACTCAGTTCGTTATGCCATTACGACAGGGCGGGAGGGGATCTGATCCTCCTCACCCAAGATGGTCACCTTAAGCACGGCACGCCTCGTGTTCTCCACGCTGACCCCTCTCGCTTCTACTAGCCGATACTCGCCATCCGCGAAGTCTGCCCTTACCACTACTCGACAAAGACGGTCGAGCGAGGTAAACATCGCGGCATGTTGGGGGACATGATTTAATGACGCAATACCACGAGGAATTACCGGTGAGTTGTCCGCCGGGTGGAGCTGCGAATGTCAATGCAGAACTTTTCAAAGCTATTGATGGGCGGCAACCGAACGTAGACGACTTCAAGTCTTTTGCTGAGAAAGATCGCGAAGGCATCGATAAGGCGTTGTGTCAGAGTTGGGGGCTGTCTGTCTGGCCCAGCATGGACGCTGTGGATCACGCTCTCAAGACTTACAAGTTTTTCACTAAAAAGCGTATCATTAAGTTCTCTGTCACGCCCGCTGATGGCACCCTCATGGTGACGCCTAGCTCAGCGCAGCCGGAGCATCATACTTTCTGGAAGTACAGAAGCTGCAACCTGCTCAATTCCTGCCAAATCGTCATTACACCGGGTCAAAACTGATGAATGCGGCCGCCGGGACTCTGTACAAGATTCGGATTGAAAGGACGCTTTATCAGTTCGATGAGCCGATCCTCTTCACCGCGCGTGTAGGCATGCTTAACGCCTTGTTCGTGCGCACCGATTATACCGAAGACGGTCACGAATTCTTGTCCTGTTACATTGACGACAAGCATTTGGATGGACTGCTGGAGGGCCGACTATCGGTTCGAGGGGCATTTGAGGCGCAGTCCGACAATTTCCTGGTCTACGCGAACGACGCTTATGAGGTCTCCAAAGAGCTAACAGTGACCGGGGATGAGTTAAAGGGCCGCCTACCTGACCCCAACGTAGGGGTCTTCGAGCATCTCGGGGAATGCCCAGACGTTTTACAAGAGAAAAATGCGTTTCTCGCCGTCTACTTCAGAGGTGAGAACTTGCGCCGAGACGCCATTCCATATTCTACGCTCATGAAGCTCTTGGGCACCGTACAGGTCTTTGCCAGGAACGTCCTCGTCCCGCCTTCCCTCCGAGGGCATAAAGCCTCGACTCTGGACTTTCTTGTTGGTGATCCGGCTTTGGGCAGTCTGATGATTGCCATCAAGGAGCCGACCTTTAACCTGTCCCGTCTAAGGCACGCCCAGAATGATAAGAATCTAACCCGCGAGGGGCTCAAGGACGGCGCGTCCAATCACAAAGACGAGTTCTTCGCAGAGGTGCAAGAGCTTGTGGAGTCGCCCCAAAATTTCCGGGCCGCGCATATAGACGACGAAGAGGACGTCTTCGAGAGCATCAAGCATCTTCTTCCATCCGACGATACGCCCTATTCCAACCTCACATTCTCAACGCAAGACGGTAATTCGCTAAAGCGCATCTCCATTGATAGGGACCGTGCAGACCGTGTGAGGGCGAGTTACAGCAATGCCAATAGCGTTCGCTCACGTCGGTCGGGAACCATAGTTGAGATCAACGCATCCAGCGCCACCTTACTGCTCCGCTCCCCAGGCGGCGCAATCACGACTTCAAGCTTTACTAGAGAAGCGTTTGACGCGATGAGGAGGAACATCGACTTCAAAATTGGCGCCCGCCTCATTGTAGATGGGGACCTCATCGAAAGACCTAGACGAGACTATCTTACCGTACAGAATGTAGCGTCTCTGAATGATCGTCCTCTGGTCTAGGTACCGGAGCGCGAAAAGAGGGTAGCCCAAGCGAGTGATCCGATTTACTTGGAAATAGGTAGATTCCTCCTCAAGTATCCGCCGTCTCTCAAGCTGGTCTTTTCCGGGCGGAAGCGGCCCGTAAGTCTCTACCGGAGGAGTGCTTTCGGGGCCCAATAACAGTCGCAACCAATGTTGACGTCTGTGCTGACCCTCCAGCCACATCATTCTGTGCAATTCTTGCAACAAGGATCTTGGTCACGCTCATCTGCAACGGATTGTTACCCTCAAGGGCCCCAAAATTTTCACAGGCGCCGCCCCTTCAATGACCTGCCACGGAACTTTCACCCAGCAGCGACTAGAGCCCCGGCGGTTCTGAATACGCCAAGTGGCGCGGTGTGAGCAACCGGCGGAAACGCGAAGCTTTCATCTTGTGCAGCGTTGGAGCCGGTT